>JARUXA010000009.1 GCA_030433805.1 Sphingomonas sp. PsM26 | reverse complement strand
CAACCCCTCCCCTGAAGAACAGGGGCTAAGTTGGATCAAAGCCGTTCGATGATCGCGGCGTTGACGCCCTTGCCGGCGCGGGCGGATGCGCCGTCGGTAACGATCGCGGTTTTGGTGAAGTCTAGGTTCATGATGTTTCCTCCCTGCGAACAAGAACGCCCCTCCCCTTCAGGGGAGGGGACGGGGGTGGGGCGTGCCTCGCAGAGAGGTTTGTTCTGCTGGACTTCCCCACCCCAACCCCTCCCCTGAAGAACAGGGGCTAAGTTGGATCAAAGCCGTTCGATGATCGTGACGTTGGCGATCCCGCCGCCTTCGCACATCGTCTGCAAGCCGTAGCGCCCGCCCGATGTGTGCAGCGCATGCACCAAGGTCGCCATCAGCTTGGTCCCCGATGCCCCGAGCGGATGCCCCAAGGCAATCGCGCCGCCATTGACGTTCAACCGCGCGTGATCCGCCCCGGTATGCTTGAGCCACGCGAGCGGCACCGGTGCGAACGCCTCGTTGACCTCGTACAGGTCGATATCCGCGATCTTCATCCCCGAACGCTGGAGCGCACGGTCGGTCGCGAACAGCGGTTCCTCGAGCATGATCACCGGGTCGCCGCCCGTGACGGTGAGGTTGACGATCCGCGCGAGCGGGGTCAGCCCGTGTTCCTTGAGCGCGCGCTCGCTGACGATCATCACCGCCGACGCACCGTCGCAGATCTGGCTGGCGTTGGCGGCGGTGATGTTGCCGCCTTCCTGCAACAGCCTGACCGAACCGATGCTCTCCAGCGTCGCGTCCGCACGGATGCCTTCGTCGGTGCGGTGGCTGATGACGCCGTCGGGCGTCTCGACGTCGAGCGCGAGGATCTCCTTGTCGAACGCCCCCCGCTCGGTCGCGGCGGCGGCGCGGCGGTGGCTTTCGACCGCGAAGGTGTCGAGCTGCTCGCGGGTGAACCCGTGCTTCCTGACGATCATCTCCGCGCCCATGAACTGGCTGAACAGGAGGCCCGGGTATTTCTCCTCGAGCAGCGGCGACTTGTAGTTGCCCAGCCCCTCTTTCATGAACAAAGTCGCAGTGGTGCCCATCGGCACGCGCGTCATGCTCTCGACGCCTGCCGCGATCACCACGTCCTGCGTGCCCGACATCACCGCCTGCGCGGCGAACTGCATCGCCTGCTGCGACGAGCCGCACTGCCGGTCGATCGAGACGGCGGGGACGCTGTCGGGCAAATTCTTCGCGGCGAGCACCGCGTTGCGCCCGACCTGCCCCGCCTGTTGCCCGCCCTGCATCACGCACCCCATGATGACGTCGTCGACCGCCGCACCGTCGATCCCGGTGCGTTCCACGATCGCGTCGAGCACCGATGCCGCCATGTCGACCGGATGCCAGCCGGCGAGCTTACCGCCCCGCTTGCCGCCGGCGGTGCGCACTGCGTCCACGATATAGGCCTCGGCCATGCTCGACTCTCCATAAGGGTTGTATTTTGCAACTGTCTTGCCCTGAATGGCGACGGCGGGCAAGAGTGCGGTTGCATACCCAAGGCTCGAAAGGACATTCCATGACCGTCAGCGAAGCGATCGCGGCGCGGCGATCGGTACGCGGATTCCTGCCGACGCCGGTCGATCCGGCTGTGCTGTACAGGGTCGCCACCAGAGCCGCGCGGGCGGCGACCGGGGGCAATCTCCAGCCTTGGCATATCGACCTGCTGACCGGCGCGCCGCTTGCTGCGCTGAAGGAATCAATCGTCGCCAAGCTATGGCGCGGCGAGACCGAGCAGCCGGCCTATGCCATCTACCCGCCCGAACTGGTCGCGCCATACCGCGACCGGCGTTTCGCGGTCGGCGAGGCTTTGTACGGCGAACTCGACATCCCGCGCGAGGACAAGGCGGCGCGGCGGCTGTGGTTCGCGCGCAACTTCCAGTTCTTTGGTGCGCCCGCCGCCTTGTTCTGCAGCGTCGACCGGCGGATGGGGCCGCCGCAATGGGCCGACCTCGGCATGTATCTGCAGACTGTGATGCTGCTCGCGGTCGAGGCGGGGCTGGCGACCTGCGCGCAGGAATGCTGGGCGATGTATCCCGACACGGTCGGCGCGGCGATCGGGATGCCTGCGGAACGGATGCTGTTCTGCGGGATGGCGATCGGCTTTGAGGATACCGCGGACCCGGCGAACGCGTTGCGCACCGAGCGCGCAGATCCGGCGGAATGGCTGACGGTGCATGACTGAGCCGCCCCTGTCCGTCACGCCCCGCCTGTAAGGGAATGACGGACAGGGCAGGCATCGCCGCCCCTGCCCCTCAGTTTGCGAAGAGCAGGACCGGCGTCTCCAGATATTTGCGCAACGCCTGGACGAAGCTCGCGGCATCCCAGCCATCGACCACGCGGTGATCGCAGCTGATCGACAGGTTCATCAGCTTGGCGCGGACGATCTCGTCGCCGACAAATACGGGCCGCTCGACGATCTTGTTCGGGCCGATGATCGCGACTTCGGGCCGGTTGATGACGGGCGTCGTCGCGATCCCACCGAGCGGGCCGAGCGAGGTGACGGTCAGCGTGCCGCCGCCCATCTCGCTGGGCGCGAGCTTGTTGGCGCGCGCTGCCTCGGCGAGGCGCACGATCTCGGTCGCGAGCTGCCACACGTTGCGGTCCTGCGCGTCGCGGATGACGGGGACGGTGAGGCCCGCGTCGGTCTGCGTCGCCATGCCGAGATGGACGCTGCCGTGCCGCGTGACTACGCCGGCCTCGTCGTCATACCGCGCATTGAGCATCGGGAACGCCGGGATCGTCTTGCAGATCGCGACGATCAGCAGCGGGAGCAGCGTCAGCTTGGGGCGGCCGCCGCGGTTGGCGTTGAGGTCGGCGCGCATTGCCTCCAAAGCGGTGACGTCGATCTCATCGACATAGGTGAAGTGCGGGATCGCGCGCTTGGACGCGGCCATGTTCTCGGCGATGCGGCGGCGCATCCCGATGACCTTGATCGCCTCGTCCGGGCGGGCGTTGGAGGCGTGCGGGGCGTGATAGCCTTGCGCGCCGCCGTAGCGGAGGAACGCGTCGAGATCGCTGTGGCGGATGCGGTCGCCCTCGGCCTTGATCTGGGAGAGATCGACGCCGAGATCCGCCGCGCGCGCGCGGACGGCGGGGGACGCGAGGACGGCCTTTTTCTCTTCTTCCTTCCCCGGCGAAGGCCGGGGCCCAGTCGCGGAGGTCGATGTTGGTGAGGACGGCGCGTCGTTACCAGCCGGCCGCGACTGGGCCCCGGCCTCCGCCGGGGAAGAAGAAGAAGCGGACGAGGGAGAAGAAGGGACGACTTCCTCTACGCCGGGATTCTCCGCCTCATATTGCTGCGCGACCTCGACCTGCTCCGCGCTCGGCGGCGCTGCCTTGAGCTCCGTGGGCTCGTCGACGCGCAACGCGGGCGCTTCCTCCGCCGATACGTCAGCGTCGGCATCCATCTCGATCACCACCAGCGCCGCGCCGATCGACACCTGGTCGCCGACCTCGCCCGCGAGTTCGACCACCACGCCAGAGACGGGCGATTCCATCTCGACCGTCGCCTTGTCGGTCATCATGTCGGCGACCTGCTGGTCCTCCTCGACGCGTTCGCCGACCTTTACGTGCCAGGCGACGATTTCGGCTTCGGAAATCCCTTCGCCGATGTCGGGGAGCTTGAAGGTAAAGCGTGCCATTATGCGTCCTTCATAATCTTCTTGAGCGCCTCGCCGATCCGGACCGGACCTGGGAAATACGCCCATTCAAGGCTGTGCGGATAAGGCGTGTCGAACCCGGTGACGCGCTCGATCGGCGCTTCAAGGTGATAGAAGCAGCGCTCTTGCACCTGCGCCGACAGTTCCGCGCCGAACCCGCTGGTCCGCGTCGCCTCGTGGATGATCATGCAGCGCCCGGTCTTTTCCACCGATGCCGCAATCGTCTCGATGTCGAGCGGCACCAAAGTGCGCAGATCGATCACCTCGGCGTCGACTCCGGCTTCCGCGATTACCGCGAGCGCGACGTGGACCATCGTGCCGTAGGCGAGGATCGTCAGCGCCTCACCGGGCCGCACGACCTTCGCCTTGCCGAGTTCGATCTTGTAATAGCCGGTCGGCACCTCGCCCGCGGGATGCTGCGACCAGTTTTGCGTGGGCTTGTCCCAATGGCCGTCGAACGGGCCGTTGTAGATTCGCTTGGGTTCGAAGAAGATCGTCGGATCATTGTCCTCGATCGCCGCGATCAGCAGGCCCTTGGCGTCATAGGGAGTCGAGGGGATCACCGTCTTGACGCCCGAGATGTGCGTGAAGATGCCCTCGGGGCTCTGGCTGTGCGTCTGCCCGCCGAAGATGCCGCCACCGAACGGCGAGCGCACCGTGATCGGCGCGGTGAATTCCCCTGCCGAGCGATAGCGGAGCCGTGCCGCTTCGCTGACGAGCTGGTCCAGCGCGGGGTAGATGTAGTCGGCGAACTGGATCTCGGGGACCGGGCGCAGGCCGTACGCGCCCATGCCGACCGCGACGCCAATGATGCCGCATTCGGTGATCGGCGTGTCGAATACGCGGGTCTTGCCGTATTTGCTCTGGAGCCCGGCGGTGGCGCGGAACACGCCGCCGAAATAGCCGACGTCCTCGCCCATCACGACGATGTCGGGGTCGCGGTCCATCATCACGTCCATGGCGGAATTGATCGCCTGGATCATGTTCATGCGGGTCGAATCGGTCATGCTGCTGCACCCGCCGCACTTGCGGCTTTAAAAACCTTCTTTGCGGCTTTGCGGCTTTGCGTGAGAAAATCTTGATCACGCAAAGACGCTAAGACGCGAAGGAAAAAGAAGGACGTGTTGGCTGCGCCGCTGGGCCGGGCACCCATCACTTGCGCGCCCACGGGCGGCCGCTGGCGGTTTCTTCGGCGATCATTTGGGCCTGCTGTTCCTTGAGATGCCACGGCATCTCCTCGAACACGCCGTCGAACAGCGTATCGAGCGGCTGGTGGAGACCGTGGCCGAGCACGCCGTTCGCTTCGGCCTGCTTCTGCGCGGCCTTGACCATTTCGGCCAACTCCTTGTCCTGCGCCGCGTGGCGTTCCTCGTCCCATTCGCCCAGCGCGATGAGATGCGCCTTCAACCGCGCGATCGGGTCGCCGAGCGGCCAGGCAGTCGGCTCGCCCGCCGAGCGATATTGCCCCGGATCGTCCGAGGTCGAATGGCCTTCGGCGCGATAGGTGAAATGCTCGATCAGCGTCGGCCCCTGGTTGGTCCGCGCACGCTCCGCTGCCCAGGCGGTCGCGGCATAGACCGCGAGCGCATCGTTACCGTCGACGCGCAGGCCCGCGATGCCGTAGCCGACCGCGCGCGCCGCGAAGGTCGTCGATTCCGCACCCGCAAAGCCTGAGAAGGACGAGATCGCCCACTGGTTGTTGACGACGTTGAAGATCACCGGCGCGCGGTAGACGCTCGCGAAAGTGCACGCCGAGTGGAAGTCACCCTCGGCGGTCGAACCCTCGCCGCACCAGGTCGCCGCGATCCGCGTGTCGCCCTTGGCCGCGCTCGCCATCGCCCAGCCGACGGCTTGGGGGTATTGCGTGGTGAGGTTGCCCGAGATCGAGAAGAAGCCGGCTTCCTTGACCGAATACATGATCGGCAACTGCTTGCCCTGCAACCGATCCGCGCTGTTCGAATAGATCTGGTTCATCATGTCGACCATCGACCAGTTGCGCGCGATCAGCAGGCCCTGCTGGCGATAGGACGGGAAGCACATGTCCTCGTAATCCAGCGCATAGGCCGCCGCGACCGCGACCGCTTCCTCGCCGGTGCACTTCATGTAGAAGCTGGTCTTGCCCTGCCGCTGTGCACGGAACATGCGTTCGTCGAACGCGCGGACTTGCGCCATGCTGCGCAACATCGCGCGCAACATGTCGGGGGTGAGGCGCGGGTTCCACGGTCCGACGGCTTGGTTGTCCTCGTCGAGCACGCGGACGAGCTGGTACGCCAGATCGGTAAAGCTCTGGGCGTTGTCAGTGATCTCGGGGCGGCGGGTTTCGCCGGCGGCGGGGATCGGGACCTGGGTGAAATCGACCGTATCGCCGGGCCGGAACTTGGGTTCGGGCACATACAGCGAGAGCGGCGGCAGGTTCTTCTTCAGATGGGCCGGGACCGGGTCGCGCGCCATATTCTCTCCAAGCGTTGCCTCTCTAGCCAACGGCCAGCGGGCAGATTCGTTCTATGCGCGGCGTTGTTATAAAATTTCGCGGCGCTTGGCGAGGGGGTGTGCGCGTGGGGGAGAAAATTCCGCGATGGTCTGAGCGGTTGGAGTGTCGTGCTGCGATATTCACGACCTTCCCCGGCGAAGGCCGGGGCCCAGTAGCGAGCCGTTGAACGGAGAGTGTTTCCCTCTGTTACATCAACTTTCGCTACTGGGCCCCGGCCTTCGCCGGGGAAGTGATTCTCAGAGATTCCTCGAGTGAGAAGTGACGTTACGAACGCGGACGCCGCGGTGCGCCACTGGCCGGACGCAGCGTCGGACGCGGTGCGTGACGCACCGGTGCAGGCCCGTTCGCGCGACGCGGTGCGCGCTCGGCCTGTTCGGGGCCGCCCTGGACCGCCTCGAACTGGACCGCGCCTTCGGCTTCCTGGCCTTCAGTGCGCTTGACCGCGGACATGAACTTGCTCGCGATCGCGCTCGGCACCTGGAACATCGTCTCGTTCGCGGCGATGCGGATCGCACCGACCTCGTTCTTGGTGATGTGACCGCGACGGCAGATCAGCGGCAGGATCCAGCGCGGATCGGCGTTCTGGCGACGGCCGATGTCCATGCGGAACCAGACGACGTCGTCGAAGCCATCGCGATGATGCTCCTTGCCCGCTTCGCGCGACGACCCGGCACTGCCGCTCGCCTCGATCATTTCCTCGGGCGCAGGCATCCGTGCGCGATAGCTGCGCACCAGCGCGGCGGCGACCTCCTCGGGAGACTTCTTCTCGAGCAGCTGTGCGCCCAATGCGCGATCGTCCTCGTCGATTTCGACGTCTTCCATCAGCATCGTCATCAGCCGCGACTTGTCGGCCTGGCGGATGTCGTCGACGGTCGGTGCGTTCATCCATTCGACCGCGATCCGCGCGCCGCGCAGCATCATCTCGACGCGGCGCTTGCGCTGATACGGCACGATCAGGATCGCGGTGCCCTTCTTGCCCGCACGACCGGTACGGCCCGAACGATGCTGGAGCGTCTCGGCATCGCGCGGCAGCTCGACGTGGACGACAAGGCTGAGCGACGGCAGATCGAGCCCGCGCGCGGCGACGTCGGTCGCGACGCAGACGCGCGCGCGCTTGTCCCGCAGCGCCTGCATCGCGCTGTTGCGCTCGTTCTGGCTATGCTCGCCCGACAATGCGACCGCGGCGAATCCGCGTTCGATCAGCCCGGCATGGAGATGGCGGACGTTGTCGCGCGTCGCGCAGAACAGGATCGCGGTCTCGGCTTCGTGGAGACGGAGCAGGTTGACGACGGCGTTCTCGATATCCGCGGGCGCGACGGTGACGGCCTGGTAGCTGATGTCGCCATGGCCACGGTCCTCGCCGACGGTCGAGATGCGCAGCGCATCCTTCTGGTAACGCTTTGCCAGCGCGACGATCGACTTGGGCATCGTCGCCGAGAACAGCAGCGTGCGCCGTCCCTCGGGCGAGGCGTCGAGGATCAGCTCGAGATCCTCGCGGAACCCCATGTCGAGCATCTCGTCGGCTTCGTCGAGGATGACCGCCTTGATGTTGGACAGGTCGAGCGCGCCGCGCTCGATGTGATCGCGCAGGCGGCCCGGCGTGCCGACGACGATATGCGCGCCGTGGCTGAGCGAGCGACGCTCACGGCTGGCGTCCATGCCGCCGACGCAGGTCGAGATGCGCGCGCCGGCCTTGGCATAGAGCCATTCGAGCTCGCGGCTGACCTGCAGCGCGAGCTCGCGCGTCGGCGCGATCGCAAGCGCGAGCGGTGCGCGCGGCGGCGGCAGGCGCCCTTCGTCCTCGGTGAGCAACTGGGGGGCGATCGCGAGGCCGAAGGCGACGGTCTTGCCCGACCCGGTCTGCGCGGAAACGATCAGATCGCGGCCCTCGGCCTGCGGCTCGATGACCGACGCCTGGACCGGGGTGGGGGCGGCATAGCCACGGGCGGAGAGCGCTTCGGCAAGAAGCGTGGGGAGATGTGTAAAGGGCATGGTATTCCGAATATGGGGGCGGCGGAGGCGCGCGCCAGAGCGGCTCCCTAGCACGGGCGTGGGCAAAATGCACGGGGGGTGTGGAAAAGGGGTTTTCTTGGGGTTTGGCGGCGGCGTGATGCGGCGGGCGGATTGTTTTGGGAGGGCATGCCGCGATACGGAGAGCGACCCACCCCCGGCCCCTCCCTTCCAGGGAGGGGAGTCAGGTTGGCGCCTTCTTGCTTCCCTGCCGGAAGGACAAGGAGTCAGGTCGACTCCTTCTTCCTCCCCTCCCTGGAAGGGAGGGGTTCGGGGTGGGTTGACCCGAGGCGGTCGCCAACCTTGATCAGGATGGCTTCGGCGACACCGTCAGGGTTGGCGAGGACGTCCGAATTCCAGAAGCGAAGGACCGACCAGCCAAGGTTCTCGAGGCATTCGGTGCGTTCGGCGTCATGGAGCGACTCGATATGCTGGCTGCCGTCGAATTCCACCGCCAGTCGAACGCTGCGACAGGCGAGATCGAGGATGTAGCGGCCGGCCACCAATTGTCGTGTAAATCGCGGGCGGTAGGAGCGCAGGCGAAGCCAGATCAGGCGTTCCGCCTCGGTGGCGTTGGTTCGCAAGTCGCGGGCGCGCTCTGTCATCAGGGGCGGGACGCGCGGCATTTCGGGAGACTGCCGGTGGGAAATACGAAGGGCAACCCACCCCCAACCCCTCCCTTCCAGGGAGGGGAGTAGAACCTCTCCGCGCGTGCCTCCCCTCCCTGGAAGGGAGGGGGCGGGGGTGGGTCGGCCCGAGGCGGCGGCGGCCCTCGCCTAGACCGCCATCCCCGCCGCCCAGCCGCTCGCCCACGCCCATTGGAAATTGTACCCGCCGAGCCACCCGGTCACGTCGACCGCCTCGCCGATCGCATACAGACCCGGCACCTTGCGCGACTCCATCGTCTGCGACGACAGTTCGGCGGTCGAGATGCCCCCGGCGGTCACTTCGGCCTTTGCAAAGCCCTCGGTCCCGTTGGGCGTAAACCGCCAGTCCGCGAGCTGTCGCGCTGCCGCATCGATCGCCTTGTCGGTCGACGCGCCCATCTCGCCCTCGACGCCGAGCCGGTCGGCGAGCGTTTCCGCCAGCCGCCCGGGTAAGTGATTCGACAAGGCCGACGCGAGCGTCACCCGCGGCCGCGCATGTTTCGCCGCCACCAGCCAGCCGGGCTTGAGCGCAGGCAGGAAATCGATCCCGACCGGCTCACCGTGCCGCCAGTAAGACGACACCTGCAAAATCGCAGGGCCGCTAAGCCCCTTATGCGTGAACAGCGCCGCCTCGCGGAAACGCGTCTTGCCGACCTTGGCGACCACCTCGGCGGCAACCCCGGAGAGCGAGCGGAATAACGTCTCCTCGCCGCCCAGCGTGAACGGCACCAGCGCGGGACGCGGCTCGACGATCTTCATTCCGAACCGCCGCCCGAGATCGTATGCGAAGCCGGTCGCACCCATTTGCGGGATCGAAGGACCGCCGGTCGCGATCACCAATGCCGGCGCGGTGGCGGTGCGCTGGCCGAAGCTGACACGATACTGGCCATCGGCATGGTCCACATCCCGCACCGCGCCGCCGAGCGCGATCTCCACCCCGCCTGCATCGCACTCGTCCTGGAGCATCGCGACGATCTGCTTCGCCGAGCCATCACAGAACAATTGCCCGAGCGTCTTTTCGTGCCACGCGATCCCGTAACGTTCGACCAGCGCGATGAAGTCGGCGGCGGTGTAACGCCCCAGCGCGGACTTGGCGAAATGCTTGTTGGCGGAGATGTAGCGGTCGGCGGCGGTGTTCACGTTGGTGAAATTGCACCGCCCGCCGCCCGAGATCAGGATCTTCTTTCCGATCTGGTCGGCATGGTCGACCAGCAGCACGCGCCGCCCGCGCTGGCCCGCAACGGCAGCGGTCATGAGGCCGGCGGCGCCTGCGCCGAGGATGATCGCGTCATAGGAATTGGAGGTCATCCGCTCGCCTTAGAGCGATGGCCGGGCAAACAGAAATGTTTCGTGGTTGGGGGGGGCGATGCCCCATCCCCCCCTTGGTCCGCTTCCCCGGCGAAGGCCGGGGCCCAGGAGCGAAGGTCGCGGTAACGATGCGCAGCGGCCTGCAACCTCCCGGCCCACTACTGGGCTCCGGCCTTCGCCGGAGAAGCGCAACAAGGGGTGGTAACGCACGGCAGCTAGTCCGCCAGTCGCGTCTCGACCCGCAAATCGCCCATGAGCGTCCGGTGCACCGGGCACTTGTCCGCGATTCCCAGCATCCGGTCGCGCTGCGCGGGTGTAAGATTGCCCTCCAGCGTCACCGTGCGCTCGATCACTTCGATCTGCGCGCACTTACCTGCGGCCGCAGCGCAATCGTCGGCGTGGCGGCGGTCGTGGTGGAGCGTTACCTCGACGCCCTCCAGCGGAATGCCTTCGCGCTCCGCGACCAGCCGCAGCGTCATCGCGGTGCAACTCCCCAGCGCGGCGAGCAACAGATCGTAGGGCGTCGGGCCGAGATCGCTCCCGCCGTTCGCGACCGGCTCGTCCGCGAGCAGGCTGTGCCCTGCCGATTCGACGATCTGGACGAATTTCGCCTCGGTCGAAGTGACTCGGACATGCCCCTCGGGCACCGCATCGACCAGCATCGCCGCGCCGAGAAACGGCTGGACCCAGGCGGCGATGATCTGCGCGACATAGCTGGCCTGATCAGCATCGGTCAGCAGATGGTCCGCACCGTCCAGCGCGACGAAGCTCTTGGGATGCTTCGCCGCCTCGAAGATCGCGCGCGCATTCTCGACCGAGACGGTCGCGTCCGTCGCCGAATGGAGCACCAGCAACGCGCGCTTCAGCCGCGCGAGCCGGTCGGCCTGGTCCTGCCCCTCGACCGAGGCGAGGAACGCACGCCCGATCCGGAACGGCCGGCCACCGATCGACACGTCGCGCGGTTCATCCTCCAGATCGTCGGCCCCCTTGATGAGATGGAGCACGTGGCGTGGATCGAACGGCGCCGCGATCGTCACCACCGCGCGCGCCGACTCGATCCGTTCCGCCGCAGCGATCACCGCCGCGCCGCCGAGCGAATGGCCGATCAGGATCGCGGGCGCGCCGACGTCGCCCGACAGAAATTCGGCCGCGGCGACCAGATCGTCGACGTTCGCGCTGAAATGACTGTCGGCGAACGCGCCCTCGCTCGCGCCGAGCCCGGTGAAATCGAACCGCAGCGTCGCGATCCCCTGTTCGGCGAGCGCGAGGCTGACGCGGCGCGCAGCATGGCTTTGCGCGGTGCAGGTGAAGCAATGCGCGAACAAGGCGACCGCACGGATCCGCCCGGGCGGTAGATCCAGCGCGCCCGCGAGCTGATGCCCCTGCGCATTGGGGAAGGTCACATCGCGCTTCATTACCGTCTCCGTCTCAGATCGCCGCAACGCAACCCTGAAACGCGCAGCAGATGCGCGCAAGCGCCGCGCGCTAGAGCGAGCGCCCGATCAGCTCCTTCATGATCTCGTTCGTCCCCCCGAAGATCCGCGTCACGCGCGCCGCGCGCCACGCCCGCGCGATCGGATATTCGTTCATATAGCCAGCGCCGCCGTGAAGCTGGAGGCACGCGTCCATCACCTCCCATTGCAGATCGGTGTGCCACAGCTTGGCGGCGGCACCTTCCTCGTTCGTCAGCTCGCCCTTCAGATGCCGCGCGATCGCCCAGTCGAGATGTGCCCAGCCGACCTGCAGCTTCGCCTTCAGATCCGCCAGCACGAAGCGCGTGTTCTGGAAATCGAACACCATCCCCGCAAAGGCCTTGCGCGTCTTGGTGAACTCGACCGTCTCGTCGAATGCCTTTTGCGCCGACGCGTGGACCGACACCGCGATCGACAGCCGCTCCTGCGGCAACTGGCTCATCAGATAGATAAAACCCTTGCCTTCCTCGCCCAGGCAATTGGTCATCGGCACGCGAACGTCATTGAAGAACAGTTCGGAGGTGTCGGCGGCATCCTGCCCGATCTTGTCGAGCTTGCGGCCCTTGCTGAACCCCTCGCGGTCGCTCTCGACCAGGATGATCGACATGCCTTTCCACGCGGGCTTGGCATCAGGGTCGGTCTTGGCGACGATCAAGGTCAGGTCGGTATTCTGGCCGTTAGTGATGTAAGTCTTCGAGCCATTAATAACGTAATGATTGCCATCCTTTTTCGCGGTCGTGCGGATCGCCTGGAGGTCGCTCCCGGTGCCGGGCTCGGTCATCGCGATCGCGGTGATCACGTCGCCCGAGACGAGCTTGGGGAGCCACTGCGCCTTCTGCTCCTCCGATCCGTACGCCTCGAGATAGCCGCAGACGATGTCCGACTGGAGCGAAAACCCCGCGGGCACGCCGTTATACGCCATCTCCTCGTCGACGATCGCATTATACCCGAAGTCGAGCCCGAGCCCGCCGTACGCCTCGGGCACGGTCGGGCAGAGCATCCCGATCTCGCCCGCTTTGCGCCAGAATTCCTTGGGGACGAGCCGCTCTTCCTCCCAGCGGTTGACGTGGGGAACACCTTCCTTCTGCAGGAAGCTCCGCACCGTCTGGCGGAACGCCTCGTGATCCTCGGTATACGCGAAGCGGCCGGCGACGGAGTCGAGCGTCATCAGATCAGTCCTCTCTTGCAACCTTGTTTTGTGGTGGTGTGCGGCGGGTTTCCGCGAACGTCAACGACTATCGCGACAGCCCGCGCTCGACACGCCCGGACACGGGGGTATGCTAGGCAAAAATCGTAGGAGAGTTCATGAAACTGGCAAGCCTCAAGTCCGGCCGTGACGGTGCCCTCGTCGTCGTGTCGAACGATCTCGCATGGTATGCCGACGCCAGCCACATCGCGCCGACACTCCAGGCCGCGCTCGACGACTGGGACCGGCTCGCGCCCGATCTCGAAAATCTCAGCACCGATCTGGAGCATGAGATGATCCCGATGCGGCGCTTCCACGAACATGCCGCCGCGTCGCCGCTGCCGCGCGCGTATCAATGGGCCGACGGCTCGGCTTATGTGAACCACGTTGCTTTGGTGCGGCAGGCGCGCTCGGCCGAAATGCCCGACAGCTTCTGGCACGATCCGTTGATGTATCAGGGCGGCTCGGACGGGTTCCTCGGCCCGCGCGACGCCATTCCGCTCGCGGACGAAAGCTGGGGCTGCGATTTCGAGGGCGAAGTGGTCGTCGTGACCGGCGATGTCCCGCAGGGCGCGAGCCGCGAGGAAGCACTTGCGGCGGTGCGGCTGGTCGGGCTGACAAACGACGTGTCGCTCCGCAACCTGATCCCGGGGGAACTCGGCAAGGGATTCGGCTTCTTCCAGTCGAAGCCCGCGAGCGCCTTTTCGCCCGTGTTCGTGACACCCGAGTCGCTCGGCGACTGGTGGCAGGACGGCAAGCTCCACCGCACGCTGATGATCGACCTCAACGGCCAGCCGTTCGGGCGCGTCGCGACGGGCGAGGACATGACCTTCGATTTCGGCACCCTGATCGCGCACGCGGCCAAGACGCGCGCTCTGGGCGCGGGGACGATCGTCGGGTCTGGCACCGTGTCCAACCGGGACGCGGACGGCGGCCCGGGCAAGCCGATCGCGGACGGCGGGGTCGGTTATGCATGTCTCGCCGAAGTGCGCACGGTCGAGACGATTCTCGCAGGCGGGGCGAAGACGCCGTTCCTCAAGGCGGGCGACACGGTGCGAATCTGGGCGGAGGACGACAAGCGGCATCCGATCTTCGGGGTGATCGAACAAACGGTGGGCTGAGGGCGGCTTTTTACAGCGCGTTCGTCCCAATCTTGCACTTCCCCGGCGAAGGCCGGGGCCCAGTCGAGGGCGGTAGGTTGTCTGGCGCTGGGCTCGCTGACCTCGACCTTCGCTACTGGACCCCGGCCTTCGCCGGGGAAGCGCTGAGAAGGTGCTGGAGGAAGCGCCGCGTTGGTTTTGTGGGGGACGACTCTCTCGGCATTCTATCCGGAGGTGATCGAACAGATAATGAAACGAGGCCGTCTTTCCCGCAGTGTCTCTCTAAAAAGCCCTTCCCCGGCGAAGGCCGGGGCCCAGTCGCGCAGGTTGCTGTTATCGAAGCACAGCGCACGACGACAAACCGCCCTCTCCTGGGCCCCGGCCTTCGCCGGGGAAACGTTTTGAAAGAGAACCGTCGGGAGGCGTCTGACGCACGGGGTATTTGGCGTGCCTCTCCCAAGCTCGGCATGCGACGCCAAACCCTTCCCATAACCCCCGGCAAACGCTAACCGCTCAGCATGAACGCACCGCTTCCCAAGGCCTGGGTCATGGCCATCGCTCCCTATGTTCCGGGTCGCTCGACCACGGATGGCGATGCCCCCGTCATCAAGCTCTCGTCGAACGAGAATCCGCTCGGCACCAGCGCGCAGGCGGTCTCCGCCTTCTCGCGCCATGCGGGCGATCTCGCGCGCTATCCCGACGCGGGCGCGATCGCGCTCCGCGAGGCGATCGCCGCGCATCATGATCTCGACCCCGCGCGTGTCATCTACGGCACCGGGTCGGACGAGGTGCTCCACCTGATCGCGGGCGCCTATGCCGGGCCCGGCGACGAAGTGATCCAGGTCCGCTACGGTTTCGCGGTCTATGAGATCGCCACCCGCCGCGTCGGGGCGACGCTGGTGATCGCGCCGGACACGGACCACGCGACCGACGTCGACGCGATCCTCGCCTGCGTCACCGATCGCACCCGCATCGTGTTCGTCGCCAACCCCAACAACCCGACCGGCACCTTCGCGCGCAAGGACGAAATCGCGCGGCTTCATGCGGCGCTCCCGCCGCACGTGATGCTCGTGCTCGACCAGGCCTATGCCGAATATCTTGCGCCCGAGGATGACGACGGCGGGCTGGAGCTTGCGCGCACCCAGGCGAACGTGATCGTCACGCGGACCTTCTCCAAGATCCACGGGCTTGCCGCCGAGCGGATCGGCTGGGGCTATGGTTCGGAAGAAGCGATCGCCGCGATGCACCGCATCCGCGCGCCGTTCTGCTGCACCACCGCAGGACAAGAGGCGGCGATCGCGGCGCTCGGCGCGGCCGACTTCATCGCCCAGTCGCGCGAGCACAATCGCGTCTGGCGCGCGTGGTTCGCCAAGGAAATGGCGAAGCTCGGTAATGCAGGCCTGCGCCCCGTGCCGAGCGAGGCGAACTTCGTGCTCGTCCTGTTCGAAGGCGCGGTCACCGCGGAGACCGCGTACAAGGCGCTGCTGGAGCGCGGCTATATTGTCCGCTGGTTGCCCGGGCAGGGACTGGCGAACGGGTTGCGGATGACGATCGGCACCGAAGCCGAGACGCGTGGCCTGGCCGAGGCGTTGCGCGAGATCGTCGCCGGCTGATGCGCCCGCGCCTCCGCGCCCTCGCCTTCGACGTGTTCGGTACCGTCGTCGACTGGCGAACCAGCGTGGCGCGCGAGGCGGCGGCGTTCTTTGCGAAGGTGGGCGTGACCGGGATCGACCCGCACGCCTTCGCGGACGCATGGCGCGCGCTTTACCAGCCGGCGATGGAGGAATGCCGGTCGGGGCGGCGGCCTTATACCCGGCTCGACGTGCTCAACCGCGAGACGCTCGACACGCTCCTGGCGACGCATGGGGTGGTGGCGGACCCGGCGTGCGTCGCCGATTTTGCAATGGCGTGGCGGCGGCTCGATCCGTGGCCCGATGCGGTCGCAGGGCTAACCCGGTTGCGCACGCGCGTGCCGATCGTCACGCTGTCGAACGGCAATCTCGCGCTGATGATGCATCTCGCGCGGTTCGGTGGGTTGCCGTGGGATGCGATCCTCGGGGCCGAAGTAACCGGGATCTACAAGCCGTTGCCGGCCGCCTATCTCGGAACTGCGGACATTCTCGGCATCGCACCCGGAGACCTGTGCCTTGTCGCGGCGCATCACAGCGACCTGGCGGCGGCGCGTGCGTGCGGGTTGCAGACCGCTTATGTCGATCGCCCGCTGGAACTGGGCGGTGCGCCCAAGCCCGACCGCAAGGCCGCGCAGGATTGGGATTATGCGGCGGGGTCGCTCATCGAACTGGCGGATGTGCTGGAGCCCGTCCTTTCCTGAAGAACTACATATGTGTGAGACCCTGGATTCCGGCTTTCGCCGGAAAGCAGCAGCGACCGATCAGGCCGGCAGCATTTCCTTGAGCGGCACGCCCGCATCCGCCAGCAACGCCGGATCCACCACCGCGCGGGCCAGCACCAAAGCGCGACCCTGGACGTAATCGCGTGTCGCATTGACGCAATCGAGCGCGATCACCCTGCCCCCGCGCAGATAGACGACCGAGAAACTCCGGGTCGCCGGATCGCCGCGCAGCACCGTCGCATCATATCCCGTCGACAGCCCGACGGTCTGGAGTTTCAAATCATATTGGTTCGACCAGAACCACGGCACCGCATCATAGGGCACCTCTTCCCCGGCGAGCAGCCGCGCCACCGTGGTCGCCTGGTCGTTCGCATTCTGCACCGATTCCAGCCGGATCACCGCATCGTCGGCAAAGCCGTTGGCATGCGCCGCGCAATCGCCGATCGCGAACACGTCGGGGAGCGACGTGCGGCACAATGCGTCGACCGTCACGCCATTGCTCCCCGAGGCCCCTGCGTCGAGCAGCGGTCCGACCGCGGGGATGATCCCGATTCCCACGACGACCATCTCGCCCGGCAGCACGGTGCCATCCCCCAGTCGCACACCGCACGCCGCGCCGTCGCGCTCCTCGATACAGGCGACCGTCACGCCGGTGCGCAAGTCGACTCCGTGCGCACGATGCTCGACTTCGTAAAAGTCCGACAGCGCCGGCCCCGCGACGCGCGCGAGCACGCGTGGTGCCGCCTCCAGCACGGTGACGTGCTTGCCGAGCTTGGTCAGCACCGCCGCCGCCTCCAGCCCGATATAGCCGCCGCCGACGACGATTACGCGCGAGACGGCGGGCAGTTCGGCGATCATCCGGTCGACATCCGCGCGGGTCCGCACCCCGTGGACCCCGCGCAGATCGTGCCCCGAGCAGCTCAACCGTCGCGGTGCCCCGCCCGTCGCCCAGATCAGTGTGCGATAGCCGATCGTTTCGCCGTCTGCGGTCGTGACGCTGTGCGCCGCCGGATCGACCGAGACGACGCTGCGCCCGGGGAGCAAGGTGACGTCGCGGTCGGCCCAGAAGATCGCCGGACGGATCAGGATACGCTCGAACGGCTTGTCCCCGGCGAGATAATCCTTGGACAGCGGCGGGCGTTCGTACGGCAGTTCGGGCTCGTCGCCGAGCAGCGCGATCGTTCCCTCGACCTTGCGCTGGCGCAGCGCGATCGCCGCCTGCGCGCCGCCATGCCCCGCGCCTACGATCAGAACGTCGAACGGGACAGGGGCATCGGTCATGGCAGGGTACTCGTTCAGGCAGAGGGCGGGTGGGCGAAGAACGGGGGACGGGGACGTCATGCCTGCCCCCCTGCGTCCGATCAATCCGGCGGCGCGCGGACGGTCCAGAATTTGCCCTGTAAATACCAATGCCGACCGTAATGCAGGTTACGGTGATAGCCGATTGTCTTCTCAAACATTGCTGATACAAAATGGAAATAAGAAGAAAAACGCAGGGGAGCGCGCGATTTTCTCGCAAAGTGATGCCGCAATGTCGGCAATAGCGTACGAGCCCATTTCGTCGGCCCACCGACGCGGCGGCATGGGGAATGAAGGGCGCGCATGACGCCGTCCTTCCACGCGCCCGGCCGATCGATCATCATGCGTGCAGGGTGGAGGATGGCGTCATCGCCTAGTTTCCGTCATCTTGGGCGCGCGGCGTGAAACGCCCCGCAGACCTTGCACTCCCGAACAGGCCGAGCGCGCTCAGGTTCGTGGCGCTTGCCGTACTCGGCCCGCTATTGCTGGCGGTCACGGCGGCTTGGCTCAGCAATGGCTATACCGTCAGCGAACGCTTGCGGGAGCAAACGCTCCAGGCGTTCGACCGGCGCGTTGTGGTCGCAACGTTGATCCCGCGCATGACCGACGCCGAATCGGCGCAGCGCGGGTTCATCATCACCGGCAGCGACCGGTTCCTGACCGATTACGCGCCGGCCCGCCGCGACGTGTTCGCGACCTTTGACTCGCTCGAGCGCGACCTTGCGAACGAACCTGCGCAGCTCGCCCGGCTGATCGCGCTGAGGGATCTCGCGCGTCGCAAATTCGCCGAAATGGACTCGATGATCGCACAGCGTCGGGCAAACGGCAGCGCCGCCGTAGCGCGACAGGTGGCGGCGGGCGCGGGGCGCGATCTGATGGAGCGGATGCGCGCCGTTTCCGCCGATTTCGTCCAGTCGGCAGAGGATTCGCGCGACGAACGCGCCGCGGCGTTTCGCGACGACCTGCGGCAGGACGAAACGACGGTCTGGGTCGGGATCATCGCCCTCGGGTTGCTCGGCTGCGTGACGGGGTTCGCCTTCTGGCGGCAGAGCGTGGCGCGCTACCAGGCGCGGCTGCAAGCCTATACGATTGCGGAACGCAACCGCACGATCCTCGACAGCACGATCGATGCGATGGCGATCATCAACCCGGACGGGCGGATCGAAACGATCAATCGCACCGCGTCCGCGATGCTCGGCTATCCGGCGGAGGAACTGGTCGGGCAGGATGTCGGCAAGGTGGCGCAGCGCCCGTTCGACGTCAGCCAATTTCACGCGCGGATCGGTCTGGTCGACGGACGGATCCGGCAGCCGTATCGCATGGGCCGAACGCTGGTACACCGCGACGGGCACGAAATCACGGTCGACGTCGCGCTGGGGGTGATCGATCTGCCCGAGGGATGCTATGTCGTCGTCTCCGCGCGCGACGTATCCGAGCGCAAGCGCGTCGAACGGATGAAGGACGTGCTGATCTCGACGATCAGCCACGAGTTGCGGACCCCGCTGACCTCGGTCGTCGGTGCGCTCGGGCTGTTGCGCGGCGGGGCGGTCGGCCACCTGCCCGAGCCCGCGGCCCGGCTGATCGAGATTGCCGAGAACAATTCGCGCCGATTGATCCGCCTGATCAACGACATGCTCGACATCGACCGAATCCAGTCGGGAACGCTGTCGCTCAACCGCGTTCCAATCGACCTGCGCAGCGTGGTCGATCGGGCGACGGTCGGGAGCCAGGGCCTCGCGGCGGTGGAATCGGTACACGTCGCATCCAGCCTGCCCGACGCCGCGGTGCCCGTGCTCGGCGATGCGGATCGATTGTTGCAGGTCGTCACCAATCTCGTCTCCAACGCGGTTCGCGCGACGCCGACGGGGGGCGTGGTAACGATCGGGCTGAGCACGAATATCGCGAACGCGAGCGCGCTGGTCACGGTAGACGACGAGGGGCCGGGCGTTCCGATCGGGTTCCGCGACCGTATCTTCGGCCGGTTCGAGCGCGCGGACGGGGAGCGCGGCGTGGGGACCGGCCTCGGGCTCGCGATCTCACGCGAGATCATCGCGCGGCATGACGGCCGGATCTGGTTCGAGGACCGCCCCGGTGGCGGTTCGCGGTTCGGCTTTGCGCTGGATCTCGATCCCGATTTCGATCCCAAACACAGTGTTAGGTGATTGCTGGATCCGTCGCCCGGTACGGACGTTTGATGACCGAGGATGACGTCGGCATGGCATGTACGCGCGGGTCTTTGGTGTTCACGACGGGCGGCCATGCTGCTTCGACCGTGACACCGCGCCCTGAACGGTCCGCTTCGATGTCCTTCGAAATGCGCGATCGGCGAGGATTATCATGACGCGGGTGATGCGGATCCTGTACGTCGATGACGATCCCGATATCCGCACGATCGTCGAAATGTCCCTGTCGCTCGACCCGGAAATCGAGGTGCACGCATTCGGATCCGGGGCCGCCGCGCTGGAGGCGATCGAACGCGACCCGTGGCGCCCGACCGCGATCATCCTCGATTACATGATGCCCGGGATGGACGGCGTGACGCTGTTGTCGACGTTGCGCCGCCATGCTGATTTCGCACAAACGCCCGCCGTGTTCATGACGGCACGCGGCACCGACGTCATCAGCCCCGATCTGACCCCGCACGGCGTCGCGGGCGTGATCCTCAAGCCATTCGATCCGATCGAACTGGTCGGTGCGGTTCGTACGCTGATCGCCGACCCCAGCTGATCACACCACGACGCGGCTTGCGACATGCCCTTCGGTTCCGAACACACGTAGGTAGCGCGCCATTTCCGCGGGATCGCCGGTCGCCTTGGCGGGGTTGTCGGACAGTTTGACCGCGGGGCGCCCGTTGGCCGCAGTCACCTTGCACACCAGGGAAATCGGTTCGAGCGTGGCACCCCCGCGCGGGTCGCAGCCGCGGAAGTCGTTGGTCAGGTTGGTCCCCCAGCCGAAGCTCATCCGCACGCGCCCGTCGAAATGGCGATAGACCTGCTCAATCGATGCGACGTCCATCCCGTCCGAGAAAATCAGGAGCTTCTCGCGCGGGTCGACGCCGTGCTGTTGCCACCAGGCGATGATCTGTTCGCCCGCGGGGATCGGCGGCGCGCTGTCGGGGCGGAACCCGCTCCATTCGGACAGCCAGTGCGGTGCCTTGGCGAGGAACGCGCTGGTCCCGAACGCATCGGGCAGCGCGATCAGCAAATTGCCCGCATAATGCCGCCGCCAGTCCTCGAGCACGCGGTACGGCGCGGCGGCCAGTTCGGCGTCGGTCTGCGCCAGGGCTGCGGCGACCATCGGCAGTTCGTGCGCATTGGTACCGATCGCCTCCAGGTCGGTGTCCATCGCGAGTAGGACGTTCGACGTGCCGATGAAGCGGTCGCCGAGCCCTTCCTTGAGTGCCTCGACACACCAGCGCTGCCACAGGAAACCGTGCCGCCGCCGCGTTCCGAAGTCCGACAGAACGAGCCCCGGCAAATGCCGCAACCGCTCGACCTTGTCCCACAGCCGCGCCTTGGCGCGCGAATAGGTGATGTCGAGTTCGAACCGCCCGTGCCGCCGCAACGCCGCGCGCGACCGCAACTCGTTGAGGATCGCAAGCGCGGGGACTTCCCACATGGTGGTGTGCGTCCACGGCCCGTCGAAATGGAGTTCATATTGCCCGTCGACCACGCGCAGGTCGTAGGGCGGGAGCTGAAAGTCGGCGAGCCAGCCGATGAAGTCCGACGCGAACATTCGCTCCTTGCCGTAGAAGCTGTTGCCCGCGAGCCAGATCAGCTCCTTCTTGCCGAACCGGACCGAGCGCGCATGATCGAGCTGCGCGCGCAATTCGCCCTCGTCGATGACCTCGGCCAGCCGGACCGACGTGGTGCGGTTGATCACCGAGAAGGTCGCCTCGACGTCCGGGTGCAGATGCCGGATCATCTGCAACATCAGCAATTTGTAGAAATCGGTGTCGAGCAGGCTGCGCACGATCGGGTCGAGCCGCCAGCCGTGGTTGTAGGTGCGCGTCGCGATATCGGTAAGGATCATGGCGGTGCTTGTTCCGGGATTGGGCCGTAATGTCCACACGGGATCGGGCGGTGCGGCGCTTGTCGCCTGCCACGGAGGATGGCGATCCCCGCGCCGTCAGCACGTTTCGCAGCGGTCACACGCTTGCGGAAATGACGGCGTGTGGGGGCCGGGCCATTCTCACTTCTTGCTCAAACTCACCCGTTGCCGTGCCCATGACCCGGCGCTAGCATCGGGTTGCAAAACAAAACGAATCTATAGGGGAGAGGCTGGCGAATGTCGCACCCATGCGTCCATGCGCGGAGTGATCCGGGCAAGCCCGCGCTGATCGTCGCCGAAACTGGCGAGACGATCAGCTTCGCCGAGCTCGACCAGCGGTCCAATCGCGCCGCGCACCTGTTCCGCGCACACGGGCTTCTGCCGGGCGATACGATCGCCCTGTTCTGCGAAAACAGCCCGCAATTCTACGATGTGGCCTGGGGTGCGCAGCGCAGTGGGCTGTTCTTCGTCTGCATCTCGACCAAGCTGACCGCGCCCGAGGTCGGCTATATCCTTGCGGACTCGGGCGCGAAGTTGGTTGTCGCGTCGGCGGGGCTGGCGTCGGTCGCCGAACACGTCGCGCCCGAACTGCTACGCTTCGCGGTCGGTGGCGTGATTCCCGGCTGGCAGGACTGGGACGCTGCCGTGGCCGATATGCCCGCCGACCCAATCCCCGACGAACGCGCTGGGGTCGATATGCTTTACTCCTCGGGTACGACCGGTCGCCCCAAGGGCGTCCGCGTAGCACTACCGGAAGATCCCGACATCGCGGCGACCACCGTCCTCGAAATGCTCGCGCGCGGTCTCTACAGCCTCGGCCCCGACAGCATCTATCTCAGCCCCGCGCCGCTTTATCATGCAGCTCCCTTACGCTGGTCTATGACGGTCCAGCGGCTCGGTGGGACAGTCGTGATGATGGAGCATTTCGAGCCCGAAGCCGCGTTGGCCGCGATCGAACGCTATCGCATCACCGCGAGCCAATGGGTGCCGACGCATTTCGTCCGGCTGCTCAAGCTCGATCCCGCGGCGCGCGCGCGGCACGATCTGTCGAGCCTCAAGGTCGCGATCCATGCCGCCGCCCCGTGCCCGGTGCCGGTCAAGGAAGCGATGATCGACTGGTGGGGGCCGGTGCTGTTCGAATATTATGCCGGGTCGGAGGGGAATGGCCTCACCACCATCGCCTCGACCGAATGGCTTGCGCATCGCGGGTCGGTCGGCAAGGCGGCGTACGGCGTGCTCCACGTCTGCGGCGAGGATGGGGCGGAGGTCGCATCCGGCGAGGAAGGGCTGATCTATTTCGAGGGCGGCGGCGCGTTCGAATATCACAACGATCCCGAGAAGACCGCGGAGGCGCGTAACGCGTTCGGATGGTCGACGCTCGGAGATATCGGGCGGATCGATCCGGACGGCTATCTGTATCTGACCGATCGCAAGAGCTTCATGATCATCTCGGGCGGCGTCAACATCTACCCGCAGGAGATCGAGAATCGGCTGATCACGCATCCGCGCGTCGCCGACGTCGCGGTGATCGGCGCGCCCGATGCGGAAATGGGCGAGCGCGTCGTCGCGGTGGTGCAGCCGGTCGACATGCGCGAAGCTGGGCCGGAGCTTGCGGCTGAGCTGATTGCCTGGTGCCGCGCCGAACTGTCGGGGGTGAAGACGCCGCGGCAGATCGATTTCACCGCGGAATTGCCGCGGCATGCGACGGGCAAATTGTACAAACGGCTGCTGCGCGACCAGTATTGGGGCGAGACGGGCAGCCGGATCGTCTGATGGAGGATAGCATGAACGACCGGGTTTCGATCACCGTCACCGATCACGTCGCCGACGTGCGACTGATGCGCGCAGACAAGATGAACGCGATCGACCCGCAGATGTTCGAGGGGATCGGCGCGGCGATCGATTCGCTGCACAGCCGCAAGGACGTGCGCTGCATCGTGCTGTCGGGCGAAGGCAAGGCGTTCTGCGCGGGGCTCGACATGACGAGTATGGCGGCGGGCGGATCGGGGCTGAGCACGGTCGACCGCAACGAGCAGGGGAGCATCCTGCCGCAGCATGTCACCTGGGGCTGGCGCAATTTGCCGATGCCGGTGATCGCAGCGGTCCACGGGGTCGCATTTGGCGGCGGGTTCCAGATCATGGCGGGCGCGGACATCCGGATCGCTGCGCCGGGGACGCGCTTCGCGATCCGCGAAAGCTATTGGGGGCTGGTGCCCGATATGGCGGGCTTCCCGATCTGGCGCGGGCTGGTGCGCGACGATGTGCTGCGCGAACTGGTCTATACGTCGCGCGAGTTCGATGCGGAGGAGGCGCTGCACCACGGGTTCGTCACGCGGATCGCGCATGCGCCCCACGCGGCGGCGCTGGAACTCGCGCATTTGATCGCGGCGAAGAGCCCCAATGCGATCCGCGGGGCGAAGCGGTTGTGCAACATGGCGTTTGATGCGGATGCGCGGACGTTGCTCGAGGCGGAGACGACCGAGCAGATGGCGGTGATCGGCAAGCCCGCGATGATGGAGCAGGTCGCGGCGAACATCCAGAAGCGGCCCGCGGTGTTTCACGACGCGGATTGAGGGGCGTTGTGAGCGGGGGCGATGCGGAGAGCGACCCACCCCCGGCCCCTCCCTTCCAGGGAGGGGAGTAAAAACGATCACCGCGAGAATCTCCCCTCCCTGGAAGGGAGGGGTTGGGGGTGGGTCGGCCAGCGGCGGCACCGACCCGGCCCGCAATTCCCTACCGCTCATACGCCTTCGGCAAAGCGCCTTCCTGCGGCACCATATACCGGTCGCGCAACGCATCCTGCCGCGTCCGTAGCGGCTGCTTGACCCCGTCGATATAGACCGCGGCAACCCCGGTCCCCAACTCCAGCGGATCGCCGTCCCAGATCACGACGTCGCCGCGCCGCCCCGCCTTGAGCGAGCCGATCTCGTCGCCCATCCCGATCGCCTCGGCCGGCACCGAGGTGATCGCCGCGAACGCCGCGTTCCAGTCGAGCCCTGTCGCGCCCGGCAGCTTGGTCAACGCGACGAGATTGCCCGCATATTGCTTCTCGAGCCGCGCCTGGCGCGCTTCATTGTCGTTGATCATGCCAAGCCCCACGCGGACGCCCGCCGCCTTCATCCGCCCGACGTTCGACTGGGTCGAGCCCAGTTGGTCGAACGAATTGGGAAGATCGGTGAGCGCCGACGCAATCACGGGAATCTGCGCGGCAGCCAGCTGCGGCGCGACCAGCCAGCCTTCCGCCGCGCCGACGAAAACCATCTTCACCGCAGGGAAATCGCGCTTGAGGTCGATCAGCGCGAGCATGTCCGACGCGCGCTCGACATGGACGAGCAACGGCATCTGGCCGGTTGTAACCGGCACCAAGGCGGCGGCATCGGCGCGCGTAAGTAGCGCGTCCTTGCCCTGATCGGCATAATGGCGCGGGTCGCGCACGACGTCATCCACTTGCGCCAGCGCGTTGCGGAACATCGCAAGCGCGGCAGGGCGGCTGCCCCCCGCGGCGCGCCCGCCGTCCGCGCCATATTCCATGAACTGGAACGCGCGTGGGCGAGTCACTGGCGAACGGTCCGCCCCGAGATCGATCACCGCGCCCATTCCGGCGAAGATCGACCCGGCATTATCGGGCGCGACGATCGCGCGCGTCACGCCTTCGGCGCGGTTGAGCGGGATCGAACTCGTGCTCGCATTGACCGCGGGGGCGATGTCGATCGCGGCGTGGAACGGACTGGTCCGCGCAGACGAATCGGCGGTCTCGTCGACCCCGTCGACCTCGACGATGCCCATTCGCGTGAAGCCTGCGACGATCCCGGGCGTCACCCAACGCCCGCCCGCGTCGACCGCTTCGACTCCGGCGGGGACTGCGACCCCGCGTCCGGCGGATAGGACGCGTCCGTCGCGGACGATCACGGTGCCGCCCTCGATCGGCGCGGAGCCATCCCCGATGACGAGCTTGGCATTGGTGATCGCGACGGTCTGCGCCGCGACCGGGGTTGCCAGCAGCGCGGCGGAGAGGAGCAGCAGGCGCTTCACTTCACGTCTCCCGAGCCGGGCTGGCCAAGTTCGAAATCGGATACCGGTCGGCGTTTCGGGTCGTTGGCATCGTAGAGCAACGCGCCGTCGATCCACACCTTCTCGGGGCGGGTGTAGACGCTGAACGGATTGCCGTTCCACAGCACGACGTCGGCCATCTTGCCGGGCTTGAGGCTGCCGGTCTTGTCGTCGATGTGGAGCGCCTTGGCCGGGTTGATGGTCAGCCACTCCCACGCCACCGCGTCCGAAATCTGGATCCCCGTGCGCCGCCCGGAGGCCAGCGCCTTGGCGACTTCCTGGTTGAGCCGCTGGATGCCGTTCTCGTCATCCGAGTGGATCATCGCGCACGCGCCGTTCTTCTGGAGCAACGCGAGATTCTCGCCGATCGCGTCGTACGACTCCATCTTGAAGCCCCACCAGTCGGCCCAGACCGCTGCGCAGGTGTCGTTCTGCTTCAACAGATCGGCGATCTTATACGCCTCGACCGCGTGGTGGAACGCGCTGACGTGGTAGCCGAACTCCTTCGCCATATCCATGACGATGGCCATTTCGTCCGCGCGGTAACAATGGTTCTGGACGAGGATCTCGCCCGACAGCACGCCCGCGAGCGTATCCATGCCGATGTCGCGCCCGGGGGCCTCGCCGCCGTCCTTTTCGTATTTGTCCCATTTGCGTTTGTATTCGACCGCCTTCGCCCAGGTCTGGCGATCGACCGCGACATTGCCCATCCGGGTCGAGGGCTCGCGGCCCTTGGAGCCATAGACGCGCTTGGGGTTCTCGCCGCACGCCATCTTGAGGCCGTAGGGCGCGCCGGGGAACTTCATCCCCTGTTCGGTGCGGGCGTAGACGTTCTTGAGAACGACCGACCGCCCACCCATCAGGTTCGCCGAGCCGGGGAGGATCTGGAGCGTGGTGACGCCGCCGTTGGTGAGCGCGCGGCTGAAGCCGGGGTCCTGCGGCCAGACGCTGTGTTCGGCCCACACGTCGGCGGTGATCGGCCCGGTCGCCTCGTTGCCGTCGGACAGCGCAGGGACGGACGGGGTCGGATAATCGCCGAGATGGCTGTGGATATCGATGATCCCGGGGGTCAGCGTCTTGCCGGTGCCGTCGATCACGGTTGCACCCGCAGGTGCTGCAACGCTCTGGCCAAGCGCGACGATCTTGCCGTCGGCAAACAGCACCGAGCCGTCGTCGATTTTCCCGCCTTCGCCGTCGAAGATCGTGACATGCGTGACGAGCGTCGGGGTGCCGGGATAGCGCTTGTAGGTCGAGGGGAACGGATCGTGGCTGAACGCCTTGCCGATCCCGGGCTCCTTGCCGCTGCTCTTGTCCGAACCCGCTTTGGCCGATGCGCCTTGCGGTCGTGTACCGCCGTCGCTCGCGCAGCCCGCGAGCAAGGCGGCCAACGCCACCGTGGCCAAACCGATATGCTTCATGCCCAAACCCCCTTCGCGCGTTTCGCGCTGTATTGGTCGAGTAATCCGGGAGGATCCACAGGGTGTCAACCGCCTTGCCCGCGGCGCGCTCCTTCGGGTCGGGGAAGGGCGCGGGGGTGGCACAGCGCGCGTGCAACATCATGGCGGAAACCGGTTTGTAGGACATCGCGCGACCCTGTATCCCGGGGTCATGCCATCCAGATCGATCATCCTGGCAATCGCGTGTGCGCTGACGGTGACCGCCTGCGCGCCCGATGACCGCGAAGCGCGCCGCCGTGCCGCGGGACCGACGCCTTCGGTGGCAGCGCTTTCGCGGGTGGCGAGTGCCGCTGCGGGCGCACGGCTGTTTACCCGCTGCTCCGCCTGCCATTCGGTCGGTCGGGGCGCGCCCGATTTTGGCGGGCCAAACCTGTTCGGCGTGATGGGGTCGGAGGTCGCGCAGAACAGCCAGCGCTTCGCCTATACCGCCGCGTTGCAGAAGGTCGGCGGGCGCTGGACCCCCGAGCGGATGGATGCATGGCTCGCCGATCCACAACGCTTCGCGCCCGGAACGGCGATGGGATTCGCAGGGCTCGCCGATCCGCTCGATCGCGCGGATGTCATCGCCTATCTGCAGACGAAGCGGTGAGGCGTGCTGGCCTCGCTGTAGTCGGCAGATGCCATGCGCGGTTTTCCTGCGAAAGCAGGAATCCAGAGCCAAGCAGAACAACGGCTTACAGCATCTGCGGCTCCTAATCTCCTGCCTTCGCCGGAGCACAAACGGGGTCGTTTAGCGGTCTTGCCTGCGCAGGCAGGACGGTTGTTGGGTTGCACCCTGCCCCCGTTTCGATAGAGCGCGCAGCCATGCCGCCCGATCCCCTCCCCGCCTTCGATCCCGCCCGCTTCTCCCGCCTCGGCGTCGGTGGCCACGGTGGCTTGCTCGGCCTCAGCTATCTGGCGCACGGTCCAGACTGGTGCGAGCTGCAGCTTCCCTATCGCGCGGACCTGATCGGCGATCCCGACAGTGGCGTGCTCGCTTCGGGGCCGATCCTGACGATGATGGACATGGCGACCAGCCTTGCGGTGTGGACCCGGCTCGGCAGCTTCCGCCCGCATGCGACGCTCGATCTGCGGATCGACTACCTGCGCCCCGCGACTCCGGGGAAGACGGTGATCGGACACGGCGAATGCTATCGTATCACGCGCTCGATTTCGTTCGTGCGCGGGCAGGCGCATGACGGCGATCCCGCAGACCCGCTTGCGCATGTCGCGGGCACCTTCATGTTCACGGACGCCGCCTGATGCTCCCGCCTTATGCCCAGACGCTCGGCATCGAAGTCGCCGCGGGCGACGATCCGATCCTGCTGACGATGCCGTTCGAACAGGCGCTGACCGGGCGACCCGGCTGGCTCCACGGTGGCGCGATCGGCGGGTTGCTCGAAATGGCGGCGATCGTCGCGGTGCGGCAGGCGCTCGCAGAGGACGGCGGCGGGCAGATCAAGCCGATCAACGTCACCGTCGATTACATGCGCGGCGGGCGCGACAAGCCGACGTTCGCGCGCGGGGTCGTGACTCGGCTCGGCGGACGCGTCGCCAATGTCGAGGCGACCGCCTGGCAGGATGACCCCGCCAAGCCGATCGCCGCGGCACGGATGAACTATCTGATCGCGCGCGCCTGACTGATCGCGCGCGCCTGAGCGCTCACTTCTTGGCGAGCCGCACCAGCTTGCCGCTATCCTCGAGCAGCCAGATCGCACCATCGGGCGCCTGCGCGACATCGCGGACGCGCTCGCCGATCTTATACTGGGTCGCGACCTTGGCGGTATCGCCTGACAGCGTCACGCGGATCAGTGCCTCGCCGCCGAGCGCACCGATGAACAGGTTTCCCCGGAACTCAGGGAACATCGCGCCGGTGTAGAAGATCATGCCGCCCGGCGAGATCGACGGGTTCCACCACAGCTTCGGCGCTTCGAGATCCGGCCGGCTGGGGTGATCCGGGATCGGCTTGCCCGAATAATTGTCGCCGTTGGAGACGATTGGCCAGCCATAATTCTTGCCCGGCAGAATGAGGTTGAGCTCGTCGCCGCCCTTCGGCCCCATCTCGACTTCCCACAACTTGCCGTCCGCCGCGAAGGCCAGGCCGTAAGGATTGCGATGCCCGCTGCTCCACGTCTGCGCGCGCACCCCGCCCGCCGACGCCATCGGATTGCCGGGGGCCGCCTGACCATCGAGCGTCAGATGGACGATCTTGCCGATCGCCTGCTCGGGATCCTGCGCTGGCGTGAACCGCTGGCGTTCGCCGGACGACAGGAAGAGCGACTTGCCGTCGGGCGCAAAGGCGATGTTCGCGCCGAACTGGCCGCCGACACCGTCCGCCCCTGCCCGCCACAGCACCTGCACGTTGGCGAGCGCAGTGCCGGTGAACAGACCGCGCGCCAGCGCCAAGCTGCTACCGCCCGGGCGCGGTTCGGAATAACTGATGTACACCAGCTTGCTCGTTGCGAAATCGGGCGCGAGTTCGATGTCGAGCAAGCCGCCCTGATTGTCGAACTCGACCTTGGGCGCGCCGGTGATCTGTGAAATCGCCCCGTCGGCCTTGCGCAATTTGATCTTGCCCGCCTTCTCGGTGATCAGCGCGGCGCCATCGGGCAGCATCGCGATCGCGAACGGATCCTCGAACTGGCCGAGCGTGGTCATTGCGAACGGGGGCGCGGTTTCGGTGGTGTTCGCGCGGCCGGTCGTTGCCGCCACGTTCTTGACGGTCGCATCCGGCGCATCGTCCGGCAAGGTGGTGACGGGCGGTGCGGTTGGAGTCGGGGCTGCGCTAGCAACCGGTGCCGAACTGTCGTTCGCGGTCAGGGCGGCGGCATTGGACTGTTGCGATTGCCCCGAACAGGCGGTTGCGGCGAGCAGCAGCGCAAGCGGCGCGCGGGACATTGGCATCAGATATTCTCCCAGAGTATACGACACATACCGTCACGGCCCCGGAGATGTTCCAGGCGCGCGGCTGTCTTCTACAACATCTGACGGATGCATAACTTGCGAACCGGCGCAGGTCGACACCTCCTCGATCTATGGTTCCGAAAGGCCCCGACACGGCATCGCGACAGCCGCTTGCCAGCCCGCTGCAATCCGCCTATATCGCCTTCACTCTCTACATCGTCGGATGAAGAGGCTGGAGCCCCCCGGTTCCGGCGCCCAACACCTTTGTCTGATCCCGAGGACTCGACCCGCTTGACCGAAACGCCCGACCTGACCGCCCTCGTCGCCCCCGAAGCCGAAGCGCTCGGATTCGATCTCGTGCGCGTCAAGCTGTTCGGCGGCAAGGGCGACCTGACGCTCCAGGTGATGGCCGAGCGCCCCGACACGCGCCAGCTGACGATCGAGGATTGCGCCGAATTGTCGCGCCGCATCTCGGACGTGCTCGACGCGCTCGAACTCGAGGGCAAGGATCCGATCGAGGACGAATATCGCCTTGAGGTATCGTCCCCCGGGATCGACCGCCCGCTGACCCGGCTCAAGGATTTCAGCGACTGGGCGGGCCATGAGGCGCGTGTCGTGCTGACCGAACAGATCGAAGGCCGCAAGGTGCTGACCGGAATGCTCAAGGGCGTGACCGACGACCGCATCGCAATGTACCTCGCCAAGCATGGCGAAATCGACGTGCCGTTCGCGAAGGTCAACACCGCCAAGCTGGTGCTGACCGATGCGCTGATCGCGGCGACTCGCCCGCTGTCGATGGACGGCGCCGAGGAAGAAGAATTCGAAGACCAAGACGACTTGCCCGAGGGCACCGATACCCAAGAAGGACATAACTGATGGCCACCGCAGGGACTTCTGGCGTTACCGCCAACCGCGCCGAGCTGATCGCGATTGCGAACGCCGTCGCCACCGAGAAGATGATCGACAAGGGCATCGTCATCGAGGCGATGGAAGACGCGATCCAGCGCGCCGCCCGCGCACGCTACGGCGCCGAGAACGACATCCGCGCAAAGCTCGACCCCAATACCGGCGATCTCCGCCTGTGGCGCGTCGTCGAAGTGGTCGAGGCAGTCGATGACTATTTCAAGCAGGTCAATCTGAAGGAAGCTGACAAGCTCCAGAAGGGTGCGGTCGTCGGCGACTATATCGTCGATCCGCTCCCCCCGATCGAATTCGGCCGCATCGCCGCGCAGGCCGCCAAGCAAGTCATCTTCCAGAAAGTTCGCGACGCCGAGCGCGAGCGCCAGTATGAAGAATTCAAGGACCGGATGGGCGAGATCATCACCGGTGTCGTCAAGCGTGTCGAGTTCGGCCATGTCGTCGTCGACCTCGGCCGCGCCGAGGGCGTGATCCGTCGCGACCAGCAGATTCCGCGCGAAGTCGTCCGGGTCAACGACCGCATCCGTTCGCTGATACTCAACGTCCGCCGCGAGAACCGCGGGCCGCAGATTTTCCTCAGCCGCGCGCACCCCGACTTCATGAAGAAGCTGTTCGCGCAGGAAGTTCCCGAAATCTACGACGGCATCATCGAGATCAAGGCCGCCGCACGCGACCCAGGCTCGCGCGCCAAGATCGGCGTCATCAGCCATGATTCGTCGATTGATCCGGTCGGCGCCTGCGTCGGCATGAAGGGTAGCCGCGTCCAGGCAGTCGTCCAGGAAATGCAGGGCGAGAAGATCGACATCATCCCGTGGTCGCCCGACACCGCGACCTTCGTCGTCAACGCGCTTCAGCCGGCCTCGGTGTCGCGCGTCGTGATCGACGAGGAAGAGGATCGCATCGAAGTCGTCGTTCCCGACGATCAGTTGTCGCTCGCGATCGGTCGTCGTGGTCAGAACGTGCGGCTTGCTTCGCAGCTGACCGCCAAGGCGATCGACATCCTGACCGAAGCGGATGCGTCCGAGAAGCGCCAGAAGGAATTCGTCGAGCGCTCGGCCCTGTTTGAGAAGGAACTCGACGTCGACGAGACGCTCGCACAGTTGCTGGTCGCCGAAGGCTTCGGCAGCCTCGAGGAAGTCGCTTATGTCGGCGTCGACGAAATCGCGTCGATCGAAGGCTTTGACGACGATCTCGCTGCTGAGCTGCAGAGCCGTGCGACCGAGGCGCTCGACCGCCGCGAATCGACCAACCGCGAAGAGCGTCGTGGTCTGGGTGTCGATGACGCGCTTGCCGCACTGCCGCACCTCAACGAAGCGATGCTGGTGACGCTCGGCAAGGCCGGGATCAAGACGCTCGACGATCTCGCCGATCTGGCGACCGACGAGCTGATCCAGAAGAAGCGCCAGGAACAGCGCCGCCGCGCCGAGGATGCGCCCAAGCGCGTCGAGGACAAGGGTGGCGTGCTCGGCGAATATGGGCTGAGCGAAGCGCAGGGCAATGAAATCATCATGGCCGCACGCGCGCACTGGTTCGAGGATGAAGCGACCGAGGAAGCCGACGCCGAAGCCGAGGAAGCCCCTGCGGCCGACGCGCCTGCCGCCGACGCTTCGGAGGAAAAGGACGCCTGATGCCGTTCGTCAGCATCCGCATCTCGGGCACCGCGACCAAGGACCAGAAGTCCGGAATCGTCGCGGATGTCACCCGATCGCTGGTCGAGCGGCTGGGCAAGAACCCGGCTGCGGTGCAGATCGTGATCGAGGAAGTGTCGACCGAGAATTACGGCGCGGGCGGGATTTTGATCGCCGACCGGGATACACCCAAGTTGCAGGAGGACGCACATGCGGAATCCTCGCAATGACGCGCTAGCGACCCACGCAGCACCGGCTCTCTTCTTAGCCCCTCCCCTTCAGGGGAGGGGTTGGGGTGGGGCTGTACCAGGCGCTGGTCACTGCGAGGCCCGCCCCACCCCCAACCCCTCCCCTGAAGGGGAGGGGCTTAAGTAATGACTGACACCCCCGACGAAACCGGCGCAATCCGCCGCTGCATCCTGCTCGGCGACCGCGCCCCGCGCGAGACGCTCGTCCGCCTCGCGCTGTCCCCCGACGGCGCGGTCCACCCCGACGTACGCGCCAAGGCCCCCGGCCGTGGCGCGTGGATTGGCGTGACCCGCACCGAACTCGACACCGCGATCGCCAAGGGCAAGCTTAAGGCAGCCCTCGCGCGCGCGTTCAAGACCGGCCCGATCGCGATCCCTGACGACCTGTCCGACAAGATCGCCACCGCGCTCGAACGCGCCGTGCTCGACCGTCTCGGACTCGAAGCGCGCACCGGCAACCTGTTGACGGGTGCTGAAAAGATCGAGACCGCGGCGCGCAGCGGCAAGCTTCACATGCTGCTCCACGCCTGCGATGCAGGCAGCGACGGCAATCGCAAGCTCGACCAGGCCTGGCGCATCGGCAACGATGAAGAAGGAAGTGATTTGAGGGGGTTGGTTCTGCCGGTCCCCCGCACCATATTGGCCGTGGCACTAGGGCGTCAGAATGTGGTACACATCGGCCTGACTGATCCCGATGCCGCCGGGCGTGTACGCGATTCGCTACACCGCTGGCTGCATTTCATCGGCCCTGACCCAACTCCCGCGCCTTGCGAAACGGCCTCGCAGGGCGCATCGGCGTCCCACCACGACGCCGGTCCGCTGGCCGATCTGGCCCGAGTGCCGACAGACGACGTACACGAGGAATTTGAGTGAGCGATACCGAGAACGAAAAGCCGAAGCTGGGCATGCGCGCGCCTTTGGGCCTGAAGCGTACGGTCGAGACCGGCCAGGTCAAGCAGAGCTTCAGCCATGGGCGGTCGAACACCGTCGTGGTCGAGGTGAAGCGCCGCCGCGTGCTCGGCCCGGGTGGCACCCCGGTCGATGCGCCCGTCACCGAGGAAGCAGTCGCACCGGCTGCGGCCCCTGCGCCCACGCCGGCACCCGCCGCGCGTGCGCCGGAACCGCGCCGCGCGCCCCCGCCCGCGCCGGTGTCGCCCGCCAACTCGCTGCTGTCGCGTCAGGAACTCCAGACCAAGCTGCTCCGCGAGGCCGATGAGGCGCGTATGCAGGCGCAGGAAGAGAATCGTCGTCGTGACGAGCGTCTTCGCGCCGCGGCGATCGAGGAAGATCGTCGCCGCGCCGAGGAACGGGCCAAGGCCCCCGCTCCGACGGCTGCGCCGACGCCCGCTCCCGAGCCGACGCCCGAACCCGTCGCAGAGCAAGCGGCTCCTGCCCCGGCTCCGGTCGAAGCCGCAGCACCCGCAGCACCCGCAGCGCCTGCTCCGGTCGCGGCACCTGCCGCCCCGGCAGCGCCTGTCGCCGCAACGCCTGCTCCCGCCGCGCCGACCCCGGCACCGGCTCCTGTAGCTGCTGCGCCCGCTCCGGCCGCAAAGCCCGCGCCGGTCGCAGCCAAGCCGACCCCCGCCCCTGCGCCAGCGCCAGCCCCCGTGCTGCGCCCGCTGTCGCTCGAGCGTGATCCGTCGATGCCAGCACCGCGCCTGTTCACGCCGGTTCCGCGGCCAGAGCGGCCCAAGCCGCCAGCACCTGCGCCAGCTCCCGAGCCGACGCCTGCTGCAACCACGGCTTCGGCAACGCCGACGCCCGCCGGTACGGTCAAGCGTCCTGGGTCGCCCTCGGCTGCCCCGACCGAAGCGCCGTCGCGTCCCGGTGCCGGTCCGCGGGATCGCAAGGGTGACGAACGCCGCGGTGGCAAGCTGACCGTCAACCGTGCGCTCAACGACGGCGACGGCGCGCGTGCGCGCTCGCTCGCCGCGCTGAAGCGTGCCCGCGAAAAGGAAAACCGCCGGATGGGCGGCCCGCGCGAAGCGCAGGCCAAGCAGATCCGCGACGTCGTGGTGCCGGAAGCGATCACCGTCCAGGAACTCGCCAACCGCATGGCGGAAAAGGGCGCGGACCTGGTCAAGGCCTTGTTCAAGATGGGCATGCCCGTCACGATCAACGCCACGATCGACCAGGATACCGCCGAACTGCTGGTGACCGAATTCGGCCACAACCTGACGCGTGTCAGCGATTCGGACATCGATCTGACCAACGACACGCATGAGGATCACGACGAGAACGCTGTCGAGCGTCCGCCGGTCGTGACGATCATGGGCCATGTCGATCACGGCAAGACCTCGCTGCTCGACGCGCTGCGCGGAACCGATGTGGTCAAGGGCGAGGCCGGTGGCATCACCCAGCATATCGGTGCCTATCAGGTCACGCTGAAGGACAAGTCGAAGATCACCTTCCTCGACACGCCGGGCCACGAAGCGTTCACCGAAATGCGCCAGCGCGGCGCCAACGTGACCGATATCGTCGTGCTCGTGGTGGCAGCGGACGACAGCATCAAGCCGCAGACCGTCGAGGCGATCAACCACACGCGCGCCGCTGGCGTGCCGATGATCGTCGCGATCAACAAGGTCGACAAGCACGACGCCAATCCGCAGAAGGTGCGCGAGCAGCTGCTGCAATATGAGGTCGTGGTCGAGGAACTGTCGGGTGACGTCCAGGACGTCGAAGTCTCGGCGCTCAAGAAGACCGGTCTCGACGAGCTGATCGAGAAGATCCAGCTCCAGGCCGAACTGCTCGAGCTCAAGGCCAACCCGGACCGTTCCGCCGAGGGCACCGTGATCGAGGCAAAGCTCGACAAGGGCCGCGGCCCGGTCGCGACGATCCTCGTCAACCGCGGAACGCTCAAGGTCGGCGACATCTTCGTCGTCGGGGCCGAGAGCGGCAAGGTCCGCGCGATGACCAACGACAAGGGTCAGCAGATCAAGGTCGCTGGCCCGTCGATGCCGGTCGAGGTGCTCGGCCTGTCGGGTGTCCCGCGCGCGGGTGATCCGCTGTCGGTGGTCGAGAACGAAGCGCGTGCGCGTGAAGTCGCCGAATACCGCAAGGGCGTCATCACCGACAAACGCACCGGGGGTGGCCCGGCCAGCCTCGAGTCGATGTTCTCGGCGCTCAAGGAAAAGCAGGCGATCGAATATCCGCTGGTCGTCAAGGCCGACACGCAAGGGTCGGTCGAGGCGATCGTGGGTGCGATCAACAAGATCTCGACCGATCTCATCAAGGCGCGTGTGCTGCATTCGGGCGTCGGTGGCATCACCGAGAGCGACGTGACGCTGGCGGGTGCATCGGGCGCACCGATCATCGGCTTCAACGTCCGTCCGAACGCCAAGGCACGCGAGATCGCGGAACGGCAGAAGGTCGCGTTCAAATATTATGACGTGATCTATGACCTGACCGACGAGATCCGCGCCGGCATGGCGGGCGAGCTTGGACCCGAGGCGTTCGAAACGGTCGTTGGCCGCGCCGAAATCCGCGACGTCTTCTCGGCCGGCAAGCACGGCAAGGCGGCTGGTCTGCTGGTTACCGAGGGCAATATCCGCAAGGCGCTCAAGGCGCGTATCACCCGGGCGGATGTCATCATCTACCAGGGCGAGATCGCCTCGCTGCGCCGTTTCAAGGACGACGTCGCCGAAGTACGGGCTGGTCTGGAGTGCGGCGTGACCTTCACGTCGAACTTCGTCGACATCAAGCCGGGCGACTTCCTCGAAACGTTCGAAGTCGAACTGCGCGAACGCACGCTGTAAGACTGCTCCCCCTCCCGCGTGCGGGAGGGGAGGAAGTAAGATGCGCCCCACAGATACCCCAGAAACCCGCTCGGTCCGCCTGCTCCGCGTCGGCGAACAGATGCGACACACGCTGAGCGATATCCTCGCGCGTGGCGACGTCCATGATCCCGTGTTGGCGAAGCACACCGTCACGATCACCGAAGTCCGTATGTCGCCCGACTTGCGGCATGCCACGGTGTTCATGAAGCCGCTGCTCGGCAAGGACGAGGAAGCGGTGCTGAAGGCACTGCGCACCAACACCGCCTATCTCCAGCGCGAGGTCGCATCCCGCGTACAGATGAAATATGCCGCGAAGCTCAAGTTCCTGGCGGACGAAAGCTTCGACGAGGGCAGCCATATCGACACATTACTGCGCAAGCCCGAAGTTGCACGGGACCTCGGCGAAAGACCCGACGATTGACAGCCGTTACGGTAAGACACATCTTACCGTAATGAACGCGCAAACACGCATCTCGGAAAAGGGTCAGGTTGTCGTGCCTAAGGCGACACGAGACCGTTTGGGCTGGCAACCCGGGACCGATCTCGACGTGATCGAGACGGGAGACGGCATCCTTTTGCGCAGGCGCTCCGTGCCCAACACCCTGACCGTCCAAGCAGCGGTTGCACGATTACGGACCATCCATCGCCACGAGGGCGCACCCCTTCCGCTGGAGGAGCTGAACTGGTCCCCGAATGACGACGACGACGACCTGTGAGGGCGCTCGACACCAACGTCCTGGCGCGGCTGATCCTTGCAGATGACGATCAGCAATATGCATTGGCAGTAGCACTGATCGGTCAGCCCGTATGGATCACAACCACGGTCTGGATCGAACTCGGCTGGGTATTGAGCAAACGCTTGCGGCTGGATCGCGCTGTCGTCAGTGAAGCGCTCCGCACCATTCTGATGATCGAGACCGTCCACACCGCGGATCGCGACGGGATCGGCTGGGCGATCGAACGCTACCGTACCGGGGCCGATTGGGCAGACATGATCCATTTGATCGCCGGGCGCGGTGTGGCGGAAACGTTCGCGACATTCGATCGCGGCATCGTCGCCGAGGCTGGCCCCGATACCCCCATCGTAATCGAGACGCTTTCCTGATGGCCAAGCTCTATTTCTACTACGCCTCCATGAACGCGGGCAAATCGACCAACTTGCTGCAGGCCGATTTCAACTATCGCGAGCGCGGGATGCGCACCGTGCTGCTGACCGCGGCGATCGATGATCGCTTCGCCGCGGGCATGATCACCTCGCGGATCGGGCTCGCCGCCGATGCGATCGCGTTCGAGCGCGATACCGATCTGGTCGCCACGGTGGTGCGCGAGGGCGAGATACCCCCCGCCTGCGTGCTCGTCGACGAGGCGCAGTTCCTCACTGCAGGACAGGTCGATCAGCTTGCCGCGCTCGCCGATGATCACGGCATCCCGGTGCTTGCCTATGGCCTGCGCACCGATTTCCTCGGCGCGCTGTTCGAGGGATCGGCGCGGTTGCTTGCGATCGCGGATACGCTGATCGAGATCAAATCGGTCTGCGCGTGCGGACGCAAGGCGACGATGAACCTGCGGATGGACGCGAGCGGCCGCGCGATCGCCGAAGGTGCGCAGACCGAGATCGGCGGGAACGACCTGTACATCGCGCTATGTCGTCGCCATTTCCGGGAAGCGCTTGCCGCCTGCTGATCCGAACGGACCCGAATGACCGACCCTAACCTCCCCTACCCCATCGCGGTGTGGCTCATCCCCCTCGTCGTCGCGATCGTCTTCCACGAAGTCGCGCACGGCTATGTCGCGCGGATCTTCGGTGATCCGACCGCGGACCGGCTCGGGCGGCTGACGCTCAACCCGATCCGCCACGTCGACCCGATTGGTACGGTCGTGCTCCCTATGGTGCTTGCGATCGCGCATGCGCCAGTCTTCGGCTGGGCGAAGCCCGTTCCCCTCGATGCGACGCGGCTGCGCAACCCGCGCCGCGATATGATGCTAGTGGCGCTGGCCGGGCCAGCGATCAATTTCGTTTTGGCGACGTTTGCCGCATTGTCGCTCGGCGCATTCGTCGGGCTGCACGGCGGGATCCCGGCACAGGGAGCGCCGCATACAGTCGCGGGGTTCGTGTTCGACAGCCTGTACGGCTTCGTGTGGGTCAACGTGTCCCTCGGCGTCTTCAACCTGATCCCGCTGCCGCCGTTCGATGGCGGGCATGTCGTGCAGGGGTTACTGCCGCGCGCCGCCGCGATCCACTATTCCAAGCTCGCGCGCTTCGGTTTCCCGCTGCTGCTGTTCCTGCTGTTCGTGCTGCCGATGATCAGCCCGCAGGCCGATATCGTCCGCCGCGTGATCGGCCCGATCGCGAGCGCGGTCGCGGACTTCTTCCTCGGTTTCGCGCAACTGGGTGGGTTGTGAAGGGCATCAACGGCTGGCTGATCCTCGACAAGCCGCTCGGGCTGGGGTCGACCGACGGCGTCACCGCGGTCAAGCGCGCGCTGCGCGCGGCGGGCTATGACGCGAGCAAGCGCGGGATCAAGGTCGGCCACGGCGGCACGCTCGACCCGCTCGCGACTGGCGTGCTGCCGATCGCGCTGGGCGAGGCGACCAAGCTCGCCGGGCGGATGCTCGACAGCGACAAGATCTACGACTTCACGGTTCGGTTCGGTGCGCAGACCGACACCCTCGACCTCGAGGGCAAAGTCATCGCGACGTCCGACGTGCGGCCGACCCGCGCCGCAGTCGAGGCGGTGCTGGCGCAGTTCACCGGGCCGATCGAGCAGGTGCCGCCGATCTACTCCGCGCTCAAGGTCGATGGCGAACGCGCCTATGATCGCGCCCGCGCTGGCGAGGAAGTGGTGCTGGCGAGCCGCAAAGTCACCATTCACGCCCTCCATTCCTCCCCGGCACGGGGAGGGGGACCATTCGCGTCTTCAGCGAATGGTGGAGGGGTAGCCCCACGCGCTGCGGCCAGCGACGCCCCCTCCACCACCAGCCTGAAGGAGGCTGGTGGTCCCCCTCCCCCGCCGGGGGAGGAATTGAGCGACGTCACCCTCACCGCGCACGTCTCCAAGGGCACCTACATCCGTTCCCTCGCGCGCGACATCGCGATCGCGCTCGGCACGGTCGGGCATGTCACGATGCTCCGCCGCACCAAGGCCGGGCCGTTCGACCTGTCCAGCGCGATATCGCTGGACAAACTGGCCGAATTCGGCCAAGCGCGCACCCTTGAACACAATCTCCTGCCGTTGAGGGCGGGGCTGGACGACATCCCGGCTCTATCCCTCACCCCCGATCAGGCAGGGCTGCTCCGACAGGGGCGGGTGTTGGTCGGGATCGCCGCAGACGATGGCCCCTACTTTGCAACATTGGACGACAGTCCGGTTGCTCTGGTGGAGGTTCAGGACCGCGAGGTCCGCGTCGTTCGTGGCTTCAACCTGTGACGATGTCGAAGGAAGACTGAAATGACGATCACTGCAGAGCGCAAGGACGCGCTCGTCAAGGAACATGGCCGCGTCGAAGGCGACACCGGCAGCCCCGAAGTCCAGGTCGCGATCCTCACCGAGCGCATTCGCAACCTGACCGAGCACTTCAAGGGCCACAAGAAGGACAACCATTCGCGTCGCGGTCTGCTGATGATGGTCAACAAGCGGCGTTCGCTGCTCGACTATCTCCGTCACAAGGACGGTCAGCGGTATCTCGACCTGATCGCGAAGCTCGGTCTTCGCAAGTAACACCGGGGGGCGGCCGAAAGGTCGCCCCTTTTGGCATTCAGGCCCGACATCGGGCATAACAAGTTCGGGCGCAGCGGCCCTTTAAGCGACGTTGCGCACCTGGACCCCGGCCTAAAGCCGGGGAAGTGCAGAGGGAACGGCAATTCGGCCCTTCCGTCGGGAGCGATCAAGCGCTCCAGACCGCGCGGACCGGTTAGTCCGCACAGTGGCCCCGTCGGCATCCGGCCGGCGGTGTTGAAGGAAAAAGCATGTTCGATACCAAGACCGTAACCACCCAATGGGGTGGCAAGACGCTGACGCTGGAAACCGGCCGCGTCGCGCGCCAGGCTGACGGCGCCGTGATGGCAACGCTCGGCGAGACCGTGGTGCTCTGCGCCGTGACCGCCGCCAAGTCGGTGAAGGAAGGCCAGGACTTCTTCCCGCTGACCGTTCACTATCAGGAAAAATATTCGGCTGCCGGCCGTATCCCCGGTGGCTTCTTCAAGCGTGAGCGCGGTGCGACCGAAAAGGAAACGCTGACCAGCCGCCTGATCGACCGCCCGATCCGCCCGTTGTTCCCGGAAGGGTTCTACAACGAGATCAACGTGATCTGCCAGGTTCTCAGCTATGACGGCGAGAACGAGCCGGACATGCTGGCGATGGTCGCAGCATCGGCTGCGCTGACCATCTCGGGCGTTCCGTTCATGGGCCCGATCGGCGCAGCACGCGTCGGCTACATCGACGGTGAGTACATCCTCAACCCGACCGTCGAGCAGATCAAGGCGGGCGAGCTCGATCTCGTCGTCGCCGCGACCGGCGATGCCGTGATGATGGTCGAATCCGAAGCCAAGGAGCTTTCGGAAGAGGTCATGCTCGGCGCGGTCCAGTTCGCGCACAAGGCGTGCCGCGAAGCCGCCAACCTGATCATCGATCTGGCCGAACAGGCTGCCAAGGATCCGTGGGAAATGCCGGCGCAGAGCGATCTGACCGCCGCCAAGGACAAGCTGCGCAAGCTCGTCGGTGCTGACATTGCCGCCGCCTATAAGGTGACCGACAAGTCGAAGCGTTCGACGATGCTGTACGAAGTCCGTGCCAAGGCACGCGAGGCGTTCGCCGATGCAGCCCCGCAGGACCAGATGGCAGCGGGCAAGCTCGTCAAGAAGCTCGAGGGCGAGATCGTCCGTGGCGCGATCCTCAAGGATGGCACGCGTATCGACGGCCGCACCACCACGCAGATCCGTCCGATCGAAGCGATGGTGCACTTCCTGCCGCGCGCGCATGGTTCGGCACTGTTCACCCGCGGTGAGACGCAGGCGATCTGCACGACCACGCTCGGCACCAAGGACGCAGAGCAGATGATCGACGGTCTGACCGGCCTGTCGTACGAGAACTTTATGCTTCACTATAACTTCCCGCCCTATTCGGTCGGTGAAGTCGGCCGCTTCGGTGCGCCGGGCCGTCGTGAAGTCGGCCACGGCAAGCTCGCCTGGCGCGCGCTGCATCCGGTGCTGCCGTCGAAGGACGAATTCCCGTACACGATCCGCGTCCTGTCGGACATCACCGAGAGCAACGGCTCCTCGTCGATGGCGACGGTCTGCGGCGGTTCGCTGTCGATGATGGACGCGGGCGTTCCGCTCAAGCGTCCGGTGTCGGGCATCGCGATGGGCCTGATCCTCGAGGGCAAGGACTTTGCGGTTCTCTCGGACATCCTTGGCGACGAGGATCACCTCGGCGACATGGACTTCAAGGTCGCAGGGACCGAGGCCGGCATCACCACGATGCAGATGGACATCAAGATCGCCGGCATCACCGACGAGATCATGCGTGTCGCTTTGGCGCAGGCCAAGGAAGGCCGTGCGCATATCCTCGGCGAAATGAACAAGGCGCTCGATTCGACGCGTACCGAGCTGTCGGCGCACGCGCCGCGGATCGAGACGCTGCAGATCGACAAGTCGAAGATCCGTGAAGTGATCGGCACCGGCGGCAAGGTGATCCGCGAGATCGTCGCGCAGACCGGCGCCAAGGTCGACATCGACGACGAGGGCCTGATCAAGATCAGCTCGTCCGACACCGCTCAGATCGAAGCCGCGATCAAGTGGATCAAGGGCATCGTCGAGGAAGCCGAAGTCGGCAAGATCTATGACGGCAAGGTCGTCAACCTCGTCGATTTCGGGGCGTTCGTGAACTTCATGGGTGGCAAGGACGGTCTCGTCCACGTGTCCGAAATCAAGAACGAGCGCGTCGAGAAGGTCAGCGATGCCCTGAGCGAAGGCCAGGACGTCAAGGTCAAGGTCCTCGAGATCGATCCGCGCGGCAAGGTTCGCCTGTCGATGCGCGTCGTCGACCAGGAAACCGGTGCCGAGATCGAAGACACCCGTCCGGCACGCGAAGAGCGTCCGCGCGGTGAAGGCCGTGGCGATCGTGGCCCGCGTCGCGATGGGGACGGTGGTCGTCCGCCGCGCAGCGAAGGCGGCGGTCGTGGTGACGGCGGTGGCCGTGACGGCGGTCGCGGCGAAGGCCGTGGCCCGCGTCGTGACGGCGACGGTGGTCGTGGCCCGCGCCGTGATGGCGGTTCGGGCGGCGGTGCCGGTGGCGCAGAGCGCGCTCCGCGCAACGACAAGCAGAGCGACGACGACGGCCCCGCGCCCGAGTTCGCGCCGGCTTTCCTGACGGGCGATCGCGACTGATCCGTCGCGAAAGCGACTGGTGACGAGGGGCTCGGAGCAATCCGGGCCCCTTTTCGCATCCATCGTGGATATCGCAGCGACCTCTGCTATGCCCCTGTTCAAACGCGCTTTTTTTAACGCGCGTCCATTTGTTCCTGTCTGTATGAGCGTATCATGATCACGATCGATGTTCGGGACCCTCTGCCGCTGGCGCAGAACCTGCGCTTCCTCGCGGGTGGTGGTGCGGCGACGCGCCTGATTCTCGCGCGCGACTGGTCCGATCATCCGCTCGGCCAGCCGGCGGAATGGCCCGATATTCTCAAGTCCAACCTCAGCCTGATCCTCAATTCGCCCGAATCGATGATTCTTGCCTGGGGAAAGGACACGCTAAGTTTCTTCTTCAACGAGACGTACATTCCGCTGCTCGGCCCGCGCGTCGCCTGGGCGATGGGCTCCCCGTTCCACGAGGTCTGGGCGGACGGCTGGGAGCAGGCCAAGCCGATCATCGACGATGCGTTCGCCGGACGCAGCCAGCGGTTCAACGATCTGCCGTGGAAGCTCGATACCGACCGCGGTGCCGCCGACACGTGGTTCTCCTTTTCCTATTCGCGCATCCTCGAGGGCGACGGGGATATTGCGGGTCTCTTCATCCTGACCAACGAGACGACCGACCGCGTGCTCAGCGACGCGGCGTTGCTGCGCGCGCAGGCGGATCTGCTCGACCTGAACGCGACGCTGGAACAACAGGTCGCCGAACGCACCGCCGACCGGAACCGGTTGTGGCAATTGTCGTCGGACATCATGCTGATCGCTGGCTTCGACGGCACGATCGAGGCGGTCAATCCGGCCTGGACGCGCGTGCTCGGCTGGTCCGGGACCGAGTTGATCGGGCGGCCCCTGTTCGACTTCATCCACCCCGACGATCTGGACAACACGATCGCGGGCGCGCGCGGCATCAGCGAAGGCGAAGTCGTTGCGCGCTTCGCCAACCGCTACCGCCACAAGGATGGAAGCTATCGTGACATCGAATGGAATGCGGGTCCGGGCGACGGCAAGATCATCGCGGTCGGGCGCGATGCAACCGAGGTGAAGGTCCAGGCACGCGCTCTGGAGGCAGCCGAAGGACAACTGCGTCAGGCGCAGAAGATGGAAGCCGTCGGCCAGCTGACGGGCGGCATCGCGCACGACTTCAACAATTTGTTGACCGGGGTGATGGGCAATCTGGAATTGCTCGAACTGCGGATCGCGCGCGGACGGGTCGACGATGTCGAACGCTTCATCACCGCGGCCCAACATGCCGGCCGCCGCGCAGCCTCGCTGACGCAACGCCTGCTCGCCTTTTCCCGCCGCCAGACGCTCGATCCACGCCCGACCGACATCAACCGCCTGATTGCCGGGATGGAGGATCTGGTGCGGCGAACCGTCGGCCCCGCGACCAGGATCAACGTCGTCGGCCCGCCCGACCTGTGGACCACGATGATCGATCCGACCCAGTTCGAGAATGCACTGCTCAACCTGTGCATCAACGCGCGCGACGCCATGCCCAATGGCGGTGCCCTGACGATCGACACCGCCAATGTCTGGCTGGATGCAGCCGATGCGCTCGAGCATGACCTGCCACCCGGAGCCTATGTCCGGGTAAGCGTCACCGATACCGGCACGGGCATGTCCGCCGAAACGATCGACCATGCCTTCGAACCGTTCTTCACCACCAAGCCGATCGGTCAGGGCACTGGTCTTGGGCTGTCGATGATCTATGGGTTTGCCCGGCAATCGGGCGGACAGGTGCGAATCCTGTCCGAACTCGGCAAGGGATCGACGATCTCCGTCTATCTGCCGCAGCATGAGGGGCCAGCGGTGCCACAGGACGATGCGCCCACCGGCACGACCGTGGCGAACGCCACCGGGGGGACGATCCTGCTGGTCGACGACGAAGCCAGCATCCGGCATCTCATCGACGAGATCCTGGACGAGGTCGGCTATACCGTGATCGGCGCGGCGGACGGTGCGGCGGGGGTGAAGGTGCTCCAGTCGGGCGCCCGGATCGATCTGTTGATCACCGACGTCGGCCTGCCCAACGGGATGAACGGGCGTCAGGTCGCGGATATCGCCCGGCTGCTCCGCCCCGACCTCAAAGTGCTGTTCATCACCGGCTATGCCGAACATGCCGCGCTGGGGGACAAGCATCTCGAACCGGGGATGGAATTGCTGACCAAGCCGTTCTCGCTGCATCAGTTGATGACCAAGGTCGCGGACATGATGGCCGCCTGAACCCGACCGCCGCACGCCTGTAACATGGTACGGGCAAGGCGCAGGGACGGGAGACTGCGAATGACGATGGGACTGCGCTCGGGCGCGACATGGCTGAAGCTGGCGGTCGGCCTGATCGCGCTGCACGCAACCACCGCCGCGGCACGTCCGCAGGTGCCTGCGGGTCTGCGCGTGGACCGTGTGGTCGTCGTGATGCGCCACGGCATCCGCCCCCCCACCAAGGTCCAGCCGATGCCGCAAGGCGTTGCGCGTGATCCGTGGCCCGCCTGGCCGGTCGCGCCGGGCTGGCTGACCCCGCACGGGGCGGTCGCGGTCGAGGCGATCGCCGCGTCGGACCGCGCGGTGTTCACATCGGCAGGGCTACTGCCGTCGCGCGGTTGTGGTGCAAAGGTCGCGTTGCTCGCCGACAGCGACCAGCGCACGATCGCGACCGCCGAACACTATGCGCGCGGCATCGCGCCCGGGTGCGGGCTTGCGATCGAACACGCGCCAGAGGGCACCACCGACCCGTTATTCTCGCAGATCGACGGCGGCCACGCGCCCCTCGATCCGGCACGGGCCAAGGCGGCGGTCGATGCAGCGGTCGGCCCCGGCGGCATCGCGGCGGTGGAAACACGCATGCGCCCGTTGCTTGCCCGGCTCGACGCCGCGCTGTGCGGGCGCGCGACCGTACCGGTCGCGTGCGGCGTCGCGAAGGACCCGACGACGATCCTCCCGGCGACCGAACGATCGCGCCCCAAGCTCGGCGGCGCGCTCGACCGGGCATCGACCGCGGCGCAGGTCCTGCTGCTCGAATATGCCGATGGCAAACCCGCCACGGAGGTCGGCTGGGGTCGCGTCAGCGCACAGGACGTCACCGACTTCGGCGCGTTCCACGCACTCGAGTTCGGGATGCTCGCGCGGCCGCCCTATCTGGCCGCGCGCAACATGGCCGGCCTGTCGCCGCGCATCCTCGGCTGGTTGACCGACCCGGCACCCGATGCGCCGCGGGTCGCGATGATTTCGGGGCATGACACCAACATCGCTAATCTCGGAGGACTGCTTGGGCTGCACTGGCGCGTGCCGGGGATCGCCGCGGATGATCCCGTTCCCGGTGGTGCGATCCTGCTCGAACGATTGCGTGACGCCACAGGTAACGTCTTCGTCCGCGCCAGTTACCGCGCGCAATCGCTGGCCGAACTGCGGGCGGGCACCGCGCGCGCACCCTATCGTCGGGTGTTGCCGATCGCTGGCTGTCGCGCGCGCGGCATCGTCGGGCTTTGCACGCTCGACGCCTTCACCCGAAAACTGAAGGGGTAGCTTCCTCGGCAATGTCGAACGCCGGGCGTCCGAGCAAATACCCCTGACACAGATCTATCCCGAACGATCGCACGACCGCCAGTTCCTCCGCGGTTTCGATCCCCTCGGCGAGCAGGACGATCCCGAGGTCACGTGCGAGCGTCACCACCGCGCTGACGATCGCGCGTTTGGTCGCCGAAAGGTCGATCCCGCGGATCAACGCCATGTCGATCTTGAGCAGGTCGGGCTTCAACTCCGTGAGCAGGCTCAGCCCGGCATAGCCTGCGCCGAAATCGTCGAGTGCGGTCGTGAACCCCTGCGCGCGATAGGCCGCGATGATCCGGCGGAGATGCGCGACGTCCTGCATCCTCTCGTTCTCGGTGAATTCGAACATCAGCCGGTTGGGGTCGAACCCAACGCGCGCCGCGGCCGCCAGCGTCGCCCGGATACAGGCGTTGGGCTCATAGACCGCGTTCGGCATGAAATTGATCGACAGTTTCACATGTGGATCGGGCGGAAACAGCCGCCCCGCCAGTTCGACCGCGCGCACCCGGCACGCCTGGTCGAACCCATAGACGAGCTCGGGTCCGACCTGCCCGAGGACGAAACCCGCCCCCTCCCCCGCGGTCCCGCGGACGAGCGCTTCATACCCCCACACCCGACCGGCGGTAACGTCGAAGATTGGCTGGAACGCCATCGTGAACTCGAACGGGAGCGCGGTGCCGTCACGACACCCGTCACAGCGGGCTCGCGGTGTATCCGCCGGGACAGGAAAGGCGTTCGGTTGCATAAAGCTCATGCCCAGTCGCACACCTTGCCCAAAGCATTTCTCGGCAGGGTTGCCCCGAATACATACGCGGTCGGACGTTGTTCGGGAAGCAGAACTCTTTGAACATATTCGGAAATTCGTACGAGCAAGGTGTCCTCGTCATCCGTCTCGGCGGGCACGACGAAGGCTTTCAGCCGGTTCTGCTCGCTCAACCGGACGGTACAGTCGGCAACCCCGGCATACCGACGCAGGACGGCAGCAACCTGTTCCGGCCAGACGTTGATGCCGCCGACCTGCACCGCCCCGTCACGCCGCCCGTCCACCGCAAAACTGTGGTCGAGCGCGATCGAAAGCCGGTCCGGCAGCAACACCTCCCGGCCGGACGCATCGATGATCACCGCTTCCGCCCCGTTGATCGGCGTCGCGAACTGCCAGCGCGGGAGCAACCGATAAGGCGCGTCCGGCGCGTCGCGGAGCGCGATCCCACCCGCCTCGGATGCGCCATAGACGTCGCACAACCGCTCGAGCCCGGCGCTGCGCAAATCCCCTGCCAGCGCATCGGCGAGCCGGGCGCCGGCACTGATCCCGCAGATGCCCGCAGGCCAGCGCCGGATCGACCGCAGCAGCGCCCCCCAATGATCGGGCACCGCGACGATCAGGTCCCCGGCTTCGAGCCGCGGCAGCGCCAGCACCGATGCCACGACCACCGGAACGCCCAGCGCTTCGGGCAGCAGCGCGGTCCAGATCATCCCGTAGATATGGTGCGCCGGAACCAGCGCGACGACACGACGGACGGCGGGGAGAACGGTCGCGAAATAGGCCGCCTCCGCCTGCAGGTCGGCAACCGCGTGGACGCACGGCTTGGCGCGTCCGGTCGATCCCGAGGTCATCAGGGTCAGATTTGAATCCTGGCGGTGCAGGACCGTGGAGATATCGTCGAGCCAGTGGCCGACCGTCGCTGGCGCCCCGCGGCGCGGATCCGTTTCGAGCGCTTCGAGGCCGAACATCTCGTACAGCGCGGCCCCCGCATTGACGATTTCGAGCGAATCGAGCGGCAAACCGCCAACCGACAGCGCGCGGTCGTCAGCCCAGTCGGCGGGATCCTCGATCCGCGCGAATCCCCCGTTGCCGCCCATCCGCCCACGCGAGCGGTTCGTTTCGTCCGCGATCAACGATGCGACGATCCGGCGCAGCGCCGTGCGCGTGAGGGCCATACCGGTCATGCCGTCGCCGCGTGGCCAGCGCGCCCGTAGACGCGGTTTCGCCCGGCATGCTTGGCGGCATACAGCTGGACGTCGGCGAGCCCGATCAGTCCGTCTACCGTCCCGCACGCCTCGGTCGCGGTGGCGCAGCCGAAACTCGCGGTGATCCGCAACGGACCTGCCGCGGTGGAGACGACCATCGCTTCCACTGCCGCACGCAGGCGATCCGCCATGGCGATCGCCTGGTTGAGCGGCGTATTAGGCAACAACGCCGCGAACTCTTCCCCACCCAACCGCGCGAACAGGTCGGAGGGGCGCAGCGTCGCGGTGCAGATCTGCGCCAGTTGCTTCAGCACCACGTCGCCGGTCGGGTGACCATGCGCGTCGTTGACCGACTTGAAAAAGTCGACATCCAGCAAAACCAACGACAACGGCTGGCGGTCCTCCCGCCAGCGCCGCTGTTCGCGTTCGAACAGTTGCAGGAAATGCGTGCGGTTGGCCGCCCCCGTGAGATGATCGAACAGCAACATCCGCCGCAGGTCGGACGTGTCGGACCGGTCGCGCGCGACATCGCGCAACACGACGAAATAGCCGTGCGCCTGCGTCTCGTCATGCGCCGGCCGGACCGCGAACAAGCGTTGGCACCAGTAGCGTTCGCCGCTGCTGCGTTCCTGCCAGCTTTCGTCGAGATACCACCCGTCCCGCTGCGCGAGCCGCAACTGATCCTCCAGCGTCATCGCGCCGAACCCGGTCGCGACGTCGAGGATCCGGTCGAGCGGCATCCCGGTCACGTCCTCGACCGCGCGCCCGCTTTGCCGGGTGAACGCCGCGTTCGCGCCGTCGATCGTTCCGTCCGCGGTAATCGACAGTACCGCATAATCGTTGACCGCGTTGATCAGCGATCCGAACCAGGTCTCGCTCTGCTTGAGGCGGCGTTCCTGCGCGACCTGCACGGTGATGTCGGCAAAGGTCGCCATCGCGCGATTCGGCCCGAGCTTGACCAGCGTGCACGCCAGCACCTTGGGATCCTTGCCGTTCCGCCCGGTCGCCATGTCGACGGCGATGCGATGCCCTTCGCAGATCGGCCCGCGATCCTTGGGATAATCGACGAACAGGTTGCGCAATTCGGGCGCGCAGCCCTCCAGCATCGCGAACAGATTGCCCGGGTCGCGCAATCCCGCGACGGGCAGCAGATGCTTCATCGCGTGCGGGTTGATCATCGTGATCGTGCCCGTCGCATCGAATTCGACCAGTCCGACCGGGCAGGCGTAGAGAAATTCGAGCAGTTGCTCGTTATCCCTTTGCAGATCCTCCGCCATATCGCTTCACCGTTCGATAAGGATGTAGTTCAGCGGCGCGTCGGGGGCCGCCAGCAGTCGTAGCAGCGCCCGCGTCGGGCGCATCCGCAGCGTCAGCACATAGGGAACGATCTCGTCGAGCTCGGCTTCATCCTCGAAGCGCTGCGCGACCATGAAATTGTTCATGCATTGCGCGACCGCGTCGAAGAACGGCGCGCCAATCACCGAATCACGGTCGAGTCCCGCCATCCGGGCCTCGGCTGCGCTGTAGACGACGACGAGGTTTTCCGAGTCCAGCCCGACGACCCCGAACGGCAGGTGATCCACCTGTTCCAGCGGCATCCGCGCGAGCGCATGCAAATCGATTTCATCAAACGCTGTGGACACAGATACTACCCTCACTCGGCTAAGCTTTTCTTCATTACAAACCGAGGGTTAACTTTGCGTGTTCACATGATCGGCGGTCGCTGGCCGGCTGCGGGATGATCGTACGGGGCTTGCGGATCGCCGCTCCGAAGCACATCTATCAAGAGATGGTTGTTCAGGCGTTCGACGCCGTGTTCCGGTGGTTTCGCCGCATTCCTTTCTGGTCGTCCTGCGCTAGAACATGGGTGAATCGACTGACGATATTGCCCTTCCCCACGTTCTGACAAAGAGACGGCCATCCATGACACGGCGTACCGCGATCGTTATCGGCTCGGGCATCGGGGGCATCGCCTGTGCGATCCGGTTGCAAAGCCTCGGCTTCGATACGCAGATCGTCGAGCAGCTCGATGATGTCGGAGGGCGTGCCTACGTCCGCCGCGCCGAGGGGTTCACCTTCGACATGGGGCCGACAGTGCTGACCGTGCCGCATTTCATCGAGGAACTGTTCTCGCTCGAACGCGACGTGGCGATGCTCGCCGCGCCCGACTTCCCGCAGGACGTCCTCGACGAGAAGCGGATCGTCTCCGGGATCAGCGGTGGCCCCAATACCAGCCGCTATCTCGACATTGTGCCGGTGCTGCCGTTCTACCGGATCTATTTCGACGACGACACCTTCTTCGATTACGACGCCGATCCGGTCAACGTCCGCGCGCAGATCGCACGGCTCGCGCCCGAGGATCTGGAGGGCTACGAACGCTTCCACGAAGCTGCGCGCAAGATCTTCCAGCGCGGGTTCCTCGAGCTCGGCTACACTTATTTCGGGAGCCTCGGCTCGATGGTCGGGGTCGTGCCCGATCTGCTCAAGCTCGGTGCGATCCAGCCGCTGTTCTCGCTGATCAGCAAGTACTTCAAGAGCGACAAGATGCGGCAGGTGTTCAGCTTCGAACCGCTGCTGATCGGCGGCAATCCGCTCAAGGTCCCCGCGATCTACGCGATGATCCACTTCGTCGAGAAGACCTGGGGCATTCATTACGCGATGGGCGGCACGGGCGCGCTGGTAAAGGCGCTCGTCGTCAAGCTCGAGGAACTGGGTGGGTCGGTCCGGCTCAACGCTAAGGTCGAGCGGATCGAGGTCGAGAAGCGCGGCGGCAAGCGGGTCGCGACCGGCGTGACGCTCGCATCGGGCGAGACGCTGGAGGCGGACCTCGTCGTCTCCAATGGCGACTATGCCACCACCTATCTCAAGCTGATCGACAAGGCGCACCGGCGGATCAATCGCGACGCGGTCGTCAAGTTCCGCAAGCAGAGCATGTCGCTGATGGTGATCTACTTCGGCTATGAAAAGCGCGACGGCGACCCCGATGTGCGGCACCACAACATCATCCTCGGGCCGCGCTACGAGGAACTGCTGACCGACATCTTCGAGCGCAAGATCCTCGCCGAGGATTTCTCGCAATATCTGCATGTCCCGACGTTGACCGACCCGAGCCTCGCGCCCCCGGGGCATCATGCCGCCTATACGCTGATCCCGGTGCCCAACACGCTCGGCGATGTCGACTGGGATGCGGTCGGCGACGGGTTTGCGGAGAAGGTGCTCCATTTCCTCGATGACCGCGGCTACATCCCCGGCCTGCGCGAGCGGCTGGTGTATAGCAGCTTCGTCACGCCCGATTATTTCGAGCAGACGCTCGGCGCCTATGCGGGCAACGGCTTCGGCGTCGAGCCGCGCCTGACACAGACCGCGTTCTTCCGCCCGCACAACCGCAGCGAGGATATCGCGAACCTGTACCTCGTCGGTCAGGGAACGCAGCCGGGCGGCGGGACTCCGTCGGTAATGATGTCCGCCAAGATGACCGCGCGCGAGATCGCGCGCGATTATCAGGTCGATCAGCGGATCGTCGCCGGGATGCCGACGGCCAGCGCAGGCTCAGCCCGCGGGAGCGAGGATCTGGTCGGCGAGTTTTCGGCCGGATAACCAGGCGCTCTCGACGCGCGGTCCGAGCAGCCAATCGCCGACCGCGCCGATCCCGCGGCCTGCATCCCACACCGCACCGTCGTCGCGCGCGCGGACGCGGGCATAGCGCCAGCGGTGGCCGATCCTTACGGTCGCCTCGGGCAAGGGTGCCTCCGCTTCGGCGGCAAGCGCGGACAGCAGCGAATCCACGACGCCGTCCACCGCGTCCTCGAGATGCGCGCGCGACCAGTCCGGGTTCGCCTGGATCACCCAGGCTTCGGGTCCGTCCCGTCCCGGCTTCGCACTGTTGCGCGCGGCCCAGCCGATGATGCCGCGATCCCGGAGGACGTCCGCGGGAACCGAGATCCGCTCGGCAAAGGCGACCATCGCGGTCCAGCACGGTTCGGACGGACAGCCCCGCGCAGCCGCCGCCATCGTCGCGTCATGCGGCTCCAGCAGACCGACCGCCTGTTCCGCCGGAGTCGCCACCACCACCGCATCGAACACCCCGTCCGAAACGGGATCGAGCCGCCACCCCCCATCGCTGCTGGTGATTGCCTCGACGCGACTGTTCCACGCGACGTCCAGATCCTGCGCGATTGCCTTGACGAGCGCGTTCATGCCGGGCGTGCCGACCCATGCATCCTCCCCCGCAGCAGGCCAGCGCGCCGCAACGCCGTCCGCCGACCAGCGCGCGACGGTTTGGACGAACGCCGGATCGCGCGCCGTGAAATATTGTGCGCCATGGTCGAACGCGATGGTGCCGAGCGCGCTATCGACCCGCCGGGTCGCCATCCGTCCCCCGGGCCCGCGCCCCTTGTCAAACACGGAGACGGTGTGTCCGCCCGTCTGTAGCGCGTGCGCGCAGGACAGACCGGCAATCCCGGCGCCGATGATCGCGATTCTCATTGGATATCCAGTCCTTTTGCATCCCCGGTCGTTCCGGCGGCGTGGGATCGTAACGCCCGGAACCACCGATCGCCGCTTCGGTAACGCTTCGTTCATTGGTGTTAGTAACGCATTCGGTCATGGCAAAACCCGCGCGCCTGCGCCATCGTTACGGTCATGGTTCAATCCGACGGGAGCGGAGGGGTGGTCCAGGGGACGAGCACCGATGGCGATCGCGCGTTGCTGCCGGATCAGGCGGCCCGGACTCGCGCGCCCGCCGCTCTCCGCGAAGCCATGCTGATCGATCCCGAACAGGTCGTGCTCCAGCGGCAGGTCGAGACAGTCGAGGCGGTGATCGCCAATGATCCGTTCGGCGTCTATCTGGTCGATGCCGACCTCGTGCTCCGCATCGTCAGCCGTGGCGCACGCCCGATGTTCGAACCCGTCCATCCCGCGATCGGGCGTCCGCTTGCCGAGATCCTCCACGCGATCTGGCCCGGACCGCTAGCCGATGTCGCGATCGCGCAGTTCCGCCGCACTCTGGAAACCGGCGTTTCCTATGAAGCCCCCGCGAGCTGTGATCACCGCGCCGCACGTCAGATGCAGGACTGGCGGATCGACCGCGTCATGTTGCCTGATTCCTCCTATGGCGTCGTCTGCTACTGCCACGATCCGGCCGAGCGCGCGCACTGGATGCGGACCCTGGAAGAGCGCGAGGCGCAACTCTGCGACCTGACCACCGACCTCGAACGGCGCGTGCGCGACCGTACCGCTGCGCTCAACCGCGCCAATATGCGATTGTCGTCCGAGATCGCCCGTCGCGAGGCGATGCAGGCGGCGCAGCTGCAAAGCCAGAAGCTCGAAACCGTCGGCCAGCTGACGTCGGGGATCGCGCATGATTTCAACAATATCCTCGGTGCCGTCCTGGGGGGGTTCGCGATCATCGATCATCGCACGGAGGACCCGCGCATCCGTCAGGTGGTCGCCATGGGCCAGCGCGCCGCCGAGCGCGGGGCGACGCTGATCCGTCAGTTGCTGGCCTTCGCCCGATTGCAGGAGGTGGATCCGCAGCCGGTCGACCTCGCAGCGGCGATTGCCGAGATATCGGATCTGCTCGCGTACGGCGTTCGCCGCAGCGTCGCGCTGGTGATCGATTGCGCGCCCGATGCATGGCCCGCGCTCGTCGATGCGACACAATTGCAGTCCGCGCTGCTCAATCTTGCCCATAATGCGAGCGACGCGATGCGGGGCGGCGGCGAGGTGCGCATCGCGGTGCGCAACTGCCTGGCCGATACGGCGCTGCATCCGCCCGAACTGGAGGGCAAGGATGCGGTCCTCGTCAGCGTCGCGGACAATGGCCCCGGCATGGACAGCGAAACGTTGCAGCGCGTGACCGAGCCGTTCTTCACCACCAAGGCGCGCGGCAAGGGCACTGGTCTCGGTCTGGCGATGGTGCAACGCTTCATCCAGCAGGCTGGCGGGGCGCTGCGCATCGAAAGCCACGTCGGGGCGGGCACGACGTTCTCGCTGTATCTGCCGCGCGCGCGCGCGGGTAGTTGCGCACCGAGCGCCCCCCAGGACGACCCGATCGGCGACGCACCACCGGGGGCCGCCTTCGAGACGATCCTGCTCGTCGACGAAGACCGCGACCTGGCCCAGATTCTCAGCGAAGGATTGTCGGATCTCGGCTTTGACGTGCTGGTGGCGAACGATGCGCGCGCCGCGCTCGATCTGCTGCGGACCCGGTCGGTCGATATCGTCGTGACCGACATAGACATGCCCGACATGTCCGGCATCGAACTCGCTGCCGCGATCCGGGCGTCGGGTGTCGGCATTCCGTGCCTGTTCGTTACGGCAGGCAGCGACTGGCAGGCACCGGCGGGGGGGACCGTGCTCCACAAGCCGTTCAGCCCGGCCGGCCTGCAATATGCGATCCGCCGTGTTCTCAACACCGCCAGCCAGCGCGCATCGGACGAGGAACGCCTGGACCGGTTGGCCCAGCGCCTGAAATCGCAATGCACGCAGGCGCTCTTCGAGCATTGGCGTGCGATCCGCGCGCAAACCGGCATTCCGCTGTTCGAACGCTTCACGATCGATGCCTGCCATGAACCCCACCGTATCGTGGTTGCGACGATCGACCTGTGCAAAAGCCCGATCGAATTCACCTTTACGCATATCGGCTCCACGCTGCGCGATGCGCTTGGCACCCACGTCCTCGGTACCGGCAGCTTCGAAACCCTGCCGCTGAGTGGCAATGACACGCTGACCGCGCGCGAGGCGGCCTATCGACGGTGTGCCATCACCGGCAAGCCGTCGTACGAATTTGCACGGATCGATCTGGGCGAAGGCTATCTCGAAACGTTCGAGCGGTTGTTGCTGCCGTTCTCGGGGGACGGGACCCTGGTCGACCATGTCGTCGGCGCGGTCGTCCTCGGTCGCGAACCGGTCAGGGCCCTGCCCTGATGCAAACGTCCGACCCGACCGATCCGGGCGTGCCGGACTTCGACACGCCCGCTCTGGCGCGTGCGGTCGAGGCGCTGCCTACCGCCGTCGTGGACGCCTTGCCGTTCGGGGCGATCCGGCTGAACGCCGATGGCACCGTTGCCTTTTACAGCGCGGCGGAACGGCGCCTCTCGGGTTCCGGGTCGCATGACCGCATCGGGCTGGACTTCTTCGGCAAGGTCGCCCCGTGCATGGACAATCCCGATTTCCGCGGTCGGGTGGAACGCGCGAGTGCCGCCGGGACGCTCGATCTAGAATTCACGCATATCGGCGACTTTGAGGATCGGGACCGTGAATTGAATATCCGGGTCCAGCCCGCGAGCACGGGCGGATATTGGATCTTTCTCCGACGCGAATAGCGACAGCGCCCAACCGCTTCGTGTCGACGATTTCATGCAACCAGCCCCGGCGTCGCCGGTTCGGCATTTATGGGAACATTCGACAGCGCAGTAGCAATCGTGACCGGCGGCGAATCCGGAATCGGCGCCGCATGTGCCAAGGCACTTGGGGAAGGCGGCGCACGCGTCGTCATCACCTATTTCAAGGATGCGGCAGCAGCCGACGCCGTCTGCAAGGCGATTGGCGGGGATACGCGGGCGATCGCGGTGCAGGCCGATGTCGGTGACGAAAGCGCCGTCGACCGGCTCTTTGAGCGTGCCGAACGCGCGTTCGGCACGGTGAACCTGCTGGTCAATTCGGCGGGGCTCAACATGCGCGGGACGCTGTTGGTCGACATGCCCCTGACCCAGTTCGACCAAGTTATCCGGTCGGACCTGTACGGTCCCTTCCTGACCTGCCGCCGGATGGTCCGCGCGCTCGAAGCCGCCGACGCCAAGGGCCGGATCGTCAACATTTCGTCGATCCACGAGCGCGCGCCGCGGGCCGGCGGAGCCGATTATGATTCCGCGAAGGGCGGCCTTGCCCAACTCACCGCGACGCTCGCGCTCGAACTCGCGCCCAAGGGCATTGCGGTCAACGGCGTGGCACCGGGCATGATCCTGACGCCGATGAACCAGTCCGCGCTCGATGATCCCAAGGAACGCGCGAGCAAGGAAGCCGCGATCCCGTGGAAACGCGCCGGCCGCCCCGACGAGGTCGCCACACTGGTCACGTTCCTGTTGTCGCCTGCGGCGGATTACATCACCGGCACCACCGTGACGATCGACGGCGCGCTGTCGCTGACCGTGGCGCAAGGCGCATGACGGTCGCCTATGTCGTCGAGCAGCTCGACACGGTCACGCTGTCCGCCGCGTCGCTGGTCGACGGAATGGACCTGATGAGTCCGTTCGTATGGCGCGAGGGCGACCTGTACCGGATGATGGTGCGCGGCGTCCCCAACCCGTTGAGGCCGCACGATCCGACCGGGATCATCGCGCGCGGCGAAAGCCGGGACGGGCTCGTCTTCACGATGGATCCGGGGCTGGCGATCGTGCCGGGTCCCGGCAGCGAGGATCTCGGCGGTTGCGAGGATCCGACCGTCGTGCTGACCGAGGATCACCGGTATCTGGTCTATTATACCGGGGTCGATGCGGCGCGTGCGCAAGGGTCGCTGATCCTGGCGAGCGGGCAGGATCTGACCCGGCTGGTCAAGCAGGACGTCGCGTTGAAGGCGCCGCCCGGCGAGGGCAACATCAAGGAAGCCACGCTCGCCCAGACCGCAGCGGGCGACTGGCGGCTGTTCTACGAATATGCCGCCAATGGCGCATCGCGGATCGGCATGGCGGGCGGGCCGAGCGAGATCGGACCATGGACTACGCTGCCCGATCCGTTCGGCATTCGCGAGGATAGTTGGGATAACTGGCATCTGTCGACCGGACCGATCTGGGCGGCACCGGGGTGCGACCCCGTGATGTTCTACAATGGCGCGACGCATGACGCGCGCTGGCGGATCGGCTGGATCAGTTTCAGTCCGGATTACACCCGCATCACCGGGCGCGGGCTGGAACCGTTGCTCGTCCCCCCGCCGCCGCTGCGCCGGGACGCGACCGACATCGCCTTTGCCGCCGCCACGGTGGCGGAGGGCGACAGGATCGCGCTCTATTATTCGCTGGAAGACCGGATGCTGCGGCGTGCGCTGATCGGGCGATATAGCCGATAGCGCACAGCCTGCATGGGCTATGCGCTGCGCTTCTTGGGGGTAGCTTTGGCCTTGGGTTTGGCCTTGGGCTTCGTCGCCGGTTTGGCTTTCGGTTTCGGCTTGCTCGCGACCTTGCACGGGAAAGCCCCCTTCAACGCATCCCGGACGATGAACGCAGGCGCGCTGTCCCATGCCTTGCGATGCGTGCGCAGATACTTGCGGGTGGCGGCGATCGCCTCGAGCGTCGAGGCGCTGGTCGCCGAGGGGCAGATCTGGCGCGACATCGACAAGGTGTCGAACGCACCCAGGATATAGCCCGTACAGAAACCCGGGGTCGAATCCGAATCCTCTCCGCGGCAGGCGTCCGCAAGCTGCTCGGTTCGTAAAGAGCTGACCACCACCGGTGCCTCGACGGGCGCCGCAATCATCGCGATCAAGGCCAGGATCATACGGTTTCCTTTGACCGGGCAAGCATCGGCATCATGGCGCTATTGCGCAGCCGATGCGGCAAGATACGGAAGCAACCGCACGCGCGGGAAGACCGTTTCGAGCGGCTTGGTATCGGGCAGGATATAGACGACGCCGCCCTTCTTCAGGAACAGCGGTCGTACCTGCTTGGTGTAGAAACTGGTACCGACGTTGATGCAGCCGAAGCTGATCCGATTGTCCTCGGGCGACGGCGACAGCAGCCGTTCGACGCGTTGTTCCTTCTTGTGCGTCGTGATCACCGCATGCAACGCAACCGAATTGGCATAATCGACCCACAGCACCCGCTGCCGCCCGAACGCCATGCCGAACTTGGCGACAAACCGTCCAGCTGGCGTCGTGCGCTCAGCCGGCCCGATGTCTGCGAGATCCTTTGCGCCGACGCCGGGAGTCGAATCGTCGCCGATGCCGATGCCGAGCAGAACCGGTGTCTCGCCCAGGAACTCGCCCTTGGCGGAGAAAATCGACAGCGATGCTGCCTGCTTGTCGATGATCGCGTAAGGAAGCGACCCGTTATCATGCGCCGACGCGATCCAGGCGACCATGCGCTGTGCGGCTTCCGTCCGTACCGGCTCGACCAGCGGTACCGTGACGACGGGCGGGGCGACGGTCTTTGTTTTGGCCTTCGCCTTGGCTTTAGGCTTGGCGGCAACCTTGCGCGCTTGCGCGACGCCGCTCTTCGCAGGCGCGGTGGTTTTGGTGGCAGCGGCGGGAACGATCGCTGCTGCGAGCGGCACCGGCATCAAAGCCAGCGCCAGCCCCGCACCAGCCATCATTGCCGAGCGATCGGTGAAGGACAGGCTGGTAAACACGAAACGGTTGTTCACCAGTCCTGTCGATCAATGCAAGCGCGTTGCGACAGCGTGATCAACCGCGCGGGCGACGCTGCTGGCGCTGTGCCTGCTGCTGCATCTGCTGGTCGAGGCCATCGACGCGGCCGTTGATCTGGTCGATGCGCTGGGCATTCTGCTGCGCCTGACCGGCAGCAGCCTGTGCCTGCGTCAGCGCCTGACCCGACGTACCCTCGACCGTACGGACGCGGCCGTCGATCCCGTCGATGCGCTGGTTGACGGTAGCGATCTCGCGCTGGACGTAACCCTTGGTCGCGCAACCGCTGATCCCAACCGAGCCGACCATGATGATCGCGACAGTAGCAGCTTTGGCAAAATTCGGACGCATACACTCACCTTTTAGCAATGTTTTTGGTTTCGAAAGCCAAGGCGGGCCGGATCGGGTTGGCAATCGCAATTGGTCGAAACGTGTCCGTAATACGACCGAAGGCGCGTAAAGATCCGCAGAAAACCGCGGAATTGTCAGTGTTGAACCGGGGGTGAACGACTCCAGTTCCCCGGCTTGCGAGTCACCTCAAGGTCAAGCGTGCCGCCTTTCAGGATGTCGTCTTGCGCGATCAGCGCGGAGTCGAGCCGCTTTCCATTGAGCATTGCACCGCCAATGTAGATCGCGCCCGGTCGATATCCATGTGCCACAATGCTGAAGGTGCGACCGTTGGGCAGCGTGATGACACTGCGCGGCTGGTGTGGGGCATGCAGGTAGAAGGACGCGCTGCCGAGCTTGGGGAACAGGCCGATCCGGTTGAACATATAATGCGAGCTCATCGCACCATTGTCCTCGTCCCCGGGATAGGCGGTCGCGGTGAAGCGGGTGAACACCCGGTTGGCATAGAAGCTCGCAAGATCGGGGCGCCCGACCTCGCTGAACAGCCACGGGGTCGAGAAGCTCGGCTCGTTGGTATAATCGATCAGCCCGGCATCGAAGGCATGCTGCAGACGCCGCACGAACGCATCGCGCCCGCCCATGATCGCGACCATCCCCGGAATGTCGTGGACCGGGGCGTAGGAGTAGATCCAGCCGGTCCCTTCGTAGAACCCGAAATTGTCGTGCTTCTTGCCATTCCAGCCGCGCTTGGGATCGTTCGGCTGGAACGTGCCGTCGGCAAAACGCGGCCCCACGAAGCCGCTATAGCCGTCGCTGGTCGCGCTCGCGTCCCACACGTTGCGCCAGTTGCCGGAGCGTTTGCGCAACGCCGCCGCCTCGTCCGTCCGCCCCGCGCCCGCCGCGACGACACTGGCGTAATAGTCGTTGAGCGCCATCCCGACGGTCGCCGACCCGGACCGCGCGCGTTGCGGCTCGCCCTCCGGACTGCGGTCCCCGACCGCGAAGAACCCGTCGACCAGATAGCGCGGACGCCGCCGTTCATTTGCATTGAACAGCACGACATCCGCCGCCTTGCGCCAGTCGACCCCCGGCACGCCGCGCAGGAATCCCTCCCCGATCACATTGTCGACTTCGTCACCCGCCTGGCCGACGTGAAAATTGCGCCCCGCGATGAAGGCGGTGTCGGCCGCCCCGAACCGCTCCCAGCTATGGATGAACGACCCGATCACCCCCGCATATTGCGCCGGTCGGATTAGCGACATAAGCGGGTAGAGCGTGTGATAGGTGTCCCACAGCGTATAATGATCGTCGTAGAGCGGAGTCTTGCGATCGGCCTCGGGCTGATCCTGCGTCCGGTCGCGCGGCTGGATCGCGCTGTGATAGAGCGCGGTATAGAAGCGGCGCTTGTCCGCTTCGGGAACGCCGGCGATCGTCACCTTCGACAGCACCCCATCCCACACCCGCGCCGCCGCCGACCGCACCGCCGCGATATCCCACCCCGGCACGTCCTGATTGAGGAGCGCCTCGGCGCGCTCGGCGCTGGTGAAGGACACCGCGATCTTCATCGCGACGGGCTTCCGCCCCTGGTCGCCGAAGGTCCACCACGCGCGCAGCGGTCGGTCCGCCGTCACCTGTGCCGTGGTCGCGCCGTCTTGCCGCACGCCGGCGGATTCGATCCCCCAGGCTGTCGGCGCGGCGTCGACCTTGGCGACGAACCAGATGTCCACCTTGGCCGGCGACCAATAGCCCTTCGACCGGACGCGACCGACGATCTTGCCCTCGCGCGGAATCAGCGTGACCTCGGCCCCGTCGCTGCCGAGCGCGCCCTTGATCTTGCGCGTGACGTCGAACAGCAGATGCGCGTCGCCGGTTTTCGGGAAGGTGAAGCGGTATAAAGCGGCATGATGCGCGGGCGCGATCTCCACATCGGTCGCATAACGGTCGAGCCGGACCGAATAGCCAGCCGCCCCTGCCCGCTCGTTGCTCTTGGGCGAAAGATGGTCCGCCTCGCGCATCGCCAGCACCCCCGTCTGCGGCGAGACGAGGAACGTGCCGTAACTGGTGGTGCCGCCCGACCCCTGGGTGTGCAGTTGCGCGAAGCCACTCAGCGGCGCGTCCCGGTCGTAGCCCGCGTTGCTGGTGTTGGCGCTGATCGTCTCTGGGCTCGGATGGATCGACCCCGCGGGCAGCGTCGGTCCAGGGATCGTGTCGCCCTGATCGTCGTTGCCCGTGCCGACCATCGGATCGACCAGGCCGTTCAGCGCGCGATCCTGCGCGACGGCGGGGCAAACCGCCGCCAACACCATCGTTAGGGCGAACATGGGGCGTGCGAACCTCGGTTCGCCATTCTTCTCAGTGCTCCTGCGAAAGCAGGAACCCAGAGCGAAGCAAAACAACGCCATAGAATTTGTCGAACTCCTGGGCTCCCGCAGGAGGCCGACTGAAGATTTGCGCGCGCCTCGCACCCGAAGGTTCACGCCCTTGCCGGGGTCGCGCGCGCAGTCGCGGTCAGCACCAGTTCCGCCGCCAGCAACGCACCGTCCTGATCCTGTGCGACCGAAGTGCGTTCGACGATGTCGGTGACGAACTGCGGCCCAAACGGCAACGGCACCTTGGAGCAATCGAGATAGCGCGCCCCCTTGCGGTCCGCGATGAACAAATGGTTGCCCCCCGGTCGCCCGGCGATGTCGACGTATTTGCGCAGCTCGATATAGCCCTCGGTCCCGAGGATGAAGAGCCGCCCGTCGCCCCAGGTCGGCAACCCGTCGGGGGTGAACCAGTCGACTCGCACGTACCCCGCGCCGCCATCGCCGTTCAGCATCATGTCGCCGAAATCCTGGAATTGCGGATGATCGGGATTGTTAAAATTGCCGGTCTGCGACGCGACGACATGCGCGCGCTTGCTCCCCGTCAGATAGACGAACTGGTCGGCCTGATGGCTTCCGACATCGGTCAGGATCCCGCCGTTGCGCGCCGGGTCCCAGAACCAGTCGGGACGGCTCGGCTTGGACAGGCGGTGCGGGGCGAGGTTGACCGTCTGGATCACCTTGCCGATCGCACCGTCATGGACCATCTGCCCCGCCATCACCGCCGCAGGAACCTCCAGCCGTTCGGAATACATGATCGCGAACTTGCGCCCGGTCTCCTTGATCGTGCGGCGCACCTCGGCGAGTTGCTCAAGCGTCGTCATTGCCGCCTTGTCGCTCAGATAGTCCTTCCCCGCACGCATCACGCGCACCCCGAGCGGCGCACGCAAGCTGGGGACGGCAGCACTGCACACCAGCTTGATCGCGCGGTCGTCGAGGATTTCCTGTTCGGAGCGCGCAAGCTTGATGTCGCCATAGCGCTTGCGGAACGCCGCGATCTGCTTGGGGTCGGTCGAGAGGAAGGCGGTCAGCACACCGCCACCCCGGATCACCGCGTCGGTAATGCCGTAAATGTGGTTATGGTCGAGCCCGATCACCGCGAACGGAACCCGGTATTTGGCCTCGGGCGCGGGGCGGGCCGGTGCCGCCTCGGTCGCTGCGTCGCCGCGCGTCGCGGATTGCGCAAAGGCATCGCCTGCAAATCCGGCGGCTAGTCCCGCGGTCAGGCCCAGCCCGAGCAGTGCGCGTCGATCGGTATCGGTCACGGTCCTATTCCCTTCAGATGGTAACAAGCGAGGTCGGCCAGGTCAGCGCCTCGCCCCGGTCCATGGCCTGTTCGCCGAGCAGCGACGCGACGCTCGCGGCATAAGCCTGCGCCAACAGGCCGGGGAGCGGCGTGTTGGCCCGCACCGCTTCGCCGAACCCTTCGAACTGGAGCATCGTCTCGTCATATTCGCCCCAGCCGAGCGACTCGCCCGGCGTCGTGACCGGCAGCTCGGGGAACCAGGTCGCGCCACCGATCGGCACCGCGCGCTTTTTGCCGCGCGCCACGTCCTTCTGCATCCGCTGCAACGCCAGCACCTTGGGCGGCACCTCCTGGAAGATCCGGCCGAGTTCGGGTTCGATCGTGCCCTTGCTCCCCTGGATCTGCTCCTCGCAGCCATAACGCGCATTGTTGAGCAGCGAGGTGTAGATCAGCTTCCGCCCGCCGGCATATTCGTAGATCAGCGCGACATGGTCATAGACCTCGCGCCCGTCCTTCCAGAAGCAGATGCTCCCCGAGCCCATCACGCGCGTCGGCACCGCATCCAAGAACCAGTTGCCGACCTGCAATTGATGCGTCGCGAGTTCGGTCATCAACCCCGCCGAACTGTCGCGGTACAGCCGCCAGTTGATCTGACGGTCGCTCACCCCGGCCGGGACCGGGCGACGCCAGCTGTTGTTGCGGTGCCAGCTCGCACGGATCTGCGTCAGCGACCCGATCTCGCCCGCTTTGGCGCGGCACAACGCGTTGAGGTAGGTCGGGTGAAACATCCGTTGATGCCCGATCTGGAGGATCTTGCGGCTGTCCTGCGATCGCTTCACCATCGCGCTGCAATCCGGGATCGTCCGCGCCATCGCCTTTTCGCACCACACGTGCAGCCCGGCATCGAACCCGTCGAACACATGCTTCGCGTGCAGGTTGAGCGGGGTTGCGATGACCAGCGCGTCGAGCCCACCCTTCTCCAGCATCGCGCGGTGATCCGCGTAAACCGGCGTGTTCGCACCGACATAGGGACGCGCCTTGGTCAGATGCGGTTCGTAATTGTCGCAGATCGCGGCGACCATGCAGTTGCGCGTCTTGGCAATGTTCTGAATGAGCGTGCGCCCGCGATCGCCCGTTCCGATCACGCCGATCCGGACTCGGTCCGATGTCGCCGCCGCAGTGCCCGCCGCGATCGCGGCCCAGGGAGCTGCCGCCGTCATCCCCGCCCCCGCTGCCGCCATCAGCACGCGATCGAGGAACGAACGGCGGGAAAGATCGAAGTCCGTATCGGTCATTGCAAAGCCATTCTTGCAGAGGAAACGCGGCGCGCCACGCCGGGGGTAAGATCGAACACGAACCGGTTTTCCGAGTCGCCGCCCAGAAGACGATCCGCGCGCGCGGGATCGGCCACCAGCAACGCGGTGCTCATCGCTTCGGCCAGCGCGCCCGTCCGCGCGACCGCAACCGCGCAGCGCGGTGCGGTGATCACCGCCCGATCGTCGGGCCGCAGCATCGCGGCGCGGTCGGGCGCCGCCGTCCCCGCCCCGACCGTCGCGGAGATCGACAGCGACTGGTCGATCAGCTCGACCTGGACGAGGCTATCGTCGGGATCGGACGGATTCGGCACCGCGAACGGCCACCCCCCGCCAAGCGGATGCTCCCCAATCACCGCGATCGAACTTTCCCCCGCCGAAAGACATGCCGACACGATCCCCGCCGCGCGCAGGACTTCACCGGCCCGGTCAAGCGCAAAGCCCTTGCCGAACCCGCCGAAATCGAACGCCACGGGGGTCGTGGCAGACAGCCGTGCCGCCGCGCGATCGAAGGTAATCCCCCGCCATCCAGCCACCGCAAACCGGCGATCCGCGGCGGGATCGAACAGACCGAGCGTCGCTTCATGCACCGCATCGATCGCGACGAGCGCATCGAACAGCACCGGATCGTCGACCGGCGCGTCCTGTCCGGCGAGCAGTCGCTCATTGAGCGCGGTCGTCGCCGACGGTCGGTGGATCGTCAGCGCATCGTCCACCGCCTCGATCGCGCGCCGCGCAGCGAGCAGCGCATCGTCCGCCCCCGCCGCACCGAAGCGGTGGAGTTCGATACGCGTCCCCATTGCCATGAAGCGTTCGACGTCCGCGGGGATCGACACGGGGGTCAGCCTTTCACCTCCCAGCCGGGTTCATAGGCGACCGACCATAGCTTCATCGCCTCGGCCCCCTGGGGCTTGCCGGTCGACGGGTCGATCGTCAGCGCGCTGCCGGTGCGATAGGCGATATTGCCGAGGTGGCAGAGCGTGGTGCTGATATGCCCTTCGGCGATCGGCGAGGCGAGCGCACTCGCGCGGCCGCGGATCACATCGACCAGATTGCCCGCATGATAGACGTCGAGCACGCCCTCGCCGACCGTCCCAGTGGTTTCCGACGTTGCCTTCGCCATCACCTGCCGGATCGACTTGCCCGCCAGGTCGTACAGCTCGAACCCGTTGCGATCGACCACCGCCGACCCCTTGGTCCCCAGCAACAGCACGCCGCGGCCCCGCCCATAGGTCAGCATCGCGTTGCAGCTCTGCCCGTTCCAGCGGATCACGCGATCCTTGTCATAGGCGAGCTCGAGCGCGAGCGAATCGTACATTTCCCAATCGTCGCCCGCGTGGAACCGCTTCGCCCCCTGCACGGCCACCCGCGTCGGATAGGCAAGCCCCATCAGCCAGCGCGCCACGTCGAGCTCATGCATCGCATTGTTGCAGAGTTCGCCCGTCCCGTATTTCCAGAACCAGTGCCAATTGTACGGCACCAGATTGGACCGATAGTCCCCACGCGGCCGCGGTCCCTGCCACAAGTCCCAGTTGAGATGCGCGGGCGGCGCAACCGTCTGCCCGGTGCCGATCGACTTGCGGTTGTTCGCATACCAGGTCTGCGCCTCATACACGTCGCCGAGCTCGCCCGCCTGCACCAGTGCGCGCAGTTGCTGCGTCTCCGGACTGGAGCGTTGCTGGTTGCCGACCTGGAGCTTCCGCCCGGTTCGCTTCTGCGCCGCGATCATCGCTTCGCCCTCGGCGGGCGCGATCCCGATCGGTTTCTCGCAATAGACGTGGTGCCCCGAATTCATCGCGTCGATCGTGAGCTTGGCGTGCCAATGGTCCGGTGTCGCGACGGTCACGATATCGACCGCCTTGCTGTCGAGCAGGCGGCGATAGTCGCCCTCGAGCTTGGGCGCGGCATGGCCTTTTGCGGTAAATTCCGCCGCACGTTTGGCTAAAACCTGTGAGTCAACGTCTACGAAATGCGTAATTTCGACGTTGGGCAGCTTGGAAAAGGCGCTCATATGCGCCTGACCGCGCGAATTCACACCGACCACCGCGACGCGCAAGCGGTCGTTCGCGCCCTTGATCTGCGCATAGCTCCGCGCACTCATCGCGACGCCGAGCGCGGCGCCTGCCCCCGTCAACATCGTACGGCGGTCCAGCATGGTCTTGTCCCCCATCAGAGTTCGCGCAGCTTGATCGACCGGAAGTCGACGCGATTCCCGTGATCCTGCAACAGGATAGGACCCTGGTCAGCTTCCCCGAAATTCGCATATTTGGCATATTTGCTTTGCGCGACCAGCGCGCGGAAGGCGGGCGATCCGCGGTCATAGTCGACCATCTTGAAGCCGTTGAGCCAATGCTCGACATGCTTGCCCCGCACCACCAGCACCGCGCGGTTCCATTCCCCCGGCGGATTGACCCGCTTCCCCGGGCTCGCCGGATCGGACAAGTTCCGCGCCGCGATCATGTCGTACAGCGATCCCACGGTGCGGTTGCCGTCGCGCCCCATCTTGGCATCGGGATGGTTCGCATCGTCAAGCAACTGATATTCCAGACCAACCGCCGGACCGCCCTTCGCCAGCGCCGGATCGATCAGATATTTGATCCCGCTATTCGCGCCTTGGGTCAGCCGGAAATCGACCGACAGTTCGAAATCGCGATACGGCCGCGTGGTGACGATGTCGCCGCCGCCCGTGCCCTGAACGCTCAGCATGCCATCGGCGACGGACCAGCCCTTGGGGAAAGCGGGTGCCGCGAAGCTGCGCCACCCCGCGGTGGTCCGGCCATCCCACAGCAGCTTCCATCCGGCGCGGCGCTCGCCGTCGGACAGATGGTTCGATTGCCACCCCTGCTGCGGAATCGTCGTCGCGGGCAGCGCGTAACGCGCTGGATTGTCGGTGATCATCCGCACGCTCTTGAAGCGCACTTCCGGGTGCTGCACGGCATCGGCATCGGGGATGGCATGAACCTGGAACGCGATGAAACCGCGCGCATCCACATCGTCGACCACGTCCGCTGCGGGCACGCCGTTGATCCACGTCCGCAACCGGTTGCCGATCGCCTCGACCCGGTAGTGGTTCCAACCACCCGATTGAAAGGTTTCGCGCGCAGCTTCGTTGCGGCCGAGCGTGTAGAGCCATTGCCGCCGCTGCTCGTCGTATAGCCCACCGCTCCACCGCCGCGCGGACGGATCGATCTCGGCCTGATAGCCGAAGACAACGCCCTTGCGATATTCAGGGCGGCTCTGCCCGCGGATCATCACGCCCGAATTGAGTTTGGGATCGGTCTTTGCGTCGAACTCGATGATGAAGTCGCCGTAACTTGTGTCGGACACCAGCCAGCTGTTGGTGCCACCGGGCATCGCGCGCCCGACGAGTTCGCCCTTATCAATCGCATAGTCCGCCTTGCCGCCGGTCACGTGCCAGCCGGCGAGTCCCTCACGCGGGGTGACGTCGCGCCATGGGGCGCTGGCTTGACGGGTTTGCGCGGAGGGGGTCGCCTGTGACAGCGCCTGAACGGACGTCAGCATCAGCGGGACAGCCGCCAACGCCAGACATGTGAGCGGTCGAGTCATTGCGGCTCCCCCTGTTGTTCTTCCGCTTGTGCGGATTGGGAAATCGAACCGTTGGATTCGATCTTTCGCGCCGCTCGGCTTTTGCCTCGCCTTTACGGCCTCTCCTGTTGACTTCCCTAATTTGTGGCCCGACCACATGCAATAGGATTGTAAGACATTCCGTTGCTGAAACTACGGATTGGCGCGACGGGCCTTGACGACAGGTGTTCCGACGCGAAGGAACGAAGCGATGGGCGCGTGGACGATCCGGCGCCGATTGGCCGACAAGCGAGGACGTTGATGACCATGGCTGAAGGCGGCGGAAAATTGTACCGCAGGATCGTGCAGGCGATCCTCGGCGATATCGTCAGCGGCAAGTTTCCGGTGGGCTCCCGTCTCCCGGCAGAGCGGGATCTGACCGACCGCTTTCAGGTCAGTCGCCCGACCATCCGCGAGGCGATGATCGCGCTCGAGATGAAGGGCCTGGTCGAAGCGCGCAAGGGATCGGGCGTGTTCGTGCTCGCGTCCTCGACGCTCGACGAGGACAAGGAACTCGACATCGGCGCGTTCGAGATTACCGAGGCGCGCCGCCTGCTGGAAGGCGAAGTCGCCGCCGTCGCCGCGACGGAAATCGACGAAGCACAGCTTGAGGAATTGCGGACACTGCTGGCGCAGATGGCGCAGGAGGATACCGCCACCGCTGAAGCTGCCGACCGCCGCTTTCACATCGCGATCGCCGAGGCGACGGGCAATGCGGTGATCATTTCCGCGGTCACCGACTTTTGGGACATGCGCTTCCGCTCGCCGCTCGCGCGCGAAGTGTTGCTCAAGGCGGGCAGCCTCGGCACCGAGAACCGCATGGCGGAGCACGGCCGCATCCTCAGCGCGCTCGAGGCCCGCTCGCCGGTCGACGCGCGCAACGCGATGCGCGACCACCTCGCGCGGCTGATTGATCATCTGCTCGACGTGACCGAAACCGAAGCGGTCGAACGTGCCCGCGCCGAAACCAACCAGCGCCGCCGCGCGCTGGCCAGACGGTCGGTCTGACCGCCAGGGATCTCAAACCCTAAAACCTCCCCTCCCTGGAAGGGAGGGGCCGGGGGTGGGTCAGTTTGGGGAGAGGGTAGCGTCCGCCGCGAGCCACCACCCCCTCTGTCCCCTCCCTTCCACGGAGGGGAGGAAGTAGCGGCACTTCGCACACAAACCTCCCTGACCAAACACAACATCATTGTCATACTGAAACGGCAATGATACCCAATGCTCCAGCCAACCGATCAAACCAGGTGGCAGGTCAGGGCCTGAGCAGCGGCCATTCCGTATGCGCAGGCATAAAGGGAGAGGGATATGCGCTGCAAAAGCATCGATAAGCCGCGTCTGCTTATCACGACGAGCGTCATCGGCCTGTTGATGGCGACGCCCGCCTTCGGGCAACAAGCCGTCAACCCGGTCCCCGCCCCACCCAGTGACCAGACCATCGACCAGGATCGCAACGATCCTTCACAGGCCGCCCCCGGCACCACCGTCGACAGCCCGGCAACCGACGATATCGTCGTCACCGGCTTCCGCGCCTCGCTCAACAACGCACTCAACCTGAAACGCCGCGAAACCGCCTCGGTCGACAGCATCGTCGCCGAGGACATCGGGAAGTTCCCCGATTCAAACCTGGCCGAGTCGATGCAGCGCATCCCCGGCGTGGCATTGTCCCGCGGCGACGGCGGCGAGGGCCGCAACATCTCGGTCCGCGGTCTCGGCGCGCAATTCACCCGCGTCCGCATCAACGGCATGGAGGGCGTGTCGCAGGTCAGCGGCAGCGACATCCGCGGCGGCGTCGCCACCGGGCGCTCGTTCGACTTCGTCACCTTCCCGACCGAGATTTTCTCGGCGCTGTCGGTTCGCAAGACCACGTCGGCGGATGTCGAGGAAGGCTCACTCGGCGCGACGGTCGATCTGCGCGCGCCCAAGCCGTTCGACCAGAAGAAGGACTTCGTCGTCTCCGCGACTGCGCGCGGGATCTACAACGACATCAGCAAACAGGCCGATCCGCGTCTGTCCGCGCTGGTGTCGAAGAAGTTCTTCGGCGGCACCTTCGGCGTGCTCGGCAGCATCGCCTATGCGAAGCGCCATATTGACGAATACGCCTATTCCGCGGTCGATATCCTGCCATCCTATGTCGCGGGCCTCGCGCAGACCGTGCCGACCGCGCCCGGCGCGACCACGACGAGCAGCGTGCTGTTCCCCTACTGCACGCCCGTCGGCTACACCTACAACGGCGTTGCGGTGAACAGCCCGGGCGCGAATTACGCCAACAGCGGCAACAATGTCGGCGCCAACGCCGCCAATTGCAGCGCCGGCAACCCGCGCACCAGCACCAAGGAAGCCTATGATTACATCATGAGCCGCAAGGGCGTCTCGGGCCGTCCTGGCGGCGGCGTGTTCCTGCCGCGCCTGCCGCGCCCGGCGAAATCGAGCCAGGTGCAGGAACGCATCGCAGGGTCGCTGACGCTGCAATGGAAGCCGGACGACCGCACCGACATCTCGCTCGACGGCTTGTATGCGCGGTTCAAGGTGAATCGCCTCGACACCTATCTCGACGCGCGCTCGATGGGTCGCACCGCCTCGAACAACGGACAGCCGATGATGTCGGTCCGCGAGATCGAGGTCGATGATCTCGGCTCGCTGGTGCATGGCACCTGGGATGGTGTCGATCTGCGTTCTGAAATGCAGAACGAGAAGTTCACCTCGACCTTCCGTCAGGTCAATCTCAACCTGGATCACCGCTTCACCGACAATTTCCGCGTATACGGGCTCGCGGGCATTTCGGATTCGATCCTGCAATCCAATCGCCTGCAAGTCGCGATGGACTCCAACGATACCGACAATTTCTCGATCGACTTCCGCGACAGTCCCAACCTGCCCAAGCTTGGCTATGGCGTCGACCCGGCGGATGCGTCGATCTTCTCCTACGGTCCGCCGCTCCCCGACGGGAACCAGCGCGGGCAGATCTCCTATTTCGATCGTCGCAATACGATCATCAGCAAGACCTTCGAGCTCAATACCGAATGGGAGGCGGCCCCTGGCTTCACGCTGCAGGTGGGCGGCCAATATCGTACCGGCGACTATACCCAGCGTCAGCTCAACCTGACCCCGGCGTACAGCTTGCCGCGCGCACTGCCCGCCAACGTCTCGCTGCGCGACCTGACCTTCACCACCACCGGGGTAGCCAAGAACCTCGGCGGCAACATGCAGGATTTCGCGGCGGTCGACCCCGACAAGTTCCGCGCTGCGGTCAATTTCGACAGCTTCCCGCTGTGCGGGGTCGAGTGCGGCAGCCTGTATGGCAAGGTCAACGAACGCTATAGCTCGGGCTATCTGATGGTGAAGTTCAACACCGAAGACCGGCTTCCGATCGCGATCCGCGGCGATGCCGGCGTCCGCTACATCTACACCGATCTCCACACCGAGGGCGTCATCCCGACCGCCGCACCGGCCGGATCGGTCTATCCCACGCTCGGCCTGATCTCGAAGGTCGATCGCGATTACCAGGACTGGCTGCCGTCGGCGAACATCGCGTTCGACATCACCGGCAATCTGATCGGGCGCCTCTCCGCCGCGCGCGTCATGTCGCGCCCGGCCTACGGCCAACTGATCCCGAGCGGCACGGTCAACGTCGCGATCCGTACGGGCTCGTTCAGCAACCCGTTCCTCGACCCGATCCGCGCCAACACGTTCGACGCGGCGCTCGAATGGTATTTCGCGCCGGGCTCGCTGATCTCGGTCGCCTATTTCCACAAGAGCATCGAAACCTACATCCAGAACACCACGCAATTGCTGCCATTCCGCGATCTCGGGCTGCCCGATTCACTGCTGGTCAACAGCAATGCGACGCCGGACGAACTGTTCAACGTCTCGCGCAGCACTAACACCCCGGGCGGGCCGCTCCGCGGGTTCGAGGCGAACGTGCAATTGCCGCTGCGCTTCCTGCCGGGGCCACTGCGCAATCTCGGCGTGCTCGCCAATTTCACGCGGGTGCGCTCGAACATCAATTACATCCTGCAGAGCGTCAACGGCATTGCAACGCTGACGCGCACCGCACCGCTCGTCGGCCTGTCACCCGAAACCGCGAGCGGCACGCTCTATTACGAGGACAAGAAATTCAGCATCCGTTCGACCGTCAATTACCGCTCGGGCTACCTCACCAGCATCCCCGGCCCGCAGGACAGCGACGCGGTCGGTGCGAAGAAGACGATCTTCGTCGATGCCTCGGCCTCGTACAATCTCAGCGACCACATCAAGCTGATCGCCGAAGTGTCGAACATCACCAACGAGCAAAACAATCTCTATACCGACAGCATACGCCAGGACCCGCTCTACACGTCGACGTTCGGCCGCACTTACGCGCTTGCCGTCAACTTCCAATTCTGAGCGTGGCTGGGCATGCGGCGTGTCCTGCGCCGCATGCCGATCCGGAGGTTGCCCGCGATTGCGTCCAAACAACGGAAACTACGCGGGATCAACGCCATCTCACAGAAGTGTATTACCAATTCATTGGTTCTGGCCTATCAAATTTGCGACTGCTACAGACTGTAGATCCGCAGTGGACGCGTTGTCCCATGCCGCTGCGGGGGGAGGCTACTGACGGTGTTGATGACTGAGACGATGCGCTGGTTCGGACCCTCCGATCCTGTAACCTTGCGAGACATTCGACAGGCGGGTGCCAGCGGCATCGTGACCGCGCTTCATGAAATCCCCAACGGCGCGGTCTGGCCGCGTGACGCCATCCTCGCACGCAAGCAGATGATCGAGGACGCCGGGCTCGTCTGGTCGGTGGTCGAGAGCCTTCCCGTCCATGACGGACTCAAGACGCGCGGCGCAGACTGGGACGGGCTGATCGCGCGCTATCGCGAAAGCCTCGTCAATCTCGCGGCGTGCGGGATCCAGGTCGTCACCTACAATTTCATGCCGCTGCTCGACTGGACGCGGACCGATCTGGCCTGGGCGATGCCCGACGGCGCGCTGGCGTTGCGGTTCGAACTCGAGGCCGCCGCGGTGTTCGATCTCCACATCCTGCGTCGTCCCGGGGCTGAGGCGGACTATACGCCGGACATGCGCGATCGTGCCGCACGCCGGTTCGAGGGCATGACCAAGGACGAGCGCCGCCTGCTCGACCGCACGATCATCGCTGGGCTGCCGGGGAGCGAGGAAACCTTCACGACCGAACGGTTCCTCGAGGCACTTGGCCAATATGACGGGGTCGATGCCGATGCACTCCGCGCCAATCATGTCGCTTTCCTTCAGGCGGTCTGCCCGCTTGCGGACGAGCTTGGCATCCGGCTGGTCGTCCATCCCGACGATCCGCCCTTTGCGCTGTTCGGCCTTCCCCGCGTCGTCAGCACCGAGGACGATCTCGTCCGGCTGTTCGACCAGGTTCCCAACCGCTCCAACGGCCTGTGCTTTTGCGCAGGCTCGTTCGGCGTGCGCGCAGATAACGATCTGCCGGGGATGATCGATCGGCTGGGAGAGCGGATCGGGTTCCTCCATCTGCGGTCGGTCCAGCGCGAACCCGACGATTCCTTCCACGAAGCCGCGCATCTGGCGGGCAGTGCGGAGATGGTGTCGCTCGTGGCGGCGGTCCATGCGGTGCAGACCCGCGAAGGACGCTCGATCCCGATGCGGCCGGACCACGGGCACCAGATGCTCGACGATCTGACCAAGCAGACCTTGCCGGGATATTCGCTGCTCGGGCGGATGCGCGGCCTCGCGGAGTTGCGCGGGGTGGAACGCGGGATCGCTTATGCGCGCCAGCATGGGCGCAACGGGGGGGACGCCTGACCCTGCCGAGCCGAACCGACGCCGGACATTTCGATACACGATAAACAGAACAAGACCGCAGGGAGAGCGCGCGTGGACGGATCAACAGGAGCGGTGGGTTCGGCCCCGATCGACGCGGCACCACAGCGCGCGGGCGGCAATGTGCGCTGGGTGATTTGCGCGCTGCTCTTCTTTGCGACCACGATCAATTACATCGATCGCCAGGTCATCGGCATCCTCAAGCCAACGTTGCAGGGCGAACTCGGCTGGACCGAAGTCGATTACGGCATGATCGTCTTCTGGTTCCAGGCGGCCTATGCGATCGGCCTGTTGCTGTGCGGCCCAGCGATCGACCGGATCGGGTCCAAGCTCGGCTATGCGGCGGCGATCACGGTCTGGAGCTTCGCCGCGCTGGCGCATGCGCTGGTGCGCAGCCCCGGCGGGTTCGCGACGATGCGGTTCGCGCTCGGGCTCGGTGAGGCGGCCAATTTCCCCGCCGCGATCAAGTCGGTCGCCGAATGGTTCCCCAAGAAGGAACGCGCGCTTGCCGCCGGCATCCTCAACGCGGGCGCAAACGTCGGCGCGATCGCAACCCCGATCATCGTTCCCCTGATCGCGCTCAATTACGGATGGCAGGCCGCGTTCATCGGGACGGGGTTGCTCGGTTTCATCTGGCTGGCGGCATGGCTCGCCTTCTACCGCGCGCCCGAACGGCATCCGCGGCTGTCGCCGCAGGAACTGGCGTATATCACCAGCGACCAGGACAATGATGCGGGTGTGGCTCGCATTCCGTGGCGCGACCTGTTCCGCAGGCGGGCGACCTGGTCGTTCGTCGCCGCGAAGTTCCTGACCGACCCGGTGTGGTATCTCTTCCTGTTCTGGCTCCCCGATTTCTTCGCCAAGCGTCACGGGCTCGATCTCAAGACGTTCGGTCCGCCGTTGATCGCGGTGTATCTGCTCGCGGATGTCGGCAGCATCGGTGGCGGCTGGCTGTCGTCGGCGCTGATCAAGCGTGGCTTCAGCGTCAACGCCGCGCGCAAGCTCGCGCTGCTGGTCTGCGCGCTGTGCGTCCTCCCGATCATGTTCGCGAGCAGCGTTTCGAGTCTGGTCGCCGCGGTTGCGATCATCGGGCTCGCCGCGGCCGCGCACCAGGGCTGGTCGTCCAACCTCTACACGATGGTCTCCGACACTTTTCCCAAGAGTTCCGTCGCGTCGGTGATGGGGATCGGCGGCGCTGCCGGGGCGATCGGCGGGATGATCATGGCGCGCTATGTCGGGCATGTGCTGGAAACCGTGGGCAGTTATGCGCCGGTGTTCATCTGGGCGGGGACGGCCTATCTCATCGCGCTGGCGATCGTGCATGTGCTGGTGCCGCGGCTGGATGCGAAGGCGGGGTAAGCGCGGGGTTCAGGAGACGCCGTCTGCTCGCCTGCGAAGGCGGGATAGTCTCAAAACTATGGCCGTGCTCCCGCTTCGGACCGACCCACCCCCGGCCCCTCCCTTCCAGGGAGGGGAGGTGCGCATGGCAGTCCTTGTTCTCCCCTCCCTGGAAGGGAGGGGCCGGGGGTGGGTTGCGCTCCGCAGCGCGCACCGCCAGCCCCGCAAAATGCCGCCCTAAACCCCGGCCTGATGCCATCAGGCCGGGGTAAGATCCAACAGGCACACCAGTCTTATGCCTTGCGCATTTGCTCCACCGCATGCGACGCGGCGCGCGCTGTCAGCGCCATGAAGGTCAGCGACGGATTGACGCACGACACCGACGCCATTTGCGCACCATCGGTGATGTACAGGTTCGACGCTTCATGTGCCTGGTTCCACTTGTTGAGCACCGACTTGCGCGGGTCGAGACCCATGCGCGCGCCGCCCATCTCGTGGATCGCATCACCGGGGACATGCTCGCTCTCGTTGCTCGTGACGTTGAGCAACCCGGCTCCCTTGAGCATCGCCTCGCCCTGGACCCGCGCATCGGCCATCATCTTCAGTTCGTTGTCGCGGAAGCGGACGTCGAACTTCATCAGCGGCACCCCGAAACGATCGACCTTGTCCGGGTGGAGCGACACCTTGTTGTCGGCATAAGGCAGGCATTCGCCGAACGCGCCCATGCTGAACTTCCATGGACCGTATTTGCGCATTCCGTGCTTCATATCGGCACCGAAGCCGATCGGCGCTGCGGCCTCGCGACTCGCTCCGCCCTGATAGCCATAGCCGCGCAGGAACCCGACCCCGTCGTCCTTGCTGTTATTGCGGAAGCGCGGGATATAGACCGCCCCCGGACGGCGGCCATATTCGATCATGTCCTGCATCCCCGGGATCTCACCCGAGATCCCGACGCGGAAGATGTGATCCATCACATATTTGCCGAGCGTGCCGCTGGTATCGAAATAGCTGCGATCGCCACCCGGCATGCGCGAGTTCATCAGGATCTGGTTGGTCCCCATGGTCGATGCGCAGAGGAACACGAGATCGGCCGAGACCAGTTCGGAAAGTCCGGTTTTCGCATCGGTGAAGTGAACCCCCGTGACACGCTTGCGCTTTGCGTCATACGCGAGCTTCGTCACCACCGCGTCCGATCGCAGCGTGAGCCGCCCGGTCGCGCGTGCGGCGGGGAGCGTGACGGCTTGGGTCGAGAAATACGCGCCGAACGAACAGCCGTTGCCGCACTGGTTACGGAACTGGCATTTGGTACGGTTCTGGTCGGGCTTGTCCTCGGTCATGTTGGACAGGCGCGTGTTGATCAGCTTGCGCCCCGGGAATTGCGTCTCGAGCCGCTGCTTGACCCACTTCTCGGCGACATTCATCGGCATTGGCGGCTGGAACTCGCTGTCGGGCAGATACGGCAGGTTCTCGCGCGAGCCAGATACGCCGATGTATTTCTCGACATAGCTGTACCATGGGGCGACGTCGTCATAACCGATCGGCCACTCGCCATCGATCCCGTCGCGCTTGTTCGCCTCGAAATCGGCCGGGCTCCAGCGGAACACCCAGCGGCCCCAGATCAGCGACTTTCCGCCGACTGCGGCGGGGCGGATCCAGTAGAACTTCTCGCCCTCATCGAAGGCATAGGGGTTCAGCCGGTCGTCATTATAGAACTTCTGGTTGCTGGGCGCGACATAGCCGTGCTTCGCGATGAAATAATCGCTGTCTTCCAGTGGCTTGGGCATACGATTGCGCGCCGGCACCTCATAGGCTGGCTTGCCGTCATATGTGTAATCTTCGCCATGTTCGACCATTATGCCGCGATCGAGCATGAGGACGCGCAGGCCCTTTTCCGTGAGTTCCTTGGCGGCGAACCCGCCGCTGACGCCCGATCCAATAACGATCGCGTCAAACCTGTTGGTGGATGCCATGATGGTATTTCCCGCTAGACTGATCAGTACCGCAACGCGCGCAGCGTCTCGAAGCTGGTGGTGACGTCGGGCAGATACGGCGCAGGCGCCTCATCGTTCTCGACATAGAAGTGGCGAACGCCTGCGCTGCCCTTGCGGCGGAACAGGGCGGCAAAATCGGTCTTGCCCGCGCCAACGGCCGACATGCTGCGATCGGCGCGCATGTCCTTGACGTGATAGGCGTAGAGCCGTGCGCCCAAGCGATCGATCAACGCGCCGACATCCTCGCCCGCATGCGCGGCCCAATAGAGGTCGAGCTCGAGCTTGACGAGCGACGGGTTGGTCTCGCGCAGCAACCGCTCATACAGGCTGACCCCGCCCGGCTTTGTCGTGAACTCGAAATCATGGTTGTGATAGGCGAAGCCGATCCCAGCCTTGCGCAACTCGGTCGCGAACCGGGTGAAGTTGGGAAGCGCTGCGTTCCAGCCAGCCTCGGTACGGTGCTGGTCGGTCATGTACGGCAGGACCACCGTGCTGACCCCGAGCGTCTTCGCCATCGCAAGCGATGCGTCGAACTTGCCGAGCAGCGCGTCATAGCTGATGTGCGCCGATGGCGCGCGCAGGCCCAGCCGGTCCATCGTCTTGCGCAGCATCGCGTGGTCCATCGCGTCATAGCCGCCACCGCCGAACTCCATCTCACGATAGCCGATCTTCGCGAGGGCCTCGAGCGTGCCGACGGGATCCTTCTGGAAGATCTCGCGCACCGTATAGAGCTGGAGTCCGATCGCACCGATCCGGCGCGTCGCCGCAGCGCGGGCAACCGTGGTTCCGACGAGCCCGAGCGCTGCGGCGCCACCGGCCCCCGCAAGCAAGTGTCTGCGATCGAGGATCATGCCGTGTACACCTTGTTGACCTTGGAATAGGGGAAGGCGCCGTTATATTCGCCGGGCACCGGCAGATATTCGCGCTCCTGCGTCATGCCGATTTCCGACGTGAAATAGCCGGTCAGCACGAGCTGGCGGAACACGAGGAAAAACGCGTTGCCGCCGGGCAGCTGGTCGTTCATCGCCAGCGTCAGCAAGGCGTCCTGCTGCGCCGCAGTCGCCTTGGCGACGGACACCTTATAGTCCTGCTGGCTGCGCGCCTCGAGCATCGCCAGCCCGGCAATCAGCGGCTCCCGCTCCTTGGGATAGGACCAGTCGGCGAGCAGTTTCTCGATATAGGCGGGCACGCCCGCTGCGATCGCGCCGGGGGTGTCGGTCGTTGGAAGGACCCGTTCCGACAATACCGTCACCGCTTCGCGCTGCGCGGGCGTGAACACCGCGACGCTGGGCGGGCCGTCGCTGATTTTGGGTACGGCCACCGGCCCGGCGGGCCCCGCCGCACGCGCGATCGGCGCGAATACCGCGGTGCCGAACATCGCCGCCACGCTTGCAAGCGCGCCTCTGCGATCGATCATGTCTTGTCCTCTCCTGTATAGGCGCCGGTGCGGATCATGCCGCGCCGTCCGCTGAGTCAATCATTCGATAAGCGGCAACCAACCGGTCCTCGCCCGCGCGCCCGGAGGTCGCATTACCATGCTCCATGCCGATCACGCCGGTATAGCGCTTGGCCTTAAGGTGGCGGACGATCGGGCCGTAGTTGATTTCACCGGTCCCGGGCTCGTTACGCCCGGGGTTGTCGCCGAACTGGATATAGCCAATCTCGTCCCAGCACGTATCAAGCGTCGGGATCAGATTCCCCGACTGGATCTGCTCGTGGTACAGGTCTGCCAGCACCTTGACCGCGGGGCTGTTGACGCCGCGGGCGACTGCATAGCCCTGCGAAATCGACTGCATATAGACGCCGGGATGATTGGTCCGCGTATTGAGCGGCTCCATCACCATCGCAATGCCGTGGGGTGCGACGATGTCGCCAGCACGACGCATCACGTCGATCACCCGCGCAGTCTGGATATCGTGCGGGACCTTGGGGTCGAGGAACCCGGTGACGACCGTCATTCGGGTCGCATTCAGGCGTTTCGCAACCTCGATCGACCCGCGGACATCGGCGAGGAACGCCTCGCGCTCCGCACCGTCAGTGCTGCCGAGGATTGGCCGCGACTTGGACCATTGCGGCATGCTCGCGACGAACACGCCCATCGTCATCCCGCGCTGCGCGAGCGTTCGCGCCAACTGCTCCTGTTGCGCCACCGGCCGCGCGCGTGCCTCATTGTCTTCCCACGCGGTGAAGCCCTGATCGGCGGCATAGGCGATCTGTTCGATCAGACCGCCACGGCTGGCGAAGCTGCCCTCGTGCGGCGCGAACTTGAGACCGAACTTGGCCGTAGTGGACGGTCGGCCGCGGGCGACGGCCACCCCGGACGCTAGGGTCGCCACGGCACTTGCCGCGAGGAGCGTCCGGCGTGACAGCGTCATGCGACCGACCGCATCATTTCGCGCCAGCGCTCTTCAGATAGGCGATGATCGCAGCGCGCTTTGCCGGGTCCGGAGTCGAGATCGGCATCCGCGTGCCGGGGACCTTCTTGCCCGGGTTGGTGAGATACTCGTCCAGCGTCTTTTCGTCCCAGCGCAATTTGGACGCCTTCAGCGCGGGCGAGTAGTTGAAGCCCGGCAGCGATGCGGCCGGACGGCCGACGACGCCGTGCAGATTGGGACCGATCCCGCTCTTGGCATCCTTCTGGACGGTATGGCACGCGCGGCAGGCATTGAACGCGGGCGGCGCGCCGGGAGCACTCTGTGCTGCGGTCGGGGTGGTCGGGGCAAGCACGGCTGCCGCAACCGCGGCCCCCGCCAACAAACTGATCTGAAGCTTCATTCATACTCTCCGGAACCGACACGAGTCCATTTCTGGTCGGATTGGGCATTGGATATCACGGCTTCGATGAACGCCATCGTACGCAAACCGTCAGGAACACCCGGAAAAGCCGCGGCATCGCTCTCGCCGCGGATCGCGGCGGCAAACGCGCGGTACAGATTGGCGAACGCCTCGATATAGCCTTCGGGATGACCGGACGGCGTGCGCAGCAAGGCGCTCGTCGCGGCATCAAGCCCCGGACCGCCTGCACGCACGATTTCGGCGGGACGATCGAGCCAGCGCAGGATCAGCGTGTTGGGCTCCATCTGTGCCCATTCGAGGCCACCGTGTTCGCCGTGGATGCGCAGCCGCAGCCCGTTCTCCTCGCCCGCGGCAATCTGAGTCGCCTTGAGCAAGCCGCGTGCGCCATTGTCGAACCGCAGCATCGCGCCGACATCGTCGTCGAGCCGCCGCCCGGCAACATGCGTCGCGAGATCGGCCGACACTGTCTCGACCCGCAGCCCTGAGACATGTTCGGCAAGCTGGAACGCATGGGTGCCGATATCGCCGAGGCATCCGCCGAGCCCGGCGCGCGCCGGATCGGTCCGCCATTCGGCCTGCTTGTTGCCGTCCGTATCGATCGGCAGGCTGAGCCAGCCTTGGAGATACTCCACCTGAACCAGCCGGATCGCGCCCAGATCGCCACGCGCGATGCGGAGCCGCGCCTCCTCGACCAGCGGATAACCGCTATAGGTGAAGGCGAGGCCGAAATGCCGACCGCTCGCCGTCGCGGCGGCGGCGATCGTCTCGGCTTCCGCCAGGCTCATTGCCATCGGCTTCTCACAGAAAACGTGGAAGCCTGCATTGAGGCCGGCGATCGCCATCGGCGCATGGAGGTGATTGGGCGTGACGATTGCGATCGCGTCGATCCGCTCGTCCGCGGGAAGCGCGCTTTCTTGCGCGATCAGGGCATCGAACGTCGGATAGACTCGATCCGGCGAAAGCCCGAGCCGTTCGCCGCTGCGTCGGCTGCGCTCGGCATCAGTGCTGAACGCGCCTGCGACCAGCCGCCAGTCGCCATCGAGCGCTGCGGCGCGCTGATGGATCGCACCGATGAACGCGCCGTCGCCGCCGCCGACCATGCCGAGCCGAAGAGGATGTCGAATCATGGCTTAGCCTTCGCTCGCCGGCAGCCCGAGGATCGTACGGATCGCCGCCCGGTCAGCGCCGCTTTTGGCGAAGTCATCGAACGCATGATCGGTGAGGTGGATGATATGATCGCGGATGAAGGGTGCCCCTTCGCGTGCGCCATCCTCTGCCCGTTTCAGCGCGCATTCCCACTCCAGCACAGCCCAGCCTGTATAGCCATATTGCGCTAGTTTGCTGAAAATAGACGAGAAATCAACCTGACCGTCACCGAGCGAGCGGAACCGGCCAGCCCGGTCGACCCACGGCTCGTACCCGCCGTAGACGCCCGACCGCCCGGTCGGGTTGAACTCGGCGTCTTTGACGTGGAAGCAGGAGATGCGGTCGTGATAACGATCGATGAAGTCGAGGTAGTCGAGCTGTTGCAGCACGAAATGCGACGGATCGAACAGCATCCGCGCCCGCGGGTGGTGATCGACCGCGGTCAGGAAGCGTTCCCACGACGCACCGTCGTGGAGATCCTCGCCCGGATGGACTTCATAGGCGCAATCGACCCCGGCGGCGTCGAACGCGTCGAGGATCGGCAACCAGCGCCGCGCCAGTTCGGCGAACGCTTCCTCGACCAGCCCGGTGGGGCGCTGCGGCCACGGATAGACATAGGGCCAGGCAAGCGCACCCGAGAAGGTAGCGTGCGCCGACAGGCCCAGATTGGCGCTAGCGCGCGCGGCGAACTTGAGCTGCTCGACCGCCCAGGCTTGCCGCTCAGCGGGCTTGCCGTGAACTTCGGGGGGCGCGAAACCGTCGAACAGCGCGTCATAGGCGGGATGAACCGCGACGAGCTGGCCTTGCAAATGGGTCGACAGTTCGGTGACCGCGATCCCGTGCTTGTCGAGCATCCCGCGCAGATCGTCGCAATAGGCAGTGCTCTCCGCCGCAAGCGACAGGTCGATCAGCCGGTCGTTGCACGGGATCTGCACCCCAACATAGCCAAGCCCTGCTGCCCAGCGCGCGAGGTTTTCGAGCGTGTCGAACGGTGCGGTGTCGCCCAGGAATTGCGCCAGGAAGATCCCCGGCCCCTTCATCGCGGTCATACTTCGGTCCTCGTTCTCGAATCGTCTTTGAACGCCAGCTGGAACAGCACGGCGATGCACGCTGCCGCGATCGCGGGATACCACCACATCCGGTGCCAGTCAGCGATGTCCGCCACCGCAGGTAATTGAGCGTAGAGCAACGCGCCGATCTGCGACCCCAGCAGCATACCGACGCCGTAAGTGAACAGCGTCAGCATCCCCTGTGCCTGTGCGTTGACGCCCTTGGGTGTCGCGATCGTGCCCGTGTAGATCGCGCCCGCGACGAAGAAGAAGTCATAGCAGACGCCGTGCAGCGCTACGCCGAGGTACACCGCCCACAGACCTGAGCCGCCGTCACCGATCGCGAACAACGCGTAGCGCACTGCCCAGGCGGCCATCCCGACCAGCAGCAGCGGCTTGACGCCGAACCGACGGTACAGCCACGGCATCGAGAACATGAAGGCCAGTTCAGACATCTGCCCGATCGCGAGCGTGCCACCGACATTCTCGATCCCCGCCGCGCCGACATAGGGCGAGGCATAGGCATAATACATCGCGAGCGGGACCGAGATCAGTGTGGCGCAGACGATGAATACGAGGAACGAGCGCTGCTTGAGCAAGCTGAACGCCTCTACGCAAAGCACCTGGCGCAGCACGCCTTCATCGCGCGGTGCATCCGGCGCGACATTGGGCAGCGTGAAACTGTAGAGGCCGAGCGCGATCGACGCGACCGCGGCGATGGTGAAGATCTGCGGGCTAGCCGACAGCCCCGCCCAACCGACGATCAGGCCAGCGGTGATCCAGCCGACCGTGCCGAACGCACGCGCGAAGGGAAAGCGGTCGGCACGGTCGCCAAAGCTCTTGAGCGCGATCGTGTTGGCGAGGCCGACGGTCGGCATGTAGAGGATCATGTAGCAGAGCAGCAGCCAGACGAACGTTGCACCCGCCTCCGGGGTGATCAGCGATGGAAGCACGAACAGCAGCGCGCCACCGACGAGGTGCAGGATCACCATCAGCAGGCGCGGCGCGACATAGCGCGCGGCTGCCATGCCGATCAGGAAGGACCCGACGATCGAAGCGATCGGCCCGACCGAAAAGGCGTTGCCGATCAACGACCCGATCCCGACCGTCTGCATCACCAGGCCAAGCGTGACGGTCCACGCCCCCCAGACAAAGAACTGCAGGAACATCAGGACGCTGAGGCGCCCGGTCAGCCATCCGTCCGAGGGCGTGACGACTGTTCGATCAATCTGTTCCGAAACGGCCATCGTCATCCTCACTCGCGCAGTTTGCCTGCTTGTCGGACAAGAAGCTAACCGGGGCAAATCAGGATGTAAAGGATTACATCGGATCGTCATCGACATGCGCCGCGACTCGATCCATGACGGTTCGATGACGACCATTATCGACGTAGCCGCGAGGGCCGGGGTTTCGACTGCCACGGTCTCGCGTGTCCTCAGTCGACCCGAGCGAGTCGCCGAACCGACCCGCCTGCGCGTGCTCGAAGTGGTCCGCACACTGGGCTACGCCCCCAACGTCGCCGCCCGCACCCTGCGCACGTTGCGGGCGGCCAAGATCTTGCTGACTGTTCCCGATATTTCCAATCCGTTCTTCGCCAGCGTCATTCGGGGTGCCGAAGAGGCAGCGCGCGATGCGGGTTATGCGGTGGTCGTGGGGGATACGCGGCACGATCCCGAGATCGAGGACCAATATGCCGAGATGCTGTCGCGGCGCGAAGTCGACGGGCTGATCTTTCTTGGTCATCGATTGCCCGAAAGCCTCCAGCCGTTGCTCGACCTTCGCGGCGACGCTGCGCCGATCGTCAACGGGTGCGAATACAGTCCGGGCATCGGCGTCCCCAGCGTCCACATCGACAATGCCGCCGCAAGCGGCGAGGCGTTCGAGCATCTCGTCGCGCTCGGCCACCGCGACATCGGCGTCATCACCGGGCCGACGATCAGCCCGATCAGTCGGGATCGCCTGAGCGGTGCGACCGCGGCAGCGGCTCGGCACGGTCTGGTGGATCGGCTGCGGGTCCGCACCGCAGACTATTCGGCGGGGGTCGCGTTCGAGCAAGCTTGCGCGTTACTCCGGGAAGACGTCACCGCGCTCTATTGCTTCAGCGACGAAATGGCGATCGGCGCGATCAGTGCGGTGGCCGAGGCTGGCCTGTCGTGCCCCGGCGACGTTTCGGTGATCGGCTTCGACGACGTTCCGCTCGCGCGCTATTTCCAGCCCGGTCTGACGACGATCGCACAGCCCAAGGGAATGATCGGGCGCCGCGCGGTTGAGCTGCTCGTCCATATTCTGCGTGATGCACCAAGCCCGCCACGTCAGGTCACGCTGGACCATATGCTGATCATCCGCGGCAGTACGGCACGCCCACGGCATTAGTCGCGTGCCGGGCTTGCACCGCGCAACATCGTGGTTTGGCGCACGAAATTTGGTCGTAAGCGATCGGTCGCTTGCTCCCGCGGGAATCGGCTGTCAGGTTGCGGCAACGAAACGGGGGGAACGGTTCGATGTTCGGCCACAATGGCCGTTCGGAAACGGTTCGCCGAACCCTGTAAATCTATGGTGCTGCATCGCCTTGCGGCACCGCTATTGGAAAGGATGGTCCTATGACCGCAACGCTCTCGCTCCTCGCCGTCGCCATGCTGGCGCAGGCCGCGCCGGCCACTCCAGCCGCGACCGCTCCCGAGCAACGCCCCGAGGCAACCGAAGTCTGGCAGCCCGAACCCCCGGTGGTTGTCGTCGCGCCGACACCATCCGTTCCCGCGCCCGCCGACGCGCTGGTGCTGTTCGACGGCAAGAACCTCGACCAGTGGATCAGCACCAAGGACAAGGGCGCGGCACGCTGGACAGTCGGCGACGGCGTGCTGACGGTGCGCAAGGGCACCGGCAACATCGAAACCAAGCGCAAGTTCGGCAACTATCAATTGCATCTCGAATGGCGCGTTCCGGCCAACATCACCGGCACGGGGCAGGCACGCGGCAACAGCGGGCTGTTCCTCGCCTCGACCGGCGAGGGCGACGAGGGGTACGAACTCCAGATCATGGATAGCTTCCGCAACAAGACCTATGTCAACGGTCAGGCGGGTGCCATTTACAAGCAGATCATCCCGCTCGCCAACCCGACCCGCGCCCCCGGCGAATGGCAGAGCTACGACGTGATCTGGACTGCGCCGGTGTTCGGCGCGGACGGGAAGCTCACCAGCCCCGCCTATGCGACCGTCTTCTTCAACGGCGTCCTGGTCCAGAACCACGTCGCGCTGAAGGGCCAGACCCGCTATATCGGTGCGCCGGAGTATAAGGCGCATGGCCCCGCCGCGATCAAGCTGCAGGACCATGGCGACCCCAGCGCACCGATCAGCTTCCGCTCGATCTGGATCCGCGATCTGAAGTAATCCTGGGTCGAGCAAGACGGGAGGCGCGTCGGTTGGCCGACGCGTCCTTCGGAGGAATGGGGACCTGTTTGCGTCACTGACCGTTGACGGTGATGCACCTGTTCGAAAGCCTCGACGCGATCCTGCTCGCAGCCTTGCTGCTGCTTGCGCTCGCGCGGAAACTCAACGTCCCCTACCCCACCCTGCTGGCCGCCGCCGGCATCGGCTTCGCGCTGCTGCCGTTCGTGCCCGATATTGCGGTCGATCCGCAGCTCGCGCTGGCGCTTTTCATCGCGCCAGCGCTGCTCCATGCGGCGTATCACACCAGCCTCCGTGGGCTTCGGCGCTACTGGTTTCCGTTGGTGTCGCTCGCGGTCTTCGCGGTCCTCGTCACGACGGCGGCGGTCACCTTCGTCGGCATGGCAGCGGGGGGACTGTCGTTCGCCGCAGCCTTCGCGCTGGGGGCGATCGTGGCACCGCCCGACGCCGCCGCCGCGGAAGCGGTTCTGTCGGAAATCGGCATTCCGCGCCGGGGCATGTTGCTGTTGCAGGGGGAAAGCCTGCTCAACGATGCGACGGCGTTGCTGCTGTTCGGGCTGGCGGTGGCGATGGCAAACCATACCGACACCGCCGCGACCCCGTGGGTCCTCGCCGCCGCCGCCCCCGCCGGTGCGCTGTTCGGGCTCGCGTGCGGATGGGCGTACCTCCGGATCGTCCCGATCTTCGCAGGCACGCTCGGGTCGAGCCTCGCTGATTTTGCGGTTACCTTCGCAATCTGGCTGGCGGCGGAGCGCCTGCACCTGTCGCCGGTGCTCGCGGTCGTGGCGTTCGGATTGCTGGTTGCGCAACGCCGCCCCGCCGGCCAACCGGCGCGCGACCGGATCCAGTCCAAGGCGGTGTGGGCCGCCGCAGTGCTGGTGCTCAACGTCGTGGCATTCCTGCTGATGGGTCTGCAATCACGCGATATCGTCTCGAAGCTGTCGCCCTCCGAACGCCTGCCCGCACTGGGCTTTGCACTACTGGTACTCGCCACCGTGCTCGTCGTCCGGCTGGCGTGGGTGTTCCTGGTGCGCGCGATCGAAGGGGTGATCGTTCGCCGCTATGCGCCCGCATGGCTTCCCGAACCGCCGCCGTGGAGCGCGTCGCTGGTACTGGGCTGGTCGGGAATGCGCGGGCTGGTCACGCTCGCCGCGGCGTTCGCGCTGCCGCATGCTTTGCCCGGGCGCGATCTGATCGTGCTGTCCGCCTTCGCGGTCGTGATCGGGACACTCGTGGTTCAGGGATTGACGCTGGGGCCCTTGATCCGATGGTTCGGCACCGACGAGGATGCGGGGCTTGCGGCCAAAATCGGCACTGCACGGCGGCAGGTTATCCATGCCGGACTGCACGCGCTCGACGATGACGACACCTCGGATGCGGCCAACGCGCTCCGCGTACGCTACGGCGCGGCGCATGACGTGGCGTCGAACGCGGAAGATCCCCAGGCGCCGTCGGAATTCGATCGGCTCCACCTCAAGGTCCTCGAACAGCAGCGTGCCGAACTCAACACGATGCGCGAAAGCGGCGACCTTGCGGAGGATGTGTATCGGCGGCTGCTCGAGGAACTCGACTGGTCGGAAGTCGAGGCGCGGTCGTATTCGGACAACATGTTGCGGTCGGCCTGAGCGTTGCGGTCGCGACCTGGAAATGCCGCGACCGCAAAGACCGCTCAAACCAACCCGTCGCCTTCCACGACCAACGCAACGCCGATCGGGTCGCGACGGGCGGCAGGCAAAGTGACGTACAGTGCGTCGCTTCCCTGCCGGATATCGAGCGGCGCGGTAGAACCGGGGAGCGTCACGCGGCGGACGGTGCCGCGCTTGGCGAGTTCGGGTAGCCGCGCGACGCCATTCTCGGGCCAGCCCAGCACGAAGGCATGGACCGCGGTGCCCTTGCGGACGTAGCGAATGTCTTGCGCGGTATAAGGCGAAGTCGGCTTGCCTTCGCTGAAGTCCCCGCTCTTGATGCTAGTCGGCCCCTCGCCGAACACCCGCCACGGGCGCGTTCCGTAGATCGCGGCACCGTAGCGACCCATCCATGCGGCGATCCCCTCGACCACCGCTTCTTCCTTCTCGTCGATCGTGCCGTCGCCACGCATCGGCACCGAGACCATCAGATTGCCGTTCTTCGAGACCACGTCGCACAGGGTATGGATGACTTTCGCCGGAGTCTTGTACCCGTCGCGGTCATACAGATCGCGATCATAATGCCAGTTGCCGATGCACGTGTCGGTCTGGAACGGATATGGCTGGATATCGTCGTGGACGCCGCGTTCGACATCGTCGACGATCCCCATCCGGCGGCCGACCGGCGTGCCCTTTGCGGTAACGACGGCCTCGTTTCGGCCGTCGTGCCAGCGCATCGACTGGTTATAGAAATAGGCGGTGATATCGAGCCCCGCCTGCCCCAGCGGCAGGTCGAAATTATCAAAATACACCATGTCCGGGCGATACCGGTCGATCAGTTCCTTGCAGCGCAGCGACCAGTTACGCGTGAAGGCGGGATTGGCGACAGGCGCAGCCTCGGTCCACACGCGGTCGTGCGCTTCGTGCCAGGCGTTCGCCGCCTTGATCGTGCGCAGTCCGTCGGGCATCGGCATGGTGCGTCCAGTGTACAGTTGCTGCGGGTCCAGCCCATCCCACCATTTTCCGCGCCCGCCCGCCTTGGTCAGCCACGCCGCGTCGTAGCGCTTGCCTGCCAGGGGTCCCTCGGGATCATAGCCATAGGCCGGTTGCAACCAGTGCCAGGCGTGGGCCGAATGGTTGGATACGCCGAACCGCAGCCCGCGATCGCGCGCCAGCTTGCTCCATTGCCCGATGATATCGCGACGCGGGCCGATGCGGGTCGCATTCCACGGATGATGGCTCGACGCATAGGTGTCGAAATTGTCGTGGTGATTGGCAAGCGCCATGAAGTAGCGCGCGCCGGCGCGCTGATACAGGTCCATCAGCCGCGCCGGATCCCAGCGGTTCGCGGTCCAGCGCGGGAACATCTCCATGAAGCCGGTGCGCGACGGATGCCCGTAATGCGCGACGTGATGATCGTACGCGCGCGACCCTTGCAGGTACATGTCGCGCGCATACCAGTCACCGGCCTCGGGAACGCATTGCGCAGACCAGTGCGCCCACATGCCGAACTTGGCATCGCGGAACCAGTCGGGTGCGCGGTAATGCTCGGTGAAGGACTGCCAATTTGGACGGAATGCACCGTCGGCAGGCGCGGCGCGCACCCCTGTCGCCAGGGCACCTAGGCCCAGACCCGTCATGGACAGCATCGATCGGCGATCAACGATCATTATCGTCTCCTATTGCCGGCTTGCGCGGCCTTTGTCGGACAAGATACGGGATCGATCCGTTCGCACAAGCAAGAAAGGTTTTGCATTAGCGAGAATTCTGGGCTGCTTGCCTGAAATGCTCGCACTGCACCGCCCCTAACGACCTGTTTTGTTTTGCCTGCCGCGGCACCGGGGGACCGATGCCGCGTTGCACCGCCAATGAAAGTTCCAGCCGAGCAAACCACCGACGCAGCCTCTTGGTGGTTGATCGGCGCAATGGGCATCCTCTGCCTTTTCGTTTCCGCCGATCTCGGCTTCTATGTACGCGCAGCCAGCGTCCTGCCGCTCGGGATCGGGCTGCTGACCCTTATCGCCGGAATGGTGATCGGATCGCGCACGGGTCGTCCGCGGTTATCGGCCGGAGCCACCGCATTCCTGCAGATGACGCTGTTCACGGTGATCGGCGTGGTGCTGGCCTATGCGCTGGCGGCGCGAGCCGGACCGTTGTGGGACGATAGCTTTGCCGCATGGGACGTGGCGCTGGGCTTCGACTGGCCTGCGGTGTTCGCAGCAGCAGACCGGTCGCCCGTGATGCTGTGGATCGGAGGGCTCGCCTATCACAGCCTGACGCTACAGATGATCGTCGCGATCGTCGTGCTCAGTGCAACCGACCGCGCCGACACGCTGCGAATCGCGGTTGCAGCGGCGATCCTCGGGGGTTTTGCGACGATCGCGATTTCCGGCATCGTTCCCGCACTGGGGAACGTGTTCGATCCAGCCGCGTATCATATTCTGTGGCCGTCGGTGGCCTGGATCGAACGGGACATGATCCTCGGGCTTCGGGACGGGTCGTGGCGGATGATCGACCTGACGCAGCTTATGGGCATCGTCAGCTTTCCGAGCTATCATGCGACGTTGCCGGTGATCCTCGCCTGGGCACAGCGCGACGTTCGCGGATGGCGGTTCGTCGCACCGGTGTGGGCTGGCGTGACGATCCTCGCGACGCCGGTGTTCGGCGGGCATTACGGGGTCGATGTGCTGGCGGGGCTGGTCATGGCGGTGCTGTCACTGTCGGCCGCACCGTGGATGGCGCGTCGGCGGATCGGCTGGCGCGGAAACCTGCCGACAACGGCTAGCCACGTCGGGTAGACCGGCGATAGGAGACACACTCCGGCTTGCCGCAACGAGACTCGGAGTTTGGAATGGCGTGGTACGACAAACTGGCGATCGTAGTGGGCATGGTGCTGTTCATGGAGTGCTTTGCCTGGGCGACGCACAAATATGTCATGCACGGCTGGGGCTGGGGCTGGCATCGGTCGCACCATGAACCGCATGACAGCGCGTTCGAGAAAAACGACCTTTACGCGGTGACCTTCGCGGTGCTCGTGATCGCGCTGTTCGCGCTCGGCGTGCTGTGGGAACCCTTGTGGTGGGCTGCGCTCGGCATCACCGTTTACGGCGGCATCTACGCCTTCGTCCACGACATGCTCGTCCATCAGCGGTTCGGTTCGCGCTGGGTGCCGCGGCGCGGCTATGCCAAGCGCTTGCTTCAGGCGCACCGGCTCCACCATGCCGTCAAGGGCAAGGACGGCGGCGTGAGTTTCGGCTTCCTGTTCGCGCCCGATCCCGCACGGCTCAAGCGGCAACTTGCGGAGCGGAACGAGCGATGAGCTCGCTGTCCGCTGCCGACACGCGCAATCCCGTTTCGCGCGACGGTGATGCACGCACGAGCCTGTTGCTCGCCGCCGCGATCGGGCTGGCGTGGCTGACGATCCATGTCGGCGCGATCTTCTTCTGGCGGTGGAACGCCATGACGGTGTTGCTCGCGGTGCCCGTGATCCTCGTGCAGGCATGGCTCAGCACCGGCCTGTTCATCATTGCGCATGATTGCATGCATGGCTCGCTGATGCCCGGCCGACGCGGCGTCAACACGGTGGTCGGTACGCTGTGTCTCGCGGCTTATGCCGGGCTGTCCTATCGCGCGCTGTTCCCCAAGCATCACGCGCACCACGCCGCACCCGGCACTGCGGAGGATCCCGATTTCCATGCGGGCGAACCGCGGCGCGCAGGGCCGTGGTTCTTCCGGTTCTTCCTTGGCTATTACACCCATGCGCAGATCCTGCGCATCACGGTCGCCGCGATCGTCTACATGCTGCTGGGCGCTTCGCTCCTCAACATCGTCGTATTCTGGGCGATCCCGGCACTTCTTGCGCTGGTGCAGCTGTTCCTGTTCGGCACCTATCTGCCGCATCGCCACGAGGACACACCGTTCGCCGATGCGCATAACGCCCGCAGCAATGCGCTATCCCCGCTGGTCTCGCTGATGACGTGTTTCCATTTCGGAACCTATCATCATCAGCACCACCTCAGTCCGCGGACTCCGTGGTGGCGGCTCCCGAGTTCAATCGGGGGTCGATAGCACGGCATCGATCCGCGCGGCGGCCTCCGCCGCACCCCCTGCCGACAGCATTTCGGTCGCCAACCGAGCCGCCGCCGCCCGGTAGCCGGCACCTTCCATCACGTCGGTCAGCGCCGCTGCCAGACGTCGCACGGTCAGCCCCCGCGGTGACACGGCCCGCCCCGCCCCGATCCGTACCAGCCGCGCAGCCGTACCAGGCTGTTCGAACGCGATCGGCAGCGCGACGATCGGCACGCCCGCGGCAAGCGCGTCGATCACCGAATTGAACCCGCCGTGGAGCACCGCCGCGGAACACTGCCGCAGCACCGCCTCCTGCGGCCAGAACGCGCGCACCAGCGGATCCCCCGGCAGCGCAGACGCCTCCGCCGCGCTCAGCCCGCCGCCATGCGCGATCACTGCGCGCGCACCGATCATCGCGCACGCCTCTGCCATCGTCGCAAAGAGCCCTCGCCGCCCCCCCTGCAGCGTGCCGAGCGAACAGAACACCAAGGGCCGCCCATCGGACGGAAGATCGACCGGCACGTCCATCGTCGCGCGCCACGGCCCGCCGTAAACGATCGCGGCCGAGCGCGGATAATCCAGCGCCTGCGGGCATTGCGCGATCGACAGGCGGCCGCGCGTGGCGGCGCGTACATCGAGGTTCCACGCACGACGGCGGGATGCGAGCACCTGCGTGATCGGGCGCAACAACAGGTCCGACACGAAATACCCACCGTGATTGCGAAACCGACCGATCCGATCGGGCCGATACTTCCAGCCCAGGAAAGGCGGGGGGACGTTCGGCTCGCGCAGCAGCGGCAGGCCGGTGATGCTCACCACATGCGGAACGCCGAGCCGCTCCGCGATCAGCGCCCCCGCAGCCTCGGCAGAATCGGCGATCACCGCGTCCACGCCGATCGCGCGCAGCACGTCGGGTGCCTCGTCGAGCAGCGTCGCGGTCATCGCCGCGGTACTGCGGATCATCCGCGTAAGCCCGACCGGGCCGGTCGGATCGGCGAGCTTGGCAAGATAGGCATCGATCGATGCCGTAGGTGCGCCAGCCCCATCGAGCGCGGCGAAACCGATCCCCGGCGTCGTCACGAACCGCGACACCGCCGCAAGATGGACGACCGTGACGCGGTGGCCATGCGTCGCGAGCGCGGTGCCGAGCACCTGCAACGGGTTCAGATGCCCCGGCGTCGGCGGCGCGATGATCGCGATATGACGAGGAGCGGACATCACGAACCTGCAGATTTCGAACGAAGGGGTTACGCGGCGTTCCGCTGTTGCCGCTGCCGATACGTGACGGTGTTTCCGCGGCAATAAAGCAAGATAGCGATCGCAGACCTACCTGCGTGCGGACGAAAAGTCGATGCACGCGATTCTGGATCGCAATGCCCCGCGGGAGCGCGACAGGATCCGACGCCCTCCGCAACCCGGCTCAGGCGCGGTGCGGCCCGAAAAAGATCACCGCTGCGCCAAGGAGACAAAGCGCCGCCCCCGCCAGATCCCACCGATCAGGCCGCACGCCTTCGGCCAGCCACAGCCACAGCACCGCCGCGGTGATGTAGATCCCGCCATAAGCGGCATAGGCACGGCCTGCGTCGGATGCATCGACCCGGGTCAGCAGATACGCGAATGCCACGAGCGCTGCGCATCCCGGCACCAGCCACAGTGCCGACCTGTCCATGCGCAACCATGCCCAGAACGCGAAGCACCCCGCGATCTCCGCGACGGCCGCGCCGATGTACAGAATGATGGACTGCATGGTGGCGTGTGTAGCCGAGCGATGGCGCAAGGAAAGACCGAACCGATGCCGGTGCGTGCCACGGCACCGTCAGCGCGTCTGTTTCGCCCCCAGTTGCCGCGCCGCGATCGCCTGGAGCGCGCTGGCGGTGTCGGGCGCAATCGCGAGATCGCGCGCCGCCGCCTCGCCCGCGCCCAGCGTCCGTGGGTCGACCCCGGTGATGCTGCCGAACACCATCAGCGCCTCCAGATAATAGCCGAACTTGCTCGCATGATACTGGTCGGGGCCCCAGAGGTCGATCTTGCCGGGATCGATCCCGTCGAACGGATCGGCATCGGCGACCCCTTCCCCAATCGCCGCATTGAACGCGAGCCCTACCGGAACCATCGCGCGAACACCCGGGGTCGCGGCGACCACCGCGCGATAGGCACGGTCGAGGTCGATCCCCATCGCCGTGACCGGTTGTCCCCGCCACGGGCTCGCATCGCGATACACCAGGTCGGGGCGGCTCCACGTCGCGGTCAGGCGGATGTCGGCCGATGGGTTGCGCGCCCGAAACATCTGCGTCAGTCGCGCGGTGTACGCCCCGAATTGCGCAGGGTCGCCCGGCGTGTCGGGATCCAGCGTGCTATATTCCTGCAGGACGACATGGTCCCAGCTACGGTCGATGAGCGGGCGCCGCTCCTCGTAATGGAAGCGCAGCGTCTTGCCGCCTTCAGTCTCCAGCGCGACGCGGTAGGAAAGCCCGGCTTGCTCGCTGAACCGTTTGAACAGCGCCGGAACGCCCCCGACGCCGGTACCGTTGAGATCCTCGACGCTATCGGGTCGGTAGCGCCACACGTCGCTGGAAGCGCCGAAGGTAAAGCTGTTCCCCACGAACAGGACCGTCCGGGGCGGCGGAGGCGTGCGCGCGTCGCTGGTGGTCGACTGGCTGAACGCCGGTGCCGTACCAAGGGCAGCAAGCAGGATCGCCCCCATGCGACCAAAGATCTTCATTCTTTCCGACCCCTGCAAATCGAACCTGGGCTTTGGCTCCTGCCCGAGTGCTGCGATGATCGCAACGCCGGCACGGGTCGCGGCCGCTTCCGCGCCGGCCGCCGTGGGAACAAGCAGCCGACGGTGCGCGCTTGACGCTTTGGAACGTCGGCTCGGCCGGCGATGACGGCAAGGAGCGAACATGACGGAAGCGACCTGGGGCGATGACGCGAAGACGCCGGAGATCGACTGGCGGATGAGCGCCGCGCTGGAGAACGTGCCGCGCGGGGACGCGGATCTGGCCGAGGTGACAAGCCTAGAGGGCGCGGTTCGTGCCTGGACCGCGCTCGATCCCAAACATCTCAACGCAGCAGTGCTCACCCCGGAGCGCGCCTTGCAGATCGACGGCACATCGCTGACGACGTTCGCAGGTGACGGGATCGCAGCGCTCGTCGACCTGTTGCCCAGCGCGAATGACGAGGGCTAGGGATGGCGGCTGCAAGCGTTCGCTTCGAGCGTGGCGAGTATGAATGGCTTGCCGAGCGCAACGGCATCCTCTTCTTGGGTCACACCGACCTCGGCGTGGTCGAGTTCCTGATCACCGGAGAGGCGTTGATCGAACTCGCCAACCCCGAGCTCGACGGAATCGACCGGGACACCGCGATCGACAGTTTCGTCGAATTCGAGCCTGACATCCATCTTCTCGCACGGCGGGAATTCGTCAGCCGGCTCGGCGGGGAGCCCCCTATCCTGCTCACCGCTGCCGACGTTTCGGGGTGAGCCCCGGAACCCGTTCGACGCGGCATCAGCACTTGTGGGAAGGTTTCTGGTGACCAAGACGCTGACGATCATCGGCTGCGGCATCCACGACATTCCGGCGTTCTACGCGGAGATCAACCGCGTGTTCATGGCAGGAGAAGACTGGACGCTCGGCGAGAGCCTGGATGGGCTCGATGACATGCTCCGCGGCGGCTATGGCGCCATTAAGGGACGCGAGCCGATCACGCTTGTGTGGCAGGACATTGCGGTTGCCCATCGCAGCTTGGGCGTGGAAGCCACGCGCGCATTCCTGCAGGCCAAGCTGGAACGCCCCGATCTGTACGACTCCGAACGGATTGGCCGTCAAATCTCCCAGCTGGAAAACGGCACTGGCCAGACCTACTTCGAGACCATCCTCGAAATCATCGCCGAGCACCCGAACATCCATCTCGTTTCCGCCTGACGGACCCTGGCCCCCGTGAACGGGACGGTAACTCGGGGTGACCGCTGGTTTGACGACTGGTGCCCCGCAGGGAACAATGCTGGGCACTTACATCATCGGAGAATTTGCATCAGTCGCCGCTGATATCGCCATCGTCGTCGGGCAACTTCGCTTTGACGCGACTGCGGCGCGCATCGCGCAATACCTCCTCAATTTCTACGAGAAGCACCCGTCCCTCATCGGTCTTGCCGTTAGTGTCGTCCTGATCTGCCGCGAAGAATGCCTTGGCGCGCGCAGCCAAATCGATCAGAAGGGAATAACGCTCCTCACCAAGCTTTTTTCGAACGACGTCAAAGCCTCCGACCAGCGTATCGAACTCGCTGTGGATGTTTCGATCGGGGAAGACGAGAGTCCGGTCGATGAATGTAGGGGCGTGCAAGATCATCGATCCAAGTTGGTCGTTAATCTCGCTCAGCGAAGCCGGGATATACGGCTTGGGGTTAAAGTAAGGATTGGGTCGGGTCATCGCTTCGTCTCCGGGTGGGGGATGACATATGTGTGATCGGCGCCGAGCTGCCGCGGACGAATAATGATGACCCGGCGCGGTTGAAAGTCAGTATTGAAGAAGCCGCGAATTTGCGGTGTCCCCAGCGTCTTTTGCGTCAGTGACACGTCGAACGCGACGTCATTCACACGTGCATCGGGCCGCCGGTATGTAAGATTGGTGCCCGAGCTGTCGTATTCTCTTCGATTAACGCGCACTGGTCCCTTTCCGCTCGGGTCGATACCCAATTGACTATAACGCACCCGAAGATCTCTTCGCACTTCTCGATCCACATAGTTTCCCACCGCCTCTTGATTCGAGAGACGTGGAATGAGTCGGCCTGCCTTCAGCAATGCGACTCCATCATCATAAGCGTTGTCGACCCTCTGCTGCACGAAGCGCAACGTCTCAACCTGAAGTGGCCCATAATCACCTTTTACTCGCGCGACGACCGCCGCACGCTGAATACGCAAATCGTCGAACTTCGCCTGCAACCCTTGAACCGTAGCAATTGGAGTTCCAAACGCGTCGGTCGGACCAAGTTCATCATAATGCCAGTTCGGATCGAGCGCCTTGATTTGAGCAGTTATCTGCTTCGTCTGGTCCTGCAGGAATTGTGCTTTGAACGCGGTTGCCGGCCCGGTCAGATCTAGCAGATTGTCGCTCACCGCTATCACCGCGTTACCTAATGCATTTCGAAGTTCCGGCACAGCCTGTTAAAGCGTCATCGGATCCTCGAACGCCCGGCTATTGCTGCCCCGCCCTACAATGACCTCAGCTTCGACAGCGGCGAAGGGTGCCATTTGCTTGAACAGCTGAAGCGGGTTCAATCCTAGCTGTGACAAAATGCGTTGGAACGATACCGCGACCGACGTTGGACTGTGTTCTACCAAGCGGCTGCCAATAGCTTCACCGGCGGCGCTTGTGACATTTGTAAAAACACTATCGGTGGTTACCGGCGTCCAATTGGCTAAAGGCGCTGTGTTTCGAAGCGACGGTCCATCCGCCGGAGGGCGCAAGAACGCATCTCTATATATTTGATAGCGAGCTTCGATCGCCGCGGCATATTGTGGATCTTTGCCGTGTTTGGCCAACTCCTTCGCACGCCACGCGTCGGCCTCGGCCATTGTCGCGATCGGAGCCTTGTCAGGTCGCTAACATACGCAACTTTTGAGCCCGGGTGTCCCCGGCGAGTGGCGGACGTAAAGCTGGCCGTGGTGCCGGAACCATCGGCAGTCGTGAACTGCCCGTTCGCTGGATCATGATACGGATTGAATTTGAACTCGAGCCTGCACGTACCGGCCCGCCTTGGCCACCGACCAGTCCGCAGCCACACAGAAAAGTTCTGCCGCTGTTCTGCCGAAATGTCCATCTAGCGCCCCCGCCTGTTTCAGGAGCGAGAACATTTGAGCAACATTTTCCAACATGTCAAGATTAACGCCATGGCACCTCTATCGGATACCATTCATCGTCCTGTACGAGGTGGAGCAGTCTAAAGACTGGTGCGCTTACAGGACTCAAGTTCGCCGCTGAATGCACGGTAATGTCAGGCTTTTTCGTAGGATGCCAAGAGGCGCTCCCCCAGATGTACCCCCGGCGACGAAGTGCAGCATTTGTCTGTAATGAAGCCGGGGCATGTTGTCGCCGCGTCGCCCTCACGGTAGGAAGCGCGGGGCATTTGGCGCGCCAGCCTCGTTCTCGCTGCCAGGTATGGAAAGGCTCCCCATACATTCCGACGCGTGCTTTGCCGTCGTCCTCTCGAATTGGAACGGTATCGACGGACCCCGACGGGGCATTCGTCGACGGCGCCTGGAAAGGCCATATCGATAAAGCCTTTACTGACGACGATAGCACTAAGTCGGTCGATGCTGCCGTGGGAGCTCTCAAAGCGTTAACGGTAGCGCGGATTAATCAATTTCATGGCCCAGGCCGCGGCATACCGCACGCTAACCATTCTCTTCCAACTCTTTTGCGATGGAAGGCTTCCGGCTCAATGCTCGCGATGCCGCAGGCTGATGGCACATTTCCTTAGGTGCTGCTACGTGGCGTGATCCTATAACCGTCTGCCGTTCCGGGGCGTATCACCTAAGGACCTCGGCTGCGCAATCCTACCACGACACGTCGAGTTGCGGCCTTGACCACCTATCACGTAACGAAGCAAGATCGGCGTGTCGGCACGCAATCAGCGGTCACGATACGTCCGGGGATCCCACATGCAGGCGATCGAAAAGAGAAGCGATGTCGCGACCGTCGCTAAGGCATGGCGCCGAGCCTTCGCGGAAGGCGCCGAGGTAATCGGGACGATGGGGTCACAACCGGTGCTTTGGCATGAGCGGTTACGCATTTGGGGCCTGTTCGGGCATACTGATGGTAAGGAGGCTACCGGGCGAGACTGGAACGCTTTTGGACAACAGCCACGGGGTTTCCGCGATAACATCGTTGTCGAGATCAACCAGCCTCCTTCCGGCAAGGATACTAATCTGCAGGCGATCTTCGCCGTGGATGATCGAGGACGGAGGTGGCTTCTCCACCAAGGCAGGATGAGCGTCGCCGGCAGCCGGATCACTGAGGCGGACTTCATCGCGGCCACCGGCCTCACGCCCACGAAGGTACGGTTCAGCGACGGCTCCTCCACCCAATACCACAAGGTCGCTGACCTTCAATCTCCGCCTGCGGCAGTACAGGCGAGTGTTGCAACGTTCGTCGCGCGCTGCGCCAGCGCACGACTCGCTAAAATCGCCGGCAAGCACACAGTGGACGACGGCACTGCGGTTGAGCGGTGGGAACATAACCTCAGCCCGGAGCAGACAGGTGATTACGACGTCGCTCCTCGCGGGGGGACGGTCGGTCGCCGCATCCACGGCGAAGTTTGGCGTGCACTCGCCACCGAGCTGGAGCGACGCGACGTCCCGCACTCGAACGATCGGGTCGGACAGCACGGGCCGGACATGTTCACCTACGGTAACGGACCAAGGGTCCTTTTCGAGATTAAATCCGGCCACGGGGCCCAGGACATATTCGCCGCTGTGGGGCAGCTCCAAATCTACGAACGCCTCCTGAAGTCAACTTATCGGAAGGTTCTCATCGTGCCTCGCGGCATGGGGCCAGCGTTACAGGGGCCGGTGTCAGATCTCGGTATCTCGACGGTTGAGTTCTACCGGAAAGGTCAAAAAACCCATTTTGATACTGCCGCGCTAGACCGCTGCCTCGGTTGATCGGGGACGCCAGAAAGCGTAGATTATCCCAACCTAGACGGAACAAGACCTTCGGTTTTGTCGTCCAAATTGAAAGTAATGCCCTAATTTCAGGAGCAACGAACGCTGCGCGTGCAGCGCTCTCTACAGGATGCTGGGGCGCGCGACGTCTCGCCGCGCCATTTCCGATGCCAGCTGGTAGACAAACTGTCGCGGCTGGCCGGTGATAAAATCGCGGACGCGTGGCCCGAAGGGTCCACGTAGTAGGTCGTCGAACTTATCCGGCCGGTAGCGGGTGATCGAGCCGAAAAAATAGGTGACGGCGTACATAGACAGCAGCTGGGGCAACCGGTGTGCCGCCTCGGCCTGCGGGCTAAGGTAAAGGTAGTACCTCCGATATGGAGGAATAAGCATCACGGTCATCCAAAGCTGATGACGGACGCGCTGTACCAGCCGATCGAGGTCGGCAAGTGGGCCCGCCGCTCCGTAGATGAGCGGGCAAGTTTCCTGAAAGACGACGCGGCTGGGATCGGCGCTCTCAACCTCTTCGAAGTCAACGAGCCCTGAGCGGCTCAGCACATCCAGGGGAGTTATACCGAACCGGCCGATGTCGTCGGCCAGAAGCTCGATCTCCAGCCACATTTCGCTGGTCGCGGGATTGTGGCGGAAAGTCACGGCCTCGAGGTTGAAGAACCTCTCCGCTCGATTGCTTGCCTCGACCCACAGGCGGTGGCCCGATAGGATCTGCGGGATTAACGCTGACATCTCGTATGACGAGGCAGGGGACGCACCACCCATTAGCACGGACATCATCTGGTAGAACATCTGCGGCTTCGGCGCCCCGGAAGTCGCCGGTGAAGTGGGAATCGTCTGGAGGTACGTGTCCGCGAAGTCAAAAACATTGTGGCGACCATGCGCCTTAAGCCCGTGACTGGCGCCGCCGAGCGTCGTCTCCATTCCCCGCGTTAGGCAATAGGCTTTCGCCGCGTTCAGGTAGCTGTAATACAAGGCCAAGGGCCGGGCCGCCTCGTTTCCCTGCCCCGTGCCAACCTCGAAGAATGCCTGCGCCTGTGCAAGGCAAGCCAGCGCTTCGGTGCGGCCACCGGAACACTCGTTCTCGACGACCTGCCGGATGATCGCCCAGGGATCGATTGCGAACAGCCGCGTCTGGGCGACTGGCCCCTGCGGTGTGGTGCGCGAGGGCCAGAACGAGAAGGCGACCACCCTTCCGCTGTCCGCGACGGACTGGCCGGAGCGCCGTATTTGCGGTGTCATCGTTGAAGTTCCATATTGCGAAGCGGACGAAGCGCCGTCGAGCAGGCATCACTACCGGCTAAATATTATTGATTATTACACGATACGCAAACTTCCGAGCTTACGCTATCGTCGCCGTCTTGAGGCGGACGACGCCGCGTTGCCAGCATCTGTTGCGAAGCGTGCGCAGCGTCGTAGAACTTGTTGAGAGGGGGAATAGGATGGCAGGCAAACAAGAAGACCTAGCGGTCGGCGACGTCGAGCTTGATCGAGACAATCCACGTATCCGTCGATTCTTGGAATCTTACGAGGGCGATCTGACCGACGATCGAATCGCTCTCGCGCTGGACGTCGCGGCCGACACCGGCGAGGACGGCTCCGGCGTCACCTCCCCTGAGAAGCTGCGCAACTCGATCCTCGCCAACGGCGGCATCATGCAGCCTATCATTGTCAACCGTCAGGCCGACGGCAAGCTCGTGTGCGTCGAGGGCAACACCAGGCTTTGGATTTATCGTCAGTTCTTGGCCGATGGCGTCGAAGGCGATTGGTCCAGGATCCCGGCCATTGTGCACGACTCGCTCGAGGGCTTCGAGATCGACGCGATCCGGCTACAAGCCCACCTCGTCGGCCCCCGTGCATGGGACGCCTATTCCAAGGCGAAGTACCAATGGGAGCTTCACTACAAGCACATGATGCCGCTCGACCGTCTGGTCGATCTGTGCGGCGGCGACCGCCGCGACGTCCAAAAGTCGATCAATGCCTACGCGGACATGGAAAACCATTTCCGCGGACTGCACGAGCCCGGCGAGGACTACGACACGCAGCGCTTTAGCGGCTTCGTCGAGTTGCAGAATAACAAGGTGAAGACCTCTATCCTCAAAGCAGGATTCACCCTGGACGACTTCGCTAAGTGGGTGAAAGACGGCAGCCGTATCACCAACCTAGCCGGCGTACGGCAACTGCCGCGCGTGCTCGCGAGCAAGCAAGGAAAAGTGGCCTTCGTGAAGAAGGGCATAAAGGCTGCCCTGGACGTAATTGAAAAGCCCGAGGTGAACTCGGATCTGCGCGAGGCGACGATCGGTCAGCTCGCACGCGTCCTCACCGAGAAGATTGAGGGTATCCCCTTCGTGGAGCTTCAGCGCTTACGCGCCAACACCGACGACGACTCCGTCAGATATGTCGTGGACGCGCTCGAGGCGCTCAATAATCTCGTCAAAGAGATTAACCTGTAGTGCGATGTCTGGAGAATCTACGCACCATATCCGCCTCGTTGAGACCCTTGAGCGGCACGTCCGCCGCGTTCATGCTCCCCCGCGCGGTCTCCTTTTGCTGGTCGACCACGACCGCTATGGCAGAGACCGTCCCCACCACTGCGGAGGCTATTGCCCGGACCTGTTCGCCAGCGACTTGCCGACCACTTTCGAAGTCATTGGTGAGGCCAAGACGTCATCAGACATCGAGCGGCCGCGATCACACCGCCAGCTTGCCGGCTTCCTTGAGCACCTCTCGGTGCAACAGGAAGCCTATCTGTACGTCTGCGTTCCCCATCCAACGGTCGTGCGGGCACGTACGATTATTGCTCGCATTCGCACGCCAGCGGATGCTGCCGTGCGCGTAGAGGTGATTGCAGGTGAGTGAGACCGAACTCCGCATGCGACGCGACGGGAACCTCGATCTTGGGGCGATTCACCGCGGCTTCGGCTACCAGCTTGAAGCGGTCGAAGCGGTGAAACGCTTGCCATATGCGGCGCTCTTCCACGAGCAGGGCCTGGGCAAGACCAAGATCGGAATCGACTTAGCGCTGGAATGGCTTCGGGAGGATGTCGTCGACACTGTCCTGTTCGTCACCAAGCGAAGTCTGGTTGTTAACTGGTCACAGGAGGTACGCGCTCACTCCCACCTTCGGCCACGAATCCTCGACCAGAACCACAAATCCAACTTCTTCGCATTCAATTCGGCGGTACCGGTGCTGCTGACCCACTACGAGGTAATGCGCAGCGAGCAACGGCGGCTGGAGCTATTCCTGAAGACGCGCCGCGTCGCAATCATCCTTGACGAAGCACATAAGATTAAGAATCCGTACACTGACATCGCCCAGTCCCTGCACAAGCTGGCGCCGCTGTTCGTTCGCCGCGTCATCATGACCGGCACGCCGGTCGCGAACCGGCCGTTCGACATCTGGTCGCAGATCTTGTTTCTTGACCAGGGCAAGGCGCTCGGCACCGACTTCGAGGAGTTCAAAGCGAACCTAGACCTGACGAACGATATGTGGCGAGACGAGGACAAGCGACGCGACTTCGAGGGTGCCGTCGGTGGCGTCTTCGAACGCATCCGTCGGTTTACAGTCCGCGAGACCAAGGCAACGGCCGGGATCGAGCTGCCGGAGAAGTGTATCGAGAACGTGGCCGTCCCTCTCGCCGATCGTCAGCGCAAGCTCTACGACGAAGTCTGCCTTAATTTGAGCGCCGAGGTGGTGGTCGGTGGCGAGCTTGTGGAAGATGATTCCGAGTCTGTCCTGAAGAGGCTGTTGCGACTAGTACAGGTCGCGTCCAACCCCGGCCTCATCGACGAGTCATATGACGAGGTTCCCGCAAAAGCGCGAGTACTCGATGAACTGCTCGACAGGGCAATTGCTGACGGATCGAAGGCGATCGTATGGACAAATTTCATTGCCAACGCCGATTGGTTGGCCAACCGCCTCGCCCGTTTCAGCCCGGCCACCGTGCACGGCCGTCTCGACATCGCCGTCCGCAACGACGCCATCGCCGCGTTCAAGGGCAACCCGCGTTGCAAGGTTTTGATCGCAACGCCCGGTGCTGCCAAGGAAGGCTTGACCCTCACTGTGGCGAACCATGCGGTTTTCTACGACCGGGGCTTCAGCCTCGATGATTACCTACAAGCGCAGGATCGTATCCACCGAATCTCCCAGGAGCGAACTTGCTACGTATGGAACTTGATTGGCACGGACACCGTGGACGAGTGGGTCGACGCTTTGCTCGGCGCCAAGCGGCTGGCGGCACAACTGGTTCAGGCGGACGTGGACGCTGCCGAATACTCGCGCCTGGCAGACTATGATTTCGGACGCATCGTTCAAGAGGTACTCGGTGGAGGTCATAGGTGTGAGTGACGGGAATCCGATCGAGGGCTCAATGTTGATCAGGGGCACAAAGGTGCCGACGTTGACCCGAGAGGTCCCAATCAAGGAGCTCAACTTCTACCCTGATAATCCGCGGATCTATTCTACCGTCGTGGTCGAGGGGGCGAAGCCCACGCAAGCGGACATCCTCCAGCGCCTTCAGATGATGGAGCACGTCCGTCAGCTCGTGCACGATATTAAAGCCAACGGTGGCCTGATCGACCCCCTAATCGTGCGCGCCGGTGACATGGTCGTGCTGGAAGGAAACAGCCGGCTTGCGGCCTACCGGCATCTCGCCACCAGCGGCGAGATGCGGTGGTCCACCGCAAAATGCACTATCCTGCCTGCCGCCATCGACGACAAACTAGTCTTCGCCTTGCTCGCCCAGTACCACGTCAAGGGTAAGAAAGATTGGTTGCCCTACGAAAAGGCCGGCTTCATTTATCGTCGCTTCAAGGAACAGCACGTCGACCTGCAGCAGGCGGCACCTGAGATGGGTCTTACTAAGGACGAGGCCCGGCACCTAATCGCGGTCTACGAGTTTATGATCGACCACGACGACTACGATCCGGCTCATTGGAGTTACTACGATGAGTTCTTAAAGTCGCGGAAGATCAAGAAAGCGCGCGACGAGGTCGCGGGCTTCACTGAATTTATCGTCGGCGAGGTGAAGACCGGCAACATTGGCAAAGCGATGGACCTGCGCGACAAGCTTCCGGTGATCTGCGCGGCCAATCCAAAGATCTTGAAGCGCTACATGGCGGGCGTCCATTCGTTCGTCGATGCGCATGTCGATGCCAAAGTGGCGGGCGGGGAGAACCCGGCGCTCAACAGGCTGAAGCGTTTCCGCAAGTGGCTGGCCGAGACGACGACCGAGGACGATTTGAAGGATGCGAACAAGGCGATCCGCGACGTGATGCAATACGAATTGAAGGCGATCGAGGCGAAAGCCCGCAAGTTGAAGGACCTACTGGACAAAAGCAAATCGCAGATCGGTTAATTTTAACGCGGTGGTGGGGGAATGCGTATCGGCCACCGCAGTGGGTCAAAGCTAAAGTTGCGATTAAAGCTGGCGCGCTGAATGTGGCTATCAAATGTAACCAGCATGATGTTCGATTGCCGAGGCAGGAACTGCGCCACAGTACGTGGTGGTCCGGCAAAGCCCCGACCGATTACCACGACCATGCAGAACTCCAGAGGCACGATGTGGAATACCTTTATTTTCGCTCGGTTGAGGCCCGCAGCCGCACGGGTAGCGAGGCTAGTTGGAAGCCCCAGCTTATGGCGTAGCCTTACACTAAACTTGCGTGATCAACTTACTTTACGGACACCTTCGCAGCGCTAGGTCTGCTACCACTAAGAGCCTCGAGGCTCTCAGGCGTCGGCTACCGGCACCCAGGGCAAGCTCGCCGTGCATTCTAACAGCCTCAGCCCACACATCCTACCAGTACCCGTCAATTCGCATCGTTTGACTGCAGTTTTGATGGACAATGTGATCCTGCGCTAACGCGGTGACGATCACCTTCGACGCGATCAACCGTGTTGCTTATTCGACAAGATGCGGTCACGGGACTGCCAATCTATTCCGAACGCGTGCAAAGTGCATTCGGCCAGTGCAGATTTGAGGTGGGTAGTGATAGGGAAGTTGCGAATAGAGTGCATCCACGGCGTGTCCGCCAGCCGCTCGGTGCTGATGGGCTTCGCGCGTGCGAGCGACCTTCACCGCCTTTCCTATGCTGATGTGCTGGATGAAAATACTAGCAGAGGCTACCAACGGCGGTTCAATTCTCAGCACAGTCTCGACTTCCGCCGCTACATTCAGCGACCTGACAGCACTACGATCCCCCTCACATTCAATCTGCGGCCCGAGACAGCGGCGTCATGGACAGTCCTGCAGGACGAGAGCGGCCGAGCCATTGTTGAGTTCGATGCAGAGGCGTCGCACGTGATGACGCAGGTTGATTGTCAGCACCGCCTCGGGCATCTCGACGATCTTGACGTCACCCTGCCCTTCATGGCCTTCGTTGGTTTAGACGAACACGAGGAGATGGAAATCTTCAGCGTGATCAATGGCAAGGCGAAGGGCCTTAGTCCCAGCCTGCTTGACTTCCACGATGGCAGGCTCTCGGCCGATCTTGCCGGCGACCGGCCCGAACTCTTCATCGCACTGCATCTTAATAACGACGCCGGCTCGCCATGGCATCGCCAGCTCGACCTTGGCGGAGTATCGACCTCGGGCATGTCGCGGAAGGCGTCGCTCCGAACTATCCAAAAGGCGGTAAAACGCTTTCTGGCCCGTTCGCGCATTCTGCGAACGGAGACGGTCGAGACCGCAGCGCGTGTCGTTCTCGACTTCTGGTCGGCGGTCGCGACAGTTCTGCCGCACGCTTGGCTCAAACCGCGGAAGCACTTGGTGACAAAGGGCATCGGCGTGTACGCTCTGATGGATGTCGCGGCCGATCTGTGGCTCGAGCGCCGCGAGGGCTCGCCCGTTGACCAGCGCTTCTTTACGCAGAAACTCGCTGATTTCGCAGCCGAGATCGACTGGAGCTCGGACGGCGATTTTGTGGGTCTTGGCGGAGAAGCGGGAGCGAAGGCAGCCGCTGCGCACATCCGCGCCGCCCGCCGTCGCCTCAACATAAAGGCTGTAGCCAATGGCTAATCGCAACATCTTGCTGATCGAGCCGGGGTATAAGAACAAGTATCCTCCACTAGGTCTAATGAAGCTTGCACAATACCACGGGGAGCACGGCAAACGCGACCGGGTGAAGTTCATCAAGGGTGAGGACCGCAGCGTGATGGGTGAGGCGTGGGACCGCATCTACGTCACCACGCTTTTCTCGTTCGAGTATGTGAAGATCGCAGCGACGATCGACTTTGCGCTCGAGATCGCAAACGGACATGCCGACAAGGTCTTCGTCGGCGGTATCGCCGCCTCGCTCATGCACGAACGCTTCCTCAATGAGCCGAAGTGGGCCGGGGTGCGCTTCATTAAGGGCCTGCTGACCGGACCGCCGGCTACTGCGCTCGAGCTCGATGACTTTTCGGAGGAGCTCTACGCAGACGACCTAACGGGCACGCCAATCGAGGACCTAGTCCCCGACTACTCGATCCTCGACCAGATCGAATACCGCTATCCCGTCCGCGATGCCTATTTCGCCTATTGCTCGCGAGGCTGCATCAGGAAGTGCCACTTCTGCGGCGTCCCTAAGCTCGAGGGCGCGATGCGTGATACGGATTCGCTCACCGCAATTGTGCGGGCGATCGAGGAGCGCTACGGTCCTAAGAAAGATCTAATCCTGATGGACAACAACGTGGTGGCGTCGCCGCGTTTCAAGGACATCATGGCGGAGATCCGCGATCTCGGCTTCACGCCCGGCGCTAAGCTCTACCGACCAGGACGACCGCCCGTGCTGAGGCGTGTCGACTTCAATCAAGGCGTCGACGCGCGCATCCTGTGCAAAGACCCAATGTACCTACGGGAGCTTGCGTCGATCTGCCTTAGGCCGCTTCGTATCGCGTTCGACCACCTCGGCGTGCGTAAACCTTACGAGCAGGCCGTGCGCTATGCAGCCGAACATGGCCTTACTGAACTCTCGAACTACATGCTTTACAACTTTCACGATGGACCAGAGGACCTGTTCGAGCGGATGCGACTGAACGTCACGCTCAACGAGGAACTCGGTATCCGCGTTTGGTCCTTCCCGATGCGTTACCAGCCGACCGACCGACCGGACCGCGGCCACGTTGGCGAGAAATGGACGCGCTACCAGCTGCGCTCAATGCAGATTATCCTCCAAGCTACCCACGGCATCGTCAGCGGCGAGCCAACTTTCTTCCGGCGAGCCTACGGAGACACGTACGCCGACTATGCTGACATCCTCGCCATGCCGCACGACCTCATCTTCAACCGGGATTGGTACGAGCATCACGACGGCAGCGGTCTGCTTGACACCTACAAGAACGAGTATCGCCGTCTTGACGGTTACGAACGACGTGAGCTGATGGAGCTGCTGTCATCAGTCGATCCGCGCCTGTTCCCCACTCTGCCCACGCGCGCTACCACGCGAGCCGTGGCAGAAATTCTGCGCTTCTATGTGCCGGTGCCTAAGGCAGACTTGTTTAGAATTTGGGACCGACAGCGCTCAGCGACCCAGATCTCTCCCTCCGACATCGGGGTGCCGGATGATGAGCGCGTCGAGGACGCCGGACTCGACGCCGACGATCCGATCGTCATTAGTGAATCCCAGAAGGCTGCAGCATGAACATGGCGCTAACCAAAACCACACGGCCTCCGGCTGGGATAGCTCCTGCCGTCGAACAGATCGTGATCGGTAAGGACATCCTCGAGCTGGTCTCGAGCTCGATGTACGTTGACCCAATGACCGTCTACCGTGAGTATGTCCAGAACGCGGCCGACGCTATTGATCTGGCGCGGGCCGAGGGGATGATCGCTGCGGATGAGCCAGGCGTCGTTGAGATTGCGTTTGACACGCCCTCGCGAACTGTTCGCATCCGCGACAACGGGGCCGGCGTACCGTGGGACCGCTTTGTTCGGACACTTACGGGGCTAGGCGGAAGCGCCAAGCGCGGTACTCAGGCACGCGGGTTCCGTGGCGTCGGACGCCTCGCCGGCCTTGGCTATGCCCAAGAGCTGGTATTCCGCTCCCGAGCGGACGGGGAGGACGAAGTTTCCGAACTGCGGTGGGATTGCCGCCGCCTCAAGGCGCTTCTGCGCTCAACCGAGTTCTCGGGCGGTGTCGCAGACCTTATTGCACAGGTCGTGACGGTCGCGCGGATACCCGCCAGCGACGAGCCGCGTCGGTTCTTCGAGATCGAACTGCGTGGAATAGTCCGGCTGAGATCGGACCGTCTACTTACTCCAGCCGCCGTCGCCGAGTACCTGTCACAGGTTGCCCCGGTGCCATTCTCCCCCGACTTCAGTTTCGGGGCGGAAATCTCGTCCGCAATGCGGGCTACGATGCAGCCCGCCGACCTCCACATATACGTGAATGGAGCCGAGACACCACTCTACCGGCCGCACCGCGACACGTTCGATGCGGGTGCCGGACGCATGCTCGCCTATGAAGGCGTCGAGATTAGGCACGTCCCCGACATGGACGGAGCGCCAGCGGCGCTTGCCTGGGTTCTGCACCACCCCTACGAAGGGGCCATTCCAGTCGCCAATCTCGTCAAGGGGCTCCGCTTGCGCTCAGGAGACGTGCAGGTCGGCGGTGGCGCCGTGCTCGAGGAATTGTTCGCCGAGCAGCGTTTTAACGCGTGGTCGGTCGGCGAGGTGCACGTTCTTGACCGCCGGATTGTGCCCAACGGTCGGCGCGACGACTTCGAGCAGAACGCTCACTTGAACAACTTGATTAACCAGTTGGCGCCCCTGGCCCGCGAGATTTCAAGGCGATGCCGGTCGAACTCCATCAAGAGGAACTGGGTGCGCCGCTTTCAGCTGGGCGGGACCGCCGTGCAAGAGACCATTGACGCGCTGGCACAGGGATCGATCGGCGCAGCCGAACGCGACACTGCCGCCGGCTCTGCGTTGGACACACTCGCCGAGATGGACCGCATCGCTGCCATGCCGCTGCTTGCGGGTGATGAGGGCGATGCGTTGACCGAAGCGGCCGCGACGCTCCGCTCGGCGCTCGACGCTAACGCCGCACCGCGCGCTTTCGACGACTCGCCGCTCGCGGCGCTGCCGCCTGTGGAACGAGCCGGCTACGAGCGGATGTTCGAGCTCATCTATGAGTGCTCGGTCAATCGAGTCGCCGCGCGCAAGCTCATCGACCGGATCACGACAAAGGTGACATTGCCACTAAACGAACGGCTCACTACCTAGACCGCGTCGTTCCGGTTCGACGTGGAGCTTGTCCGTCCCAACCGCTGGTCTTCTCGGGACGGCCGTTTAACCGCTGGACGATTTCGCCATGAGGCCGACCTTGGCTCGCTGGCAGGCTACCCTTTAACTGTGACACTAGGGGATCGGCGCAGGCTCGGCAGCCAGCGCGCGGCATCCTTAACTATCGTGTGCGGTTGCGTGGCATACCAAACCGGTGCCAAGGTCGCCCCGCCGGATGAATAGCGAATGGGATCCAGACGCACCATGACCAAGTTTCTTGACGAGCGGACCGCTCGCTACGCAGGAACGCTACGCGGTCCTCGCGTATACTCGACCGACCTGCTTCCCGAGCTATTCGATGCGGCTGACCCAAGCGGGAGCGTGCAGACGGCCGCCCGCGCACTCAAGATTAAAATGCTGTCACGCGGCCTCGTCACTCTGAACGGGGCTTACCTAGCCAGTCCAATGGGGGTGCTGCTACTGCGCGCATATCCCGACCTCCTTAACGGTCCCTCAATCCTGCCCGCTATGTTGGCCGACAAGGAGGGGCTTGAAGAGCTCGTGTCGGCTCCGATGGAAAGCTACGCGGCGCTCAGCATTACCGAAACCGATCTCGCCCAACACATCGCGACAGTGGAGGCCAGGATGCACCAGGTCATGCCTTGGGAGGTGGCCGACGTGTCGGAGCGCTTCCGCGCCCGCCTGATCGACGGCCTTTCTAGCGGCTCATCGCTAATTCACGGCGAGCTGTCGGCGACGAAGGTCTACGACGCTGAGCGGAAGCAGGCATTGTTGGACGCAATCAGAGCCGTCGATCTAGGGCGGAGCGCCAACCTTCGCGAGATGATCGCCGAGGACGTGCCTGTGCCGCTCCAGGCGGTCCTGCAGCGCTACGCCACCGCTTGCTACCACGGCGTTGGAACTGGTGTCGTTCAGTGCGAAACCGGTGCCGACCTCAGCTCTCTGTCGCGTTTCAAGGCGGCGGACATGATCCTAACGGATCGCGATGCCACTCCCGCGCGTCTTAGTGAGGAAACGATTTTCATCCGCTACTTCATGGCGCGCGCGCTGGCGACTATTCAAGCTAGGGTCGCGTTCGAGGCGAGCGTGATAGACGACCTCTCATTCGAAAATGTGCACAAGATTTCCGGCGCGCTTGGCGACAGCGGTTTTCAAGATCGCTACGAGGCGGTGCTGGAGGCGTTCTCTGCGGTCACGACCATCGTCGACCCGGGGGCAGCTCTCGAGAGCTTCGACGATACAGCAGTTGCACAAGCGGCGGTCGAGTTGGCCGCCATGTTCGATCAGGCCATCGTCGAGGAGGTGCCGAACTACATTACCCGCGAGCATCAGATTGAAAAGGCAGAGATGATTTCGTTTGGGTCCGACGTACTGCTTGAGGGTATTAACGCAACACCGATCGGTAACTTCGTCGCGATTGCGAAGACTATGCGAAGTGCAGCGAAGGCAGCGAGCGGCACCGCTGCGACTTTACGAACTCGCAATCACGACAAGGCACTCGCGTCAGCAGATGAACGGCGCCGGGAGGACATCAACGAGATTGTAAGAGGAATGGGCGTGTCAGGTCCGAAGAAGGCATCGCTGCTTGATGGGATCGCCGCGATGTCGAACGTACAAGGTGTCGTCAATCGGCCCGCCTAGGTTCTTCAGCCAGTCTCGTTCTAACCGACGCAGGTGCCACCGCCTCAAGTCCACGCACGCGAGTAACCCATAAAACAAACGCATCTCGATAGTTTGAGGTGCGGCCCGTCTCCCGGTCAGCACTCTCGCTCTTATCGCCCACGCCAAGGGCCGCCTCGCCAGTCGTCCGCTCGAACTCTCGACGGAGCCGTGGCGTGCGCCAAGCGTCATCCACAGCGACCATCCAACCAGAGCCCGCCATGTCTTTGCTTACTGAAGATGTACCGCTGCGCATTATCATGTTCCTGATTTGATCCTTGGTGTTGTTATTGTCAAGTCCCAAGCGCGTTAGCGAAGCTGTTCCACCCACCCGCGCTCATCGAGGCAATCATTGCCGGATCATCATCACCAGCAATCGGATGGCGTAGGTGCCAAACAGCGAGCGCCAGCTCATCAGAACAATTCTCGCGCGCATGCGGCGAATGATCACGCGCAGCGAGCGCAGTGCTTCGGTCAACAGCCCACCAAACATCTGATGATAGGGCGGACACGCAAACAGAATCACGTTCTCTTCATATGCCATCTGGGCCTGTAGAAAGCTTTGCCATTGTACTCGGCTCAGATGAGATAGGTCCCGCTGTCGGGTCACCCCCGGTAATCTCACCGTGCCTCCGCTCGCGGATGGCGTCGGGACTGTAAGATCGCCGGCGATAGGCAGCATCCGGATAGCGCCTTTCCAAAGTTTCTAGGACTTTGGGCAGCTCGTGAAGTGCATGTTGGTAACCACAATGGTTGGTAGTGGACGGCCGCGGAGGAGAAACGCAAAGGCGAACAGGCTGCCATGGAAGCACAACCACACTATGGGACGCTTTAAGGCCCGAAGTACAAAACATACACAATGAATCAGATCGTATTGACAGTTTGCGCAGCTGCACTTCTCGCAAGCTGTAACGGCCCACCAGTTCAAACCATGACAGAGAACCCCTCTACCAAGGCAGACGTCGTCGCTGAAAACTTAGCGTTCGATGATGCCGCATGCAGAGAGCAAAGGCTGTAAGTGGCTATCACTCTCAATGATACTGGCACGGAAAGCCAGTGCGATGGTTCTTTTCGGTCAATCAGGTGAACCATTCGGACAACCTCACCGGCATGGACAGGATGATGTCGACAGGTGACACCAACCGCCGAACCGATCGGATCATTCAGCCTGGCGAAGGCTAAAAGGTTTGTTCATCCCTACCGAGCATGCTCAGCTACAATACCACCGCCATCTTTCGAGTATCATGTTGGCATAGACATGGAATAAACAGAGACGGCATTTCGAAGCGTCCACAACGACCGGTCATTTCCGATTTACCGACGGTTTGAAACGTGGCGAACTTCACGACCTGCGCGATGGCGATAACTCACATAAACTAGAACCTTACACATGTCGCTCGACAACGCGGTATCGCTTGCTCCCGCTTCGGTCTCGACAACTCCTCGCTTACTGGCATCAACAGGCTGGTGCCGATCGAATATTGATTTGCAAAGCTCAGTCGCGACTCATTGGACGGGACTCTTATATTTGTCTCGACCAACCGCGAGCGCATTTGCCGCAGGCTGTGCAGCAGCCTCTTCAAGGAGCGTTCGGCCGCACTTCTGATCAGACCATCGGACGTGCGGGAATGCGATGCGCGCAAGATGCAGGCTTATCCGACTTCCCGCTGGTCCAATTAGTCAAAGACATGCGCGTGTGCCGTGCCCGCTATCTCGTCCTCGATGACGAGGTGACCAAGAAACCACTCGAAACAAACTACGGCAACTGTCATGACGCCATGGCGTTCGGGGTGCCCTACGACGCTCGCAGGACGCCGAACGCTCACTTCCATGTGGATCACATCATCCCTCGGGCTGCCTTGCGCTAATAGGCGCTGCACAAACGCGGTATGCCGGGGCATTGATGGCGCGCACCCCAGCCTCGGCCAACCTCCTCGGCAATATCCAACTGCTCATCGACCACAAGGACTTCGGCAAATCCGATGGCAACTTCCCGGCATGGCTTCGCACGCGAACCCAGAGCTTCTTGTGGCAGCATCTAATTATAAACGAACCAAAGTTCTGTCCCTCCGACGCGTTTCCGGATTTCGTCAAAGCCCGCGGTGCGCCGATGCCGGACGCTCTGAAACGGTTCTTGACCGTGAAAGAGGTTAGGGTAGGCTCATGATCACCGTCGCATCACTATGAAGTTTGATGAGCATGACAGAGGCAGACCTCGCCGCCGCGATCGCGAGGATCGACGAAGGGATGCGCGCCACCGCCGCAGGTTTTGACGCAATACGGGATCAGAAGGCGGAACGGATCTGGCCCACCATGGCACTCGCTTTAGGTTACTACACGACGTGCTTGGCTGCAGGTGCGATGTTGGAGGTGTACATCCATGCAAGATGCGGTGGATGACGGACCAAAGCCATGTTCCTCCGCAATTCACGCCAAGGCGTAGACAGGTCGATCCCGAGACAACGGCTCGCTGGCGGTCGACATCGGCTCGTCTCTAGCCCGTGCCGAACGCTGACCGCGTGTCAGCCGATGAACAGCTTCTTGACCACGCGATCACCTCAGTGGTCACATCGACCGTGGCGTTACCATGGAAGGGGCGAAGCGGTGTCGACCTTCCTCTTGGCGATTTCCGCCTTCACCGACCACGTGCCGGGGACTGTGACCTAATGTTGAGGGCGTAGCATCGCGGTCGGCCCGACTCTTTGACGACGATGTTGCAAATGCGGTGGCCAACTCGGCTGTGACCGCAAGAAACGCAGTCACATTGCCGTGGCAATTCTTGAACGCAAAGGTTCGAGGACCGCGATACAGCCGTGGAGCCTTTGATCGCGTCGCGTCAATTTTGGTTGCACATGCAACCTGGTCATTTTCTTGCAACTTTACCAAGTGTTTGATTTATAACAACAAAGCAATTTGCCGGAGAATGGCATGGGCGTGCCGAAGTTGCATTCGCTTCGACACGCCGGTGATATTATCGACGACTATTCGGCGTCGGGCACCCGCTGCCACCCCTCTTTGTAATCAAACTCGATTTGCCCCTCGCGCTTCTCGCCTAGCAGGGAGAACGTGGCTTCTGCAGCCATGCGTGAGTGCAAGATCCATTGATTAGTGACGTTCCAGACGAGCAGCATCTGGCCGCTCTCGATGTCGTCGCCCTTGTTGAGCGAGATTTCGAGTGCGCGTGCCATGCAGTGCGCGACCACAGTTTGACGATACGGGGCGCCGGGCAGGTCGATCTCATAGATTTGAAAGCGTGCCTGCGAGCGTTCGATCTCGGTGAGCATGGTCGGTGTCTCCTTCAGACCGGTATTGGTCGAACGAGAGTTCGCATGTCGCCCGATGGCATGCGGGTGGCTTCTAGTGAGCATCTGGTGCGCAAAATTTTCGGTAAAATCGCGCAACTTTCTCACGGCGATCTGAAAACACTTGTCACCGCCTTTGAACCAAGCCGTTCGAGCGGTGAAAGCAGCACACCGGGTCGATCACTCCAGTCAACACACGATATGAGCGCTTTAGCCATTCGCAATTCCTACTTCGAGCTGCATACCGCGCTAAGCGTCGGTCTCCCTGTTATGCGCCGGTATGTCTTATAGCTCAATCTGGCCAACCGCCTCCAGTAACCGGGCTTGAGCTCGTCCGCCTCCCAGCGGTCGACAAGCAGAACGCCCATAGATCAAAACTCATCCGATACCGCGGCAAGATAACGATGCTCTTACAATCTTGCTGTTGAGCTGAAAGCTGGCGAATTGGCCTCGGTCACGCTCGCTGCACGCCGTTAGAGAACCAACGTGAACCACTTTACGATGCCGTTGCACATCCTTGTGAAGGTGCTTCGCGAGGAAGCTACGGCCCTAGCGCTACTGCCTGTTTCCTTGGCATAGGCGAACACGTCTTGCGACCGTGGGACCCGACACGATGCTCGTGTCGGGATGGGCCGCCGCTGCTACGCAGCTGCAACCCATAAGCGCTCATTCCCTTTATTGAGTAGCTGCACCGATGCCACGAAGCCTACGCATGCCAGGGGGTGGCGACGACTGCGTCGCCGCCAAGGCTTCACCTTCGCTTCGCTACGGCTTGCCATGAAATTTTAGAATGGAGGCTTGATGGCGGCGTGATCTTGTAGGCCATACCGCTGGAATGCCGTCGAGACACTCGATGGCAGACAGGGCGGCGACGTCGTCACCATAAGGGCTCGCCTAACCGGCCGTCAGCCAGCTTGCGGATCTCAGCTCTCTTCGTCTGGCCCTCAAACGAATGTCACGGTCGGGATATGTTGTCCTGACGCCACGCTGTGCTTTTACAAAGTGTCACCGAAATCCCGTGCTCAACGCAAGCTGAGTCAAAGTTTTCTGCAACTCCAACGATTTTAACACGGATCGGTCCGGGTGGAAATCATGCGAATGAAAATATTCTGCGCCTGACCGGTAATCCTTGGTCGCGTAGCGCCCCCAGCCTGCTGCGGGCCCTTTGGAACCCATTTCTTTGATGCAGGTAGATCCCGATCCCTGCACGATGTTGCGCCACGCGTAGTCCAGTGCTCGTTCTTCGCGAGGTCCAAACGCATAACCGAGCCACTTCCGATCCAACCGAGCGGCAACATGCAAATGTATATTACTGTTTGGATGTTCGACAAATGCAATCGCGGTAAACCTGAAAATCGATATAATTCTTGGGACATGAGTTCGTCCAAATCTGTATTCATCAACTCTCTTACAGAACTGACCAAACATCTTCCTGATATTATCCATAGATACACTACGGTTTACGTTTAAGGTAACTGCATGGGAACATTCCATTTCAGAAATCCAGTCTACTATCGCTGTCCGCTGCCTTACTAGAGGACTGATTAAGGACATCTTCTTGCGTACCGGCGTCAGCGTTGATCTCGTGTGAAGTGGCGTTTCGTCGGTCATTTGCCCTTGAGTCCACGCAAGAGTTGCGCACGAACCGACGGGGCGATGCCTTTGCTTCTCAGCATCGGAAACTTATCTCGTAGATCTTCGACAAGCGGAAGCTCGTTTAGCGTGAGCCAGCGGCGAGATGGATCGCGGTCTGTCAGCACGTCCCGGACGATGCTGAGACGTTCCTCTGGAAGCTCTGCTAGGCGTGCGCCCGCGACGCGCTCAAGGTCTCGCATCACGTCCAAATCTTCGCCAGCCGTGCTGCCGGAACGTAGCTGCTGCCCAGCGGGGATGGACAACAAATCGGTGAACGCGATGTCAGGGTATCGCTGCTCCAAAACGGCCAACAGGAACTCCCCCGGGTCCATGTCCACCGCCGCTGCGATCTCCAGCGCTCGATCGATCGGAATGGGCGCCCGCCCGCTTGCCATATGGCTCACTACGACTGACGATTTGTAGCCGAGCAGGTGCGCCAGAGAGCGCTGGGACAGGTCAGGTTTTGCAATGAGTGCCTCAGCAAACATCTGCGTTGCCCGCGTCCCGGAGTGGCTAAAGTCGGCATTTTCTATGTGTGAGTCTTTCACTATGCACCTTGGTTGCTCTCTAACGGTTTAACGCCTCTACACCGCAAAAAGCCACGTAGACAAGCACTATTGTGCGTGTTACTACTAACAATACGATGCAGCACGAGGCGCATCGATGGAGGTACAAGTGATTAATAAAGTTATGTATTCCGTCAAAGAAGCCATTCTGGCTTACGGTATCGGCCGAACGAAGCTGTATGAGCTCATCAACGCGCGCGAGCTTACGCCCATCAAAATCGGCACTCGCACCCTGCTGCGTCGGGACGACCTCGACGCCTTGGTGTCCCGATCGGCGGTGGCGTGATCGCCGATGCCACTCACTGTTACGGCGATCAACAACGCAAAGCCGCGCGACAAGCAGTACAAGCTCACGGACGAGAAGGGGTTATACCTGCTTGTCACCCCGGCGGGTGGCCGGCTTTGGCGGATGAAATATCGAGCGAACGGCATCAGCGATGATGGCAAAGCAAAGCGGATCGAGAAGCACCTGTCGCTAGGTGCTTATCCCGACATCAGCCTGAAACAGGCTCGGGATCTGCGCGACGCGGCACGCCAACAGCGAGCGAGCGGCGTGGACCCAGTCGAAAAAAAGCGCCGCGACAAGAATGCAGCGAAGCTTGGAGCGGTCAATTCGTTCAACGCGGTCGCTCTAAGATACATCGAAAAGAACGAGCGCGAGGGGTTAGCCCCCGCCACCGTAAGCAAGCGTAGGTGGTTCCTGGAGCTCGTGCAGAAAGCGCTGGGAAGCCGCCCCATCGCCGAGATCGAACCACGCACTATTCTCGAGGCTGTGCGTCCACTGGAGGCGAGGGGCACGCTCGAGACGGCACGACGCACGCTCGAGTTCATCGGGCAGGTCTTCCGTTTTGCGGTGCAAAACCAACTCGCTCTTTTCAACCCTACTGCCGATCTTAGGGGAGCGCTGACTGCGCCCAAGCCGGAACATCTCGCGGCGATCCTCGAACCACAACGCGTCGGCCAGTTATTGCGCGCAATCGAGGGCTATGACGGACAGCCGATTACCCAGATTGCGCTCAAGCTGTCGCCGCATGTCTTTGTTCGACCTGGAGAACTCCGGCGTGCCGAGTGGCGGGAGATCGACTTTGACGCATGCGTCTGGCGGATCGACGCGGCGAAGATGAAGGGTCGGCAAGCCCATGTCGTTCCGCTCTCGCGTCAATCACTGGAACTCTTCGCCGCGGCGCGCGAGCTCACCGGTGACGGCAACTTTGTATTCCCATCAATCCGAACCCACACGCGACCAATGTCGGAGAACACCGTGAATAGCGCGCTGCGCCGGCTCGGCTATACCGGCAAGGAAATGACCGCGCACGGTTTCCGCGCGATGGCGAGCACGCTCTTGAACGAGTCGGGCAAGTTTCAGCCCGATGCGATCGAACGCGCGCTTGCGCACAAAGATCGCGATCAAATTCGTGCGGCATATCACCGCGGGCTCCACTGGGATGAGCGCGTAGCAATGGCACAATGGTGGAGTGACCATCTCGACGAGCTTCGAGGGCGTGAACAAGCGCCTGCGGAGGCGTATCTGATAAGAGCGGATGCAGCCTGATTCCGGAGCAGGAAAATCTAACGCATCGCTTGGCCATTTCGTCAGATAACAGTTTCCCCAGCATCTTTAGCCGACGACAATGGCCAACGATACAATCAAGAAGGATTTCTCATGGCGCAAACGGACGCAACGAGAGAGTACGTCGAGGCTGCAATCCTGAGAATTGACCGAAAGGCACGCGACTTGGCAGCCCCGCTGCCAGAACCAGTGTCGAACGGAGCGTTATGGGGAATTGCCGCAGCTGGATGCATCATGGGCGCCACCATTTTCGCAGCAGGCGCCCTTTTCGCTCGCTGGTTTATCTGATTCTCGCGAGCGCATGTTGAACTGGTTTGCACACCGCTATCTGCAGACGGAGGGCTGGCGCAATCGAGCGGAAACACAGCGGAATGGGGGTCTTGGGGGTGTTTCAATCGGGAGTAGTCAGGGTACCCCCACGAAATACCCCAACGTCATGCGGCTGCTCACGAACAACCGAGGTCCGACACGAACACAATCGCGTCATAAGGACCTTGAATTAATTGGGTTTTTGAACAGCGGCGGACGCCGCCGAACAAGGAAGTGGTGCCGCTTACAGGACTCGAACCTGTGACCCCCGCATTACGAATGCGATGCTCTACCAACTGAGCTAAAGCGGCATGCACGACACCATATCGGTGACCGTGGAGGCGGGCGCTTATCAAATGGATTTCGGGATGGCAAGCCAATGCCGTAAAATCGTGACGATTTCCCACCGGTGCCCGAGCTCTTTACCGGACGTTTACCACGCGGAGTGCACAAGCAGGCCAGTAGCGGCCCGGCGGGCCAGATAGGGCGTTTGCGCAATGGATAGTGTTCACGACTATGAGGACGATCGGTTCGGTGCCGATGCCCCCGGTCGGGGCGGGCAGGATGCGACGGGAGACCGGGTTGCCGACATCCAGTTCGCGGTCGGGACCGACGAGCGTCGCATGCACGTTCGCGCCTATAACCATTGGGTGTCGCTCCTCAGGGGCCGGAGCTATCCCTCGATCCAGGACCTGGACCCTGCAACGATCGCCGATTTCGGCGCAAACAGCGTCCTGCTCGATTTCAGCAAAGGCACCGAGAACCCCGCGATCGCCTATCTCGGGCGGGCGCTGCGGGACGAATGTTCGCTCGACGGCGGCACGACGCATATCGCGCAAGTTCCGAGCGGGTCGCTGCTGTCGCGGCTGACCGATCATTATCTGCAGATCATCGCCAACCGCTCGCCGATCGGGTTCGAGGCCGAGTTCGTCAGCACGCGCGGCCACAACACGTTGTATCGCGGCATCCTCATGCCCTTTTCATCGGACGCGGACTCGATCGATTTCATCTACGGCGTCATCAACTGGAAGGAACTGGTCGACGCCGACACGGAGGCACGGCTGTACGCCGAGATCGAGGCCGCGCGGACCGTTCAACCCCGCACTGCAACCGCGCCCGTCTGGGCGGACGGGCCCGGCCACGCCCTCGCGACACTGGTCGATTCGGAAACGACGGACTCCGATGACGATGACGTAAGTGCGGACGCGGACGTGGGCGGAGACGTCGACGGGGATGACCCAACCTCCACGGACGACAGCCTGTCCGACCGCTTGCTTCTCGCGCAGCAAACCGCCGCCGCCGCCGCCACTGCCGACTTGCGCAGCCGCGCGACCCTGTATCGCGCATTGGGCCGCGCGCATGATTTCGCGATCGCCGCCGATGCCGATCCGCGCGGCTATGACATGCTGCTGGAACAGGCAAACATCGCTGTTCAGCTGCGCGCGCCGATGACCCCGGTGGTCAAGCTCGTCTTCGGCACCGCGTACGACAAGACCCGGCTGGCCGAATATGCAGCGGTCCTGGCGCACGCGCGTCGCAAGGGCGTACCGGTTGGCGGCATGCAGAATTTCCTCGAAGGCTTTGCCGGAGGAATCAAGGGTGTCGTACGCGCCGAACGCCTTGCCCGCGGACCCTTTGCGCACGCGCGAACCAGCCCCGGTGAAGAACTGGCCGAACGCCCGGCGCTCGCCCGCGTCGCGCTCGACACCGATGCAAACGAGGGCGAATATGTCTTGCTGCTGGCGCGCTCCGCGCCGTCCGGAACGCTCGATATCGTTGCAACCGTAACCGACGACACTGCGCTGACCGAGCGGGTGATGCGTCACGCGGTGCGCTGAAATGCTGCACTGCCACAAGTCTTGAGGTCCTGAACTGACCGGAGCATAGGGGCGCGCATGCCTAAGACCACGCTGAAATCGCTGTCGGATGCGCTTGCCGTTCGACTTACCAAGGGCGCTCTTCCGGGAGAATTACAGGGGTTCGGGGAGGCCGAGCGGGCGGCCGCTGCGAGCTTCGTCGCCGCCACCGCCGAGGAGCGCGCGCCCGGGACCGCGAAGATCGCGCTCGAGCCGCTCCCCGCGACCGACCCGCGCCGTCTGATGCGGCTCGCGATCGTCAACGACGACATGCCGTTCTTGGTCGATTCGATCGCCGCGACGATCGGCGCACACGACGTGTCGATCGACCGCATCATCCACCCGGTGCTCAAGATCACCCGCGATTCCGACGGGGCGCTGACCCAAGTCGACGACGGGAACGCCGAATCGATGATCTATATCGAGCTCGAGCGCGTCGATGCGCGCGAACGGCGCGATCTTGTAGTCGAACTGGCCAAGAACCTCGCGGACGTCCGCGCCGCGGTCTCCGACTGGCAAGCGCTCGAAGCCGCGATGAGTGCCGACATCGCCACCTTGCCCGAGGGGGAAGGCAATGCGCTGCTGGCGTGGCTGCTCGACCGCAAGATGACCTTGCTGGGACATGAGACGTGGTGGGCGGACGCATCGGGCGAAAACCGCGCACTGGGTATCGCGCGCAATCCGCAACCCGTGCCCATCCTTGCCGAAGCATCGCGCCGCCTGGCGATGCAATGGTTCGAGGATGGCGGCGAAGCCCCGTTGTTGCTCAAGTCAAACCTGATTTCGGGCGTTCACCGCCATGTGCCGCTCGACCTGGCGCTGGTACCGCTGCGCGACGGCGTGCGCGTCGCAGGGCTGTCGATCCACGCCGGGCTTTGGACCAGCGCCGCGCTGCTGGCCGCACCCGAGGACGTTCCGGTGTTGCGCGCGCGGCTGGCGGAGCTCGAAACCAAGTTCGGCTTCGACCCCAAGGGGCATACCGGCAAGGCGCTGACCCACGCGCTCGTCGCACTGCCACACGATCTGGTGACGGGCTTCACGCGCGAATCGCTCGAGAATGTCGCGCTGACCGCGATGTCGCTGGCGGATCGGCCGCGACCGAAGCTTGCGCTGGTCCGCAGTACGCTCGGACGGCATCTGTTCGCCTTCGTGTGGTTGCCGCGAGACGATCTGACCACCGCGCGGCGCCTCGCCATCGGCGACATGCTGGCCGAGGTGGCGAATGCCAGCATTCTCAACTGGTCGATCGCGGTCGACGATACGATCGCGCTGATTCGCTACACGCTCGATCTGCGCGAAGGCGGCGTGCTCCCCGACGCGGATGCGCTCGACACGCGGATTGCGCGGATGGTGCGCGGCTGGGTCCCCGCGGTAGAGGCGGCGCTGGTCGAGCAGACCGATGCACCGCGCGCGGCGCGGCTTGCGCTGCGCTGGGCAGCGGGCTTTCCGCAGAACTATCGCAACGTCAGCACCCCGGCCGAGGCGGGCGAGGACATCCAGCGGCTCGCGGCACTCGAGAACGAGAGCGCGCGTGGCGTGCGCCTGATTCCGACGGCCCCGGGCGAGGATCGCCATCTCAAGATCTACAAGCTCGGCAATGCGCTGCCGCTGTCCGATGCGGTGCCGGTGCTCGAGAATTTCGGCTTCCGCGTGATCGGCGAGTTGCCGACGCGGTTGCAGGACGAAAGCAATGCCTTCGTCCACGAATTCATCGTCGAATCGAACGATGCCGCGTCACAGGTCGATACTGCGGTGCTGGAAGGCGCGATTGCCGCAGTGCTGGAAGGGGCTGCCGAAAATGACGCGTTCAACCGGCTGATCATCGAAGTTGGCGTCAGCCCGCAGGCCGTGGTGCTGTTCCGCGCGTGGTTCCGCTACCTGCGTCAGGCGGGGCTGACCTATGGCCTGACCACCGTGGTCGATGCGCTGCGTCGGGCACCTCGCGTCGCCGAGGCGCTGATCGCGCGCTTCGCCGCAGTGCATGATCCCGCGCAAGACCGCGACCCAGCCGAGACGGACACGGCGATCGAGGCCGGCCTCGACGCCGTGACCGCGATCGACGACGACCGCATCCTCCGCGCGTTCCACGCCATGATCGCGGCGACGCTGCGCACCAACGCGTTCACGCCCGCAGGGGCCGAGGCACTTGCGTTCAAGCTCGACAGCCACCGCATTCCTGGCCTCCCGGCCCCCGTGCCATGGCGCGAGATCTGGGTGTACAGCCCACGGATCGAGGGCATCCACCTGCGCGCCGGCCCGGTCGCGCGTGGGGGCCTGCGCTGGTCAGACCGCCGCGACGACTTCCGCACCGAAATCCTCGGGCTGATGAAGGCGCAGCGCGTCAAGAACGCGGTGATCGTGCCCACCGGCGCGAAGGGCGGCTTCTATGCCAAGCAGCTCCCGCCCGCGTCCAACCGCGATGCGTGGCTGGCGGAAGGTACTGAAAGCTACCGCGTGTTCATCCGCACGCTCCTGTCGATCACCGACAACATCGTCGAGGGCAAGGTCGTCCACCCGCAGGGCGTCGTCGTCCATGACGGCGAGGACCCCTATTTCGTCGTCGCCGCCGACAAGGGCACCGCGACTTTCTCCGACGTCGCCAATGCGATCGCGCTCGAACACGGCTTCTGGCTGGGCGATGCGTTCGCCAGTGGCGGGTCGGTCGGCTATGACCACAAGGCGATGGGGATCACCGCCAAGGGTGCGTGGGTCAGCGTCCAGCGGCACTTCGCCGAGCGCGGGACCGACGTCCAGACGCAGCCGATCCGCGTCGTCGGGTGCGGCGACATGTCGGGCGACGTGTTCGGCAACGGCATGTTGCTCAGCCACGAACTGAAGATCGTTGCAGCATTCGACCATCGGCATATCTTCCTCGATCCCGACCCCGACCCCGCCGCCTCGTTCGCCGAGCGTCTGCGGATGTTCGCGCTGCCGCGCTCGAGCTGGGCAGATTATGACGAGACGCTGATCTCGACCGGCGGCGGGGTGTTCCCGCGGACCGCCAAGGTCATCGCGCTGACCGACGAGGTTCGCGCGGCGCTTGGCCTGACCGAGCGCGAGATGGAGCCGGGCGCGCTGATCTCGGCGATCCTCAAGAGCCCGGTCGACCTGATCTGGTTCGGCGGGATCGGCACCTATGTGAAGGCGCGTGCCGAGAACAACATCGCGGTGGGCGACCCCGCGAACGACCGTCTTCGCGTCGATGCGGAGGATCTGCGTGCGACGGCGATCGGCGAGGGTGCGAACCTCGGCGTCACCCAGGCCGCGCGCATCGCCTTCTCCGCGCACGGCGGACGGATCAACACCGACTTCATCGACAATTCGGCGGGCGTCGATTGCTCGGACAATGAGGTCAACATCAAGATCGCGCTCAACCGCGAGATGATCGAGGGACGCCTCGGGTTCGAGGACCGCAACAGCTTCCTCGCGAGCATGACCGACGACGTCGCGCATCTGGTGCTCGAGGATAACCGGCTCCAGACGCTCGCCTTGTCGATCGCCGAGGCCGGTGGCCCGCAGACCGTGCCGAGCTATGTCCGGTTGATCGAGATTTTCGAGGCATCGGGATCGCTCGACCGCGCGGTCGAGGGGTTGGCGGGGAATGACGACCTGCTGCGCCGCTCGGCCGAGGGCCGCGGGCTGACGCGGCCCGAGCTCGCGGTGCTGCTCGCGACCGCCAAGCTTGCGTTGCAGGCGGCGATCGAACGGTCGGGCCTGGGCATGGCGGACGAATTGCTCCCCGACCTGCACGCGGCCTTCCCGGCGGCGATGCAGGAACGCTTCGGCAAGGCGATCGACGAGCACCGGCTGCGTGGCGAGATCGTCGCGACCAAGCTCGCCAACCGCATCATCAACCGGATGGGCGTGCTCTATCCGTTCGAGCTGGCCGAGGAAGAAGGCGCCGCGATCGCGGACATCGCCGGGATGTTCGTGGTGGCCGAACGTCTGTTCGACCTGCCGACGCTGTGGCGCGAGATCGAGACGACCGACATGCCCGAAGCGGCGCGGATCGCGCTGTTCGACGAGACCGCGGTGGCAACGCGGTCGCAGATCGCGGACCTGCTCCGCGCAACGCGGACGGACGCGGGCCCGGGCGATACGCTCAAGCGGCTCGGCAAGGGGATCGCGGATCTCGACCGCCAGACCAAGGCGTTGCTGCTCGAGGAAGCAAGCGCGCACAGTGCGCGCATTGCCGCCGCACTCGAAGCGGCGGGCGCCCCGACCGCGCTGGTGCAGAAGGTCGTCCGGCTGTTCGAGATGGACGGCGCAGTGGGGCTTGCCGATCTCGGCGACCGGCTCGGGATCGACGAAACCGAGCTGACGCGCGCGTTCACCCGGCTCGGGCAGGCGCTCGGGCTCGACTGGGCGCAGGCGAATGCCGCGCGGATCGAGTCGAGCGATCCGTGGGAGCGTTTGCTGATCGCCGGGCTGGCGCGCGATTTCCAGCAATTGCGGCTGGAATTCCTGGCGCGTGCGGCGGGCGGCAAGCTCGATCCGCAGGCACTGGTCGATGCATGGCTGGCGGACAATGCCGCGCGTGTCGGGCAGTTCAAGGCGGTGGTCGACCGGGCACGGCTGGCCCCTGCCCCCAATGCCGCAATGCTGGCGCAGATTGCAGGCCAGGCGCGGGTGTTGCTGGGGCGGTAGAATGGTTTGCCCCCCCAGCGGGGGGGCAAGCATGGCACCCCGTCGACGCGGCAGTTCCGGCTGCCAGCGGGGTGACGACGATCTGGCTGATGTACCGCGCACGCTTCTAGTGGAGGGCTAGCGAGCAAGCCTTCAACGGCCTGACAAGATTAAGCCGACGGCAACGCCTGTCCGTTACCCAAGTGCGCATGACTGCTGCAAACCTTTCGCTCGCCTTCAGACGGTTTGGGGCATGGAGCCCGGCGTATTGGGTGGGAATGCTTGCGCTATTCGCGCTTGCGCAACAGGCGGCCTCTTCGCTCAACTGCGATGTTTCCTGGCTGATCACCACCGCCGAGCGTGTGCTCGATGGAGCAAAGTTGTACCGCGACATCGAAGAGGTGAACCCGCCCGCCTCGGTGCTCATCTACATGCCGTTCGTGGCGTTGGCTCGCGAACTGGGCCTACATCCGGAAGCGGTAACGGTGGTCATGGTCGCCGCACTGGCGGTCTTGTCGATCTATATCTCAGGGCGTATCTTTTGCCCGCTCCCTGCCACGCGGTGGCGGTTGACGGCATTTGCCGCGTTTGCGCTGCTGGTGTTGCCGGTCGACCAGTTTGCCCAGCGCGAGCACATCGCGCTGATTGCAGGTCTGCCGATGCTGACGCTGCTGGTCACCCGCATCGAGGAGCGAGCGCCCGGCCTGCATCATGCCTGGACCGCGGGGCTCGGCGGAGGGATCATGGTGGCGATCAAGCCGCACCTGCTGTTGGCCCTGCTTCCTGTTGCGGGATGGGCGGTCGTGCGGCAACGTTCGTTCAGACCGGTGCTTGGTGGTGAATGGATTGCCCTGGCGCTGGTATGCATTGGCTACACCGCCATAGTGTGGCTGGCCTTCCCCTCGTATCTCGATCACATGCTGCCGTTGCTGCGGCTCGTCTATTTGCCAAATCGCGATAGTTGGATGCACCTGCTAACGGGATCGATGGTGTTGATCCCCGCCTTCGCGGCCGCGCTTACGTTCCGCATTGCCCATGGGTACCCCACGGTCCCGGCGGGAGCGGCCCTGCTCGCCTCGTGTGGTTTCGCCGTTGCCGGGCTGATTCAGGGCAAGGGCTATCTCAACCATGGTTATCCCGCGGTTGCCATGGCCTTGCTGGCGATTGCCCTCGAACTCTCCCGCCCCGGGGCGGCGTGGCGATTTGGGACGCTGTGCTGGGCACTACTCGCCCTCGCCTCGACCTTCAGCTACGCTCAGGTAGCGCAACCCTATGCGCTGAGGGACGCCGTGCTACGGCTGGGTCCACCACATCCGAAACTTCTTGGCATATCCTTCGACTTCGCGCTCGGCCATCCGCTGACACGCTGGGTGGCAGGTCGCTGGGTAGGGCGACGCGGCAGCCTGTGGGTGACCGGCAGTAGCCGTCAGCAATTGGGCGATCCGTCGCTTGCGCCTGCGCAACGTGCCGCCGTTGCGCGAGCCGCGGGCGAGGATGCGGCGATGCTAGCCGACGATATCCTGCGCAACCAACCCGACATCGTCCTCGTGGATGCGGAACCGGGATCGGCCTGGATTGCACGACACCCCGGAGTCCGGCGCGCGATGCAATCGTATCGTCCCGCAACACACATCGGCGCTGTGACCTTATGGGTCAGGCAGTGTGCGGACAAGCAGGACGTCTCCCGCCATTGTCCGCAATAGCCGCCTGACGGCTCTGCCTATCGTATGCCCGGCGCAAAGGCCGCGATGTCCTCCCGCGGCGGCGTCTAGGATCAATCCGGTTGCGCAACCCATGCTGATGGCCCTGACGGATTCTCAGACCGCCGCACGGGCCCGCTGCCTGGTCTTGAGCTGCGCCTTCCACCCGCGGGCGCGCCACCACATGATGATCCCCGTCACCGCGAGCACCGCGGGCAGGATGCCGCCGAGAAACACCAGCAGCTGCCAGACGAACCCCATTCGCGTCCCGTCGTGCAGCCGCCGCATCGTCCGCGCGAGCGTCTCACGCTCGGCGCGCGCTGGCCTGGCGCGGCCGGTGACGTCATCGACCGTCACGCTCTTCGCTTCCCCCAACTGAACTTTCCATTCGGGCTTGCGATCGGTCGGCCATTCGACGCGCGACACTGTGCCCGGAGCCACGCCGCCAGCCCGCGCGAGCACCGCATCAAGCACCAGCGTTGGACGCTCCAGCGCGACCGGACGCCCGCCCCCACCGCCACCGGGACCACCCGCGCCGCGTGGCGCCCCCCCACCGGCGAACACCTGCGGAAAGGAGATCCACACCCCCGTCAGCGACAGCACGAACAGCGGCAGCGCGATCCAGAAGCCGAACAGATGGTGCAGATTGGTGTCGGTGTTGCGATGCCGCCGCCAGCGCAGGCCGCGCGCCCAGCGCCCGACCGTCGGCCACCACAGCCACAAGCCCGAAACGCACGACACCAGCATCGCCACGCCGATCCACCCGACGATCTGCCGCCCGACCCCCGGCACCAGCAGGTTGCCGTGGAGATTGTGGAGCACGCGCAGCACGCCGCGCGCACTGCTGCCCGTCGCGAGGATCTTTGCAGTCGGCGGATCGAGATAGACCGTTGTGCGCTGCGGAGGCCCGCGGCGGCCGCGATCGGGCGGGGTGATCGCGGTTACCTGAACCGGGCCGTCGCCCTCAGGCAGTGCGAGGCTGGCGATCCGCTCACCGGGCTTGAGCGCAGCGCGCGCCGCCGCGACATAGCGCGCGGGATCGATCGTCGTGCTGCCGCTGGTCGCATAACGCGCAGGGTTGAGGACATGGTCGACCGCTTCGTCCCACACCAGCACGGCACCGCTGAGCGACAGCGGGATGATGAGGACCGCGAGCAGCAGCCCGAGCCATTTGTGGAACTGAAACCAGACGTTTCGGAGTGCGATCTTCGACATCAGACCTCCGCCCAGCGGCGCAAAAGATTGTGATAGACGCCCGTCAGCCGGACGATTTCGGGATCGTCGCTGCCGAGCCTCGCCGCGATCGACTGGATCGCGGTGTCCTGTTCAAACAGCATGGCGCGCGCACTGTCGTCACGCACCATCGACTGAATCCAGAAGAACGATGCGACGCGCGTGCCCCGCGTCACCGGGGTGACGTGGTGGACGCTGGACGCAGGGTAAAGCACGAGCTGGCCAGCCGGGAGCTTGACGCTTTGCGCGCCGAACTGGGTCGTGATCGTCAGTTCGCCCCCGTCGTAGCTGTCGGGATCGGACAGGAACAATGTCGCGGACAGGTCGCTCCGGATGCGGAAATCGCTGCCGCGCCGGATACGGATCGCGGTATCCACATGCGCACCGAACGCGTCGCCCGCGGCATAACGATTGAACAGCGGTGGAAAGACCTTGAGCGGGAGTGCTGCTGCGACGAACAGCGGCGACGCCGCGAGTGCATCGAGCACCATGCTGCCCCCCGCGCGCGCGGCGGCGCTGTCCTCGGGCAGTTGCGTGTTGCGCTTGGCGAGCGCGGATTGCGCGCCCGAGGTTGCATTGCCGTCGACCCAGTCGGCGGCGTCGAGCTCTGCGCGCAATGCGACCAGCTGCGCGGGTGTGAGCAGGTCGGGGATGACGGTCAGCATGTCGTCCCCCGGATCGCCTGGCCCCCGCGCGCGCGGAACGCCGCGATGTCGCACGCCGCGAGCCACGCCGCCGCCTTGTCGACGAATGCCGGGGTAGCGGTCGCGCCCGCGCGGCGGAGCCAGCCGATCGCATCCTCGATCTTGCCCGCAGCACCGAGCATCCGCGCGTGATTGAATGCGCCGCGGAAATCCCCGCCCTGTGCCGCACGCGCATAGCAAAGCGCCGCTGCCGCGAGGTCGCGCGGGACGACCCAGCCGTCCTCGTGGAAGCTGCCGATGAAGTTGATCGCCTTGGCATTTCCGAGCGCGGCCGCCTTGCGGAACCAGTCGAGCGCGGCAGCCTTGTCTTCCGCGACACCGTGGCCGAGCGCGAGCAGCGTCGCATAATTATACATGCCCCAGTCGAGCCCGGCCTCCGCGGCGATCCGGTAACATTCCGCCGCGCGCACCTTGTCGGGCGCGGTGCCCCAGCCGAGATCGTAGCAGCGCCCGACCATGTTGATCCCCATCACATGATGCTGCGCAGCCGCCCGCGTGAACCAGCCGAGCGCAGCGGCGGGATCGCGTGCCACGCCCGCGCCATCGAGCAGCATCTGGCCGTACACCGCTTGCGCGTCCGCCATGCCGGCATCTGCCGCCGCGCGGACGAATGCCGCGCGGGTCTCGGGCGGGCCGGAGAGATGCGTGCCGATCTCCTCCGGGGTTAATGCCACGAGCTGGTCCGGCGTCAGCATCAGAACTTCGCCGTGATCGTGCCGAACACGGTCCGCCCCGGCGCGATGTTCGCGAAGTGCGAGGCATAGGTCTGCGTGAAATAGACCTTGTTGGTCAGGTTCTGCGCGTTGACGCTCAGTTCCAGATTGGGCGTGATCGCGTAGCTCGCGCGCGCATCGAAGCGCCAGTAGTCGGGAATGCCGCGCGACAGCGTCGTGGTTGCGGGGTTGATCGTAACCACCCCGGCAGTCGTCTGGGTCGCAGTACGATTGTCGGCATAGCCGCCATATTGCCGCCCCATGTAGATCGCGCTGCCGCCGATCTGCAGGCCCTTGACCAGTTCATAGTTGGTCGTCGCGGTGAAGCTGTGCTGCGCGGTCTGGGGGACCTGCCTGCCGGTGTTGACCGAGGGGACATAGACCGTCTTGGCCGCAGCCGGACCATTGGCGGCAGCGGTCAGCGCGCTGTTGCCGCCGTCGATGACCTTGGGGTCGAGATAGGTGTAGCCGCCGAACACCGTCCAGCCCGGCCGGATCGTTCCGCTCGCGGTCAATTCGACACCGCGGATCCGCGTCTTGCCCAGGAAGCCGACGGTATTGGCGTCGATCTGCACCCGTGCGTTGCTGATATCGGTCTGGAATACCGCAAGCCCGAGCTGAAGCTGTTCGTGGAACAGGCTGCCCTTGGCGCCGACTTCGTAGGATTTGGTCTTCTGTACCTTGAGCGCATCAAGGATCGCCAGATTGACCGGGGTCGCGGTGGTCGGCAGCGCATTGTCCTCGCGGCCTTCGCCGAGCAACGCATTGGGCGGCGTCGCGGCCGTGGCATAGCTCGCGTAGAGGCTGGTCTCGCTGGTCGGCTTGAACACCAGGCCCGCCTGCCAGTTGAACAGTTCGTCCTTGCGCGACAGCCGGGTCGCATTGCCGCCCGCCGCGAACGGCAGCGTGACGGTCGACTTGAACCGGTCGTAGCGCGCGCCGAGGTTGAGGATCAGTTGCGGAAGCAGCGTGATCGAGTCGAACCCGTAGACGCCGATCGTCGTCGCGTCGTTCTGCGTCTCGGTGTTGGACGCGCCGCGTACGATCGGCGTCGCGACGCTGGAGGTGTCGCTGGTGTAATTGACCCAGGGGTCGGACGGATTGGGGTTGAACAGGCTCGCGCAATAATAGCGTGCGATCGTCGCGGTGTTGCAGCGCGGGCTGACGGTCGATCCGTTCGCCGAGACGAAGGTGCCACGCCGGGTCTTCTCCCACGCGACTTCCGCACCGACCGCGAAGCTGTGCTTGATGCTGCCGGTCGCGAACGTGCCGCTGAGGTCGGTCTGGTCGATCAGGCTCTCGCTATAGCCGTAGCGCGTGTTGCCGCGCCGCCAGACATAGCCGCCGGTCAGCACATCGCCGCGCGTCCCCGCCGCCCCGGTGGTGGGATTGGTCGCGGCGGTGCCTGAGACGTTGCCCTGGCTGTCGTCGGGGAGCGTGAAGATATACGCCTGTTCGCTGTGCGAGACGCGCGCGGTGTTGCGCAGCGTTATCCCGCCGAAGTCATGCTCGACCCGCAGCATCGCCTGATTGGTCGTCGCATCGCGGAAGTCGCGGTCCTTCAGGCCATAGAAGGCCGAGCGCGACACCGTACCCGTCTGCCCGCCGCGCGTCGTGATCGTGCCGACCGCGGGGGTGGTGAAGACGTTCCCCGCGGGGAGCGTGCAATTGGTCGCCGAGCAGACATATTGGTACGGGATGCCGCTGTCGGGGAGTTCGTGGCTCTCGAGATAATAATAGCTCGCGGTCAGCCGCGTCGGCGTACCGAGGCCAATCGTCACGCTGGGCGCGAAGCCCCAGCGGTTGGCGTACACCGCGTCGCGATCGACGACGTTCTGATCGTGCCACAGCCCCTGCAGGCGGACCGCGGCAGTGTCGCTCAGCCGAACGTTGATGTCGCCGGTAACGCGCTTGAAATCACCATTGCCGTAGCTTGCGCTCGCCGAACCAAAGGTCAGCGCCTGCGGCAGCCGCGAGAGGATGTTGAGCGAGCCGCCCGCATTGCCGCGCCCGCCGAGCGTCGAATCCGACCCACGCACGATCTGCACCGAATCGACCGCGAACACTTCGCGCGTCTGCGACGACAGGTCGCGCACGCCGTCGACATAGACGCTGCCCTGGCTGTCGAACCCGCGGATGAACGGGCGATCGCCGATCGGGTTGCCGCCTTCCGCGGCACCGAAGGTGATGCCGGGAACGGTGCGCAGCGCATCCTGGAGCGAGGTCGACCCGGTCTGCTGAATGACGGACTTGTCGAGCACGACAATCGACTTGGGCGTGTCGACCAAGGGTGCGACCTGCTTGGGGTCGCGGCGTTCGCGCTGGCCGTGGACGATGATGTCGAGCTTCTGGTCGGGGTCTTCGTCGTTCGCAGGCGGAGGTGCGGCGGCGGGTGCGTCACTGGCAAAGGCGGGCAGACTTGCGAAAGCCCCGACGCAGGAAAGAGCTAGATAGGCAGGCTTTGCAACGGCGATACGTGACATGAAATTCCCCCTTTGATTGGGGCCTCGCTATTGCGAGTCACTCTCACTGTCAACGCTATTGAGAATTACTCTCAAAGTTTGCGAGCGAAACGACCCAGCTTCTGAGCGCACTTGCTAGGTTCGGTGGGTCGTCGGTGCGGATCCGGAGAGCATCTACCTGCGCTATCAATGCGTTAAGCGGCAGCGACCGAACGTGCGCAGCATTCTCGAGCGCCCGCCAGAAAATCGGTTCCAGACTGATCGAAGTCGGATGCCCGGCGATCGTCACCGATCGCTTGACCGGACCGATGAAGCCACCCGCGGGGGAAACGATGCTCATGCGGTACGGGTCGCTCATTCCGACTGCTTATGAAGATAGAAGGTCGTCGACCGCTTCTTGGGTCCATAGACCCCGGTCGCACGGATCGTCCGCTGGTCCGGCATCATTTGCAGGGAGAGCACGTCGTCGACGGTACCGCGCACCGAGAGATCGGTCTCGACGATAAGATCAGGCCGAGGTCTGGTGATCTGCGCCCGAACACCCGAGTTATCGCCATCAAGCCTGACCGGGTCGCCCCCGATGATGGCGTCGAACCCGCTTCCGCTGTCGGTCCGCGAGCTGAAATGATTCCCGTCGAGTTTGAGAATCGTATCCTGCCGAGAATCGACCGTCACGCCGACCCGTTTCCATGTTCCCGAAATCGGATGCGCGCCTTTCGATGCCGATCCGACACGGCGCTGCACCGTTTCGCTCCTTACGGCGTGGCCATCCGGGCCCGTGTAGCTCGCCACATGCCAGGTAAGGGTGTTGCCATCGGGCGAGAGGACATAGTCTACGGTGTAGGCGAGCTTCCCCCGGACCTTGTCGATCTCTTTGATGACACGATCGCTTTCGACCGAAATCGACTGTTCATCCACATAGCCGTCCGAGGGGACGCGGTGAAGTTGGCCATCGGCTCTGACCGCCGTGTTGTCGTCTCGCCTGAAAACCCCGCCGCGCACGCGAAACACGGTCGGTTTGATATCGCCGGTAATCGACGCCGTATCGATCCGCCATCGCCCGGTGAAAGCCTCGTCGGTCTTGGCGGCCGATGCCACCCCGCCAACCGACAGGACGGCAAGCGCGATTGCGCGAGCGCCTGCGGCGCCCCTGTCGTTGCGACACCCCTTTTCAGAACGGATCACGCGCAACTCCTGTGCTCGAACGTCTCCGGACGGGATCGCACAATTCGGGCCCACAGGCGATTGGCGCTTTGCCAAACGCCCGGCGCTATGGCGTATCGAACAACGCCGCGAGCTGCTCGATCAGCGTTCCGCCCAGTTGCTCGGCATCCATGATCGTCACCGCGCGCGCGTAATAGCGGGTGACGTCATGCCCGATCCCGATCGCCGCGAGTTCGACCGGCGACTTCGCCTCGATCCAGCCGATCACCTGCCGCAGATGCCGTTCGAGATACGACCCCGAATTGACCGAGAGCGTCGAATCGTCGACCGGCGCGCCGTCCGAGATGACCATCAGGATCTTGCGCTCCTCAGGCCGCGCGATCAGCCGCGAATGCGCCCAGAGCAACGCCTCGCCGTCGATATTCTCCTTGAGCAGCCCCTCGCGCATCATCAGCCCGAGCGAATTGCGTGCACGCCGCCACGGCTCGTCGGCCTTCTTGTAGACGATGTGGCGGACGTCGTTGAGCCGCCCCGGCTGGGGTGGGCGGCCTGCCGCGAGCCACGTCTCGCGCGATTGCCCGCCCTTCCACGCGCGCGTGGTGAAACCGAGGATCTCGGTCTTGACCCCGCAGCGCTCGAGTGTGCGCGCGAGGATATCCGCGCTGATCGCCGCGATCGAAATCGGGCGGCCGCGCATCGATCCGCTATTGTCGATCAGCAGCGTGACGACGGTATCGCGAAAATCGGTCTCGCGCTCGATCTTGTAGCTGAGCGATAGCGTCGGGTTGACGACGATCCGCGCAAGCCGCGCCGCATCGAGGATGCCCTCCTCCTGGTCAAAATCCCAGCTGCGGTTCTGCTGCGCCATCAGGCGGCGCTGGAGCCGGTTGGCGAGCTTGGTCACCGCGCCCTGCAAATGGACGAGCTGCTGGTCGAGATAGGAGCGCAACCGGACGAGTTCGTCCGCGTCGCACAGGTCGGTTGCGGCGATCACCTCGTCATAAGTGGTCGTCCACGCCTTATATTCGAACTGCGGGGACATGTCGGCGGGCGGGCGATTGGGGCGAACCGGGAGCATGCCCTCCTCGCCCTCGTCGCCGGGTTCGCCGTCCATGTCGTCGGTGGTCTCGTCGCCCTGTTCTTGGCCTTCGCCGTCCTCGGCATCGGAATCCTGTTCGGACCCGCGCGCCTCGATCTCGCCCTGGCCTTCGTCGCCCTGGTCGTCGCCTTCGTCGCCCTCGTCCTGCTGCTGCTCTTCGGTGCCTTCGTCCTCGTCACCGCCCTCGTTCGATTCGTCAGGGAGAATGTCGCCCTCGACGAGTTCGAGATCCTCGAGCAGCCGCGTGATCAGACCGGCGAAGGCGCGCTGATCGTCGATCGCGAGCGCCATCGCATCGAGATCCCCACCAGCCTTTTGTTCGATCCAGTCGCGCACCAGATCGAGTCCCTGCAGCGTCGCCGCGGGCGGGGCGACCCCGGTCAGCCGTTCGCGCACCAGCAATCCCAGCGCGGTCGACAGCGGGACTTCGTCGCGCGTGCGGGCGCGCGTAATCGGGTCGGCGCGCAGCCGCGCTTCCATCGCGGTGTCGAGATTGGCCGTGATCCCGGCATAACCGCGACTCCCCAGCGCCTCGACCCGCGCATTCTCGGCGGAATCGAACACCGCGCGCGCGACCGCATCGCCGGGGGCCTGGCGGTTGTGGATCGTCGCGTCGTGATGCCGCAGCCGCAACGCAAACCCGTCGGCGAAACCGCGTGCCTCGGCAACCTGCTCGGGCGGGAGCGTGCGCGCGGGCATCGGCACCTTGATGTGCTTGCCCGATTGCGTCGGGGCGTCCGCGGTATAGGCCAGCTCGATCTCGGGTTCGTCCGCCAGCGCGCGCGCGGTTCCGCCAAGCACGGCCTTGAAACGATCGAGGGGGGTATCAGTGGCCACGGTTCAACTCCGGCACGGCAATGTGCCCAGGTGCGAGATCGGGATTCGGGTGGATCGTCGCAACCCGGGTGGTGGGTTTGTGGGGCGACACGTGCAACGCAGCGCCACGAGACCTAGCTACCAGATTGCGTCCGCGCCGAAAGGCAAAACGACCGGCCGCAGGATCGCGTACGGATCAGCCCTCGATCCGGGGTTGGGCGTTGCTCCGTACGCCCATCTCGACGATCGTCTCGATCCGCACGACGCGCTTGTCGATTGCCGCGGCATAGTCGCTCAGGCCCTTCACGTCGTTCGCGAGGCGATCGACCTTGCGGTCCATGACTTCCAGGCGTTCCTGCATCAGCACGACGTTGCGGATCGCCTCCAGCGCGTCCCCAAGCGAACTCACGTGCGGATGCCGGCGGCGCGCAAAGTCCGGTCGACGTCGTCATGGGTCGCATCCAGCGTCTGGATCATGCGGTCGATCGCAGCGGCCATCCGCGGCATTGCCACATTGACTTCGCTGACCAGCGCCGCGAGGTCGGCGTCTTCGCGGTCCGCGCCCTCGGCGATGTAGCGGCTCGAGGCTTCGCGCAGCACATGCCCGACAGAATGGCCGGTCCGCGCGGCATAGGCATCAAGTGCTGCCTTGTCGTCTGGCGTCGTCAAGAACGTCACGCGTGCGGTCTGCATGGGGCGACTCCTTATAAGGTCATTATAAGGCGCGTCTGATCGGTTGCAAGGTAGGGCCCCGGGAAGGACTCACAACGGAATGTTGTCGTGCTTCTTCCACGGATTCTCGACCTGTTTCCCGCGCAGCTTGCGCAGGCCGAGCGCGATTCGGCGGCGGGTCGAGTGCGGCTGGATCACCTCGTCGATGAAACCCTTGCTCGCCGCGACGAACGGATTGGCGAAGCGCGCCTCATACTGCGCGGTCTGCGTCGCGATTTCCTCGGGGGTGCGGCCGCGGAAGATGATCTCGACCGCGCCCTTCGCTCCCATCACCGCGATCTCGGCGGTCGGCCAGGCGTAATTGAGGTCGCCGCGCAGATGCTTGGACGCCATCACGTCATACGCGCCGCCGTAAGCCTTGCGCGTGATCACGGTGATCTTGGGGACGGTCGCCTCGGCATAAGCGAACAGCAGCTTGGCACCGTGCTTGATGATGCCGTTCAGTTCCTGCGACGTGCCGGGCAGGAAGCCGGGGACGTCGACGAAGGTGACGATCGGAATTTCGAACGCGTCGCAGAAGCGCACGAACCGCGCCGCCTTCTTGGACGAGTTGATGTCGAGGCACCCGGCCAACACCATCGGCTGGTTCGCGACGAACCCGACGGTGCGCCCTTCGATCCGCCCGAAGCCGGTGATGATGTTGGCGGCGTGAGTCGGCTGGACCTCGAAGAAATCGCCTTCGTCGACGGTCTTCCGGATCAGCTCGTGCATGTCGTACGGCTGGTTGGCGGACGCGGGGACCAGCGTGTCGAGCGAGTCCTCGAGCCGGTCCCACGGGTCCGACGACGGCCGCTCGGGCGATCCCTCACGGTTCGACGCGGGGAGGAAATCGATGAAGTCGCGCGCGGCGAGCAGCGCCTCGATGTCGTTCTCGAACGCCACGTCAGCGACGCCGGACTTGGTGGTGTGCGTGACCGCGCCGCCGAGTTCCTCCTGCGTGACGATCTCGTTGGTGACGGTCTTCACGACATCGGGGCCGGTCACGAACATGTAGGACGAGTCCTTCACCATGAAGATGAAGTCGGTCATCGCCGGCGAATAGACCGCGCCGCCGGCGCATGGCCCCATGATCAGCGAGATCTGCGGCACGACGCCGCTCGCGAGCACGTTGCGCTGGAACACCTCGGCATAACCGCCGAGCGATGCGACGCCCTCCTGGATCCGCGCGCCGCCGCTGTCGTTGAGGCCGATCACGGGCGCGCCGACCTTCATCGCCATGTCCATGATCTTGCAGATCTTCTGCGCATGACGCTCGCTGAGCGACCCGCCGAAGACGGTGAAATCCTGGCTGAACACGAACACCAGCCGCCCGTTGATCGTCCCCGATCCGGTGACGACACCGTCACCCGGAACGATCTGGTCCTGCATCCCGAAGTCGACGCAATTGTGCTCGACATACATGTCGAGTTCCTCGAACGAGCCTTCGTCGAGCAGCACCTCGAGCCGTTCGCGCGCGGTCAGCTTGCCCTTGGCGTGCTGCGCGGCGATCCGCTTCTCGCCCCCGCCCAGCCGCGCCGCGGCGCGCTTGCGTTCCAGTTCGGCGATGGTCGAGGACATGGCAACTCCTAGGCGTTCGGCTTGGACATCCGGTTGCGCCGTCTTTTCGCGTTTTCAGACCGGAACGCAACACCGATTGCAGCGCCCGAACTCGGTGCTATGCTCGGGTAAAACACGGGGAGAATGTCAATGCGTCGCCTGCTCATGCTTCGTCTGTCGACTGCGGTCGCGCTGGGGGCGTTGGCCGCGCCCGGCCTGGCCAAGACCGAACCAGCCGCCACCCCGGCGGTGAGCGGCGCGCGCTACGGCAGCTTCGGCATCGACCTGACCACGCAGGAAAAAACGGTGAAGCCCGGCGACGATTTCTGGACCTTCGCCAATGGCGGATGGGACAAACGCACGCAGATCGCGCCGGACCGGACGTCCGCCGGATACGGCGTCGTGCTGACCGACGAGGCTGAGGCGAACGTCCGCAAGATCCTCGACGATGCCGCCGCCAACCCCGCCACGGTCGGCGCGGGGGCGAAGCAGTTCGGCGACCTGTACGCTAGCTTCATGGACGAAGCGGCGATCGACAAGGCGGGTGCCGCGCCGCTCGCGCCCTATTTCGCCAAGATCGACGCCGCCACCGACCGCGCCAAGCTTCAGACGCTGTTCGCGACCACGGGGTACGCCAGCCCGGTCGAGATCGGCCAACTTCCCAACCCGTCCGATCCGTCCAAATATACCGTCGGCACCGGACAGGGGTCGCTCGGCATGGGCGGGCGCGATTATTATCTCGAGACCGGTCCGAAGTACGACGCGTTCCGCACCGCCTACCGCGCTTATGTCGAGCAGATGCTGACGCTGGCGGGCCTGGGCGATGCGAGCGCGCGCGCCGACCGGATCATCGCGCTCGAGACCGCGATGGCGAAGGTGCAATGGTCGCCGGTCCAGTCGCGCGACCTGATGGCGATGCTCAAGCCGATGACCGCGGCGCAGCGCACCGCGCTCACGCCCGAGTTCGACTGGCCGCTGCTGCTCCAGACCGCGGGTTATGGCGATTTCCCGGTGGTCATCATGAGCAACTCGACCGCGCTGACCGGGCTCGGCAAGATCTTCGCCGAAACGCCGGTGTCGACCTGGCAGGACTGGATGAAGTTCCGCTTCGCGGTCGCCGCAGCCCCGATGCTGCCCAAGACGTTCGACGACGCGACCTTCGCGTTCTACGGCAAGACGCTCAACGACCAGCCTTCGCAGCGCGCCCGCTGGAAGCGCGGGATCGCGATGGTCAACGGCACAATGGGCGAGGCGATCGGCGAGATCTACGTCAAGCGCCACTATCCGCCCGAGAGCGAAGCCAAGATGGGCGAGCTGATCGCCAATCTGCGCGCGGCGTACAAGGACCGGATCACCGCCAACGGCTGGATGGACGCCAAAACCAAGACCGCCGCGCTCGCCAAGCTCGCCGCGTTCGACCCGCGCGTCGGGCATCCGGTCAAGTACATCGACTATACGTCGCTGCAGGTGGTGCGCGGCGATCCGCTCGGCAATGCGATCCGCGCGGGCGAGTTCCAGCATCAGCTCGACCTCTCGCGGCTGAAGGCCCCGGTCGACCGGACTTTGTGGGACATGACCCCGCAGACGGTAAACGCCTATTACAATCCGCTGGCGAACCAGATCACCTTCCCCGCCGCGATCCTGCAACCGCCCTATTTCGACCCCAAGGCGGATGCGGCGGTCAATTATGGCGCGATCGGCGCGATCATCGGGCATGAGATGGGGCATGGCTTCGACGACCAGGGCAGCCTGTTCGGCCCGACCGGCAAGGTCGAGAACTGGTGGACGCCCGAGGCGAAAACCGCGTTCAAGGCGCGGACCGGCGCGCTCAGCCAGCAATATGACGCCTATGAGCCGATTCCCGGCGTCCATGTGAAGGGCGCGTTGACGCTGGGCGAGAACATCGGCGATCTCGGCGGGGTCGAGACCGCCTATGCCGCCTATCAGAAGTATCAGCAGACCCACGGCAAGGCCCCGGTGATCGAGGGGCTGACCGGCGATCAGCGCTTCTTCCTGTCCTATGCGCAGGCGTGGCAGTCCAAGCTCCGCGAAGGCGCTGCGCGCGCGCGGTTGCTGACCGACCCGCATTCGCCACCGTTCTACCGGGTCAACGGGATCGTGCGGAATGTCGACGCCTGGTATGCGGCGTTCGGGGTAAAGCCGGGCGACAAGCTGTATCTGGCACCGGCGGACCGGGTGCATATCTGGTAACGAACCGTGCGAAGCCGCCGCACTGGCGGCTTCGCATCTCAATCGAGCGGGAGCCCTGTCTCGATCTCGCGCGCGACATGGAACACACGGCCGATGACGAGGCAGTCGTCCTCGACCCGGTAGAAGATGCGGTGGCTACGATGCCGGCAGGTTCGCACGCCTCCGGCAAATTGCTCGGATACCGGGTGCATTTCGGGATATTCGCACAGCCGTTCAAAGGTTGCGTCGAAGCTCAGGAAATAAGCTTCGCCGACGTCGACCCCAAAGGTCGCGCATCCATAGCGCAGGATATCGGTTAGATCGGCGTCCGCTCTGTCGCTGAGCTCAAGCCGCAGCACGGCTATTCCGGTGGTCAGCCAGAATATCCTGCAGGGATCGCTTGCTGACCCCGGACGCGAAGCCTTTCGCGATCTCGACGCGGAGCCAGTCCAAATGGTCTGCCTGCGCCTTGTCCGCCCGAATCAGCTCGGCCAGATAGTCGCTGCCGCTGGCGTAGTTTCCATCCGCAACGCGCTGTTCCAGCCAGGAAAGCATGTCTTCGGAAACAGAGACCGTCATCTGTGCCATGGCGCGATCCTACTAAATTGCGGACCGCGCCACAAGCAAGCCTTACCGCAGCAGCACCAGCTCCTCCGCCATCGACGGGTGCAACGCGACGGTCTGGTCAAACGCGTCCTTGGTCAGCCCCGCCTTCACTGCGACCGCAGCCGCCTGCAAGATTTCGGGCGAGTCCGGGCCGATCATGTGGAGCCCGAGCACCTGACCGGTCTCAGGGTTGCACACCATCTTGTACAACGCGCGCTCGTTGCGGCCCGCGAGCACGTTCTTCATCGGGCGGAAGTCGGACATGTAGACCTTCACCGAACCGAACTTGTTCTTCGCCTGCGCCTCGGTCAGCCCGACGCCAGCCATCGGGGGATGGCTGAACACCGCCGAGGGGATGTTCTCGTAATCCACCCGGTGCGGCTTGTTGCCGTACATCGTGTCCGCAAACGCCTGCCCCTCGCGGATCGCGACGGGGGTGAGCTGGACGCGGTTGGTGACGTCGCCGACCGCATAGATGCTGTCGCAGGTCGACTTGTTGTCCTCGTCGACCACGATCGCGCCCTTGTCGTCCATCGTGACGCCCGCGCTGTCGAGCCCGAGCCCTTCGGTGTTGGGCGACCGCCCGGTCGCGAACAGCACGCAATCCACGTCGATCGGCTCATGGCCGGTCATCGAGACGCGGAGACACCCGTCGCCCTGCTTCTCGATCCCCTGGAAGGCGGCGTTGAACCGGAATTCGAGCCCCTTCATCATAGAGATCTGGAGCAGGCGATCGCGGATCGATTCGTCATAGCCGCGCAGGATCACGTCGGTGCGGTTGATCAGCGTCACCTTGCTGCCGAATTCGTTGAAGATGCCTGCGAACTCATTGGCGATATAGCCAGCGCCCGCGATCAGGATGCGCTTGGGGAGCGCGTCGAGATGGAACACTTCGTTCGACGTGATGCCGTGTTCGTTCCCCGGGCAATCGGGCACGACCGGCGTAGCGCCGACCGCGATCAGGATCTTGCCCGCAGTCACTTCGCGCCCGTCACCGAGCCGGACCGAATGCGGCCCGGTCACGGTCGCGCGATCGAGGATGATGTCGACCCCGTTGTTGTTGAGCGTGTCGGTATAGGCGCCGTTGATCCGGTCGACCTCCTCCATCACATTGTCGCGCAGCCGGACCCAGTCGAACCCGAGATTATCGGGCACGTCCCAGCCGAACCGCTTCGCGTCCTTCAGATCCTCCGCGAAATGCGCGCCATAGACGAGCAGCTTCTTCGGCACGCAGCCGCGGATGACGCAGGTGCCGCCGACGCGATATTCCTCGGCCACCGCGACCTTCGCGCCATGCGCCGCTGCAACGCGCGATGCGCGCGTGCCGCCCGAGCCTGCACCGATGACGAAGAGGTCGTAGTCATACTCAGCCATGTCTTGTCCTTCTGCAGCCGCAAAACACGCGGCCCGTAAATCCTGGTTAGTCACCGCCCCCCCAAACGGGGATAAGGGTAGGCCACTTATCCTAGCGCTGCCCCGCGCGTCGCATCGGCATCGCGTCGATCGTGGCGACCAACGTGGGCGCGTCGATCGGCTCGGAGCGGCGCAACGCGGCGTGGCCATCCTTGCCGACCAGCACCAGGCCGAATGCCGCCTTGGGCAAACGCCACCGCTCGCGCAAAGCGGCGGCAGTGTCGGCAGCGCCGCGCACCGTGTCCCCGGTGAGTTCGACCACCGTGACGTCACGGTCGGCAAGCGCCTTTGTCATCCCCGCCAGCGCGGCGTCCTGCGCGACCCTGCGCGCATCCGCCGCGCTCGCGGCGGCGACGATCAGCACCCGGCGCTGGTGGCGCATCTCTGCCACCGTCACCGAAGCCATCATCGCCGCCAGCACGATCATCCGAACGCGCGCTTGATCAGGTCGGTGGTCGACACGTCGAACTCCTGCCCGCCCGCATCCGCCGCCTTGGCCATTTCCTTGCCGAGCTCGACGCCGAACTGGTCGAACGGGTTGATCCCGATCAGCACCGCATTCACGAACACGCGCTGCTCGTAAAAGGCGATCAGCGCGCCCAGCGTCCGCGCATCGAGATCGTCGAGCAGGATCGTCGACGACGGACGGTCACCCGAATAGCTGCGCGCGGCGTCGTCGTTCGGACGGCCCTTCATCAGTGCGGCCCCTTGCGCGAACGCGTTGAGCAGCAACTGGCGATGGTGATCCTCCGCCAGCGTATCGCCCGCCTCGATCACCGCGACGAACTCGACCGGCACCAGATGCGTGCCCTGGTGGAGCAGCTGGAACACCGCATGCTGTGCATCCGTCCCGACCCCGCCCCAGGTGATCGGCGCGGACGGCCCTTTGAGCGGCTCGCCGTCGATCGTCACGCCCTTGCCGTTCGATTCCATCTCGAGCTGCTGAAGATAGGACGGAAGCAACCGCAACCGTTCGTCATAAGCGAAGGTCGCGCGCGTCTCGGCGTGGCGGTTGTGGGTGTAATAGAGGTCGGCAAACGCCGCGAGCACCGGCGCATTGTGCGCGAGCGAAGTCTGGCGGAAATGCCGGTCCATCTCGCCTGCACCCTCGAGCATGTCCGAAAAATCGTCCCAGCCGAGCGCGAGCGCCGCGGGGAAGCCGATCGACGACCACAGCGAGTACCGGCCCCCGACACTCTCGGCGAACGGCAGCACGCGCGTTTCGTCGACACCCCATTCGACCGCCTTGTCGGGATCGGCGGTCAGCGCGATGACCTTGCCGTACACGTCGTCGACGCCGCCTTCGCCCATCCACTGCAACACCGATTCGGCGTTAAGCATGGTTTCCTTGGTGGTGAAGGTCTTGGACGCGACGACCAGCAACGTCGCGGTCGGATCGAACTTGGCGAACGCTTCCTCGAGCGCGCAGCCGTCGACGTTGGAGACGATCGCGACATCGTAGCGGCCGGACTCGCGCCCTAGCGCATCGACGAGCAGATCGGGGCCAAGCGCCGAGCCGCCGATGCCGACGTGGAGCACATGGCGGATCTCGCCGAGCGCACCGCCCTCGATCGCGTCGATCAACGCGCGCATCCGCGCATGCAGGATGCGTGCGGCGGCGACATCGTCCTCGGAACCCTCGCCACGCTCGGCGACATGCGTCACGGCGCGGCCCTCGGTGGTGTTGATGACCTTGCCCGAGAACAGCGCTTCGCGCTTGCCGTGCAGGTCCTGCGCCTTGGCGAGCGCCTCGAAGGCGGCAACCGCCTGCTCGGTCAGATGCGTCTTCGACCAGTCGAAGTGAATCCCCGCAACGTCGACGGTGAAGCGCGCGAGCCGCTCGGCATCGTCGGCGAACAGGGTTTCAAGCCGGGGGCTGGGAAGCCCCTCGATCGCGGTCCAGTCGGCTGCCATGAGTACCTCGTTGCTTGTAGGGGTGGATCGAATCCCGGTGTAGATCGCCCTAACGGCCCCCAGTTACAACCGCCAGCTTGACGACACGCTCCGCCGCCCGCAAACCGCGCCCTATGCCCGACATCGAACCCGCGCCCGTTCCGCTTGGCCAAGCGGTCCCTCGCAAGGCCAAGCCCCGCCAGTCGGAAACGCGCGAAACGCTGAGCTTCTTCCTGAAGCTCGCGATCGTCGTGTTCGTGTTCCGCAGCTTCATCTTCGCGCCGTTCAGCATCCCGTCGCAATCGATGCTGCCGCGGCTGTACATCGGCGATTACCTGTTCGTGTCCAAGTGGAACTACGGCTATTCGCGCTGGTCGCTGCCGTGGGGCGTGCCGCTGATCCCCGGTCGGATCCTGCCGCGCGACCCGACCCGCGGCGACGTCGTCGTGTTCCGCGGCCCTCCGGGCGAGGACCATGACGTGATCAAACGCGTGATCGGCCTGCCCGGCGACAGCGTGCAGATGCGCGGGGGGCAGGTGTTCCTCAACGACAAGGCGATCCCCAAGGTGCGGATGCCCGACTTCACCATTCCGCTGTCGCCCAATTATCCGGGCGGGACCGAATGCCCTGGCGAATTCATGGACTCCGACGCCGCAGGCACGCCGATCTGCCGCTATCGCCAGTTCCGCGAGACGCTTCCCAACGGCAAGAGCTACGCCGTGCTCGACCGCGGCGAGATGCCGAGCGCCGACGATACCGCAGTGTACAAGGTGCCCGCGGGCCATGTCTTCGTGATGGGCGACAACCGCGACGACAGCGGCGACAGCCGGTTCGACCCGCCGCAGGGCATGGGGTTCGTGCCGATGGAGCGGATCGAGGGCAAGGCGGTCGTGTCGTTCTTCTCGACCGATGGCTCGGCCAGCTGGCTGCTGCCGTGGACTTGGTTCAGCGCGGCGCGCTGGTCGCGGGTCGGAGAAGGTTTTTGAGCGTAGCCTTGCAGGACTGGGTGGCGGAGACGTTCGGCCACCGCCCGATCGACCTCGTCCCGTTCGAACGCGCGCTGACGCATGGCAGCCAGGCGGCGGCCAATTACGAGCGGCTCGAGTTTCTCGGCGACCGCGTGCTCGGGCTGGTGATGGCGGAATGGCTGTTCGAGCTGTTCCCGAAAGAGCCCGAGGGGGCGCTGTCGAAGCGGTTGAACGCGCTGGTGACGGGCGCGATCTGCGCCGATGTCGCGCGCTCGATCGGCGTGGTGCCGTATCTCAAGCTCGGCAAGCAGGCGCGCGACGATGGCGCGTCGGACAGCGACAATGTGCTGGGCGACGTAATGGAGGCGCTCATCGGCGCGGTCTATCTGGAAGCCGGGCTGGAGGGTGCGCGCCATGCCGTCCGCACCTGCTGGCAGGATCGCGCAAGCCGGCAGCTCGCAGCACCGCAGCATCCCAAATCCGCGCTCCAGGAATGGGCCGCGGCGCACAACCGCAAGGCCCCGACCTATGAAGTGCTGGAGCGCTCCGGTCCGCATCATGCGCCCCGTTTTCGCATGAAGGCCGCGCTCGGCGGGTTTGCGGTGGCGGTGGGGGTGGGGAGCTCGAAGCAGGACGCCGCGACGGGGGCGGCGACCGCGCTGCTCGAGAAGCTGCGATAACTTCTCAATTACACGCCGCCCCGCTTCCCCGGCGACGGCGGGGGCCCAGTCGCGGAACAGAAAATTGCTGGCGGATGCGCGCAGTTACCTCGGCCATCGCTCCTGGGCCCCGGCCTTCGACGGGGAAGCGCATTTGGTAGATGATCCACGCTACAAACGAGGCGCAGGTGCTGTTGAAGAAACGGCGCCAATCTAACAATTTCACGCCGTCCCGCTTCCCCGGCGAAGGCCGGGGCCCAGTCGAGGAACAGAAGATTGCTGGCGACTGCGCGTAGTTACCTCCGCCATCACGACTGGGCCCCGGCCTTCGACGGGGAAGCAGATACTGAATAAGCGTCTGTAAGCATGGAACCGCCCCTAGCCCCTCCTCCCTTCGGTTGACGCCCCCGCGACCGCGCGCGTAGGCACGCCCCATGCGCTTCTTCTCCGACAATGCCGCCCCGGTGCATCCGGCCCTGTTTGCCGCGATGGCCGACGCCAACACGCTCGACACCGCCTACGACGGCGACCGCTGGAGCAAGCAGCTTGACGCGCGCTTCTCCGAAGTGTTCGAGACGCAAGTGCGCGCCCTCTGGGTCCCCTCCGGAACCGCGGCGAATTGTCTTGCGCTCGCGGCGATGTGCCCGCCGCACGGCAGCATCATCTGCCACCGCGACGCGCATATCCAGAATGACGAATGCGGCGCGCCCGAATTCTATACGCATGGCGCGAAGCTGTTCCTCGCGGACGGCGATGGCGCGAAGCTGACGCCGGAGACGATCAGCGCGGTGCTCGACGCGACCCGCTACGACGTCCACCAGACCCAGCCGCACGCGATCTCGATCACCAATGCGACCGAATATGGCCGGGTCTATTCCCCCGCCGAGGTCGCCGCGATCGGCGAGATCGCCAAATCGCGCAAGCTTGGGTTGCACATGGACGGCGCGCGCTTTGCCAATGCCATCGCCTCGTCCGACTGCTCGCTCGCCGACATGACGTGGCGTGCGGGCGTCACTGCGCTGAGCTTCGGGTTCATCAAGAACGGCGGGATGAACGCCGAGGCGTTGGTGTTCTTCGACACAGAGCTTGCCGACGCGACGCTGTACCGCCGCAAGCGCGCAGGCATGCTGCTGTGCAAGGGGCGCTATCTCGCCGCGCAGTTGCTCGCGATGCTCGAGGGCGATTTGTGGCTCGATCTCGCGCGCAACGCCAATGCGGGCGCGGCGTTGCTTGCGCAGGGCGCGGGTGACCGACTGATCCATCCGACCGAGGCGAACGAAGTGTTCATCCGCGTGACTGCGGACGAAGCCGCGAAGCTCCGCGACCTCGGGTTCGATTTCTACGACTGGGGCCCCGGCGAGGCGCGGCTGGTCGTTTCGTGGGACCAGAAGCCCGAGGACATCCGCCCGCTCGCCGACGCGATCGCCGCGCTTTGAGTTCCGCGCCCCCCGGCGCCTGGCCACCCCGGTCGAGCCAACTCGCGATCCTGATCCCGTTCGGGATCGTGACGCTGATCTGGGGATCGACCTGGCTCGTCATCCGCGGACAATTGGGCGTCGTGCCGGCAAGCTGGTCGGTAACCTATCGCTTCCTCGTCGCCGGGATCGTCATGGCGATCTACGCATTCGCGCGGGGCGAACGGATCAAGCTCGATGCGCGCGGGCTGCGTTTTGCGGTCCTGCTGGGCCTCGCGCAATTCTGCCTCAACTTCAACTTCGTCTACCGCGCCGAGATGCACATCACCTCGGGGCTGGTGGCGGTGGTGTTCGCGCTGATGCTGCTCCCCAATGCGGTGTTCGGGCGGATCTTCCTCGGGCAGCAACTCGGGCGGCAGCTGATCGTCGGGATGGGCGTCGCGATGGCGGGGGTGACCTTGCTGTTCCTGCGCGAGACACGAGTCGACCCGCACGGGCCGACGCAAGTGCTGATCGGGATCGGCTTCACCGTGCTCGCGATCTTCTCGGCCTCGACCGCCAACGTGATGCAGGGGACACAGACCGCGCGCGCCTATCCGATGATCCCGATGCTCGCGGTCGCGATGCTGCTCGGTGCGCTGTTCGACGGCGCGTTCGCCTGGATCACGACCGGGCCGCCGGTGTTCGAGCCGACTTTGTCCTATGTCGCGGCGACGCTCTACCTCGGCGTGTTCGCGTCCGCGGTTGCGTTCCCGCTCTATTTCGGCGTGCTCCGCGTGATCGGCCCCGCGAAAGCGGCCTATTCGGGCGTGATGGTGCCGGTGATCGCGATGTGCCTGTCGACGCTGTTCGAGGGCTATCGCTGGTCGGCGCTCGCGGGTGCTGGCGCGGCGCTGGTCATCGGCGGGCTCGTCATCGCGCTCAAGGCACGCAGACCCACGCGATAATCCGGGTAGCGCGGGGTCCAGTACAGCACGCGCTTCGCCTTGAAGTTCGAGATGCGGCGGTTCTCGGCGTAAAATCCCTGCGCCATCGGCGACAGGGTTTCGAGCGCGACGAACGGCGGTGGTTCCATCCCGAGTAACCGTGCGGCGAAGGCGACGACGTCGTTGGGGCTGGCGGGGAGTTCGTCCGCCAGATTATACGCCCCCGCGGGGCCGTTCATCCCCGCGATCACGCCCGATACGATATCCTCGACATGGCAGCGGCTAAACACTTGCCCGGGCACGTCGACGCGGTGCGAGCTCCCGCGCGCCACGCGGTCGAGCGGGGACCGCCCCGGTCCGTAAATGCCGGGCAGGCGAAACACATGCGCGCCCGACGCGAGCCACGCCGCATCCGCCTCCGCGCGCGCGCTGCGGCGGCCGGTGCCGGTCGAGGCGGTCTCGTCGATCCACGCGCCGCCGACGTCGCCATAGACGCCGGTCGAGGAGAGGTAGCCGCGCCATGCGTCTGCGCGGAGTAGGTCCGCGCCATAGGTCGTCAGGACGGGGTCGGTCTCGTCTGCCGGAGGAACCGACGACAGGATGTGGCTCGCTACCCTGATTTCACGCCGTACCGCGTCGGCATCATCGAACCGGATCGTGCCAGCGCGCCCGTCGCGGCTGGTGCCAACGACGCTCCAGCCGTCGCCGCGCAGCCGGTCGGCAAGCGCCTGTGCCGTGTAGCCCAGTCCAAAAATCAACAAGCGCATGATGACGTCTTTCGTGGGTGGCGGAAGGTGGCGCGGTAGCCCGAACCCCACAGACGCGCCAACCCTAGCGATAGATCCAGTGCCACACCCCCGCCGCGATCCCCGCAAGCGGCAGATGCGCCCAGGTTGCGACGAGCCAGATCACCACGCCGCCCGCGATGTCGTGCGGGCGGAAGCCGCCCAGCTTCGCGCGGCGCTGTGCGATCGCGACGAACGGCCAGTAGCTCGTCTTGCGCTCCCAGTCGCGCCACAGGTCGGGCTGGAGCGATTCCTTCTTGGCGTCCTGCAGCGCCGCGCCAACCAGCGCGAGCACGATGATCGCGACCGCGACGATGATGTTGGCAGCGATCGGATAGACCGCGATGTGGCACAGCCCCCACAAAGCGAACGCCCACATCATCGGATGGCGGGTGATACTGAACACCCCGCGCGCCGCCGCCGGTGCGGTGGTACCCGGATTGCCCGGCAGCGCCGGATTGCCAAGCAGCGACCCCATCAGCAGGATGCTCGCGACCAGCATCACCAGCGTCACCGGCCCCCAGATCCCCTCGCCTACCGCCCATAACGGCGCGGTGGCGGGGGCGGTCCGGTAAGCGTGCGCGAGCCAGCCGAGCGTGGCGAAGGCGACCAGCGAGTAGATCCCGAGGAACCCGTTCGCGCCGACCGCCCTGACGATCGGCGCACGGAGTGGATGGGAGAGCACGAAGTGCGAGCCGACGAATGCCGCCGCACTCACGAGAACCATTGCCGTGCCGTCCATGCCCCTACCCCCCGGTTATTTGACTCCGTGCATCCACTTCTTGAGCGGCCACGACAGGACCAGCAATACCACGCCCAGCACGATCGCGACCTGTGCAATCGTCGTGAAGGTACCGGTATAGGTGTCGAGGCTGACCTTGAGGTTGGTAACCTGCCCGCCGACCGTATCGACGCTGGCGAACTGCGCGACGATCCCGGCGACATATTGCGCGCAGCTGATCGACAGGAACCACACGCCCATCATCAGCCCGACGATCCGCGCGATCGACAGCTTGGTGATCATCGACAGGCCGACCGGCGAGATGCACAATTCCGCCAGCGAGTGGATCAGGTAGAGCCCCGCGAGCCACCAGACACCGACTTGGAACCCCGGACCGGCATAGCCAGCACCCAGCACCAGGAACAGGAAGCCCAGCCCCACGCCGATCAGCGCGATCCCGAACTTGACCGGGATCGACGGCTCGATCCCGCGCTTGGCGAGCGTCGTCCAGAGGATGCTCATGATCGGCGCGAAAGTGACGATGAAGAAGGCGTTGAAGAACTGCGTCTGCGGCGCGGAGATCGCAAAATCGCCGAACAGCCGCAGATCGGTGTTGCGGTCGGCGAACAGCGTCAACGACGAGCCCGCCTGTTCGAACAGCGTCCAGAACACGACGTTGAAGACGATCAGCACCATCGCGGCGAGCATCATCTGGAACTCGCGCTTGTCGCCGATCACGAACGACCAGATCAGGATCGCGGGGATCCCGATCAGGAAGGTCCCGAACAGCAATTTGCCCATCAGCGACAGCGACGCGAGATAGCCGACGAAGCCCGACCCAGGCACCGGCGGCACCGCGTTCATCAGGTTGACGAACAGGAAATACAGCACTGGTACCGCGATCAGCGCGCCGATGAAGATCGGGATCGTGCGGTCGGGTCCGGTGCGGAGCGGAGGTTCGCCGTACCCGTTGAGCTTGCCGCCATCGAACTGGATCAGCGTGAACGAAATCAGCATGCCGATCGCCGCGAGCCCGAAGCCAGCCCACCAGCCGAACGTCGCCGCGAGGATCGGGCACAGGATCTGCGACCCGAGCGACCCGACGTTGATCCCCATGTAGAAAATCGTGAACCCGGAATCCCGTCGTCGGTCGCCCTGCGCATACAGTTCGCCGACCATGGTCGAGATGTTGGGCTTGAAGAAACCGTTGCCGACCGAGACGAGGCTCAGCGCGATCAGCATGATCGTGACGAACAAGGGGCTGCGCTCGGCGTCCGACTTGAAGCCGTCCTTGGCGATCGTCCGCGCGGTGCTGCCGTCGGCGCCGAGCAGCGAGACGGTGCCGTCGTCATTGCCCTTCACCTGCAGGCGCTGGCCCTGGTCGGTGATGAAGCGTTGCTCGGTGCCCGCCTTGGTTTCGACCGTGACGTTGTAGCGCTGCCCGTCGATCGTCGCGAACGGCACCGCGGTCTGCCCGCCGAAGCAGAGCGTGAAATACCCCACCGCCATCATGATCGCGCCGAACTTCACCGAGCGCTTCGAGCCGAGATACTGGTCCGCGAGATACCCGCCGACCAGCGGGGTCAGATACACCAGCGCGGTGAACCCGCCGTAGAGGCCGGTCGCGGCACGATCGCCGAAGATGAAATGCTTGGTGAGATACAGCGTGAGCAACGCACGCATGCCGTAATAGCCGAAGCGCTCCCACATTTCGGTGGTGAACATCCTCGCTAGCTGGCGCGGATGGCCGAACCACGTCTCGCCCGCTGCCGGATTGACATGGGAAATATCCGGCTCGCGCGGGGTATCCGCGGTCGGGGTGTCCACCATGTACAAACTCCTGAAAATGTCGTGGCGCCGGCGATTGTGGCGCGTTTGGTTGCGGGCGAGACTAACGTCAATCGCAAGTGTGTAAATATGCGGCGTACCGCGTTAAGGGCAAAGCATGTTCAATGATCGCACAACCCCGCTCTCGCTCCTCGCCACCCGCCGCTCGGGCAAGCCGCGCGATCTGGTCGCACCAGGGCCCGACGCCGCCGAGCTCGAGACGATCCTGACGATCGCCGCGCGCACGCCCGATCACGGCAAGCTTGCGCCGTGGCGCTTCGTCGTGGTTGCACCCGAGCAGCGCGCTAAGCTGGCCGAAGTGATTACCACCGCCTATCGCGCGGAACGTCCACAGGCTGGCGCGACCGAGCTTGCTTCGCTGGTGCAGTTCGCGGAACAGGCGCCCACTTTGGTGGTCGTGCTGTCCTCGCCCAAGACCGAAAGCCACATTCCCTTGTGGGAACAGGAAATGTCGGCGGGCGCTGCGTGCATGAACCTGCTGCACGCAGCGCATGCGCTTGGCTATGCCGGCGGGTGGCTGACCGGCTGGCCAAGCTATTCGAGTGCGGTCCGCGATGCGTTCGGTGCAGATCCGGAACGGATCGCCGGGTTCATGTTCCTTGGAACGCCCTCACGGCAATTAGACGAGCGTCCACGTTCCATTCTGGAAAACATTGTTACAAAGTGGAACCATTAAAAGACTGGACATGACAGGCCCGTGCTGTATTATATCAGCATGACAGCCTTGAACAGCGAAGACTCGCCCGTGTACATCAAGCTGCGCGGGACGATTTCGGCCGCGATCCTGCGCGGACAATTCCATGCAGGGGATCAGCTTCCCTCGGTTCGCGCGCTTGCCGCCGAACATGGTGCCAATCCGCTGACCGTCGCCAAGGCGTATCAAAGCTTCCAGGACGACGGCTATGTCGAGGTTCGGCGTGGCGTCGGGATGTTCGTCCTGCCGGGGGCAGCGGAAAAACTGCGCGCCGCCGAACGTGCGCATTTCCTCGAAACGAGCTGGCCGCGGATTGCCGCGCATATCGACTTGCTCGGGCTCGATGTGGCGGATCTGCTGGAGCGCGAGAAGGCGTAAAGGCCCGTCTTATACAATACGCTTCCCCGGCGAAGGCCGGGGCCCAGTCGAGGAACGACCGATTGCTGGCGGATGTGCGCAGGTACCGCCGCCATCGCTCCTGGGCCCCGGCCTTCGCCGGGGAAGCGCGTTCGATCAATGAAAGAGGCTATGACGAAGGCGCACGTTCCACTGGGAAATCCGCGCTGTTTTCTCACATTCGCACTGTTCCGCTTCCCCGGCGAAGGCCGGGGCCCAGTTGAGGAACGAAGGATTGCTGGCGGATGGGCGCAGGTACCTCCGTCATGCTCCTGGGCCCCGGCCTTCGCCGGGGAAGAAGCGAGTGAGGAAGGGAGTCCCCCCTTCCCTACTCCGCAACCACCCCGAGTGCCGCAACCTCTTCCGCCGACAGCGTGATCCCGAACATCATGCTCAGCCGCAGCCGGTACACGCGTGGATCGGTGATGACCGCCTCGGTCGAATCCCCGCCCGCCCGACGCCGATAGGTCGAGTCGGTCAGCGAGGCGAAGCCGTTGGGCAGGACGATGCTGACGATCCGTGCCTGGCGGAAACGGCCGCCGGGCGCGGTCGAGGTCCAGTGGTTGCTGAGCGCGAGGTCGGCATCGTACACCAGCCGCGTATCGAAACTGTACTGCGGCACGAATCCCGTCCCCGCCCCGCGCCCGTCGGTGGTCGCGGCATCGCCGTCGCGCAACAGCATCCAGCCATGCTCGCCCGCCCGGTCGAGCCGGAACAATGCGCCGTCGGGCGCGGTCGCCTGCGCACCGTCGATCAGCGGCATCGGCGGGGTGTAGCTGCCGCCGAAACCGGGATCGGCGATCCACTGTTCGTCACCCAGCGTCACCAGGCTGAGCGTATGGGTCAGGGCGGGCACATCGCTCGCGCCGAGCCAGACGCGCGCCAGCAACGGGCGCGCGTCGAACCCGAGCGCGTTGAGCGCATCGAGGAACAGCCGGTTATGCTCGAAACAATATCCCCCGCGCGCCGCACTCACCAGCTTGGCGAAGACCGACGCACTGTCGATCGCGATCGCGCGCCCCAGCCGCACGTCGAGATTTTCGAACGGGATCGCCAGCCGGTGCGCGCGTTGCAGCACGCCGAGGCCAAGATGATCGACCGAGGGCCGTGCAGGGAGGTGAACGCGCGCGAAATAAGCGTCGAGGTCGAACACAGCGTCGCTCATGCCGCAAACGCCTCCGGCGAGACCGAATAGAGCACGCTCGCATCCGCCATCGCCGCGGCCTTCAATCCCATCGCCTCGGGGACGATCTGCGCGACGTAGAAGCGCGCGGCGGCAACCTTCATGCCGAGGAAATCGCGGTCGCCCTCGGCGTCCGCCGCGATCCGGCCCTGCCGCTCCATCAGCCAGCCGCACACCGCGACCGACAGCATCGTCAGGAACGGGTAGCTCGCCGCGAGCTTGTCGTCGGCGTCGAGCGTCGCGAGCCGCCGCCCGACTTCGTCGCAGGCGTCGATCAGCGCATTGAGCCCGCTGTCCTGCGCCTCGGCGCGCATGTCCGCGATCAGGCGCGCGAACACGCCGCCATTGTCCATCGACAGCTTGCGTCCGACCAGATCGGCCGCCTGGATCCCGTTGGTGCCCTCGTAGATCGGGGTGATGCGCGCATCGCGGAAGAACTGCGCCGCGCCGGTTTCCTCGACATAGCCCATCCCGCCGTGGATCTGGATGCCGAGGCTCGCGACCTCGTTGCCGAGATCGGTGCCATGCGCCTTGGCGAGCGGCGTCAGGATATCGAGCCGCTCCTGCCCGCCCGCTTCGCCGAGCGTAGCGCGATCGACCTGGGACGCGGCGTAATAGACGAGCGCGCGCGCCGCCTGGGTCTGCGCCTTCATCCGGAGCAACATGCGGCGGACGTCGGGATGCTCGACGATGCGGACGGGCGCGGCATTGCCCGACCCCGCGCGCGCCGACTGGACGCGATCGAGCGCGTAAGACACCGCCGCCTGCGTTGCGGCCTCGGCGACCTGAACGCCCTGAAGTCCAACGTTGAGGCGCGCGTTGTTCATCATCGTGAACATCGCGCGGATGCCGCCGAACTCCGCACCGATCAGCTCGCCGACGCAATCGTCCTGGTCGCCGAAGCTCAGCACGCAGGTCGGGGAGGCGTGGAGGCCCATCTTGTGCTCGATCGAGACGACGCGGACGTCGTTGAAATCGCTGGGCTCGCCGTCCGTATCGAGGCGGTATTTGGGGACCAGGAACAGCGAGATCCCCTTGGTCCCGGCGGGCGCACCGGGCGTGCGCGCGAGGACGAGGTGGACGATGTTGGGCGCCATGTCGTGATCGCCGAACGAGATGTAGATCTTGGTGCCCTTGATCAGGAACGTGCCGTCACCGCGCGGGGTTGCCGTGGTGCGAAGCGCGCCGACGTCTGACCCGGCCTGCGGCTCGGTCAGGTTCATCGTGCCAGTCCATTCGCCGGTCGCGAGGTGCGGGAGGTACAGCGCCTGCTGCTCGGGCGAACCGTGGTGCGCGAGCGCCTCGATCGCGCCGACCGTCAGCGTGGGGGCGAGCGCGAAGCCCATGTTGGCCGCGCCCAGCGTGTCGAGCACCGCGGTCTGGATCGCGAAGGGAAGCCCCTGCCCGCCGAATTCCTCGGGCACGCCGATCGTGCCCCAGCCGCCTTCGACGTAATCGTGATACGCCTTGATGAAGCCATCGGGCATGACGACGCCTTCGGGGGTCCATTTCGCGCCGACCGTGTCGCCGGTGCGCAGCAATGGCGCCCATTCGCCGACCGCGAGTTGCCCGACCCCTTCGAGCACCGCGTCGACGACGTCGTCGCTCGCGGCGGCGAAGCGTTCGGTCGCGGCGAGATCGGCAATCCCTACGATATGGTCGAGCACGAAACGCTGGTCGGCGGTGGCTGGAGTGAACACGGGCGGCATCCTCTTATCGCGCAGGTTTGTGCGGGCTATAGCGCCGCATGATGACCGCGCCAAACCCGCCGATGCAGACGCGAACCTTACCCTACGGTGCCGTAGCGATCGCCGAGGCCGCCGCGCTGATTCGCGCCGGGCAACCGGTCGCGATCCCGAGCGAGACGGTCTACGGACTCGCCGCGGATGCGACCGACTCGGGCGCGGTCGCAAGGATCTATGCGGCCAAGGGGCGGCCGAGCTTCAACCCGCTGATCGTCCATGTGCTCGACCTTGCGGCGGCGGAGCGGATCGCTGTGTTCGACGCGACGGCGCGGGCGCTGGCGGCGGCGTTCTGGCCGGGACCGCTGACATTAGTGCTGCCGGTGCGCGCCGATGCGGGGATCGCGTCGCTGGTGACGGCGGGGCTCGACACGATCGCGATCCGCGTGCCTGCGCACCGTGCGATGCGCGCGCTGATCGCCGCGGCCGGCGTGCCGCTGGCTGCGCCGTCGGCCAATGCAAGCGGGGCGATCAGCCCGACGCGCGCGGCGCATGTTGTGGCGTCGTTGGGTGGGCGAATCGCGCTGGTGGTGGATGATGGCGCGACCGAGGCTGGGGTGGAGTCTACGATCGTTGCGGGGCTGGAAGTGTTGCGGCCTGGGCCGGTGACGGCAGAGGATCTAGCGCGGTTCGGGGATAATTCCCCCGCCCCCCCATTGCACTTCCCCGGCGAAGGCCGGGGCCCAGGAGAGGGCGATGTGCAAGCGAGTACTGCGCTCTCTTCCGACCCGGCCACTCCTGGGCCCCGGCCTTCGCCGGGGAAGCGAGTCAAAGCAGGGGAAGAAGGGGAAGCGGCAATCGTCACCGCCCCCGGCCAGCTCGCCAGCCATTATGCGCCGAACAAGCCGCTCCGATTGAACGCGACCGAAGCGCAGGCCGACGAATATCTCATCGGGTTCGGCGAAGTCGCGGGCGACTCGTCGCTATCGGCGCATGGCGACCTGACGGAAGCCGCCGCCGCCTTGTTCGACGCGCTCCACCGCGCCGACGCTTCCGACCGCGCGCGCATCGCGATCGCGCCGATCCCGTCGGATGGCATCGGCACCGCGATCAACGACCGCCTGCGCCGCGCTGCGCATCGGGACTAGCCGTCGCCGGTCGCAAGACCGGTGCCGGCAGAGTCCCACAATACCTCAGTGCGCTTCCCCGGCGAAGGCCGGGACCCAGTCGAGGGCGGTCGGCAAGCAGGTGCTGCGCTCTCTTCCAAACGGCCCTCGACTGGGCCCCGGCCTTCGCCGGGGAAGCGGAAGAAGGAGGGGGCGCGGCGATAGCCTGCCCCCCGCCCGTACCCAGCGTTACGCCGAGACCGTCTTCGACCGCTCCGCAAAGCTTTTGCGCAGCTTCGCGAGCTTGGGCGGAATCACCGCCATGCAGTACGGATTGCGCTGGCCTTCGCTGTCCCAATAATCCTGGTGATAGTCCTCGGCCTCATACCACTCCGTCAGCGGCTCGATCGTCGTGACAATCGGCGCGGGCCAGTCCTTTGCCGCCCGCTCCATCGCCGCACGCGCTTCGGCGGCCTGCTCGTCCGAATGCGGGAAGATCGCCGAGCGATACTGCGTGCCGACGTCATTGCCCTGGCGATTGAGCGTCGTAGGGTCATGCGTTGCGAAGAACATGTCGAGGATGTCGCCATAGCGCACCTGATCGCTGTCGAACGTCACGCGGATCGCCTCGGCATGGCCGGTATCGCCGCCGCACACCTGCTTGTAGGTCGGGTTGGCGACCTTCCCGCCAATATATCCGCTCTCGACGCTTTCGACGCCGATCACGTCCTTGAACACCGCTTCGGTGCACCAGAAACACCCGCCCGCCAGCGTTGCGACTTCGCTTGCCATCATTCGCTCCTTGTTTAGGGGTCTAAGATAGGTACGGCGGCAGGCGACAAAAGGGGACGGCGATGCTTGACGGTTCGGTGCTGGTGACGGGGGGCGCAGGCTATATCGGTAGCCATGCGGTGCTGGCGCTGCTCGATGCGGGGCACAAGGTCGTCGTCTACGACAATCTGACGACCGGGTTCGACTGGCTGGTCGACCCGCGTGCCACACTGGTGACCGGGGAAATCGAGGACGACGCGCTGGTCCGCGCGACGATGCGCGATCACGGTGTCCGCGCGGTGATGCACTTCGCCGGATCGATCATCGTTCCCGAATCGGTGAGCGATCCGCTCAAATATTATCGCAACAACACGGTCGCGAGCCGCGCGCTGATCGAGAGCGCGGTCGTTTCGGGGGTGAAGCACTTCATCTTCTCCTCGACCGCCGCGACCTATGGCACGCCCGAGCGCGTGCCGGTCGCGGAAGGGGACCCGACCGTGCCGATCAACCCGTACGGCACCTCCAAGCTGATGACCGAGGCGATGCTGCGCGACGTCGCGGCGGCGCATCCGATGAATTACGCGGCGCTTCGCTATTTCAACGTCGCTGGCGCGGACCCGGCGGGGCGCAGCGGCCAGTCGACGATCGGCGCGACGCACCTGATCAAGATCGCGGTCGAGGCGGCACTCGGCAAGCGTGAGACGGTCGGGGTCTACGGCACCGACTACGCGACCCCCGACGGCACCGGGGTGCGCGACTATATCCATGTCAGCGATCTGGCGGCAGCGCATGTCGCGGCGCTCGACGTGCTGATCGCCGAACCGACCCGCAGCCACACGCTCAACGCGGGCTATGGCAAGGGGTTCTCGGTGCTCGAGGTGCTCGATGCGGTCGACCGGGTAACCAACCGCAAGCTCGAGCGCGTGGTGGAGGGTCGCCGCGCGGGCGACGCGGGGGAGCTGGTCGCGGACAATCGCGCGATCCTCGCGACGCTCGACTGGACGCCGCAGCGCGCCGATCTCGACCTGATCGTGCGCGATGCGCTCGCGTGGGAACGCAAGCTGAGCGAGCGGGAGTAGGCACCTCTCCTCGGCTACTGCTTCCCCGGCGAAGGCCGGGGCCCAGGAGCGAAACGGTGGACGTCGAAGCACTGCGCTTCGTTACCTCGACCACTTCGACTGGGCCCCGGCCTTCGCCGGGGAAGCAGAAGAGAAAGACGCCGCTCAGATCGTCTTGCTGATCCCGAACAGGAACCCGCGCCGCGCGCCGAACTGCGGTGCGCCCACCCCGACGCCGGATCCGTCGCGGATCTGGTACACATGGTCGCCGACGTTGATAATGTCCGCGCGGATCTCGATCCCCGGGCCGGCGAAATTATGGCTCGCGGTCAGATTGACCACCGCATAGGGCGGCAGCTTCGCGCCATTGGGGACATCGCCGTCGCGGCGCAGCCCCGATCCGTAGAGCATCGAAGCGCCGACTCGCGTATCGCGCAGGAAGCCCTGCTCGATCCGGTAGGACGCACCCGCAGAGGCGGTCCACGTCTGATCGTGGTCGAGATAGATCGATCGGCTGGCGATCGTCGCGAGATCGGCGGGGTCGAAGTTGAACTGCGAGGAGACGATGTTGGTCCCCTGCGCCTTGGCGTAAGCGAGGTTGCCGTACAGCGACAGGCCGTGCGCGGCGTAGCTGATGTTGCCCTCGACGCCCTTGATCGTCCCGCGCGCATAATTGAACGGCGTCAGGATAATCGGCGCGCCGAACTGGCCTTCGTCGAGCAGATTGTACGACTTGCGATAATAGCCATCGAGCCCGACCGTCACCGTAGGCGACAGCTTCCACTGCCCGCCCACATCGAAATAGTCCTGCTTCTCGGCATAAGGCGTGTCGGTCAGCGGCGGGGTGACGCCGTCGTCGCCGGGGGCCTGCGCACTGGTGCCGCGGAACTTGAGGACGCTGGTCGTCGCGACGTTGCTGAACGGCGGCGGCGAGAAATAGCGCGAATAGCCGGCGTGGAGCGCAAGCCCCTCGACCGGGGTCAGCACCGCGTTGACTCGCGGAGAGAAGGCGCTCTCGGCGCGATAGCCGTTATAATGATCGAAGCGACCGCCGAAGTTGACGATCAGCGGGTCGGCGATCTTCCACTCGTCCTGCAGATAGACACTGTAGGTCATCTCGGTCGCCGCGCCATTGTCGATCACCGTCACCGGCTCGCCAAGCTGCGCGCCGGCGTCGTCGACGTCGAACACCTGCGTCGAAGTACGGCTGTTGTTGCGGTCGCGTGCAATGATCACGCCGCCGCGCAACGTGTGCGCTGGGCTCAGCCGATAGGCCCCTTCGATCTGCCCGCCGAAGGTGAAGTCGCGCTTGTACGCATTCTGCGCGAGCCCGTTGAACAGCAGTTCGCCAAGCACGTCGGGGGTATAGCGCAGCGCCGAATAGCGCGCGAACAGCGAGGCCTGGAGCGTCAGCGGCCCGGAATCGTGGAGCAGGCTGGCGAGCGCGAAGGCGGTCTGTTCGTGCTGGCGCTCGTCGAGGTCGTTGCTCAGGAAATCGCTGACGCCGCCGACGCTGTAGCCGCTGTCGGGGCGAAGCCCGCGCGGGTTGGGAATCTGGTAGCTCTGGTCGGCATAGCCACCGATCAGCGAGACGCGGTTGTTCGCATCGAGCGTGTGGTCGAGATAGACGAAGCCCTGATATTGGTCGGTCTTGTCGTGCAGCGGGGTGCGTCCGGAATCGACCGGATCGATCCCGTTGTTGCTGTGCTTGTAGCTGCCGGTGACGAAGTAATTCGTCTGGCCGGTCGAGCCGCCATATTCGATGCTCGGCTGAATCGTGTCGTTGGTCCCGCCATAGATTTGCGCGACGCCGCTATTGTCGAAATGGCTCTTAGTGGTGATGTCGATGATGCCCGCGGTGCGCAGACCATATTGCGCGGGAAGCGCGCCGGTGCGCAGGTCGAACCGCTCGACGATCCGCGGGCTGAGCGTCTGGCCGAACACCGAGACGCCTTCGGGCAGGATCGTGCCGTTGATGCGATATTGCAGATTGTTGTGATCGTCGCGCACGTGGAACTGACCGCCGCCGTCCTGAACCACCCCCGGCAATTGCAGCAGGATCTGGTTCAGCGGGAGATTGTCGCCACCGGGGAGCGCCTTGATCTGCGCCGCGGTGATCGAATAGGTCGTCGCGCCGAGGCTGGGCTGGATCGATGCGCGCGCCGCGTCGAGGCGACCGGTGACGACGATGTCCGGGCCCCCGGCCTTGTTCGCCGCGGTATCGGTAGGCGACGCGGCAGTGGTCGGCGCTGGGGCCGGGTCGACCTGCTGCGCAGGCTCGGCGGCGAAAGCGGCGGCGGGAAAGGCAAAGGACGCGGCGACGCTGGACAGCAGAAGGAATCGGTTCATGCGGGAGACGGCCTTTTTAGAACATCTTGGTCGGGTGCGATGACGGCCCGGTACATGTGATGAGATAAAGTATCAAGGCCGAGTCATCGTCTCCCGGAACGATTCGGCCCTGACGCTCCCGCCATGCGCAACCTGCGTGGCGGGAGCTACCTTGCGGGGGGATGAACGGGGTGGCTTACCGCGCCCTACCGAAGGTGACCGCTGCGGCAAGCGCCACCGAAGCCGCGATCGCGACGGCGGTCTCGGTGAGCGAATGGCTGTTCCACTGCCACACCTCGAGCCCGGCATAGCCCGGCATGTTCGCCCGCCGCCCGGCACCGAATTGCTCGATCCACTGATATTCGCGCTGGGTGATCTCGCGCATGATGCACACCGCGCTTCCCGCGAAACAGCCGGTCCACACCGACGCGCGCGTCGGCGCGCCCAGTGCCCGCGCGATGACCCAGCACAGCAGCTGAACCCCGATCGCCACGGGAACATGCGCCAGCATCGCGCCGGCGCCCTCAGGCGACCGCGTCGAGCCCGCCGGCCTTCACCAGCGCATCGATCCCGACGAGTTGCTCGAGCAGCGCTTCCAGCCGGTCGAGCGGCCAGCTGTTGGGGCCGTCGGACAATGCCTGGTCGGGATCGGGATGCGATTCGATGAACAGCCCCGACACCCCCGCCGCGACCGCCGCGCGCGCCAGGACCGGCACGAACTCGCGCTGCCCGCCCGACCGGTCGCCCTGCCCGCCCGGCAATTGCACCGAATGCGTCGCGTCATACACCACCGGGCACCCGGTATCGCGCATGATTGCAAGGCTGCGCATATCGGACACGAGGTTGTTATAGCCAAAGCTCGCGCCGCGTTCGCACATCATGAAATTGTCGGTCGGCACCCCCGCCGCCGCTGCCGCCGCGCGTGCCTTGTCCGCGACATGCCGCATGTCGCCGGGCGCAAGGAACTGGCCTTTCTTGATATTGGCGGGCTTGCCCGATGCCGCGACCGCCGCGATGAAATCGGTCTGGCGCGCGAGGAACGCCGGGGTCTGCAGCACATCGACGACGTCCGCGACCATCTTGACCTGATCTTCGCTATGGACGTCGGTCAGGATCGGCAGCCCGGTTTCGGTACGAACCTTCTCCAGGATGCGCAGACCCTCCTCGATCCCGGGGCCGCGGAACGACGCGCCGGAGCTGCGGTTGGCCTTGTCGAACGAGCTCTTGTAGATCAGCAGGACGCCCAGCCGGTCGGCGATCTTGCGAAGCTGCGTCGCGGTGGAAAGCGCGAACGACTCGCTTTCGATGACGCACGGGCCGACGATGAAGAAGATCGGCTCGGCCGGCCCGATTTCACGCCCACACAACTGCATTATGCTTTTTCCCTTGCCACGCGCGGAACCTGTCTCTCTAGCAATGCGCTTTGCCGCAGTGCGGCGATGTGTGGCGTCGTTTGGCTGGATGTCAACGCGATAACACTTTAGTTGTAGGTCGATATTACCCTGTCGCCTGGAACTGCGAGGAACATATGCAAGCAATCGCTGCAAAGGTCTTGGACGATTCGGGCTTGCTGTCCGCACTCCGCACGACGCGGATCGAGATGGACGCCCTTCAGTCGCTGTCCGAGGCATTGCGGGTTGCGCCACTCCGCGACAGCTTTCTGCAGACCGTGGCGATCCTCAGCAAATTGTCCGGCCGCCTAATTGTCACCGGCGTCGGCAAGAGCGGGCTGGTCGGGCGCAAGATCGCCGCGACGATGGCCTCCACCGGGACCCCGGCGCTGTTCCTCCATTCCAGCGAAGCCAGCCACGGCGACCTCGGCATGATCAGCGCCGGCGATGTCGTGCTGGCGCTGAGCTGGTCGGGGGAGACCGCCGAACTCGGCGCGATCATCACCTATTGCCGTCGTTTCGGGGTCACGCTGATCGTCGCGACCGCGCACCCGGAGAGCACGGCCGGGCGGGCCGCCGACGTTTGTCTCGCATTGCCGAAAGTCCGCGAAGCCTGCCCCAACGAACTCGCGCCGACTTCCTCGACCGTCGTCCAGGCGGTGCTGGGCGACGCGCTCGCGGTGGCGCTGACCGAACAGCGCGGCTTCTCGCGGTCGGACTTCTTCGTTTTCCACCCGGGCGGACGTCTTGGCGCGCAATTGACCACGGTCGTGCAATTGATGGCCGAATCGAGCGAAGTGCCCAAGGTCCGGCTCGGCGCGACGCTGCTCGACGCGACGATGGAAATGAGCCGCAAGCGGTACGGCTGCACCGCGGTGGTCGATCATCACGACCGGCTGGTCGGGGTCTTCACCGATGGCGATCTGCGGCGCAGCTTTGCAAGCGAACGGCTCGCCGACGATATCGGCGAGCATATGACGCCGACGCCGATCACGGTCACGCCCGACACGCTGACGTCGGATGCGTTGCGGATCCTCAACGACAATGCCGTCTCGGTGCTGTTCGTATGCGAGGATTCGCGGCCGGTCGGCGTGATCCACCTGCACGACATCCTGCGGGCAGGCGTTGTCTGAGATTCCGCGCGATTTGACCCCCACCAACCCGATCCCCGCCAACCCGATCCCGGCCGACCTCATCGTCGTTCCGGCCCGCTTCGGGTCGAGCCGCTTGCCGGGAAAACCCCTGATCGAGATTGCTGGCCGAACGCTGCTGTCGCGCGTCGTCGCGATCGCGCGCGAAGGGGCTGCACGCGCCGGGAACGTCGACGTCGTCGTCGCGACCGACGACCAGCGAATCTACGATCATGCGCAAGCGCTCGGCTGCGCGGCGGTGATGACCGATCCGGATATCTCGTCGGGCTCGGGCCGCGCCTGGGCGGTCGCGCGCGACCGCGCCGTCGCCCCGCCGATCGTCGTCAACCTCCAGGGCGATGCGCCGTTCGTCCAGCCCGCGCTGATCGAGGCGCTGATCGCTGCTCTGCGTGAATCGTCCTGCTCGGTCGCCACCCCGGTCGTCCAGCTTCCCTGGCCCGCGCTCGATACGCTGCGCCAGCACAAGACCGTATCGCCGTTCAGCGGCACGACCTGCACCCGTCGCGAAGACGGGCGCGCGCTGTGGTTCTCGAAGACCGTGATCCCCGCGATCCGCGACGAGCAAGGGCTGCGCGAGCGTGAGCCGCTGTCGCCCGTGTTCCGCCATATCGGCCTGTATGCGTACCGCTTCGATGCGCTGCGGCGGTTCGAGGCGACGCCGCCCACGCTGTACGAACGACTCGAGGGGCTCGAGCAACTGCGCTTCCTCGAAACGGGCGAGCCGATCCTGACGGTCGCGGCGGATGCGATGCCGCACACCATGTCGGGGATCGACACGCCCGCCGATCTCGCGATGGCGGAGCGGCTGATTGCGGAATACGGCGAACCCCAGTCTTCGTGGATCTGAGCGTTTATGGGTCTGAGCGTCTTCATCGTCCGGCATGGCAATACGTTCGCGCCGGGGGAGCCCGCACGCCGGATCGGTGCGGCGACCGACCTCGCCCTCGTCGAGAGCGGAGTCGCACAGGCGGAAGCGTTGGGCCTTTCCTTTGCGCGAGCCGGGATCGGCTTCGACCGCGCGCTGGCGGCGCCGCTGCGGCGGACGCGATCGACGATCGCGGGAATCCTCGCGCATCAGCCCGCCGCGCTGCAGGTCGAGCCAGCGGACTGGCTGACCGAAATCGACCACGGTCCTGACGAGGCAAAGCTGGAACCCGAGGTGATCGACCGGATCGGCGAAGCCGCACTCGCGCGGTGGGACCATGCGGCGGAAGCACCCGAGGGATGGATCGTCGATGCGGATCGCCGGATCGCGGGATGGCGCGATCTGTTTGCAACCGCGCAAGGGCGCATCCTGATCGTGACGAGCAACGGCGCGGCGCGGTTCGCGCTGCTGGCGGACGAGGGCCTCCAGCGTCAGGCCAGCGCGCTGCCGACGCTCAAGCTGCGGACCGGCGCCTATGGCGTGATCGAGCGTGATGGGCACGGGCTTCGCCTAACCGCCTGGGACCAGCGACCATGAGCGACGCCGCCTTGCCGCCGCTGTTGCGCGCGCCCCCCTTCCCCGACGGCGGCGTGTCCGTCACGCGCGACGGTGCCGACCGCGCGCTGGATCTGTCGCACGCGGCGATCGACCATCTGTTCGCATCGATCCGCACGGCGCGGGTTGGCGGATGCTTCTGGGGCACGCCTTCGCCCGACCCGATCGCGGTCGTGCTACGCACCCGCAAGCCCAGCGAAGATGCAGCGGCGCGCGCGCTGTTGCCCGCCCCCGAACAGGCGACCGCGCAGCGCATCGCGGCCACCCCGCGTCGAAGCGAGTCGCCGACCGATCCGTGGTCACTGCTCCCCGGCATGACCGCCTTGGTCGCGCACGGCGACGACGAATGGATCGCGCTCGCCGTGATCGCCGGGGTGCGGGTACATCTGCTGTCCGGGGGACGCTTCGGGACGCCCGGCGACGATGTCGAGACGGTGCGGCGGACCGTTGCGCAGCATTTGGCGGGTACGCGCTACCGCGATCCGTTCACTGGCGAACCGACCGACCTGACCGCAACGATCGCCACCCTCGGCGATTGGCGACAGACGTTCGCGGGGAACCGCAACATCGTCGCCGGGTGTGGTTTTAGCTGGTGGAAACGGCCTGAAATCGCGCGATTCCTGTTCACGCCCGAACACGGATTGCGTTTTTTCCGTTCCGAACGGCGTGCTTTGGCGTGGGCCGCGCGCGCCGGCGGTGCGGTCGCGATCTGGCCGTCGCGCGTTTCCGACGCGATGGTGGCGAAGGCGGCAACGGATGCGGTCCCGCTGGTGCGGGTGGAGGACGGGTTCGTCCGGTCGGTCGGGCTCGGCAGTAATCTGGTGCCGCCGTCGTCGGTTACGGTCGACTGGCGCGGGATTCATTACGACCCCAGCCGCGCGAGCGACCTCGAGACACTGCTCGCGACCGCCGACTTCCCGCCCGACATGCTCGCGCGCGCGGCACGGTTGCGCGACACGATTCTGGCGGCGGGGATCAGCAAATATGGCAGCGATACAGCGCATTGCTTCCCGGATCGTCAACCCGGACGCCGGCTGGTGCTGGTCCCGGGGCAGGTCGAGGACGACATGTCGGTGCGGCTCGGCGGCGGCGGACTGGCGAGCAATCTCGAATTGCTGCGCCGCACCCGCGCGCGCGAACCCGACGCCGAAATCTGGTTCCGCCCCCACCCCGACGTCACCGCAGGCCACCGCGTCGGCGTGGTCGCCGAGGCGGACGCGCTACAATATGCCGACCGCGTCGTCGTTGGCGGCGGGATGGCACCCCTGCTCGACCTGGTCGACGGCGTCCACGTGCTCACCTCGCTGACCGGGTTCGAGGCGCTGTTGCGCGGCTGCGACGTCACCTGCCACGGCACGCCTTTCTATGCGGGCTGGGGGGTTACGTGCGACCTTGGCCATATTCCCGATCGCCGCGGTCGCACGTTAAGCGTGCTGGACCTGATCGCTGCGGTCCTGATCGCCTATCCGCGCTACCTCGATCCGGCAACGAGCTTGCCCTGCTCGCCCGAAGTGCTGATCGGCCGCATGGGGCAAGGGGCCACACACAACCGACTCGGCTGGGTCAGCCGATTACGCCAGGCGCAAGGACGCCTGATGGGAGCGAAGACATCGTGAAGAAGCGCGTAATTCTCGATATTTCGCGCCTGATCTCGCGCGCGCGGCATCACACCCCCTCGGGCGTCGACCGGGTCGAAATGGCCTATGCCCGCGGATTGCACGACCGGCTCGGCGACCGGCTCGATTTCGCCGCGGTCCATCCGCTGGCAGGCTATGGCCGGCTGTCGTCCGAGACCGCGCTGCGCTATCTCGACCTGCTCGAACGCCGCTGGGATTCGGAAGGCGGCGGGGTCGAGCAGCGCTCGCTGCGCGAAACCGTGCCGTTGTTGATGACGCTGCTCCCCAAGCCCGGTCGAGCGACTGTCGGCAGCGTCTATGTCCAGGCGTCGCCACATCACCTGACCCGGCCTGCACTCGTCCAGCGCATCCTCGCGCGCGAGCAGGCACGGTTTCTGTGCCTGGTGCATGATCTGATTCCGATCGAATACCCCGAATATGCGCGCCCCGACGGTGCCAGCCTGCATCAACGGCGAATCGAGACGATCGCCGCTTATGCCGATGGCGTGATCGTCAATTCGGCGGCGACGGGCGATTCGATGCGTCCGTGGATCGCGCGGACCGGACGCGATGTCGCGATCCACGTCGCGCTGCTCGGCACGCAGGTCATGCCCACGACCGCCACGCCGATCGCGGTGCCCGATGTGCCCTATTTCTTGTGCGTCGGCACGATCGAGCCGCGCAAGAATCACCTGCTGCTGCTCAACCTGTGGCGGACCTTCGCGGAGACGTTGCCGCAAAACGAGATCCCGCGGCTGATCATCGTCGGTCGGCGCGGGTGGGAGAATGAACAGGTCATCGACATGCTCGAACGCTGCCCGTCGCTCCGTGGCCATGTCGAGGAGCGCAACGGCTGTTCGGATCAGCATCTCGATGCGTTGCTGCGCGGCGCCCGCGCGCTGGTGCTGCCGTCGTTCGCCGAGGGGTATGGCATGCCGGTCGCCGAGGCGCTCGCCGTCGGCACGCCGGTCATCTGCAGCGACCTGCCCGCGTTGCGCGAAGCGGGAGGATCGGCGCCGGACTATCTGGATCCGCTCGATGGGCCGGCCTGGCGGCGGGCCATTTTCGACCATTTCAACGCCGGGCCAATGCATGCGGCGCAACTGGAGCGGATCCCCGCCTATCGTCCCCCAACATGGGCGCAGCATGTGGACATCGTCATCGCGGCGATCGACGCGCTACAGCGGTGAACGGACCGGGCCGCTGGCCCGATCGTTTACGCGCGCTTCTTTTTCTTGGGGATATACGTCCCAAACACGCGATCCCACAGGATCGCCGTGATCGCGAAATTGCCTTCCTGCTTGGCATAATGGTGCCGGATGTGATGCTGACGCAACGCCCCCAGGATCCGACCGCGCATCGGAAACTGATGGCAGGCATAGTGCGTCACGTCATAAACGACGTAGCCGATCCCGAACCCGACGAAGAGCACCGACCCAGCGTCGCCGATCATCTGGACGAACAGGAACCACACCCCGCACGAGATCAACACGCTGACGACCGGCGGCATGATGTTGCGATACGGATCGCCCGGCATCGCATGATGGTTGCCATGCGCAATGAAGATCAGCCCCCGCCCCCATTCCGAAGTGAACTTCAGATGGAAGACGAAGCGATGCATGATGTATTCGAACAGCGTCCAGATCAGCACGCCGAGCGCAACCAGCGCGATCGACATGCCGAAGCTCGTCACGCCCCAACTAGCGTAGATCGCAAAACCGAGAAAGATCGTCCAGGTGACGGCGAAGGCCGCCGGCGAAATCAATGTGAACCGTTCTAGGAAATCATTCCGAAACAGCCGAATGCGGGTAACATCGGACCTGTTATTCATCATAGGCAGGCCTCGCAAACTCACAGTCCAATGCGCAAATATGGAGATTGCTATGGTCAGACCCGGCCCCCTCCTGTCAACCCGCAATGCGGCAGACCGCCGCGACGTGCCGATCGGATCGGAGCCAACGTTCAAATCACTGATGCCACAGTAAAAGCCACTTATGAACAATTCATCACCGGACCGCATCGTCATCACCGGCGCATCTGGCAGCCTGGGGGCTGCGCTGGCGCGACATTACGCCGCACCGGGGCGGACGCTCGTCCTGTGGGGGCGTGATGCTGCGCGGCTGGCGGCGGTTGCGACTACGTGCCGTCAGGCGGGTGCCGCGGTCGTTCTGCGTCAGCTCGACCTGACCGACAGCAATGCCGCGATCGCCGCGATCGAGGCGGACGACGACGCGGGGGCGATCACCTTGGCGCTGTTGGTTGCCGGGGCCGGGGACGTTCGTGCCGCGGGCGACCTGGTCGAGGATGCGCATCAGATCGCGCGACTCGGTCTCGTCAATTTCGTTGCACCAAGCGCGATCGCGGCGGCGCTTGCGCGGCGCATGGCGCAGCGGGGGGGCGGGGGAATCGCGCTGGTTGGCTCCGCCGCAGCCTTCCACGCCCTGCCCTTCGCTGCGGGATATGCCGGGTCGAAAGCCGGATTGCTGCGCTTCGGCGAGGCGTTGCGGTTGAGCGTGCGCCAACACGGCGTACGCGTGACGGTCGTTTCCCCCGGTTTCATCGATACCCCAGCGAATCGAAGCAACGCGGGGCCCCGCCCGTTCCAGATCCAGCCAGCCGATGCCGCCGCGCGCATCGCCGCGGCGGCGGCGCGCGGGCAAGGCCATGTGATCTTTCCCTGGCCGTTCGTGGTGTTGCGCTGGTTCGATCGGTTGCTGCCGCCGGCGCTGCGCGACCGTCTGCTCACCGCACTCATCCCGCGCGGCGAATAACCTAGCGGGGCGCCGTCACGCAGCGCAAAATGGTGTGGTGCAATTCGGCCGGGGTGAGACTGGTCGGACCGCTTGTACCAGGGGCAATCACCCCGTCCGCGCCGAAGCGCAACAGGACATAGGGGGTATGCCGCGCACCACCGGGGGCGGTAACCCCCGGAATACTCGGGCGGTGATCGCCGAAAAAGACGAGCAGCGCGGACTTCCCCGCGCGCGCGAAATACGCCGTCAGATCCTGCAGCATCGCGTCGCTGCTGCGTGCATGGCGGAGGTACGCGTCGCGCCGCCCGGCGGCATCGCGCGCGGTGTCGCTGTCCCACGGTCCGTGGTTTTCCATCGTGACGGTGTAGATCATCGTGGGGCCGGTGGCGGCCTCGATCATTCCGATCACCGAGGCACCGAGCATCCGGTCATCGACGTAGCGCCCCGCCCCGGCACCGCGCGGCGGAAAGCCTTCCTCCCCGATCATCGCGGCGAAGCCGACCTGCGGCATCAACCGGTCCCGATTGTAGAAGCGCAAATCATGCGGGTGGACGAACAGGCCGCGATATCCCGCGCCGCGCATCTGCGCGGACAACGCGTGCGTCGCATCGCCCGCCGCCGTCAGGAACGGGTCATAGCGCCGGAACCCGAGCGCTTCCTCGCTACGCCCGAACAGCACGCCATATTCGGTCCGCATCGTATAGGCGCCAAATCCGCTGACATCGAGCGTACCCCATTGCCACGCCGCCTTCCGCGCCGCCTCCAACCCAGGAAAGGCATCCCGCGGATTTCCGGTAAGTTCGACGGGATCGCAAAACGATTCGCACTGCACGATCACGACTAGGTCGGGCAGGTCGGTCCCGGGTTGCTGCACTACCGGCGGGCACGGTTGCGGATCCGACGATCCGCGCCACCGCCACCAGTACAGCAGCAACGTGGCCATCATGCCCAGCCGCGCGAAATCGGCCTCGAGGTCGGGAGCCGCGGCAAGCCCGTCGAGGGCCCGACTGCGCAACACCAGCGCGATCGCCACGCCGACTCCCACGGCAAGCGCCACCCCGGTCAGATGCGGCCGCACCGCGCCGGACGAAAAGAGTGCGATCGCGATGACCGCGATCCCCGCACCGATCCCCAGCATCCAGCGCTGCGCCACCGAAAGCGCGGAGAAATAGAAACGCGGGTGTCGCACCACACCCACCAGCAAGGCCAGATCGGAAAAGACCAACGGCTCGCCGAGCATTTTGCGCTTGGCGTTGGAGGCGACCATGAACAACGCCACGAGCGCGACACTCACCAGCGCCGCGATCACCGGGTTCCCCATGCCTGCGAGGATCACGCCGAAGACGCCCGTCATGACCATCAGGTGGAGCGCCACGCCACGCCAGTCGCGCCCCGTACGCGCCCGTGGCCGCGCTGCTGCGTCGAGCACCACCGAAAGAAGCAGCATTGTCAGGAAAGGGATCACGCCGTTCGCCACAGAATGGGTTGCATCCCTGTAGCGCCGAAACGGAACCGATCGGTCCGGCAGAAGAGAAACGCGGTCGCCTATAACGCCCGGCCACGAAACTGTCACGACCCTGCCAGAGGACCCCGGCGTTTGGTTGCGGCTGCTTGGAAAATCACCGGTGCAGTTCTATGGACGAACCAAGCCAGTGCGATCCGATGGACCGCACCATTGAGAAACAAAAGGAATTACGGATGGCGGACATGATTTCCGACGAATCCGTCACTCAGCCGCGGACGGCGTCGGCGGCGGTGGTACAACCGCTCGCGGAGCGCAACATCCTGCTCCTGCAGGGCCTGATGGGCCCGTTGTTCCGGCGACTGGGCCAGGTCCTGCGACACGACGGCTACGGTGTTCACAAGGTCAATTTCAACGGCGGCGACCGGCTGTTCTGGCGTCTCCCCAACGGAATCGACTATCGCGGCAGCCTCGAGGATTGGCCCGCGATGCTGCGCGAGATCATCACCGACCGGGCGATTACCGACGTGCTGCTGTTCGGCGACTGCCGTCCGATCCACATGGCCGCGATTGCGGTCTGTCGCGACATGCACGTCCCCGTCCATGTCTTCGAGGAAGGCTATATCCGGCCCGACTGGGTCACGCTCGAGCTCGGCGGAGTCAACGGCCACTCGACCTTGCCGCGCGACCCCGCATGGTACCGCGCGCAGGCGGCGCTGCTGCCGCCGGTACCGCAGCACGCGCCCGTCCCGTCGTCCTTCCGGCGCCGAGCGACCGAGGCGCTGATCTACAATACCGCCGACGTGCTCAGCCGGTCACATTATCCACATTGGGAAAACCACCGCCCGTGGCATCCGCTGGTCGAGGGCATGGGGTGGGTCCGCCGGCTGACGCGACGCAAGGCGGCAGCACAACGCGCGCAGGCGGTTCAGGCCGCGATGGTGCGCCGCAACGCGCCGTATATCCTGTTCCCGCTGCAGCTCGATTCGGACGCGCAGATCCGGTTGCACTCGTCGTTCGCCGGGATCGCCGACGCGCTGCGGATGGTGATCACGTCGTTCGCCAGCCATGCGCCGGCCGAATTGCGCCTCGTGATCAAGGAACACCCGCTCGACAATGGCGTCCGCGACTGGCGGCTGGAAACCAAGACGCTTGCCGCGCTGCACGGCGTGACCGACCGGATCGACTATCTCGAGGGCGGCGACATCGTACCGATCTCGCTCGCGTCGCGCGGCATGGTAACGATCAACAGCACCAGCGGCACGCTCGCGCTCGCGCAGGGGGTCCCGGTGATCGCGCTCGGTCAGGCGGTCTATGATATTGAGGACATCACCTTCCAGGGGCGGTTGAACGATTTCTGGGCGAACCCCGGGAAGCCGGACGCCGCGACGTTCGATGCATTTCGCCGCGTACTGATTGAGCGCTGCCTCGTCCCGGGCGGTTTTTTCTCGGAAGAAGCGCTCGACAAGCTGACGAGTGGGATCATCGCGAAGATCGAGGCGGCAAGCCCGCTGCTGCATGCCCCACCGGCCCGCCCTGCGCTCGCGCAATCGACGCAGGCGATCCTGTCGAATTGACGGAGCCGCGCGCGTTCCGCTCGTTCACTGGTTGGCCGAGGGGATCGCGTGGTGGGCTCGCCGGGATTCGAACCCGGGACCTACAGATTAAAAGTCCGTTGCTCTACCGACTGAGCTACGAGCCCACACACGCCGATGCGCGTTAGGAGCGGATCGGCGTTCGGTCAACCTTGTCCAAGCCCATCGCCAGTTGCCGGATCGTCCGCGCGGTCAGCGGATCGCGCCAGCGCGGCGCGATTTGCGCGAGCGGTCGCAGCACGAAGTCGCGGCTCCGGAACGCCGCATGCGGCACGCACAATGCGGAATCGCGCCAGACGCCGCCCGACCACAGCACAATATCGAGGTCGATCACGCGCGCCGACCACCGCTGTCCACGGCGGCGCCCGAAGTCGCGCTCGATCGCTTTGAGGCGCGCCAGCATCGCGGGGGGCGATTCGGCACTCTGCAACAGCACCGCTGCATTGGTGAAACGCCGCAGCGATGGCCCCAGCGGTGCCGTCTCGATCAGTCGCGAAACCGCTACAACGCCGGGCAATGCCGCGATCGCCGCACGAACTTCGTCGCAAGGGTGACCATGACGGCCGCGTCGGTTCGATCCGATCGCAATCGCATAAGACGGGTAGGTGGTTGAGATCGACACCCAAACACGCCTATCGGCTTTTCATGAACTTCGCACCCAGCCCGATCGCGGACTCCGAGCCGCCGCATGATTGTCCGCTCTGTCCGCGCCTCGTCGCCTTCCGCCACGAATTGCGGGAGGAATTCCCGACCTGGTGGAATGCCCCCGTAAACGCGTTCGGCGACCCCGCGGCGTGGCTCGGCATCATCGGGCTGGCCCCCGGCAAGCATGGTGCGAATCGCACCGGACGGCCCTTTACGGGCGATTTCGCGGGGGTGTTGCTGTACGATACGCTCACCAAATACGGGTTCGCGACGGGTACCTTTGAGGCCAAGCCCGACGATACGCTGCAATTGCAGGGCGCGATGATCATCAATGCGGTCAAATGCCTGCCGCCGCAGAACAAGCCCACTCCCGAAGAAATTCGCATGTGCCGCCCGTTCCTGGAAGGGCAGATCGCCGCGATTCCGAAGGCGCGCGTGTTCGTGGCGCTAGGACAGATCGCGCATCAGTCCGCGGTCAAGGCTCTCGGTGGCCGACTGCCCAAGTGCAAGTTCGGTCATCTTGCCGAACATCGCATGCCCGACGGGCGGATCCTGATCGATAGCTACCATTGTTCGCGCTACAACCAGAATACCGGTCGCCTGACGACCGAGATGTTCGAGGCGGTGTTCGCACGCGCAGCAGAACTACGTGATTCCCCGGTATCTTAACGGCGGATCCGTTGAACTAATGGATGAGGGACCTTTGTCGAAGCTTCCGCTATGACAGCGGTGGCTGACGCGGAGTATTGCTGCGGCCGTGAAGCGTAGCGTACCGATACGCGGAGGCGATCGAGACTGCCGGGCGACTCTTTTCGCCCTCCCCCCAAGTCCGATCGCCTCCGCGGGTCACGCGGACCCGCAAAGCCTCGCTCAGATATCCTGAACCAACCGCCCGTACAGCTCGGGCCGACGATCCCGGAAAAAGCCGAACGCCGCCCGGTGGCGCTTGACACGGTCGAGGTCGAACGTCGCGGTGATCACACCTTCCTCCTCCCGCCCCAGTTCGACGATGATGTCGCCACGCTCGTCCGCGATGAAGCTGGTGCCGTAGAAGGTCTGGTCGTGCTCGGTGCCGACGCGGTTCGCCGCGACGATCGGTACGACGTTGGACACCGCATGGCCGACCATCGCGCGCCGCCACAATCGTGCGGTATCGAGCGAGGTGTCGTGCGGCTCGCTGCCGATCGCGGTGGGGTAGAACAGCACGTCCGCCCCCATCAGCATCATCGCGCGCGCGGTCTCGGGATACCATTGGTCCCAGCATACGCCGACGCCGAGCGTGGTCTTCGCAGGACCAGGCCACACCTTGAAGCCGGTATTGCCGGGGCGGAAATAGAATTTCTCCTCATAGCCCGGGCCGTCCGGGATATGGCTCTTGCGATAGACGCCCTGCACTTCGCCGTCGGGGCCAATCATGGCGAGGCTGTTGTAATGATGCGGTCCGTCCGCCTCGAAGAAGCTCGTCGGGATCGTCACCTTGAGCGCCTCGGCGAGCGCCTGCATCGCGAGCACCGCCTTGTGCTCGCCGACCGGTTTCGCGTTGGAGAACAGCCCCTCGTCCTCGACGCGGCAGAAATATTCGCCCTCGAACAGTTCGGGCGGCAGGATCACCTGCGCGCCGCGGCTCGCGGCTTCGCGCACGAGTTCCGAGACATGCTCGATATTCGCGTCCATATCGTTGGAGAAGGCGAGCTGCAGGGCGGCGACGGTGATTTCGGTCATGCGCCGCCATATCGTGCTTCACGCGCCAGATTCAAACGGGATATCGCTGATGGAACGGTTGTTCGAGACGATTGCCCAACGCGTCGCCAATTGGGCGGGGCGACCGATCGCGTTCATCACTGCCTTCACGGTGGTGTTGCTGTGGGGGCTGACCGGGCCGGTGTTCCATTATTCGGACACGTGGCAGCTCGTCATCAACACCTCGACGACGATCGTGACGTTCCTGATGGTGTTCCTGATCCAGAATGCGCAGAATCGCGACGCATCGGCGATCCAGGCCAAGCTCGACGAGATCATCCGCGCAACGACCGCCGCCCGCAACGAGTTCATCGGGATCGAGCATATGACGCAGGACGAGCTCGAACGGATCAAGCATGTGCTCGAACGCGAATGCGGCGACGATACGACACACCATGACTCGATCGAGCGGTTGCTGGGGCGATTGTGAGGCGCAGTTCCCCTCCGCAAGCAGGCTCGCGGTTTCACGCGCGTGGCGTTCGTTGCGATGGGATCCCCTCTACCCGTTCGGGCTGAGCGAAGTCGAAGCCCCGCGCGCGCCACAGCCCCCGCTCGGATCGGCAAGCGGCCCTTCGACTGCGCTCAGGGCGAGCGGAAGAGGTCAGTCTAACGCGCCCCTGCCCGCAGCGTAATCCGCGTCAGCTCCGAGGGCACACCCAACCGCAGCGCAAAGCCCGGCCACAGCCCGGTGCCGTTGTTGACGTACAGCGCCATCCCGTCGACGTCATAACGCCCCGAGACGAACCCGGCATTCGCCCGCGCCACGATCCGGTCGAGCCCAACGATCATCCCGCCATGCGTATGCCCCGACAGCTGCAGCGCCACGCCCCGAGCCGCCGCAGTGCGCGCCATGCGCGGCTGGTGGTCGAGCAGGATGATCGGCGCGCCCGCCGGGGCACCTGCCAGCGCCCTGGCGAGATCGGGCGCGGGATGGCCGGTTGCGCGCGCGGACAGATCGGTCACGCCCGCGAGCACGATCCGCCCGTCGCCGCGCATCAACACCGCATGCGCGTTGGGCAGCAGGTGCATCCCCATCCCCGCGAAATGCGCCATCCACGCGTCATATTCGAAGAAATATTCGTGGTTGCCCGGAATTGCGTAAATCCCGTCGGCGGCCCGAAGCCCGCGCAATGGCTCGACATCGGCCCGGCGCATTGCGAGTGATCCGTCGATGAAGTCGCCGGTCACGACGATCAAATCGGGGTGGAGCGCATTGGTGCGATCGACCACCGCCTGCGTCCAGCGTGCGGGGAACAACCGGCTGATGTGCAGGTCGGTCAATTGCACCAGTGTATAGCCGTCGAACGCCGCAGGCAGCCCGGGGATGACGACGTCGATATCGTGGACCGGCGGCACCCGCTGTGCCTGCGCCACCCCCAGGCCGGCGAGGAACAGAGCCACCAGCCCCATCGCGTAGCGCACCGCTACCGGTACCGCGAAGCCACCCTGCCCAATCAGCAGTGCAGGCAGTCGCGCAAGATCGGCCACCAGCTGGAACACCGCGAGCAACAGAATCGCCCCATAGGCGACGTTGAACGCAAGCACGACGCCGCGCGGCATCTCCGGCGCGAACGGCGAGCCCGAGGACAGCCGACTCCACAGCAGGAATTGCGAGCCGACCAGCAGAACGCCTGCGAGAATCACCTTCGCCACCGGGTTCCACGGGAGCGGCAGGATGAAGCGCAACGTGACGAACAGCCATGGCAGGCTGAAAAGCAGGTGGAAGATCAGGTGTTCCTTCCGGCGCTCGGGGACGTGGCTTCAGCGGTGGGGGGCATTGACGCCCCCCGACCTTATGCGGGGATTTGCTGCGAGATGCAGTGGAAGCTGCCGCCCCCGGTCAGGATCGCATCCGCGCGCAGGCCGACCACCTCGCGCCCCGGGAACAGCGCCTGCAACGCCGCGACCGCCGCCGCATCGTTGGGCGCGCCGTACAGCGGCACGACCACCGCCGCATTGCCGATGTAGAAGTTCATGTAGCTCGCCGGCACGATCTCCTCGTCGCGCAGCACGCGCCCGGGCGACGGAATGCGCACCAGTTCGACCCCCGGCATCGCCGTCGCGGCGGCGGCCGCTTGTTGATACACCTGCCAGTTGGGGTCGTTCTCCGCCGCCTCGGGAATCGCGAGCACGCCCGGCGAGACGAAGCGCGCGAGATTGTCGACATGGCCGTCGGTATGGTCATGCATCAGCCCGTCGCCAAGCCACAGGATGTGCGCAAAGCCGAGATCGTTGCACAGCCGCTGCTCGATCTGCGTCTTGCTCAACGCCGGGTTGCGATTGGGGTTGAGCAGGCACTGCTCCGTCGTGACGACGAGGCCGGTGCCATCGCCGTCGATCGCGCCACCCTCGAGGATCCAGTCACAACGCTCGACCGCAAGCTTGCGGTCCACCGCCAGCCGCTGCCCGATGTCGCTGTCGCCCGGCAAGTCATACTTCCCGCCCCAGCCGTTGAAGCCGAAATCGCGCGCACTGCCGTCGGACAACAGGATCGGGGCGGTATCGCGCAACCAGATGTCGCCGAACGATTCGACCACGATCTCGGCGAAATCGCCCGCCATTGCCTCCGCCGCCGTCGCCGCCTCGTCGTTCGCCGCGACGAGCAGCACACGTTCGCCGCGCCCCTCGGCGTGGACCGCGCGCGCAAACGCAACGACCTCGGTGCGCGCGGGCTCAAGGTCTTCGACCCATAGTTCGGGATGGCTCGGGAAGCCGATCCAGACGGCGGAATGCGGGGCCCATTCGGCGGGGGGGACGAGGCGTGTCATTCCTGATGCTTCCTGTGTTTACTTGCCCGCGCGGCTCTTGTCGCGAATCGCGCGGAATTCGGCGGTGCTGTACCAGTTCGGCCAGCGCGTCCCATCCGCCAATGCACGGCCGAGACCGTAATAGAGCGTCAGATCCTCGACCGCACCGGACCAGTCCCACGCCGCATTATATTCGTCCTGCGGCTTGTGATAGCGATGGACGATATAGTCCTCGGTCGCGGCATGGCCAGCCGCGGTCCCGCCGACGCGCAGATCCTCGCCCGATTCGCCGTAGAACATCGGCACGCCGGCCCGCGCGAACGCGAAATGGTCCGAGCGGAAATAGCTGCCGCGCTCGGGGTTGGGCTCGGGCTTGATCACGCGGTCCTGCGCGGTGACGAGCGTCTTCATCATGTCCTCGAGCTCGGACTTGCCCGCGCCCGTTACGACGAAGTCCTTCGCGCGACCGACGACGTTGAGGCCGTCCATGTTCACGCCCCCGACGGTCTGCGCCATCGGGTAGATCGGATGCTCGGCATAATAACGCGCGCCGAGCAGCCCGCATTCCTCGCAGGTCACCGCGAGGAACACTTCCGACCGACGTGCGGGCCCCGTCTTGACGTTCGCCTCGGCCAGCGCGACCAGCCCGGCGATCCCGCTCGCATTATCGAGCGCACCGTTGCAGATGTCGTCGCCGTCGACCGGATCGCACCGCCCGAGATGGTCCCAATGCGCGGTGTAGAAGACATAGTCGCCAGGGGCCCCACCCTGTGCGACGGGCTTGCCGGGCAGGATGCCGACGACGTTCTTGGACGCCTGCCGCTTGATCCTATTGTCGAACGACGCCGACGCGGTCAGCCCGAGCGGCACCGCCTTGAACCCCTTGACCTTGGCGGCTTTGTTGAGCGCATCGAAATCCTGCCCCGCGCTCGCAAACAAGGCGCGCGCCTTGTCGAGCTGAATCCAGCCGATCGCTTGGCTCTGGTCGGCATGATCGCCCTTCTCGTCGAGCTCGAGCTGCGGCCCGGTCCAGCTCGACTGGACGACGCCCCAGCCATACGCCGCAGGCGCGGTCTCGTGGACGATCAGCGCGCCCGCCGCACCGTGCCGCGCTGCTTCCTCGAACTTGTAGGTCCAGCGCCCGTAATAGGTCATCGCGCGGCCTTCGAAGAGGCCGGTGTTGGTCGGGGTCTGCCAGTCGGGATCGTTGACGAGGATGACGACCGTCTTGCCGCGCACGTCGACGCCCGCATAATCGTCCCACCCGCGCTCGGGCGCGGTGATGCCGTAGCCGACGAACACGACCGGGCTGTCCTTGAGCGCGATTTTCGGGGTGACGCGGTAGGTCGCGAGCACCATGTCGCTGCGATAGGCGACACTGACGGGCGTCTTGCCGCCCTTGAACGTCATCGGCGTGACGTTGGTCGCGGTCAGCTCGACCAGGGGCACGTCCTGGAACCACTTGCCGTTGTTGCCGGGCTTGAGCCCCGCCGCCTTGAAGCGTTCGACGATATAGTCGGTCGCCTTGGTCTCGCCAGGCGTGGTCGGCTTGCGGCCCTCGAACGCGTCGGAGGAGAGGGTCTTGGTGACGTCCTTGAGCGTCTCGACCGAAATCTCTGGGGCTGGCTTCGTCGCCTGCGCCGCGAGCGCGTGCGGCAGCATCGCCAGCATGACGCCAAATCCAAGTGTTTCGAAGGTCTTCACCGGCACGTCACCCCCTGTTGCTTGGCTGCCGTTCTGACAGCCTCGCCCGCCGGGTGCAACCGGACCCGCGGGGTCCCTTGGCGGCCCGGATTTGCCTGCTATCATTCGTCGCGGGGGAGATACGGGGATGAGAAAGCACTTTGTCGTGGCAGCGTTGCTGGCTTGCACCGCGATGCCACTTCATGCGGCCAGCGATGCCGCGAAGAAATTCGGCGCGCGCGAGGAAGTCCAGCAGATCAGCCTGTCACCGGACGGAAAACGCTTTGTGGCGTTGCTGACGGATTCCAAACGTGGGTCGCGCGCGGTCGTCTTCTCGATCGACTCGTCCACGCCGCCGACCACGGTGGTCGGATCGACCGGCGACAAGGAACAGCTCGATTACTGCCAATGGTCCAACGACACGCGGCTGATCTGCGGGTTCAGCGTCACCGTCGGGCGCGTCAGCGACATGATCGGCTACGACCGCGTCGTCACGCTCGGGGCGGACGGCAAGGACATGAAACTACTCAGCGCGCGGACGTCGATGAATTCGATCGGAATCATGCAGCATGGCGGCGGGATCATCGACTGGCAGGGCGACGCGACGGGCAATACCGTATTGATGACACGGCAATATCTCGAGACCGAGGGGACCGGGACGCATATTGCAGGAGAGGGTCAAGGCATGGGCGTGGAGCGGGTCGACCCGGTCACGCTCCGCCGCCAGACCGTGGAAAAACCCCGATCGTTCGCACGCGAATATATCGCCGACGGGCAAGGCCACGTCCGCATCATGGGCCTGCGGCCGACGACCAGCACCGGCTATAGCGGTGCCAAGATGGTCTACCAATATCGCAAGCCCGGCGTGAACGGCTGGCTTCCGCTCAGCACCGTGGTGAGCGATTCGCAAACCGAACAGGGCTTCGACCCCTATGCGATCGATCCGACGCTCAACGTCACCTATGGGTTCGACGTGCACGATGGGCGCAAGGCGCTGTTCAAGATCGCGCTCGATGGCAGCCTCAAGCGCGACCTCGTGTTCGCACGCCCCGATGTCGATGTCGCCGGGCTGGTGCAGATCGGGCGGCAACACCGCGTCGTCGGCGCGACGTATGTCACCGATCGCCGGCGGGTCGAATTCTTTGATCCGGATTTGAAGAAACTCCAGGCGAGCCTCGCCAAGGCGCTGCCCAAGCAACCGCTCGTCCGCTTCGTCGATGCGAGCGCGGACGAATCGAAGCTGCTGCTGTGGACCGGGAGCGACATCGACCCGGGCGGCTATGCGCTGTTCGACAAGAAGACACGGCATTTCGACGAGCTGCTCCGGTCGCGCCCGCCGCTCGAGGGCATCACGCTCGCGCCGGTCAAGGCGGTCACCTTCCCGGCGGCGGACGGTACGCCGATCCCGGCCTATCTGACACTGCCGGTCGGCCCGGTCGCGAAGAACCTGCCCGCCATCGTCATGCCGCATGGCGGCCCCAGCGCCCGAGACGAATGGGGGTTCGACTGGCTAGCGCAATTCTTCGCCGCGCGTGGATATGCCGTGCTTCAGCCCAATTACCGGGGTTCGTCTGGCTATGGCGACAGCTGGTTCAGCGAGAACGGCTTCAAATCGTGGCGCACCGCGATCGGCGACGTTAACGACGGCGGGCGCTGGCTGGTGAAGGAAGGGATCGCCGCGCCATCGACGCTGGCAATCGTTGGCTGGTCCTATGGCGGCTATGCAGCGCTGCAGTCCGCGGTGCTCGATCCGACGCTGTTCAAGGCAATCGTCGCGGTCGCGCCGGTGACCGATCTCGATACGCTGCGGCACGAGCACGACAATTACATGGACTTCACCCTCGTCGACGCCTTCATCGGCAAGGGACCGCATGTCCGCCAGGGGTCGCCCGCGCAGAACGCAGACAAGATCACCGTGCCCGTGCTGATGTTCCACGGCGACCTCGACCAGAATGTCGGCATCGGCGAATCGCGCCTGATGGCGAACCGGTTGCGCAGCGCGGGAAAGAAGGTCGAACTGGTCGAGTTCAAGGGGCTCGCGCATTCGCTCGACGATACCGAGGCGCGAACGACGCTGCTCGACCGCAGCGACATGTTCCTGCGCGCGACGATGGGGATTCGGTAGCGAATCTTGTCCTCGCTACCCACCCTCACTCCGTTCGGGCTGAGCAAAGTCGAAGCCGTTTGAGCTGAACAAACTCAAATCCGTTCGGGCTGAGCGCAGTCGAAGCCGCCTCTCCCCACGGGCTTTGCCTGTTTGCGCGCGGCCCTTCGACTGCGCTCAGGGCGAACGGAATGGGGCGAACGGGGCGGGGGAAAGGCAGCACAACGAAAAAGGGCGGCCCCAACGGGACCGCCCTTTTTGCGTCGCGAAAGATCAGAAGATCAGCGCGAGTAGAATTCGACAACCAGGTTCGGTTCCATCTTCACCGGGTAAGGCACTTCGTCGAGCGACGGAACGCGCGTGAAGGTGACCTTGGCCGCGCCGTCCGGAGCGACATAATCGGGGACTTCGCGCTCGGCGAGCTGCTGCGCTTCGAGCACCAGCGCCATTTCCTTGGCCTTGTCGCCCAGCGTGATCTCGTCACCGACGAAGCAACGACGCGACGCAATGTTGCACTTCACGCCGTTGACGCGGACGTGGCCGTGCGAAACGAGCTGACGCGCCGCCCAGACGGTCGGTGCGAACTTCGCACGATACACGATCATGTCGAGACGCTGCTCGAGCAGGCCGATCAGGTTCTGGCCGGTGTCGCCCTTCATGCGGGCTGCTTCGGTGTAGCAGGCGCGGAACTGCTTCTCGGTCACGTCGCCATAATAGCCCTTGAGCTTCTGCTTGGCGCGGAGCTGGATACCGAAGTCCGAAACCTTGCCCTTGCGGCGCTGGCCGTGCTGGCCGGGGCCGTATTCACGCTTGTTGACGGGCGACTTGGGACGACCCCAGATGTTCTCGCCCATCCGGCGATCGAGCTTGTACTTTGCGCTGCTACGCTTCGACATGATGAATTCCTTGCAAGTGCCAATAACAAGACCAACGCCGCGGGGTACGCTTTGCTGATCGATACCCGGTCATCGCTCCACCTGACCCGAGGGTCTGGTCGGGGCCACCGCTTCACCGGGGTGCGGGGCCTTTTGCGAAGGCGGGCGGGTAGCGGGGGATGGCGCAGGAGTCAAGCTGGACAGGCTGGCAATGCCGCGCCATGGGCTGTCCGCATGACCGATCCGATCCTCCCCGGCCCCGACTGTACGACGATGACCGAGGTGCGCACGGGCGTCGATGCGCTAGACCGCGAGCTGGTCGCGCTGCTCGCCCGGCGCTTCGCCTATATGGATGCAGCCGCCCGGATCAAACCCGAGCGCGGCGCGGTGCGCGACGAGGCACGCAAGACACAGGTCATCGGCAACGCCTGCGCCGCGGCGCGCGCGGCTGGCGTACCCGAAGCGGTGGTGGCGGATCTGTGGGAACGACTGGTCGAGGCGTCGATCGCTTATGAACTTGCGGCGTTCGATCGACGCTGACGCCTGTGGAACGCTATTTGATCAGCGTGGCACTCCCGTTGCGCTGCTGATCGCGAAAGCGGGCCGACTCGCCCGAGTTCCGCGCGTCGATCGTGCTCCACTCCGTACTCGTGTGGCAGATCCGCTTGACGAATACCGACCCCGTCGATTCCTCGCTGCGACACACCTTCTTGTCGGTCGGTTTGACGGCACCACCGGCTGGCGTGGTCGCGGCCTGCTGCGCGATGGCAGGGACGGCATTGGCCGCAGACAGGAGCAAAAACAAGGCAAGTGTTTTCACGAAGACCCCCCGAAATCGAGATGTTACGATACCGCAACTGTTACGGTCGGAGCAAGACCTATGCGCGCGGTTTCTTGCCAGCAAGCGAACTCAGCACCCCGCGCATCGTCCGCACTTCCTGCGTCGACCAGCCGGGCTTGGTCAGCAACGTCCGCAAGGTGCGCCTGGTCACCGGCGTGCGTGCGGGCGGGAAGAAGAAGTCGCTTTCCTCTAGCATTGCGTCGAGCTGCGCGATCATCCCGTCGAGCTCCTCCTGCGGGGCCGGGAGCGGCATGTCGACTTCGGGCGGGCTCGCGAGCGCAACGCCCTTGGACCATTCGTACGCGACCAGGATCACCGCCTGCGCGAGGTTGAGCGAGCCGAACTCGGGGTTGATCGGCACGGTGATGATGCTGCGCGCGACCGCGACGTCGTCGGTCTCGAGACCCGAGCGTTCTGGGCCGAACAGGATCGCCGAGCGGCCCGCGGTGGCGTGGATCGCCTGCGCGGCGGCTTCGGGGGTGAGGACGGGCTTGGTGATGCCGCGCTTGCGCACGGTGGTGGCATAGACATGCGCGCAATCGGCGATCGCGTCGGCGACCGTTTCGAACACCTGCGCCTGTTCGAGCACGATATCCGCGCCCGAGGCGGCGGGGCCCGCGCCGGGATTGGGCCAGCCGTCGCGTGGGGAGACGAGGCGCAGCTCGGTCAGCCCGAAATTGAGCATCGCACGCGCGGCCTTGCCGATGTTCTCGCCGAGCTGGGGGCGGACGAGGACGAGGACGGGGGGTGGGGCGGGTTCAGCGCGTTGCGACGGTTCCGCCAAATCTGCCGGATCCTTCTCCCACCCGTTCGCTTCCTGTCCCGCCAGCACACCCCCTGCCCGTTCGTCCCGAGTAGGTGTCGAGCTTGTCGAGACGCCGTATCGAGGGACCATTGAACGCGCGGGCTTCTTGGCGGCTGCGGAAAGCGCCTCCCAGTCGCTACGGAACAACGCTTCCTTTTTCTTGCGCGACCAGTCTTTCACCTGACGCTCGCCCTCGAGCGCTTCGAGGCGCGTTGGGAAATTCTGCGACCACATCAGTGTCACGGGGCGTCGGCTGTGCGTATAGCCCTCTATCGCGCCTGCATTGTGTTGCCCGATGCGCTGCTCGAGATTGTCGGTATGACCGGTGTAATAGCTGCCATCGGCGCAGCGCAGGATGTAGACCCAAAAGCTCATTGCGTAGCCCTATCCCTCGATACGCCATCTCGACAAGCTCGATGGCTACTCGGGACGAACGGAGGTGTGTGAAACGGATGTTGGAAAGCGGTAGCCTCCTACCCCTTCCCCACCTCGCTCACATTCCCCGCAAACTCTTCGAAGTCGCGTGCCTCGCGGAAGTCCTTGTAGACGCTCGCAAACCGGATGTAGGCGACCGAGTCGAGGCCCTTCAGCCCCTCCATCACCATCTCGCCGATCCGCCCCGAGCGCACTTCGTTCTCGCCGAGCGTCTCGAGCTGGCGCTGGATCCCCGACACCAGTTTCTCGAGCTGCACCGCCTCGATCGGGCGCTTGCGCGCCGCGATCGAGACCGAGCGGAGCAGCTTCTCGCGGTCGAACGGCTCGCGCTTCAAACCAGCGCCCTCGCTCTTCACCACGGTCAGTTCGCGCAGCTGGATCCGCTCGAACGTGGTGAAGCGCGCGCCGCAGCCCTCGCATTGCCGCCGCCGCCGGATCGCGCCCGCATCTTCGGTCGGGCGCGAATCCTTTACCTGGCTGTCTTCATGGCCGCAGAACGGACAGCGCAATCACATGCCCTCGGGATAGATCGGGAAGCGCGCGCACAGGGTGCGGACGCGTTCGCGGACATTGGCCTCGACCTGCGGATCGCCATGCTCGCCGTGGGTGCGAAGCCCGCCGAGCACGTCGGCGACCATATTGCCGATCTCGCGGAACTCGGCCGGGCCGAACCCGCGCGTCGTGCCCGCGGGCGAGCCGACGCGGATCCCGCTGGTCTTGGTCGGCGGAAGCGGATCGTTGGGGATGCCGTTCTTGTTGCAGGTGATGCCAGCGCGCTCGAGCGCCTCGTCGGCGTCCTTGCCGGTCACGCCCAGCGGCGTCAGGTCGATCAACGCGAGATGCGTGTCGGTCCCGCCCGATACGACCTCCGCGCCGCGCTCCTTGAGCGTGGCGGCGAGGATCTTGGCATTCTCGATCACCGCGGCGATGTAGCTCTTGTAACCAGGCTGGAGCGCCTCGCCGAAGGCGACGGCCTTCGCCGCGATCACGTGCATCAGCGGGCCGCCCTGGAGCCCCGGGAACACCGCCGAGTTGAACTTCTTGCCGAGCGCCTCGTCATTGCTGAGGATCATCCCGCCGCGCGGGCCGCGCAGCGTCTTGTGCGTCGTCGTGGTGACGACATGCGCGTGCGGCAGTGGCGACGGATGCAGCCCGGCCGCGACCAGACCGGAGAAATGCGCCATGTCGACCATGAAATACGCGCCCACTTCGTCCGCAATCGCGCGGAACTTGGCGAAATCGATCTGGCGCGGATAGGCCGAGCCGCCCGCGATGATCAGCTTGGGCTTGTGCTCGCGCGCCAGCGTCGCGACCTCGTCGAAGTCGATCAGATGGCTGACCGGATCGACGCCGTACTGCACCGCGTTGAACCATTTGCCCGACATCGCCGCCTTCGCGCCGTGCGTCAGATGGCCGCCGGCATCGAGGCTCATGCCGAGGATCGTCTCGCCCGGCTTGACCAAAGCAAGCATCACCGCGCCGTTCGCCTGCGCGCCCGAATGCGGCTGGACGTTGACGTATGCGCAATCGAACAGCGCCTTCGCGCGGTCGATCGCGAGCTGCTCGACTTCGTCCGACGGCGCGCAGCCCTGATAGTAGCGCTTGCCGGGATAGCCCTCGGCGTACTTGTTGGTGAAGACCGACCCTTGTGCCTGCAACACCGCCTTGGAGACGATGTTCTCGCTCGCGATCAGCTCGATTTGGGTCTGCTCACGCGTCAGCTCATGGTCGATCGCGCCGAACACCGCGGGGTCGCTGTCCGCGAGGCCCTGCGTGAAGAAGCCGTCGGGCTGGACGTCGTGGAGCTGCGAAGGGTTGGTGCTCATGCCGGTTCTCTCAGGAAAGCGGGGGCGCCGAGTTTCTCGACGCGCGGTTGATGACGGCCACCGGCGAAATCGGTGGAAAGAAAAGCGGAGATACACGCGCGCGCCATGTCCTCGCCGACGAGACGGGCACCCATGGCCAGAACATCGGCATCGTTATGCTCGCGCGCAAGCGCGGCGGACAACGGTTCGGACACCAGAGCGCAGCGCACCGCCGGGTTGCGGTTGACCGCGATCGAGATCCCGATCCCCGAACCACACAGCGCGATCCCGCGTTCGACACGTCCATCGGCGACCGCGGCCGCGAGCGCGAAACCGTAATCGGGGTAATCAACGCGCGCGTCGCTGTCGGGGCCCAGGTCGAGCACGTCATGGCCCAGGTCGGCAAGCCAGCCGGCCAGCCCCTGTTTGAGCGCAAAGGCGGCGTGATCGGATGCGATGGCGATGCGCAAGGCGGCACGCGCTCCCAATGAGGAGCCCCGATGCGGGGCGGGTTGGATGACCGCGCCTTTACCGGGGCAGCCGCCAAAATGCCACAGCGAACCACGACTGCCGCAACAATTCGCGCAAATCGTCATGACAACCGATTGCCGCGCGCAGATTGCCGGGCTACGTCGTTAACCGTGACGGATTTCCCGCCCGATGCTGCAGCAGCCCCCGCCCCGAAGCCAGGCAGGGAATCCCCCGAAGCCATTGCTCGGGCACGGCTGGTCGAGGCACTGATACGCACAGGTGACGAAGACCGTGTCGCATTCCGGGACCTGTATTCGCTGACGTCGGCGAAGCTTTTCGGGATTTGCTACCGTATCTGCGGCGAAAGGCAGGCAGCGGAAGACGTGTTGCACGACGTATACCTCACGATCTGGAAGCGTGCCGGGGCGTATGAACCCTCGCGCGCCAGCCCGATCACGTGGCTTGCCACGATCGCGCGGAACCGTGCGATCGACTGGCAGCGTGCGCAAACGGTCCGCCGCTCGACCCCGATCGAGGACGCGCCACCGATCCTCGACACCGCACCCCTGGTCAGCCAGACGCTGCTCGACGACGAAGAGAGCCATCTGCTCCACGAATGCCTCGAACTGCTCGAACAGCGGCAGCGCAGTGCAATCCGCACCGCCTTCTTCGACGGCGTAACCTATGCCGATCTCGCCGAGCGGGAGAGTGTTCCGCTGGGCACGATGAAAAGCTGGGTCCGCCGCGGGCTCGCGCGCTTGCGTGAGTGTCTCGAGCGATGACCGACGCACGGCATCTCGATCCGCCCGAAGGCACCGGCCCCGACATGGCGGCCGCCGAGCTCGCTCTCGGCGTGCTGGAAGGCGAGGAGCGCGCACAGGCGGTGCGTCGCGTCCTGTCCGAGCCCGGGTTCGCGCGCGCGGTCGAGCAATGGCGCGGCTATCTCGCACATCTGTTCGACCTGTGGCCCGCGATCACCGCGCCCGACATCCTGCCGCGGATCGAACGCTCGATCGACCGGCTGAACGACACGACCGGTGCCGTCGTACCGCATCCGCGCGGCAGCCGTCTGTGGCCATCGCTCGCGGTGCTGTCGAGCATCGCGGCGGCGGGCCTGCTCGTGATCCTGCTGGTCCGGCCGCTGTCGCTCCCGACCGTCCCGCCGCCATCAGGCGCGCCCGCAACGCCGGTCGCGGCCCCGCTGCCGACGCTGGTCGCCTCGCTCGAGCCCGAGGGCAAGCAGGCACCGATGACCGTCGTCTACGACCAGCGCAGCGGCACGTTGCGGCTGACCGAGACGACGCTCGCCCGCGCCGACCGCAGCGCCGAATTGTGGGTGATCCCAGGCGATGGCACGCCGCGGTCGCTGGGCCTGTTGCAGGATACGGGTGGAACGACGCTCGCGCTCAACCCGACGGTGCGCGCCTATCTCGCCGCGGGTGCCACGCTGGCCGTGTCGATCGAGCCGGTCGGCGGGTCAAAGACCGGCGCGCCGACGGGGCCGGTGGTCGCCAAGGGTGCGCTTTCGCCGGTCTGACCGATCATCCGAAATAATTACGATTCCGCAACGGTACCGTGCATCCGCGCTTTCCCGCATCGCGTATCTCCGCCGCGCTCGAGCTGAGCGCGCAGACAGGAGAGCCGTCATGAACCGCACTTTCCGTGCCGCAATCGTCGCGTCCGCCATCGCCGTCAGCGGCACCACCCTCGCCGCCGCCGCAACCAATCCGATGGTCGGCGGCGCCGCGATGTATGCGAACAAGACGATCGTCGAGAATGCCGTCAATTCAAAGGACCACACCACGCTGGTCGCCGCCGTCAAGGCCGCCGGTCTGGTCGAGACGCTGTCGGGCCCCGGTCCGTTCACCGTCTTCGCGCCGACCAACGCTGCCTTCGCCAAGCTCCCCGCGGGCACGGTCGACACGCTGCTCAAGCCCGAGAACAAGGCGCAACTGACCACGGTGCTGACCTATCATGTCGTTCCCGGCACGGTCACCGCGCAGGACATCGCCGCCAAGATCAAGGGCAACATGGGCAAGGCGACCTATACCACGGTCGCGGGCGGCACGCTGACCTTCGCCAAATCGGGCAAGGGCTACACGATCACCGATGCCAAGGGTAACAGCGGAAAGATCACGATTGCCAATGTGATGCAGTCGAACGGCGTGATCCACGTGATCGACACGGTAATGCTCCCTTAAAAAATAGCGCCGTTCCAACGCATCCCAAATCCGGATCGTTCGTATCTGGTCGTGCTAGGCCCAGTGCCGATGCGTGTACCCGTTCGCTGGATCCCCTCCTTTGCGGCGAATGGTTGATTGTAAGGGACCTGCCGGCCCCCTTTTGTCGGCAGGTCCTTTCCAACTCATCGCAATATCGTCATGGAAGCGTCACCAGATCGTCGTAGCGGCAGCACTGCCGCTAGCGCCCAGTGTCCGCGTGCGATCCGGCAGGAGAGTGTTGAAATGGCCATCGCGCTTCGGTCCCCCAAGAATACCGCATCCAAGAACACCGCGGTGGCCAGTGCCGTGCATCGGCACGACCATCTGTCGAAGCAGGGCCTGCTCGAGCGCGCCTTTACCTTTGCGTTCCGCGGGCTGGTCTATGCGCAGATCTGGGAAGACCCCGAGGTCGACATGGAAGCACTCGCAATCACGCCCGATTGCCGCATCGTCACGATCGCCTCGGGCGGGTGTAACGTACTGTCCTATTTGACTGCTAATCCGCAGGCGATCACCGCGGTCGACCTCAACACTGCGCACATTGCGCTCAACAAGCTCAAGCTCGTCGCGGCGCGGCATCTGCCGAGCTACGAGGCGTTCCACCGCTTCTTCGCGACCGCCAATTCGCGCGCGAACGTTATGGCGTATCGCACCTATATCCGCCCGCATCTCGACGAGACGACGCTGGCCTATTGGGAAGGCCGCGACATGATCGGGCGGCGCCGGATCGGCGGCTTCTCGAAGAACGTCTACAAGCGCGGGCTGCTCGGGAATTTCATCGGCGTGGCGCATCTGCTCGCGCGGCTCAACGGCGTGAACCCCAAGGTGCTGCTCGAAGCCAAGTCGATCGAGGAACAGCGCGAGATCTTCGACCGCGAGTTCGCGCCGTTCTTCGACAAGGCGGTGGTCAAGTGGATCACCGATCACCCCGCATCGTTGTTCGGCCTCGGCATTCCGCCCGCGCAATATGACGCGCTGGCTGGCGACGAGAAGATGGCCGTGGTGCTGCGCGCGCGGCTGGAAAAGCTCGCGTGCGATTTCGACATCAAGGACAATTATTTCGCGTGGCAGGCGTTCGGCCGCGGCTACGCCAAGGGCGAGAACGCCCCACTTCCGCCGTACCTCCAGCGCGACCATTATGCCAAGATCGTCGATCGGGCCGAGCGGATCGAAGTTCGCCACGTCAATTTCACCGAGCATCTGCGTGTGCAGGACAATGCCTCGCAGGATCGCTACATCCTGCTCGATGCGCAGGACTGGATGACCGACGAGCAGCTCACCGACCTGTGGACCGAGATTACGCGCACCGCGCGTCCTGGGTCGCGCGTGCTGTTCCGCACCGCCGGGGTCGCGACGATCCTGCCCGGTCGCGTTCCCGACGCGATCCTCGACAAGTGGGACTATCGCACCGAGGAATCGCTCGATTACACCAAGCGCGATCGCTCCTCGATCTACGGCGGCGTTCACCTCTACGTCCTGGCGTGACGCAGTCGTCCGGCCATGCGGGGCATATGGATGCGATCTACCGGTCGCAGCGCCATATCTATGACCTGACGCGAAAATATTACCTGCTTGGGCGAGACGCGTTGATTGCCGGGATCGCGCCACCCCCTGGCGGGACCGTGCTAGAGGTCGGATGCGGCACCGGGCGCAACCTCATCGCGGCGGCGCGCGCTTTTCCGAATGCGCGCTATTTCGGGATCGATATCTCCGCCGCCATGCTGGAGACCGCGCGCGCCAAGATCGCGGCGGCAGGACTGTCGCACCGGATCGAGCTTGCGCAGGGCGATGCGACCGCGTTCGATTCGACCGCGCTGTTCGGCGTGGCTGCATTCGACCGCGTGTTCCAGAGCTATACGCTGTCGATGATCCCCGACTGGCAGGGCGCGTTGCGTGAGGGGGCGAGCAAGCTTGCGCCGGGCGGGCGGCTCGATATCGTCGATTTCGGGCAGCAGGAGGGGTTGCCGCGCCCGTTCCAGGTGATGCTGTTCGCCTGGCTCGCGAAGTTCGACGTCACGCCGCGCGCGACGCTGCCGGAGGCGGTTCGCGCCGCGGCACGCGACAATGGCTTGACCGGCCGGTTCGCATCGCTGCGGCGCGGCTATGCATGGAGCGCCTCGCTGAGCCGGGGATGAGGGGCAGACGATGACGACGCAAACGACCCCGCCTGTCTTCCCGCGCTGGCTCGGGCTGGCTGGGTTGCTGCCGCAACTCGCCGCGGTGGCGGTGGTGTTCGGCGGCGACGCGTCGCTGCACTTCTCCGCGATCGCGCTGGGTTATGCCTATGCCGCGTTGATTCTGAGCTTCCTCGGGGGACTGTGGTGGGGCGTCGCGGCCTCCGCCGATCGTCCGCCCGAATGGTTGTGGGTCGCCGCGGTGGTTCCGTCGCTCGTGGCGCTGGGGAGCGCGCTGCCTTGGGCAGTCGGCGCGCCGTGGCCCGGTCCGTCGCTGATCCTGCTGGGGCTTGCGCTGATCGGCGCGCTCGGGGTGGATCTGCTGCTAGCACGCCGCGGGCTGGTGCCGCTGTGGTGGATGAGCCTGCGCCTGCCGCTGTCGATCGGGCTTGGCGGGCTCACCCTGCTGTTGGCGCTTGGCTGAGGCTCAGTGGCCGAACAACAGATACAATACGATGATGACGGGGATCGGCACGCCGACCATCCACAGAATACAACCCTTGCCCATCACGCATTCTCCTTAATGACGGGAACGTAACGGGTTGAATAGAAAGGGGTTACGCTGACGGTACGCGACAGGCGACTGCCCACCCCCGTATCCGTCATTCCCGCAAAGGCGGGAATCCATTAGCGGAACGCCGGACCATTACAGCGGTCCGCAGTATGGATCCCCGCCTTCGCAGGGATGACGAAAGGGTGGGGGAAATACGCGGCCCGCAGACGTCGCCGAAGATGCGATGCAACCGGGTTCAAGGACGCCCGAGCACTCCGCCAATCACGCAGCCTTGCGCAACTCCAGCCGGCTCCAGATCTCGACCAGTGCGTCGGTCAAATCGCGCATCATCGCTTCGTCATGCGCGGGGCCAGGCGTGAAGCGCAGCCGCTCGGTCCCGCGCGGAACGGTCGGGTAATTGATCGGCTGAACGTACACGCCGTATTCGGCGAGCAGGATGTCGCTGATCTTCTTCGCCTTGACGGGATCGCCGACCATCAGCGGGACGATATGCGTGGTCGAGTTCATCACCGGCAACCCGGCGCCTGCGAACATCGCCTTGAGCCCTGCCGCGGCGCGCTGCTGCCCCTCGCGCTCGACGCTCGATGCTTTCAGGTGCCGCACACTCGCCAGCGCCCCTGCCACCAGTACCGGCGACAGCGAGGTCGTGAAGATGAAGCCCGGCGCGTAGGAGCGGATCACGTCGACGATGGTCTGGTCAGCCGCGATATAGCCGCCCATCACGCCGAACGCCTTGCCGAGCGTCCCTTCGATGATCGTCAGCCGCTCCGCGAGCCCTTCGCGGTCCGAGATGCCGCCGCCGCGCGGGCCGTACATGCCAACCGCATGGACTTCATCGAGATAGGTCAGCGCACTGTATTTGTCCGCCAGGTCGCAGATTTCGGCGATCGGCGCGATGTCGCCTTCCATCGAATAGACGCTCTCGAACGCGATCAGCTTGGGCGTGGTCGGGTCGACCGAGGCAAGCAGTTCTTCCAGATGCGCAAGGTCATTGTGACGGAAGACGTGCTTCTCGCACCCCGAATTGCGGATGCCTGCGATCATCGAGGCGTGGTTGAGTTCGTCCGAGAAGATGATGCAGCCCGGCAGGATCTTGGCGAGCGTCGCCAGCGTCGCCTCGTTCGAGACATAGCCGCTGGTGAACAGCAAAGCGCCCTGCTTGCCGTGGAGATCGGCGAGTTCGCCCTCCAGATCGACGTGGTAATGCGTGTTGCCGCCGATGTTGCGCGTGCCGCCCGAGCCGGCGCCGACGTCGTGGAGCGCCTCTTCCATCGCGCCGATGACCGCGGGATGCTGGCCCATCGCGAGATAGTCGTTCGAGCACCACACGGTGATGGGCTTGGGGCCGTTATGCCCGGCGAAGCAGCGTGCGTTGGGGAAGGCACCCTTGTTGCGCAGAATGTCGATGAAGACGCGGTAGCGTCCCTCGACATGGAGGCGGTCGATCGCCTGCGCGAAGATGCGCGAGTAATCGACTCCGCGCGCGGATGTTTCCATGTCCATCCCGCCCAAATAGACCTCGCCCCCGCCAATTTCCAGCACCTTCGCGCGATCACTCTGATCGACCCGGCCCGTCACAGCGTCTCGACCGTGGTGAGGCCATGCCCTGCAAGTGCGTCGCCAAGCCGCGCGGCGTCGGACACGCCCCCGGTAAACACCGCGAGTCCCGGCGGGGCGATGACCGGCCACGCCTGCCCCTCCGTTAGGAACGCAATCCGCCGCGCGATCCCCGCAGATCCGTCGACGAACGCCACCGGATGCGGTGCCGCGGCGCGCAATTCGTGCTCGACCAGCGGGAAATGCGTGCAGGCGTTGACGATCGTATCGATTCGGTCGCCGCCCGGCTGGTCGAACAGGCCAGCGAGGATTGCCCGATACCGCGACGGATCGGCCGGATCGCCGCGCAGTCGCGCCTCGGCGAGCGCGACGAGTTCGGCCGACCCGTGGCGCAACACGCGGCAGTCGCTCGCGAACTGCGCGGCGAGATCATCGACATAGGGCTGGCGCACCGTCGCGTCGGTCCCCAGCACGCCGATCACGCGACTTCGGCTGTGCGCGGCGGCAACCTTGATCGCGGGCACCGTGCCCACCACCGGCAGGTCGAGCGCACTGCGCACCGCCGCCAGCGCGATCGTCGAGGCGGTGTTGCACGCGATCACGATCAGCCGCGGACGGTACCGTTCGGCCAGCCGCCCGAGCAGTGCGGGAACGCACGCGCCGATCTCGGCCTCGCTCTTGGTGCCATAGGGAAACCCTGCGGAATCCGCCACGTACACCGCGGGCATCCGCGGCAACAGCGCGCGCGCCGCGGCCAGCACCGACAATCCGCCGACGCCGGAATCGAAGAATAGAACTGGTCTTTCGTCCATGGAATCGTCTGTAGTGACGCCGTCCGGAATTACAAAATTATGGCGCGTAGGCCGGGGTTGGGCCATGGCACGCATGCTGATACGATAGGGCAAACGAGGGGGCGTACGGATAGTGAAGACTGAGTATCTGTGGATCGCTCCCTTGGCAGCGCTGGTGATCGGCTACCTGCTGGGATCGATCCCGTTTGGCGTCCTGCTGACCCGAATGGCCGGTGCGGGCGACCTGCGCGCCGTTGGATCGGGCAATATCGGCGCGACCAACGTGCTGCGCACCGGACGCAAGGGACTCGCCGCCGCAACGCTGTTCCTGGATGCCGCCAAGGGGTTCGTCGCAGTGTGGATCGCGGATGCGTATCTGGGGGGCAACGGCGTGGTCGCGGCGGCGGCGGTGTTCCTCGGGCATCTCTATCCGGTGTGGCTCCGCTTCAACGGCGGCAAGGGGGTCGCGACCCTGCTCGGGATCGTGCTCGCGCTGCACTGGCCGATCGGAGTGGTCTATGCCGCGGTGTGGATCGCGCTGCTGGCGTCGATGCGGATCTCGTCGCTTGCCGGAATGGTCGCCGCGGTCAGCGCCCCCTTGTGTGCCGCCTATTTCTCACGGTTCGACATCGTGCTGCTGCTGCTCGCGCTCGCGCTGCTCGTGTTGTGGAAGCATCGCGGCAATATCGATCGCCTGTTGAGCGGCACCGAACCCAGGATCGGGCAGAAGGTTGGCTGATCCGGGCCGGATCGGCGGCGACGCGATCGCGCGGCTCCGCCTGATCCGTACCGCGCAGGTCGGCCCCGTCACCTACGCCCAGTTGATCGCACGGTTCGGATCGGCCGACGCCGCGATCGCTGCCCTGCCCCAGCTTGCCGCGCGTGGCGGCGGAAAATCGTCCTCGGTTGCCCCCGTGGCGCTCGTCGAACGCGAACTTGCCACGGTGCACCGTCTCGGCGCGCGCTACCTGTTCCTCGGCGAGCCCGACTATCCCGATCTCCTCGCGCAACTGGACGACGCGCCCCCCGCGCTGATCGTCCGCGGCGACACCGGGTTGCTCGCACGGACCCCGATCGCAATGGTCGGCGCGCGCAATGCCTCGGCTGCTGCATGCCGCTTCGCCCGCCAGCTTGCCGCCGAACTCGGGCGCGAGCGCGTCGTCGTCGTGTCGGGGCTAGCGCGCGGCGTCGATACCGCGGCGCATGTCGGGTCGATCGATACCGGCACGATCGGCGTCATCGCTGGCGGGATCGACGTGGTGTACCCGCCCGAGAACGCAGACCTGCAGGACCGGATCGCGCGCGAAGGGCTGCTGATCGCCGAACAACCGCCGGGCACAGAACCGCGCGCGCGGCACTTTCCCTATCGAAACCGCATCATCGCCGGGCTTTCGCTGGGAACCGTGGTGGTCGAGGCGGCCCCCAGGTCCGGCTCGCTGATCACCGCGCGGCTGGCGGGCGAACTCGGGCGCGAGGTGATGGCGGTGCCGGGCAGTCCGCTCGACCCGCGTGCGCAAGGGTGCAACGGGCTGATCCGCGACGGCGCAACGCTGGTGCAATCCGCCGCCGACGTGCTGGAAACGGTCCGCCCGATCGACGGGCGGATGGTACAAAGCCCGCGCGACCCCTTCCGGGCGCCACCGCCGGAGGATGCAAGCGACACCGACCGGCGCGTGATCGCCAGCTTGCTCGGGCCGGTGCCGGTGGCGATGGACGAACTGATCCGGCAATCGGGGGCCTCCCCCGCGATTGTTCAAACAGTGCTGCTCGAACTGGAATTGGCCGGGCGGCTGGAGCGGCATGCCGGGGGCAGGGTGGCGCTAACCTGACAAGGGGATTCCCGTCTGCGGTCGTCTTCCCCCTTCCCGTCCGTTTCGGACTTCGCTCGAAACGGACGGGTGGGGTGTTGTCATCAAACCTTAGGAATGTGCGGCCAGCAGCTTCGTGAAGTTAGCAAGAGCAACGAGCACCACGATGAGCATCACCTGCGACCCGAGCATCCAACGCACAATATCGTTTTTCAAGACCGCCATCTCGCCCTTGAGATAGTCCTTGGTGACCATATCTTCACGCGATGCGCTGGTTGCCTCGGCGATCGTGGTCGCAAGCGACTCAGCCTGTGCCTTGGCAAAGCCAGCGCCTTCGAACGACTTGGCTGCCTTAAGCGTATCGATCATCGCGTTCATGACTTCAGCAATACGCCAATCCGGCCAAAAACGCCACCCGACGCTTGACGAGCCTGCCGACACCCCGTCACCCTCGCGCGTACACGTAAGGACGCAATAGACCCCCATGCAGCTTGTCATCGTCGAATCGCCCGCCAAGGCGAAGACCATCGAGAAATACCTCGGTTCGGATTACCGCGTGCTCGCGAGCTACGGCCATGTCCGCGACCTTCCACCCAAGGACGGATCGGTGAACCCCGACGAAGGGTTCGCGATGGAGTGGGAGAACTACGCGGACAAGACCAAGCAGCTCAAGGCGATCACCGATCTCGCCAAGACCGCCGACCGCCTGATCCTCGCGACCGATCCGGATCGCGAGGGCGAGGCGATTTCGTGGCACGTCCAGGAAGTGCTCCGCAATCGCAAGGCGCTCCCCAAGGACGTCCAGCGCGTCACCTTCAACGCGATCACCAAGGCGACCGTCACCGATGCGATGAAGCATCCGCGCGAGCTCGATACCGATCTGATCGACGCCTATCGCGCCCGCCGCGCGCTCGATTATCTCGTCGGCTTCACGCTCTCGCCGGTGCTGTGGCGCAAGCTGCCCGGTGCCAAGTCGGCGGGCCGCGTGCAGTCGGTCGCGCTGCGCCTCATCGTCAGCCGCGAGCGCGAGATCGAAGCGTTCCGCGCGCAGGAATATTGGTCGGTCATCGCCGACATGGAGCAGGACGGCACGCCGTTCCAGGCGCGGCTCGTGACGTTCGAGGGCAAGAAGCTCGATCGCCTGTCGATCGGCGAGGAAGGCGTCGCCAACCGCGCCAAGGCCGCGGTCGAGAGCGGGCATTTCACGGTCCAGTCGGTCGAGGTGAAGCCCGCGACGCGCAACCCGCCGCCGCCCTTCACCACCTCGACGCTCCAGCAGGAAGCGTCGCGCAAGCTCGGCTTCTCGGCGGATCACACGATGCGGATCGCGCAGGGCCTCTATGAGGACGGCGCGATCACCTACATGCGGACCGACGGCGTGCAGATGGATTCGAGCGCGATCTCGGCCGCGCGCCACGCGGTCGCGAACCGCTATGATGCGAGCTATGTCCCGGACAAGCCGCGCGTCTACCAGACCAAGGCGAAGAACGCGCAGGAAGCGCACGAAGCAATCCGCCCGACCGATTTCTCCAAGGACAAGGCTGGCGGCGGGGATCATGCGCGGCTGTACGATCTGATCTGGAAGCGTGCGCTTGCGAGCCAGATGGCGAGCGCGCGGATGGAGCGCACCACGGTCGAGATGGCGGACGGCACCGGCCATACCGCGCTGCGGGCGACCGGGCAGGTCATGCTCTTCCCGGGCTATCTCGCCTTGTACGAGGAAGGCTCGGACGACACGGAAGGTGAGGACGCCAAGCGCCTGCCGCGGCTGCGCGAAGGCGATGCGCCCGCCAAGAAGGGCGTCACCGCCGAGCAGCACTTCACCCAGCCGCCGCCGCGTTTCTCGGAAGCGTCGCTGGTTAAGCGTCTGGAAGAGCTCGGGATCGGGCGTCCCTCGACCTATGCGTCGATCATCAAGACCTTGAAGGACCGCGAATATGTCCGGGTCGAGAAGAACCGCTTCTTCGCGGAGGAATCGGGGCGTCTGGTGACGGCGTTCCTCGAACGGTTCTTCGAGAAATATGTGAGTTACGACTTTACCTCGGGCCTCGAGGACGAGCTCGACGAGGTCTCGGGCGGACGTGCCGAATGGCAGGCGGTGCTGGAAGCGTTCTGGAAGGACTTCAAGCCGCGCACCACCGAGGTGATGGAGCAGAAGCCGTCCGAAGTGACCGCCGAGCTCGACAAGTTCCTCGCGCCCTATCTCTTCCCGCCGATGGCGGATGGCAGCGACCCGCGGCTGTGCCCGAATTGCGGCCAGGGGCAGCTTGCGCTGCGCGGCGGCAAGTTCGGCGCGTTCGTGGCGTGCTCCAATTACCCCGAATGCAAATACACCCGCCGCTTCGGCCAGCCGGGTGCGGACGGCGCGGGTGTCGATACCGGCCCCGAGACGCTTGGCAACGATCCTGAAAGCGGCCTGCCGGTCGAGCGCAAATCGGGGCGGTTCGGGCCGTATATCCAGATCAGCGAGGGCGAGACGCGTAAGATGGCGTCGATCCCGAAGGATATCGGCGAGCTCGATCTGCAATGGGCGCTCAAACTGCTGTCGTTGCCGCGGACCATCGGCACGCATCCCGAAACCGGCGAACCGATCACGGCGGCGATCGGTCGCTATGGTCCGTATCTGAAGCACGCGGGCAAATATGCCCGGCTAACCTCGACCGACGACGTGTTCGAAACGGGGATGAACGCGGCGGTGGTGAAACTCGCCGAAGCCGCGGCGGGCGGCGGGCGTCCGCAGCGCGGCGCGCAGGCACCGCTCAAGGTGCTCGGCCTGCATCCGCGCAGCGAGGCTGAGATCAAGCTGATGGAGGGCCGCTACGGCGCGTACGTCACCGACGGCACGACCAATGCGACGTTGCCCAAGTCGATCGAGAAGGATGCGCTGACGCTGGAAGAAGCCGCGCAGCTGATCGACGCGCGCGCGGCGGCGGCTCCGCCGACCAAGGGGAAGAAGAAGCCGGCTGCCAAGAAACCGGCGGCTAAGAAGGCACCGGCGAAGAAGGTCGCGGCGAAGGCAAGCGACGCAACCGACGCCGAAACCGCGGCACCGGCGAAGAAGGCACCCGCCAAGAAACCTGCGGCCAAGAAACCCGCCGCGAAGAAGCCGACTGCCAAGAAAGCCGCAGATTAGCGCCAAGGCTCGGTTGAGCCCGATCGCCTATCTCCCGTTCGCCCTGAGCGCCGTCGAAGGGCTCCTCGCAACATTGGTTCAGCCTGTGATGCGGGGGCTTCGACTTCGCTCAGCCCGAACGGGTTGAGGGAATCAAAGCACAGAAGTCCATCCTCAACACGCTTCCCCGGCGAAGGCCGGGGCCCAGGAGCGGAACGGTCGAAGGTGAGAGGCTGCGCGTCGTTACCTCGGCCACCTCGACTGGACCCCGGCCTTCGTCGGGGAAGCGATTGGTGGGGGAAATGTATGGGGGGCGGATACGCGGTGACGCATCAGCCCCCTCCCCTCACGCGCCGACCAGCAACCCTTCGCGCGCGATCTTGTCCTTCCACACCAGCGGTGCGAGCTGGTGGACGTTCGCGCCTGACGAATCGACCGCGACCGTCACCGGGAAATCGACCACCTCGAACTCGTAGATCGCCTCCATCCCGAGATCCTCGAACCCGACGACCTTCGAGCCCTTGATCGCGCGTGCGACGAGATACGCCGCCCCGCCGACCGCCATCAGATAGGCGCTCTTGCCCTCGGCGATCGCCTTGGTCGCATCGGGCCCCCGCTCGGCCTTGCCGACCATCGCGAGCAGCCCCTGGTCGAGCATCATCCGCGTGAACTTGTCCATCCGCGTCGCCGTCGTGGGGCCAGCGGGCCCGACCACTTCCTCGCCGACCGGATCGACCGGCCCGACATAATAGATCACGCGGCCCTTGAACTCGACCGGCAGCGGCTCGCCCGCGTCGAGCATGTCCTTGATCCGCTTGTGCGCGGCATCGCGGCCCGTCAGCATCTTGCCGTTGAGCAGCAGCCGGTCACCCTGTTTCCAGCCCTGCACGTCGGCCGGGGTCAGCGTGTCGAGATCAACCCGGATCGCGGCCTGGTCGGGCACCCAGTGGACATCGGGCCACTCGTCGAGCTTCGGCGTCTCGAGATACGCCGGCCCGCTGCCGTCGAGCGTGAAATGCGCGTGGCGGGTCGCGGCGCAATTGGGGATCATCGCGACCGGCTTGCCCGCGGCGTGGCACGGCGCATCCATGATCTTGACGTCGAGGATCGTCGACAGCCCGCCCAGCCCCTGCGCGCCGATGCCGAGCGCGTTGACCTTGTCGAAGATCTCGATCCGCAGCGCCTCGATGTCATTCCTAGGCCCGCGCGCCTTGAGCGGCCCCATGTCGATCGGCTCCATCAGCGCCTGCTTGGCGAGCAGCATGCAATGCTCCGCGGTGCCGCCGATGCCGATCCCCAGCATCCCCGGCGGGCACCAGCCCGCGCCCATCTGCGGGAGCATCTCGAGCACCCAGTCGACGATCGAATCGCTCGGGTTCATCATCTTGAACTTGGACTTGTTCTCGCTCCCGCCGCCCTTCGCCGCGACATCGACCGAGACGCGCGATCCCGGCACCAGCTCGACGTGGAGCACCGACGGCGTATTGTCCTTGGTATTGCGGCGCGTGAAGGCGGGGTCCGCGAGGATCGACGCGCGCAGCTTGTTCTCGGGATTGAGGTACGCCAGCCGCACGCCCTCGTCGACGACCTGCTGGAGCGAGCGGCTGGTGTCGTCGAGCCGGCAGTCCATCCCCCATTTGATGAACACGTTGACGATCCCCGTATCCTGGCAGATCGGGCGATGCCCCTCCGCGCACATCCGCGAGTTGGTCAGGATCTGCGCGATCGCGTCCTTGGCAGCGGGCCCTTGCTCCGCCTCATAGGCCGCGCCGAGCGCGCGGATATAATCCATCGGGTGATAGAAACTGATGAACTGCAGCGCGTCGGCGACGCTCTCGATCAGATCGGCTTCGCGGATAATCGTGGTCATGGCGCTTCCCGTACTGGCGTTTCCCCTGCCTTATGCCCCCCGCGCCGTCACGCCAAGTCACGGCGGGCCGGAACCACCGCCGCGTTAACCACCTCCCGCAAGGCAAAATGGAGGGGTCGTGCGCTATGGGCATCCCCATGCAGATCCGTTTAACCCCGTTTCGCGCGCTTCGGGTTGCCTTCGCCGCCCTGAGGACCGACCTGTCTGCCAGCGCGTCGACGTCCGAGGCGCACCGCGATGCGCTTCGCCGACAGTTGCGGCTGCTTTCCGCGACATGGCCCTACGCGCTGACGGTCGCGATCGCGGCACCGGTGCTGATCGGATGGACCGCCTTTACCAGCGGTGCGACGGGCGTGCTGATCGCCGCAGCCGCCGGCGCACTGGTCACCGCCATCTCCGGCACGCTGTTGCTCGCCACGCTGCGGCATGGCACCGCTCGACGCTGGCCACCGCACGTCAAGGTTCGGCTGGCGACCGTCTCGGGCATGGTCGGCGGCGCGACCATCCTCGCTTTGGTGTTCGCGACCGGGATGCTCCCGCCGGGGCCCACCCGGCTCGCCAGTTACGTCATGACGTTCGCGGCGATGATCGTGATGATCGTCGCGCTATATCCGGTTCGTGCCGCCTCGATCGGACTTGGCGCGGGCCTGCTCGCGACGCTCGCGGTCGAGGATCGCTTCGGGCTGGGCTTGTGGATCGGAATCGGCGTGTTGCTGATGCTGACCAGCATCGCCTACCGGCTCGCCCGTTTCGAGCGCCACGCGGTCGAGCAGCGCGATCGCGATCATGCGCAGGGCCGGATGGCGACCCGCCTCGTCGCGGAATTCGAGACGCATTCGAGCGGCTGGTTCTGGCAGACCAATGCGGACGGCGAAGTGACCTATCTCACCCACCGGGTCGCAACGGAACTCGACCTGCCCGACACCCCCGCGATCGGCGAGCCGCTGTCGCAACTGTTCCGGATGGACGGCGCGCTGACCGAGACCGAGCGGACGATCGCCTTCCATCTCTCCTCGCGCACCGCTTTTTCCAATTACTCGGTGCGCCCCGCGAGCCGCGCAAAGCTCGAGCGCTGGTGGTCGATGTCGGGGCGCCCGATCTTTGATGAGGACGGGATCTTCCTCGGCTTCGTCGGCAGCGGGACCGACCTGACCGAGCGCCGCCGTGCCGATGCCGAGATCACGCGGCTCGCGCTGTTCGACGGACTCACCGGCCTCGCCAATCGCCAGCGGTTGCGCCTCGCGCTCGACCAGATGCTCGCCCAACCCGCGACATCGCAGCGGATGACCAGCCTGTTCCTGCTCGACCTCGATCGCTTCAAGACCGTCAACGACACGCTCGGCCATCAGATCGGCGATGCGTTGCTGAAGAAGGTCGCGCAGCGGCTGCAACGCGCGATCGGCGATGCGGGGCTGGTCGGGCGGCTCGGCGGCGACGAATTCCAGGTGATCATGCCCGGCCATGCCGACCGCGAGAAGCTGGGCGAACTGGCGCGGCGCGTGATCTTCGACTTGTCCCAACCCTATTCGATCGAGGGGTCGGCGATCAGCATCGGCTGTTCGATCGGGGTGGCGATCGCACCGCAGGACGGCGCGGCGTCGGAAACGCTGATCCGCAACGCCGATCTCGCGCTCTATGCCGCCAAGGGCGACGGCCGCGGCATCCACCGCTTCTTCCGCGAGGAATTGCTGGTCGGTGCGCAAAGCCGCAAACAGCTCGAGGACGATCTCCGCCAGGCGCTCGTCGGCAACCAGTTCTATCTCGCCTATCAACCCGTGGTCGACACGCGATCCGAACGGATCGTCGGCTATGAGGCGTTGCTGCGCTGGGAACATCCGACGCGCGGGTTGGTCAGCCCTGCGGAATTCGTCCCCGTGGCGGAGGATTGCGGGTTGATCGAGAGTATCGGCGAATGGGTACTGCGCACCGCATGCACCGAGGCAGCGGGCTGGCCGGGCGACGTTCGCGTCGCGGTCAACGTCTCGCCGATCCAGTTCGCCAATCCGATCCTGCCGTCGCTCGTCACCTCGGCGCTCGCGAAATCCGGGATCGCGCCGCACCGGCTCGAACTCGAAATTACCGAAGGTGTCTTCCTCGACGAGAGCGCAGCGTCCGAACAGATGTTCAAGACGCTGAAAGGCTGTGGGGTGCGGCTCGCGCTCGACGATTTCGGGACGGGTTATTCGTCGCTCGGCTATCTAAAGAAAGCGCCGTTCGACAAGATCAAGATCGACCAGAGCTTCGTCAAAGGTGCGACGATCGCGGGCAATCGCAATGCCGCGATCATCCGCGCGATCGTCTCGCTGGCGGACGCGCTTGGGATGGATACGACCGCGGAAGGAGTCGAGAATCGTGACGAGATCACGCTGATCCGCGATCTGGGATGCAGCCACATCCAGGGCTATGTTTATGGCAAGCCGACGCGCGCTGCGGACGTTTTGCTGCAATTGAAGGTAGGCGGCGGGATGGCGACCGCGAGCGGCTATCAGATCACGCGCAACCCGCGCACCGCGATGCTGCGCAACGCGCGGCTGCAGGCGGGCGGGGCGAGCGGCGACGTGCGAATCCGCAACATCTCGTCGACGGGCGTGATGGTCGAGGGGATCGAGATCGATGCGAGCGCGGTCGATCTCGACGTGCTGATCGAACTGGTCGAGGACCAGATGTTCCCCGCCAAATTGCGCTGGGCGGCGGACGGGCGCGCTGGGCTCGAATTCGCCGAGATGTTCAACCTCGAACGCCTTGCCGCGCCGAGCGTCCCCAATCCAGTGCGCAAGGCCGGATAGCGAACGGGGTCGGGGCACCCACGGCAGAAGGGCGGGCGGGCCCCCGCCCGCGGGGCGGTGGGGTTTTTTGGGGGGGGTGTGGGGGGGGCCGGGGGGGGGGGCCGCGGGCCCCCCCCCCCCCCCCCCCG
>JARUXA010000099.1 GCA_030433805.1 Sphingomonas sp. PsM26 | reverse complement strand
CTCCCATTATAAGTATGATAGTATCGAAAGAGAATTTTTAAGTTTTTTTGAAAATAGTAGAGTAAGTATGGAGGTCTTAAATGTTCGATGAATTATTAGTAAAAATGCTAATGAACAATGTTTCTCATTTAGAAGAAGAAATGGCGCTAAATAATAAAAAAATTATGCAATTACAATCAGTACATGGTGAAATATCGCTTGAACAAGAGGAATTGATGAATCATGCGAATTTAGTAAATAATCCTCAATTATCTTCAGAGAGTTGGGCAGGTAAATATGCAACAGAGTTTAGTGAAAATAGATCTAAGTTAGAACATGCCTTTAAAGAAATTGGCAATAATCAAGTTGAAAAAGTACTGCAAACTATCGAAACTAAAATTACATACCTTCAAAATCAAAATAGATCTTTAGGAGATTCTATCAGTTCCGTTAACAATAGAATTACTCAATTAAATATTGAAAAAGAGTGAAGGAGGATAAATATGTCAGAGATCAAAGTTGTAAAATCTGAAGTAGAAGCAGCTTTTAAGGGTTTTAAAAATGAAATACAATCTCTTGATACTTCTGCTGGCAAAGTAGAATTTACTGAAAGCAAACTTGATGTAACTAAAAAGATTGAAGAAATTGAACAAACCTACTATGAATTACTTACACAATATAAAGAGATTTTAACTCAGTTAGAATTAAATGCGTGGGAAAGTGTAGAAAAAATGATTCAAACTGATGAAGAAATTGCAACAAAAATGAAGTAGAATAGCGAGGTACATAAATAATATGAAAGTTATAAAGGTTGCAGAAATATTACCAGAGTTAGCAAGCTCTATTTCTAGTAAGGAAAAAGAGAAGAAACAGATATTAGCTGTTCGTGATTCAATGAACAGAATAATTGGTCTGAACTCTTTAAGTGGTAAAGGAGCAGATGCTATTAAAGAAAACCTAGTGAATCTCCACTATCCTACAGTTATATTAATTAATTATTTTTTAGAAGAGTACACAAAACAACTAAAAGATATCAAAACAAAAATTAAAGAATATGAAAATGAAGATGGATTGGTTAGAGAGAATTTTATTGAAACTGAGGTTGAAAATAGCTTAAAACGACTTGAAGAGACCACCCAAACTATAGTGGAAAGCATTAATAAACATATAGATAGTATTAAAACTGTGGCAATGGTGGAGTCTATTTCTACAGGAGAGCTTAATGTACATCTTCATAAGGCAAGAGTCATAAATAAAGAGACACTTACTAAGTTGAATGAACTAGATGCAGAGGTTGTTAAGGGGCTGAAAGATCCTGTAGATACACTAAATGAGCTGAAAAAACTTATTAATCAAGTTTCTAATTGGAGTAAGGGTGGTGTAAATTTAACCACTTCTACTTTGGAAGAAATCAATGAGTACATGAATAAGGACTCGGTTAATGAAGCTATGGAAAATGCTCTTGAACAGTCAGCAGATGATGGTGAAGGAGATATCTTGACTGGGACAGCAGGTGTTTTAGATAAATTAGGCAAGGTGACGGCATATAAAGATATTGCTAAAGGTGTAACTGCAGCTACAGTGTTGTTATCAGGTAAGTTAAAAATAACAAAGGGTACTAATGGATTATTTAAGTTAGTAGCAGGACAAGGGTGGAAGAAACAAAATGGAAAATACCCTTCTATGCTAGCTAATATTATTCACAAAGTTCTAACAAAGGGAGCCAGTAGTAATATTAAGTTCGTTCAAAATAAATTTGAAAAATTCAAAAATCAACCAGTGAAATTTTTGAAGCATTTAGCTGGCTTTAAGGAAGGTACTACCAAGCGAGCGTACCGTACTATTCTGGAAGAACATTTTTCCTTTTTGAAGTTTAACCCTGAGAAGGTTAATGCTTATAGTAAGTTTCCAGTTGATGTAAAGGCTACATTAAAACAGGCTACACATGCAAAGGGAGTATCGACTTTATTAAAAAAAATTCCATTGGCTGGTATAGCAGTTTCTGTAGTTATGAATTCAGGAGAAATTATCGGCCCTAAGAGTAGAAATAAATCTACCGGTGAAAAGATAGGACGCTTTAGTGCTGGATTAGGTCTCGATGCAGGTGTTACTGGAATTACTCTAGCAGGTGCTGCTATAGGAACTGCAATTGCACCTGGACCAGGAACCTTTATAGGAGGAGCTATCGGGGCTTCAATCGGTGTTGTGGCTTCTTTAAAGGTAGAAGATAAAGTCAAAGCTGCGGGCGAAAAATTAGGAAGGTTTGCTGAAGAAAAATCCAAAAAATTAGGTAATATAGTGACAAAATCAGTTGATAATTTATCTAATGCAGGTAAGTTTGTTACAGGAATATTCAGGTAAAATATGGGGGGTGTCAAAAATTATGAAGCCGTGTTATACACTTTCAACTACTGAACTGGGGTGTGCTCTTGCCCTTTGTGGTTATGAAGATATGGCGAACGAGGTGTTAAGTAATTTAGAGTTGTTAGAAGATGAATTAAAGTTTGAAAAATTTATTAAGCAAACAGAGTACACCTTAAAAGATAAAGGATACTGGGACGAAAGTAGTAAGAGCTTGCTTTTTGCTGAAATAGAACACTTTATTGATAAATTAGTACATACAAGGAGAAAGATTCGGTGTATTAGAGAAAACGAGGTGTTTTTTCTTCATTTTGTAAATTCAAACGAGTTTATTGTACAAGTAATAGAGAAGCAACGTCATTATTTCTATACGAAATTTCTTATGGAAGACGTTAAAGAACTATTAATTAAAAAGTTTGAATTAGGAAAATCTACATCTGAAGATTTAGATGAAATTGAACCACTAATGTTATCTGAGGATATCTATAACAATTTACTACAATTGAAACATGTAGAGTTGGATAATCTCATTAGTAAAGCCGATATAAACGATTCTCTAAAAAATTTTCTAAAGGATTTTAAAAAAAATGACTGTAAGTTTAATAACATTTCCCTTATAGACATGAACTATTTAGACAATGAGATAGAATTTGATAAAATCTTATTTTTTATGCCTAGTGAAGACTTTATATGGTATGTAATGTACGATAACATCTCTGAAGATGAGATATTTATCGTTCCTCTTTCAACAGATAGTTTTTATTTTAAAGTTAAAGATCTACTAGAAGAGAAAAGCTATAAAGGTTTGTTGAAAAATAGTAGGTAATTAGCGAAGAGGGGTAGCGCATTAAATGAAGAAAGTTATAGGA
>JARUXA010000098.1 GCA_030433805.1 Sphingomonas sp. PsM26 | reverse complement strand
AGTTCGATTTCAGCGCGCTTGTAAAAATAAGCCTGGTCATCCCCTACCATCGTCTCGCTTCCCGTCGCGCCTGTCATGAATTCGACGATTCATGTGCTATGTTGGTAAACCTGCTCGCCTGGCAGTTCCGATCATGACCACACGATCTACTGCCGTCCTCTGTTGCAAAAGGCGGGACATACGAGACGGCCGGATGTCAGGACTCAAGCGACAACCGCTTTCCTGCTTCTCCGTCTCAACTCTCTCATTACTGGAAAGCGCAATTGGAATTAGATTTCGGGAAAAGGGCTTTGCTAAAAGACGCGAGGTTCTGCCCCGCCTGCCCGATTGTCTCGATAGACCTTCCAATTTGGAAAAGGTGCTGATTAGCATGATGGGTCACCTGAGGAGCACTTCCGCCCGCGCTATCAGACGCCGATTGAGGTGGCAGCACCGTAGCGCCATGTGTTGCGACCGCCACGCTTAGCCTCGTACAACGCTATATCGGCCGATTTGTAGAGTGTTGCCTCTTGATCACCATCTTCGGGAAACACAGCAACTCCGACGCTGGTACTCGGTGTTATTCGTTCGCCGTTAAATTGAACCTCTTTGGAAAAGCTATCTGCAATGCGCGTGCATATTTGCTTGATCTCGTCAACGTTGTCGGCGTCTTGAAGAATGACGGCGAATTCGTCCCCGCCCAGTCTTGCGACCTGGTCATCGGCGCGAACCGCGCGACGCAGCCGCGCGCTGATTTCCACTAGCAGCGCGTCCCCGGCGTCATGGCCCAACGTATCATTGATGTCTTTGAATCGGTCGAGATCGATCAGCAGCAAGACAAAGCGTGTGCCGTACCGGCCTGACAGGGTAATAAGTCGGCCCAGATGCTCGATGAACATGCGCCGGTTGGCAAGCGAAGTAAGCGCATCGAAGTAGGCAAAGTGTTCAAGCTCATCTTGTACAGTCCGTAGCGCCTTTGCCGTTTTTCTGTTAGCGCGAACACTGGCGATTACGTAGCCGATCGCGAGCAACCCTGCAAAACTGACCGTGAAGAAATGAACACTGGGGGTCGTCTCGCCAAGCCACGGCAATGCCAGCAGCACCGTGGCCGGAATACCACCGACCACAAGCAGCAACGGGATCGAACGATAGGTGAACGCCTGTGCGTGAATTAGCTGTGATGTAAGTATCAAAACTGACACAGTTTCGAACCCAGGCACATGGTTTATCCAGTATAGCAGAGGCATCCCACTCCAAGCGAGCGACACCGAAGCTGCCGTCAGAAGATAGATAAGCCGCAGGCGCACTGGGCGGGCGGGATTACATTCAAGTGCTTGTCGAACACGATAGGAAGCGATCTCACTCGATAGGCCAAGGATTATCCAAAGCCCGGCGGACCGTTCACCGATGTTGCTAGCAAGAAGAAGCGCTGCCAGCAGGACCACGATGATACGGACAGGCGCAATCCTCTGACCCTCAAACGCCGCTACGTCGATCGTTGCATCGAGGTGCTGGGCGATTAGTCGCTGAACACACGAAAATCCGTGTTGCTTTAAACTACCTGTGCGCATGAATGGAAGCACTAGCAGATGAGGAGTTAATATGCCCCTGCGAACGGGAGCTGCATTGCATTTCGGGTTATCATTACACATGCGCAATGAAGACTGTTCAGACCAAACTCAAGAACGACAGTTGCCTCGGGTCATGATCAATCAGGCGGCTACGGATGAGCGGGGAACCTTGCTCATCGTGATAATGAGTGAGGCTAAACCAGCTCGATCTAGCGGCCGACTGATAAGGTAACCTTGGATCATGTCGCAACCGGCTGCGACAGAGAAAGCGAGCTGCTCGGACGTCTCGACACCTTCGACCGTCGTCGACATGCCGAGGCACTTGGCCATCGTAATAATTGCTCGAACAATCGCCGCACTTTCAGGGTCTTGAGGCAATTGCCGCACAAAAGATTGGTCTATCTTGATTTTGTCAAACGGGAATTTTCGTAAGTAACTTAGCGACGAATAGCCCGTTCCAAAGTCATCCATCGATACGTGAATGCCTAGTGACCTGAGCTCGTTCAGCGTTTTCAGTGTCCCTCCCTCGTCTGACAGCAAAACGCCTTCGGTAATCTCCAATTCGAGGCGCTCAGGCTCCAGCTTGGCTGCATGAAGAGCCGCGACGATCAACGAAACAAGCGCTCGCTCTCGGAATTGGGCTGGTGACAGATTGACCGCTACTCGTATCCCTGCCGGCCATGTCGCCGCCTCAGCACACGCCGTGTTCAGCACCCACTCGCCAAGCGGCCCAATGAGGCCTGTCTCCTCGGCGATGCCGATGAAGTCCAACGGTGGTACCAAACCACGGACAGGGTGGTTCCACCGCACGAGAGCCTCGACCGACGTGATGCGTCCGCTCGTGGCTTCTACCAGGGGCTGGTAATGCAGCTCCATTTGTCCTTCAGCAAGCGCGAGCCGCAACCCGGCCTCGATTGCGAGCCGCTCGCGCATTTTTTCGTCGAACGAGACATCGTAGCGTTGGAATGTTCCCCTACCGTCTGCCTTGGCTGCATAGAGAGCGAGATCTGCGTTGCGTATCAACTCCGCTGGATCGTCACCGTCCTCCGGTGCCATCGCAATACCAACGCTAGCGCCAAGATGTATTGGTTGGCCATCAAGCAGGAAGGGGCTTGCAGCGATGATCCTGACGATGCGGGCCGCTAATGCTGCTGCATCGTCCTCTTCAGCAGTGATCTGCAAAATTGCAAACTCGTCGCCTCCCAGGCGAGCAAGTATATCGTTTACACGTAAGGTAGATCGCAACCGGTCAGCCACCATTCGGAGCACCATGTCGCCAGCGGCGTGACCGAGCGTGTCATTGACTGCTTTAAAACGATCGAGATCAAGCATTAGCACCGCACGGGTCTGGTCACGCTCGCGGCGGGATGCTGTATGCGCGGCGAGAAGATCAAAAAACTGTGTGCGGTTGGCAAGGCCGGTCAGGGGATCGGTAAAGGCAAGTAGACGCATTTTGGCTTCGGTCTTGAGGCGCTCTCGTTGATCCCTGACCGCGATGACAGTCTGGATTTTGTGCCCTAGGGCTACCTCCCGCCGTAGAACGCGAACCGGCACCTCTTGCCCGTCAGCGCTAACGAGGTTGATCTCGCGTTCCTCGCGTTCGGGTAGGCTCGAGATATCAAGACCGGGCAGCAGAGAACTGACGAACATGCCTGATAACGAGCCTGGCGCGTGGCCGGACAGAAGCTCGATGCTGTCGTTGGCCGTCACCACGACATCGTCTCGGCAAATCAACAGGCCTTCGAGCGCTACGTCGGCAAGCTCGCGAAGGCGTCGTCGGTCCTGTCGCAGGTTCGCCTTCGCTGTGAGGTCAAACCTCCAACCAAATATAGCAAGTACGATAAGGGCGAGTGAAACCCCGGCAACAACGGGTGT
>JARUXA010000097.1 GCA_030433805.1 Sphingomonas sp. PsM26 | reverse complement strand
CTATTACTATCTTACTTTGACTTAAAAAGGTAAAATCCTTTTACGCCAAAGGATTTCCTTTTTCATATGTTCCTTATATTAACTGAAGATGTATACGATATACAGCTTAAAAATCGACAAAAAAAGTATATATGCGTTCATATACTTTTTTGATATTCTAAGGATACATTCACTATATTTGGTGTTTAATGGTTATTAATTATTGAATAAGGGGAAGTGATAAAACTGAAGAATAAATTAGTAATTAAGTTATTAGCATTCCTTATATTAATTGGGTTATTTGGTTATATAGTATATGCTGAACACCCATCTAAACAAACATCCACTACTCAAGAACAACAATCAAATGTTCTGAGAGGACAATCTTCCCTTGAAAATGTTGTAAAAATTTACGTTCCATCTACTTACAATGTTGATCAACCTATTGATAATACCCAATATGTTGACCAATCTTTAGAGAAATTCTCTAATATGTTTGGGGGTGCCACTTCTGATGATGGAACAGGAGCTTGGATAGGAGACAATAAAAAATTAGTTAAAGAAAAGGTAACCATTGTTTATAGCTTCACTGAAAAGTTAGATAAGAATAAAATTAATGAAGTTGTAGCGTATGCAAAAGACCTAAGAAAAGAAATGAAACAGTCTTCTATCTCTATTGAAGTAAATGGAAAAATGTACTTTATTGAATAGAAGATTTATCAAGGCAAAAAGCTCTTAGAATAAACTATTCTAAGAGCTTTTCCAATAATGGTGATTATGTTAACTAATGAACCATGAAAATGGATTCCTGAATGCGAATAATGGATACCCATTTGAATTTTATGATTTATTGAACGATGGATCTGGCAATTCTAAATCCGATATCATCTATATAAAAATCAGGCATACTTTTGCGACGACAAGTAGCTCCGCATCCACGTTCTTCTTCCGCCCAACTTCCTCCCCGAATTATTCTATAATTACTAAATACCTCTTCATCATATAAGTCCCAACACCACTCCCAAGTATTCCCGATCATATCATACAATCCCCATTCATTAGGCTTTTTCTCACCAACCTCATGCAATCGTTCGTTAGAATTACCTTTATACCAAGCAATTTCATCTATTTCACCATACCGATATCCTTTTGAGTTTGCTTTACATGCATATTGCCATTCAGCATCTGTCGGTAAACGAAAACCATTCGTATTATAATTGCATATAACGGATTCACTTTCATTATCAAAATCATAAAACTTGTCATAACCCAGCTTAACAGACAGTAAATTACAAAAATTTACTGCATCTAGCCATGAAACATTAATAACTGGTTTTTTAGCCTCAGTCGTTGTTAAAAATCTCCCCCCCGTAATAGTTGTATAAAGTTCATCTGTTACGGTATATTTTGCAAGGTAAAATGGCTTGATCTCAACGTTCCAAATAACTTCTTTTAAATTTTTTCTCACACCTGGCATTCCAAATTTATAGTTTGAACTAATCCATTTTTGCTCGTCACGAAAATCTCGTAGGCGAACTTCTCCTTCAGGGATATACACCATTAAATCTTTTAAGTAGTCATTTAAGTTAGCTAACATCCTTTAACTCATTACATATTTTCATATTTTTCAGATGTATATCAAGTGAATTTTAATTGACTTAATGAAAGTTCTAGGTATAAAAGCTCAGAGCATTTATTATACATTAGCTTATTGAACCAACGTTACGTTAATTACTTATATATTGCCAGAATGGATAGGAAAATACATATAACTGTTGAAGTAAATAAGATGACAGAGGTTACAAGATTCCTCCTAAATTTAATAGCATATGCACAAAAAAAGATTGCCGCAGCTAATTTAGAGCAGCTTTGAAAATAAGCATTATTAGAAAAAAATGAACTGCTAAAAACAATTGAAATAAGTAATGTTGCAGAAATTAGTATTTTAAACCACAAACGCTCTTTTAGGAATTGTTTAATCATAAATTTTATCCGATGCATAACGATATAACTCCCTTCAATACACTTTCATTTCTACTTAAACATATGATGTATTCTTGAAAAGTAATACCTAAGTACTTTATAGCTTTATAAATAGAAATTCATATATATTTGTCCATGTGAAAATATGATATATTATATACATACAATACGGCATACTATAACTAATCTAGATAATCACAAATAAAAGCACTACTAATCCATAAATATAAATATCCTTAAAGGCGTTAGTACAGATTACTAACGTCCTTTTTACTATCTTCTTCACTTTAAGATTTCTGCACGCACTGGAGGGAGATAACATTGAGTAAAAATCAAAAGCTATGGACCATAGAGGAGGATTTATTCCTTAAAAAACAATATGGACAGATGACGTTCCAAAGAATGGGTGAATACTTAAACCGTAGCAAAGAATCCGTTAATAAACGAATTATACGATTAAACCTTCGAAATGAAGAGAATTGCTTACATAAAAAATGGACAACGGAACAAGATACTTTCTTAAAAGAAAACATTTCTATCATGAATAATCGGGAAATAGGAAATCATTTAGGTAAGAGTCCCTCTTCTATTGCTACTCGTATTAAAATATTAAAACTAACACGACGAGAAACACTGCGTAGATGGACGGAACAAGAGGATGAACACCTACTAAAGTATTATGGATCCAAATCTCTTAAACACATATCTATACAACTGCAGCGAAGTATACCAGCGTTAGAGTCTAGATTAAATCGCTTAGGTTTATATGGGGCAAAAGCCCATACCGGAAATATTACAGTATATGAACTAGCAAGTTGTCTTCAAATTGATGTTCATACTATCTATAAATGGATTCAAAAAAAGGAATTGCCTCATAAAATCACGAGGGCAAAAACACGAAAATTTGTAGGAATTGAAGTATCAGCCTTTTGGAAATGGGCTGAGCAGAATAAACAGCTCCTTAATTTTTCTAAAATACCTACAAATACTCTTTTGCCAGAGCCGGATTGGGTAAGGAAACAACGGAAATATGATTATTATAATCGTCCAAAATATGAAAAGAAACAGTGGACGGAAGAAGAAGATGCTCGTCTATGGTATATGTTCTACGAGGAAGGTCGTACTCAACAAGAAATCGGTCAACTTATAGGACGATCAAGGTATGGGGTTCAACGAAGGTTAAACCGATTGCGAAAAAAGAAATTGACCACTTAAAGGCTGTATCCTTTACTTATTTTAAGCAATAGATATATTCATTCGATATTAAAATAAATCTTAAAAGCGAAAAGCATTTTTCTACATGAATTTAAAAAGATATTTGTCATTTTATGTTTTAATAAACAAATTTTTCTCTACAAATCCTTTATTTTATGACTATTTAGGAAATCGTAATTTATAAGTTGCAAAGAGCCCTTGATAAAAGGGCTTTTTAGTTCCTGTAAGAGTAATTACGTTAACTAACTTTGTATATTCTATACAACATAAAAAAGGGAAAAACTACTGCTC
>JARUXA010000096.1 GCA_030433805.1 Sphingomonas sp. PsM26 | reverse complement strand
TATATAGGTATTCGTCTCGTGGGCTCGGAGATGTGTATCAGTGACAGCTTCCAACGTGTTCGTGATGAATTTGGTGGACGTATTCACCGTTATGCTGAAACAGGTAAGTAATAATTAAAATCAAATGAGCCGAGAAACTAGCTCTCGGCTTACTCTTTATCCTTTATATAAGTATATTATTATAAGATGTTGTTGAGAAAGTACAGATTACTAAAAGGGGGATGTAAGTATGAAAAAAGTAGAGATTTTCGATCCAGCTATGTGTTGTTCAACAGGTGTTTGTGGTCCAAGTGTTGATCCAGAGCTAACGAGAGTAGCTTCTGCTATATTCGCTTTGGAGAAAAAAGGCTTTGATATTACACGTTATAACTTAACAAGTCAACCAGATAAGTTTGTGGATCAAGTAGAAGTAAATAAAATTCTCATGGATAAGGGACCAGATGCTTTACCAATGGTATTAGTGGATGGTGAGATGGAGAAAATCGGAGGCTACCCAACCAATGAAGAATTTGCTGAATGGTTTGGTATTAATTCTGAAGAGCTAAAAGGGGAAAAACCACGTATGCCTATCAAGTTAAATATTAATAATCTGAAATAGGGAGGCAAAAAAATGTTCCAACCTTTTCAACCTAAAAACCTTGTTCGAACACCATTTTTATTCTTTACAGGTAAAGGTGGCGTGGGAAAAACATCTACCGCATGTGCAGTAGCAGTATCTCTAGCCGATACTGGCCACAAAGTACTTATTGTTAGTACGGATCCTGCTTCAAATTTACAAGACGTATTCGAAGTGGAACTGACAAACGAACCGATTGAAATACCTAATGTACAAAACTTATATGCTTGTAACTTAGATCCTGAAGAAGCAGCGAAAACATACCGTGATAAAGTAGTAGGCCCTTATCGAGGGAAACTTCCTGATTCTGTTGTCTCTACTATGGAAGAACAGTTGTCAGGAGCTTGTACAGTAGAGATTGCTGCATTTGATGAATTTACGAACTTATTAGCAAATGAGGAAATGGTCAATCAATTTGATTACATTCTTTTTGATACAGCACCAACAGGACATACCCTTCGTTTATTACAACTGCCAACGGCATGGTCAGGATTCTTAGAAGAGAGTACTCATGGAGCTTCTTGTTTAGGGCCTTTATCCGGTCTTGATGAAAAGAAAGGTTTATATGCTAAAACAGTAGAAGCTTTATCAAATCCAAAGCAAACGACTTTAATGTTAGTAGCACGCCCTGATGTTTCTTCATTAGAAGAAGCTAATCGAGCTTCAAAAGAACTAAAAGAGATTGGGATTTTAAATCAAAACTTAATTGTAAATGGTTTGATGAAGAAAAATATAAGTGAAGACGAGATTTCAACTGCCTTTTATAACCGACAACAACAGGCCTTAAAGAAAATGCCACAAGAGCTAAAACAAATGGTGATGTATTCAGTTCCCTATGTATCTTATCCTTTAACTGGTATCAATCATCTACGTCATTTATTTCAGTCACATACACTACCAGCACCAGAAATAAAAGATATAGACTTATCTCAACAAAACCTGGCTGAATTTAAGGATGTCGTAGAAGATTTCTCTGTAGGTGGAACAAAAGTTATCTTTACAATGGGAAAAGGCGGGGTTGGAAAGACAACTGTAGCATCTGCGATTGCAGTAGGACTAGTCGAAAAAGGTCATCGTGTTCATTTAACGACGACAGATCCTGCGGCACATTTAGATTTTGTCTTTAGTAACAGTGAAGCCAAGGAGCTATTGAGTATTAGTCGAATTGATCCTAAGGCTGAAGTAGAAGCTTATAAAAACGAAGTATTGTCAAAGGCAAGTGAGGAACTTGATGAAGATGGAATCGCATATATTCAAGAAGATCTAAATTCACCATGTACCGAAGAAATTGCTGTATTTCGTGCGTTTGCCGATGTTGTAGCTAAATCAGATGATGAAATTGTGGTCATTGATACAGCACCAACCGGTCATACGTTGCTCTTACTTGATGCTACACAGTCTTATCATAAGGAATTAGAGCGTTCAACCGGTGAAGTTCCTGAAAGCGTCAAAAAACTATTACCACGCTTACGTAATTCAAAAGAAACCAGTGTAGTTATTGTTACACTTGCTGAGGCTACACCTGTATTAGAAGCAAGTCGTCTTCAAGTAGACTTGAAAAGAGCTGAAATTAACCCGAAATGGTGGGTGGTTAATCAGAGTTTATATGCGACTGACACAGTAGATCCTGTCTTAAAAGGAAGAGCTCAAGCTGAAGCAGCATGGATTAAAAAAGTAAGTGAAGAACTAACTTCTAATTGTGCCATTATTCCATGGCAACCCGAAGAGAAAATTGGTTATGAGAAAGGAAAAGAATATAGTCAACAATAGTAAACATAGAAGATAGTACGTTTCACTGATAATCTAAACATTGTAAATTATAGAGGTGTAAAAAATGAGCAACAAGAATTATCAAGCATTAATTGACGATCGTATTTTCATCGGTGGAGCAGCTGATGTAAAAGAAATGATGGAAAATGATAAAGCAGATGTCATTTATGACTTACGTGCAGAAGCATTAGAACACGATGCTCCAGAAGTACGCGTTCATACACCAATTGTGGATGATGCAGAAAACCAAGATGAGTCTATTCAAAATGCAATTAATGAAGTCGTAAAATCGTATGAAGAGGGAAAAAAGATTTACTTCCATTGTGCAGGAGGAAGTAATCGTACAGGTACGGTTGCAATTGGAACACTACTAGCACTAGGCGAAGCAGATACAATTGCAGAGGCAGAAGAGAAAGCCAAAGCAGCTCGTGCTAAAATTAACGTAAAACCAGAAATGAAAGCTTCACTTCATCGTCTATTTCCAGAAGCTTAAACCGTAAACAAAGGTAAAGAGAGGGAGAGATTTCATGAATATCACAAATGAAGCAAAAAAAATGTTAGAAGACGTATTCGCAAAACAAGGTGCAAAAGGTATCCGTTTCTATTCTGAAGGCGCTGGATGTTGCGGTCCTCAAATAGGTTTATCATTAGATGTACCAGCTGAAAATGATACAGTACAAGAAATCAACGGTATTCAAGTAGCGATTGAAAACACAGTATTAACTTCAACTGAAGGTCTTACGCTTGATGTACAAGAAAGTCCCCAGGGGGCAGGCTTTGTATTAGTAGGAATGGATAATAGCTGTTGCTAATTAAATACTTAACTTTAAAACTGTAGATAAAGCATTTAGTAAAGACTTCAAAGTTATAATCTTAAAATTAAAATATGAAGTAAAGTGAAATTCAAAAAGTTGTAGTAAAAAGAGAGGGCTAAACCTTCTCTTTTTTATTTAGTCATGTCTACCTCTTTTTAGGATCTGAAATATAGGATTTTTCGCGCTGCCACTGTCTCTCATTACGTTCTCCTTTAGGCGTTGGGACATCTTTCAATGCCTCTCCATCTGATGAAAATAAAGGACAATACTCCAACCCCCAGCAAAGAAAAAAAGAGCACATCTTACATCACCACCTACCCCTCCTCTACTTCAGTAAGGTTTCTTCTTTATTTTTTGAGTTGACAGGCAAGCTT
>JARUXA010000095.1 GCA_030433805.1 Sphingomonas sp. PsM26 | reverse complement strand
ATCTTTCATAATGTTCAAATCGTGATCCGGTGTAATATCAAACACACGCAGCACTTGGTCTAGCATTTCACGGTGCTGAGCTGTTACCGTTACAATAGATTCAAATTCTTCTGAACGTTTATTTAATTCTAATACAAGGGGAGCCATTTTGATGGCTTCTGGACGTGTTCCAAAAATCGTCATTACTTTAATACGCTGTTGCAATGTAGTCACCTAGTTTCATTAAATTATGTATAAAAGCACTAGTATTTTTAATAGAAAATACTAGTCTCTTTTTTTATAAAGTTCTTGTTCTTTCTGCTGAATGGCATGTGCTAAATGTTTCTTTAAAATCAGCAGCTGATCGTAAGATGCATCTTGGTAAATATACCGTACAGCCTTTTTTACACTCTTAGGTAAATGATCAAATTCTTTCATGATTTCTATACTGCTCAATAGCTTCTACCCTCTAAGCATTAAAAAATACCTAGAAATTTTTTCCGCATAATTTTTTCTGGAGATTCTTTGTAACACTGTGTACCGTCGATAACGCATTGAGCGTTTTCTAGAAACATATAATAATAGTCTCTTCCATGCTCACTCTCAATCACATCAATTGCCGCTTGCATATGAAAAGAGCGATGCTGGAGATTATGAGCGTCTGAGGAAACAAAGTGCACGAGGTTGGCGTCTATTAACTGGTGAGAAAATTTCGTTATTTTCTTTCCAAAGTGTCCAACCAAGCTAGAAGCTGTAACTTGAGCCAACGCTCCTTTATTAATAAAGTTATAGAGAAGATCAGGGTCTTCTAATAATCGACTGTTTCGTTCTGGATGGACGATAATAGGGATAATTCCCTGTGATTGAATATCAAACAGCAGCCGCTCCGCATATCGAGGGACTTGGCTCGAAGGAAATTCAACAAACAAGTATTTTCCCGTATTATTTAAAGTGAGAATTTTGCCTTGATGATAGTCGTCTAAGAGTTCACCGTAAATACGGTTTTCTTGACCAGGTAAAATGGTTAATGGCACTCCTTCACGAACTAATAAACTATTTAACTGTTCAACACTCTGTAAAATAGCTTCTTTTTCATTGAGATATCTGCCATTCTGATGATGAGGCGTAGCAACAATAGCTGTAATGCCTTCTGAGACAGCTCGCTTTGCCATTTCAATACTCATCTCACTACTTGCAGCACCGTCATCAACATTAGGCAAAATGTGACAATGTAAGTCAATCATCTACCCTCACCCCTATCCTTCTTAAGACCTAATAAAAGCAATACTTATGTTAGCATATTATAACATGTATTTCTATGTCTTTTTTTGTCGAAACATCTGCAAATCAACGCCCTGTAAATATTTAAGAATAGTCTGAATAAATCTATTCATTTCATTTGAACCACTAAACAAGCCCTAAAAAGCCCTGTTCATCGAGAAAAACCTACTTTTTAGCTATCTTGTCAATACATGAACAAACGGAAAAATTTTACTAATTCTTTATAAATACTTCACCTATGAAAAATCTCACATTTTAAGCTTTTTATAATAATAGTCATAATTTCTTATACGTTTTCTCTATAAAAATACGTCAAAAAGCCTCCTCGCTAGCACATACTAGCGAGGAGGCTTTAATTAATTGGTACCATAATAGTAATAGTAGTTTCCTTCTTCTACTTTGCGGTTATTTAATACAACTCCAAGCAGCTTACCTTGCGCATTACTTAACAGCTCTTTCGATTTTAACGCAGCGTCTTTCTCTGTTTTACCGCTGCTTACAACTAAAATCGTGCCGTCTACTTGATTCGCTAAAATCTGCGCATCGGCCACCGCTAAAATCGGAGGCGTATCAAAAATAACCATATCAAACTGCTCTTTCATTTCTTTTAACAACTCAGCCATCTGAGCAGATGCTAACAGTTCAGATGGATTTGGCGGAATGGGACCGCTTGTTAGAACAGAAAGATGGGGAATTTCTGATTCTTGAACCGCTTGCGCTAACGTAGATTGACGAGTTAGCACATTCGTCAGGCCAATATGGTTTTCTAATCGGAATGTGTAATGACCCGTTGGCTTACGTAAATCAGCGTCGATCAGTAATACGTTTAAACCTTGCTGCGCGTAAACCGTTGCTAGATTAGAAGAAGTCGTAGACTTTCCTTCTTCCGCTCCGCTTGATGTTAAGACAATCGTTTTAATGTCTTGATCAACGTTTGAGAACTGAATATTCGTACGAATCGTACGGTACTGTTCTGCTACCGGATCTTTTGGACTGTTATGAGCAAGCAAACGTCTTTTTAACGTCAGCATTTTATCATTTTTTTGAGCTTTATTTTTACGAGCCATACGTTTCACCTCTTTGCGGTACGCGAGCAGCTACATCTGGTCGCGATACGTTTGTTGGCTTAGGCACATCTTTAATGTTCGTCACAATTCCAATCACAGGAAGATCTAGAATATTTTCAATATCTTGCTCCGTTTTTAACGTGTTGTCTAAGTACTCAAGTAAGAATGACAATCCAATACCTACCATTAAACCAACTACTACTGCAATCGCAATATTTAAAAGCGGCTGAGGTTTAACTGGACTTGCACTTTCGCCGACCGTTGCTTTTGACAGCACTTTAACATTGTCCACATTCATAAGTTTAGGCACTTGCTTTTGAAAAACAGAAGCCGTTGTATTCGCAATTTGAGCTGCACGTTTTGCACCTGTATCTTGTACGACAATCTGTGCTACCTGCGAGTTTTGGGCGCTTGTCACTTGAATTTGACCGCTTAGGGATTGAGCAGACATATCAAGCCGTAATTCCTTAATAACTTTATCTAAGATAGCCGGACTTGTAATAATATCATTATACGTGTTAATAAGCTGTACATTCGTTTGAACAGTTTGAGTATTGTACAACTGCTCATCATTTTTAGCTTGATTGACTAAAATTTGTGTTTTCGACTCATACACAGGCGTTAATACAAAGAAGCTAATCACTCCACTTACGGTTGCGGCGATAATTGTAATCAATGCAATAAGCCAAAGACGCTTACGAAGCACTGCAAACAAATCTCGCAGACTAATTGTCTCTTCCATAGTTGACCTCCGAACTTAGTAACTTTTAAAAAATTCAATATACTGTCCATTATAGTTGACGAAAGACTCTTTTACTATATTCTTTTGTAAATTAAATGAAATATTGACAGTTTCTATTTCTATTTACCACCTTTATATCGACACAGTCATGAATTTATTTACTCTTTCCATGACAATTTGCTCGACATTTTTTAAAGACATTTCACTTTCAACCAAAGATTCTTTCTTTACTCCAAAATAGAACTTCGCTTTTGGTTCAGTTCCCGAAGGTCGAATCGTAAACCAAGTACCGTCTTCAAAATGATATTTAAGTACATTAGATACAGGAAAAGGTATATCATTTTCAATAGCATCTTCTTGCATATTCATACGCTGGCTAGATTGATAATCCTCAATAACAGTAACTTCTGCTCCCGCTAGTTCTTGAATTGGTTCCAAACGGAAGGAATCAACAAGCTTTTTTATTTGCTCCGCTCCGTCTTTTCCTTTTAATGTAATAGATTGCAGCGATTCCTTGTAGTACCCATAATTGCCAAAAACTTCAAGCAATCCTTCATAAAGAGACTTTCCTCGTGCTTTGTAATAAGCCGCGACTTCTGCTGCAAATACGGCAGATTGAACCGCGTCCTTATCACGCACAAAATCTCCAATTAAATAGCCGTAGCTTT
>JARUXA010000094.1 GCA_030433805.1 Sphingomonas sp. PsM26 | reverse complement strand
GCTGCGTCGTGGCGGTAGCCAGCGTAGGCATCGATTTCTGCACGTGCGCCGTTATAGTCTGAAATAGTGGAGCCCCATGTGCCGACGTAAAGGCCAGTTTGCGTCGACAGCTCCACCCCCCCCCCTGCAAAGCGGGATCATTGTCCGACAGTGATACACCGCGAAACCGATAGTCGCTTACTTCCGAAATGGAACCTACAAGCTTCAATGGCACCTTGGGTCGCTGGCCATCAGGCAGCGCTTCAGGATCTTGTGTGGGGCGGGGATCACTTGATTGAGCATACGTTGGCGTCGGAATGGCAAGCGTCAACAAAAGCCCGGAGTAGAGGCCAATGAATGCCGCTTCGATGCGTCCAATGATCACGTGTTGCGCAGCCGTTGAAGGAAGCTGAATACGGCTTGATCAAGAGCTGTTGCGCGGTTTGTAACGCCCGCTGCGCTGCCTTCGAGTAGGTCCGCGGCTACATACCCGGATGCGACAGACTCACCAACGCCATCGATCGCGCCGGCAACAGCACGGACATCAATCGCAATGTTTGCAATCGTGTGGCTGATCGCAGAAGTACCGCCGAACTGCTGCTCAACCGCGTTTACAATGGCCTGCGATGTCGCGCCGGCGCGGACTATAGCCTCGCTGACGCTAGCCATCGACGCCACCGCAAGATCGGTTGCGGACTTGATCCGCAGTATTCGGCAGTCCACTTCTGCGGTAAGCATGGCGGTCTGTTGGGCAAGCGATTTTACTTCACCTGCCACGACGGCGAAACCGCGTCCTGCATCGCCTGCGCGGGCTGCTTCGATCGTAGCGTTAAGTGATAAAAGATTGGTTTGCGCCGAGATTGCTTGGATCGCGACGACAATTTCGCTAATCTGATCAACCACGACGGAAAGATCAGCAACGCTGTCAGTGGCGCGGCGACCACTCAAAACAGCATTCTCTACAACGGCAAGGGCTGATCCCGCCTCTGCAGCTATTTGCGCACTGGAGTACGCCAGTGCGCTTGCCTCAGGTTCGATCTGCTGTGTGGCCAGTTCAGCCGCTGCGGCTGAGCGTGCCGCTATCAAGCTTTGTTCTCGTGTGGTTTTGGAACGGTTGCGCATTTTTTCGGCCGCAGTGGTCAACGCATTCGCTTCGGTCTGAAGATCGGCAAGGAGTGGCGCCAGCTCCGCCTCAAAGCCGGTCGCTGCGTCAGCAAGGGCACGCGTGCGGATTTGTACAACGTCGTGATTGAGGCGGCGATTCTCGGTTTCGATTTCAGCAATAGTGGTGTTGAGGCGTTCGCGCGCTTGATCCTGCGCAGCAGCAAATTGATCGCGAGTATCAACCAAATCAGCTAGCGCCCGCTTGGCGGAGGCAGCTTCTCTAGCGGTTTCGCCGATCGCGCGCTCTGCAATAGTAATCGCCTGACGGCCCTTGGTCAGCACCCGAATCGCGACTGCCGCCAAACTTAGTAGCAGTACGACTATGACGGGAAGCGTACGGTCGCGAAGATCCGTACCCGGATAATCCCGTGCCCAACGTATACCGGCGAACGACCGCCCGCCTTCAACAAGCTCGGTGTAGGCTGTGTCGTCCTGGGCCGGCAACAGCATCAAGTCCGGCAGTCGGTACGCCTGACCAAGCGATCGGACAGCAGTCGGGTCGAGCATCTCTACAAAGACGATGAAAAAGGCTGGTCCAGATGGCAACTTTACCTTGCCAGGGTTCGGAATGATGGCGGCGACAGCAAAAATGGCGGGGGCACCGTGGATCCGCGTCAGTCCAACGGCGCGCTGATCTGTCCCAGGCGGGCGACCGCGCAAGCGACGCACTGCAGCCTTAAACGGGTCGCCCAACATGCTCACCGCATCGAGTTGCACTTCGTTTTTCTCGTGGCTTCCATAGATAGTACGGTCGTGACCATCGAGAACGAAATTGTAATCGTACCCTTGAACATTGAATAGATACGGGCCGATTGTGTCATTTGCCCAGCTACGATCCAGCCTGATCACAAGGTGTGCGACCGAGTCATCCCATGAGGCATAGTCGCCAAGATTGTTGCGCATGAACTCCATGCGCGTGTGAATGGCCATGTGGGCGAATGAGCGTTCCTTGGACAATTGGGCAGCGTCGTGCTGGGCAGTAAGCCAGAGCAGCAGCGCTACCAGAGCGCCCGCTGCAGCCACAACGATTCCGACAAGAGGCCCCAGGAAATGGCGCGCAAGGTCCACCTGGCCGCCTGGTACCTCCTGTTTTTCGTTACGGGTTTGTCGCGCGGTGAGCATGGCACGACGCCGCTACCCCACTGAGGTGAATATCCGGCTAACTCGTCAAGCCCCCCTCTCGGCGTCATTCAGTTCAAGTTCGATCATGCATGGCATCAGAAAGGCGGGGTCGAGCCAACTTGCTGCGGGTTCGCCGTCTTGATCGGCTACTCGCTAGCATACTCGCGCCGGGTCCGAGTCACAGTTTCCACCACCGACATCCCACCCTCGCAGCCCGAGCGTAGCGAGAGCCGGCAGCGTCTTCGATGGCTGCCGTACGCACTAATTCAGTGGCACGAATCAAGGAACGGATAGTCTACCGATTAAGTTGAACTCATACCTGCCGCTAACCGGTTGCCTCCATCCTGAAAGTGCCGGTTATGCATACGTTCGAGCTACTGCTCGTATTGGTCGCCGCCTCGGTGGCGCTGGCCTATGTTGCGGAGCGCCTGCGTGTCCCGCTGGCGGTTGCGCTGGTGCTGGGTGGCATCGGGCTAGCCTTTGTCCCCGGCATCGGCACCGTCGAACTTGACCCGGAATTGGTGCTGGCCCTTTTCCTACCGCCGCTACTGCAGGCAAGCGCCTACCGCACCGACTGGCCGGCGTTCCGCCTCAACCTGCGGCCCATCCTGTCGCTGGCACTAGGTGCAGTGTTCTTTACCGCTGCTGCGGTGGCAATCGTCGCCAAGCTGCTGGTACCCGGGCTGCCCTGGTGGGCGGCAATCGCGCTGGGTGCGATCGTCGCTCCGCCGGATGCGGTCGCCGCAGCGGCGGTCCTCAAGCAGGTGAAGCTGCCCAAGCGCATCGTTACAGTGCTGGAAGGCGAGAGTCTCATCAATGACGCCTCGTCGCTGGTGCTCTATCGCTGCGCCGTCGCCGCCACACTGGCGGGCACGTTCAGTCTCGGCGAAGGCGTGTTCCAGTTTTTTGCGGCCGCGATCGGCGGCACCTTGGCAGGCTGGTTGGTAGGCCGGGCAGCCATGTGGATCTTTGTCCATCTGGAAGACACGCTACTTGACATCACCGTCAGTCTTTTAGCGGGATTCGTTGCCTACTTCCTCGCTGAGCAAGTCCACGTTTCGGGCGTGCTGGCAGCGGTTGCCTGCGGACTGGTGCTCGGCCGTCGCCAGCACGCGGCTTTCACAGGCGAGACGCGGCTTGGCATGTCGACCGTGTGGGGGTTTGTCGAGTTCCTGCTTACCGCACTCGTATTCATGCTTATTGGCCTTCAACTGCGCGGCATCGTTGGGCGGCTTGATGGCTATGATGCGAGGAGCCTTAGCCTAATTGCGCTGGCGGTATCATCGACGCTGATCGTCAGCCGCTTTCTCTGGATATTCTTCGCAACTTGGCTGCCCCGTGTCCTGTCTCGTACGACGCGAGAAGTAGACCCTTTGCCGCCGTGGAGCTATCCAACTGTCTTGTCCTGGGCGGGTATGCGCGGTGTGGTCAGCCTAGCAACGGCATTGGCGCTGCCGGCTCGTTTCCCAGGCCGAGACATCATCGTCTTCCTGGCCTTCTGTGCGATCTTCGCGACGCTTGTCCTCCAAGGTACGACGCTCGGCTGGGTAATCCGTCGTCTCGGGCTGGAGCAGGAAGATACGACATTG
>JARUXA010000093.1 GCA_030433805.1 Sphingomonas sp. PsM26 | reverse complement strand
ACGTCATCGACGGTGACGAACCGGTGCGCGTTGCAGACACATTGTCTCCTTGTCGGAAAGTGAACGAACGTCAGCTTACTGTAGTCGCGACCCGAAAGCGGACTGGCCGCTTTCCACCCATTGATACCAGTGCAGCTTGCGTTCAGCAGCGCGGCTCCAAGCAAAACACTTCTGCCGGGCGACTCTGCTCTCGACGGGGGTCGCCTAATACGATAGGGTGTTCGCGTTTCGTCTTGAGATGCGCGGACGGGGCATTGGTTATCAGCTGTAACTCGGAGCAGTTGCATGCAGGTCGTCGGGGCGCGCAAGCAACCTCGTCTTTCCGTCTCCCGGCGCTGCGAGTTCGGGTAGGAACGCCAGTAGGCGTTTGTTAGTACGGCGCCGAGGGCCGCACTCGCTAACCTGAGTATGGCCATGGCTAAAACTCTCGATACTGATCGATTGGCGGCACCTTGTCGTGCTGCTGTAATCGCGACCCGTGGTGTTTTTACGAGCGGTGTCCCAATGTGCCGTATTGAGGATTTGGCAGTGGCCCAGATCCGCAAATCCATTGATGGAAACATTTGCGAACTGCCCCCTTTGCCAGATCACTCCAGCCCTGCGTGGAGGAAAAACACGGTTAAAGTCTTGGGCACGCAACGTCACCTGCGCCATTTGCCGCAAGAGTTGCTTCTCAAACCTCCGATGTTTCCGCGTCACTATCGAGTGCCAGATGGCATTCGTTGCTGGGTAACCCGGCTGCTGACGGGCGGAGTCACACCCCCTGATTTTGCTCGACTGCAGAAGGACCTAAGGTTCGATATTGATCGGCATACTGACAACCTTGAAGCGCTTCGTTCCTCGTCGGCGCGCGGTTGGCGGCTGCTCACGCGAGGCGATCTCGTCGGACTATACTTGTTGGCCACGGATACGCCGGACATTCGTGCGCTGGTTAGTGAAATAGTCCGCGATCATGCCCTCCTTCTTGGGGTGGTTCGCGCCCGCCTATTGGCCGAATATCTTCGGCGGCTCGCCACTGAGCCGATGGGATCGCGAATATGCATCGACGATCCGCAATGGGCGAGGCGCGGTGCCATCTTCACGGACCGCTTGGTGAAACCTGCCAAGAGCGTCGCAGCCCTTGTCAGCAAGACGTACCATGGACGGGCCACTGACGTGCCGAACTACGCTGTCGCGGCTGGCCTGCTTGCGAGCGATCCGCGATTAGTGGGGATGGCACGCCGCATCTACCAACGCGTCGGTCCCTCCAATTTCGATGTGGTGACGACCGAGCGGATCCTTGGGGAGATTCGCGCCTCACTCGCACCGCTGACGGCGATCACTCCAGCAATGCTGCGCGACAACGGAATGAGCCGTGAAAGCTTCACCGAAGTTCGTCACGGCTTTTCTGCCCCTGAAGGCGTTACGATTCTTTCGATGAACCTCGTCGCCCTGCCCGACCGCATCGACGCGGCCCTGCAGGCCATCGAACAAGGACAACCGCGGCCGGTGGTGGCACCGGCACCGCCAGCACTGACTGATAGCAACTACCGCGTTTGCCGAATTGCTACCGCCCTGAAAGCTATCAGTGGTTGCGATAGGCATGTCGGTGATACGAGCACAGACTCGAACAATAAGGCCATGCTGAACCTGTTGCGCAGGGTTCACGAACGTTTGAAGGCCGCCGAGCCGCCACACGGTTTGGCTATTCTTCAGATATCGCCTGCCGATTGGTTGCCACGATGATCACCATCGAAGTTTTAGGTACCCTGTTCGCTGGTCGTCCGAATCGTCATTCCATCATGGATGAGGCTAGTCACTCCTGCTGTTCGCGCCGACGCTTCGGACGCTGCCAATCCGGTCTTTGCCGCTGGCGTAGCCGAACTTGTCCGCCTGTTGGCGAGACAAGCAGCAGCGGACTTTGTCCGGTGCGCTTGCCCACCAATCGAAAAACCTCACGTAACCGATGACCGCGAAAGATGAACAAGCCGAAGGGCTCTTAACCAAGGATGGATACTTTCAATGTTGACACTTCCTGCTCCCCGTATCGCTCTTTATGTGCGCCACTCCATCGAGAACCAGACGGTCTTCTCGGTCACTGACCAACTCGTATCGCGCATGAAAATTGCAACCGACGTCGGCGGTGCGGTGGTCGCGACGTATCACGAGAGCAACCATTCGGACCGTGGTAGCGACCGACCGGGACTACGGAAGCTGTTGGGAGACGTTGCGAACGGGAAAGTCGAAATAGTCATGTGTGCATCTCTTGATCGGCTCGCTCGTGATCCGGCGGAATTGGCCGTCGTCAGGCAGAAGCTCCTCGACCATGGAGTGGCCCTATACACCGCGTCCGAAGGTCGCATCGACGAAGCCAAAATTGCGACGGCGGGATGACGTCCATGCTGAGGTCCGCCGGTCCACGTGTCGTCCTCTATGGGCGTCATTCGAGCGCCATGCAGACGGCATCTTCAAGCACCGATCAGACCGCATCCTGCATAAAACTCGTGAACTACGTCGGTGGCGCAGTGGTGGCGACCTATCATGACCCTGAGCAGTCAGGCTATCGTCGCGATCGGCCAGGACTTAAAAGCCTGCTGGCGGACATCGAGGCGGGAACGGTCGACATGGTCGTCTGCGAGGCGCTCGACAGGCTCGCGCGCGATGCCGAAGATGTGGCGTGGCTCGGCAAGAAGCTTGCTTACCACCGCGTGCAGTTGCACACGGTGAGCGAGGGGCATGTCGACGAGATCAAGTTCGCCGTCGCCGGTCTTCTCGGCGCGATCTTCCTTAAGCACCTTATCGACAAGACGCTGCGCGGTATGGAGGCGGCAGTGCTTGCCGGCCGGTTCGCCGGTGGTCGCTCCTATGGTTACAAGCGGGTCATCCGCCTCGATGACCGCGGCGAGCATATTCGCGGTCTGCTGGAGATTGACGAGGCAAAGGCGGCCATCGTCGAACGGATCTTTACCGAGTTCGCGGCCGGTGCCTCGTCCATCCAGATCGCGACCAGGCTCAATGCCGACGGTGTGCCGGGTCCGCGCGGCGGGCAGTGGAATGCCTCGACGATTCGCGGCGATCCAAAAAAGGCGACCGGCATCCTTAACAACCCGCTCTATGTCGGCCAGTTGGTATGGGGACGCCGGCAGTGGCGTCGCAACCCCGATAGCGAGAAGCGCGAGCGACGCTATCGCCTACGTACGCATTCCGAATGGATCGAGGTCGCCGTGCCGGATCTGCGTATCGTCGACGACGCGCAGTGGAGCGCCGTTCAGGCACAGATAGAGCAGCGAATGCGGCCCAGCATCGGCGTTCCGGTCGCTCGCCAGAACCGCAAGAAGCATCTTCTGTCGGGCCTCATCCGCTGCAGCTGCTGCGGGTCGGGCTACACGATCTCGGGGAAGGATTATTATCGCTGCGCCGGTCAGAAAGAGCGCGGCACCTGCTCGAACACGGTATCGGTCCGCAAGGGGCCACTCGAGACGGCGACCCTCTCGATTCTCCAACACAAGTTGCTCACCGAGGATCATGCGCGGTTGTTCGCTGATGAGTTCCGACGCGAGATGGCGCGGCTCAGCAGAACGTCCACGTGTAAGAACCAGTCCGTCATTGAGCGTCTGTCAGTCGTGACCCGCGAGATCGACACGCTCGCCGTCAACATGTTAGCAGCGGTGGCCAGCCCTGCCCTGTTAAAACTCCTTGCGGACCGCGAGGCCGAGAAAACGCGCTTGGAAGGACAGTTGGGGACGCCAACGACGGTCATGCCCTCGGCAGCGCTCCTGCCGCATCCGGCACTGGTGGAACTGTTCGATGAGAAGGTCGGCCGCCTGCGCGAAATGCTCGACGCGGAGACGGTCCGGGGCAAAGCCGCAGAGATCCTGTCGACGCTCATCGAGAGCGTGACGATCTATCCGGACAGCCTTCATGGCCCGGAGGCGGAAGTAGTCGCCAACGTGTCGGATCTGATTGCGTTTGCCACAAACGACGACGCCGCCCCGAAGGGCGGCGTGTCGAGTTCTATAGCGGTGGTTGCGGGGACAGGATTTGAACCTGTGACC
>JARUXA010000092.1 GCA_030433805.1 Sphingomonas sp. PsM26 | reverse complement strand
TTCGTGAAGCTATTGTTTTATACCTTTACGAGTCCCGGGGGGTTCGGGCATCGCCGAGTCAGGTAATTATTGGTTCAGGTACACCAACACTTATTAGACTTTTATTTAAACTGGTAAAAGGAAGTTTGTATGCTGTTGAGGATCCTGGGTATCATCGAAGACTTGTAACCTTTGAAAAGGGAGATGAAAATGTACGACTAGTTCCCCTTGATGATGATGGGATGATGATATCTAAATTAGAGGATAGTAATGCTGACATAGCTTTTGTTACCCCATCACATCAATTTCCGTGTGGAATGATTATGCCGATTTCAAGACGGAAACAGCTTTTAAACTGGGCTCAGAAAAAAGATGGGCGTTACATTGTAGAGGACGATTATGACAGTGAGTTTCGTTATTCAGGAAAGCCAATTCCAGCATTACAAAGTTTAGATTGTCAAGAGAGAGTAATCTATATGGGGACGTTCTCAAAAGCATTACTACCCTCATTACGTATAAGTTATATGGTCCTGCCTAAGCCGTTAATTGAAAATTATCATGAAAATCACTTCAGCTTGGTTCAGTCTGTATCACGCCTTGACCAAGAAATCATTACAAAATTTATGCAGGAAGGCTACTGGGAAAAGCATATTAACAAAATGCGGGTCGTTTACAGAAAAAAAAGAGACGTACTCGTTTCAGCGATTTCAATTTATTTTCCAGACTCTGTTGAAATTATTGGACTTGATTCGGGTTTGCATTTATTAGTTCGTCCAAACAACGGTATGACTGAACAAGAACTTATTGAACGGGCAGAAAAATATAATATCAAAGTCTATCCAGTATCGGAATATGGTCAGAATGATTACCAAACAGTTCTGTTAGGCTTTGCAGCCCTATCTGAAAAAGAGATTCATACGGCGATTCAATTATTGGCAAAAGCTTGGATTAGATAGCCCTATATTCTTCTCTGTACTCTTGAATATTTTAATTAGACTGATTATAAGAAGCCACAATTAGCTAGCCTTTTTGCAGGGATAGTATTCATACCATCAATCATTTATGGCATGAATACTTTTTTCGTGCATTTCCCCCTCTATAAATTAAGTAATATCAAGGGTTTATAGGGGGATAGAATGTAAAAGATTTTTCATGTCTATTGTGATTATGGGAAATAATCACATGAAGTTCTCCGGACTCTATGTGTAGTGTCCTTTCGTAAGAACTATTTCGTGAATTCCCTGTATTGAATCAAATACAATCATACTATACTGGTCCTGGACCCGAAGGGTAGGAGAGAACTATCGATGCGTTTCCTAATAGTTATTACCATACTGCTCTAATTTTTTTGAATAATCAACATATCATTTTTATCAACAACAGCTATTTTCACGTTATCATTAAGTATGTTGTTTGCCATGATATTATGACTGTCAAAGTTGGTATAGAAGGCATATAAAAAGACCAACTCTTTTGTAAGCTAGTCTTTTTATAGGGTTGCTATTTATCATTTTCTAAACTAAGGGAGATTGTACTATCTATGCAAATATTATAAATAAAAAAAAATTGGGAAATAGCTCCCAACCTTTTTCAATAGTAGTTTCCATTCTGACTATGCATATATGATCATTTAAGTTTCATTGCTTCAACAAGGGCATCGTGGATATACGTATTTTCATAAACACCGTTAAAGAGTTCAGATTTTGCGCCCATTGCATTAAGTGGAACATCCGAAGCTGTATGACCTTCAGTAGTCCAATCTACCATGAATTGTTCTTTAGAATTAGCAATGTTGAAAGGACCATCCTCTTTAGAAACACCATCACCAGACTCGTCATTTTTATCTGTTGTTTCAAGTGAAAGACCACCAGTTGAGTGGTCAGCCGTAACAAGAACTAATGTATCCGGATGAGTTTTTGCATATTTTTTGGCCATTTTAACTGTATCATCTAATTGTTGTCCAGCTTTGATTGTAAGGGAAGCATTATTATTGTGAGCCATTTCATCAATTCCCTCTTCTTCTACTACAAGGAAGAATCCTTTTTTGTTTTGAGACAACGTATCAATAGCTTTTTTCGTCATGTCTCGTAAAGATACAGTCGGGTTGTAGACATCCCCTTCACCTTCAGGAGCTTGTTGGAACATTTCTTCATTCGCAAATAGACCTAGAACTTTTTGGCCTTTTGCATATTTCAATTCATTAGCATTATCAACATACGTATAACCTAATTTCTGAGCCTTATTGACTAAATTCCCCTTCGTTCCTTTACTACCTTCTTCTTTATCTTCAGGTGGAGCATCAGGATAGGAGCCTGGACTTCCAGCTGGATACCAATAATCCTCTCCACCGCCTAAGATAACATCTACTTTACTATTTTCAAGGTATTGTTTAGCAATATCACTTTGAGCACTTCGATTTGAAACATGGGCACCAAAGGCAGCAGGGGTAGCATCTGTCACTTGGCTTGTGGTAACAAGACCTGTCGCTTTTCCAGACAGTTTTGCTTTCTCTAGAACGGTTTGAACTGGTTTCCCTTTCATATTAACGCCAACCGCCCCATTATAGCTTTTTACACCTGAGGCTATTGCTGTAGCTGCAGCTGCAGAATCAGTTACAAATGAACTTCCAGAAGAAGTATGAACTCTTCCTTCCACCGGCATGTCATCCATAGCTAGCTTGCCATTTGTTCCTACTGTAGCAAGATGAATTGCATCGCGATGATCCGTTCCCATACCATCCCCAACAAAGAGAATCACATTTTTAGCTTTTCCATTGTTTAAAGAAGAAGCAGCCTTTGCATCTGATTGAGTAGTCGTACTGAATGTTAATGCAGCAATCGTTGCAACAGATAAAACAGCAGTGCCAATTAAACGTTTTTTCATTTTTTCAACCTCATTCTTTTAAATTTAATATTGAACTAGTAATCTAACTTAATCTTAGATTTTATGTATTAAGTTTAATTAAGGAAAAGGTTAAGGATATGTAAAGATAACTTGGACGCAACTTAATAAAAAGAGACCCACTTAATTAAGATTAAAAATAAATAAAATTTTAATAGGATCCGTCTAAAAATATTTTGTTAGAATTATCTTCCATATTTAGGGATACCAGTTTATTAAAGTGTATCATTTCCAATAAATCACATTATGGTAACTAAAAATGAATAACGTATACAGTCTAAAAACAGAAAAAACCACTGGCCAACAGTAGTTTTTTCTTCATGTACAGATTATAAGTGTGAATAATTATCTATATTTCGCTTAAACTTTCGTTTTACTTCTTCAAAAGCTTTCGTTTGTCCCTCATAAAATATTGAACTATTTAGATCTTTTCTTTTTTCTGCATCCTTAGACCATCTTTCAGACCTTTCAATTAACTTATCAAGTAACTCAACCATTTTTTCATTTCCCATACTTTCACCAGCTTTCAGTTTTAATTGGAAATATTTATATGATTTTGATAAGTAATATGTTCTATAGCTTTTCAATAAATCCTTTAAGAATAAAAAGCACCTCTAAACGTTAGAGAGTATCCAACTATAAAGGTGCAGTTCATTCATTATAAAAATATTTATTTTATGATAATCAAATCAGTTAATAAGGCTAGTTCTACTTGATAAGAATTATTGATTTTACGAATTTCACAATATCCAGAATTATAAACATGAATAACTTTAAACCGTTTATCCATATACAAAACCTCTGTGTCATCTTTACGAATTGTCATAACTATCCTTAAACCTCCTATGTTTTTTCATCCTATCATCCTAGTAAAAAACGTTTAAATATAGATTAACTACTCATGATGACTTAAAAACATGATAAAGGGAAAGGGATTTCTAATAGTTGGGTAACAAAATGTAATTTTACACTTGAGACTATTGTATAATTTAGGAAACGTTTCCGCCAAGGATAAATTATAAATTTACATAATATTTATTTATAGTTAACATAAGGATAATTATTGGTGCAAATATAATGATTAATACCTTTATTCAAAATAAGTTACGCCTATTACATTCTCTGTAGAAAAATCTCCAATTTTTCTTCAAAATAAAT
>JARUXA010000091.1 GCA_030433805.1 Sphingomonas sp. PsM26 | reverse complement strand
TGCTCGTTGTGCTGTTCCACATTCAGGGCATCACGGTGATGTGGGATGCCTCCAAAGTCATTCTTCATCACGCGGTCCTGGCCGTCGACTTCTTCTTCCTGCTGTCCGGCTTCGTGATCGGTTACGCCTATGACGATCGCTGGGACCGTATGTCGGTCCGCCATTTTCTGACCTTGCGACTGATCCGGCTGCACCCGCTCGTGATCCTTGGCGTTGTGCTGGGCTTTGCGAGCTATCTGTTCGACCCGTTTGCCGGTAGCGCGCAAGGCGTGCCGCTGGGCAAGCTGCTTGGGGCGTTCGCTCTTGGGCTGTTGCTGCTGCCCGCCGGGCCGCTCCCTAATCGCTGGAGCGACACGCACCCCTTCAACGGGCCGTGCTGGAGTCTGCTTCAGGAATATATCGGCAATATCGCCTACGCGCTCCTGCTTCGTCGCTTGTCCCCGCGCGCGCTGCTGGCGATCGCGATCGCAAGTGGGATCGGCCTTGTCGCCTGCGGGCTCCGACTTGGCAGTATGGATCAGGGTTCGGCCTGGGACAGCTTATGGATGGCGCCCGTCCGGCTGTGCTTCCCGTTCGTCATGGGGCTTTGGCTTTTTCGTGTACGAGGCCGACTGCCGTTCTTCCGCCTTGGCTATCTGTCGCTGACGGTCGTCCTGATCGCGGTGGCCGCGTTCCCGACGCTGTCGAACGTAGGCCCGGTCAAGCTCAACGGTCTATACGAGACGGGGTGCATCGTCGTCGTATTCCCGCTCGTCATTTTGGCCGGCAGCCACTCAGAAGCGGGCCGCGGCATGATGGGGCTGTGCAAGTTCGCTGGACGCATGTCCTACCCGATCTACATGACGCATTTCCCATTCCTGTATGTCTGGATGAACTTCGTAGCGAACGACCATCCGACCCAAGAGATGCTGTTAGTCATCGGGCTGGCGCTCGTTCCCTTCCTCATCGCAATTGCATGGGCGTCGTATACATTCTGGGACGAGCCGATCCGTGCGCGGCTCCGTACCGCACTAAGCGGTCATCGTTGATCCGTGCTGGACAACAAACATCTTGCGCTTGTTTCGACCTGATGAACTGGTTTTTGCGGCATCTGTTTGTAAGCCTGACCGCGATCCTTAAGCGGCTGGCATTGGGTTTGCGCCTGCCTGGATCTAAGCGCTCGTACGTGGGCGCCGGTGACGCACCGCAATTGAAGCATCTGGTCAGTCTTCATGAGCTTTCGCAATAACGCCTGCTACGACCGGTGGTGGGAAGGCAGGAAACTGTGGAGACAACTGATCATCTCTTGCCGGGCGTTTGCGCGTCAGGCGTCGTCTCTGTCAGACTCTGATCGCCGGTACATGCTCATGGCATTGAGCGAATTTTCCGCTTCGCTCGCCGGCTGCCTCCGCAGCGCCAGCAAAACTGTCGTGGGCGGACCGGAGTTCGCAGCGGCCGTACCAAATCCGACCGACTTCGTCCTTCAGGGCATTGGCAGCCGCTGCCTGCCACTCATGGCTGCGGGGAATATCGATTCGATCCACTATTCTGTGCTGGAAGGGCAGCTGACGACGCTTTCACAGGTTCAGGGCGGGTGCGAGCGGATCGCCACTACGCCCGTCCCATTCGCCTACTCGCTGCTGCTACATCGTACCGCCTATATCTTCTGCCTGACGTTGCCGTTCGTGCTCGCCAGCATGCTGGGTTGGTGGACGCTGTTGCCGGTGTTGTTGGTGTCCTACACCTTCTTCGGGCTCGACGCGCGAAGCCATAGGCACTTTGGCGGTCTGTCGGTATTAACGATGTGTGGCAGCTATAAGCAGCACCGGCAGAAGCAATTATGTGTCGCGGTAGCGGCTCCAACTCAATGGCGGCGTCTTTGCTTTTGCAATCAAGCTGCCGGACCGCGATCCACCAATTATCAACGTTTGGCGGTCGGAATCGCGGAAACCCTTCGGGACCCGCTAGCGGTTGAGTAACTATGCCTCGAGCAGGCCTGGCTCGAAACTATCGAAGAAATCTCATGATCGACCTGTCTTATCGACCCCGCTTGAATGATCTCCGCCCGATCACGTTAACGAATAAAGGCCTACTAGCCTCTGACGCGACAGCCGTCCCGACTTCCCCGGCCTCGTCGTTTGCAGGGCGACGGGGTTACCAGGCCGAGCACCTTGGCGCGTTTGTCGTGCCGCTGCCCGGCACCGCCGCGATTGCAGCCGATGTCCTGCCCGTCGCTGGGAGCGCCGATGCGCGCCTCGACTACGAGCATTTCTCGATCGTCATGTCGAAGAACCGACGCCTAGCGCTGTTCACAGGCGTTAACATCGACGGCAGCGCGAGTGTCTCGGTCTCACGAGGCGGTGATCCATGGGCCTTTGACGGACGAATCCGAGAGAGCGCTCAGGCAGGCGACGAGCTTTACGCCAACAACGACTTCGACCGGGGCCACCTTGTGCGCCGCGAGGATCCAAACTGGGGTCCTACCGCCGGCGTCGCTAACCGAGACACCTTCCACTTCACCAACTGCGCGCCGCAGCTCTCGGTCTTTAATCAGCGCACTTGGCTTAGCCTCGAGGACTACATCCTCACCAACACGCGCCGGGTCGGCGAGCGCGCGAGCGTGTTTACCGGCCCGGTCTTTCGCCAGAACGACCCGGTCTACCGCGGTGTTGCGATCCCACTCGCCTATTGGAAGGTCGTCGCCTTCATACATGATGATGGCCGACCTTCGGCCTCCGCCTACCTCATCGATCAAGATGTCGACCTGAATGAGCAAGGGCAGGGGCCTTTGCCAAGACGCGGACAGACAGATCACCACCCTTTGGCACCAGCCCAGAGAGCCGACAGTCGTCGAAAGCACGAAGTCATCGGCGCGTGGCAGGACCGAGGCTTAGGCTATCGGATTTGCTCAAGCTTCAAGTTCGTGACTTTCACCTTCTTCCACTCACGATCGGCAGTGAGGGCAGGAACGCCAAGCTGCACGGCGAGCGCGAGACAGGACCGATCGCCAAGGCCGCGGTCATATTGGCGCGTCTGTGTATGCAAGGCAGCGGCTGCATAGGCTGCCTCGATATCGTGAGCACGAACATCGAGGCGAAGCTCATCGAGCAGTTCGCGTGTAGTCGCCTCGTCAAGGCCGCTGAGCAGCAGCTCCTTGACGATCTCTTGCAGGTTGACCGCCGAAATCGCAGCACGTCCGATATGGGGAGCGACCTTGTCGGCGCCGGGTTCATCTCGAACCAGCGCCAGAACCGCGGATGCGTCGAGGACGACCGACGTCATTGTACGTCCCGATCCTGTTCGCCGGATGGTACCTCTCCGAGATCAGCAGCGGTTTCCGCCTTTCGGTCATGCAGAAAGTTGTCTGTCGTACGCATATGCTTGGCATGTTCACGATAGAGCGCCTGTGCGCGTGATACACCATGTCCGATCGGGGACAGGCGTACCTGATCGTCTTCAACCGTCAAGATGACCTTTGTATCACCGTGCAGGCCCATCGCCCTTCGAACGGATGCAGGAAGAACCATGCGGCCATTGCTAGCCACACTGATATCAATGGTTTGGAAGGCCATTGGCTAACTCCTTATTTCAACTTCGCCCACAGACATGGCATAACACCGTAAATGACACAACGAGCTTATCGCGTAAATCCGGATATGGCTCAGAGGGGATGTGAATAGCAGCGCGCTCCATTGTCACAAAATGCTGAACACCACTCGTAGTGGCGAAGATAGGTCGGTTAGCTCGGCTAGGCTACGATAGATCGCTAATCGTAGTTGTAGCTGGTATCGAGATGACTGGCTAGCAAGGGTATACCCAATGGAGCCGATGCGATGAACAACCAACCGAAACAAGACGCGATCCGAGCAGCGCGGGTCTATTTGAGGGTAAGTACCGATGAGCAAGACCTGACCCGCCAAGAGGCGATCGTGGGGAGTGCACGGGCCGCCGGTTTCTACGTCGCCGCAGTCTACCGCGAAAAAGCTTCGGGGGCGCGGCCGGATCTCCCCGAACTGCTGCGTATGGTTGCTGACCTGCAAGCGGGTGAAGTGGTAATTGCCGAGAAGATTGATCGCATTAGCCGATTGCCGTTGGCTGAGGCGGAGCTTCTGGTTGCGACTATCAGGGGAAAGGGAGCTCGCCTGGCTGTGCCAGGGATCGTTGACTTGTCTGATCTGGTTGAGGACAGTTCGGGCGTAGCTCGAATTGTCCTAGGTGTTTAGTCCCGGCATCTGGTGGATCGGGTCAACGATGAACCGGTCTGGT
>JARUXA010000090.1 GCA_030433805.1 Sphingomonas sp. PsM26 | reverse complement strand
GACGTCTTTCTTCTAAAGTAGCTTGCAAATGCTGAGTTAATAAACGGTCTCTTTTTTCTAATGTATCATTGATTTTATGATCAAAAGCTTTAAACATCGCTTCGCGTTCTTCTTCAACTGCTTCTCTTACAGCTTCTTGAACAATTTCTTGTAATTCAAGCTTTGATAAACGCACTTCATCCTTAATAACGGGTATCGTAATCACACCGTTATCATCCGTTGGAAACATTGATACAACAGCCTTAACGGCGTCATTTTTACTCATATTATTTGCTAAGAATTCCTTCAATTTCTTTAACGGCATGATATCTCTTTCAAGGTAAGCACGACGGTGATGTTCATCCCGATAAAATGAGTATCCCTCGTTTTCTAAATCAATTGACCATCTTCTCAAATTCGATGTTGATATATCAAGGAGTTCAGCAATATCCTTCGCCCAATAAGATTTCAACGTTTCCTCTTGTTTACCGTTTTCCGTCACGTTAACCACCTCGTTATAGGATTCTATGTGACTATAGAAAACACCTTCTCCCCCTTCGTTTTGGGGAGTGAGGCTGGCTTTTAGAATTGTGTCTCTTCACTATGAAAAAGAACTAAAACTTAGGACAGTTGATCTGGCGGTTCGGCAGATATAATTGCTATTACAAGCTGATCATAGTTAACTTCGTTTTGGGTATGTTCGGCTTGGCGATATAAGCAAATCTGCCGAAATTTTTTTAACAAGGGGAAAAGAGTGGAGATTTTTTGAGTGTTTATTCAAAAAATACTACTCGACCCTTGTTAAAAAAATAGCCCCTATATAGATATAGAAGGAGACTACATATAAACGTTGATATATAAGGGTTTTATAGTTTAATAGGTTGCATAGCTTGTGCAACCTATTAGTTGCATCCTATGCGCAACCTATTTGCAATAATATGATGCATATTTGCAATATCCTATTGCAAATGAAGTTTCCATATGATACCTTATTTGCAATAGGATATTGCAAATAAGAAACGTATAGGTTGCATAGCTAGTGCAACCTTGTAAACAAGGGGGTACATTATTTTGAATAAAAGCGAGAAAGTTACATTGGAACTAACAAGAGAAGAACTTATGAAATTCCAAAGATTAATGGAATTACACAACGAAGAAGAAGATAAAAAATCAAAAAGAGAAGAAGAAGATAGAAATTCTAATTTCGTTCAATTCTACCGTGATGGTATGCCAGAAATGAGATGGTTAATGACTAACCATCAATTTGCAAGTTCTTTATTGTTTTTTATTCTTGAACATATGGACAACAGAAATGCTTTAGCTTGTTCTTATGCAGTTTTTGAAGACTATTTTGAAAAACATAAAACAACAATTTACAGGAACTTAAAGATACTTGAAGAGAACGGATTTATCGATATTTTAAAGATGGGGACTTCAAATGTTTACATAGTAAATGATGAATTAGCTTGGACAGATAAAAACTCCAAGAAAAAGTTTGCTAAGTATGATGGGAAAATCCTTGTAAGTAAAAAAGAAAACAAAGATTACAAGTATCGTAGTAGATTTGAGCGTTTCAAAACTTTACGTGAAAGAGAAGGATTAAAATAAAATCGAATGAAAAAGGGCACTTCCTCTGCAAAGGAAGCACCCCCATGTCGAATAAATCGGCAATAGCTTGAAGGTTTATTATAACATGGGTTGCCCTCAAAAAATAGGAGGGTCTAATCATGGATCAAACTGAAAAATTGTTGATGGGAATTGAAAAACATTAATTAAATAGCCTTTAAGGCAAATAGAGCAGGCTTAAGCCTGCTTTTTTTAAGTTCTCCATTACCTTTCCATTTCACGTTCATTTTCCTTTTGTCTGGTACGTTTTTGGCTTCTAAATGTTTCTTCAGCTTGCTGATATCCTTGTTTTTCTAAAGGAGTTAGCTTGTTTTCGTTAAATGTAGGTTTGTTACTAAATCTATTAATTGCTTTATTAACCTGAAACTTTGCATAACCTACAACCTTTTGGAAATCGTCAAACAGCTGAGGTGATCGTTCCTTATAACGTTCTTTAACTTCTTTTAATAAACTCCATACAAGTTCATATTTCTCTTTATATTGCTTCGTTTCTTTTTTAGATTGTGCTAATTCTTGTTTTAAAACGTTGTTTTCTTCTCTTAAACTAGTATTACGGTTATATTGCTTTTCATATTCCTCTTTATAGCCCTTATTTTCCCTTTTAAGCGTTTCAGAAGACTTTGCTAAGGTCTTAAGGTTCTCAAAGTCTTCAAAGCTTAATTCAACGCTTTTAGGCTGTTTTAAATTAAATAGTGTTCCTTTCTCTTTAAAATCCATATCCTCTATTTTTTTTACATGAGTAATTTCCTTTTTCAAATCGTCTATTTCCGATTTGCGATTTGAAATAGATAACTCCAAATTTGTCTTTTTCCCTTCTAATTCTTTTACAGATTGCTTTGCTTGAACAGCTGCTTGTTCATGATAATGAGTCTGTTCTTTAAACGCTTGTACCTTTTGATGGCGAATCTCTTTTGGTGTACCTCTTTCCAGTACATGACCTCGTTCATTCATACTCTTGTTATATTTATCCTGCAGTGATGATAAATCATCTTTCGTTTTAATAAATTGATGTCTACTAATCGTTAAAATATCTTCTTTACGCCTACCATCGTATATTTCCGTTAGAGGAACAGCCACGATATGAAGATGAGGTGTTTTCTCATCCATATGTACAGATGCGTGAATAATCTTATCGTGTGATAAACCTATCTCATCTGTTACAAATTCCAAAGAGTCTTGCGCCCAGGCTTGGATCTCGGCCTTCGATTTTCCTTTAAAGAATTCTTCATCACTCGTAAACAAAAATTCACACGCTACATCGTTTTTTGCACCGTCAATTGCCTGCTCAAATGTTTTACGACGATCACTACGTGTCGTCTTCATTCGCTCGTTATGTTCACGCCTCATGTCTAGCGTGATTTCGGAAAAACGCTTGAGGTATGAATCGCATTTTACAAGCTCAATATTCTCGCTTGATTTATCCTTATCGATATCTAAATTGGTATCTGAAACTCGGTCAGCATTATGTTTACCGATGCCCCTCAAATCACTCAATGTTTTAATGCCCTGCACTCTAAAAATGGAATAACTCAATCATGGTTCCCTCCTCATTTAAGCCTCCCCCTAATCATAGGGGGAGGCGCAGGAACATGTCAATGTTAGAACACACTCTAATATTGACACTATCGTATCAATATGGTGTGCCCCTTCGGGGGAGGAACAGCTTCGCTATTCCTTTAAAAACCGCGGACGTTGTCCACACCTACCAAAGGGAATCTCCCTTTGGAATCTATCCTACAAACTCCCCCAACCCCCTCAAACTCTGAGGGGGCTCCCTCGCCGGTTGGCGTCAAACAAACGGGGTTGTTTGAGTGCCAAAAGGGTTCGGGTTTGGCGAATCTATCAACTCCTTAAATTCTCGACCTTACGGTCTTGCGATTTACCGTTGACAGAACCTCAAATATGAAAATTTCTCCTTATATTTAGTTTAGCTAAGGGGACAATAAGCTGAACTAAAATCAAATGGAGGCGTAAAAATATGAAAAAGTATTTATTTTTATTTTCATTAGCTCTTATGTTTTTTGTTTTCAATAGCAATATAAAAGCTAATGCTTTAACTTTTAATCAACTTCCTAACATTCAAAAATCTGACCAGTGGAATGTCGAAATAGACAAAGTGAAATTTAGCGACCCAAGAGATATAAAGCCTAAAAAAGGCGTGTATCAAACTTATAGCATTACAATTAAAAATACTAAAAACGATGTATCTGATGTAAGAGTTGAACTTTTTAGAGATGAAGAAAACTCTAATATTAAATATGGAATTGTTAATTTAGAAAAAGAAACATTGAACAGAGATGACAAAGATCCTTTTTGCTTTGCAAATTTCCCACTTGCTGAAAAAGCCAAAGAGCTGGAGGTAGTTATTACGTGGAAAGAAAAAGGCAATGACAGAAACTATCAAGAGCGATTTATCTTTAATCAAAATTAAAGAATAAACACAACAAAGACCGCCCATTATCTATAGTGTATAAGGCGGTCTTATCTATATGTATGCTATATTTCTATTACACAATTAACGACATTATTCTCTAGCAGTTTAATTTGATTAAACCAAACAGTATAAAAAATTAAACTGCTTATTTCCAGAACTCCCACCATTTCTTTTTTTCTTGAGCAGCAGCAACCTCCAGACGTCTTTCTTCTAAAGTAGCTTGCAAATGCTGAGTTAATAAACGGTCTCTTTT
>JARUXA010000008.1 GCA_030433805.1 Sphingomonas sp. PsM26 | reverse complement strand
AGCCCCTCCCCTTCAGGGGAGGGGTTGGGGGTGGGGCAGTGCCTCGCAGAGAGCTTGCGTGCTAAACTTCCCCACCCCAACCCCTCCCCTGAAGGGGAGGGGCTTAAGAACAGGCGCTGCTTCCCACCTGCACATCCTGCAACCCTTTCCCCGGCGGAACATTGGGCGATCGGTGGCAACAGGCACGCTAGCAATGCCCGGCCAAGGAGATCGCTAATGAAAATGCGCAAACTCGGATCACAAGGCCTGGAGGTGTCCGCACTCGGCCTGGGCTGTATGGGCATGTCCGACTTTTACGGCACGCAGGACGACGTCGAGTCCGCAGCCACGATCAACCGCGCGATCGATCTCGGTGTCGACTTTCTCGACACCGCCGACATGTACGGCGTCGGGCGCAATGAGGAACTCGTCGGCCGCGTCGTCCGCGACCGCCGCGAATGGGTCAAGGTCGCGACCAAGTTCGGCAATGTCCGCGGCGCGGACGGGAGCTTCCAGGGCATCAACGGCCGCCCCGAATACGTCCGCCAGGCGTGCGACGCGAGCCTCAAGCGGACGGGGCTCGACCTGTTCGACCTCTATTATCAGCACCGCGTCGACCCCGACGTGCCGATCGAGGAAACCGTCGGCGCGATGGCCGAACTGGTGAAGGCGGGTAAGGTCAAGTATCTCGGCCTGTCCGAAGCCGCGCCCGAGACAATCCGGCGTGCGCATGCGGTCCATCCGATCACCGCGCTCCAGACCGAATATTCGCTGTGGAGCCGTGATCCCGAGGACACGCTGCTTCCCACGGTACGCGAACTGGGGATCGGCTTCGTGCCCTATTCGCCGCTCGGGCGCGGGTTCCTGACCGGGCAGTTCAAGACTCCGGACGATCTTCCCGAAGGCGACACCCGGCGCAATCACCCGCGCTTTCAGGGCGAGGCGTTCGCGAAGAACCTGGCGCTTGCGGAGGCGATTGGCGCGATGGCGAAGGACAAGGGCTGTACCCCGGCGCAACTCGCGCTCGCCTGGGTACTGGCGCAGGGTGACGACATCATCCCGATCCCGGGCACCAAGCGCCGTCGCTATCTTGAGGATAACCTCGGCGCGCTCGACGTGACGCTGACCGGTGCCGATCTCGAACGGATCGACTCCATCCTTCCGCCGGGGGCCGCGACCGGAACGCGCTATGCCGCACCGCAGATGGCAGCCCTCGATCTATGAGCGCGCTGTCATCGGGTAATCTCGCGGTCGTCACCGGCGGCGCGAGCGGGATTGGACTTGCGGCGGCGAAAGCCTTTGCGGGAATGGGTTTGCGCGTCATCATCGTCGACCAACCCGGCGATTCTCTGGACAGCGCCATCGCGGCGTGCGGCGACCAGGCGGTGGGCATGGCGGTCGATGTCAGCGACCGGATCGCGGTCGAGGCGCTCGCCGTTACCGTCGCGGAACACTATGGCCCGGTGTCGGTCCTGATGAACAACGCCGGGGTCGGGGCAGGCGGCGACGTGCTTGCCGATCCTTCCGCGTGGGAGCGCGTGCTGGGTGTCAACCTGATGGGTGTGCTCCACGGCGTCCAGAGCTTCGTCCCTGCGATGATCGAAAGCGGACAACCCGGCATCGTCATCAACACCGGATCGAAGCAGGGCATCACGCAACCGCCGGGCAACACCGCGTACAATGTCAGCAAGGCGGGGGTGAAGGCGTTGACCGAGGGGCTGGCGCACACGCTCCGGCAACAGGCGGGCGACCGGGTGACCGCGCATCTGCTGATCCCGGGCTATACGTTCACCGGGATGACCGCCGCCAACACGCCGGACAAGCCCGACGCGGCATGGTCTGCGGAACAGGTGGTAGCGTTCATGCTGGAGGGGATCGGGGCGGGCGATTTCTATCTGCTGTGCCCGGATAACGAGACCACCCCCGAACAGGATCGCAAGCGGATCCTGTGGGCGGCGGGCGACGTCGCCGAGAACCGCCCGGCATTGTCGCGGTGGCATCCGGATTGGAAGGACCAATTCGAGACGTTCATGCGGGGCTAAGCCGATGCGGTCCAAATGAACTTTCGAAGGGGTCGATGGTTGATCGGCCACAGGGTTTAAAGACAGAGGACGACACCATGAAGAAGTTGATGATGGCGGTCATGATGGCTGCAGTGGCACTGCCAGGTCCGGTTCTTGCGGCGCAGGATCGCGATCGCGACGGGTATCGTGATGGCTATCGCGATCGTGACTATCGCGACCGCGGCCGCAACTATCGCGGGCGGGACTCGCGCCGTTACCAGGATTGCAAGCGCAGCAGCGGCACGACCGGTACGCTGGCCGGCGGTGCTGGCGGTGCAGTGCTCGGTAACGTGCTCGGTGGCGGAACGCTGGGGACGGTAGCGGGCGGCGTCGGTGGCGCATTGCTCGGCCGTCATCTCGACAAGAAGCATGACGCCTCGCAGAACCGCAAGAACGGTTGCTGATCTGATGTTTCGCGCGCGTCGCTGTGATGCGCGCGAAATTTCTCTCGAAGACCCCGTTCCCTATTGTGGGAGCGGGGTTTTTTCGTGCTCAACGCGGCGCGAAACGGTCATCCGCGGGCAATATTACGGTGTGTGTCAATCGCTCGTTTACGATCTCCCGCTACACCTGCGTCAGGACCTTCCCGTCCGCGTGGGACGGGATTGTTGGAGACGACCGTGCTACTCGACGACAGAAGCCTGATCGACTGGGCCGTATTCGCCCGCGCGCGTGGTGAACTCGGAGCAGGGTTTGTACGGATTCTCGGCTATTTCCGGGAGGATGGCGTAAAATCGGTCGCCGCGATCGAGGCAGCGATGCGAGCGCAGAATGCAGCGGCGCTAGTCATCCCCGCGCATACGCTCAAGGGCGAGGCGCGCCAGTTCGGGGCGGAACCGCTGGGTGAGCTTGCCGAGAAGATCGAAATCGTCGCGCGCGACTGCGTGGAGAGTCACGACACCCCCGATCAAGCGATGGCGGACGTTGCGGCGCTTCGCGGATTGTTCGGTCGGACGCTCGCGATCCTCGAGGCCGAAGTGAATCCGGTCGTCCCGCGTCGGCAGGGTTTCGGCCGCCGGATCGGCTGACGGATTTTCAATGGCGAATACCCGTGACGCGGCAAGCGATCGGTAACACGCACTCTCGCTAAGAGAATTGCGCTCCCCCGGCGAAGGCCGGGGCCCGGTCGTGATGTCCGATACTCCAGCGATCAGCTTCCGCCACCAGCCGCCCTCGACTGGGCCCCGGCCTTCGCCGGGGAAGAGCTGTGTGATCAGGTCCGCAAACGCTCGATCGCCTGTGCCAGCGCGACGTAAAGCTTGCCCATGTCCGACGAAAGCAGCGTCACGCCGAGCGGCGATCCGTCACGACCCGACAGGATCGCGCGCAGCATCGATTCGAAGTCGTGGATGTAGCGGTTCACATGCTCACGGAATGCCGCGTCGTCGTCGTAGAGATAGGCGATCTCACGCGCTTCGGTCGTGTCGAGCAACCGCACCGCGCGCCGCGTGAAGACGCCGCGATCGCCCTTCAGATAGGCTGACCACGCGCTGTCGGATACGTCCGCCGAGAAGGTCTTGGCGATATCGATCGACGCCGAGTTGAGCGCCTCGACCAGCAACGAGACACGGCGCGCCATCGAGTTCTGGTCGGCTTCCGCGCGGTCCAGCCGGTCGTCTTCGAACCGCGCTTCCAGGACCGCAGAGGCATCGGCCAACGCAGTGATGCGGTCCACAAGGCGCTCGGACGCGCGAGCAGCCGATTCCGCAGCGGTGTCGGCAGCGCTGGCGATCGCTGCGAGTTGCTGCTGGACGGCATGCGTTGCGCCGCGCTCGACGGCGGCAGCGCTATGCTGCTCGATCGCCAGCGCCGCATCGGGAATGACGCTGGCAAGCGTTTCGCGCGCGCGCTCGGCCGCCGCATTGGCGGTGTCGCGAACCCGCAGCAATGCCTCGACCAGTCGCGGTGCGGCTTCGTCGGCGAAGCGGTTGGTCTGGCCGATCGTGTCGTCGACCATCTGGCCGAGCGCATCCGCCTTGAGCTTGCCGTCGCTCAACGTGTCGATCAGCGTACCCGCGAGCTTCTCGACCGTATCGTGCTGCGTCGCGACGACATGCGCGATCGCCTCGATCGCATCGTGCGTGCTTTCGGCAGCGGTGACGAGCGCAAGCAGTTCAGGCTTGGTCGCACCGACATGACGACGCGTATCGCCGACCTTGCTGTCGAGCCGAGTCAGTGCATCGGGCAGCGTCTCGTCGATCTCGCGTGCGGCGGCGTCCAGCGCCAGCAGCAGGCGCTCGGTCGTCTCGATCGCGGTTTGCGCGACGGTGTCACCCATCCGCAGCGCTTCGGTCATCGCATGGGCAGAGCCGCCAAGCGCACCGATCGACGCGGCAAGCGCCTGGCTGCGATCGATCCCTTGTGCATGGAGCGCATCGAACCGACCCGACACGTGGACGATGTGATGATCGAGCTCGGCGAAGATCTCGCTACCCGTACCGCGTTGTGCGTCGAGCCGCGCGGCGACATGCTCGATTAGCCCCTCGATCTCGACGATCCGCGTGGCAAGGCCATCGGCACTGTCATGCGCGACCCGTTCGAGCGCCGCCTGGTTGGTGCCGAGCATCGCGAGCAGTGCGTCGCCCTGCGCGGCGATCCCGCGACGCGCTTCGTCGATCGCATCCGCGGTCCGGCCGAGCAGCCCGTCGACCGCGAGCGACATGTCGCCGGTGACGCGCTCGAGACGCGCACCGGCGGTCTCGCTGGTCGCTTCCATCCGCGTGATATGTGCCGCAAGCTTCTGCGCGGCACCATTGGCGACCGCATCTGCCTCGCGTCCGCGTTCGGCCAGCGCCGCCAGTTGCGCGTCGAGCGCTGCGGCATGTTCGGTGGCGGTGACACCCGTCGCCTTGAGCAATTGAGCCAGCGCATCGGTCTCGTGATTCGCGCGTGGCAGGAGCGCGAGCAGGACGTCGAGCCGGGTCTGCGCATTCTCCGCGGCCTTGGCGAGCGTCGTCGCATGCGAGTCTGCCGAGGCGATGTGGTCGCGCAGACCGTTGCCGACGCCTGCGAGCCGCGCAACCGCGCTGTCGCCCAGCGCACCGAGCCATTCACTCTGTTCGGTAAGCTGAATGCGGTGATCGTCGATCCGGGTGGAAAGCCGGTTGATCGTCCGTTCGAGGTTGGCGGCTTCCGCGCGCATCGCCTGGGCGGTCCGCCCGAAACGGCGCGCTTCCGCGGTGCTGGTGCGCAGCGCGAGCAGCAACAGGATTCCGATGAGGGCAGGGGGCACACACAGGCCTGCGACGAAGCTCACCAGCTCGGGAGCGGTCATGTTGGACAGCGACGGCCCAGACAACAGCAGCATCGTGACGATCCAGCCGAGCGACAGCACCACGCCTGCGACCATCAGCCACGGAAAAGGCTTGCCGGGAACCGCGTCTTCGTCCGAAAACACTTCGCCGAAGGTTTCGGGGCGGGAAGGATTTTGCATGGGCACGGTTTCCGCGTCGGACGACAGGGCTTGCGGGTCGGGCAGCAGATCGCCGTGCGGCGCGGAGCCGGGTTTCGGACGATTATTGGGCCGAAGATCGATGATGCGAGAACCCCCGTTCATAAGGGTCGTTTATCATGAAAAGCGCTGACGCAAAGCGAATAGCGAAACCCGACGTTAAGTCCTTGCTCCATACGGTCCGATTCATGGCGTATGAACCGGGTGCAATCGATGCGACGCTGGCGGCGGCAGTGGGCGACGAGCCCATGCTGATCGCTGAATTGCGGGTCGCGTTTCTCGAAAGTGTTCGTCGTGGGCTCCAGGGGCTGGAGATCGCGACGGACGAGGCGGAATGGACGAGCGCGGCCTGGCGGCTGCGCGGGCTCGCGGCGAGTTTCGGCGCGGTTCGGCTGATGGCGCTCGCGACCGAGGCGGCGGACTGCGACGTGCAGGATCCGACACTGATGCGGCGCTTGCGACGCGCGGTCGAGCGGCTTTAAGCGTGATCTCATGGCGCGCACCCGTCGTGCGCGATGCTTTGTGCGTCATGGGCATCGCACAACCGTGCGCGGCCTTTGCCAAGCTCATCCGAACGCCGTAACAGCGCGACCATGCTGGCTGGACTGATTTTCACGACCGAAGACGCCGATGATCGGCCTGGGACGCTTGCGGGTACCTTGCCGTTTGGCGGGTTGACGCTGGTGGAATTCCAGGCGCGGTTGCTGGCAGCGGCGGGGGCGACGCAGATCATCCTCGTCGTATCGCGAATGACGCCCGAATTGCTCGGCGTGATCGGACGGATCGGACGGCGTGGCGGATCGGTCGATGCGGTGCGGACCGCGCAGGAGGCGGTCGCCAAGCTTCACCCGCTCGCGCGCGTATTGATCGTAGCGGACGGCGTAGTGACGAGCGGCGACATCATCCAGAGCCTCGCATCCGCCGGGCATGATACGCTGGTGATCTGCGATCCCGACGATCACCGCTACGAACGCGTCAGCGCCAAAGCGGCGTGGGCGGGTCTCGCCTTGCTCGAATGCAAGCGAGTCAGCGAAGTCGCCGCGATGCCCCGCGATTATAATTTCCAGTCGACGCTTCTGCGTGTCGCGGCGCAGGCCGGGGCGGAGCAAGTCCGTCTCGATCAGCACGACGCCCCCAAACATGCGATCGAACGCAGCGCGGACGCGCTGATCCGGCGCGGGACCAGCACGGTTGCCGCACTCGTCGCCAAACCGGTGCGCTGGGCCGAACGCTTCCTGCTGGCCCCGCTGGTCCGGTTCGCCTTGCCGCCGTTGATGGCGCGCCTCGTCTCGACGCTGGCGCCGCTTGCGATCGGTGGCGCGCTGAGCATCGGTGCGGTGGCGGCGATCTGGGCAAAGCATCCGGTGATCGGGCTGTTGCTCGCGGCACTTGCGCTGGTAAGCGTCAGCATCGCGGCGGCGCTTGGCTGGATCCGCGAGGAGAGCCGCATCGCGACGATCGCGACCCATGCGCGCTCCGGGATCGTCGCCTGCGTTGCACTGGCCGTCGGGATCCGTGCAGACCCCGTGGCGGGAACGGCACTGGCGGGTGCGCTGGTTGTCGCGGGGGCGTTGCTCGAACGCGCCGCCTTGCCCGCGCTGCTGCGACGCTGGTGGGCGAGCCCGACCGCCTATCTCGTGATCCTGCTGCCGCTGGTGCTCGTGGGGTGGCCGTTGGTCGGCCTGGCGGTGGCCGCACTGTACGGCGCTGGGACACTTGCGGCCGCAATCGAGGCTTTTCGCCAAAAGCCGTAGTCCACCCGTCGCGGCAAACCGCGTAAGCCGCAGTCATGTCGATTGACGGTCGCGATACGGATATGGGAGCCACGGAAGGCATCGCGGTGTTGCTGGCGCGTGCGAGTGCCGCGGAAACACGCACGACGGATCGGCTGTACGGCGCGATCGACGATGTGTTGATGGACGACGCCGTCCGGCTGGATGATCGCACCCGGTTGCGCATGCGCGCCGTACTGGCGCAGCTGGCCGGCGGGATCGAGGCGGCGTTGCGTAGCCACGCTACACGATTGCTGATCTTGCGGGACGAAGCAGACCTAGCCGAACGGTTGCGTGTTACCGCGGCCCCTGTTTTCGCGCGGCTGAATGCGAGCGGACTGCTGCGCGATCCCGCGCTGATCCGGGAACTGCTCGGGCGGGTGCGTCAGGATTTGATGGCCGACGCGCTCCCCATCCGTGCGCCCGACGACCCGGACCAGCCGAGCCTGCTGCCGCGGCTGTTGCACCATGTGAACCCGGCGGTCGGCGCAGCGTCGAGGGCGTTGCTCGCTGCCGACAGCCAACGACGCAGCCATATGCCAATCGGCACGCCGCAATCGAGCGACCTGCCCGCGGACCTCCACCACCACCTCGTGTGGTGGAGCGCGGCGGCGTTGCGGATCGCGGTGGCCGATGCCGGGGACGGAGCGCTGTGGGCGCTCGATCGCGCGCTCGCCGAGGCGGCCGCGCACCAGATCTCCGCGCATGTCGAGGAGGATCGGCTCGAAGCGGTCGCGATGCGGCTGGCGGGCGCCCTGGACCCCGACGCGAAAGCCCGCGCACGGTTGCTGGTCGAGGCATTGTCCGATCGTCGCCTGTCGCTGGTGATCGCACTGCTCGCGCAGGGGCTGGGACTCGATTATGCCGACATGCGCGAGATCGTCCTCGATCCGGAAGGCGAGCGCTTGTGGCTGGCGTTGCGCGCGCTGGACCTGGACCGGGCGACGGTGGCGCGGATCGGCCTGGCAATGGCGGAGGCGGACCCCTGGCGCGAGGTGGACGGTTTCGCCGACGCGCTCGACGATATCATGGCCACCGATCGCATTGCCGCGTCCAAGGCGCTGGCCCCATTGCTGCTGCACCGCGAGTATCGTGCGGCGCTCAGCGCGATAGAGCGCGGCGTGCGGCGGGCCTGGCCTTCGGCAGGCACGCGGGGGTGAGCCTCGATGACCCGGTGCTATCAACGACGGTGCACGCGACACTGGATGCCGCGGGCCGGCTGGTTGCCGCGGACCGGCGTCTGATCGCACTGAATGCGGGGGCGGGGGGCATGGTCGGAGCGCCCCTGGCGGTTCCCGCGCTGGCCAAGCTGGTGCGGCTGGCGTTGCGTTTGGGCATTCCGGTGGTGCGGACGGTGATCGTCGCGGACGGCGGGGACGATCTCGATCTCTGGGCGCGCGCCGATCCCATCGCGGATGGTGACCGCAAGGGGGTCGACCTTATACTGGTCGGGTGGCGGTTGCGCGATCCGTGGCAGCCCGCTGCATCGCAGGAGACCCGCGACGAGGACTTCCTGCGTAGCGCCGCGCATTGGGTGTGGGAAACCGACTCTGCGTTGGCGCTGACGCATCTGTCGGCGCGCTCACCCGTGTCGCCCGATTTCGACGGGACCACGGTTCTTGGTCAGCCGCTGACCCGATTGTTCGCTCTTGCCGAGGACGACGTCCGCGCCTTGCCGATCCTCAGCGGTCTGGCGCTGCGTCAGCCGTTCGATCGGCAGCGCGCCACGGTTCGCCAGACCGGGCAGGCGGTGCTGCTGTCGGCGATGCCGCGAACCGATGCGCAAGGGGCATTCTGCGGTTTCATGGGCACGGCGAATTGCGACGACGCACCCGACCGCGCCGTCACCGATACGCTGCTGCCTCCGACACCACATGATCTCGCGGGGTTCACCGGTACCATCGCAGAACGGCTGGACCGGACGCTGCGCGTACCGCTCGGCCGGATCATCGCGACGGCGGAAACGATCCGGGCACAGGCGGACGGACCGCTGCGGCAGGACTATGCAGATTATGCCGCGGATATCGCTAGTGCAGGATGCCATCTGGTCGGTCTGGTCGACGATCTGGTCGACCTTCAGACGATCGAACTTCCGGGGTTCACGATCCTGCCGCAGCCCGTCGACCTTGCCGAGATTGCGCGCCGAGCGACTGGGATGTTGCGGATGCGTGCGTCGTCCGCGCGCGTGCAGATCGACGGCCCTTCTGCGGAGCGTGTGCTGCCCGCGATGGGGAATGCGCGCCGGGCGTTGCAGATCGTCGTCAATCTCATCGCCAATGCGGTGCGCTATTCGCCGCTCGATGGCATGATCTGGATCCGGGTCGAACGCGAAGGGCATTTCGCCGCGATCATCGTCGGCGATCAGGGCAAGGGGATCGCGGCGGTGGATCAGGCCCGGATTTTCAACAAGTTCGAACGCGTCGATCCGTACGAAGCGGGCGGATCCGGTCTTGGCCTGTATATCGCGCGGAGACTGGCGCGGGCGATGGGGGGAGACGTGACGGTCGACAGCGCACCCGGACAGGGGGCACGGTTCGTCTTCACCCTGCCGCGCGATGCGTCGGACATGACATAATCGTCAATTGACGCGGCGCGTCGGCTGGGTAGCTTCGACGCTGCCCAAGTACGGGCGGTTGGTTTTGGGAGTGTTCGTATGCGTAAGCTTATTCTGGCAGCGTCCGTGCTGGCCTTCGCGGTCGGCACCGCGCCAGCCGTGGCGGCACCGTGCAAGGATGCCAAGGGCCGGTTCACCAAATGCCCGACGGTGGCGCCCAAGGCCGGCAAATGCCGCCTCAACGGCAAGTTCGCGAAGTGCGGGACGCCGGGTGCGAAGCCTGCCTGACGGCCTTTAACGCGCGTTACGGCGCAGGCACGATCTCGACGACGTTGAGCAAGGATTCGAACCGGGGCGAGGGCAGGACCATCCGCCAGCGTTCCGGCTCGATCCGTTCGACATACCCCGCAAGGTCGCGGTTGCCGTCCCGCCCATAGGCAAGCGGGCGTTGCTCATCGGCGAACAGCATCGTGCCGAGGAACACCGCGCGCGTCGACGTGTCGTCGTACAGCGTCCCGACGGGGCGTTGCGCGCCATCGACCTTGTACAGCCAGACGGCACCGTCCGCGACCTCAACCCGGCATTCAACCGGGGGATAGCGCGTCAGGTCGCGCATCGCGGTGCCGTTCGCCCCCAGTTTGATCATCTGGCAGCGATAGCGCCCTGCAGGGGGCGTCGGGTTGGGCAAGGCGTGGTCGGGGTCGAACAGCGTCGGATCGGCCTCGATCGACGCGATCAGCCCGGCACCCCGGACCTTGGCCAGCGCTTCGAGCCATGCACCGCGCCACGATCTTAACCGGGCTCGGTCGGGAGGGGTCGCCACGCGGCGCCAGTCGGTTTGCCGGTCCGCGGGCGGGACGAGCGCGGGCTGCGCGGACGCCTGTCGTGCACAGCCGCCGAACACGCCGACCATCGTGCACAGGATCAGCCCCGATACGCGGGCCAGGCCGTTCACCGGCATAGGGTCATGTTGGGAGTCTTGCGAACCGATGGGACATGACCCCCATCAACCACGCTGTTCCAGCAATGCCAAGGACTTCCGTGATCCGCGCGTCCCGCAGCGGTCAGGCGGCGGTCCAGCCGCCGTCGACCGACAGGTTCGCGCCGGTGATCGCCTTCGCCTCGTCGCGGCACAGGAACAGCGCGAGGGCCGCGACCTGTTCGATCGTGACGAACTCCTTGGTCGGCTGCGCGGCGAGCAGGACGTCGTTCATCACCTGATCGCGGGTCAGGCCGCGCGCCTTCATCGTATCGGGGATTTGCGACTCGACCAGCGGGGTCCAGACATAACCGGGCGAGATGCAGTTGACCGTGACGCCGTGGGTCGCGGTTTCGAGCGCGATCGTCTTGGTCAGCCCGGCAAGCCCGTGCTTGGCCATGACATAGGCCGACTTGTTGGGGCTGGCGACAAGCGAATGCGCCGATGCGGTAGAGATGATCCGGCCCCACCCCGCGGCCTTCATGTGCGGCACCGCGGCCTGCATCATGTACCAGGCGGAATGCAGGTTGATCTGCATGATCGCCTCGAACTTGTCGGCGGGGAAGTCCTCGATCGGTGCGACGTGCTGGATGCCCGCATTGTTGACGATGATGTCCGGGCCGCCGAGTTCCGCGTGGCACCGCTGGACCATTGCCGCGATCTGGTCGGGCTTGGTCATGTCGGCGGGGTCGTACAGCGCCTTCGCGCCGCTAATCGCTTCCAGCTTCGCGCGTTCGGTTTCAATTCCGGCGGCATCGCCGAACCCGTTGATCATGACGCTCGCTCCCTCGGCGGCGAAGACCTTCGCATATTCCAGCCCGATGCCGGAGGTCGATCCGGTCACGATCGCGGTTTTACCCTTGAGGAACATAGCGGGGGTCTCCGATGGTGCGGTGAAGGGTCAGATCGGGCGGGGCGTGATCGGCTGGGTCAGGTCGAAAGCGGCGCTCTTGCCGGTCTCGATATTCTGCGCGATCAGTTGCGCGTTGGCCATCGTCTCGGCAACCGCCTTCATGCCCGCATTCCAGTGTTCGCGCATCGTCCGCGCGGAAAATTCGAAGTCGCGGCTCCCGCCTTCCCAAGCATTGGCGCGGTGGATGAGGTGGACGAGGTTGACCGGATCCGCATTGGTCCGTGCCGCCAACGCCATGACGTCGGGATCATCCCGCATCTCCGCGGGCAGCTTCGCGAGCACCCGACGCGCCAGCTCGCGATCCTTACGGTCGCGCATCATCATGTCCGACACCTGCCGCGTGCGGCTCGAGAAGCGAATCTCCTTCTCGCGTGCCATCACGTCCATGATCGTGCGCGGGCGCTCGGTCGCGGCGGGAAACAGATCGATCTGGAACGCGAGCAATTCGCCCTGCTGATGCTCGAGCACGTGCGTCAGCGGCGTATTCGAGACGAGCCCGCCATCCCACCACAGCCGCCCGTCGATCTCGACCGCGGGCAAGCCCGGCGGCAATGCGCCCGACGCCATGATGTGGCGCGCGTCGATCCGCGTCTCGGTCGTATCGAAATAGGCAAAATTGCCGCTCTCCACGTCGACCGCGCCAACTGACAGACGCACCGGACCGGTGTTGAGCAGATCCCAGTCGATGAGCCCGTCTAGCGTCGCCTTGAGCGGGGAACTGTCATAGAAGCTCGTCGCCTCCGGCGTACCGGGCAACGCGAGCGTCGGCGGGACGAAACGCGGCGAGAAAAATCCGGGCACGCCGCCGGCGATCACCGTCGCGGCGGACCATTCGTGGAGAAATTCGCGGATCCGGTCATCGGGAAAGATCGGGAAACTGGGCAACGACCCGGTCATCGTGTCCCAGAATGCGGCAAGCTTCTCGACACGCTTTTCGGGTGGGTTGCCCGCGAAGATTGCCGCGTTGATCGCGCCGATCGAGATGCCCGAGACCCAGTCGACCTCGATCCCGCTCGATGCGAGCCCCTCGATCACCCCCGCCTGATAGCTTCCCAGCGCGCCGCCGCCCTGCAACACCAGGGCGACGCATTCGGGCAACGGCAACGACTTTGCCCGCCGTTTCGGTCTGATCGATTCGATATCCGCCATGCACGAGACATGGGGCTGTTGCAGTGCGGGATCAACGCCGGTTGCGGTGAACGTGGCATAACCGGCTACAAAACAACGCTGCGCGCGACGTCGCTTGCAACAAGCCGGGCCGCCGCGCATTCATGCCGCAACGGCAACGACTTTCGGAATACTCCCGCCATGCGTCTCGATGATTTCGATCCCAACATCAACGTCGAGGACCAGCGCGGGCAGGGCGGCGGCGGCGGTTTCGGCGGTGGCGGCGGCCTGTTGTTCGGGCTGGTGCCGATGATCTTCAGCCGGTTCGGCTGCGGCGGGGTCGCGGTCCTGCTGGCGGTGATGTTCTTCTTCGGTGGTGGTCTCGGGATGCTCGGCGGTGGCGGCGGCCAGAGCGGTGCACCGACGCAGCAAGTCGGCCAGCCCCGCGCGGGCACCGACACGCAGTCGATCTGCTCGGTCAACCCGGAGAGCAAGGCCGCGTGCAATGCATTCAGCTCGGCGGACAAGACCTGGGCCGCGATCTTCCAGCGCAACGGACAGCAGTTCCAGCAGCCGAAGCTCGTCTTCTACGGCGGCAACGGTCAGTCGGGCTGCGGCGCGGCGCAAAGCGCGATGGGGCCATTCTATTGCCCGCGCGACCGGGGCGTCTATCTCGACACGAGCTTCTTTGCCGAACTGGCCGACAAGTTCGGCGCCAAGGGCGATTTCGCGCAATATTACGTGATCGCGCATGAATTCGGGCATCACATCCAGAACCTGCTGGGTACGTCCGATCAGGTGTCGCGCATCCAGCGCAGCGGCAGCGAAGTCGAGGGCAACCAGGCTTCGGTCAAGCTCGAGCTGCAGGCCGATTGCTATGCGGGCGTGTGGGCGGCGCAGAACCGTGATCGGCTTGAGCCCGGTGACATCGAGGAAGGCATGACCGCCGCCCGCGCGATCGGTGACGATACGCTGCAGAAGCAGTCGCAGGGGCGCGTCGTTCCCGACAGCTTTACGCATGGTACGTCGGCACAGCGGATGAAGTGGCTGCGGGTCGGCATGGAAAGCGGCGATCCGAATGCGTGCAACACGTTCGAGGGCGCGATCTGAGCGATCGCTGACCGCTTTCTCTTACTACCCTCTCTCTTCTACTTCCCCGGCGAAGGCCGGGGCCCAGTAGCGAAAAGAGCGGTAACGAAGCGCGATCCTACGATCACTATCGTTCCGCAACTGGGCCCCGGCCTTCGCCGGGGAAAAGTAGAACGTTTAAGGGACAAGGGAGCGTCGCACCGCGAAGCTCCCGTCCAACCGCTTACAACTTCACCAGCATCTTGCCGGTATTGCCCCCGCTGAACAGCCCCATGAACGCATCCGGCGTCGCATCTAGACCCTCGTGGACGGTATCCTGGCTCTGCAGCGCCCCGGACTTCACCATCGCGGCCATGTCCTCGTAGAACTCGCTCGCCCGCGCGAAATATGGCGTGACGAGGAACCCCTGGATCCGGATGCGCGCAGCGATCACCCGCATCAGATATTTGAGCTGCGTCGGCGTGCTGCTGTTATACCCGTCGATCATTCCGCAGATCGCAAACCGTGCCCCGTCGCGCGCATGGGCGAGCGCGGCATCGAGATGGTCGCCGCCGACATTGTCGAAATAGACGTCGATCCCGTCGGGCGCCGCCGCGCCGAGCGCCTTAACGAGCGAAGTGTCGCCCTTGTAATCGATCACATGGTCCGCCCCGAGCGACTTGACCCACGCGCACTTGTCCGCGCCGCCGGCTGAACCGATCACGGTCATGCCCTTGGCCTTGGCGACCTGCACCACGGTCGATCCGACCGCGCCCGCGGCCGCCGACACGAACACCGTTTCGCCCGCCCTTGCCGACGCCACGTCGAGCAGCCCCCAATAAGCGGTCATGCCGGGCATCCCGAGCATCCCGAGGAACTGCTGCACCGGAACGCCGAGGTCGGGCAACTTCTGCACCTGCGATGCTGGCAGCACTGCTTCGTCACGCCAGCCAAGCATATGCTGGACCATGTCGCCGACCTTGATCGCGTCGGCATTGCTCTCGACCACCTCGCCGATCGCGCCGCCCTGCATCGGCTCGTCGAGCGCAAAGGGGGCGACGTAGGACTTCGTGTCGTTCATGCGGCCGCGCATGTAGGGATCGACCGACAACCACCGATTGGCGACGCGCACTTCGCCGTTGCCGAGCGCGGTCGACGGGGTTTCGCTGAGCGCGAAGTTGTCTGCAGTGGGCATCCCTGCCGGGCGGCTTTTCAAGGTCCAGGAACGGGGCATTGTTACTTACTCCTTGGTGATTTCGAACGGGAGGTATGCCGTGCAAGCGCGGCTGGCAACGAAAAAACCCCTCCCCCACGATGGCGGGGAAGGGGCCTTCGAAACGACGCCAAAGTTTGCTGGCGTTACAAAGACCTTAGTAGGTCCCGCCAAAGCTCCGGTTGAGCGTGTGCGGGCCATCGCTGGTCTTGGTGTCGGACGTGCCGGGCTTCTTGTCGTCATCGCCGAACAGCGCCTGGTTACGCTCTTCGTCACGCCAATGCGCCTTGGCATCGTCGGCGGTCTTCGAGATCGTCACCTTGTCGTCGACGGTCTGCAGCCAGCTCGACGGGATCGAATGATGGCGTCCGCCGGCATCCGAGTCGGTCTTGGTCAGCACGATCCGGTCGCCACGCACCTTGTCGACCGTGCCGACATGCGCGCCGTCCGAACCGACGACTTCCATATGCTCGGTGACCTTGGACAGGGACGAACGCTGCGTCTGACGATTGCTGCGCCACGAGCCAAATTCCGACTCGAACTTGGTACGGTTTTCGCGGCGATACTCGTCATAGTCGCGGTCGAGCGCGTCGATCTGCGACCGGCGCCAGCCAGTGTAGTGATCGTCGTTATGGCTCCGCTCGTTGCCGTAACGCTGGTCGTCGAAACGCGCATCGAATTCACGACGGCGTTGTGCCTCGTCATCGCCGAACCACGAACGAACCTCATCGCCTGCGCGATCGAAGAAGCCGCGGTCGTCATAATCATAGCCCTGCGGCTGGCGACCGTAGCCTTGCTGGCCACCGCCGGACTGCTGGCCCCGACCATAATCCTGGCTGGCACCACGGTTGCCATAGGACTGCTGTCGACCATAATCGCCGCGATTGTCGCCTTGGCCCTGAAAACGACCCTGGAAGCGATCACCGCTGCTGCGGTTCGCACCATAACCACGACCATCATCCTGGCCGTAGGACCGGTCACCGTAGCCGCCTGCACCATAGCGATCGTTGCCGCCCTGGCCCTGGTATCCGCCGCGCTCACGGCCGTAGTCACCGCGGTTGTCTTCGGACGATCCGTAATTCTGGTATCGGTCGGACCCGCGTCCGTACGACCCGCGGTCGCCATAGTCGCTCTGGCCGTAGCCGTCGTTCTGGTCGCGGTTGCCGGTACGGTCCGAATACGACCGGGGATAGCGTTCATCTACCATGATAGCGTCCTCCTGAGACAATGGTCATCAAATGGCGCGGCGTTTGTCGCGTCGCATTGACAGGGGGATAAACTCAGGAAAAACCGAACCGGTTCCGCTCTTTGCCGCAGGCTTGGGGCACGTCGTCGCCGCGCGCCTGGAGCATTTCCGAAGATTGCGTATGGCACCGTCGCATTGTCGTTGCGTGCCGCGCAAACCGCAGTTAAGGCGGCAGAACCGCCTACAAGGCGGACGAGGCGTGGTGCGGGGCTGTAGCTCAGATGGGAGAGCGCTGCAATCGCACTGCAGAGGCCAGCGGTTCGATTCCGCTCAGCTCCACCACGCCACTTGCCGCCCGAAAGAGTGTCCTGGTACAGCCTTGGTTGGCCTGAACGGCGCTTCAGCGACGGGCGCGGCAATCTTTCGGCAGGGCTTTCAGCGGGATGCGCGATACCGTCCCGGAGCGCAGGTTGGTCAGCCAGACCGCCTTATGCCCGACCGACAGCGAATCCCCGCCGTCCCCGGTCCACTGACATAATACGGTCGCGGATGCGGCATCGACGACCGTCAGCGGGGTCTTCATCATCGTCGTCCAGACCCGTCCCGCGCCGAATGCAATGTCCCCGCCGGGGCCCGGTGTGTTGAGCGGAAGTGTCACCGTCGTCCGGCGTGTCGCGATGTCGATCCGGCTCACGTCGCCGTTGCCCTGATTGAGCGTCCACACCGCGCCGTTCCCGGCGGTCACGAAGCGCGGGGCTTTGCCGACGGCGATCGACTTCACAATCTGGGACGTGCGCGCATCGACGACCGTCACTTCGCCACCTTCGACTCGGGTGACCCAGACAAGACCATCACTGAATACCGGGTTGTAGGAGCCGGGCGGGAGCTGGACCACATTCAGAACCGCTCCGCTGACGGGATCGATCCGCGCGAGCGAACCGGTCTTGTCGGTGACCAGCCAGACGCTGCCCGCGCCGACCGCGATGCTTTGTTCGCCCCGCACCGGCCCCACGTCGAACACGCGATCCAACACGCGCTTCCTCACGTCGACCTTGGCGAGTTTCGGGATCGGTCCGCACAATGGCACCCACACGAAGTCCGCGTCCGCGGTGATTCCCGCGCACGGACGACCCGGCAGCGCGATCGTCGTGACGCGGTTGGTGCGGGGATCGATCGCGTTGACCGAGTTGGGTCCGCTGCTGCCGACCCACACTGCGTCCGCGGTGATCGCCACCCAGTCCGCGGTCTTCCCGACCGGGATCGTCGCGGCGATCTTGAGGTCCGTCATCGGCCTGACGATGGGCGGGGATGGCCGCTTACCCTCTGTTGCGGCGGTTCCGTTCTGGGCGCTCGCACCGCCGGCGTTCGTAACGGCGGCGAGCATGGCAAGGGTCGTGCAGATCGTGCGGCGGCGGAATTGAAGGGCGATCACGGTCTCATCCTTGTGGATTTCTGGCGCGGTGAATGGTCTCGCGTCTGAGCGTCGATCGCCGCTATGCCGTCATGACACTGCGATGGGCGGTTCGCGTCGAATGCAAGCTGGCCGATAATGGACGCCTAGCGGGCCCGCACTTCGAGGGAGGCGAGTTGGACGCCCGAAAAGAGCAGCCCGATCGGCAGAGGTACGATCGCTTCCCCGCCGCCGGTCCCGTCGTCAGCCCCGCTGACGTGCACCGTGATCGTCCGCGTCGACGGTGGAAACCAGGTGCGGACCGTCTGCAGCGGCACGGCCACACGCCAGTTGCGCGCGCCCGAAACGGGGACGCGATGATCGCCAAGGCTGACGACCGCACTGCTATCGGGCCGCCGTCCCGTCACCATCAGGCACGTCTCGACGCCGCAATGCCGCAGATAGGTCCGTGCCTCAACGCGCGGTGCTGCGTCCGCCACGCCGCCCGCGAGGAACGACACGCCAAGCGTACAGAGGAGGCGGATTGGGGATGGGGCCATGCGCATGGTGATCGAACAGCGCGTGCAAACCGCCCATACGCTTTTTGACGTAGGGCGGGGCGGATGGACGTTGCTCGTTGCTTGATCCCCGGCAAATCGTTCTTTTGCCACGAGATGTGAGCTTTCGCAGAACTGACGCGTTGTTTGTCGAGAAGCGCGAGGTGGTGTACAGCGTTTGCAAGGTCGTCGCAGAACGATCTTAATACACCGTAGGAGATTGTGATGTTGAAGTTGGCTCTGGGCGCGCTTGCGACCCTCGCGATGGCGCCTGCGGTTTCGGCCGCGGTCCCGGAGAACCCATTGGTGAAGGATGCCGTGGTTCTCGATCTCAAGAACATCGATCTGGCGACGGTAAGCGGTCAGCGGCGCCTCGCGATCCGGATGGATCAGGCGGCGCGCGCGGTATGCGGCTCGGGCCTCGCCACGATCCATCTGGCGCTCGAAGAGCAAGCGCGCACGTGCCGCGCCGAAGTCGTCGCCGACGTCCGTTCGCGAATTGAGGCGCGCGGTGCCTCGACCGTTGCCAATGCGCCGCTGCCATCGCGCACAGCACTGGCGTCGCTGCGCTGATCAGGCGTCACTGATTGCTCCCCGCGGATACGGGCGTATCCCGGGGAGCATGTCGGGGCGGCGTCCGGTGCGCCGGATGCGTCATTGTGCGTATACCCATCCAGCACTCCGTGGCAGACCTCAAGGCTGTTCGCGGTTCTGGAGGTAGAACTATCGTCTGTCATCGTCCCCAAGTCGGCACGCGCGTCGGGTCGATGTGAGCCACGACCCCCGTATCGCCGCGGCGGAAGCGGCGCTCGAACGTGGCGACATCGTTAAGGCCGCCACCTTGGCGTCGGCGCTGTGCGACCAGCGCCCCCATCTTCCCGACGGCTGGTATTTGCTGGGTTTGGCCGAAGCCGCTGCCGGCCGTGTCTCTCGCGGACTCCCGCTGGTGCAGCGTGCGGTCGCGCAGGCACCGACGCCACGACGGCTTGCGCAATATGCGCGGCTGCTCAGCCTCGGGCGGCGGGACGGCGAGGCGGGGCGCACGGCGCGCGAGGCACTCGCGCTCGGTCCGGAAGATGCGCTGAGCTTCGATACGATCGGGTGCGTGCTGGCGCGTCTCGGCGACCACGAGGGTTCGATCACACCCTTCAAGGCGGCGGTGAAACGCGAGCCCGGCGATATCGGGTTTCGCTATAATCTTGCGGCGGCGTGCGGTTTCACCGGGCGTATTGCGGAGGCGCGCGACCATTACGAGATCCTGCTCACGCGCGAGCCGCGCTACGCCCGCGCACATTATGCGCTTGCGATCCTGGAGCGGCAGACCGCCGGCAGCAACCACATCGACCGGCTGCGCGCGGTGCTGGCAAGCACGAATGACCCGCTCGATATGCTGCGGTTGCGCTATGCGTTGGCGAAAGAGCTCGAGGACCTAGGCTGTCACGACGACGCCTATGCGCACCTCGCCAACGCCAACGCCGCGCGGAAGCGCGATCTAGGCTACGACTTCGCGAGCGATGCAGCTTTGTTCGATGCGCTGGAGACGGGCTTTGCGGCGGATGTCCCGCCGGGCGAGGGACTGGACACGCGTGCCCCGATCTTCGTGGTCGGCATGCCGCGCACCGGCACCACGCTGGTCGACCGGATCCTGTCGTCGCATCCCGACGTGGCATCGGCGGGCGAGTTGCAGGCGATGCCGCTCGCGGTGAAGGAAGCTGCCGCCACCCCGTCGCGCGTCGTGGTGGACGCGGCCACGATCGCTGCGTCGCTGACAGCGGACCCGCGCGTCCTAGGCGAACGCTACATGGCGCGCGCAACACCGCACTGGCCCGCGGGCAGTTTGCACTTCGTCGACAAATTGCCTGCCAACATGCTGTATGTTGGCCATATTGCCCGCGCACTGCCAAACGCGCGGATCGTCTGCCTGCGCCGCAATCCGATGGACACGGTGTGGAGCAACTTCAAGAATCTGTTCGCGCCCGGCTCGCCTTACTATTTCTATTCCAACGATCTGATGGACATCGCGCAGTATTATGCACGGTTCGATCGGCTGGTTGCGTTCTGGCAGTCCCGCTTCCCCGGACGTATCCTCGAACTCGGCTATGAGGCGCTCGTCGCCGATCAGGAGGGCGAGACCCGACGGTTGCTCGACCATTGCGGTCTCGGCTGGGACGCCGCGACGCTCGCCTTCCACGCAAACACCGCCGCCGTCGCGACACCGAGCGCGGCCCAGGTCCGCCGCCCGATCAACGCCGACGCGATTGGACGCTGGCGAGTCCATGCCGAGGCGCTGGAGCCCGTGCGCCGCTTCTTCGAGGCGAATGGCATCGTCGTGGACTGACGTACCCCTGGACGGCAAAGCGCCACCTGATCGCATCGATCAAGTGGCGCCGTGTCTTGTCACGCTTGCTCAGAGATGGACGCGGACCTCCGCGCCAACGGTACGCGGCTGGATCACGCCGAAGCCGTAGGAACGGATCTGCACACCATCGTTCTGGCGCGCCATCGTGTAGTCGTTCGCCACGCTGGTGACGGCATATTTGTCGAAGATGTTGTTGGAGAAGATCGACGCTTCCCAATTATCCTTCTTGTAGGTGATCGACGCACGGCTGGTCGAATATCCCGGGATCGCCTCGCCATACCCACGCAGACCCGTGGTGGAATAGGTGTCGCTACGCGCCGCCGTGCTCCACACGAAGCCCAGATCGGCACCGCTCGCCATCGGCACCGAATAGGTGGCGGTGAGCGACCCGGCGTGTCTGGACGACCCAGGCAGACGATCCCCTGAAAACGCATCGCCCGCACCCGGAACGTTGAAATTGTTGCTCAACCCTCCGATCAGCCCGGGTGCGTCCTGTGTCAGCTTGGCATCGAGATAGGTGTAATTGCCCGACAGGTTGAACTTGCCGCGCGTGAACGACAGCGTTCCCTCTACGCCGCGGCTGCGCGCGCCACCGGCATTGGCGGTAATGCCCACCGCACCGTTCGCGGTCTGGCTGCCCAACTGGAGGTTCGACCAGTCGATGTTGTAGATGTCGATCGTGCCTTGTAGCATCCGGTTGAGCAGGCTGAACCGCAGGCCAACTTCATAATTGGTAGTCATGTCAGGACCATAGGCTAGTTCGTTCGGAAGAGCGCAAACGTTCTGGCCGGGCGGGAGCGGCACGATGCAAGGGGCAACGCGGTTGACGCCGCCGATGCGGTAGCCGGTCGAATAGGTCGCATAGCCAAACACCGTCGGGCTGAACTGATAGGAGACGTTTGCCTTGTAGACGAACCCGTCATCCGTGGTGGACCCGGTCCGCACGCGCGAGGGATCGAACTGGATCAGCGGATAGGGCGTGCGGCGGCGGCCGCCCGACAGCAGCGGCGTGTCGGTCGCGCCGGAAATGTAGGATTTGTACGTGTAGTAGCGCAGTCCGCCGGTGACTTGCAGCTTGGGCGTGATGTGCCACGTCGCTTCGCCGAACGCCGCATATTCCTTGGTGTAGGTGTCGGTGTACGAGATGTATTCCAGCCCGTCCGGCCGGACCAGCCCGCGGTACAACGTGCCGTACAGGCTGCCGCGACCGGTCGAGTTGGCGGCGCCGAATTCGGGAAAACCGGGGATCCGCTCGGCACTGAACGTGTAGCTCTTATAGTGGTTGTAGAAGCCCCCGAGGATCCAGTTGATCGGCCCGCCGTGGGTCGAAACGAGCCGGAGTTCCTGGTTGAACTGCTTGGGGTCGCTGTCCGACGTGGTCGTGCCCGCAAAGGCCGGGAACAGCTCGTAATCATAATCGAGATCGAGCAGCAGGTCGGCGATGTCGCTCTGGCTGGAGAGATGCTGCTTGGAATAAGCGGTGGCGGAGACAAGCTGCGCAACGCTTCCGATGTCCACTTCGACTTCGGCTGCGAACATGTCGAGCGTGCGGCGTGACGGCTGCTCGACGCGCCCGCCATTTTCGTATCTGCCGGTCCCGAGCACGCCCTGGCAATTGGCATAGACGCATTGCCCGTCAGGGAAGGCGACGCCGTTGCTGTTCAGCGTGTACTTCGCGCCGAAGCCGCCGTTGGTCTGCGTTCCGTGGGTCTTGGTGTCCTGCCGGATGTAGCTGAACGTCGGGTGCAGCCAGCCGAAGTCGAAGCCCAATTGCGCGCGGATGGAATAGGTATTCTCGTCGTTCAGATCCTTGCCCCGACGCAGGTTGGCCGCCACCGCCGCTGGATCGTTGAAGTCAGGCTGCGGCAGCGATACGCCGAGGGTCTTGACCAGATAAGGGGAGTCCATGAACCCCGGATCGCGGTAATAGCCGCCGGTCACACGCAGTGCGACCTTGTCCCGGATGATCGGCAGGTTGATCGTCGCATCGGTGACCGCGCCGACCCCGTCGGAATGCGCGACGTCGTAGATCCGCGCGTGACCCGTGGCTTCGATCTTGCTGAAGTTGGGGCGGTTGGGGATGTAGCGGATCGCGCCCGCCAGCGTACCGAGGCCGTACAGCGTCCCCTGCGGCCCGAGCAGCGTCTCGACCCGGTTGATGTCGAGGAACTTGAAGTCGACGTAGAGCGGGATTTCGCCCAGATACACGCCGACCGCGGTGCTGCGATTGCTGCCGCCCGGACCACCCGACGTGATGCCGCGCATCACGATGCTGTTGGCCGTACGCGGGCCGGTGTCGGGCACGGTCAGCCCAGGCGTATAGAGGCCGAGGTCGCCGACGTCGTCGAGCCGGTTGCTCTCCAGTGCCGCCCCACCGATTGCCGAGATGTTGATCGGGGCGGTCTGCAACGACACGGCGCGCCGTGTCGCGGTGACCACGATATCGTTCGAACCCTGCGGTTCCTCGGTTTCCGCCGCGATCGCCGTCGCGCTGGGCGTTTCGGCCGCAGACTGCTGCTGCGCGTATGCCGGGCTCATGACGACGCCCGAGAGAATAGTTGCAGATAGCAGCCGTAGCCGCATCCGTGCGCGATCGATCACGATAGTACCCCTTTTGCCCGCCTGATTTTGCCTGACTGGCTGTCTCCCCCGGGATATGTGCCGGTGTTTGCGGCTCCATGCCGCATGTGGGTCTTGGCGCAGCGTCTCGGTCTTGTTCATTCAGGCTATGGGGCGGGCAGACTGTAACAAATGGGTTGTTTGACGTAGGGGCGCCTGGGGTCCGGACGATCGCACACTCGTCAGCTTGCGCATCCACTGCGGGCATTCGCTGCAGGGTCAGGCTTCGTGCTGCGGCTTAGTGGCTGCATTCGTTGAATAGTGCTGAAGATCTTGCGTGTCCGGGGCGGAAGCACCGCGCGGCGTCGACGATCGTTCAGCGCCGTCAGCCGGGAAATCGAGCGTGTCGAGACGCTTGCCTACGTTAAACGACGTAACGGCAGAATCGCGCATCTCTCATACAAAGCAACAGACACGCAAGAAACGGCTCCAAAAGCTTCATCGAGAGATCTGCCAATGACTGGAACGGTCGCGGTCGAAAGACCCTCCTATATGGTGAGCGCCCCTATCACCGAGGGACTCGACAACCTTGGCAGGGTTGAGGGTGGACCTTTCAAACAGGCGTTCTTCACCCATTTTCAGCCGGTGTTCCTGATCGCGGTGATCGGCTTCTATTATTATGCCCCATCGGCGTGGATCAAACCGTCGGTGACCTTGTGGATCGGCCTGATCGTCAAGTTCATGATGCTGGGCATGGAATGGATCAGCCCCCGCTACAAAAGCTGGGAGCACACGTGGAAGGAGCTCGTCTGCGACACCTTCTACGTCGCGATGGGGATGATGATCGTCCGGGTAGTGTTCGGCCCGATCAACAGCGACGCGATCATCGGCTGGTTCCAGGACAATTTCGACATCGCCAAGTTCGCCTGGTTCATCGGCGCGCCGCTGTTGATCCAAGCTTTCCTGATCTCCTTCATCGGCGATTATTTCCAATATTGGATGCACCGCGGGATGCACAACTGGTATCCGCTGTGGGTTGCGCACGCACCGCACCACTACCTCACCCAGCTCAACGTCCAGAAAGGCAGCGTCGGAAACCCGGTCGAGATCTTCCTGATCGGCCTCGGCGTCGGCGGTCTGTTCGATTTCCTCCCGCGTGCCGCCTTGCTGGCAGGGGCGTTTGGCCTGGCGGTCAGCAGCTATCAGCACTGCAACATCCGTTTCAACACGCCGAAATGGTGGTTCAAGGTCTTCAACACGACCGAACATCACAGCCTGCACCATGCGCAGGACTATGAGAGCACGCGCAGCAATTATTCGGGCACGTGGATCTTCATCGATCGCATCCACGGCACCTGCAAGGATGGTGAGGCGGAGCTGCTGGGTCAGGAAGGCGGGCGTCGCATGTCGGTTTGGGAGACGCTGCACTACACGTTCACCGAGCCGTACAAGCTGCTCCGGTCGAAATTCGCCCGCCGCCGCAGCCAGCCGCCGATGGTCGCAGTCCCGGCGGAATGATCCGAGACGTACCGGTCGCGACCGGTACGCCCGCGTTGCGGATCGGTTGGCAGGGGGCGGGGGCTCCGCGGAGTTCCAGGACGTATCGTGAAGTCCCCATTGCATGACGCGTTACTCAGGGGAACATCGTGTGACGTTTCGTTTCATCGACTGGATCTGGCGGATCAAGGGAACGGTCCCGATAGATCCACCGCAATCCGCAGAGACCGTTTTCGGCAAGCTCGACAGCTTGTTTCAGGAAAAGAACACCACCTACGACGTTGGTGAAGAGACGCTGACGTTCACCAAGAAGGACCAGCTTCCGCAGGACAGGATGTCGGTCTTCGATTCCGGTACGTTGCATGTCGCGGACGGGGTGCTGCGGTACGATATGATCAGCCGCGCGTTGCTGGCGTGCTTCCTTGCGCCGCTGCTGTTCTTCGCAGTCGGCCATGCCGGGGTCGCGCTCGACAAGTGGCGCAATCCGCCCGAAGTGGTCAAGGCAAAGGCCGAAGCCGCAAAGAAGCGGTCGCGGATCAAGCCCGAGACCGTGCCGATGAGCGCGGTGGACAAGTTCCTCGGCGCGCCCAAGCCCGAGAAGAAGAAGGGTGATGAGGAGCCGGGCAAGAAAAACCGGAAGCCCACGATGAAGACTGCCTATGTCTTCATGGGCATCTTCTTCGCCTTGTGGGTCGCTGGCCGCATCTTCGAGCACGTCCGGATCCATCGGCGGTTCCGCACGATGTTGGCGGACGACAGCACCGCCGGCACCGTCGCGAACCCGGAGGACGTTCGGCGCGGCGTGTTTGCGCCGGAATAAGGCGACCCTAATCTCTCGCGGTGCTGGAGCCTAGCACCGCGCGCTTCGTTGCTGCATCATGAACCCGATGTCTCCCGCCGATCGTCTTGCTCGTCCGCTCAAAGGTCTGATCGTCGGGCAGGTGCGGGCCTTGTTCAACGACAAGACACGTGGGGAACGACCCGTCCAGCGGCGGCAGGACGCACTGTTCCCGCCGGACTCGGTGGCATGGCGGGTGCACGGCGACGTGACGTCGATGCTGGTCGGCGGCGTGGCGGCGCTGATGCTTCAGATGCTGCATCCGGCTGTGCTTGCAGGTGTCTGGGATCATTCAGGTTTTCGCGACGACATGCAGGGGCGGCTGCGGCGCACCGCGCGCTTCATCGCCGTCACGACCTATGGTGCGCCGGACGATGCCCGCGCGCTGCTGGCAAAGGTCCGGAAGATCCACGATCACATCGGCGGAACGCTCCCCGACGGCACGCCCTATCGTGCGAGCGAACCCGATCTCCTCGCCTGGGTGCATGTCAGCGAAGTGCTGAGCTTTCTCGACGGTTGGATCCGCTACGGCGAACCCGGCATGAGCCGCGCGGGCCAGGACCGCTATGTCGCCGAGATGGCGCGGATCGCGGAGCCGCTGGGTGTCGATCCGATCCCGACCACCCGCGCCGAGGCGGAAGCGATCCAGCGCGCGATGCGGCCGAGCCTGCGAGTGGATGCGCGAACGCGGGACGTGGCGGGGGTGTTGCTCAACCAACCCTCGCCGTCGTTTGCCGCGCGCCCGTTTCAGACGATGACAATGCAGGCCGCGATCGACCTGCTGCCCGGTTGGGCGCGGACGATGCATGGCCTGGAACAGCCCGGCGTCGGGTTACCTCTGTTGCGTGCCGGCACCTTCGGGGTCGCGAGCACGCTGCGCTGGGCGTTCCGGTGATGGCGGAGCGCTCCACGGTGTCGATCCCCGCGGCAACCCTCGTCCTGTTTCGGGCGGGGGCAGGAATGCCCGAACTGCTGTTCGTCGAACGCTCCAAGGCGATGGCGTTTGCGGGCGGTGCATTGGTGTTTCCGGGCGGGCGCGTCGATCCGGGCGATCATGCGCTGGCGACACGGTACGATGGCGATCCCGAGGACGTCGCAGGCCGAATCGCCGCGATCCGCGAGACGCTCGAGGAAGTCGGCGTGCCGGTCGGGTTAGGCGCGATGACCGCGGAGAGCATCGCGGAAGTGCGTCGGGCGCTCAGTAGGGGAGATCCATTCGGCACCGTCCTTGCGGCGCACGACCTTCCCCTGTCGATCGGTGATCTGGTCCCGTTCGCGCGCTGGTGCCCCGCACACGTTCCCGTGCGGACCTTCGATACGCACTTCTATCTCGCCGAGGTTCCGCCGCATGCGCCCGACCCGATCGTCGACGATACCGAGAACGTCCGCGTCTTCTGGGCGACCGCGCAGGCCGTGCTCGACATGGCCGATGCGGGCAAGGCGACGCTCATCTTCCCGACGCGCCGCAATCTGGAACGGCTGGCACAATTCGACGGCTTCGAAGCGGCGACGGCAGATGCAGCCAACCACCCGATCCGCACGATCACCCCGTGGACCGAGAAGCGCGATGGCGTGTCGCACCTTTGTATCCCGACCGACCTCGGCTATCCCATAACCGAGGAACCCATGACAGACGTGGTCCGCGGCTGACGCGGATCAGTGCGGCAGCGCGGCGGCCTCGACCTTTTCGACCCATTTCGGGAAAAACCCCGGCTGCCGGTTGGACCAGCCCGAAGCCGTCGCCGCCGCTTCGCTGATCGACTGGAGCAACGTGCGGCGCAGCTCAGGGTGAAGATGCGGTAGCGCGGCGGCCGAGCAGAAGGCGGCGGGCAGCCACGGCCGCACTTCGGCGCCGATCAGGCGTTCGTACAGAAAGCGATAAGCCGCGAAGGTCGTCAGACGCCCCTGGCCGAGATCGAACGCCGAAAGCGTAAGCAAAGGTCCCAACACCGGTTCGACCGATTCGAGACCGCCCCCATCCGGCATCGTCATGCGAATGTCGGGGAGACGGCTATACAACCGGGCCTGCGCGCGGATGCTCGCGGCTTCGACCACGTCGCGTGACCACCGCAGCATCGCATCGTCGCGATCGAGGCCGATGTCGAGCGAGCGGCGAATGTAACGCTGGGTCGATGCCGCGAACCCGGCGAATTCCTTCATCTCGGCCAGCGTCATCGTGCCGTTGGCAGCTTTCATCCGAGAACCCATCGCGCCACTCCACTACGGTCTTGCAGTCCGGTAATCATGCGCTCCTGGAATTACTCCGTGGTTAACGCCGATCACCGCCGCGACACGAAGCGACCATAAATCGTGTTGCAACGCAACATCCGATGCGACCGAGCGGAGAAAATGCGTTGAAACGATCCCACACGAAAAAGCCCCGCGCAACCGGAGCGGCGCGGGGCTGGGCAGTGATGACGGCGATCAGTGCTTTTCGGCGGACCGCTTCGCTTCGTCGTCTTCGTTATAGCCCGACGACCGCGGCGGCTCGCTGTTATCGCCCGGGCGGCTCGTCGAGGGCGGGTCGGACGCGTCCATCGACTCGTCCAGCGCATTGTCACGCGCGGCATCGGGGCTCGACGGGTTGCGCTCCAGACGGTGCGCGATCGACGCGTCCTGGCCGGCGTCCTGCTTGCCGCTGGTCGGCTCTTCGTCGGGATCGCCGGGGGCAACCGAAAGGCTGTCGAGCGCCTTGTCGTCGATCAGCTTGGGGTCGTCGGTCATTATGTCACTCCTGATCGTTAGCATAGGAGAACGACCCGACCCGCTCGCCTGTTCCCTCATTCCAGACGCGTTACCAAAACGCACTGCGCAACGAAGGCTGCGCGTCCGAACACCGTCATGAACGCAATGTCGGTCGCATCGCGGCCCACGGCGACCCGTACGAGATCCGCACAGCACGCCATTCTGGTCGCATCGACCAGATGCCAGCCGCCGCCGACCCAGAGTTCCGCAACCGCGTGGAAGTCGGGCGGATCGACGCCCGGGGCGTAAGCGGACACGCACCGTGCCGGAATGCCGCCCGCGCGCGCGAGCGCCACCAGCAAATGCGCATAGTCCCGGCACACGCCGTGCCGTTCCGCGAAGGTCATCATCGCGGTGGTCGTGCCGTTCGACGCGCCGCCTTCATACCGCAGGTGTCCGGCAACCCAGTCGACCAGCGCGGCGGCAAGCGGCCCGCCGCGCAATCCCCCGAAATGTTGGTCGACGAACCCTTCCAGGCGATCGGATTCGCAATATCGGCTGGGCAATAGATAGGGGATCGTCTCGGGCGGCATCATCCGCACGGGCGTGTCGGGCAGGATCGAGAAATCGATCGCAGGCCGGTCGATCCGCACGATTGCGCGATAGTCCGCGCGGAAGGCGCCTTCGCCGCGCGCCCAGCAACGCTGCCCGATCCCGTCCTCGCCGCGCACCGCGCGCAACGGTTCGGGCGAGTAGACGCGGAGGTCCTGCATTTCGAGATGTTGATCGGGCTGTTTTGCCGCCTCGATCAGCAGCAGGACATCAGCGGCCCCGTCGATGGTATAGTCGAGCATGGCCTCGATCGCGATGCGCATGATGGTCCTTTGAAGGGATGGGAGAGCGGTCAAACCAAAAAGGGCCCGATGGCTTTCACCATCGGACCCTTCCCGGAAAAGTCCAGATCTGGTCTGCGCTTAGTTGCGGTTGCCGAACAGGCGCAGGATGAACAGGAACATGTTGATGAAGTCGAGGTACAGGCTCAGCGCCGACATGATCGTCACACGCTGTTCCATGTCGGTGCCCGCGACCTGTGCGTACAGCGCCTTGGTGCGCTGCGTGTCATAGGCGGTCAGGCCTGCGAACAGCAGGACGCCGACGAAGCTGATGACGAGGGTGATCGCGCTCGACTGGAAGAACAGGTTGAGCAGGCTCGCCACGATCAGGCCGACGAGGCCCATCGTCAGGAACGTACCGAATGCCGACAGGTCACGCTTGGTGGTGTACCCATACAGGCTCAGGCCACCGAACGCCGCTGCCGTCGCGAAGAACGACTGTGCAATCGCGGTCGGGCTGTAGACCAGGAAGATCGTCGAGAGCGACAGGCCCATCGCGACCGCGAAGCCCCAGAACATCATCTGCAGCGTGGAACTCGACATCCGTGCCTGGCCGAAGCTCATGCCGAACACGAAACCGAGCGGGGCGAGGGTAATCACCCACTTGAGGATGCCGGGGCCGCCGAACACGGTCGCCGCTGCGCCACTGGCCACGAAGCCCAGAGCGACGATGCCGGTCAACAGCACCGCGGAGGCCATGTAGTTGTAGACGGATAGCATGTACCGCCGCAGACCGGCGTCATACGCTTCCGAGCGGGTGGTCCCGGCCGTCTGGAACGCGGAGGCGTTCGGACGGGGATCAGACCAGTTTGCCATTACGAAAAGCTCCTTGCAGCCGGCCGTGTGCCGGTTGCCTGGAATATCGGCGCACGGCAGGCGTATTTCAAGCGAATCCGGGCCGCTTCCTGCACCAGCAACATAGCGTAACATGCGTGTGCTGGCAGCGGGGCCAGGAGCAGCCGCGTAGACACGCCGTCCGCCGTGGCCGAACGGCCCGTACGACCGTGGATGCAGGCCACTGCTAAATCGCTTTCGTAATCAGGGTATGCTCTGCTACGCTCCGGCCAAGAACAGAAAAGTCCGAGAGGAGCCAGCATATGCACACCGGTCCGGCGATCGCCGACACGTCCGAATCCGCGCGTGTGTCGCGCTATGCGTGGCTTGTGCTCGGGATCCTGTTTCTGGTGTACGTGCTCAATTTCGTCGACCGGCAGATCATCTCGATCCTTGCCGAGGACATCAAGCGCGACCTCAATTTGAAGGATGAGGATCTCGGTTTCCTGTACGGAACCGCGTTCGGCGTATTCTACTCGCTGTTCGGCATCCCACTTGGCCGGCTTGCCGATACTTGGCACCGTGTCCGGTTGATGACGCTCGGGCTCGGCCTGTGGTCTGCGATGACTGCTGCTTCCGGGCTGGCGCAAAGCGGCGGCGCACTGGCGGGGGCACGGATCGGCGTCGGGGTCGGGGAGGCGACCGCGAGTCCCTCGGCCTATTCGCTGATCTCGGATTACTTCCCCAAACGTCTTCGCGCGACCGCGCTCGCGATCTATTCGTCGGGGCTGTACGTCGGCGGCGGACTGTCGCTCGGCGTCGGGGGCCTGATCGTCCAGCGGTGGAACCAGGCCTATCCCGATGGCGGGCCATTCGGGCTGCACGGCTGGCAGGCGGCGTTCATGATCGTCGGCATCCCCGGCCTGCTGCTGGCGGCGGTGGTCGCGACGCTGCGCGAGCCGATCCGCGGTGCGGTCGAAGGGCTTCCACGGCCCGAACGTCATCCCGCGCCGTTCAGCGCGTTCCTGTCCGAGCTGCTCACCATCCTGCCCCCGCTGACGTTGATCGGTGCGGCGCGCGGGGGAATTCAAGCATTTCTCGTCAATATCCTCGCGCTCGGGATCGTCGTCGCCGCAGTCCTCGGCTTGCACGCGATCGGGGAGCCATGGCCGCAGTGGATCGCGATCGGGGTGGGCGTCTATGCGGTGTTTTCCTGGGCCGCGGCCCTCAAGCGCCGCGATCCGCCGACCTACCGGTTGATTGTCGGCAATCCTGCATTCCTGTGCATCGTCGTGGCCTACGGTCTTAACGCATTCATGGCCTACGCCATCAGCTTCTGGGCGGCACCGTTCGTGTTGCGCACGCTGGGTGCCACGCCGGCGATGGCGGGGCTGCTGGTCGGATCGACCGGCGCGCTGGCGGGTTTTCTCGGCGTGATGCTCGGGGGTCTGGTCGCGGATCGCCTGCGCCGCCGCAATCCGGCCGGGCGCGTGATCGTCGTGCTGTTCGGCGCGATCGCGCCGATCCCGTTCGTGATCGGGGCGTTCACCGCGACGACGACCGCCGTGTTCTTCCCGTGCTTCTTCATCTCCAGCATCTTCGCGAGCACCGCCTTGGGCGCTGCGGGAGCGACGATGCAGGATCTCGTGCTCCCGCGGATGCGTGGCACCGCGACGGGAACCTTCTTCATCGGAACGACGCTGCTCGGTCTCGCGATGGGGCCCTATCTCGCGGGACGCATATCGACTCTGTCGGGGAGTCTCTCGGTCGGCGTCCTGTCGCTGCTGTGCGCCGCGCCGATCACGATCGCAGCGGGAATCGCAGCGTACCGGCTCGTCCCGCGCGCCGAGGCGCAGCGCGAAGTCTGGGCGCGGGCGGCGGGAGAGGATATCTGATCCGCCCCTGACCTGCCGCCCGCGCGCTCTGGCTCAGCTGGTGGCGAACACGCCGCAGGCAACCCGTCCGCCGCTGTTGCCCGACGGATCTGTCATCAAGTCGTCCGGATTGGCATGAACAACGAAGGCTGATCCGTCGGTATCGAGCAGCCCCGCTATCGTAGCACCCGGCAGGACCATGCCGATCGTGCCACGTCCGTTGGCCCCGACGATGAGGTTGGGCAGATCGCCGGTATGCGGACCCTGCGGGTTCATTGAGCCATGCTTGGTCGACGTGGGGTTCCAGTGTCCGCCCGCGCTGGCGAAGTCGGGTGCGTCGCACTTGCCGACCGTGTGGACATGAACGCCGTGCGTTCCTGCGGGCATCCCGGTCACGTCGACCGTGACACGCAAGCCGCCGCCAACCTCGGTCGCGGTTGCGCGACCGACGTCCGCGCCGTCCGCGGTGCGCAACATCGCCACCGAACGCGCGCCGTTCGCCATCGGCGCGCCGGTCTTGGGACCAGACTTGTCACATGCCGACAGGCTGAGCGCCGCCAGGGTTGCCGCCGCGAGGATCGGTACGCGCATGGGAAGTCTCCTGATTGTTTCGGTATCGTGTTGCCCATTAACGCGTCGCGCCACAAGCGGACCCGGACGGGGCACAAAAAAAGGGTCGCGCGATCCTGATCGCGCGACCCCATGATGTAACCGTCACGCGTTGGCGTGTCAGTTGGCGTTGCTGGTCTTGATGAACCCGTTGACGCCATTGGGGAAGAACCCGCCGCCGACCGTGGCGGACTTGGTCAGGTAGACGATGTTGAGCACGTTCGCCGCAGTACGACTGTAGGCAATGCCCGACGCGTCCGTGGGGACGATGTTCGAGATCGACGAATCTGCGCCCGCGATCCCCTGGTCATCGTCGGTCGAGCCGTCCAGGCTGTCACGCGCGTCGCTGATCATCCGCACCTGATCGAAGATCGAACCCGAGGCGGTACCGGCGTCGAAGCCCTTGCCGTACAGGATCGTACGGATCAGACCCGCGTGATACGCCTCTGCCGCAAGGATGCCTGCTGCTGCATCGAGATAAGTCTTGCTGGTGAGCAACGGTGCCGCGCCCTTATAGGCGCTGACGCCGACGTCCTCGAAGATGAACGCGCCGAGCAGGAAGGCGTTGTCGCTTGCATAGGGATCGAACGTCCCTGTTGCCGAGACGACGCCGGCTGCACGTGCGGCTGCGGTAAAGGCACCCGTTGCGCTCCCGTCGATATTGATCGCGGGCATTGCGACCGCCGCCGACCCGAGCGCGGTGCGCAGGAAGGCGACGTGGGCGATCTCGTCCGCCGCGATTTCACGCGCATATTGCGCCACGATCGGATCGGTGAAGGTCACCTGACGACCACCGGTGACCGCACCCTGCGTTCCGACACCCGTCAACTGCGAAGCGGGGAGGCCCGTCCCGTACACCGCGAACGAGTAGAATTGCGCTTCGAGATATTCGAGGTTGAGCGCGAAGTTGAGGATGTCCGCATCGGTTGCAGCCGTTGCGGTTGGCGTGGGGGTAGGGGTAGGTGTCGGCGTCGGGTTAAAGCCCTTCTGCCCGTCATCGCATGCGGCCAGTAGCGAAAGCCCGCCTGCTGCGACCGTCGCCTGACCAGCGACACGGAGGAAGTTGCGGCGCTCGTCGCGGCGACGGTCGCTCGCCTCCAGCACCTGCGTGAGAATATTCGTAGAGTCCATTGCTACTCTCCCTTGGAGAAGGCGTGATGTTGAAAGCGGCTCAATTGGCGCCGCTGAACCGCAGATCGGCGTTCGGGTTGTTCGTCCCGTTGGGGAAGAAGCCGCCTGCCATCACGCGCGCATTGGTGAGGTACGCAATGTTGTGAACCTGCGCGACGGTGCGCGAGAACGCGATCCCGTTCGCGTCGAGCGGTACGATGTTCGATACCAGCGCACCGCTGACCGTGGTCGGCGAGATACCCTGGTCCAGATCGGTCGTGCCATCGAGGCTGTCGCGTGCATTCGAGATCGCATCGGCCGATGTCCGCAATGCCGGCGTTTCAACGCCCTTGCGATACAGCACGGTCCGGACGAGCGCGGCATGATAGGCCTCGACCGCAAGGATGCCCGCTGCGGCTTCCAGATACGTCTTGTTGGTCAGCAGCGTCGCGCCGCCCTTATAGGCAGTGACGCCGACGTCCTCGAAGATGTACGCGCCGAGCAGGAAATTGTTGTCGTTCGCATAGACGTCGAATGCCTCGCCCGCACCGATCAGACCGGCCGCGCGTGCGGCGTTGCTGAAGGCGGAGGTCGCGGTCACGTCGATGTCGATCGCCGGCTGCGAAATCGCAGCGGTGCCGAGCTGGGTGCGCAGGAAGGTAACGTGCGCAAGCTCGTCGCCCGCGATTTCCTTGGCGTAGGCGGCAACGATCGGATCGGTGAAGTTCACCTTGCGACCGCCCGTCACGGCGCCCTGCGTGCCGACACCGGTCAGCAGGTTCGCGGCAAGGCCGGTACCGTTGGCGGCATAGCTGTAGAATTGCGCCTCGAGATATTCGAGATTGAGCGCAAAGTTGAGCACGTCGGCGTCGCTCGGTGCGGTCTGCGCCTCGGCGCGGCCCGCGAGGCCGATGGCGGCACCGCCTGCAATGCCGGCCACCGCGGCTGCACCGAATGCGGATTTGAAGAAGGCGCGACGATCGTTGCGTCGTTCTACGCGCCGATCGAGGGCTTCGATCAACTGCTGGTTTACATCTTCGGTCATTGAACTCGACCTCCCTGTGGATGGTACTTCGCTAACCCGTACATCGGGAAACGGTTCCAAGCCCCTGAGAATAAAGGGAAAAACCGAAATCCAAGGCACGCGCAGACGGTGCCCGGAACCGCATGAACCGAACCCTCTCCCGTCGTGGCGCAGGTACGATCTGTATTTCGCAAGGGACGCACGTCCGATGAAAAATTACGTCGTGTTTCTTCGCGGTAATAGAATGTATCGCTCGGGGTCTGGTTGCACGCGAACAGCAGGCGAACGCAGACGCGCCCTTTCCCCCGCGCAGCCCCCTTGCTAAGGGCACCCCGACTCTTGCATTCGCACAGTCGGTCGCGCCCGCGCGGAGCCCAAACGGTTTCGCCTCCCCGCCGCGGCCCGACGCATAGGGAAGGACCCGCTGCACATGACCGCCATTGGCCAGGACACACTCGGCACGCGCACCACGCTCGACGTTGGTGGCACCGCTTACGACTATTACAGCCTCGCCGCCGCCGCCGAGAAACTGGGCGATATCAGCCGCCTGCCGTTCTCGATGAAGGTACTGCTCGAGAACCTGCTGCGCTTCGAGGATGGCGTCACCGTCACCACCGAGGATCTCCAGGCGATCATCGACTGGCAGCAGGAGCGCAAATCGGACCGCGAAGTCCAGTATCGCCCCGCGCGCGTGCTAATGCAGGATTTCACCGGCGTCCCGTGCGTCGTCGATCTCGCCGCGATGCGCGATGCGATCACCAAGCTCGGCGGCGACCCGGTCAAGATCAACCCGCTCGTCCCCGTCCACCTCGTGATCGATCACTCGGTCATGGTCGACGAATTCGGCACGCCCAAGGCGTTCGAGGATAACGTCGAGCTCGAGTACCAGCGCAACAACGAACGCTACGAGTTCCTCAAGTGGGGCTCGAAGGCGCTCGACAACTTCAAGGTCGTCCCCCCCGGCACCGGCATCTGCCACCAGGTCAACCTCGAGAACATCGCGCAGGCGGTGTGGTCCTCGACCGCGCCTGATGGCAAGACGATCGCATACCCCGACACCTGCGTCGGCACCGACAGCCACACCACGATGGTCAACGGCCTCGGCGTGCTCGGCTGGGGCGTCGGCGGGATCGAGGCTGAGGCCGCGATGCTCGGCCAGCCGGTCTCGATGCTGATCCCCGAAGTCGTTGGCTTCAAGCTCACCGGCGAACTCGCCGAGGGCATCACCGCGACCGATCTCGTGCTCACCGTCACGCAGATGCTGCGCGCCAAGGGCGTCGTCGGCCGCTTCGTCGAGTTCTACGGCCCGGGCCTCGATGCGCTCAGCCTCGCTGACCGCGCGACGATCGCCAACATGGCACCCGAATATGGCGCGACCTGCGGCTTCTTCCCGGTCGACGACGCCACGCTCGACTACATGCGCCTCACTGGTCGTACCGAAGAGCAGATTGCGCTCACCGAGGCATACGCCAAGGCACAGGGCATGTGGCGTCTGGCGGATGCGCCCGATCCCGTCTTCACTGACACGCTCGGCCTCGACATGGCGAACGTCGTCCCGTCGCTCGCAGGTCCGAAGCGTCCGCAGGACAAGGTCATCCTCACCGAGGTCGACGACACGTTCAACGCGGATCTCGCCAAGGTCTATGGCCATTCGAACGCCATTCGCGTCCCCGTCGAAGGCCGCGACCATGACATCGGCGACGGCGACGTGGTGATCGCGGCGATCACCAGCTGCACCAACACCTCCAACCCGTCGGTGCTGGTCGCCGCAGGGCTGGTCGCGCGCAAGGCGAACGCGCTGGGCCTCAAGCCCAAGCCGTGGGTCAAGACGTCGCTCGCGCCGGGGTCGCAGGTCGTCACCGACTATCTCGACAAGGCCGGTCTCACGACCGACCTGAACGCGGTCGGCTTCAACCTCGTCGGCTATGGCTGCACCACCTGCATCGGTAACTCGGGTCCGCTCGCCCCTGCGATCTCGGCGGCGATTAACGGCAACGACATCGTCGCGGCCTCGGTCCTGTCGGGCAATCGCAACTTCGAAGGCCGCGTCTCGGCAGACGTCCGCGCGAACTTCCTCGCGTCGCCGCCGCTGGTCGTCGCCTACGCGCTCAAGGGCACGGTGACCGAGGACTTCACCACCACGCCGATTGGTCAGTCGACCGCGGGCGAGGACGTGTATCTCAAGGACATCTGGCCGACCAACGCCGAAGTCCGCGAAGTGATGGACGCCAACATCGATCGCGGCATGTTCCAGTCGCGCTACGCGAGCGTCTTCACGGGCGATGCCAAGTGGCAGGCGATCGATATCGACGGGTCGGACACCTATGCGTGGCCGGCAAGCTCGACCTACATCGCCAACCCGCCGTATTTCGAGGGCATGTCGATGACCCCCGCACCGGTCCAGGATATCATCGAGGCACGCCCGCTCGCGATCCTCGGCGATTCGATCACGACCGACCACATCTCGCCCGCCGGCTCGATCAAGGCGGACAGCCCCGCGGGTGCGTGGTTGATGGAGCGTCAGGTCGCGCGCGCGGACTTCAACAGCTATGGCGCGCGTCGCGGCAACGACAATGTCATGGTTCGCGGCACCTTCGCCAACATCCGCATCAAGAACGAGATGGTCCCCGGCGTCGAGGGCGGCATGTCCTCCTATAAGGGCGAGACGATGCCGATCTATGATGCGGCGATGCGCTTCAAGGAAGACGGCGTTCCGCTGATCGTCATCGCGGGCAAGGAATATGGCACCGGCTCGTCGCGCGACTGGGCGGCGAAGGGCACCAATTTGCTTGGCGTTCGCGTCGTCATCACCGAGAGCTTTGAGCGGATCCATCGCTCGAACCTCGTCGGCATGGGCGTGCTGCCGCTGCAGTTCGCCGAGGGCGTCGATCGCAAGACGCTGAACCTCGACGGGTCGGAGAGCTTCACGATCATGAAGGTCTCGGAAATCCGCCCGCGCCAGAACGTCGAAGTGACGATGACGCGCGCCGACGGCACGGTCGAGACGTTCATGACGCGCTGCCGGATCGATACCGTCAACGAGCTGGAGTACTTCCTCAACGGCGGCATCCTGCAGTACGTGCTGCGCAAGCTAGCCGCGTAAGTAGGGCGGGCGGGCTTCGGCCCGCCGGTTTTGTGAGGTGCAAGAAGGGGCGGGGAAACCTGCCCCTTTTTCTATGCGCGGCAGAGTTGGCCGTTGTCCACGCTGGTATCCACGCTGGCGCTTCCCCGGTGAAAGCCGGGGCCCAGGAGTGAAGGCCGAGGAAGCGAACGCTGCGCCCAATGATCGACGGCCCACTACTGGGCCCCGGCCTTCGCCGGGGAAGGGTCGTTAGGGAGGAGCGAGTCTGTGCATCTTTAAGGAGGTGCCCTCATGCCGGAACGCGCACGAGCAAGGGCATAGGTGCGACGCAGTATCCGGCGACGGAAAGCTTCGGAACGACGCCGGTTCTACGCAGTAAAGAAGGAGGCGTGGAAAACTGTCCCCCTCTGCATCCCGATTGAGTTGACCATTCCAGCTGTGAACGCTTCCCCGGCGAAGGCCGGGGCCCAGTAGCGGGCGTTGGATGGCGGCGGCAGCGCTCGGTTACAGCGGCCTTTGCTACTGGGCCCCGGCCTGCGCCGGGGAAGCGCTTTTTGGGGCTAGGGAGCAGCGTCCCCGGTAAGGCACAACCCATTGCCTCAGAACGGGAAATGCCCGCCACACTTGCGTGTGGCGGGCATCCTTTCCTCCCCAGGAAACTTTCTTGACCCGTCCCTAGGCGGCGAATCTCACGCGCGTAACGGGGCATCGTATCGCAGTGCGGTCGGCTTGTAACGTTCCGTCGTCAAGCGTACGTACATTTGTAAAGTATTGACGGAATGGAGTCAGGAAGTGGCCGATCGCAAGCTGTTCGCCGGCCACGCAGTGCGTCGCTTGCGGCGCGGGGCGGGACTGACCCAGGCCGCGATGGCCGAAGTCCTGACGATTTCGCCCAGCTATCTCAACCTCGTGGAGAAGAACCAGCGTCCGCTGTCGGCGTCGCTGCTGGTCAAGCTGGCCGAGACCTTCGACTTCGATCCGCGCGCACTGGCGGCAGGCGAACCCGGCGGCGGCGAGGCGGCGCTCAGGCGCAGGCTCGCCGACCCGATGTTCGCCGACCTCGAGATTGATCGCAACGAGATCGAGGAGTGGCTCGCCGGCGCACCCGGCGGCGCGGAAGCCTTTGCGCGCGCCTTCGACCGGATCCGCGCGGGCGGGACGCCCGACGATCCCGCCGCGGTCGATCCGATCAGCGAGGTCCGCCGCGAGATCGAGCGCTGGCGGGGCCATTTCCCGGACCTCGACGCAGCGGCCGAAGCGCTCGCGGACGAATTGCGGATGGGCGCGGGGGATCTGTACGGTGCGATCTCGGAACGGTTGCGGGTCAAGCACCAGCTGACGATCCGTGTCCTGCCGGTCGACGTGATGCCCGAGCTGCTGCGTCGGACCGATCTGCATGCCCGGCAGGTGCAATTGTCGGAGGTGCTCGATCCTGCCAGCCGGACGTTTGCCGTGGCGGTCCAGCTCGCGCAGATCGAGGCGCGCGACGAGATCGAGGCACTGGCCAAGGGCGCAGGTTTTGCCGATCGCGCCGCCGAGCGGCTCTACCGCCGCCACCTCGCCAATTATTATGCCGCCGCGCTGATGATGCCCTACGCCCGGTTTCTCCGCGCATGCGAGGCGACGGGCTATGACATCGAACTGTTGCAACGGCGCTTCGGTGCGGGGTTCGAACAGGTCGCGCATCGCATGACCGCGCTGCAACGCGTCGGCGCACGCGGTCTGCCGTTCTTTCTGGTGCGGATCGACCGGGCGGGGCAGGCGTCGAAGCGTTTCTCGGGCGCGAGCGCGTCGCCGCTCGCCGAGGCGGAGGCACGCTGCCCGCTATGGCGGCTCCACGCGGCGTTCGAGCGTCCGGGAACGCTCGCGGTGCAACTGGTGGCGCTGGAGGACGGTTCGCGCTGGTTCACGATCGCGCGCACCGTCACCCCGCAAGGGCGGCGGTATGGGACGGTACCCGCGGAGTTCGTCGTTGGGGTCGGCGTTGCCGCCGCCCATGCAGGCGCGCTCGCGGCGGCGCGCGGCGTCGATCTGACGGGGGAGGCGACACCGATCGGGCTGGGATGCCGCGCGTGCGGGCGCGGGCAATGCCCGCAACGGTCGTTGCCGCCGTCGGGTCGCGCGTTGATCGTCAATGAACGGGAGCGCGGGATCAGCGGCTTCTCGTTCGGTGGCGATTAGGCCGTGTGCAGCTTGAGCCAAGGGAGCGCTGCCTAATCTGGCGAGGCGTCCATAGCGCAAGGTGGGCAAGGCCGGACATCGGCTCCGGCAGAGTGAAGGGGCAACAAGATGCCATTCTGCGCGCCCCTTCCTTCGCGAGCGGGCAAGTTCGCCTGTCAAAATCGTTACAATGTTACAAACGTTCGATGGAAGATTTGACGCCGTGACGCTGTGCGTCGCGGGTTTGGCGTCCGAGATCGTGTAAAGAACGCTATTCCGTGGAAATCGCTACACAGTGAGGTCCTCGATGACGTACCAGTTCAGCATCGCTCAAACCAATACGCTGATCCGCAGCCACAATGGCACCTGGGACGGCATCTCGGCCGAATCGGTCGCGCGGATGCGGCTTCAGAACCGTTTCCAGACCGGACTGGACATCGCGCGCTATACGGCGGCGATCATGCGCAAGGACATGGCGGCGTATGACGCCGATCCCGCGAACTATACGCAGTCGCTCGGCTGCTGGCACGGGTTCATCGGGCAGCAGAAGATGATCAGCATCAAGAAGCACTTCGGCTCGACCGAGCGGCGCTATTTGTACCTGTCGGGCTGGATGATCGCGGCGCTCCGCAGCGAGTTTGGCCCGTTGCCAGACCAGTCGATGCACGAGAAGATCAGCGTCCCCGCGCTGATCGAGGAACTCTACACGTTCTTGCGCCAGGCCGACGCTCGCGAACTCGGCATGATGTTCCGCGAGATCGATGCGGCGCGCGCTTCGGGCAACGCGATCGAGGAGCAGCGCCTCCTCAACGCGGTCGAGAATCACCAGACGCATGTCGTTCCGATCATTGCCGATATCGACGCCGGCTTCGGCAATGCCGAGGCGACCTATCTGCTCGCCAAGAAGATGATCGAGGCAGGGGCGTGCGCGCTTCAGATCGAGAATCAGGTCAGTGATGAGAAGCAGTGCGGCCATCAGGACGGCAAGGTCACGGTCCCGCACGAGGACTTCCTCGCGAAGGTCCGCGCGTGCCGTTACGCCTTCCTCGAGCTGGGCGTCGACGACGGCATCATCGTCACGCGCACCGATTCGCTGGGGGCGGGGCTGACCAAGCAGATCGCGGTGTCGAAGGAGCCGGGCGACCTCGGCGACCAGTATAACGGTTTCCTCGACTGCGAGGAGATCGACCCCTCAACTGCGCGCAACGGCGACGTCATCCTCAACCGCGATGGCAAGCTGTTGCGGCCCAAGCGGCTGCCCTCGAACCTGTTCCAGTTCCGCGCCGGATCGGGCGAGGATCGCTGCGTGCTCGATTGCATCACCTCGCTCCAGCACGGTGCGGACCTGTTGTGGATCGAGACCGAAAAGCCGCACATCGAACAGATCGCGGGGATGGTCGATCGTATCCGCGCGGTCATCCCCAACGCCAAGCTAGTCTACAACAACTCGCCTTCGTTCAACTGGACGCTCAACTTCCGCCAGCAGGTCTATGACGCCTGGGCTACCGAAGGCCGCGACCTGTCGGCGTACGACCGGGCGAAGCTGATGTCGGTCGACTATGATGGCACCGCGCTCGCGGACGAGGCCGACGAGCGGATCCGGACCTTCCAGCGCGATGCAGCGGCGCGCGCGGGGATCTTCCATCACCTCATCACGCTCCCGACCTATCACACCGCCGCGCTGTCGACCGACAATCTCGCGCGCGAGTATTTCGGCGAGGCGGGGATGCTCGGCTATGTGAAGGGCGTCCAGCGCAAGGAGATCCGCGAGGGGATCGCCTGCGTCAAGCATCAGAATATGTCGGGCAGCGACATCGGCGACGACCATAAGGAGTATTTCGCAGGCGAGGCCGCGCTCAAGGCCGGCGGCGCGCACAATACGATGAACCAGTTCGCCGCGTGACGTAAACCTCCTTCCCCGGCCAAGGCCGGGGAAGGGAAGTTCAGGTGCCCGCGACCGTCAGTCGATCCAGTTGCTCGGTGGTGAGCGACAGGCTCATCGCGCCCAGCAGGTCCTCGACTTGCTCTACCGAAGTAGCGCTCGCGATGGGCGCGGTAACCGCCGGCTGCTCCTTGAGCCACGCCAGCGCAATCTGCGCGAGGCTGGCACCGGTTTCCTCGGCGATCGAGTCCATCGCGGCGAGCACGGCGGGGCCATTGCCATCGAGGATTTCCTGCATCCGCCCGCCGCGGACACTCTTGCCGAAATCGTCTGCATTCCGGTATTTTCCGGTCAGGAAACCGGACGCGAGGCCATAATATGGCACCACGCCGATGTTGTTCTCGACACAAAACGACTGCAATTCGCCCTCGAATTTGTGGCGGCTGACCAGATTATACTCCGGCTGCAGCACATGATACCGCGGCAAATCCATTTCCCGCGCGACGTCGTTCGCCGATTTCAGCCGCTTGGCATGGAAGTTCGACGCCCCTAACGCCCTGATCTTGCCCGCATCCACAAGCTTTCCGAACGCCGCCAGCACCTCCTCCTGCGGCACCGAGTCATCGTCCTGATGCGCAAAATACAGGTCGATCGTCTCCACCCCAAGCCGCCGAAGCGAAGCATCGCAAGCCGCCGCGATCCGCGCAGGGGCCAGCTTTTCGCCACCGTCGCCGGGTAACATGCCGACTTTGCTGGCAATCTGGACCTGGTCGCGCTTGCCACTGTGCTTGAGCCACGCGCCGATCACGCTTTCCGATTCCCCACCGCTGTGCCCCGGTACCCAGGCAGAATAGGCGTCGGCGGTGTCGATCATCGTGCCGCCGCCCGCGACAAAGGCGTCGAGCACCGCGAAACTGGTGGTCTGGTCCGCGGTCCAGCCGAAGACGTTGCCGCCCAGGACGAGCGGCGCGATACGGAGGTCGGTGGCGCCGAGGCGACGGTGTTCGGTCATTGCGGCTTGGCTCCAGGCTCTTCTTCGGTGCCGCCCTCATCGTCGGGGACGATCTCGGCGGCGTTCATGTCGGCGCTATTCTCGTCCAGCGAGACGGCAGCGGTATTGGACGCAAGATCCTCACTTGCTGCCGTATTGCCACCGCTGGGCGTGCCGCTCGAGCACGCCGTAAGCAGCGCCGCCACCAGCAGGACGCCCCAGCGGATCAATTGTCGATCTCGTTGCCGATGTCACGGGCCGCTTCGCCAGCACGATCGGCCGCGCGATCTGCCTTGTCGCCGATACGCTGGGCCGCACGGTCGGCGTCTTCGTTCAAACGGCCCGCCTTTGCGTCTACCGTATCCCCGAAATTGTCCATCCGGGATTCTGCCGCGCCAAGCGCTGCATCCGTGTCGTCCCGCGCCTTGCGCGCGGTCTCGTTGACGTCGCCGGCGATCGAGTTTGCTGCGGTGCTGGCGTCGTTTTGCGCCTTTTCGCTGCAGGCTGACATGTCCGTCGCGGCGATCGCGAGGATCGGCAGGAGGAGGATCGATTTGGTCATAAGAACTCCCGTGAAACAGACGTGGAAGGTATCGAAGGGGTCTAACCCGCGCAATCGCGCAAAGGTCCGTGCACGAGACGACCGGATCGGATGACGCGATACGTTGCGAAAGTCGCACAGAGCGGTGTCGGTCGTTGACCTCATATAAAGATATCTTTATATCCCATCGACGATGACCATCGCCCTCGACATCTTCCGCGCACTCGCGGACGCGACCCGGCTGCGGATCGTGGCGTTGCTGCGATCGATGGAGCTGTCCGTCGGTGAACTCGCGCAGGTGCTCGGGCAGAGTCAGCCGCGGGTGTCGCGGCACGTCAAGATCCTGTGCGACGCGGGGCTGGCGGAACGGCGGAAAGAAGGCAGTTGGGTGTTTGTCGCGCTCGGGGAAGGCGCGACGGTCGGACCGGTTCTGGCGGCGCTCGACCAATGGGCGGCGCTGTCGCCCGATCACTGGGCGGTCGCGGATGCGGCGCGGCTTGCAGCGGTGCGCGCGGATCGTGCAGCGTCGGCGGCGAGCTGGTTCGAGGCGAACGCGGGGCAGTGGGATGCAATCCGGTCGCTGCATATCGCGGAGAGCGAAGTCGAGGCGGCGATCTCCGCCGTGCTGGGCGACGCGGCGATCGGGCAGCTGATCGACATCGGGACGGGCACCGGACGGATGCTCGAACTGTTCGCCGGACGCGCCGATCAGGCGCTCGGGATCGATCGATCGTCCGAAATGCTGCGGCTCGCGCGCGCCAAATTGTCCGAGCGTGGCCTTACTAATACCGAATTGCGTCAAGCGGACCTGTATGCCTTGCCGCTCGGCGACGGTGCGGCAGACGTCGCGATTGTGCATCACGTGTTGCATTTCGCGCAGCAGCCGGGGGCCGCCATTGCGGAGGCCGCGCGCGTGCTGACCGTCGGCGGGCGGCTGCTGATCGCGGATTTCGCGGCGCACGACCGCGAGGAATTGCGCACGCAGGACGGGCACACCCGGCTCGGCTTTGCCGATGAGCAGATGGCGACGTGGTTCGCCGCTGCCGGGCTGGTGCCGGCGCGGATCGAGACGCTGCAGGGCGGCGAACTGACGGTGAAATTGTGGCTCGCGCGCAAGCGCGGTGCAGAGCGTTCCGGAATACGAGAGGCGATGGCGGCATGACGATTTCGGTAAACCAGCTCGAGGAGGCGCGGCGCGCGCTCGAAGCGCCGCTGTTCGCGGATCTCGCGGGCGATGCGGCGGTGTCGTTCGAATTCTTCCCGCCCAAGACCGAGAAGATGGAAGAGGCGCTATGGGAGACTGTGCGCACACTCGAACCCTTCGCGCCCGAGTTCGTCTCGGTGACGTACGGCGCTGGCGGTACGACGCGCGACCGGACGCATGCGACCGTCGCGCGGATCGAGCGCGAGACGAGCATGCCGGCGGCGGCGCATCTGACCTGCGTCGAGGCGTCGCGGGGCGAGATCGACGAGATCGCCGAGCAGTATTGGGCGGCGGGCGTTCGGCATATCGTGGCCCTTCGCGGGGATGCGCCGGGGGCGGGGGGCTTTGTCCCGCATGCCGATGGCTATACCAATGCGGCGGATCTGGTGGCGGGGCTCAAGCGGCTCCATCCGTTCGAGATTTCGGTTGCGGCTTATCCCGAATGCCATCCCGATTCGAAGGGCCACAGCGACGATCTCGACAATCTCAAGCGCAAGCTCGATGCGGGCGCGACGCGCGGGATCACGCAATTCTTCTTCGAACCCGAGACGTTCTTCCGTTTTCGCGATCGCGCGGCGGCGGCGGGGATCGATGCGCCGATGGTGCCGGGGATCATGCCGGTCACCAATTTCCAGAGCATCGTGAAGATGTCGGCGATGTGCGGCACCGAAGTGCCGGCGTGGATGGGGCGTCTGTTCGAGGGGCTTGAGGATCATGCGGGCGCGCGCGGGCTGATCGCGGCGACGCTGGCGGCGGAACTGTGTCGCAAGCTGTATGCGGGCGACGTGCGGAACTTCCATTTCTACACGCTCAACCGTGCCGAACTGAGCTTCGCGATCTGCCATCTGCTGGGGCTGCGGGCGAAGACCGCGGCGAAAGCAGCGGCGGCGTAAATCGTTAAAGCCCCTCCCCTTCAGGGGAGGGGTTGGGGTGGGACCGTGCAGCGGGGGACCGTTCTCTGCGAGGCACTTCCCCACCCCCAACCCCTCCCCTGAAGGGGAGGGGCTTTAGATAGTGGACCTGTAGTATGACGATCCGTGAAACATTCCTTGCCGAAGCGGCCAAGCGCATCCTCATCACCGACGGCGCGTTCGGGACCGAGATCCAGAACTGGAAGCTGTCGGAAGCGGACTATGCCGGCGACCTTGGCCTCGCGAAGGACCAGAAGGGCAACAACGACATTCTCGCGCTGACCAAGCGCGAAGTGCCCGAAGCGATCCACCGCGCGTATTTTGAGGCGGGTGCGGATATCGCCGAGACCAACACCTTCTCCGCCAACCGCATCAGCCAAGCCGACTACGCCGCCGAACATCTGGTGCGCGAGATCAACGTCGAAAGTGCGAAGCTCGCGCGCGCGCTGGCCGACGAATATCAGGCGAAGGACGGCCGCCCGCGCTTTGTCGCGGGGGCGATCGGGCCGACCAACAAGACATTGTCGCTCAGCCCCGACGTCAACGATCCGGGCTTCCGCGAGATCGACTTCGATTATCTCAAAGGCGTTTACCGCGAGCAGACCGACGCGCTGATCGAGGGCGGGGCGGACTTTATCCTGGTCGAGACGGTGTTCGATACACTGAATGCCAAGGCCGCGATCATGGCGGCGCTTGAGGCGGGCGAGGCGCTCGGGCGCGACGTGCCGATCATGCTGTCGATGACGCTGACCGATCTGTCGGGGCGCAACCTGTCTGGGCATACGGTCGAGGCGTTCTGGCATGCGGTGCGGCATGCCAAGCCGGTGACGATCGGGCTCAACTGTTCGTTCGGCGCGGAGCAGTTGCGCCCGCATGTGCGGACGCTTTCCGATATCTGCGATACGCTGATCATGGTCTATCCCAACGCCGGGCTGCCCAACGAACTCGGCGAATATGACGAAATGCCTGCGACGACCGCCGGGCTGGTCGGCGAGTGGGCGCAGGCGGGGCAGGTCAATGTGCTCGGCGGCTGCTGCGGATCGACGCCAGCGCACATCAAGGCGATTGCGGACGGGGTGCGCGGGCTGACACCGCGCGCGCTGCCGGTGCCGCCGGTGGTGACGCGGCTTGCCGGGCTCGAGCCGATGACGATGGCGGCATGATCTTTTCTCCCTCTCCCCGCTTGCGGGGAGAGGGTGGCCGAGCGCAGCGAGGTCGGGAGAGGGGCAGTATCGAGCGCCACCTCTTCCCACTGCCCCTCTCCCCGACCCTCTCCCCGCAAGCGGGGAGAGGGAGAAGAAGAACGAAACCATTATGACCACCTCCACCGCCAATTTCGTCAACATCGGTGAGCGCACCAACGTCACCGGCTCGGCGCGCTTCAAGAAGCTCATCATGGCGGGGGATTATCCCGCCGCGGTCGAGGTCGCGCGGCAGCAGGTCGAGAGCGGCGCGCAGGTGCTCGACGTCAACATGGACGAGGGCCTGCTCGACGCCGAATATGCGATGGTCACCTTCCTCAAGCTGATCGCCGCCGAGCCTGATATCGCGCGCATCCCGTTCATGGTCGACAGCTCGAAATGGTCGGTGATCGAGGCGGGGCTCAAGTGCGTCAGCGGCAAGCCGATCGTCAATTCGATCAGCATGAAGGAAGGCGAGGAGCAGTTCCTGACGCAGGCCAAAAAAGTCATGCAATACGGCGCAGCGGTCGTCGTGATGGCGTTCGACACGGTCGGTCAGGCGGACACCCGCGCGCGCAAGCTCGAAATCTGCGGTCGCGCCTATGATCTGCTGATGGGGATCGGCTTTCCCCCTGAGGACATCATCTTCGATCCCAACATCTTCGCGGTCGCGACGGGGATCGAGGAGCATAACAATTACGCCGTGGACTTCATCGAGGCCTGCCGCGACATCAAGGCACGCTGCCCGCACGCGCATATCTCTGGCGGACTGTCGAACCTGTCGTTCAGCTTCCGCGGCAACGAGCCGGTGCGCCGCGCGATGCATTCGGTGTTCCTTTATTATGCGATCCCCGCCGGGCTCGACATGGCGATCGTCAACGCCGGGCAGCTCGACATCTATGACCAGATCGACCCCAAGCTGCGGCAGGCGTGCGAGGACGTCATCCTCAACAGCGACGAGGGCGCAACCGAGCGGCTGATCGCGCTCGCCGAGAGCTTCAAGGGCACCGATGCGGTGGCCGAGAAAGCGGCGGCGGAATGGCGCGGGCTGCCGGTCAACAAGCGGCTCGAATATGCGCTCGTCAAGGGCATCGACATGCATGTCGTCGAGGATACCGAGGAAGCGCGCCAGGCGATCTTCGACAAGGGCGGTCGCCCGATCGAAGTGATCGAGGGCCCGCTGATGGACGGGATGAACGTCGTCGGCGACCTGTTCGGATCGGGCAAGATGTTCCTGCCACAGGTCGTAAAAAGCGCGCGCGTGATGAAGAAGGCGGTCGCGCATCTGCTCCCCTTCATCGAAGCGGCGAAGGAGCCCGGCGCGCGCGGCAAGGGCAAGATCATCATGGCGACCGTCAAGGGCGACGTGCATGACATTGGCAAGAACATCGTCGGCGTGGTGCTCCAGTGCAACGGCTTCGACGTGGTCGACATGGGGGTGATGGTCCCCTGGTCGGATATCCTGAAGGCCGCGAACGAGAATGACGCGGACATGATCGGCCTGTCGGGGCTGATCACGCCGTCGCTCGACGAGATGGTGACGGTTGCCGAGGAAATGCAGCGTGCGGGCATGACGATGCCGCTGCTGATCGGCGGCGCGACGACGTCCAAGGTCCACACCGCTTTGCGGATCGCGCCGGCGTATAAGGGGCCGGTCGTGCATGTGCTCGACGCGAGCCGCGCGGTTGGCGTTGCGTCGACCTTGGTCAGCGACACGATCCGCGACGAGTTCGTGCAGAAGACGTCGGACGAATATGAAGCGGTGCGCGTGGCGCGCGCGAACAAGGGGCAGAGCGAGCTCGTCCCGATCGAAGTCGCGCGGGCGAACGGGTTCTTGGCCGACATGGCGTTGAAGCCTGCCGCCCCTTTGCGGCCGGGTGTGCATGTATTCGATGACTGGGATCTGGCGGATCTTCGCGAGCTGATCGACTGGACGCCGTTTTTCCGCGCGTGGGAGCTGGCGGGGAATTACCCGGCGATCCTGGATGACGAGATCGTCGGCGAGAGCGCGCGCAATCTGTTCGAGGATGCGCAGAAGATGCTCGATCAGATCATTGCAGAGAAGTGGCTGACGGCGAAGGGTGTGGCTGGGTTGTGGCCTTGCCGGCGGGAAGGGGATGATGTCGTCATCTCTTCTAAGCCCCTCCCCTTCAGGGGAGGGGTTGGGGGTGGGGCCGTGCCTGTTTCCGACGGGTTGTCTGCTGAACTGCCCCACCCCAACCCCTCCCCCGAGGGGGAGGGGCTAGAGGAAGTTCGGATGCCCTTCCTCCGCCAGCAGATCGCGAAGCGCGAGGGGCGCGCGAACATGTGCCTGACCGACTTCATCGACCCCGCAGGCGACTGGATCGGCGGGTTCGCGGTCACCACCGGCCACGGAATCGACGCGCATCTCAAGCGGTTCAAGGCGGACAATGACGACTATTCGGACATTCTGCTCAAGGCGCTCGCCGATCGTCTGGCGGAAGCGTTCGCCGAGCGGCTCCACCAGCACGTCCGCACGACGTTGTGGGGCTATGCCGAGGGGGAGCAGCTCACCAACGAGGCGCTGATCCGCGAGCAATATCGCGGCATTCGCCCAGCACCGGGCTATCCCGCATGCCCCGATCACAGCGAGAAACCGATGCTGTTCGAGCTTCTCGACGCGACCAACGCAACCGGGATCACGCTGACCGACAGTTTCGCGATGCTGCCGACCGCGGCGGTGTCGGGCTTCTATTTCGGGCACCCGCAGGCGGAGTATTTCGGCGTGGCGCGCGTCGGGCCCGACCAGTTGCACGAATATGCGACGCGGCGTGGAGTCGATCTGGCGACGGCGACGCGCTGGTTGCGGCCCAACCTCGACTGACGCACGCCTCGCTTTTCCGGGGAGCGCTTTCGCAAGGAGACTGGGGAGGGCGGATCCCCCGTCGCGTCACGGCAAACGCGTAAAGGTATCCGCTCCCGCGTTGATCGAACTCCATTCGTCACCCGGATCGGTTGCGCTCGTCATCTGCCACAAGGTGGCGAGTTCTCCGCTGGTCGTATCCTCATGCCCGACCCAGGCGGTGATGGCCTGGAAGTCGTCCCAGTGCACCACGAAGGCGATCAACGCACCGTCGGCCGAACCCTGCAGCGCGCCCGACGTGCTCGAGGTTCCCCCGCTGACCGCGCTGGTATAGATTCCGGTCAGGAGCGTTCCGGCTTGCGCGATCACCATGGTCGACCCGAGCGCGTTGACCCATCGCCCGGAGACATCGGTCGTCGGTCCGGTGCCGGACAGCGCGGCATGCAGCGGCGGTTGATAGGCCATGACGATGCTCCTGCGATCCGTAGCGCAAGTATAGGCGTGCCGTCCGTTTCCGCGATTAGGGGATGTCCCCTAAGACGGACGGCGCGCCTCCGGAGCGTCAGCGGCAGGGGCGCCCGTTGTCGGCGAGGTCGAGGCACTTCCCGTCCATCTGCGGCGCCACGATCTTCAACCCGATCTGTCTGGCGAGCGTCGGGGCAATATCCACGGTCTCTATCCCGGCGGGGTGTTCGAACCCGGTCATGCCCTTGCGCCAGAACAGGATCGGCACGCGGCGGTCGTAATCATACGGGCTGCCGTGGGTCGCGACCGAACCCTTGGTGGGGTCGGGGATCGGCGTGATGCGGGGCTTGAGCAGGACGAGCAACTCGCCCGAACGGCCCGCCTTGTACGAAGCCCGCGCCCGCTGCAGCATCGTCCAGCGTTCGGGCGGGCCCTTGGGCGTCGGGGTGGCGGCGATCTGTGCAGCGGTGAAGACCTCGGCGACTTGCGGGTCGGCCTTGTAATAGGCGACCGCGGCGTCCTGCACCGCCTTGCGCTGAACCGGGGTCAGATCGCGTGCGATGTAGATGTCCCCGTTGGGCATGTCGCCGAACAGCACTGGCTTGGCGATCCCGAGCTTCGCTGCGATCGCTTTGCCCGCCACGGTGGGGGACAGTGCGATCCGCGCGCGCTGGGCGCCCGGCAGGCCCGCGTTGATCTCGCGTTCGGGGATGTCGTTGCCGCCGTGATCCGCGGTCAGCACGACTTCATAATCGACGCCGGTCGAATCGAGCAGGTCGAAGAACGAGCCGAGCGTGGCATCGAGTTGCTGGAGCTGGATGCACATTTCCGCGCCCTCGGTGCCGAAGGTGTGGCCGACGTAATCGGTGGCGGAAGCGCCGACGTCGATGATGTCGGTGGTGTCGCCCTGGCCGAGCTTCATGTCCTGGACGAGCCCCGCCGCAAGCGCGACGATCGCGCCGTCGAAGGCGGGGGACGCACGGAACGCGCTCGCGTTGCCGCCCTCGCGCGCGAAATGGCCTGCGCCGACGCTCTTGCCCTCGCCGATCGACACCGCGACGTCATGCGCCTTGCAGACTTGCGGCACGTCGAGCGCGGGTTGTGGTGCTGCGATGCGCGCTGCAATCGCGGCGTTGGCGCGTGCGACGACCGGCGGGGTCGCGCGCCCGGCGTAGCTGACCATCGCCTTGCCGTTCCACCACCAGAGTTCGTCGACATTGTGCCCGCCCATCATCACCGCGGCGCGGTCCTTGCCCGCGACTGATACGACTCGCACCTTGGGGTTCGCGGCCTTCATCCGTTCGCCAAGCGTGGGGACGAGCAGGTGCTTGTCCGATACCGTGTAGGTACCAGCGTGGGTGGTACCGGGAACGGTCTCGTCCTCGGCGCAGTAAACCTGCTTGTCCTCGCGCGCGATGCCAAGGTCAGTCCAGGTGTTGGCGATGATGCCGGTGTGCTCGGGGCGGAAACCGGTCAGGATCGTCGAATGGCCGGGGCACGTCTCGGTTGCAGCATGGCTCTGGTATCCGCTCGGGAACACCGCGCCCTTCTGCAGCCTTGCCAGGCCCCCCGTGAAGGTGCCGCGATATTCGCCGAACAGGTCGGCGGAGAATTGATCGACCGAAATCGCGACGATCAGTTTGGGCGGCGTGTTAGACGCGGGAGTCGCGGCTGCGGCCGCCTGCGGGGCGGGGGGCGGCGCGGTCTTTGCGGCGATCGGAACACTGGCCAGGCTGAAAGCGATCGCCAGGATGGACGCGTAGCGGTTCAAACGAATTCTCCGAGTTGGACGGCGGGCCGATTTCGCCGCTATGGCCCGAGGGTTCGAGCTCGACAAGGATGTGCGATGCGCTGGTTTCATGACGTCGTTGTTACGCTGCTCGCACTGCTTCTTTTGGGGGGCAGCGCGCAAGCCAGTGCGGCGACGCTCGATCCGATCGGATCCGGCGCGCACCTGAAGATCACCCTGGTCGCCGAAAGTCGCACGCCAGCCGCGGGGCAGACCGTCACGCTCGCACTGGAGAGTGTGCCCGCGCCCGGATGGCACGGATATTGGCAGAATCCGGGGGATGCGGGCTTTCCCGCGAAGCTCGACTGGACGCTGCCGAAGGGCGTGACTGCGAGCGAGCCTGCCTATCCGGTGCCGGGACGGCTGATCGTTGCGGATTTGATGAATTACGTTTTCGAAAAGCCGTATGCGCCGCTCGTGACGCTCAAGATTCCTGCCGGATTGGCGGTCGGCACGGCGTTGCCGGTTCGGTTGAAGACCAACTACCTCGTCTGTTCAGCGGAAGTATGTGTTCCCGAATCGGCTGAGCTTGCGATCGATCTGGTAGTCGGCGACGGCACGATCTCACCGGAAATGCGGGCGCGGTTCGATGCATGGCGCCGCGCGGTGCCCAAGCCGCTCGATGCACACGCGACGTTCCAGTCAAGCAACGGGCGCATTCGGATCGCGATCCCCTACCCAGCCGGAGCTGCGCTGGGGCAGGCGTATTTCTATCCGATCACCACGGGTGCGCTAGATTATGCCGCCGCGCAGACGGTCACGCAGGACGGCGACCGCATCGTGATCGAGACTAAGGCGGCGGCGAGCCCGGCGACGGGTACGGGACCGTTGCAAGGGGTATTGCAGATCGGCGCACAACAGGGGCTGGTCGTGACGGCGGGCGCGGGAACGGTTGCCGCCTCGGCAAGTACGTCCGCCACGGCGGCAGGCCTTGGCGGAGCCGGCGTGCTGAGCGCGACGCTGATTGCCTTTGCCGGCGCGATGCTCGGCGGGTTGATCCTCAACATCATGCCCTGCGTCTTTCCGATCCTCAGCCTGAAGGCGTTAAGCCTGGCGCGCGGGCATCTCGATGAGCGACATGCGCGGCAGGAGGCTCTGGCTTATGCTGCGGGCGTCGTCGCGGTTTGCGTCGGGCTGGGTGGGGTGATCCTTGCCTTGCGCGCGGGCGGAACCGCGGTCGGCTGGGCGTTCCAGCTCCAGGATCCGCGCGCGATCGTCGTGCTGTTGCTGCTGACGGTGGCCTTGTCGCTCAACCTGAGCGGGCTGTTCGAGATTCCGACGCCGGCCTTCGTCAATCGCAGCGGCGGGGCGGGCGGTGCGTTCGCAACCGGCGCGCTGGCGGCGTTCATTGCGACACCGTGCACCGGGCCGTTCATGGGCGCTGCGCTGGGGGCGGCATTGGTGCTGCCTTGGGGCGCGGCGCTGGCGGTGTTCGCGGGGTTGGGAATCGGACTCGCGTTGCCGTTCCTCGCGCTTGGCTTCGTACCGGCGCTGCGGCGGCGCTTGCCCAAGCCGGGCTTGTGGATGGAGACGTTTCGGCGCGTTCTTGCGATCCCGATGTGGCTGACTGCGATCGCACTCGCCTGGGTGCTCGGGCATGAGGCGGGTGTCGACGGCATGGCGATCGGGCTGGTCGTCGCTCTGCTGTTCGCGGTCCTGCTATGGGTTGGCGGTGTGCGGCAGAAGAAGGGGCGGGCGATCGGCGCGGTAATCGTCGTGTCGTTGCTGGCGACGGTCGCCGCAAGCGTCTGGCTGATCGCCGGGCGTCGTCCCGACAGCGCCGCCGTGGCTGCGGTGCCGGGGGGCGCGGAGCCGTTTACCGAGGCGCGCCTGGCAGCGCTGCGACAGGCGGGGCGGCCGGTATTCGTCTATTTCACGGCGGACTGGTGCCTGACGTGCAAGGTCAACGAGAAGGCTGCGATCGAAACGGAAGCGACGCGCAAGGCGTTTGCGGACCACAAGGTCGCGGTGCTGATCGGCGACTGGACCAACGGCGATCCCGTGATGGGCCGCTTCATCGAGCAGCATAACCGCGCGGGGGTGCCGCTGTACCTCTATTACGCACCAAATGCTGCCGAGCCGCGCGTGTTGCCGCAGGTGCTGACCTCTGCAATGCTGTCCGGATTATGAAACGCCGCATCCTTGCCGCGCTCGTCGCGCCGTTGCTGTTGCTGACCGGGGGCGCCATCGACGCGCCCCCGTCCTGGTCGCAGCCGATCAAGCCGTTCCACATCACCGGACCGGTCTGGTATGTCGGGACACGCGGACTTGCGGCCTATGCGATTGTCGCGCGCGAGGGCACGATCTTGATCAGCGGACCGATGGCGGGCGAGGCGGGGCAGGTGGAACGCAACCTCGCGGCGATCGGCGTGCAGCCGCGGCAGGTGAAGTGGATCCTCAACTCACACGCGCATTTCGATCATGCCGCCGCCTTCGCCGAATTGCGCCGGTGGAGTGGTGCCAAGCTGGTCGCGTCGGCGGGCGACGCCAGTGCTTTGCGGCGCGGGCGGCATGAAGCGGACAACGACAACGGGTTCACCCGATTTCCGCCCGTAGCGGTGGATCGCATTGTCCGCGACGGGGAGCAGGTGCGTACGGGGGCTCTTGCCGTTACCGCTCTGCTGACGCCGGGCCATACCGCGGGCTGTACGACGTGGCTGCTCCCTGTGACGGAGGGGCGTACAACGCTGCGGGTTGTGTTCCCGTGCAGCATCACGGTCGCGGGGAATCATCTGTACGGCAACCGCGCCTACCCCACGATCGACGCGGATTATCGCCGTAGTTTCGTGCGGCTTGCGGCGGTACACGCCGATATCGTGCTGCCGATGCATCCAGAGATCGCCGATGTGCTGGAACGCGCCGAGCGCCGCGACGCCGGGGATGCGCGTGCCTTCATCGATCCCACGGTGTTGCCGCGGATCGTGGCGGCGGCGCGCAAGGACTATGCCGTGGCATTGGCATCGCAGCGCAAGCACTAGCCACAGTTCGGGACGGTTAACGTCCCGACAACAATATCCGCTTGTGCGACGCAACAATCCATCGCAGCATGGAACCCGGACGCAGTTGGAGGCTTTATCGTCACATGGGGATAGGGCGGGCGTTCGACGAAATCATGGGCAAGGGCGGGAGCATGATCCCGCGATCGGAGCTTGCCGCCCTCGGCGAGTGGATCGAAAGCACGCCTTCCAACGAACTGCGCCGCAGGCAGCAGTCTGCGGAAGCGACGTTCCGCCAACTCGGCATTACCTTTGCAGTATATGGCGACAGCGATGCGAGTGAACGGATCATTCCGTTCGACATCGTGCCGCGCATCTTCTTGGCGAATGAATGGACCCGGCTTTCCGAGGGACTTGTCCAGCGGGTCGAGGCGATCAACGCCTTCCTGCATGACATTTACGGCGAACGGCGCATTCTGGCGGAGGGCGTGCTGCCGGCCGACCTGATTTTCGGCAATCCGCAATTCCGTCCCGAGATTGCCGGGATCCGTCCGCCGCACGACATCTGGGCGCATATTTGCGGGATCGATCTGGTGCGCACCGGGCCGGATGATTTCTACGTGCTCGAAGACAATGCGCGGACGCCGTCGGGTGTCAGCTACATGCTCGAGAACCGCGAGGCGATGCTGCGCCTGTGTCCCGAGCTGTTCCGCTCATTCCGGGTCGCGGCGGTGGATTCCTATCCGGACAAGTTGCTCGAGACGATGAAGTCGGTCGCGCCGGTGGGCGTGGCGGCACCGGTGTGCGTGGTCCTGACGCCGGGCCATTATAATTCGGCGTATTACGAACATAGCTTCCTAGCCGACTCAATGGGCGTCGAACTGGTCGAGGCGGCCGATCTGGTGGTCGATGACGATATCGTCTGGATGCGGACGATCGCAGGGCTGGTAAAGGTCGACGTGATTTATCGCCGGATCGATGACGATTATCTCGACCCGCTGGTGTTCCGGCCGGATTCGATGCTCGGCGTGCCCGGTCTGATCGCAGCCTATGCCGCCGGCAATGTCGCTTTGCTCAATGCGCCTGGCAACGGGATTGCGGACGACAAGGCGATCTATTCGTACATGCCCGAGATCGTGCGGTTTTATTCCGGTGGCGAGCCAAAACTGCCCAACGTCGAGACATGGCGTTGCCGCGAACCGCAGGCGTTGAAGTACGTGCTCGACAATCTGAAGGACGTGGTGGTCAAGCTGGTCGACGGCTCGGGCGGCTATGGGATGCTCGTCGGCCCGACCGCGACCAAGGCGGAGATCGAGACCTTCCGCGCGGCGCTGATTGCCGAGCCACACCGCTATATCGCGCAGCCAACGCTCGCGCTTTCGACTGTTCCGACGCTGGCGGATGCCGGTTTGGCACCGCGCCATGTCGATTTCCGGCCGTTTGTGCTGACCGGGTCGAAGGGCGTGCAGGTCGTGCCCGGCGGACTGACCCGGGTCGCGCTCAAGGAAGGGTCGCTCGTGGTCAATTCATCACAGGGCGGCGGCACCAAGGACAGTTTCGTGCTGATGGACAATGGCGCGGGCGAGCCTGGCGAAGGGTTGGAGGCACTGGGCCAGGCGCAGGAGCAGACGCAGAGCCAGACGTTCGGGGGAGCACTCTGATGCTCAGTCGGACCGCTTCCGCCCTGTACTGGCTCGGGCGCTACGTCGAGCGTGCAGACTTCATCGCGCGGCTCGTCGAGGCGACGGTGCGGCTCGACGTATTGTCGCCACGTCCCGCTGGTGAGGCGGCGTGGGCGTCTGCGCTGGCGGTGACCGAGACTGATGCTGCCTTTGCAAAGACCGGTCAGCAGATCAGCAAGACCAACGTCGCGCGTTTCCTGACGCTCGATTCGAGCCATCCGGGATCGATCGTCCGGTCGCTCGACATGGCGCGCAACAATGCGCGCGCAGTGCGCACTGCGCTGACGCGTGAGTCCTGGACGGCGATCAACGGTGCGTGGCTGATCTTCGATCGCCGCGCGAGCGCGGGCAGTGCCATGGCGACCTTGAACCTCGTCGAGGCGGTCAAGGCGGAGACGCGCGGGTTCGAAGGCGCGATCCACCGGATGCTGCGCAACCAGACGACGTGGTTCATCCGGCTGGGCCAGGCGATCGAGCGTGCGGACAACACTGCGCGGCTGCTCGACGTCAAATACCATATCTTGCTGCCCGAGGGTGAGCGGGTGGGCGGCGTGGTCGACCGCGACCAGTGGACGACGATCCTGCAGACGGTATCCGCAGTAACCGCGTATCGCTGGCTGTATTCGGAAGGGTTGCGCCCTGCCAACGTCATCGACTTGCTCATCGCGCGCTCGGAACTTCCCCGCAGTCTGGCGGCCTCGGTCGAGGAAGCGGTCGACATCCTGAACTTGCTGGCGAAGCGTACCGGTCTTCACGGCGAAGCGGACCGCATGGCGCGCGCGCGCCACACACGGATCGCACGGACCAGGTCAGGTCAGGTGATCGCGGGCGGGCTGCACCAGTATCTTCAGGGCTTTATCGGCGAGAACGACCGGCTTCACGAAGCCGTCGGCCGCCAGTTCAAGTTCAGTTGATGCGCCTGTCGGTTGATCATCGGACGATCTATCGCTTTTCCGCGCCACAAGCGCGACTGACTCAGCTGCTTCGGCTCATTCCGGAAGACACCCATGACCAATCGGTGACGGGCTGGAACCTGCATGTCGACTGCGACGCGCGGATGCGGCACGGGCGCGATGGGTTCGGCAACCGCGTGACGATGCTGTATGTCGCTGGTCCCATTTCGGACATCGAGATCGCGGTCTCGGGCGAGGTGCTGACGCATCCGTCGAACGGCATCGTCCACGGTGCGCAGGAGCCGCTGCCCCCCGCACTGTTTCTGCGCGATACGCCGCTGACGCGGGCAGACGCTGAAATCCACGCGTTCGCCGCCGATATTGCAGAGACCGATCCGGTCGCGCGGCTGCACGCGCTCAACATGGCCATCAAGCGGCGGTTCGCGCTGGATCATGGCCGCCCGATCGCCGGACGGACCGCGATCGAGGCGTTTGCCGAAGGGTCGGTAAGTTCGCGCGACATGGCACAGGTGTTCATCGCGGCGGCGCGGACGCTGGGTGTAGCGGCGCGCTATGTGTCGGGATACAGCCCGGTATGCCAGGCCGAGGCCGATGGGCGTCCCGCGCCGCATGGCTGGGCCGAAGCCTATGTCGACCGGCTCGGCTGGGTTGCGTTCGATCCCTCGACCGGGCTGAGTGCCGATACGGCCTATGTCCGCGTGGCGGTGGCGCTGGATTCGGCAGGGGCCGCTCCGGTAGCGGGATCGCGATTGGGCGAGGGTGAGGAAACGCTCGACGTGGATCTGCACGTCGGCCGGAACGGACAATAAGCGCTTAAAGGAACGCGCTGCGGGTTCTTACCGGGTCTCGACCAGTTGCTCCGCCATCACCGCATATTTCTCGGCAGGGGGCGCGAACTTCGCGTTCTCGTCGACCAGCAGGCTCCAGCCAGTCGGTCCCAGCGCCTCGATCGGACGGTAGCGGATCTTGTACTGCATCCGCGGCGATCCCTTCACCCAATAGCCGAGATAGACATAGGGCAGGCCGACCGCGCGGGCGCGCAGGATGTGATCGAGGATGATCAGATTGCCAAGGCCCCCGCGGGTGGGGTGCTCGGTGTCGAAGAAGGAATAGATCATCGACAACCCGTCCGCCTGCTGATCGGTCAGGCACGCGCCGACGAGCTTGCCGCGCTCGCCGTGGCGGGAGGGTTCGCGATATTCGACGATGAAGCTGTTGACCGGGGAATGCTCGACCATGTCGGCATAATCGCCTTCGTCCATCTCGGCCATGCCGCCGCCGGGATGGCGCGATCCGAGGTAGCGGCTGAGCAACTGGAACTGTTCGTCGGTTGCCCACGGACGGCAGGCGGTGACCTCGAGATCGCGGTTGCGGCGCAATTGCTTGCGCTGGGTCGCATTGGCCTCAAAATCGGCGGTGACGACGCGCACCGACACACAGGCCGTGCACCCTGCGCAACTGGGGCGGTAGGCGACTGACTGGCTGCGCCGGAAGCCGATCCGCCCGAGCGCGTCATTCAGGTCGCTCGCCTGTTCTCCGCGCAATTCGGTGAACACCTTTCGCTCCTGCCGGCCCGGAAGATACGGGCAGGGGGCAGGGCTGGTGACGAAGAAACGCGGGAAGCGGAAGGGCGCAGTCACCGAGCGGGAGTCCTCTGAAGCGGGAAAGGGCGGTCTGCGATCCCGGCTTGGCATTAGTTATGATGGGTCCTGGCCGCGTTGAAAAGGTCGTATACGAATATTCCGGTCAATCCTGCCCGACCGTCCTTGAACGCGTATACGCACCAATTCCCTCCATCTTCTTAACGGACGTGGCTCAGGCGAGTTCGACCGTCGTCACGGTATATCCGGCGACCTGCAACGCATCGGTCAACCGGTCGAGATGGGCACGATCGCGCGTCTCGCATTCGACGTCGAGGAACAACCCCTTGGCCGGGAGCTTCGTGAAGATCCGCTGATGCGACAGTTCGAGGATGTTGACGCGTTGCGCATCGAAGATCCGGGCGACGTTGAACAACGCGCCGGGCTGATCCTGCAGGCGGATGCGAAGCCGGGCCAGCCGTCCCGACCGCGCCAGATCGCGCAGCAGGACGTTTGCCAGCAGGCGCGTGTCGATATTGCCGCCGCATAGCACGACACCGACGGTCCGCCCGGCGAAGCGCTCCGGATGCTGGAGCAACGCGGCCAGCCCTGCGGCACCAGCGCCTTCGACCACGGTCTTCTCGATCTGGAGCAACAGGCTGACCGCCTGTTCGAGACTGCGCTCGCTGACCAGCACGATGTCGTCGACCAGCGCCTCGACCATCTTCGAGGTGATCGCGCCCGGTTCCTTGACCGCAATGCCTTCCGCCAGCGTGTCACCGGCACACGGCATCGTCGTCCCGTTGATGCGGTTGTACATCGAAGGGAACAGCTCGGCCTCGACCCCGACGACTTCGATACGATGCCCGCCGGGCTTGAGGCTATACGCTTCCGCGACGACGGCCATGCCCGAGATCAGGCCGCCGCCGCCGATCGGCGTCAGGAAGGTGTCGATCTGCGGCACGTCCTCGAGCATTTCGAGCGCGACCGTGCCCTGGCCTGCGATGACGCGGGCATCGTCGAACGGATGGACGAAGGTCAGCCCGCATTCGGCTTCGCGCTCGCGCGCATGGGCATAGGCCGCGTCGAACGTGTCGCCGTACAGCACGACCGTCGCGCCGTGTCCCTCGGTCTGCGTGACCTTCACGATCGGCGTGTTGGTCGGCATCACGATCGTCGCCGGTATGCCCAGCCGGTTGGCGTGATACGCAAGTCCCTGCGCATGATTGCCCGCCGACGCGGCGATGACGCCGGTGGTGTTGGCCGGCAATTGCAGCAGCGTGTTGAGCGCGCCGCGTTCCTTGTACGCAGCGGTGAACTGCAGATTCTCGAACTTGAGATAGACGGTCGCACCGGTCAGTTCCGACAGCGTGCGGCTGATGAAGCAGGGCGTGCGGACGATCTTGTCCGAAATCCGCATATGGGCCGCCTCGACGTCTGCGAGGATGACGGGGAGGGTTTCGGACTTCGCTTGCGTCGCCATCATTCACTTCCGTTCGCCCTGAGCCTGGAGGGGGCAGCCTTGCTTTCCCTCGCCACGGGTGGGCGGTGCGTCGACAGGCTCGGCACGCGGGAGCGTCCGTCGCCTAGACCATCTGGCGCGATGAAGGAACAAGCCTTATCGCGGGGGCCATGCTCACCATATCCCGTGCCCGCCTCGCCACGTCGCTGCTTTCCGCGCCGACTCTTTATGCCGTTGCGCTTTCCGCATCGATCCTGCCCGGCGTGGCCGGGGCCGACGCGCTGATCGACAACGTCAACGGCATTACGCTCGACAAGGACGGCAAGGTGGTCCGCTTTACCGGGTTGCTGATGTCGCCCGACGGCAAGGTCGTGAAGCTGCTCGCCGAGAACGACAAGCGCCCGGCAAAGCTCGACTGGCGCGCGGACGAGCATGGCAAGGTGTTGTTGCCGGGGTTCATCGACGCGCACGGGCATGTGATGGAACTGGGCTTTCGCGCGCTGGAGCTCGATTTGTCGGGCGCGACCTCGCTCGAAGATGCCAAGGCGCGGATCGCCGCTTATGCCGCCGCGAACCCGGATCGCAAGTGGATCGTAGGGGGCGGATGGAACCAGGAAGCATGGGCGCTCGGACGTTTCCCGACCGCCGCCGATCTGGATGCGGTGGTCAGCGATCGCCCGGTCTGGTTGCAGCGTGCCGATGGTCATGCGGGTTGGGCGAACAGTGCCGCGATGAAGGCGGCGGGTATCACCGCCAAGACGCTCGCCCCCGCAGGTGGGCGGATCGAGAAGACCGGAACGGTGCCGAACGGCGTGTTCGTCGATTCCGCGCGCGAACTGGTCGAGAAGGCCGCACCGCAGCCGCTGCCCAAGGAACGCGATTTCGCGTTCCTGAAAGCGCAGGAGGCGTTGCTCAGCCACGGCATCACCGCGACCAGCGACATGGGCAGTTCGATGGACGACTGGCTGAGCTATCGCCGGGCGGGCGATAGCGGCGCGCTGCGCGTACGGATCATGAGCTATGCGTTCGGGGTGGATACCGCGATCCGGATCGGCGGCTCGGGGCCGACGCCGTGGCTCTATGCCGACAAGCTGCGGATGGGCGGGGTCAAGCTTTACGCTGATGGCGCCTTGGGGTCGCGCGGGGCGTGGCTCAAGGCGCCGTACAGCGACGCGCCGGGGCAGACGGGCGCGGGGTTCATGTCGGACGACGTGATGCGCAACCTGATGAGCCGGGCGGCGGTCGACCACTATCAGGTCGCGGTCCACGCAATCGGCGACCGCGCCAATGCCGAAGTGTTGGGCGCGATCGACGACATGGTCGATACCTACAAGGGCGACCGACGCTGGCGGATCGAACATGCGCAAATTGTCGATCCGGTCGATCTTCCCCGGTTCGGGAAGAACGGCATCATCGCCTCGATGCAGCCGACGCATGAAACCAGCGACCGTACGATGGCCGAAGCCCGGCTGGGACCGGCACGGCTCGCGGGGGCCTATGCCTGGGCATCGATGCTGCGCAACGGCGCGACGCTAGCGTTCGGATCGGACTATCCGGTCGAGCAGCCCGACGCGTTCGCCGGCTGGGCGGCGGCGTTCACGCGGCAGGGTGCCGACGGGCAGCCCTATGGCGGCTGGCGTCCCGAGGAACGTGTGACGCGCGAGCAGGCGTGGTGGGCGTTTACCGGGGCTGCGGCCTATGCCGGATTCGCCGAGGAGAAGTTCGGGCGTCTTGGCGTCGGCCAGCGCGCGGACTTCATCATCGTCGACCGTGATCCGTTGCTGGCAAGCCCGACCGACCTGCGTGCGACCAAGGTCGAGCAGACGTGGGTAGGGGGCGAGAAGGTGTTCACGCGGCCCTGACACCCTGTGTTTCATCTTGGCACGCATACCGAACATGGTAAACGTCCAGTACAGTATATGGGGAAGTTGCCATGATGATCGCAAAACGTGCCGTTGCGCTTGGGTTGACGATGGCGGCGCTGACCGCGCAGCCGGTTTCGGCGGCGACCTTCACCAGCCTCTTGGTATTCGGCGACAGCCTGGTCGATACAGGGAACGCGCAGATCGGATCGCTCGCCGCCGGATTGCCTGATCCGGCTCCGGCATCGGTCGGGTATTTCAACGGGCGCTTCTCCAACGGCGCGAACTTTGCGGACATCCTGTCCGCCGGTATCGGTGGAGGGTTGTCGTCGCCCTATCTGCAAGGCGGCTCCAACTTCGGAGTCGGCGGCGCGCAGGCATATACGACCGGCGGGGCCATTCCAGGGTTCGCCCAGCAACTTGCGATCTTCGGTAGCCTAAACCAGCCGATCTCGAGTTCGGCCCTGGTGCTCGTCACGTTCGGCGGCAATGACGTTCGTGCGACATTGGGCAACACCGGAAACGCGGATTTCAGTGCGTCGATCTCGGCGTTGAGCAATGGTCTGAGCGCGCTGATCTCGGCGGGGGCGCGCAATATCGTCGTGACAGGCGTGCCCGACATCGGCGACTTGCCGGGGTCGCGCAAAGTTGCCGACGCGTTGGGCAATCCCTCGATCCTCACGCTGGCTACGGAACGCTCGGCGGCACTGAGCAGCGCCTTTGAAACGACGAGCGCGACCGTGGCGCAAGCTACCGGCGCAAACGTGCAGTTCTTGGACTTGCTGGGCCTGGAAGCGTCGCTCACCGCCGATCCCACGGCGTTCGGGCTGCCATCGACGCTGATCCGCGATACGTCCTGTGTCGCTGCAGGCGCGGTGGCGGAGGGATGTTCGGGGTATCTCTACTTCGACGACCTGCACCCGACGACGCAGATCCACGCAGTCATCGCCAATCGGATCGCGATGCAGGCGGCGGTGCCCGAACCGGCAACCTGGACGATGCTGCTGTTGGGGTTCGCGTTGGTCGGAGGGGCGATGCGTCGCATGCCGCGGCTCCGGATTGCGCGAGCTGCTGCCTAGCGATCAGTCGGCTTCGATATCGCGGTTTGCATCGTTCCGGATGAAGCCGCGATCGTCGGCGACGAAGGTGGTGGCGGGGATCCGCCCTTGATCGATCGCCCGCACGCGCCACACCGGCGCGCCGCCTGCGGGGGCGATGAGCAGGGGCAGCTTTACCGCATTGTCCCAGCAAATGTGCGTCGTGCGCGAGCCTTCGATCAGATCGTACCAGCGGCACGCCCGTCCGATCCGCGGCATCCCCGCAGGCGCAGCGCGCGACGCCACCAGGCGGTACGCGCCCTTGGGATGGCGCAACCCGTGACCGAGATCGTACCAGTCGGTGAACTGCCCGATCCGATACAGGTTGGTCCGGTCGATCACCGTGCTGATCCGGCGCTTCAGGTCGAGCACCTTGAACGTGTAGCCGACCTCTCCCGGCTTCCGCGTGGCATATGTGGCAAGCGCGCCATCCGTGACACGCTTGATGCGGCGGTCGCCGTCGCGCCACACGTCTAGGCGATGCAGCGCGCCGTTGGAAACGTACAGCACCTGATAATGGAGCGACGCGGGCTCGCCCTTTGCCGCGAAGGTAGCGTCGAACGACCCTGCACGCGGCGGCGGGGCGGCCAGAGCCAGCGCCGGGATCAAGACAAGCAGGGGAAGTGCCGGAACGATGCGGGAAACGCGCATCACTGGCGCGTCGCCTTGGCGTAATCGAAGTAGCGATAGGTCTTTCCGTCGATCGTCAGGTCCTTGACCTGCAACGTGATCGTATAGGTGCCGAGCGGCAATGACGTGTCGCGCGTCCGTCCCGTCGGATCGAGCGGGGTCTCGAACGACAGACCGGTCGCGGGCGCGCTCGGCGAGATCGAGGAGGCCGCCACGGTCGGGGTCGCACCGCTTGCGGGGGACAGCAACGCTTCGTTGATGATGCGCCCGTCGGCCTGCGGCATCGCCAGCCGCAGCAGATAGGCGACGGTCGGCGCGACGTCGACGTTACCCGTCGGCGTCGTCACGGTGGCGCCCTTGCGGAACGAGGGACCCGATGCGATCAGCGTATTGCGCACGTCGACCGGGCTGAAGCTGCCGTGCATCCCGCGCTGTCCGCCGACGCTGGAGAACTCGATCCCGGTCTTGCCGTGGACGACCGCCTGATCGTCCCAGTTGAACGACACGACGACATCGGGCTGGCCGTTGCCGCTGCGGTTGGCGTTCTCCAGGTTAACCTGGTTCATCTGCAGCGTGCCGGGGATCGCGCCATAGCGGCTGTCGACGAAGACCGCGCCATATTCCTCGCGTTGCTGCAGGAAGGTGACGAGGTTGCGGATCGTCGTCAGGTCGTGGCTGGGGACATAGAAGTAATCCGATCCGCCGTTCGCTGCGACGACGATGCCGTTGGTCGGCAGGCTGCCGGGGGCAGGGACGCGGAACGTGCCCGTCGCGCTGATCGCCTGATATCGGGTGTTGGCCGCACCACAGACCGAGCCGGACGTATCGAGCCGCACCGGAACGGTGGGCGTGCCGGTCGCCGAGATGCCGTACATCGCGCTGGTCGAGCAGCCTGCACCGTCATACGCGCGGAAGCCGCGATAGGTCAGCAGATCGGCCGAACGGACGTCGCCCGAGAAGGAATAGCCCGACGGATTGATCCCGCCGAGGCTGGCGGCGCTGGTGCCGCTGGTCGCGCCGTTGACGGTGGGACCGTTGGGCGCGGATGTCGACGGATTGATCGTCCGCAGCGGATACAGGTTGAGCGGGCCGGACACGCTGGAATGCGCGTGATCGGACACGACGACGATGTTGGTGGTGGTGTCGAGACCCTGCGCCTTGAGCGCCGCCATCAACTCACCGAGCCGCGCATCCTGCGACCGCAGACCCGCGTTCCCGTTCGCGCTGCCGGGGCCATAGCCATGCTCGACATTGTCGGGGGTGCGGAACCAGATGACCGACAGCATCGGCTTCTTCTGCGGCAGGATGTACGACGTGAAGACGTTGAGCATGTACTTGTTCGCGGCATCCTCGGGCGCGCCCTGCGTTTCGTCGCTCGAGTCGCGCGCAGCGATGGCGATCGTGCCGCCGGGATCATAAGCGGTGGTGTCGAACGTGACGTAGCCTGCGCGGCCGGTCGGGTTGCCGTTGGTCCCGGCGAGCGTGACGGCTTCGCCGCCTGCGTAGGTGTTGACGACGTTCGCGGGCAGCGGGATGTTCGCCGTCTGCAGTTCGGTCGCGAGGCTGCGCGGCATGACCGTATTCTCGTCGAGGAATAGTCCGCCCTTGCCGAGATCCTGGATGAAGGCGGCCCCCGACTTGCCGATCGCCGCCGTGGTGAGCCCGGCGGCCTGCGCGGTCGCGAACAGGCTCTTCACCAGCAGCAGCTGACCCCCGTAATAGTCGTTCAGCGTCGAAAGGACCTGATAATCCTCGGTAAAGACGGGGTCGCTGTAGCTCTGCGTCGCGCCGGTGGCGGTCTTGCCGGCCGGGATAGTGTTGCCCGTGCCCTGCGGCGGCGTCCAGACGGTGTTGCCGTAGAAGCCCGACGTCTTCGGGAAGGACCCGGTCGCGAACGACGATCCGTTCATCATCGTGAACGTCGGATAGGTCGAGTGGTTGTCCTGGAAGTTGACGCCCCCCTGCTGCAACGCGAGCAGGTTGGGCGTATCGGTTGCATTCACGTCGTCGGGACGCAGCCCATCCCATACCATCACGATCGTGCGGACCGCACCCGCGGCTGGGGTCGGTGTCGGCGTAGGGGCAGGCGCGGGGGCCGGGGCGGGTGTAGCCTCGCTCTCACCGCCGCCGCCGCAGCCCGACAGGACGAGACTGGTCGCACACAATGCGGCCCATGCGGATTGCATCTTCATAGGATAGCCCCAAAAATTCCTAGTCGGCCGCAGTCGATGCGCAGCCGGCGATTTTCACATGCTAGGTTGCGGACATGACCAAAGCGTGACGTATGGTAAACGGAATGTCACGCAAATAGCTGTTTTCGCGTCATAAACCTGGCGGATAAGCAGACGTCTCAGGGGCGCGCGGGAAGTCGCTGCCGGAAGATAATGCGATCATCTTCCGGCCTGACCGTCCCGTTGAAACCGGAAAAGGTACGTTAGGCGACTTCGGCCGAGCTGATCATCTCATCGGGCTCGCGTAGCACGTAACCACGGCCCCAGACGGTCTCGATGTAGTTTTCGCCTTCGCATGCCATGCTGAGCTTCTTGCGAAGCTTGCAGATGAACACGTCGATGATCTTGAGTTCGGGCTCGTCCATTCCACCATACAGGTGGTTGAGGAACATTTCCTTGGTCAGCGTGGTGCCCTTGCGCAGCGACAGCAGCTCGAGCATCGCATATTCCTTGCCCGTCAGATGCACGCGCGAACCGTCCACCTCGACCGTCTTGGCATCGAGATTGACCGCAAGCTTGCCGGTCCGGATCACCGACTGGCTGTGACCCTTCGACCGCCGCACGACGGCATGGATCCGCGCCGTCAGTTCCTCGCGGTGGAACGGCTTGGTCACATAATCGTCCGCGCCAAACCCGAACGAGCGGACCTTCGAATCCATCTCGTTGATGCCTGAGAGAATCAGCACCGGGGTCTGCACGCGTGCGACTCGCAGCCGCTTGAGCACGTCGTAGCCGTGCATGTCGGGCAAGTTGAGATCGAGCAGAATAATGTCGTAATCGTACAATTTGCCAAGATCGAGGCCCTCTTCGCCAAGATCGGTAGTGTAAATATTGAAGCCTTCGGTCGTCAGCATGAGCTCGATCGCCTTGGCGGTCGTCGGCTCGTCTTCGATCAGCAGCACACGCATCTTGCTGTTCCCCGTTCCAAGGCTTCGGTACCTCCCTTGGCCCGACCAACCTTCGCAGTAACTATTAACCTCAACATCAATGAAGGCAAAAGGTTAATTTGCAATTAATCCGGGGCATTACCCGATGCGTTTCGAGTCGTATCGAGTCACGGCTGGACACAGATCTGTTTGAGCCGGTCGGTAAGGAAAGCGATCAATCCCTCCACCCGGGCGGGTCGCAACGTGCCCGGGGGCGTCATCAGATGCAACGCGCCGGTATGCGGTGCCCAATCCGCCAGGATGATCTCGATTCGGCCCGCCTTGAGATCCTCCGCGACGATGAATTCGGGCAGCATCGCGATTCCGAGCCCGCGACGCAGCGCCGGAAGCATCGCTTCCCCACTGTTGGTCGCGAGCGGCCCGTTGAGCCGGACCGAGACTTCGGTGCCGTCGGCCCCGACGAACCGCCACGGCGCGGTGACGTTGGTATAGGCGAAGCAGCGGTGCTCGCCGAGCTGCCCGGGATGGGTCGGGCGGCCGTGTAGGGCAAGATAGGCAGGGGCGGCGACCACGTGCATCCGCATGTCCGCGAGCTTGCGAGAGCGCAGCGAGCTGTCGGGCAAGGTCGCGATTCGCAGCGCGATGTCGAACCCTTCTGCGACAATATCGACCCGCGCATCAGACAGATGCAGGTCGATCTCGATCCCGGGGTTGAGCACGAGAAAGTCAGCGATGACCGGCGCGATCGCGAGCAGGCCGAGCGACATCGGCGCGGCGACCCGGACAAGGCCGGTCGGCGCGTTCGCCGCGTCCAGCGCGGCTTCCTCCGCGGCATTGGCCTCGGCCAGGATCCGCGCGGCATGTTCCGCCAGACCCTTGCCGTTCTCGGTCAGCGTCAGCCGTCGGGAGGTGCGATGGAACAGCGACTGGCCGAGATGCGCCTCCAGCCGTGTCACCGCTTTCGACACGGTCGCCTTGGAGACGCCGATCGCATCCGCGGCACCGCTGAACGACCGGTGTTCCACCACGCTCGCGAAGATCGCCCATGCTTCAAGATCAGGCAGCCGCATCGTGACCTTCTCCCCCAACCGTTGAACTGTAGCCTTGGAAACGATCGGTTTCCAGCGTTTCCATTTACCGCGTGATCGAAACGCCTATCTTGGCCGCAACGGAACGCTGGGTTCCTCCCGGAGATGTAGCATGATCGAGAAACGGTCTTTTGAAAGCCTGGGGCACGCCAACCACGGCTGGCTCAATGCGCGGCATCATTTTTCCTTCGCGAACTATTACGAGCCCGCCCGGATGGGCTGGGGCGCGATCCGCGTGTGGAACGACGACGAGATCGCCGCCAACAGCGGGTTTCCGCCGCATCCGCACCGCGACATGGAGATCATCACCTATGTCCGCAAAGGCGCGATCACGCACAAGGACTCGCTCGGCAACGAAGGCCGCACGGGTGCCGGCGACGTTCAAGTGATGAGCGCGGGGACGGGCGTGCGGCATGCCGAATATAATCTCGAAAGCGAGCAGACCACGATCTTCCAGATCTGGATCGAGCCGAGCCGTACCGGCGGGTCGCCCTCCTGGGGTGCGAAGCCTTTCCCCAAGGACGATCGTTCGGGCCAGTTCGTGACGCTGGCGAGCGGTTTTTCGGAGGACAAGGATGCGCTGCCGATCCGCGCCGAGGCGCGTGTGCTTGCAGCGATGGTCCGCGCTGGCGAGACGATCACGCATGAGGTGCTGCCGGGGCGGCATGCCTATCTCGTGCCGGCGACCGGGGTGATCGAAATCGCTGGCGAGACGTTCAAGGCACGCGATGGCGCTGCGATGGACGGCGGCCAGACCGTAACGATCACCGCGATCGAGGACGCCGAACTGGTTCTCGTCGACTCTCAGTAAGCGTTATCAAGTCTCTCAAATCAAACAGAAGGAAGTCACCATGGCTAAGGTTCTCGTGCTCTATTATTCGTCCTACGGTCACGTCGAGCAGATGGCGGACGCGGTCGCAGAGGGCGCTCGCTCGGCTGGTGCCGAAGTCGATATTCGCCGCGTCGCCGAAACCGCGCCGCAGGACGTCGTTGAAGCCGCCCACTTCAAGACCGACACTGCGCACCCGCTGATCGAAGGCCCCGACGCGCTGGCCAATTACGACGCGATCATCGTCGGTGCGCCGACGCGCTATGGCCGGATGCCCGCGCAGATGGCCCAGTTCTGGGATACGACCGGCGGGCTGTGGTTCGGCGGCAAGCTGATCGGCAAGGTCGGCGGTGCGTTCACCTCGACCGCAAGCCAGCATGGCGGTCAGGAGACGACGCTGTTCTCGATCATCACCAACCTGCTGCACCACGGCATGACGATCGTCGGCCTGGACTATGGGTTCAAGGGGCAGATGGGCGTCGAGAAGGTGCTTGGTGGTACGCCGTATGGCGCGACGACGATCGCCGACGGCGACGGCAGCCGCCAGCCTGCGCAGGAAGAACTCGACGGCGCGCGCTACCAGGGCAAGCGTATCGCGGAGACCGCGGCTAAGCTGTTCGGGTAAGGGCGAGGGGGGAGGCGGCTTGAGCTGCCTCTCCCGTTCTTCGATTGCCAAGCTACCCTACACTTCGCGCTTCCCCGGCGAAGGCCGGGGCCCAGTAGCGAAGCAGTAGAAGGCTGGCTGCATCGCTCCGTTACTTCCGCCTGCGCTACTGGGCCCCGGCCTTCGCCGGGGAAGCAGCCAGTGTAAGGAAAGCGACCGGTACGCCGCCTAGCGCTTCCAGTCGCCCGACTTGCCGCCCAGCTTCGTAAGCAACTGAATATCCCGGATCGTCATGCCCTTGTCGATCGCCTTGGCCATGTCGTAGATCGTCAGCAGCGCGACCGTCGCCGCGGTCAGCGCCTCCATTTCGACCCCGGTCTTGCCCTCGGTCGCGGCCGTCGCGGTCGCCACCACGCCTTCATCATCGACCACCAGATCGATCGCGACGCGCGTCAGCGGCAACGGGTGGCACAGCGGGATCAGGTCGCTGGTCTTCTTCGCCCCCATGATCCCCGCAACGCGCGCGACCGCAAGCACGTCGCCCTTGATCGCGCTACCGTCGCGGATCGCGCGAACTGCCTCGGGCACCATGTCAATCCGCCCGCGTGCTACCGCTTCGCGGCGAGTCGGCGTCTTGCCGCCGACGTCGACCATGTGCGCCGCGCCGGCTTCGTCCAGATGCGTCAGGCCGCTCATCCGACGAGGCTCCGCGTCGCGGCCTCGACGTCAGGCTGGCGCATCAGCGCCTCGCCGATCAGGAAGCAGCGGATGTCGTGTTCGGCCATCGCGTCGAGGTCGGCGCGCGTGGTCAGCCCGCTTTCCGCGACGAAGGTGCAATCCTTGGGCGCCTTCGAGACCAGTTCGTAGGTCCGGGCGAAATCCACCGTAAAGGTGCGCAGGTCACGGTTGTTGACCCCGATCAGGCGCGACTTGAGCTTCATCGCGCGCTCCATCTCGTCCTGCGTGTGCACTTCGACCAGCACGTCCATCCCGCACTCGATCGCGCTCGCCTCGATTTCGGCAAGGAGTGTGTCGTCGAGCGCCGCCATGATCAGCAGGATCGCATCCGCACCGATCCCGCGCGACTCGGGCACTTGCCACGGGTCGACCATGAAGTCCTTGCGCAACACCGGCAGGTCGCACGCGCCGCGCGCCGCGAGGAGATACGCGTCCGAGCCCTCGAACCACGCTTCGTCGGTCAGCACCGACAGGCAGGTGGCACCCCCCGCGGCATAGGCGGCGGCATGCGCGGGAGGATCGAAATCTTCGCGGATCAGGCCCTTGGAGGGGCTGGCCTTCTTGATTTCGGCGATCAGCGCGAAGCCCGTCTTTGCGCGCGCGTCGAGCGCCGCACGGAAACCGCGCGGTTTGGTCTGCGCGGCGATGCGCGCGTCGAGTTCGGCCATCGGGATCGTCGCCTTGCGCGCGGCGACGTCGGCACGCTTGGTTTCGAGGATGCGGTTCAGGATATCGGTCATGGGTAAGCGATCCAGCGATCAAGCAGGGCGTTTGCAGCACCGGAATCCAGCGCTTCGGCGGCGATTTGCACGCCTTCCGTCAAGGTTTGCACGGTTCCGGCGACGATGAGTGCGGCAGCGGCGTTGACCAGCACCGCGTCGCGATATGCGCCGGTCTCGCCGCTTAGCAGGCGGCGCAGCGCGGCGGCGTTGTACGCGGGGTCTCCGCCGACGATCGCGCTGATGGGATGGCGCGGCAGTCCCGCATCCTCGGGGCTGATGCGCTCCGGCACAGTCGCGGTGCCGATGCTGACGGCGAGCGTCGGACCGGCGCAGGAAATCTCGTCGAGCCCTTCGTCGCCCGAAACGACGAGCGCGGCCTCGGTCCCTAGTTGTTCGAGCGCGGCGGCGTAGGTCGTGGCGTAATCGGGGCGTGCGATCCCGATCAGCTGCCGCGTGACCCCCGCCGGATTGGCGAGCGGCCCCATCAGGTTGAAGATCGTACGGCGTCCGATCTTCTGCCGGATCGGGGTGATGCGCCGCATCGCTGGGTGATGATTGGCCGCGAACAGGAAGGCGATGCCGATCTCGTGCAGGCTCGCCTCGGCGTTCGCGCCCGCCCGGTCCATGTCGAGCCCAAGCACCTCCAGCGTATCGGCAGCACCCGCCTTGGAGGACGCAGCGCGATTGCCGTGCTTGGCGACGGGAACACCAGTGCTCGCGACGACGAGCGACACCGCGGTCGACACGTTGAGCGTATGATGCCCGTCGCCGCCCGTGCCGCACACGTCGATCGCACCAGCAGGGGCGGCGATCGGGATCAGGCGATTGCGGAGCGCGCGCGCGGCCTCAGCAATCTCGATGCTGGTCTCGCCGCGTTCGGTCAGGCCGATCAGGAACGTCGCGATCGCCTCGTCGGTGACATGCCCGTCGAGCAGGTCGGCGAACGCCTGTGCCGCGGTTTCACGGCTGAGCGGGCTGGTCGGATCGGGAAGCAGGGCGAGCGTGCTCACGCTTGTGCCTTGCCGGTGATTCCGGCGTCTGCGAGGAAGTTGGCGAGCATCGCGTGGCCGTGCTCGGTTGCGATGCTTTCCGGGTGGAACTGAACGCCGTGGATCGGCAGCGTGCGGTGGCGGACCCCCATCACCGATCCGTCATCGGCGTGCGCGTTGGCGACGAGCGTGTCGGGCATGTCTTCGACGATCAGCGAATGATAGCGCGTCGCGGTGAACGGCGAGGGGAGCCCTGCGAACACACCGCTGCCGTCATGCGTGACGGGGGAGGTCTTGCCGTGCATCAACCCACCGCGCACGACCGATCCGCCGAAATGCTGGCCGATCGCCTGATGCCCGAGACACACGCCCAGCAACGGACGCCCCGAGTCCGCGCATGCCGCGACCAGGTCGAGCGAGACGCCGGCTTCGGTCGGCGTCTTGGGACCGGGCGAGATCAGGAACCCCTGCGCATTGCTGGCCATTGCCTCGGCAGCGGTCAGCGCGTCGTTGCGGACGACCTTCACTTCGGTCCCCAATTCCATCAGATAATGGACGAGGTTCCAGGTGAAGCTGTCGTAATTGTCGATGACGAGGATCATCCTCGCGCCGCTACCGTGTTTGGACATATACCACAACGTTTACGCGGCTAGGGGCGTCGAACGTATGGTTCGGGGTGGATCAACCTCGCGCGCCACACGTTGATGAACCTTGGGAGAAATGAACATGTTGCGCACTTTTGCCTTGATCGGACTGCTGGCCGCCGCGCCAGTCGCAGGTCCTGCAGTCGCCCAGTCCTCGCCAGCGGCGGTGCAACAGCAGGCCGAGTCGGGGAAGCCGCCGCAGCGAATCCGTTCCGTCACCATTACCGGCAATCAGGCCTGCCCCAAGTCGAGCGATCCCGATGCAGAGATCGTCGTTTGTGCGCGCCAGGGTGAGCCGTATCGCATTCCGAAGGAGTTGCGCGATGACAAGCCGATCGCGGCGCAGAACCAGAGCTGGGTCAATCGCACCGCGGTCGCCGATGATGCAGGGCGCCGCGCCGGCGGCTTGCCGGATACGTGTTCGCCGGTCGGATCGGGCGGTCAAACCGGCTGCGGCAAGCTTCGGGCCGAGCAGTTTGCAGCGGAACGTGCCGAAGCGCGTCGTCAGGCTGACATCATTCCGTGACCGGATTAGCCCTCCCTCGGCATTGGCCCGGGGAGGGCTAACCCTGCATTCACTGACCGTAATTGCTGTCCACGGCACGCGCGATCGCCTCGCGCGCCGCCGCAAGCAGAGCGCCCGCCTTGGCCTCACATTCGCGCTGTTCGTACGCCGCCTCGCTATCTGCGACGATGCCCGCCCCGGCCTGAACGTGCATCACGCCATCCTTTACCACCGCGGTCCGCAGCACGATGCACGAATCCATCGAACCATCGGGTGAGAAATAGCCGACGCCACCGGCATAGGCCCCGCGCACAGCATCCTCGAGTTCGGCGATGATTTCGCACGCGCGGACCTTGGGAGCCCCCGATACCGTGCCTGCGGGGAAACCCGCAAACAACGCATCGAGCGCGTCCTTGTCGGGGGCGAGTCGCCCGACCACGTTGGACACGATGTGCATCACGTGGCTGTAGAATTCGGTCGTGTAGCTGGCCGTCACGGTGACGCTCCCCGCCTGTGCCACGCGGCCCACGTCGTTGCGGCCCAGATCCAGCAACATCAGATGCTCGGCGCGTTCCTTGGGGTCGGCGAGCAGGCTCGTGCGGTTGGCTTCGTCCTCGGCGGCGGTCTTGCCGCGGGGGCGGGTGCCCGCAATCGGGCGGATTGTCACTTCACCGTCGCGGACGCGCACCAGGATCTCGGGCGAAGATCCGGTGAGCGTAAAGCCCGGCAGGTCGAGGTGGTACAGGAACGGCGAGGGATTGATCCGTCGCAACGCGCGATACAGTTCGAACGGTGGCAGGGTGAAGGGCGCGGTGAACCGCTGCGCCAGCACGACCTGGAAGATATCGCCCGCGACGATATAGTCCTTCGCGCGGGCGACCATCTCGGCATAGCGGCCCGGTGCGAGCGTCGAGGTCAGCGCGATCTCGTCGGCGGCATCGGCGCGCACCGGGGCGGGGAGCGACGCCGTTGCCAACCGGGCCGCGACGGAATCGATCCGGTCGAGTCCGTCGGCAACGATCGCGTCAGGCTCCCGCGCCGCATCCGGCCAGACCGGGGACACTAGGAACAACGCATCCGCCAGCCGGTCGAAGATCAGGATCACGGTCGGGCGGACGAAGATCATGTCGGGCAAGCCAAGCGCGTCGTTCGTCGGGCGCGGCAGGCGCTCGACGAGGCCGATCGTCTCATAGCCGAAATAGCCGACGAGGCAGGCAAGCGCGCGCGGGAGTTCTGCCGGTACATCCATCCGGCATGACGCGACCAGCGTGCGCAACGCGTCCAGCGTCGGTTCTTCGCAGGGGGCAAACGTGTCGCGATCGTGCAGCCACCCGGCGTTGATCTCGGCCTGTGCCCCGTGCGCTCGAAAGACCAGATCGGGTGCTAGCCCGATCAGGCTGTGCCGCCCGCGCGTCTCGCCGCCCTCGACCGACTCCAGCAGGAAATCCCCGCGGCCGGGCTCGATCAGCTTGAGCGCGGCGGCGACGGGGGTTTCGGTGTCGGCGATCTGGCGTTGCCACAGCAGCGCCGGACGCCCCGCCGCGAGCGCGATCCGCGCCGCGGCGGCGCCTGCGCGATCAGGGCTGATCGGCACTGGCGAGACCCAGAAGTTCTGCCTTCAACGACGCGATCGCCTTCGCATTGCGCGTCGTGCCGATCGCATTCTGCACCGCCTTGCCGAACTGCGCGACATATTCGCGCCCGACGACGTTGCCGATGTCGCTTTGCGTCCCGGCGATGACCTTGGCGTTACCCTGTGCGTTGCCCGGCGTGATGCTGTCGAGGTGGACGATGACCCAGCCCGACTTGTCGGGTGCCTCCAGCAGCTTGGTCGTCTTGGCAGGCATGGCGAACATCAGCGCGAGCGGCGGCGGGACGCGCTGTGGGTTGCCGATCAACGCCGCACGCGGGCCAGTCACGGGCTGCAACGGCGGCAGCTTGAGACCGGTTGCCGACAGCGCCTGCGGCAGCGCGGTGCCGCCGTTGGCAGCAGCGACGACCTTGGCGGCGACATCATGGGCCGCACGTTGCGCGCGGTCGAGCTGGAAGTCGCGGACGACGGTATCCCGGATCTGCGCGAGCGGACGCGGTGCCGCGGGCAGGACCTTGTCGAGCGTGACGAGCGCGAAGCTCCCGTCCTGACCCAGCGGTACGGTCTGCGGCTGATCGCCCGGCGATGCGGCAAACGCAGCGGCCAGGATCGGGGTAAGTGCAGGGTCCGGCTTGGCGGTCGGCGTGTCGAGGTTCTGGCCGGTTGCGGTCAGAGCCGGGGTGGTCTGCGCGGTCAGCTGGTTCTTGGTGACGAGACCCTCGAAGCTGGTCTTGCCCAACGCATCGTCGAACGCATTGCGCTTCTCGGTCAGCAACGCGGTGGTCTTCTGTGGCGCGAGCGAGGCCTTCAGTTCAGGCGTTGCTTCGGCGAGCGACTTGGCGGCCTGCGTGCGGACCGATGCCACCTTGGCGACGACGAAACCGAGCGGCGCGCGGAGCGGTCCGACGACGTCGCCGGTCTTGGCGGCAAACACGGCGTTGGCGATCTCTGGCGAGGACTGTCCAACGAACGCCGCTTTCTGCGTGTCCTTGACCGTTGCGGGCTCGAGCCCGGCAGCGCGGGCAACCTGCTCGATCGACGCACCGCCACGCACCTTGGCGGCCAGCGCATTGGCCGACGCCTGGTCACCGACGACGACCTGGACGATCGTCCGCAGCTCGGCGGCGGCGAACTTCTGTGCCTGCGCCTTGTAGGCAGCAGCAATTTCCGCGTCGCTCGGAGCGGCCTGTGCCGCAAGCGATGCTGGGCTGAGCGTAGCGTAGCGCACTACGCGGCGCTCGGGCAGGCGGTACTTGCCTAGGTTACGCGCATAATAGGTCGCGAGTTCGGCATCGGTCGGCGCTGCGCCCGTCGGCATCGCGGCGGCGGGGATGAAGCCGATCTGACCGCTGCGCTTTTCGAGCAACAGATTGGCATAGGGCATCGCGAGGCCGGCAGGCACTTGCTTCGCCTGGATCGGCGACAGCAGTAATTGCCGCGTCAGCACCTGGTCGGTCGTCTGGAGGCGAACTTCCGCGTCGGTCATCCCGATCTGGCGGAGCACCTGCTCGTATTTTTCCTGGCTGAACTTGCCGTCGAGCCCGGCGAGGCCCGGCTGGCTCGCGATCAGGCCGTCGACCGCGCGCTTGCTGACGACCATGCCCTGCTTCTGCGCGAACTGGCGGAACGCGGTCGAATCGATCAGCCGCTCCAGCGTCGCCTCATATCCCCCGCCTGCCACGAACTGCTGCGTGTCGAGCGTCGGCTGTTGCTGGCGATAGGTGTCGACATCGCGTGCCACCGCAGCGCGCAGCTCGCTGATCGTGATCGTCTTGTTGCCGACCTTGACCGCGACATCGGCGGCATTGACCGAAGCACCGGTTGCCGTTCCCGAATGATCAGAAAGCACGAACGCGAGTCCGAGCAGGCCAACGAAGCCGAGCGCAACCGCGCCACCAAGCGGGTGGCGGATCATTCGGCGGAAAAAACTCATCATGGTCGGGGGCGGCCGATCTGTCGTGGTAAGGGACGAAGAAGGGTTGCTTTACGGGCAGGTCGGGGCTGCATCAAGCTTGTGCAGCACGCCCGTGACGCTATCGCTGTCCGCAAGACAGAAACGGAGAGACGCGGGATGATGCGACGCAAGCTGGTGGCGGGCAATTGGAAGATGAACGGCAGTCGGTCGGCGCTTGCCGAGCTGACGACGATCGCGGCTGCCGCCGATGCCGCGAGTGCGGTCGACGTGTCGATCGCCTTGCCCGCCACGCTGATTGCGCCGGCGGTGGCACTGGTGCCCGGGTTCGCGATCGGTGGGCAGGATGTGCATGCGGCGGAGAGCGGCGCGCATACCGGGTGCCTGTCGGCGTCGATGCTGGTCGAGGCGGGCGCGCGGTTCACGATCGTCGGCCATAGCGAACGCCGCACCGACCAGGGCGAGACCAGCCAGGACGCCTGGGCCAAGGCCAGCGCCGCGCACCGGCACGGGCTCGGCGTCATCCTGTGCGTCGGCGAAACCGATGCCGAGCGCGACGCGGGCCGCGCGGCGCGGGTGGTGCAGGCGCAGATCGAGAAATCGGTGCCCGATCTGGCGAATGGCGACTGGCTGACGATCGCCTATGAGCCGCGCTGGGCGATCGGCACCGGGCGCACGCCGACGCTCGACGAGATCGCCGAAGTCCATTCGATTGCGCGCGCCAAGCTGCGGACGCTGGTCGGGGATGCGGCGGACGGGATCCGCATCATTTACGGCGGGTCGGTCACGGGGGCGAACGCCGCCGCGATCCTCGAGACCGAGGACGTCGATGGCGCACTGGTCGGTGGTGCCAGTTTGACCGCGGCGAAGTTCGTGCCGATCATCGAGGCGGCATGACCGGGCAGGGGCGGGGATGACGGCGGATCTTACGTCGCAGCGGCTGGAAGCATGGCTGTCTGCGCGCTCGATCGCGCGTGGCGTCCCCGCGCCGGTTCGGGACCGCGGCGGATGGCGCGTCGATACCGGGAGCGCGGCGGAATTGTGCCGCTATGTCTTTCTGGAGGCCGATGCGGCCTTCCGAACTGCCGCAGACGCAATCGATTCGCCCCGCATGTTCCTCAAGGCGTGCGCCCCGGCGGCGGACGTTCTCGCGATCGTGCCATCCCGCTGGACGGTGCAATCGGTCGCCTGGATGATGGTGCAGGACTCGCATTGCGATGATCCGGTGTCGCTCCCGGAGGGCTATACGCTGGACCTGACGACGCAGCGCGACGTGGCGTCCGCGGTGATCGCGGATGCCGCCGGGACCCTGGCGGCGAGCGGCTATGGGGCGATGGCTGGCGGGGTGTTCTGTTACGACCGGATCGTCACCCAGCCCGAACATCGCCGCCGCGGTCTCGGGCGTGCGATCATGAGCGTGCTGGGGCAACGTCAGGCGCCGGAGACGCTCCGGATGTTGGCGGCGACCGATGCCGGGCGGGCGCTGTACGAGACGATGGGGTGGCGCGTGGTTGCGCCCTACACCACGATCGAGATCCTCCGCGCTTAGACGGGCGGCGGGGCCAGGCCGATCAGCTTCATCGCGACGGCCTGCGCGACCATTGTCACCAGCCAGAACGCCGCGTCACGCGCGATCTGCCCGCCGCGCGCGCCGCGATAGCTTTGCGTGATCGCGACGACCGGCAGGACGAACCCCGCCCAGATGACCACCGCACTGCCCACCGCCATGATCCACGGTGCCGCCTTGGGCGGTGCGAGGATCAGCGCGCCTGCAAGGATTGAAGCGAACCAGAACAGCCCGAGCGTGGCGATCACCAGCGTCAGTACGTTCAACCGAGGTGCGCCCCGGTCGAAGGTCGCGCGATAGCCCGCGCCGAGCAGCAGCCCGATCGCGGTCGCCACGAGGATCGGGGCGACGTTGATCAGGATGTAGATCATGCCGGATACCGTGCCTTGAGCATCGCCCATGCGGCACGCAAGCCGAGCGCCTCGCCGCCCTTGGGACGCCCCGGCTTGGACGTCGGCCGCCACGCGAAGGTATCGAAATGCGCCCAGGGCGTATCGGCGGGGATGAACCGGCGCAGGAAGAGGGCGGCGGTCACCGATCCGGCGAACCCGCCGTCGGGCGCATTCACCATGTCGGCGATGTCGGAGGTGAGCATGTCGTCATAGCCGTCCCACAGCGGCAGCCGCCACAGCGGGTCGCCGGTCGCGGTTCCGGCCTCCAGCAGCGCCGCCGCCAGCGCCTCGTCATTGGCGAAGGTTGCAGGAAGGTCCGGCCCCAGCGCAACGCGGGCGGCACCGGTGAGCGTCGCGAAATCGAGGATCAGCGTCGGCGCTTCCTCGCTAGCGCGCGTGATCGCATCCGCGAGGACGAGACGACCCTCGGCATCGGTGTTGGTGTTCTCGACCGTCACCCCCTTACGCGTCGCGAGCACGTCGCCGGGACGGAAGGCGTTACCCGCGATGCTGTTCTCGACCGCCGGGAGCAGCAGGTGGAGCCGCACCGGCAGCCGCGCGCCCATGATCAGTCCCGCGAGCGACAGCGCATGCGCCGCACCGCCCATGTCCTTCTTCATCAGGCGCATGCCGGACGACGGCTTGATATCGAGCCCGCCCGAATCGAAGCAAACGCCCTTGCCGATCACCGCGATCCGCGGGTGCGCGGGGTTGCCCCATTCGAGCTCGATCAGCCGTGGCTCGCGGCCTTTGGCGGCGGCCTGGCCGACCGCGTGGATCATCGGATAGCCCGTCACGAGCGGCTCGCCCTTGGTGACGGTCAGCATCACATCGTGCGTCTTGGCGAGCGCGGCGGCTTCCGCCTCGAGCTCCGCCGGGCCGAGGTCGGCGGCGGGGGTGTTGACGAGGTCGCGCACCTTGGCGACCGCGCGGGCGATACGGATCGTTTCGTCGATCCGCGCGGGCTCGCCGGTCAGCAGGACGCGCGGGCCGACCGGCGCGGGGTTCTTGCGGTAGCGATCGAAAACATGCTGGGCGAGGCACCAGCCCAGCATCGCGGCACCCGGTTCGCCATCGGCAAGGCGGTAGGTGCCCGCGGGCAGCTGCGCGCCGAGTGAGGCGATCCGCCACGGCGAAACGTGGCTTTCGTTGCACACGAGGAGCATCGCCCAGTCGTCGGCCGCGTCTCCCGGCAGGACTGCTCGGTTGCCCGGCTTGCCGGTCAGCCCGTGAGCGGCGACCGCGACGCGGGTTCGCGTCGGCTGGGTGGAAAGCCAGCTATCCCATTGATCGGGATGGACAACATGGATCGTCCGGGCGCTTTGGCCGCGATCGGGTTGGAGACAGGTGGTGAAATCGATCATGGCTGGGTGGGGGTCACGAGCAATTGCTCGAGCTTTCCGTTGGGGCCGGGTTCGGCGTAGGTGCTGACCGACAGCGTCGTGCCGGGATAGGTGACGCGGTAGGAGCGGTTGACGAAGCCGCCGCGCAATCGCGGCTTGCCGGTCTGGACGAAGGCGGTCGGGGTGCCGAGCGGCGCGAGGCTGGTGCGGTAATCGCCCAGCGTCGTCGGGGTGAAGTAGTAACTGGCGTCTTCGGTGAGTTGGCTGCGGTCGAGCGTGCCGTCGCGCAGCTGATCGAACGCAGCGCGGACCCGCGCCAGAGCGGCGGCATCCACCGGATCGGCCGCAGCGGGGCTGAGCACGATCCCGGCCAGCTTCTGCGCGATCGTCTGATAGGCATCGCTCGACCAGCTGTTGATAAGGACCACGATCGCGGCCTTCTGGTCCGGATAGACGATGTTCTCGGACAGGAAACCGACCGCTTCGCCGCTATGTTCAATCGTGCGACGACCGTTCGCGGTCCCTGTGCTGACGCCCAGCCCGTAGCCGTTGCTGCTCCCGTCGGCGAGCTTGACCGGGGTTTCCTGCGTCGCCCAATCCTCGGGCGCGAGCACCTTGCGGTCGAGCCGCGCCACGTCCCACGTCGCGAGCGCCCGGGCACTCATCGCGAGTTCGCCCGCCGCATAGAGCCATCCACGCGCCGGTGGCTGGACCGGCCGGACCGGGCCGAGCGCGGCGCGGCCATAGCCTTGCGGGAAACCGGACCCGACCGCGAGATCCTGATCGTAGACGGTGACGCCGAGCGGATTGAAGATCCGCGCCTTGAGAAAATCGAGCAGCTTCTGCCCCGACACCTTCTCGACGATCATCCCCGCGACGACATAGCCGGTGTTGGAATATTGCCACTGCGTGCCGGGCTGGAAATCGAGCGGTTTCTTCGCCCAGCGATCGACGATCTGCTGCGGCGTGACCGGGGTCGCCATCGCTTTGAAGCTGTAGTCCTGCGGCCAGTAATCGCGCAGGCCCGCGGTGTGGCTGAGCAACTGGCGGATCGTGATCGTGTCGCCGTCGGTGATGCCGGGGACGTATTTGGAGACGTGATCGTCGAGGCTCAGCTTGCCCTCGCGTTGCAGCAGCAGGATCGCGGCGGCGGTGAATTGCTTGGAGACGGATGCGATCTGATAGGGGGCGTCGTCGCGCGTCGCGCCGGTCTCGGCCTGCTTGCCGTAGGCCTTGGCGTAGACGATCTTCCCCCCGCGAACGATCGCGACCGAGGCCGAGGGCACGCCCGACTTGGCGAGCGCGTCGGTGACGGTCTTGTCGACCTGCGCGGTTTCCGCCGACGTCAGCGATTGTGCCAACGCCGGGGCAGAGACGGACAGCAACCCTGCCGCCAGATAGTATCGGGAGAGCTTCACGAAGGCACGGTCCTCGAGCGATGGAACGACGATATGTCACCGTCCTGCCGCTAAAGGGAAGGGGGCGCCGCCTTCAAACGGTCGGGACGCCGTAAAGATCATGCTCGTCAGCATCTTCGATCGCGACCGCGACGATATCGCCCACGGACAGGTGCCCTGCGTCGCGGAGGAACACCTCCCCGTCGATCTCGGGCGCGTCGGCCTTGGAGCGACCGGTCGCGCCGCCTTCTTCGTCAACGGCATCGATGATGACGTCGAGCGTGCGACCGACCTTGGCCTGGAGCTTGTCTGCCGAAATCCGCGCGGTGAGTTCCATCAGGCGCGCGTAGCGCTCTTCCTTGATCTCTTCGGGCACGTGGTTGGGCAAGTCGTTGGCGGCAGCGCCCTCGACCGGCTCGAACCGGAACGCGCCGACGCGGTCGAGCTGGGCTTCTTCCAGCCAGTCCATCAGATAGGCGAAATCGTCCTCGGTCTCGCCGGGGAAGCCGACGACGAAGGTCGAACGGATCGCAATGTCGGGCGCGATGGTGCGCCAGTTCTTGATCCGCTCGAGCACCTTGGTTTCGTTCGCGGGGCGCTTCATCAGCTTGAGCACGTTGCGGCTGGCATGCTGGAACGGGATGTCGAGATAGGGAAGGATCAGCCCCTCGGCCATCAACGGGATGACCTGATCGACGTGCGGATACGGATAGACATAGTGCAGCCGCACCCACGCGCCGAGCTTGCCGAGTTCGCGCGACAGGTCGGTCATGTGCGCGCGGACTTCCTGCCCGTGCCATATGCGCGGCTGGTGGCGGATGTCGACGCCGTAAGCCGACGTATCCTGGCTGATAACGAGCAGTTCGCGCGTGCCCGCCTCGATCAGCTTCTCGGCTTCGCGCAGGATCGCGTCGGGGCGGCGGCTGACGAGGTCGCCGCGCAAGCTCGGGATGATGCAGAAGGCGCAGCGGTGGTTGCAGCCCTCCGAAATCTTGAGATAGCTGTAATGCCGCGGGGTGAGCTTGAGCCCGCTTTCGGGGACGAGATTGAGGAACGCGCTCGGCGGCATCGGGGCGGCGGTGTGGACCGCGCCGACGACCTCTTCGTATTGATGCGCGCCGGTGACCGCGAGGATGCCGGGGAATTTGGCGCGGATCATCTCAGCTTCCTTGCCCATGCAGCCGGTGACGATGACGCGACCGTTCTCCGCAATCGCCTCGCCGATCGCTTCGAGCGATTCTTCCTTGGCGGAATCGAGGAAGCCGCAGGTGTTGACCAGCACGACGTCCGCGCCCGCATAATCGGGGGACATGGCATAGCCATCGGAGCGCAGCTTGGTCAGGATCCGCTCGCTATCGACCAGATTCTTGGGACAGCCGAGCGAGACCATGCCGATCTTCGGCGGGGAGGGGAGTGTTGTTGCCATGGGAACGGCGGCATGTAGCGATCTTGGGGCGAATTTGCCAGCCGGTTGCTTCCGTATGAATTCCCCGCAACTCTCCCGCTTCCCCGGCGAAGGCCGGGGCCCAGGAGCGATGGCGGTCGTCATGGATGAGCAGGCCCATGTTTACATCATGGCGAGCGAGCGAAACGGCACGCTGTACCTTGGCTCGACGAACGCTCTCGCACGGCGTGCATGGGAGCATCGCGAAGGTGTCGTTGCGGGGTTCACGAAGCAATATGGTTGCAAGCTGTTGGTCTGGTATGAGGTTCACGTTTCGCTGGAAGCGGCGCGCGTTCAGGAGTTTCAAATGAAGTCGTGGAAACGGGCGTGGAAAATTCGCGATATCGAAGGGATGAACCCGGACTGGGAAGATTTGTACGACCGGATCGCGCAACCATGATGGACACCGCTACTGGGCCCCGGCCTTCGCCGGGGAAGGAATACGGGTTGGTCGCGCATCCGGACCGGCCGCCCAGCGCGGTGCGATCGGTCATCGTAAAAGTGCGTCGGGACGGCGACGAACTGCTTCTGACGTTCACCGTCGAGGGTCCGGAGCACGTCGCGCTTCCAGACCGGGCTGCTCCCTCGCGCACCGATGGTCTGTGGAAGACCACCTGCTGTGAACTGTTCCTCGCGCCGGTCGGGTCGGACGCTTATTTCGAGTTCAACTACTCCCCCTCGACGCAATGGGCGGCCTATCGGTTCGACTCCTACCGGGCGGGCGGTTGCGATCTTCCGTTGTCGCTCGCGCCGGTTGTTGATCGTGAGGCCGCCTGTCTCACCGAGGTTCGCCAAAGCCTGTCCGACCTCCCGCCGGGCCCGCTCCAGATGAGCCTCACCGCGGTGATCGAGGAAACCGACGGCACCAAATCCTATTGGGCGCTTGCCCATGCGCCCGGGCCGCCCGATTTCCACAACCGCGCGTCGTTCATCGCGACCCTGCCGGTGCCGCCGCACCCTTGACCTGACTTCCTTCCCCGGCGAAGGCCGGGGCCCAGTAGTGAACTGGTCGGACGCATAGTGCAGCGCGCCGCAACGACCACCTTTGCTACTGGGCCCCGGCCTTCTCCGGGGAAGCAAAACCAAGATGGTGCGGGGACTAGAACCCATGAACTTCGGTATCGATCGCCTCCTCGCCGACCCCGCCTTGCGCAAGCCGCTCGAAGGCAAGCGCATCGCGCTGCTCGCGCACCCCGCTTCGGTCACCGCCGACCTGACGCATTCGGTCGATGCGCTGATCGCAGTCGGGCTGAACGTCACCGCGATGTTCGGGCCGCAGCACGGCGTGCGCGGCGACCTGCAGGACAATATGATGGAGTCGCCCGACTTCACCGATTCTACCTACGGGATGCCGGTCTTCAGCCTGTACGGGGAAGTGCGTCGCCCGACCGCGGAATCGATGGAGCTGTTCGACGTGATGCTGGTCGACCTGCAGGATCTCGGCACGCGGATTTATACCTTCATCACGACGCTGCGCTACGTGCTCGAAGCCGCGGCCGAGCATCGCAAGGCGGTGTGGGTGCTCGATCGCCCTAACCCCGTTGGCCGACCGGTCGAGGGGTTGACGCTGCTGCCCGGTTGGGAAAGCTTCGTGGGCGCGGGGCCGATGCCGATGCGGCACGGGCTGACGATGGGCGAACTCGGACACTGGTTCGTCGATCTGCTCACGCTCGACGTCGATTATCAGGTCGTCGCAATGGAAGGGTGGCAGCCCGATGCCGCGCCCGGCTTCGGGTGGCCGACCGAGCGGACCTGGATCAACCCTAGCCCCAATGCCCCCAATGTGATGATGGCACGCGCCTATCCGGGGACGGTGATGCTGGAAGGGACGTCGCTATCGGAAGGGCGCGGGACGACGCGGCCGCTCGAATTGTTCGGCGCGCCTGATATCGCCGCGCGCGCCGTGATCGCCGAAATGCACCGGCTCGCACCCGAATGGATTGAGGGCTGCCGCCTGCGCGAAATCTGGTTCGAACCGACCTTCCACAAGCATGTCCACAAATTATGCAATGGCGTGCAGATCCACGCCGAAGGTCCGTCCTATCGTCACGAAGCGTTCAAGCCGTGGCGACTTCAGGCGCTGGCGTTCAAGACGATCCGCCGGCTGTATCCCGATTATCCGCTGTGGCGGGATTTCCCCTACGAATATGCGTTCGGCAAGTTGCCGATCGACGTGATCAACGGCGGTTCTGGCTTGCGCACCTGGGTCGATGACAGCGCTGCAACCCCGCGTGATCTCGAAGCGATAACGGCGAGGGACGAAGCACATTGGTGCGAACAGCGCCAAAAATCGCTGCTATATTGATCGGTGCAATCCGGACGCCCGTAGTATTACTCCATTGGTCGTAATTGAGTAACCATTCACGGCTACGGCTGTGATTGGCGATGGTGCGATGCAGTACCATGGGTCATGCAGTAACGAGGCGATTCGCAATGGCTGGGGGGCTGTTGCGTCGCTACGGAGGGTAGATCACGTGGAATCGGACCGTCTTTTTTATCAGCGCCGGGTGACGGCAGAACGTCTCGCCGCCGCCCGCGCCATTACCGTCGAGGCACGCGACCGGCGCCTGGTTCTGGTGCGATCTTATCTCGACAAGTTGCAGGCATTGTCGACCGACCTGACGGTCGCCTGATCTAGCGTTTGCGGGTCAGTTCGCGCATCGCCGCGTCGAGTCCGGCGAGCGTGAGCGGATACATGCGGTCGGTCATCAACTCGCGGAGGATTCGCACGCTCTGCGAATAACCCCATTGTTGTTCGGGGATCGGGTTGAGCCAGACTGCGGCCGGATAGGTTGTGGTCAGCCGCTGCATCCACACCGCGCCGGATTCCTCGTTGAAATGCTCGACCGATCCGCCGGGGTGGCTGATCTCATACGGGCTCATCGATGCGTCGCCGACGAACACGAGCTTGTAATCGTGTCCGAACTTGTGGAGCACATCCCACATCGGCGTCCGTTCGGCAAAGCGGCGGGTGTTGTCCTTCCACACGCCCTCATATGGGCAATTGTGGAAGTAGAAGAACTCGAGGTTCTTGAACTCGGTTGTCGCCGCCGAGAACAATTCCTCGCACAGCTTCACCCACGGATCCATTGATCCGCCGACGTCGAGAAACAGCAACAGTTTGACCGCGTTGCGCCGTTCCGCGCGCATCACGACGTCGAGCCAGCCCTGCCGCGCAGTCCCGGCGATCGTCGCGTCGATGTCGAGTTCGTCGGCGGCCCCCTCGCGCGCGAACTTGCGCAACCGTCGTAGCGCCACCTTGATGTTGCGCGTGCCGAGCTCTCGCGTGCTGTCGAGGTTGCGGAATTCGCGCTGGTCCCACACCTTCACGGCGCGCTGGTGCGTGCTTTCGCCGCCGATGCGGACGCCTTCGGGATTGTACCCGCTATTGCCGTACGGGGACGTGCCGCCGGTCCCGACCCATTTGTTGCCGCCCTGGTGGCGCTCCTTCTGTTCGTCGAGCCGTTTCTTGAGCGTCTCCATGATCTCGTCCCACGATCCCAGCGCCTTGATCGCCGCCATCTCCTCCGGGCTGAGATATTCCTCGGCGACCGCGCGCAGCCAGTCCTCGGGGATGTCGGCGGCGGGTTGGCCGAAGGTGGTGGCGATGCCCTTGAACACCTTGGCGAACACCTGGTCGAACCGGTCGAGCAGGCCCTCGTCTTTCACGTACACCGCACGGGAGAGGTAATAGAAATCGTCGGGCGTCCGCTCGATCACCTCGGCGTCGAGCGCCTCAAGCAGCAGCAGATGCTCCTTCAGGCTTGCGGGGATCCCCGCCGTGCGGAGCTCATCGAGAAAGGTGAGAAACATGACGGCATGCTAGGACCGGCGCTCGCACGGTGTCCAGTGGGTTCCGGCGAGACCGCCTGCGATGATGATGCGGCGGTGCCCGTTCGGGTGCTCGTATCAGTGCGCGTAGGAATCGATCAGCGCGCCGACATAGTCGGGACTGCGCCCCGTCAGCTCGGCGGCGGTCTGCACGCGCGCCCCGGGGGTCGTCCGCGTTCCGTAGATGAAGCCGTAGGTCGGAAAGACCGATCCGCCGAGTCCCGAATTATCGCGGAACCACACCTTCACCTGGCTCCAGTCGTTCGACGCGGAGACGTCGGTCAAGGTGACGTCCTGTTCGGCATGGCCGCGTTCGCCGTTCATCCGCGACCAATTGGCGTGCGTGACCATCGCGACGCGTGAATCGACGACGCGGCTGATCACGGCGACATGCCCCAGCGGCAGGCGACCCGTCCGCGCGAAGACGAGCACCGCGCCCGGCTGCGGCCGTTCGCCGCGGCGGTAGCGGCCTTCGGCCTGGCTCCACCAGGTCCAGGCATCACCGAACAGCTGGATGCCGGAAGCCGCACGCGCGAACGGGACGCACTGACCGATATAGTCGAGCAACGACGATGCAGACGCCGGCACCGCCATCGCAACCGCGCTCAATCCTGCAATGATGAGTGTCGTTCTGCGCATCTCGTATCCCAACGGATGCCCCCACGGGTTCCGTAACGGCCAGTCGATAACGAAAGGTTACCCCGACCGCGGGGCGTTTGGCAATTCGACCCGTGCATGGCATGCCGCGCCGGGTCGCGGGTCAGCCCTTGTTCTGCTGCCGCTTTGCCATGAAGGCGAGGCGTTCGAACAGCATCACGTCTTGTTCGTTCTTGAGCAGCGCACCGTGCAGCGGCGGGATTGCCTTGGTCGGATCGCGGTTCTGCAGCACGTCGAGCGGCATGTCCTCGTGGAGCAGCAGCTTCAGCCAGTCGAGCAATTCGCTCGTGCTCGGCTTCTTCTTCAGACCCGGCACGTCGCGGACGTCGTAGAAGATGTCCATCGCGCGGTTGACCAGGATCTTCTGGATGCCGGGGAAATGGACGTCGACGATTGCCTGCATCGTGTCGCGGTCGGGAAACTTGATGTAGTGGAAGAAGCACCGGCGCAGGAAGGCGTCGGGGAGTTCCTTCTCGTTGTTCGACGTGATGATGACGATCGGCCGTTCGACCGCGCGCACCGTCTCGCGCGTTTCGTAGACATGGAACTCCATCCGATCGAGTTCCTGCAACAGATCGTTGGGGAATTCGATGTCGGCCTTGTCGATCTCGTCGATCAGCAGGACGGGCGGCTTAGGGCGCGTAAACGCCTCCCACAATTTGCCGCGGCGGATGTAATTGCCGATGTCGTGGACGCGCTCGTCGCCCAATTGCCCGTCGCGCAGGCGGGCGACCGCATCATATTCGTACAGTCCTTGCTGCGCCTTGGTGGTCGACTTGATGTTCCACTCGATCAACTCGGCGTCGAGCGCCTTGGCGATTTCATAGGCGAGCACGGTCTTGCCGGTACCCGGTTCGCCCTTGACCAGCAAAGGGCGGCGGAGCGTAACCGCAGCGTTGACCGCGACCTTGAGGTCAGCGGTGGCGACATAGCCTTGCGTGCCTTCGAAGCGCTTCATTGCGGTCGATCCCGTCCGTTTGAATTCCGGGTACGGCGATAGAGGCAAAGCCCGCTGAAGTGCAAGCCGCTACTGGCGATCCCGTGCCGCGGCGCGGGCCTCGATCAGATCGAGCAGCCCGCGATGTTGCGCGAAGGCCTGTTGCGCACCGAAGCGGATCGCGCGGAGCGCCGCCGCGGGGGTGTCGGGCGAGGCATAGGCCGCGATCACCACCGTCTCGTCGGGCAGCGCGCTGACCGCAGCGGCGATGCCGAGCCGTTCGGCTGCGGTGTCGAAAATTCGTCGAAAGGCTTTCCAGTCGATCAGCAAGGCAATCGCCGCGCCGGTGGCACATCCGGTGCGCTGTGATGTCGCGAGCATATCGAACGCGTGGCGGATGGCCGCAAATGCGCCGTCGCTTTGCGCCTGACCCGGCGTGGAGGGCAGGGGACCGACCGCGGCGGTCAGCGCGGCGAGATACGCGCGCTCGTCCGCGAACGCGGTTGCCGCAGCGACCAGCCAGGACTGGTCGGCACCGGGGATGGGACAGCGGGTGGCAGACAGGAAGAGCGCGGTAGCGCCGCCGTGCGCTGCACAGATGCAGTGGATGGCATCGGCAAGGTCGCGCGCGGACGCCCAGGCGGTCGCGTCGCTCAGGCGAACCAGGAACGGGTGGCCTGCACACCCGTCGTTTGCGGCGAGCTGAGCGATACCAAGCGCACCTTCATCCTGTGTCGGCGTGTCTGGCGATCGGGTTGGCATGGGTCCTGACAAGTCCTCGTGCCGGTTCCGCGTGGGCAGTTCACGCGTGCTGCGGCACATCTTCAGGGGAACAACTAAACCAAAGATCGTAAACACTTTGTTTAAAGCGACTTGCAGGACTTGGCGTAGACCCGACGAGCCAACGCACGGCCATGAACGGTACCGGAAAGCATAAATGCCAGAGCACCCGAGAACATATGGAATTGTCATGCGCAACAGAGACTTAAGGTGTTTCCGGCGTTGAGTTGCACCGAACAGGATCTGCGGCTGTCAAGCACGCGATCGTCGACGAAATACTTTGGTGGATCCGCTTGGCCAGAACCCGAAAGGTCATGAACTTCACAGGACCAGACATGGGTTCGGCCAATGTGCGCTTCGGCAGCCTTGGGAAAGCGGATCTCCGACGAGCTGCAAATCAGGGGATGGCCGCACCATCGTCCCGCCCGATCAGCGCTACCCCGTCATCATACCGAACGATCGTCCAACCGATCGTTCTGCCAGGAGGTGTGAGGGAAGACAGGCGGACCACGGCTTTCGGTCCCGCAACCGGTACCGCGCGTAGAACGTCCCGCACCAGCGCATAGTCGTTCGCGGCCAGAATACCCTCCAACCGCTGGCCGCTTTGAATGAGGGTGCCGAATTGCGCGCGCGCGGTCCGGCTCGTGGCGGCGATGACGCCTGCCGCGTCCGCCGCTATCACGAGATCGGAAACCGCGTCGATCATATCGTCCGCGCCGGCCGTCGAAGCCGTCCCTGATGCGACCTGTGCAAGCAGCGCATTCCAGTGATCGATCGAAACGAGAACATGCCGCGGTCGGTTATGCTGCACGATCGTTACCGGCGCGTGCAAGGCGCGTTGTCCCCACACGCCAAAATGCCGGACCAATATGGAGGATGTTACGATGTCCTGACCGGCCCAGGGCTCGGCAGGATCAACGAAGAAGGACGGCGGTGCGCGCATTGCGCGGTGATCGCTGGTTCACGCCGCCGGCGCCATCGATTGCCGCCAGAATGGATGCAATTACAGAAACGGCGACGATGGCGTTTCCTCCATCGTCGCCGCTCTTGTCGTCGTCGAACGGTGCTTACTGGTCGAGGAACGACCGCATCTTGCGGCTGCGGCTCGGGTGCTTCAGCTTGCGCAGCGCCTTGGCTTCGATCTGGCGAATACGCTCGCGCGTCACCGAGAATTGCTGGCCGACTTCCTCGAGCGTGTGATCGGTGTTCATCCCGATCCCGAAGCGCATGCGCAGCACGCGCTCCTCGCGCGGGGTGAGCGACGCCAGCACGCGCGTGACGGTTTCCTTGAGGTTCGCCTGGATCGCGGCATCCACCGGTATGATCGCGTTCTTGTCCTCGATGAAGTCGCCGAGATGCGAATCCTCCTCGTCGCCGATCGGCGTTTCGAGGGAGATCGGCTCCTTGGCGATCTTCATCACCTTGCGGACTTTCTCGAGCGGCATCGACAGACGCTCGGCCATTTCCTCGGGCGTGGGCTCGCGGCCCTGCTCGTGAAGGAACTGGCGGCTGGTGCGGACCAGCTTGTTGATCGTCTCGATCATGTGGACCGGGATACGGATCGTCCGCGCCTGATCCGCGATCGAGCGGGTGATCGCCTGACGGATCCACCAGGTCGCATAGGTCGAGAACTTGTAGCCGCGGCGATACTCGAACTTGTCGACCGCCTTCATCAGCCCAATGTTGCCCTCCTGGATGAGATCCAGGAACTGCAGACCACGGTTGGTGTACTTCTTGGCGATCGAGATGACGAGCCGCAGGTTCGCCTCGACCATTTCCTTCTTGGCGATACGCGCCTCGCGCTCGCCCTTTTGGACCATGTTGACGATCCGGCGGAACTCGCCGAGCGCCATGCCGGTCGCCTGGCTGATTTCGCTGATCTCGACGCGGATGCGGTCGACCGCCTCACCCTCGTTGGTGACGAACGCAGTCCACTTCTTGTCGAGCTTGGCGACGCTCGGCAGGAACTGCTCATCCAGCTCATGGCCGATATAGCGGTCGAGGAAGTCCTTGCGCGGCACCTTGTGGCGCTCGGCGAGGCGCAGCATCTGGCCCCCCAGCGCAGTCAGGCGACGGTTGAAGGCATAGAGCTGGTCGACCAGATATTCGATCTTGGCGTTGTGGAACTGGACGCTCTCGACTTCCGCCGTGAGTTCCTCGCGAAGCTTGTGATACTTCTTCTCGTCCGCATTCGACAGCTCGCCGCCGCCCGCCATCGCGTCAAGACGCGCCTGCTGGACCTTGGAGAACTTCTTGTAGAGCGCGGTGATGTTCGCGAACCGCTCGAGCGCGATCGGCTTGAGCTGCTCTTCCATCTGCGCGAGGCTGAGGGTGTTGTCCTCTTCCTCGTCGTCCGAAGCGCGTGGCGCACGGCGCTCGCCGTCCTCATCGTCGTCGACCGACGGCTCTTCCGGCTCGGCTTCTTCCTTGAACGAGGGGCCTGCGTTCTTCTCGGAGATTTCGCCGTCGCCGTCCTCGGCTTCGGCCATCGCTTCGGGTGCCGGGTCCTTTGACAGCATCGCGTCGAGATCCATGATCTCTCGCAGCTGCATCGTGCCTTCGTTGAGCGCGGTCGACCAGTCGATGATCGCGTTGAAGGTGATCGGCGATTCGCACAGGCCAAGGATCATCGTGTCGCGACCGGCTTCGATCCGCTTGGCGATGGCGATTTCGCCCTCACGGCTGAGCAATTCGACCGCGCCCATCTCGCGCAAATACATGCGGACGGGGTCGTCGGTACGGTCGACGACTTCCTTCTTCTTGACGTCGAGCGCGGGGCCCGCGTCTTCGGACGCGTCTACCGGCTCCGCATCATCGTCGTCCTCGGCCTTGGCCGGCTCGTCGCCGTCCTCGCCTTGCTCGTCATTCTCGACGATGTTGATGCCCATCTCGCTGAGCGCGGCACTGATGTCCTCGATCTGGTCGGACGACATCTCGCCTTGCGGCAGCGCTTCGTTGAGCTGCTCATAGGTGATGTACCCGCGCTTCTTGGCGCGAGCGATGACCTTCTTGATCGAAGCATCGTTCAAATCGATCAGCGGTGCGTCGCTCGACTCGGTCGTATCCGCAACGTCCGCCATATCCGTCTTCGCCATCAACTGCCCTCGGTCATAAAGCTTCTTGCGTCTTCGTTCGACTGCACCAGATTTGCAAGTCGCGCGTCGAGCGTCTGTTTTTCCTTCACCAACGCCACTTGGCGGGCAAAGGCCTCATCCGAATAGTCCGACTGCATGGCAGCGGTCGCCTCAGCCAGCGCGGCGTCGACTTCGGGTCGCGCCACCAGGATCGCGATCGCCTCATCGAGGTCCTCGCGCGCCCGGGCCGGCTCGGCATCCTTCTGCGTGAACGAACACGACAATCGGTCGGGTCGCAGCAGATCATGCGCGATACTGTCAAATCCGGATGAAGCCAATATGGTGAGCAACCGGTCACTATCAAGCACATGGTCTTCGACCGCGAGATCGACGACCGCCTCGAACAACCGCCCGAGCGCGTCGTCGGCGAGTTTGAGGCTGCCAAGCACTTCCATATGCCGTGCGATTTCCGCCGGATGGCGGATCAGCCCGGCCAACACCGCCTTGGCGAGGATCGGGTCGATCCCGCGGGTCTGTACCGCTTTGACACCATCGCCGACGGGAAGATGCGGCGCCTTATACGGTTTGCCGGGCTTGCCGCGCTGGAACGGCTGGAACGGCGCGCGCGGTTCGAACGCCTTGCGCTGCGGGCGGAACGCTTCGTCGAAGCGGGTGCGGAACTCGGCCTGATATTCGTGCGCGACGTTGCTGTCGGCGATCGTCTTCGCGAGATCGGCGAGCCGCGCCTTGAGGCCGGCCTTCTGCTCGGGCGTGTCGAGCGGTTCGGCGGCGAGTTCGCTTTTCCACAGCCGGTCGACCAGCGGTTCGGTCTGCTGGAGCAACGCCTCGAACGCGCCCGGGCCGTGCGCGCGGACGAGATCGTCGGGATCCTGGCCAGCGGGCAGGGTGACGAAGGCAAGACTCCGACCCGGCTGGAGCAGCGGCAGCGCGCGGTGTGCGGCACGCAAAGCCGCCTTCTGCCCCGCGCTGTCGCCGTCGAAGCACAGGATCGGGACTTCGCACAACCGCCACAGCCGCTCGAGCTGCGGCTCGGTCAGCGCGGTGCCAAGCGGGGCGACCGCCTCGCCGAACCCCGCCTGCGCGAGCGCGATCACGTCCATATAGCCCTCGACCACCAGCACGCGCCCCGTCTTGCGCGAAGCGGGCGCGGCGCGATCGAGATTGTAGAGCGTGCGGCCCTTGTCGAACAAAGGGGTTTCGGGGGAATTGAGGTATTTGGGCTCGCCGTCCCCGATGATCCGCCCGCCGAACGCAATCGTACGCCCGCGCGGATCGCGGATCGGGATCATCAAGCGCCCGCGGAAGCGATCGTACGGGACCTTGTCGTCGACCTTGATCAGCAACCCGGCCTCGATCAGCAGCGGGTCGCCATAGTCCTTGAGCGCGGTCTTGAGCCCGCCGCGCGAATCGGGCGAGAAGCCGAGCCCGAAGGTGCGCGCGGTCTCGGGCTTGATCCCGCGCTTGGCGAGCACCCCGCGCGCAGTCGCGCCGGCGAGGCCGTCGAGCTGTTCGGTGAACCAGGTTGCGGCGTCGCTACACGCTTCGTGGAGGCCCTTGGCGGCTTCGGCTTTCTCCGCGGCGCGCGGGTCCATCGCGGGGAGCTCCATGCCCGCTGTCTGCGCGAGTTCCTTGACCGCATCCATGAACGGCAACCCGCGCTGTTCGGTCATCCAGCGGATCGCGTCGCCATGCGCCGAGCAGCCGAAGCAATGGTAGAAGCCCTTGTCGTCGTTGACGTAGAAGCTCGGGGTCTTCTCGTTATGGAACGGGCAGCACGCACGCCACTCGCGCCCCGCCTTCTGGAGCTTCGTGGTCTTGCCGATCAGGCCGGATAGCAGCGTGCGGCTGCGGAGTTCGTCGAGGAATTGGGGGGATAGGGTCATTCTGTTTCGGTCGATGATTCAGGATAGACTCGCGTGGCACGTGCTACAATGCCCCCCTCCCGCTTGCGGGAGGGGTTGGGGGAGGGCATGTCCGCCAACGCTCGTTCGATTGTGTTCACAACGCCTTCGATATTCTGCAGGATTTCGGTGTTCCAGAAACGCAGGACACGGTAGCCGTGCCGTTCCAGGAGCTGCGTACGCGTATGATCTGCGGCGGCATTGGCGTCATGCTGTCCGCCATCGACCTCGATGATAAGCTTAGCGCCACGGGATACAAAATCGCAAATGAACGGACCGATCGGGACCTGACGGTTGAACCGTACGCCGGCGACGCGGCGCGCGCCCAGATACGACCAAAGCTTGCGCTCGGCATCCGTCGCGTTGGCGCGCAACTCTCGGGCGAGTTTGGTCGGTCTGGCGTATCCCTTGTCCAACAGGCCCTCCCCCGACCCCTCCCGCAAGCGGGAAGGGAGTTATGGTGCGCGGTTCAAATGCCCTCGTCCATTACGCCAGCGCAGCCTTAACCGCAGCGCTCGCCTTGCTCATGTCGATCTCGCTCGCGTGGCGCGCCTTCAGCTCCGCCATCACGCGGCCCATGTCCTTCATGCCCGTAGCCCCAAGCTCGGTCTTGATCGCCTCGATCGCCGCCGCGGTCTGCGCTTCGTCGAGCTGTGCGGGCAGGAACTGCTCGATCACCGCTATCTCCGCGCTCTCCGCATCCGCCAGTTCCTGGCGTCCGCCCTTGACGTACATGTCGATCGACTCGCGGCGTTGCTTGATCATCTTCTGCAGCACCTCGACCACGAGTACATTGTCGTCGTCCGGCGCCTTGCCCTCGCGCGATTGCGGGGCGCGGGCTTCGATGTCGCGGTTCTTGATCGAGGACTGCACCAGCCGGAGGGTCGCGGTGCCAGCCTTGTCGCCGCCCTTCATCGCGGTGATCAATGCAGCCTTGATGTCGTCTCGAATCATGTGTCGTCCTTTTGCTGGGGCAGGAGGGTAGCGGGTTTATCCGATTGACGCACTGCCCATCCCCCTCTAGCTCCCGGCGCTTAGCGACATCGAAACGAAAAACGGAGTGCCCGCCGCAATGGCCGACGCCAATCCCATGACTGTGCCCGACGGAGCTACCGGCGTATTGGTGCTGTCCACCGGCGAATGCGTGTGGGGCAGGGGCTTCGGTGCGGAAGGTGCCGCGGTGGGCGAAGTCTGCTTCCACACCGCGATGACCGGTTACCAGGAAATCATGACCGACCCGAGCTTTGCGGGCCAGATGATCACCTTCACCTTCCCGCATATCGGCAACGTCGGCGCGAATGCCGACGACGTCGAGGCGAACAATCCGCACGCTTTGGGCATGATCGTCCGCGAGGACGTGACCGAACCGAGCAATTTCCGCAGCACCGAGCGACTCGATGCGTGGATGGCGAAGCACGGGCGAATCGGCCTGTCGGGCGTCGACACGCGCGCGCTGACCCGGAGAATCCGTAACGGCGGCGCGCCCAACGGCGTGATCGCGCATGCGCCGGATGGCGTGTTCGATGTGCCCGCGCTGCTCGAGATGGCGCGCGCCTGGCCGGGGCTCGAGGGCATGGACCTCGCGCTCGGGGTGAGCACCGAGATGCATTATGGCTGGGATGGCGGCGTGTGGAAGCTCGGCGCAGGCTACGACACCTCATCCCCCCTCCCCTTCAGGGGAGGGGCCGGGGGTGGGGCCGTGCAGAAAGCGGACGTCTCCGTTTCACAGGACAGCCCCACCCCAAACCCCTCCCCTGAAGGGGAGGGGCTTAAGAAGGCGCGCCCCCACGTCGTCGCGATCGACTATGGCTCGAAGCGCAACATCTTCCGCAACCTCGCGCACGCCGGAGCGAACGTCTCGGTCGTTCCCGCCAGCGCGAGCTTCGACGAGATCATGGCGCTCGCGCCTGACGGCATCTTCCTGTCGAACGGCCCGGGCGACCCCGCCGCGACCGGCGAATACGCGGTGCCCGTGATCCAGCAGCTGCTCGACACCGGCAAGCCGCTGTTCGGCATCTGCCTCGGTCACCAACTCCTCGCGCTGGCGGTCGGCGCGAGCACGACCAAGATGTTCCAGGGCCACCGCGGCGCCAACCACCCGGTCCAGCGCCTCAGCGATGGCGCAGTCGAGATCACGTCGATGAACCACGGCTTCGCAGTCGAACGCGCCACCCTGCCAGCGACCGCGCGCGAGACACACGTGTCGCTGTTCGACGGCTCAAACGCCGGGATCGAACTCACCGACCGCCCCGCATTCAGCGTGCAATACCACCCCGAAGCGAGCCCCGGCCCGCAGGACAGCCTGTATCTGTTCGAGAAATTCGTTCGGATGCTCGAACGAAAGGAAGCCAACTGATGGCCGTCATTCGTGAGTTTGAACCGAAGGACCTTGATCGGATCGCGACCCATTCCGAGGTAAAGGCGACCGTCAGTCTGGTGGAATGCGATGGTGAGAAGTTCGTTCAAATCGATACATACGGATCGAAAGACCGCGCCATTCCAGACAAAATTTCGCAGAGCGTTCGTCTGACGAAGTCGGCGTTTGAGCAGCTGTCGCAGTACGCTGCAAAGCACTTTTGATGCGAACCGATCGCCTCCTAGTTCATACATTGAAGGCCGTAGCATGATGAACCTCCCAGAAGTCCCGCCCGCCCGGCTCGAAGAAGAATGGGCCGCCGACAAGGACGTGCTCGCCAGCCTCAAGGAAAGCGGCGACATCGCGCATCTCGTCCGCCCGGTCGACGTCAGCTTCCGCGGCGACGACGCCGCGCTCGACAAGCTCGAGGCGGATGCCGAGCAACTCGGCTTTGAAGTGATCGAGCGCGAAGAGGATGAGGAAGGCGAGATGTGCCTGTTCCTCGGTCGCGAACAAGCCGCCGACGAAACCTCGATCCGCGCGCTGACGCGCAAGTGCGTCCAGATCGAAATGGCCTACGGCGTCGAATATGACGGCTGGGGCTGCACGTCCGAGGACGGCACCGACGACGACGACGACACCGAAGAAACCGGACAAGCACACTGATGCCAAAACGTACCGACATCTCCTCGATCCTCGTCGTCGGCGCGGGGCCGATCGTCATCGGGCAGGCGTGCGAGTTCGATTATTCGGGCACGCAGGCGATCAAGGCGCTCAAGGAAGATGGCTATCGCATCATCCTGGTGAACTCGAACCCCGCCACGATCATGACCGATCCCGAGCTGGCTGACGCGACCTATGTCGAGCCGATTACCCCCGAGATCGTCGCCAAGATCATCGAGAAGGAGCGCCCCGACGCGATCCTGCCGACGATGGGCGGGCAGACCGCGCTCAACACCGCGCTCGCGCTGTTCAACGACGGCACGCTAGAAAAGTACGGCGTCGAGATGATCGGGGCGGATGCCGAGGCGATCGACAAGGCCGAGGACCGGATGAAGTTCCGCGACGCAATGACCAAGATCGGTCTCGAAAGCGCGCGCTCGGGCATCGCACACAGCCTCACCGAAGCGTTCGAAGTGCTTGAACGGACTGGACTTCCCTCGATCATCCGGCCGAGCTTCACGATGGGCGGCACCGGCGGCGGGATCGCGTACAATCGCGAGGAATTCGAGACGATCGTGCGTTCGGGGCTCGACGCCTCGCCGACGACCGAAGTGCTGATCGAGGAATCGCTGATCGGCTGGAAGGAATATGAGATGGAAGTCGTGCGCGACCGCGCCGACAATGCCATCATCATCTGCTCGATCGAGAATATCGATCCGATGGGCGTCCATACGGGCGACTCGATCACCGTCGCGCCCGCGCTGACGCTGACCGACAAGGAATATCAGATCATGCGCAACGCAAGCATTGCTTGCCTGCGCGAAATCGGTGTCGAAACAGGCGGGTCGAACGTCCAGTTCGCGGTCAATCCCAAGGACGGCCGCCTGATCGTGATCGAGATGAACCCGCGCGTGTCGCGGTCGTCGGCGCTCGCGTCCAAGGCGACCGGCTTCCCGATCGCCAAGGTCGCCGCAAAGCTCGCGGTCGGTTACACGCTCGACGAGATCATGAACGACATCACCGGCGCAACGCCGGCATCGTTCGAGCCGACGATCGATTACGTCGTCACCAAGATCCCGCGTTTCGCATTCGAGAAGTTCAAGGGCGCGGAAGCCGTGCTGTCGACCGCGATGAAGTCGGTCGGCGAAGTGATGGCGATCGGCCGCAACATCCACGAGAGCCTCCAGAAGGCGCTCCGCGGGCTCGAAACCGGGCTGTCCGGCTTCAACATGATCGACCGCCTCGAAGGCGCGCCACGCGCCGAGATCGAGGCCGCGCTTGCGATCGCGACGCCGGACCGGTTGCTCGTCGCGGCACAGGCGCTCCGCGAGGGCTTCACCGTCGCCGAAGTCCATGCGCTGGCGAAGTTCGACCCGTGGTTCATCGAACGCATCGCCGAGATCGTCGCAGCCGAGGAGCAGATCTGCAGCAACGGCCTGCCGATCGACGCGCCCGGCATGCGGCGTCTCAAGGCGATGGGATTCAGTGACAAGCGTTTGGCCTATCTCGCTCTGAAATCAGCGAACTTGCGCGGCAATGCACGCGGCATCGCGCGTGGGTCGGGGCTGGTCCACGACGCAATCGTCGCGATGACCGGCGGCGTGACCGAGGCCGAAGTCCGCGCGCTGCGGCACCGCCTTGGCGTGCGTCCGGTATTCAAGCGGATCGACACCTGCGCGGCGGAATTCAACGCCAAGACGCCGTACATGTATTCGACCTACGAAGCCCCGAGCTTCGGCGAGCCCGAATGCGAGAGCCAGCCAACCGACCGGCGCAAGATCGTCATCCTCGGTGGCGGGCCGAACCGGATCGGGCAGGGGATCGAGTTCGATTATTGCTGCTGCCATGCCTGCTTCGCGCTTGCGGATGCGGGCTATGAGACGATCATGGTCAACTGCAACCCGGAGACGGTGTCGACCGACTATGACACGTCCGACCGCCTGTACTTCGAGCCGCTGACCGCCGAGGACGTGCTCGAAATCCTCCACGTCGAGCAGCAGAACGGTACGCTCGTCGGCGTGATCGTCCAGTTCGGCGGGCAGACCCCGCTCAACCTCGCGCAGGCGCTCCAGGACGCAGGCATCCCGATCCTCGGCACCTCGCCCGACGCGATCGATCTGGCGGAGGACCGCGAGCGGTTCGCCGCGTTGATCAACAAGCTCGGCCTGCTCCAGCCCGCCAACGGCATCGCACGCAGCCGTGACGAGGCGATCGCGGTCGCCGAGCGGATTGGCTACCCCGTGCTGATGCGCCCGAGCTACGTGCTCGGCGGGCGCGCGATGGAGATCGTCGACGGGCCGCTCCAGCTCGACGACTATATCCAGACCGCGGTCCAGGTGTCTGGCGATTCGCCGGTGCTGATCGACCAGTATCTCCGCGATGCGATCGAGGTCGATGTCGACGCCATCTCAGATGGCACCGATGTGGTCGTCGCGGGCGTGCTCCAGCATATCGAGGAAGCCGGGGTCCATTCGGGCGACAGCGCCTGCTCGATCCCGCCGTATAGCCTGACGCCCGCGATCATCGCCGAGATCGAGAAGCAGACCGCCGCGCTCGCCAAGGCGCTGTCGGTCGTCGGGCTCATGAACATCCAGTTCGCGGTCAAGGGCGGGCAGGTCTATCTCATCGAGGTCAACCCGCGCGCCAGCCGCACGGTGCCGTTCGTCGCCAAGGCGATCGGCGCACCGATCGCCAAGATCGCCGCGCGCGTGATGGCGGGGGAGAAGCTCGCCAATCTGCCGCTGATCGATCGCCACATCGATTATTACGCGGTCAAGGAAGCGGTCTTCCCGTTCAACCGCTTCCCCGGCGTCGATCCGGTGCTCTCGCCCGAGATGAAGAGCACGGGCGAAGTGATGGGGATCGACCCCGACTTCACGCTTGCCTTCGCCAAATCGCAGCTTGGCGCAGGGACCATCCTGCCCAAGGCGGGCGCGGTGTTCGTCAGCGTCAAGGATACCGACAAGCCCGTGATCCTGCCGGGCGTGCGCGCGCTGGCCGAGCATGGCTTCACGATCGTCGCGACCGGCGGCACCGCGGATTATCTCGCGGGGCAGGGCGTGCCGGTCGAGCGCGTCAACAAGGTCGCACAGGGCCGGCCGCACATCGTCGACCGGATCAAGGACGGCGGGATCGCGCTGATCTTCAACACGACCGAAGGGTGGCAAAGCCTCAAGGACTCGCAACCGATCCGTGCGTCCGCGCTCCAGTTGAAGATTCCCTACTTCACCACGGCGCCCGCGAGCGTCGAGGCGGCACAGGCAATCGTCGCCCTTTCGACGCGCAGTCTTGAAGTGCGACCGTTACAATCCTATTATTCCTCTTCGCACCATTGATCCCGACATATTGAAACAGTGCGGGCGGGCCCTCTCCGGAGGGTTCGCTTGATAAGGGATTGTTCGAAGACAAAGGGTTTAAGGGATGGCTACCGTCGAAAAGATGCCGATGCTGCAGGAAGGCTATGAAACGCTGAATGCAGACCTGAAACGGCTGAAGGCGGAACGCCCGACGATCGTTGATGCGATCGAAGAGGCGCGCGCGCATGGCGACCTTTCGGAAAACGCCGAATATCACGCCGCCAAGGAGCGTCAGGGCCAGATCGAAGCGTCGATCAGCGATATCGAGGACAAGCTGGCGCGGGCGCAGGTCATCGACCCGCGCGACCTGTCGGGCGACAAGGTCGTGTTCGGCGCGACCGTCACGCTGATGGACGAGGACGACAAGCCCGTCACCTACCAGATCGTCGGCCAGACCGAGGCGAACGCCAAGGGCGGACGCATCTCGTACAATTCGCCGCTCGGGCGTGCGCTGATCGGGCGGAAGCTCGATGACGAGGTCGAAGTGACCGTTCCGTCGGGCGATCGCTACTACGTCGTCTCGAAGATCGAATTCATCTAATAAAAAAGCCCGCCGTGCTGATGCATGGCGGGCTTTTCCATATTCAGGCGGCGGTGCCTGGCTTGAGCAGATCCGGCTCGAGCAGACGGTGCAGGTGCACCACGACGAATTTCATCTCTGCATCATCGACCGTGCGCTGCGCCGCGGCGCGCCACGCCTTCTCGGCACTCGCATAATCCGGATAGACACCGACGATTTCGATCGACGCGGTATCGACGAAGTCGACCCCGCGTGGATCACGGACGCGGCCGCCGAAGACTAGGTGAAGCTTGCTCATGATATCAGGTTCCCGAAGACAGCAGGGTCGCGCTTCTCATAGGCACGCGCTGCCGCTTCGGGAACCTTCGATCGCGGATTAATTGGTGGACGTACCCGATTTCGCGTCGCCCTGCGGCTTCGGTTGCGTCGACGTTGCGGACGTGTTGCCCGATGGCGTCGAACCCTGTCCGGACTTGGTCGCATCAGACTTGGCCGTTTCTGCCTGGGCGGCATTCGCGGTCATTGCTGCGGTGCCCGCTGCGGCCAATGCGTTGATCACGCCGCCGAGCAGCTTGCCAACCTGGTCCTTCGCCGCATGGCGCGAAAGGCCAAGACCGTCGAATTCCGACCGGGCGGTGTCCTTGGCCGCATCCACGGCGCCCTTCGCTGTGTCGGTCAGGCGACGCCCGACCGGGGCAAGCAGGCGCGCTTCGCCCGACGTGCGCGGCAACAACGAGCCGGTCAGCATCCCGATCGCGAGACCACCGACGAGCACGCCCAGCGGGCTCTTCTCGATCGCGGCGGCGGCACGCTCGCCAAGATCGTGCGCCGCGTGCGACGTAGTGTCGATCGCCTTGCCAGCGCCTTCGCGCACGGCCTCGACCGCCTTGCCGGTGCTGTCACGCACGGTCTCGACAGCACGCTCGGTACCATCGCGTGCGGTTTCGAGCGCCTTGCCCGCACCGTCGCGGGCGGTTTCGAGCGCATGACGCGCCTTGTCCGAGGCAGCGGTGGCACCGGAGTGGAGGGTTTCTGCTACGGTCACTTCATCTTCTCCTGAATAGAATTAGCGTTTCATTCGGTCGGGTTTGCGGCGGAACAGCCGGAAGATCGGCCCGCGCGCAAGGAACAGTCCGGTCAGCACGACCCCGATCCCGGCAGCGACCGGGTTCTCGCGTGCGGTACCGACGGCGCCCTGCATCGCGTCCGTGCCACGAACCTTCAGATTGGCAGCGAGATCCGATGCCAAGGTCTGCGGGTTCGTGCGCCGTTGCAGCGCGCTGAACGTGCTCGAAAGCTGCGCGCGCGCCGCCGCGGCGCGGGCTTGTGCGGCGATGACCGCCGGGCTTTCGTCGGTGGTCATGCTGCGTCTCCGGCAGGGGCCGACATCGTCTTGAACCGCCCGATCCCGATCATCGCGAACACCCCGGCCAGCACGAGCAATACGCCGACGACGATCACCGTCGCCCAGATCGGCCCAACCAGCGGCGTCAGGATCATCAGCACGCCCACCACCAGGGCAATGAGCGCGAGCAACCCCAGCACCGCGGCGACGAGGATCATCACGACCCCCGCCTTCGCGGCACCAACCTTGGCGAACAGCTTCGCCTTGCGCAAATCGATCTCGGCGCGCGCAACCTGCTCGGCGTCGGACACGACCCGCGACAGCAAGCTCATGATGCCATCATCCGCCGGGGCAGGGGTGGCTTCGTTCACGAAATCCCTCATCGCGGGCTCCGTCACGCTGCGATCAGGCCTTGGTGTCGCTGTCGACCGCCAGACCCGACTGGATCAGGCGAACGAGTACGAACCCGAGCGCGGCAGCAGTACCGATCGCGATCGCGGGGCTTTTCTGCACGAAGCCGCGCGCGTCCTCGATCAGATCGTCGAGTTCCTTGGCCTTCAAGCCTTCCGAGAACCCCTGGACCTTGTCCGCCGCGGTGCGGGCATATTGGCCATATTGCGAGCCGAGCTTTTCGTCGACGGTGCCGGCGGCATCGTTGATCATCTGGACGATCTCGTCGAGTGCGGTCCCGGCGCGTTCCTTGCCGTCGGCGGCATAGGTTTTCGCGCGATCGACGACTTCCTTGCCGAGCTTGTCGGTGCTGTCCTTGAACATCTGTGCGGCGCCGCTGCCGATCTTGCCGGCCTCATCGCGCACCGACGCTGCGGCGTCCTTGGCGGCACCGGTCGCTGCGTCGATCTTCTCGCTGCTGGTCGCGCCAGGGTTGCCGTTCGGCGAATTCGGGGTCGTGGCCATCGTATATGCCCTCCAATAGTTGCACTTCGACAATAAAGCGGTCCGGGCCGCGCCTAGTTCCATCGCACACGGACGATTTGCCGATACCCGGCTTAGGCGATAGAGGCAGCCGCGACCCCATTCCCAAATCGGTAGAAGGATCGTTCCGTGACCGCAATAATCGACATTCATGCTCGCACGATCATCGACAGCCGCGGCAATCCCACCGTCGAAGTCGATGTGATGCTCGAGGACGGCAGCTTCGGCCGTGCCGCGGTTCCCTCGGGCGCCTCCACCGGCGCACATGAGGCGGTCGAGAAGCGCGACGGCGACAAGAGCCGCTGGGGCGGCAAGGGCGTCGACCAGGCGGTCGAGGCGGTCAATCGCGAGATCGCCGACGCGGTGCTCGGGCTCGAAGCCGAAGACCAGCGCGACGTCGACCACACGATGATCGAGCTCGACGGCACCGACAACAAAAGCCGTCTGGGCGCGAACGCGATCCTCGGCGTGTCGCTCGCGGTGGCCAAGGCATCGGCGGATGCGCGCAGCCTGCCGCTGTACCGTTATGTCGGCGGCGTCGCCGCGCATGTCCTGCCGGTGCCGATGATGAACATCATCAACGGCGGCGAACACGCTGACAATCCTATCGATTTTCAGGAATTCATGATCGTGCCCGTGGGCGCATCGACGATTTTCGAGGCGGTGCGCTGCGGGTCGGAAATCTTCCACACGCTCAAGAAGGGCCTGCACGACAAGGGGCTGTCGACCTCGGTCGGCGACGAGGGCGGCTTCGCGCCCAACATCGCGTCGAACGACGAGGCGATCGAATTCATCCTGCGCTCGATCGAGACCGCAGGCTACAAGCCCGGTGAAGACGTGATGCTCGCGCTCGATTGCGCGGCGACCGAATTCTACAAGAACGGCAAGTATGAGATTTCGGGTGAGGGCAAGAGCCTGAGCAGCCACGAAATGGCCGAATATCTCGCGGATCTCGCACGGCGCTACCCGATCTTCTCGATCGAGGATGGCATGGGCGAGGACGATTTCGAGGGCTGGAAGGCGCTCACCGACCTGTGCGGTGACAAGGTCCAGCTGGTCGGCGACGATCTGTTCGTGACCAACCCAAAGCGGCTCGGGCAGGGGATCAAGGACGGTCTCGCCAACTCGCTGCTGGTCAAGGTCAACCAGATCGGCACGCTGACCGAGACGCTTGAGGCGGTGTCGATGGCGAACCGTGCTGGCTACACCGCGGTGATGTCGCATCGTTCGGGTGAAACCGAGGATTCGACGATCGCGGATCTCGCGGTCGCCACCAACTGCGGTCAGATCAAGACGGGCAGCCTCGCACGCTCGGACCGGCTCGCAAAATACAACCAGCTGATCCGCATCGAGGAGGAGCTGGAAGGTGCTGCGCTCTATGCCGGGCGGTCGATCCTGCGGGTATAAAATTTCCTGAAATACACCTTGATCCACGAGTCGCGATGCGCGAGAATCGCGACCGTGATCAAGCGCCGCTCCAATGTCCGAATGATGCTCCGCCGCGCCGTCGCGCCGGCGGCGTTGATGATCGTCGGGCTGTTTTTCGGCGGCTATGCGATCTTCGGCCCGAACGGCGCGCTGGCCTACGGCGACGTCGAGCGGCAGCTTGCGGTCAAGCAGCGGCAACTTGCGGCGCTTGACCGCAATCGCAATGAATTGAAGAACCGGGTCGCGTTGCTCGACCCGCGCCATGCCGATCCTGACTTGGCCGACGAGCTCGCGCGCAAGGATCTGGGCGTGGTGCACCAGGACGAAGTGATCGTCCCGCTTAACTGACGCTATTTGTTGTGTAAAAGCCCCTCCCCTTCAGGGGAGGGGTTGGGGTGGGGCCGTGCAGCACGCCCGCCATCTGACAAGGGTCTCTGCGAGGCTCCCCCCACCCCCATCCCCTCCCCTGAAGGGGAGGGGCGATAAAGGGAGCTTACCGTCCCAGGAACGTCAGCAAATCATTCGTAAACCGGTCGCTGTCGGTAATCGTCAGACCATGCGGAGCGCCCTCATACTCAACCAGTTGCGCACTTGCGATGCCCTCAGCCGCCCGACGCGCGGTCGCATCGATCGGGACGGTCTGGTCGCTCGTTCCGTGAATAATCAGCGTCGGCACGCGGAACGCAGGAAGATCAGGCCGGAAGTCGGTATGGCCGAACGACTGCGCACACGCCAGGATCGGCTTCAACCCCGCAAGATTGGTCTGCGACCACGCCCAGTCCACCGTCTCGCTGCTGACCGGCGACGAAATGAACCCGACGCCCAGGAACTGCTTCATGAACGTCTGGAAAAAGCCGTAACGATCTTTCCCGATCCCCTCGGCAATCGCTGCAAGCTTTTCCTCGGGAACGCCGTGCGGATTGTCCTCGGTCTGGAGCATGTAGGGCACCACCGATGCGATCAGACCGGCTGCGACGACACCCTTTCCCTCATGCCGGCTCATGTAGCGCGCGACTTCGCCGCCGCCCATCGAGAAGCCCACGATGGTGGCATCCGCGGCACCCGTCTGCTCCAGCACGTCCGCCAGATCGTCGGTCAGCGTGTCATAGTCATAACCGCTCCACGGCTGGCCCGACCGGCCGAACCCGCGGCGATCATAAGCGATCGCACGGAAACCCGCGTCTGCCAGTGCCATCGCCTGCGCGTCCCAGCTGTCGGCATTGAGCGGCCAGCCGTGCACGAGGACGACCGGACGTCCAGTGCCCCAATCCTTGACGTAAAGGTCGGTGCCGTCGCGGGTCTTGATATAGGGCATGGGAACATCCTCAGCTTTGATGACGGGTATCAGAACGACGCGTGGCGCGCCGCGTTCCGTCGCAGGGGTGGCGCCGGACGTTCCAAACTGTCAGCTTGCCGCCGCGGACGAATCCGCCCGAAGACCGATCAAGGAGCTGGAATGCGGAATATTTGGCTGACAGGCATAGCGGCGCTCGCCGTTGCGTCCTGTACCGCGGAGGCTCCGGCCCCGAAATCGACGGCGATCGCACTGACCGCGTTGCCGACGACCGACTGGAAGAGCTTTCGCAATACCTTCATCGAGGACTGGTTCAAGGTCTCGCCCGCCGATGCCGTCTATCAGGGCCGCCACGATTACGATGGCGGCCTCGGTGACTGGTCTCCCGCTGGCCTGAAACGCCAGGGCGACTTCCTGCGCGACGCGATCACTAAGGCCAAGGCGTTCGATCCCGCCAAGCTCGACAAGCAGGCGGCATTCGAGCGCGACTATCTCGTGACGGTCGCCTCGGGGAAGCTGTTCTGGCTCGAGGATGCCGATTTCCCGCATCGCAATCCGTCCTGGTACGTCAACGCCGGGCTCGACCCCAACGTCTATATCGCCCGCAATTATGCGGATGCGCCGACGCGGATGCGCGCGATGGTGTCGTTCCTGCGCAAGATTCCCACCGCCACCGCGCAAATCCGCGAGAACCTCAAGGCGCCGCTGCCGCTCAGCTACATCAACTTCGGCGTGGCGGCGTTCAACGGGTTCGGGGACTATTACACGGGTGACGCCAAGAAGGCGTTCGCGGACGTGAAAAGCCCCGCCTTGCAGGAAGAGTTCGACAAGGCTGCGACCGCGGCGTCCAAATCGATGCACGATCTCGGCACATGGCTGGAAGGCCAGCGCGGATCGGCGACACAGGATTTTGCGCTCGGCGCGGACAAGTTCTCGCGGATGATCAAGCAGACCGAGGGCGTCGACGTGCCGCTCGCAACGCTTGAAGCCGCCGGGCGTGCGGACATGGTGCGCAACCAGCAGGCGCTGGTCGCGGCGTGCGACAAGTTCGCACCGGGCGCGAGCGTGCCCGCGTGCATGGCCAAGATGAATGCCAACAAGCCAATGAACGACGATCCGGTTGCGGAGGCGCGCAAGCAAATCCCCGAACTCCGCGCGTTCGTGCTCAAGAGCGACGTGGTCACCATCCCCGACCAGGAACAGGCGCTGGTCGAGGAAAGCCCGCCGTACAACCGACAGAACTCCGCCTATATCGACCCGCCCGGGCCGTTCGAGAAGGGCATCCCCTCGGTCTATTACATCTCGCCGCCGGACCCGTCGTGGAGCAAGGCCGAGCAGGACGGGTTCATCCCCGGCAAGAACGACCTGCTGTTCACCTCGGTGCATGAAGTGATGCCGGGGCATTTCCTCCAGTTCCGCCACGCCAACGCCTCGCCGTCGTTGTTCGGGCGGCTGTTCGTCGGCTACGCCTTCGCCGAGGGCTGGGCGCATTATGCTGAGGAAATGATGTGGGAAGCGGGGCTTCACGACGGCGATCCAGAGACGCATGTCGGGCAATTGTCCAACGCGCTGCTCCGCGATTGCCGGTATCTCTCCGCGATCGGGCTCCACGCGCAGGGGATGACGCAGGAACAGTCGCGCAAGATGTTCGTCGAGCAATGCTACCAGGACGAGGGCAACGCCAAGCAGCAGTCCGCGCGCGGCACCTATGATCCCGCCTATCTCAACTACACGATGGGCAAGCTGATGATCCGCAAGCTCCGCACCGACTGGACCGCGACGCATGGCGGGCGGGCAGGGTGGAAGGCGTTCCACGACCAGTTGCTCAGCTTCGGTGGCCCGCCGATCCCGCTCGTCCGCAAGGCGATGCTCGGCGGCGACGGCAAGGCGGTGTTCTGACGCCAGAATCGGCAGGGCCGCCAGCCTGGTGGCTGACGGCCCTGCTTTCACACGCGTCGATCGATCAGGCGTAGGTGACCTTGGCCGCGGCCCGGCGATTGCGCAGCGCGACGCCCATCATGCCGAAGCCCGTGATCATCATCGCCCAGGTCATCGGTTCCGGCACCGCGGACAGCGACACGCTGTCGATATACCCGCCGAGCGAGTCGCTCCGGCCCAGCGCTGCGAAGGTCAGCGTCGTCGGTGCGGCAGCGGTGAAGGCGAAGGTCTGCAGCGACCAGTTGGTATTGCTGCCGCCAGCGCCACCCGCCGACGTGAACACCGACGACCCGTTGAGCAGGACGCTGATGCCGTTCGAATTCGCCGGGACATTGGGGCGATCCGAATACCAGTAGCGCAGGATGTAGCTGCCGGCGTCGATCATCCGGCTCATCGAGCTGTTGGCATTGGTATCGAGCTCGACGAAGTTCGCGCCCGAGAATGGTGCGCCGGCAACGTTGTTATATTGAACTTCGATCCCGTTGGCGCCGCCCGTCCAGCCTTCGTACGAGGACAGCGTCGTGAACCCCGCCCCCGGGCCGAAATTGGTACTGTCGAAGTTCGTGCTGAACGTCGTGGCAGCAAGGACCGGGGTTGCGGCGGTCAGTACTGCAGCGACGGCAACGGCCTTAAGTGTTGTGGTAATACGCATGGCATTTCCTTTCCCTGGTTACTCGGAATGGAAATCATTCTTTAGTATCAAGATACTAACTCATTACTCCGAGCATCTTCCTCTTAGCATGAGGCGTGCCAAATCGTGATCACAGTGATTTAGTTGGTTAACGCAGTCGGAGGTGTAATCCCGGGCGACAATGCGTCGCTGAACGGTCTTTAGCGAACCGAACTGGCGGGCTGGACGTCGGCTGCTTCAACGGTCGCAGGCGTCCTGATCGACGGACGCAACCGCGCAAGACTGCACAGCCCCGCGACGAAGGCGAGCCCGGCGGCGACCAAAGGCGGGGTCGCCCCGCCGCCGATCCCGAGCGCGAGCAATGCCGCGACCAGCGTCGCACCCGTCGTCTGGCCAAGCAATCGCGTGGTCGAGACGAGGCCACCCGCCGCCGCGGCGCGTTCGCGCGGCGCACTGCCGATGATAAGCCGTGCGTTGGGCGGCAGGAACGTTCCGAACCCCGCGCCGCACAGCGCCATCCGCCACACGACGTCGAAATGGCTGGGGTGCGGCGGCATATAGGCGATCAGCACCAGCGCGACGATCGAGATCGCCATGCCGATCCCGCCGAGCACACCCGCCGGGATGCGGCTCGACAGCCAACCCGACAGCGGCGCGACGACGATGTTGGTCAGCGGCCAGGGGGCCATCAGCAGCCCCATCTCGGTCGGGGTGAAGCCGAACTCGCTCTGCAGCCGGAAAGGCATCGAGATGATCAGCGTCATCGATGCGATGAACGCGGTATAGGCTCCCACCACCGACAACCGCAGCACGGGGCGCGCAAGCAGGTCGATCGGCAGGATCGGATCGCGTTCGCCTTTCTCGCGACGGACGAACAATATGCCGACCGCGACACCGGTCAGCACGATCGCGGCGGAAACGACCGGACTATCGCCATGCACCGCGCTTTCGAGCCCGCCGATGACGAGCCCGAACATCGCCGCGCACATCACCGCGCCGATCACGTCGAACGGCGTGTCACGTGGCGGCGTATCGGGGAGCGCACGCCCGAGCAGCAGCGATCCGATCGCGAAAGGCACCGCACTGGCAAACACCCATGGCCACGGCGCAACCCCGAGGATGAACCCGCCCAGCGACGGCGCGAGCGCCGCGCCTGCGGACACGATCGCGCTGTTGATGCCGAGCCCGCTGCCCAACTGGTTGGATGGATAGGTCGAGCGGATCAGCGCAGAGGACACGCTCAATGCCGCCGCCGCCCCGATCGCCTGCACGGCGCGGACGATCAGCAGGAACGGAAGACTCTTCGCAAAGAAGCACAACAGCGTCGCGACCGCAAAGACGAGCTGCCCAATCTGGTACATCCGCTTGAGCCCGATGCGCTCACCCAGGCCAGCAAACGGCAGCAGCAGCATCACCAGCATCAACTGGTAGATCGTCACGACCGACACGACCGCAGACCGGTCGATCCCCAGATCGCGCGCGATCGTCGGCAGCGCGATGTTGGCCACCCCGCCGTCGATGATGATCAGCGCCGTGCCGAGACATAGCGTCGCGATCGCGGCATAGCGGCGGGGGAGGGGCAGGCCGTCCGTCATTGGCGCCGTGTCTGGCGATGCGACGCGCGTCGTCTGTCGTGTCAACCTAGCGACACCTCGGCGACCTTGTCCTTGTAATCCTCCTTGGGATCGATCCCGAGCAGGAGTTTGACCCCCGCGACCATGCTGGAGGCGTCGATCCAGATCTGCGCGCGTTCGGCGTCCAGCCGGATCAGTTGCAGCTTGGGGTCATCCTTGCCGCCTTCGAACCACGCCGCGACGAAGCGATTCCACAACCGGTCGATCGTCGCGCGATCGTCATCGAGCATGAGCGTACCGTGGACCGCCGCGAAGATATCATTGCCCTTCGATGCGAACGTCGCGACCGCACGTGCGCCATTCCTCAGGTCCGCGACCAGTTCGGTTTCCTTCGAGGCGAAGAAGTAGATCGGGCCACGATCCTCATCGCCGTCCAGCTGCGCGGTCATCGGGCGGGTGTGCCCCTCGTCGACCCCGACGAGGCCGAGCATCATCGTCATGTCCGACCGCAGCGCTTTCCAGAACTTGCGTTCGATTTCGACCTGATCCGTCATGCCAATCTCCTTCCCACGCGCAACGGGTGGTATGCGTGGCGGTTCCGGTCCGGTGCGTCGCGACGCAGATGGCGGACATCGGCAACCGGGCGCATGCCAAATTCCGTTCGGCGCGGATCCCATTTCGAGATCCGAACGTTACTTGCTGCAACGCACCATTTTTGGTACAACGTTGTCATGAAATATCCCGACGAACAGGGCGAAACCGCAATGCCGACCGGGCCAGTCCCAACGGTCTTCGAGGCGATCGTTCGCAAGAAGTGCCTGACCGCGACCTACAACAAGTTGCCGATCGTGCTGGCCCCGCACATCATCTTCACCCGCCACGGCGAAATGTACGTCGACGGCGTGGTGCTGGAGCGCGAGGGCAAGCCGCCGCGCGAGTTCAAGGTCGGGACCTTCAAGCTGATCGGCCTCGTTGATCTAGCACTCGTGGACCGCAATTTTCAGGTCAGCGAACTGTTCTCGCCGAGCGATCCCAAATATGCGGACAACGCGCTGATGGCGGTCGAGCACGCCTAACGCCGGGCGGGCTGTCCGGTCATCGAACCGGGCAGCCGCCGCCGCACTACGGTGACGATTGCCAGCGCGATCAGCGCAACCGACGCACCGGCAAGCATATCCGCCAGATAATGCGTGCCCTCCACTGGGGTCGCCAGCAGCATCGCCACATTGACGATCACGATCGGCTTGCGGATCCGTGCGAACGGCCACGCCGCGACGATGTACAGGACAGCGCTGGCCGTATGGAAGCTCGGTGCCTCGACCAGTCCACGCAACGCACCCAGATCGACCTCGCGCATCACATGCGCGCGCAGCAATGGTACCAGTTGCGATTCATACAGGCCGCTCTCGGTCATGTACGGGGCAGGGCCATGCCATAGCATCGCAAACGGGCCATAAGCCGGCCAGCAGCGGAACAGGCAGAGCGCGATGACCGCCGCCACCCAGAAGCTCGCGATCAGCCCGCGGGCCGCCGCCCGCTTGTCCGCCCAGGCACAATATCCGAGAATGATCGCCGGGCTGACGTAGATGCTCTGATACGCCGCCGCACCGAGGATCTGCAGCGCGCGGTGGTCCGCAACCACCTGATACCAGGCGAGCCAGTCGAAATGGAGCGCGACGTCGATCTGCTGAAGAACCCCATCGATCGTCCCGTTGGTCTCCGCCGCGATCGGATAGGTTGCGACCGCACCCATCAGCGACACGGCGGTAAACAGGCCGAAGGTTTCACCGACGTCGCGAATGACGCGTTGTGCCGGGTTGTTCGGGGCGCGGAAGATGATCCGCAGGCTGAGGGCAAGCGCAAATACCCCGAGATAGATCAGGGTGCGCGGCGCGGTGGGATCGATCGTGATGCCGGTGTCGAACAGCAATGCGGCAAGGCAGGCGGCGCTCATTGCAGCGCCGACGACCAGCCAGCTACCCGGGATCAGGCCGGCGTGCGACCGTCCGACGGGATAGACCGGCGCCGGCGGCGCAAAGGGGAAGACGGTGGAATTGAACAAACGGCTGCGCCTGGAAAGGACGATGGACCCGATCGCCGCAGGATCGGGTCCAATACCCGATCGTGCTCATCCATGCCGTGAAGACTTTATGACGTAAAGGTTACATCGCTCCCGGCGCGCCGAGTAGAGTGGAAGGGGCGCTCGGGCGCCCCTTCCTTGCCGGATCAGCGGCAGATCTGCACGCGGCGATGGTTACGCCAGTCGGTCCGGCAGTTGCGTCCGCGGTTGTTGTATCCATCGTGCCGGCGATTGCGGCCATAATAGCGGTCGCCGCCCCGACGGTCGCCACGCCAGTTCCGGTGATCGCCGCGATGATCGCCACGGCGATCGTCATAGCGGTGATCGTACCGACCACGATCGCCGCGATAATCCTGTGCCGATGCGGTGGTCGAGACGCCGATGCCGGCGATCAGGCTTGCGGCAGCGAGAATGTGCGCGATCTTCATAATCTGTCCTTTCGGCCCGTCGATCGGGCTTGATCACCGCTATGGGACGCAGCGCCGGTATCGATGCTGAACACGACCGACAGCGCGCGTACATATTTGCCGTGGCCCGAAGACGTCGCCGAAGGACCGCCCGATTTACAACCCGATGCCGAAGCGCGGCGCGATCGCGACCATCCCGGCGTACAGCGCGATCGTCAGCGCACAGCCAAGCCCCAGCGTCGGCCAGAACCCCACCCCGCTCCGCAACAGCGCCGGCATCACGATAAACATCGGCAAGGACGGCAGGATGTACCAGAAGGTCGCGCCGACGTGGCTTGCCATGTTGGCCGCGTCCGGTTTCTCGCCCCACAACCAGATCATCCCCAGCACCGACACCAGCGGCAACGAAGCGACCAGTGCGCCGAACCCCGGGTAGCGTTTGGCGAGCGTCGAGGCTGCCGCGATCAGGATCCCGGAAATCAGGGCTTTAAGCGCGAGAAAAAGCATCGTTCGGTCATCCGATATGCGGGGAGCGTCGATATGCGGCGTGGATCAGCCAATCGTCACGAAACTGTCCATCACGCGCTTGCGCCCCGCGCTCTCGAAATCGATCTCGAGCTTGTTGCCCTCGATCTCCGCGATCAGGCCGTAGCCGAACTTCTGGTGGAACACGCGCATCCCGATCGCAACGTCGCTCCGCCCCTTGTTGCCCAGGCTGATCGCCGACGACCGCGACTCCTGCACGCGGCTCGGCTCGCGGGAAAAGGTGCGGCTGGTGAACTCGCCGCCGGGCTTCCCCGACGCACCCCCGACTCCCGCCGCGCGTTGCCAGCCGGGGCCGCGCCCGGTGCCGCGCGCGACATCGGCGAACGGGTCGGCGCGTTCGGACCAGTTGGCGCGCCACAAGCTTTCGCCGCCCGCCATGCTCGATTCCGCCTCGACATGTTCGGGCGGAAGTTCGTTGACGAACCGGCTCGGGATGCTGCTCGTCCACTGGCCGTAGATGCGGCGGTTGGCGGCGTGGAGGATCGTCGCGCGGCGTCGCGCGCGCGTGATTGCGACATAGGCGAGGCGCCGTTCTTCCTCGAGACTCGCGGTCCCGCCCTCGTCGAGCGATCGCTGCGAGGGGAACAGTCCTTCTTCCCAGCCGACGAGGAAGACGGTGTCATATTCCAGCCCCTTGGCGGCGTGGATCGTCATGATCGTGACCTTGGGGTCCTCGGCGGCGGCCTCATTGTCCATCACGAGGCTGACGTGTTCGAGGAACGCGCCGAGCGTCTCATATTCCTCCATCGCGCGGACGAGTTCGGTCAGGTTCTCAAGCCGGCCGGCTGCTTCCACCGATTTCTCGGCCTGAAGCATTCCCGTATAACCGCTTTCGTCGAGGATGATCCGCGCGAGATCGCCATGCGACAGCTCGGTCACTTGCGCCCGCCAACGCGCCATGTCGATGACGAGATTGCCGAGCGATTTCCGCGCGGCACCCGTCAGCTCATCAGTGTCGAGCAGCCGCGCCGCGGCGGTGACGAGCGGGATGCCCTGCGCACGCGCTAGCTGATGCACCTTGGACACCGCCTTGTCGCCAAGCCCGCGCTTGGGGACGTTGACGATCCGGTCGAACGCCAGGTCGTCCGCAGGCTGCGCGACGACACGAAGGTACGCCAGCGCATCGCGGATCTCGGCGCGTTCGTAGAAGCGGAAGCCGCCGACGATGCGGTAGTTGATCCCGGTTGCGATGAAGCGGTCCTCGAACTCGCGAGTCTGGTGCTGCGCACGAACGAGGATCGCGACCTCGTCGAGCGACGTGCCCGCGCGCTGTGCCGATTCGATTTCCTCGCTGACGCGGCGTGCTTCCTCGGGGCCATCCCAGACGCCGAGCACCTTGACCTTCTCGCCGACGTCGAGCTCGGTCCAGAGCTGCTTGCCGAGCCGCCCGCTGTTGTTGGCGATCACGCCCGAGGCCGCGCCCAGAATGTGCGGGGTCGAGCGGTAATTCTGTTCGAGCCGGATGATCTTCGCGCCCGGAAAGTCCTTCTCGAACTTCAGGATGTTTTCGACCTGCGCGCCGCGCCACGAATAGATCGACTGGTCGTCGTCGCCGACGCACGCGATGTTCTTGCGCTCCTGCGCGAGCAGCCGGAGCCAGAGATACTGGACACTGTTGGTATCCTGATATTCGTCGACCATAATGTACTTAAACCGGCGCTGATACTCCGCCAGAACGTCTCGATCGCGCTGCAAAATGACTAACATATGGAGCAAAAGGTCTCCAAAATCGCACGCGTTGAGCGCCGCAAGGCGAGTCTGGTAGGCGGCGTAAAGCTCCTGTCCGCGGCCATTGGCGTAGAGTTCGCTTTCGCCCGCATCGATCTGCGCGGGCGTTAAACCCTTGTTTTTCCACCCGTCGATCAGCCCCGCGAGTTGCCGCGCAGGCCAGCGTTTCTCGTCGAGGTCGGCCGCCTGGATCAACTGCTTGAGCAACCGCAACTGATCGTCGGTGTCGAGGATCGTGAAATTGCTTTGCAAACCAACGAGTTCGGCATGACGCCTGAGCATCTTCGCGCCAATCGCGTGGAACGTGCCGAGCCACGGCATCCCCTCGACCACATCGCCCACGAGCCGCCCGACTCGCTCCCGCATCTCCCGCGCGGCCTTGTTGGTGAAAGTGACGCTGAGGATCTCGCTCGGCCAAGCCTTTCTAGTATTGAGCAAATGTGCGAGTCGCGCGGTCAGTGCGGCGGTCTTGCCGGTGCCTGCCCCTGCCAGCACCAGAACCGGACCTTCGGTGGTCAACACCGCATCGCGCTGCGGATCATTCAGTCCGCGCAGATAAGGCGGATCGGCGGGCGCTGGCGCGTGCTGGGAAACGGGAAGACTCATCGGTGAACAGGTAGGGAACGCGAGCGATCGGGGCAAGCACGGGGTTTCGCGCCAGTGCGGTCAACGCGCGGCGGTGGCAACCGGTGCGGGGTAGATTACAAGCGTTTCCCGGGACATATCGACGGACCGTGCCTCGGCAAGCTGGCGCACCAAAGCTATGTAGAGCACACTGGCGCGATCCACCGTATACTGTGCGGCGGCGGTGCGGCGGGCCGCGATCACGGATGCCGGCTCGGGCAAGACCGCCACCGCCATCGCTTCCGCCAGCGCGGCTGAATCGCCAACCGAGACGATTCGCCCGTAGGCGCCGTGCCCGAGCAGATCGTCCATCGAAACGCAGCAACGGGTCGAGACGATCGGAATGCCGGCGGCCAACGCCTCGATCAGGACCGCCGGAACACCCTCATAATCCGACGAGAGCACCAGCGCATCGGCGTCCGCCAGCCATGCCTCGGTCGTCGCAACATGCCCCGGCAGACGGACACGACCGGCGATGCCGAGCGACCACGCCTTCGCTTCGAGCATCGCGCGTTCCGCACCTTCGCCCAGAATGGTGAGTTGGTCGTTGGGGGTGGTAAATCGTGCAAAAGCATCGATTAGCAGTGAAAAGTTCTTCTGCGGCGCGAGCCGCCCGACCGCCAGATAGTGTCGCCCGCGACGGTCCCTCGGGCCGGTATCGCGCAGGTTCGCGAGCCGCTCAAGGTCGTCCGCCCCCAGCGCCGGGTCCTCGATCACGCTGATCCGGTCATGCGGTACGCCGATCAACCCTGCGATCTCGTCACGCATCGCAGGGGCAAGGCCCACGAAGTGATCGATCCAGCGCCCCTGCAGCCGCAACCACGCGCGATAGAACCACCGCAACAACGGCGGCATGTCGTTCCGGACCAGGCAGTTGCTGATCTTTGCGATGATCGGCGGGCAGGTGGGGCCGACCAGCAACCGCAACATGACTGCAACCGATGTGTAGGTGTTGCCGGCGCAAAACACCGCATCGGGGCGGTCGTCCCGCACCCGGCGACGCAAAGCGAGCACCAGCAGCGCAAAGGCGATCAGTCCGCGCGAATGCGACCGATTACCGGCGCGGGTGACATATGAGAGCGCAAGCGGCGGCGGCGTGCGCGAATCGGCGACGACGATTTCGGATCGCACGCCCAGATCGACCCATGCGGCATGCAGGCGCGCGGCGATGCGTTCGACTCCCCCCGGCGCAAATCCGTACAGCATCGTAACGATCTTAACTGGCGGACAGCCGTTTGCGATCGCCGTCGCTGCCGACGGCTCCGCAACAGCGCCACGCGTCCCAGACGCGACCGGCATCGTATAAAGCTCCCCCCGACGCCCCCCTCGGCGTCACGACCGTCCTACGCCGCGGCTGCGAGGCGAGCAACCAGCCTGTGTTCTGCGCCGAGGTTCATGCTCTGGCGGTCGTCAATCGCAACGTGTTCGCGTGTCCCGACTATGGAACGAATGCCGCCGCGTCCCTACCTTCCGAATGGTTCGGGCTGGTCTTTGGCGTCGGACACCGCTATCGGCGCGCAACACCTGTACATCTGAACCACCCGTAACCAACCGAGTGAAGGCCTTTCACAGCCATGGCTACTACCTTGTCGGCGCCTCTCGAATCCGAGGTCGCGAGCGGCCCCCGGTTGGATCATCAACTGTTCCCTGCGGGGCGTTGGCTGTTCCTGGGAATCATGGTGGCGGGGCTGGCCTTCGCAGGCTTCAGCATCTTCACCGATACCAAGCAGGTCGGCGAGGGACTCGCGATCGGTACGTTCGCGTTCCTTGCACTTGCCTTGTTGATCGCACTTGGTTTCGAATTCGTTAACGGGTTCCATGACACCGCCAATGCCGTCGCCACCGTCATCTACACGCACGCGATGCCGGCGCCGCTCGCAGTGGTATGGTCGGGCTTCTTCAACTTCCTCGGCGTCATGGCGTCGAGCGGGGCGGTTGCCTATTCGATCATCACGCTGCTGCCGGTCGACCTCATCCTGCACGTAGGGAGCAGCGCCGGGTTCGCGATGATCTTCGCGCTGCTGCTTGCAGCGGTGCTGTGGAACCTCGCGACGTGGTTCGTCGGCCTGCCGAACTCGTCGAGCCACGCGTTGATCGGGTCGATCCTCGGCGTGGGCTTTGCGAATCAGCTGATGTCTTCGGGTACCGGCGGCACGTCGGGCGTCGACTGGAGCCAGGCGACCAAGGTGCTGACCGGGCTGTGGATGGCACCGCTGATCGGCTTTGGTGCAGCGGCCCTGTTGCTGGTCGTGATGAAGTTCGTGCTCAAGAACCCGAAACTGTACAAGGAGCCGGAGGGCAACGCCCCGCCGCCCAAGGGCGTTCGGGCATTGCTGATCTTCACCTGCACCGCCGTCAGCTTCGCGCATGGCGGCAATGACGGGCAGAAGGGCATGGGGCTGATCATGCTGATCCTGATCGGCTGCGCACCCACCGCCTACGCGCTCAACCGCACGATGCCCGAAAGCCAGACGCCGGCGTTCGTCGCGAGCGCGAATGCTGCGTCCAATGCGTTCTCGGTCCATGCCGCGGGCGCGACGATGACGACGGTTGACGAGGCGCGCGACGTGCTGACCGGCGCGCTCAAGGAACGCAAGGCATCGACCCCACGCGTATATGCGGCGGCGTCGTCACTGTCGCGCGATCTTGGCCAACGGATCGGCGCGTTCGGGTCGCTCAACAAGGTCTCGGCGGCGGCGACCCCCAATCTGCGCAACGACATGTATCTGGTGCTCGATACCACGCGTCTCGCCACCAAGGACAAGAAGGCCGCGGCAGCGATCTTCAGCGAGCCCGAACTCAAGGCGATTACCGGTTATCAGACCAATCTCGAGAAGGGCACGCGCTACATCCCGACCTGGGTGAAGATCACCGTCGCGCTTGCACTGGGATTGGGGACGATGGTCGGCTGGCGGCGGATCGTCATCACGGTCGGCGAGAAGATCGGCAAGACCCACCTGACGTACGGCATGGGCGCGTCCGCTGAGCTCGTCGCGGCAGGGACGATCATGGCGGCGGAAGTCTATGGCCTGCCGGTTTCGACAACGCATATCCTGTCGTCAGGCGTGGCCGGTGCCTCGGTCGCCAACGGGGCCGGGCTGCAGGGACGCACCGTCATCAACATGGCACTGGCGTGGGTGCTGACGCTGCCGGTGGCGATGGCGCTGTCCGGCGGGCTGTATGTGTTGTTTGTGGCTATCACGAAAATGTGATTGCGATGGGGGCTGTCTGCGGTCTCTCCGCAGGTGGTCCCCGCACGATCGGGCGGGTCGTCTGACGAGACGGATCGGGGTAGCCTCGCCATCGGACGTTTTCCCGCGAAGGCTAGGATCCAGAGCCCAGCAGGACAGCGGCTTACAGTGCGGGCTACTCCTGGACTCCCGCCTTCGCGGGAGAACAGTTATGTTTCGCAGCGGCCATGCTTTCGCTGGAAACAGCCGGCCTATCGAATGCCGCTGCGTGAGGTCGTCACCCCCGCCGCAACAGCGTCAGCCGTGCCTTGCCGTGGACTCGTGTTACGTCCTCGACGAATCCTGCCACTTCGATCCGGTCGGGCTTGGCGGTCTCGATGCTGATCCAGGTCGCATCGCCGACCCAGCCAAGCCGCGCGAGCTTGTCGAGCGCGACCGCGCCCGCATTGCTGTCATAGGGCGGGTCCATCAAAATCAGGTCGAGCGGTGCGACCGCATGGCCGAGCGCGAGTACCGACTGCGCACGGACGTCCGCCTTGGCGGACAATTTGGCGATGTTGGTGCGGAGCGCGTCGAGCGCTGGCTTGTCCTGTTCAACGAAAACGCACGACGCGGCACCGCGCGACAGCGCCTCGAGACCCAGCGCGCCTGATCCCGCAAAGAGATCCGCAACGCTCAGGTCCTCGAAGCTACCCAGACGGCTTGCCAGCATCGAGAACAGGGCCTCGCGAACGCGGTCAGCGGTTGGACGCGTCGCGTCTCCCTTGGGGGCGACGAGCGGGCGGCCGCGCCATGCTCCGGCGATGATGCGCATTATTTACGAGTCCGTGGTGGGCGTGAATTGGTAGGGCGGGGTGTCGAGCGATCGCCGGTCGGCCGGGTGGTTCCGGGCCGAGCAGCCCCTGATCCGGCAACACCGGGTCGTGCAGCACCAGCACGCGCGCCGACAGGACGCGCCGATGGTCGGGCCGAAGCGTCGCTGCTGGCACCGCGTGGGGTCTTGGCGCGGACGTTGCGGCCGAGCTCGGGATTGAACACGCGCGCGGGGCGCCCGTCGGGCGTGCGCGCCGGGGTTGTCGCGGCGGGGGCACCCGCCTTGGGTTTGGCGTCGTAGAAGCGCTTTACCTTGGGCGCCTTGGTCACGACGATTCCCTCCCGCCGCGGGTCGGCCGACGCCCGGCGGGGCTCGGCGAACGCTGCGCGATCGCTGTCGTTCGCAACGGCGCGCGTGATCCGTGTCGCGCTCGGGCGGGACGCGGGGCGGGCGCTGCGCTGCGGACGCTCGGGCACAGGCGTTGCCTGGGGTTTGGGACGATCCCCCGACGGACCCTTGATCCGCTCGGGCTGGAGCATCCGCTTGGGATCCTTGCGGAACGCGGCGACGTCATGTGCGCGCACCTCACCGATCGCGCCGGGCGACAGGTCGCCCAGCAGGAACGGCCCGTAGCGCGTGCGAATGAGCCGCGAGACCTTGAGCCCGAGGAATTCAAGGACACGGCGAACTTCGCGGTTCTTTCCCTCGGTCAGGATCATCTCGATCCACACGTTCGCGCCAGTGCGGCGTTCGAGATTGGCGTTGATCGACCCGTAGCGCACTCCTTCGATCTCAATCCCGTGGATCAGTTCCTCGAGCTGCTCCTGCGTCACCTGGCCATAAGCGCGGGCACGGTATGCGCGCTCTACGCCGGTCGCAGGGAGTTCGAGCTGGCGCTTCAATTCGCCGTCGGTGGTCAGGAGCAAAAGCCCCTCAGTGTTGAGATCGAGCCGCCCGACTGGGACTAGCCGCGGCAGATCCTGCGGCAAGCGATCGTAAATCGTGGGACGCCCCGCGGGATCACGCTCGGTCACGAGCAGCCCGGACGGCTTGTGGTAGAGGAACAGGCGCGCATCGGCCGGCGCGGCGACGGGGTTGCCGTCGACCGTCACGCCGTCGAGCGAAGCGAGGATCGTCGCGGGCGTATCGATGACGACGCCGTGGCGCGCGACGCGTCCCTCGGCGATCATGCGTTCGACTTCACGGCGCGAAGCTATGCCCGCGCGGGCCAGCAGCTTGGCGATCCGTTGCTCGTCTTCGGCGCGCTCGCGAGGGGTGGTTGCGGCGCCCGGCGCGGCAGTTTTTGGGGGACGGTATTTTGACACGTCGCCCTGATACCCAAATTCGTCCTCGTGTGTTGAACAAAAAGATTTGCGTCCGATCTTGTAGTCGAGCGTTAAGGCACGGGTGCGTAACGAGGGCGGTACGCACGACGCCATTTTCGGCGCGGTACAGAAGGTGGGGCACCGAACATGCTGTTCGGACGGAAAAAGCGGCGGATCTGCAAGCTGCTGCTCGTCGAGGACGAGCCGCTGGTCGCGTTCGATACCGAACATTGTCTGCGGGATGCGGAATATGAGATCGTCGCGACGGTCGACCGCGTCACGGATGCAATGGCGGTGATCGATTCCGGCGTCGAACTCGACTTGGTACTTCTCGACATCAGTCTTGCGGACGGTAGCGGCGTGGATGTCGCCCACGCCGCGCATGCTAAGGGCATCGCAGTCCTGTTCGTCACGGGTCAGTGCCCACAAGGTGCGCGCGAGGTCGCCAATGGCTGTCTCGCCAAGCCCTATGCGCAACGCGATCTGCTCGCGTCGATCTCTGCGATCGAGGCGGTGCTAGACGGCAAGGCACCCAAGCGCATGCCGTCGGGCTTCAGTCTGTTCGCGAAGGCCGCCTGACGCGTCGGCGGACGGCGCGATCCGGTCCGCTCTTCCGCTGCGCGTTTTAGACGTTAGGGTCGCCCGCGACGGCAACCGACTTACGCGGCAGGGGCACGATACGCATGGATGGCACGAGCGGGCGCGACCCGAGCTGGTCGGATGGCATCCGCCCGTATTTCGAAAAGGCGCCGTTGGCGGCACTGGCGCTCGGGATTTCGTCGGGCTTTCCGTTCGCCATGATCGGCGCGACGCTGACGACGCGTCTTGCGCAGAGCGGGATCACCAAGTCGACTGTCACGGCGTTCAGCCTCGCGTTTCTTGTTTATAATCTCAAATGGCTGTGGGCGTGGATCGTCGACGGCGTGCGCTTGCCGCTGATCGGCGCGCTCGGCCAGCGCGTTTCGTGGCTGCTCGTCGCAGGCGCTTTGGTGATTGCGGCAGTCGCGCATCTCGCGCTGATCGATCCCAAGGCGGACATCTTCGCAACCGCGGTTGCCGCGATTTTGGTCGGCGCGGCGGGCGCGACCTTCGACATCGTGATCGACGCCTATCGCATCGAACTGCTTGAGCCGCGCCAATTGGGCATTGGATCGGGCATGTCGCAATATGGCTGGCGGCTCGGGTCGGCAGGGGCGGGAGCGGTTGCGCTGGTCGTGGCAGCGCGGTTCGGCTGGGCCAATGCCTATCTGGTGTGCGCGGCCTTCGCATTGCCTGCCATGCTTGCGGGGCTGATCTGCGGCGAACCGCTGAAGCGGCGCGCGCCGGAGAAGCGTCGCCCGGGCCTTGCCAGCCTCGGCACCTCGATCCTCGGGCCGTTCCTGCAGTTCTTCCAGCGGCGCGGCGCGGTGTTGGTGCTGTTGTTCATCCTGATCCACAAGATTGGCGACACGCTGGCGAACCTGACTTTCCGGCTGTTGTTCGATTCGCTCCAATTCACCAACGACGAGATCGCCTTCTACGACGTGTGGGTCGGGTTCCTCGCCTTCATGGTCGGCATTTTCGTCGGCGGCATGTTGTACACGCGCCTCGGGCTCAAGCGTTCGGTGCTGGCATCACTGGTGCTGATGATGCTGTCCAACCTCAGTTTCGCCGGGCTTGCTGCGGCAGGGCATTCCAATCTCGGCATGGCGAGCGCGATCGGGTTCGAGAATTTCTCGAGCGGGATAGGCGGCGTGACCGTGGTCGCCTATTTCTCCGCGCTGACCAATTCGCGCTTCACCGCCGCGCAATATGCGCTGATTTCGGCGGCGGCGAGCATCGTCGGGCGCTTCGTGACAGGGACCACCGCGGGCGGGCTGATCGATTCGATGGGCTATGTGAACTTCTACCTGCTCACGACGGTCGCCGCACTGCCGGGGGTGCTGCTGTTCTGGTGGATGAGCCGGACCGGGCTGATCGATGCGTCGATCGGTGCGACGGAGGGCGACGTCACTCCGCGGTAATCGGCCGTCCCGCGTCGGCGAAGGCTTGTGCGACGACCGTGATGCTCGCCAGCACGCCATCGGGTTGGCGCGCGCCGATCAGGTCGCCTAGCAACAGTCGCGCGCTGTCGGGTGCGGTTTCCGCGCGCGCGACGATCGTCAGCATCGCGTGTTCGGCATGCGTAATCCGGCGGCAGCAGCACGGTGCGATTGAGATCGCGCAGGATGCACCGCCGGCAATGTCCGCCATCATCGCGCGCAGCAGCGTCAGCGGACGGCGGAACTCGGTGCCGAACGCCTGCATCAACGCCTGCGCGGCATGCGCGTCCTTGAGGCCGTGCGCGCCCATCCGTCGGAAGGCGAACAACAACAGTCGCGCGTTTGGATCCTCGGGCAGCAGGTGCGGGAGGGCAGCAGGCAGGGCCAGCGCAGCGGAATGATTCGCAGTCATAAGGGGATGCTCCGTGGGGGTGGGAGCATCCTCTTCCAGTCGCTATTGCAAGTCAATCGCAATAATATCGGTCAGTCCGGTAGTTCGCCGTTCGCGCGGAGCACTTCACCCGCGAGGTATAGTGAGCCCAGGATTAGCACGATTGGTGGCTCAACCACGTCGGCGATCTCGACGATATCACGCAAGGCATCGGCGATGCTGTCGGCAGTGTGTGCCGCGATCCCAAGCGTATGCGCGACCGTCGCGAGTGCGTGCGGCGGGTGGTGTTCGTGGTTCACGATCGGGACCGCGTGCAACGTGGTGGCAATCTCCGCGAACGGGGTCAGTAGCCCGGCCGGATCCTTGTTCGACAGCATCCCGAGAACAAGATGCACGTCGCTCCGCCCGATGCCGGGTTCGGCGATCTCCCGCATCGTCGCAGCGATCGCTCCCGCCGCCGCGGGGTTGTGCCCGCCGTCCAGCCACAGCTGGCTACCGGGCGGGAGCAGATTGACGAGGGGCCCGGGGTGGAGCCGTTGCATGCGAGCGGGCCAATGCGTCTTGCGCGCGGCGTGGTCAAAGGCTTCCGCCGGCACCGGCAACAGCTTCTGGTGGCGGATCATTGCGATCGCCAGCGCCAGATTGCCCGGTTGATGCGGCCCGGCCATCGCGGGGAGCGGAATATGGACGCTCCCGTCCGCATCTTCGTACCGCAGGGTCGTCGCGTCGGTCGACAGGTGCCAGGACGTACCGAGGGCGAGCACGGACGCGTCCGCCTGCATCGCAACCTGCGCAACGCGCGCCGCAAGGTCGGGTTCGTAATCCATCGTGACGAGCGCCGCACCGGATTTGGCGATTCCCGCTTTCTCACCGGCGATTCCCACCGCGCTGTCACCGAGGAAGCTTTGGTGATCGATCCCGAGTTGGGCGATCCCGGTCACGAGCGGGTGCGCAATGACATTGGTCGCGTCAAGCCGTCCCCCAAGGCCGACCTCGAACACGCACGTATCCGCCGGGGTGCGTGCGAAGGCGAGAAACGCAACGGCGGTGGTGACTTCGAAGAAGCTTGCGCCGATGTCGCCGCCCGCATCGAGCACTTCGGCGAGGAGTGCGGCGAGCAGCGCATCGTCGATTAGTTGCCCCGCGACGCGAATGCGTTCGTTGAAGCGGACGAGGTGTGGGCTGGTGTAGGCGTGGACCGTGTATCCCGCGGCTTCGAGCGCACTGCGCAGGAACGCGCAGGTCGATCCCTTGCCGTTGGTGCCGGCGACGTGGAACACCGGCGGCAAGCGGTCCTGCGGGTTGCCAAGTCGGTCGAGCAGGAGCGTGATCCGTTCGAGACCGAGGATGTCGGCACCGGGGGACAGCGCCCACAACCGGTCGAGCTGTGCCTGAACGGCGGTGTCAGTGGAGACGGCGTGGTCCATCTTCTTCTCCCTCTCCCCGCTTGCGGGGAGAGGGTCGGGGAGAGGGGCGGTCCAGCAGCCCCACCTCTCCGTACTGCCCCTCTCCCTCGCTTCGGCTTCGCCTCGCTTGCCCTCCCCCCGGAGGGGAGAGGGAGATCAATTACGCCGCTGCGCGCTTGGCGCCGAGATAGTCGATCAGGCTCGCGAGCGTCGTGCGCAGGTCGCGGCGGTGCTTCACCATGTCGATCATGCCGTGTTCGAGCAGATATTCGGCGCGCTGGAACCCGTCGGGCAGTTTCTCGCGGATCGTCTGCTCGATCACGCGTTGCCCGGCAAAGCCGATCAACGCGCCCGGTTCGGCGATCTGAACGTCGCCCAGCATCGCATAGCTGGCGGTCACGCCACCCGTGGTCGGATCGGTCAGCACGACGATATAGGGCAGCCCCGCATCGTGCAGCATCTGGATCGCCACCGTCGCGCGCGGCATCTGCATCAGTGAGAGAATGCCCTCCTGCATCCGCGCACCGCCGGCAGCGGTGAAGATGATGTACGGGCAATTGTCCTGAATTGCGGTCTCCACCCCGCGCACGAACGCCTCGCCGACCGCCAGACCCATTGATCCGCCCATGAACGCGAAGTCCTGGACACCGATGACCGCACGACGGCCGTCGATCGTCCCGCGCGCGGTGATCAGTGCGTCCCCTTCAGACGTTGCGGCCCGCGCCGCCTTGATCCGGTCGACGTACCGTTTGGTATCGCGGAACTTGAGCGGGTCGTCGGGGACCTTGGGAAGCGGGACGATCGTGTACGATCCCGCGTCGAAGACATATTGGAAGCGCAGGATCGGCCCGATCCGTTCGTGATGGTCGCAATGCGGGCAGACATGGAGATTGTCCTCCAGCTCCTTGACGAACAGCATCTGCCCGCAGCCCTTGCACTTGTGCCAGAGCGTGTCGGGCGTCTCCTTCTTGATCGGGACGACGAGCGAGAGCGCGTTGCGGACGCTGGTGATCCAGGTCATGCGAGAACTCCTTTGCGGGCGGCGTGGACGGCCGTCGACAGGGATTGGATATAGGTGCGCACCGCGTCGGGCGCAGCCGCGCCATGCTGCGCGACCAGTTCGACGATCGCCGAGCCAACGACGACGCCGTCCGCGACCTTCGCGATGGCCGCCGCCTGATCCGGCGTGCGGACGCCGAAGCCGACCGCGATCGGCAAGTCGGTCGATGCTTTCAGACGCGCGACGGCGGCTTCGATCGATCCTTGGACTGCCTGTTGCAGACCGGTGATCCCGGCGACCGAGACGTAATAGACGAAGCCGCTCGCGCCATCGAGGACCGCGGGCAAGCGCGCCGCGTCGGTCGTCGGGGTGGCGAGCCGGATCGGATCGATCCCGGCGGCACGGAGCGAGGGCCCGAGTTCGGCGTCTTCCTCGGGTGGGATATCGACGCAAATCACGCCGTCCACGCCTGCATCACGCGCGGCGGCAGCGAACCAGTCGCCACCGCGGATCGTCATCGGGTTGGCATAGCCCATCAGCACCAGCGGCGTATCCGGGTGCCGTGCCCGGAAAGCCTTGGCGATGCCGAGGATATCCGCAGTGCGCGTGCCCGCAAGCAGGCTGCGGATGTTCGCGGCCTGGATCGCGGGACCATCGGCCATCGGATCGGTGAACGGCATGCCGAGTTCGATCACGTCGGCACCACCCTCGACAAGCGCGTCGAGGATTGCGCCGGTGGCGGCGGGGGTGGGGTCGCCCGCAGTGACGAACGCGACAAGCGCGGGGTGGCCCTTGGCGAAGGCGGCGGAAAGGCGGGTCCCAGAAACTGGAGTCATCGTCCCGACCTCCAGTTGCCGAAGAGATTGCTCGCCGCGCCTGCAATCGCACCAATCTTCGCCGAGTCCAGCGCGCGCGGGACGTGCAGCGTCCAGCGCTGAACGTCGATACCGAACGCACTGACCTCACGCACGATCAGCGCAACGACCGCACCGACCACCGCAGCAGTGACGACGTCCGAAAGGCCCCCCCCACGCGCGCTCAAATCGCCACCCCGAGCGCTTCTGCGACGGTGAAGATGTCCTTGTCGCCACGCCCGCACAGATTGGCGAGGATGATCTGGTCGCGATCCATCTCGCGTGCGCGCTTGGCGACTGCGGCGATCGCATGCGCCGGTTCGAGCGCGGGAATGATGCCCTCGGTGCGGCACAGCAGCTGGAACGCATCCAGCGCCTCGGTGTCGCCGATCGCGGTATATTCGACCCGCCCGATCTCGTGCAGCCAGCTATGCTCGGGGCCGATGCCCGGATAGTCGAGACCCGCCGAGATCGAATGCGCCTCGGTGATCTGGCCGTCCTCGTCCTGCAGCAGATAAGTCTTGTTGCCGTGGAGGATGCCCGGCGCGCCGCCGGCAAGCGATGCCGCATGTTCCTTGTCGAGCCCGCGACCCGCCGCTTCGACGCCCAGCATTTTGACGTCTGCGTCGTCGAGGAACGGGTGGAACAGCCCGATCGCGTTCGACCCGCCACCGATCGCCGCGACGAGCAGGTCGGGCAGGCGGTCGATCCGCGACATCATCTGCGCGCGCGCTTCCTTGCCGATCACGCTCTGGAAGTCGCGAACGAGTTCCGGATAGGGATGGGGCCCTGCGGCGGTGCCGATGATGTAGAAGGTGTCGTGGACGTTCGCGACCCAGTCGCGCATCCCTTCGTTCATCGCGTCCTTTAGCGAATGCGACCCGCTCGTCACCGGGCGCACTTCCGCGCCGAGCAGCTTCATGCGGAACACGTTGGGGGCCTGCCGCGCAATGTCCTTTGCACCCATGTAGATCACGCACGGCAGACCGAAGCGCGCGCAGACCGTCGCGGTGGCGACACCGTGCTGACCCGCGCCGGTCTCGGCGATGATCCGCGTCTTGCCCATCCGCATCGCAAGCAGGATCTGCCCGATGCAATTGTTGATCTTGTGCGCGCCGGTGTGGTTGAGTTCGTCGCGCTTGAACCAGATCTGCGCGCCTTTCCCCTCGGGCGCGGACTCGCGCAGCGTCTCGGTCAGGCGTTCGGCATAGTACAGCGGGCTCGGGCGGCCGACATAATGTTCCAGCAGATCGTCGAACTGCGCCTGAAACGCCGAGTCGGCCTTGGCCGCGCGATACGCCTGGTCGAGCTCTAGCACGAGCGGCATCAGCGTCTCGGCGACGTAGCGGCCACCGAACTGGCCGAAATGCCCGTTGTCATCGGGTTGCTGGCGCAGGCTGTTAGCTTGCGCGAGCGGCGGGGTGGTGTCGGAAAGCAGGGTCATCGCGCCAGCGTTTAGCAGGAAGCGGGCGCGTTCCAAGGGGGTTTGCCGAGACCGGCGTCATCCCGACGCCGGGCAGGCCGACTGCTTATGGGTTTTCGGGCCGTCGTCGATCGAACAGCAGGAACAAAGCCAATCCGACGCCGCCAATCGCAGCGCCGATCACGCTGGTCAGGCCCCATCCGCCCGACGCCACGCTGGCGCTGCCAATCACCGATCCGGTCGCACCGAAGACGAAGACGATCGTCATATAAGCAGCGTTGATCCGTCCGCCGGCATTCGGGTCCAGCCCGAAGATGATCCGCTGCCCCGAGATCTGGTTGAGTTGCACCGCCGCATCGATCAGCACCGCGCTGACCCCGAATGCGATCAGGCTACCCGCGGCGACGACCATGTCGGATCCGAGGAACGACAACGTCAACAGCATAAGCCCCCCGAACGTCGTGCTGCGCGACAGCCCGCGGTCCGCCAGCCATCCGGCGACGGGGGCGATCAGCGCGCCGCCGGCACCGGCCAATGCGAACAGCGCGACGCCGTTCGCGCCAAGCCCGAACCGCTGGGTCAGCACGATCGGCGCTGCGGTCCAGAACGTGTTGAACGCGATGAACAGCAACGCCTGATAGGCGGCGCGCAACCGCAGCACGGGATAGCGTCGCAGCAGGTCGACCGACGATGCCAGCAGCGCACCATAACGCAATGTGCTGTCGGGGCGTCGCGCAGGCAGCATCGTCAGCAGCGCGACGCCGACCAGTGCGGTGATCCCGGCGGACAGGAAGAACATCGCCCGCCATCCCGCCAATCCGGCGACGAAGCTGGCGATCGGGCGCGCGAGCATGATGCCGGTCAGCAGGCCGCTCATCACCAGTCCGATCGTGCGGCCTTGCCGCGCTTGGCTGCTAAGCTTCGCCGCGAGCGGCACGAGGACCTGTACGCCGACCGAGCACACCCCCGTCACCAGGGCTGCGGCGAGGAACGTCACCGGGCCTTTCGCAAGCGCAATCCCGAGCGAGCCGAGCACTGCGCCCGCAGTTGAGATGAGAATAAGGCGTTTGTTCTCGACCAGATCCGACAATGGCACGATGAACGCGAGTCCCAGCCCGTAGCCCAATTGCGTCAGCGTCACGATCGTCCCCGCCAACCCCGCGGACAGGCCGATGTCGGCCCCGATCTGCTCGATCAGCGTCTGTGCGTAATACAGGTTGGCAACCATCGCCCCGCAGGCGACCGCCATGAGCAGCGTCACTGCGGGCGAGAGATCGTGGGTGTCGGCTTGGCTCATCGAAGCGCGAAAACGCTGCCCCGCCTGAAATAGCAAGAGCTAAGCCGATGAATTGGGCTCGCTGAGGGAATGGCGCGTTGCAGTCGCGCGGGCGGCTGGGTATCACGCCGCCAAACATTCTCGTGGAGGACCCAAACCATGACGCCAGCCGTCCAAGCCATTCTCGACAAGTACGAATCGGACAGTCCCGCAACCAAGACCAACCTTGGCCGCATCCTGATGCAGGGCAAGCTTGGCGGCACCGGCAAGCTCGTCATCCTGCCTGTCGACCAGGGCTTCGAACATGGCCCGGCGCGCAGTTTCGCGGTCAACCCCGCTGCATACGACCCCCATTACCACTATCAGCTCGCGATCGACGCAGGGCTTTCGGCCTATGCCGCGCCGCTCGGGATGCTCGAAGCAGGCGCAGGGACGTTCGCTGGGCAGATCCCGACGATCCTCAAGGTCAACAGCTCGAACAGCTGGGCGCAGGGTGCCAATCAGGCCGTAACCGCCTCGGTCGAGGATGCGGTTCGCCTGGGTTGTGCCGCGATCGGATTCACCATTTATCCGGGGTCGGACAATCTGTTCGACATGATCGGCCAGATCCGCGAAATGTCCGCCGAGGCCAAGTCGGTCGGCATCGCAACCGTCATCTGGTCCTATCCGCGTGGCGGGATGCTGCCCAAGTCGGGCGAGCTCGCGCTCGATGTCGGCGCCTATGCCGCGCACATGGCGGCATTGCTGGGCGCGCACATCATCAAGGTGAAGCTGCCGAGCGATCATATCGAGCAGAAGGACGCCAAACCGATGTACGAGGGCACCGACTGGTCCAACCAGGCGGACCGTGTCCGTCACGTCGTGCAGTCGAGCTTCGCCGGACGCCGGATCGTCGTCTTCTCGGGTGGTGCGTCCAAGGGGTCGGATGCGGTCTATCAGGATGCGCGCGACATTCTCGCCGGCGGCGGCAACGGGTCGATCATCGGCCGCAACACCTTCCAGCGCCCGCGCGCGGAGGCACTGGAAATGCTCGCCAAGATCATCGCGATCTACAAGGGCGAGGCGTAAGACACAGCGGCGTTCGCCTATCATCGGAGCCTCGGCCCGATGATAGGCGTGCTGCTCGGGATCGCGGTGGTCAAGATGCTCGTCGTGCATCTCGTGCTGGTCGCGGCGTTCGGGTGGACCGTCGCGATCCTCCTCGGCGTCGTCGACGTTGCCGCGGTTCTTGATCTCACGTTGCTGTTGCGGTCGTTCAAACGGTTGCCGGTCGTTTTGACGGCTGACGTGCTGATGATGCGGACGGGGTTCCTGAAATCGCTGACGGTCCCGGTCGCGCAGATCGCCGGGACCGGCCGGACTTGGGATGCCGCCACACTTAAGCAGCGGGGCGTCGTCAACTTCGCACTGATCGGTTGGCCGAATGTCTGGCTCGACCTCGATCCGCCGGTCCAGCATCGTCGCGGCACGCCTGTATCGGCGATTGCGCACAAGCTTGATGACCCCGTGGCTTTCCATGCCGCGATCGCGGCGCTATCGGCAGCGCATGGACATTGAAGACCCGCTCGGCCCGCTCGACCCCAATTTCGGTGCGCAATTCCAGCGCGACTACCGGCGCCCACCGTGTCAGCTGTATCTCGTCTCGCCGCTGGACGTCGGCGGCGCGTTTCCCGATCGGCTGAAACGCGCGCTCGAGGCGGGGCCTGTCGCCGCGTTCCAGTTCCGCGTGAAGGACATCGACCAGCACAGCGCGGCCGCGCTCGCCGAGCCGTTGCAGCGGATCTGCGCGGATGCCGACGTCGCGTTCATCGTCAACGACAGCATCGCGCTGGCCAAGCGCCTTGGTGCGGACGGCGTGCACCTCGGGCAGGACGACGGTGATCCGCAGGAAGCCCGCAGCGAACTGGGTGCGGCGGCGCAGATCGGCGTGACGTGCCACGCCAGCCGACATCTTGCGATGGAAGCCGGCGAGGCGGGGGCGGACTATGTTGCGTTCGGCGCGTTCCATCCGACGGTGACGAAAACGACCGAACATGTCGCTGATCCCGTTTTGCTCAGCTGGTGGTCGACCGTGTTCGAAATCCCGTGCGTCGCGATCGGCGGGATCACGCCGGTTACTGCGCCGGCCCTCGTCACGGCGGGAGCGGACTTCCTCGCCGTGTCACACGCCGTCTGGGGCGGGGATGAAGCCGCCGCAGTGCAAGCATTCGAGGCGGCACTGGCCCGGTAACGAACCGGTGCCAGCTGGCTACGGATCCCTCCGTTTGCGCTGAGCAGGGTCGACCTTTCGACGGCGTTCAGGGCAAACGGGATGGACAGCCTACCAGTGCCGTACCCGTCCGGTGTCGACGTGGACGAAACCATCGCGCGGATAATAGCCGACACCCCCGCCACCCAGGGCAAGCGCTGCGCCCCGCAGGCGGTCGAGCGAAACGCCCGGCACGACGATGTCGGTCGCCTTGCCGAGCATGTGCTGGCTCATATGGGCGACGCCGGTGTGCTTGCCACCCGCAGACCGGAGCCGGGCATTGGTCTTGGGTGACCGATAGCCGGAGATCAGGTCGATCTTGCGATTGCCACTGAGTTCCAGCTTCTGTCGAAGCGAGACCAGCAGAGCGAGCAGGCGGCGGTCCATTCCGATCGTTTCGCCGGTGCGCCAATCGCGCAGGCCGTGGTTCAGTTCGGCAAGTCCCGCGGCCACGAACTCACCCGATCGTGCAAACACCGCATCAACCGTCTCGTTGGTGTGGACGTTGCGGATCGCAAGCCGCCATTCGATCCCCTTGGCCATGGCGGGTAGGGGCAGCGCCATGGCCGTAGCGCCCATGATCGCGCCGCCCAGAACAGCGCGCCGGGAAAGCGGCTCCAGACATTTCGTATTCGTAACGGAGCCAAGTGGTCGATCTGTCGTTATGTCCATGGCGTTGCATGTAGGGGACTGAAACCGTGCTAAAAACCTTCACCGGATTGGCTTGTCTGGCCTTGGCCCCGGTTGGTCTCATGAGTGCCACCGCGGCAGGAACAAATGCGCCTCAGGCCAATCCGTCGACCCCGACCCGGCTCGATCTGTCGATCCTTCACGCGCAGGTGATTCTCGACCATCTAGGGTTTTCGCCGGGGGTCCTCGACGGACGCGAAGGCAAGTCGCTCGCGGCGGCGCTGAACGGTTTTCAGGAAGTGCAGGGGTTGCCTAAGACCGGCAAGCTCGATCAGAAAACGTTGCAGGCGCTGTATCCGCACCGGGCGTTTCGCCCGACACAACGAGTCACGCTGAACGACGATATCCTTGCCGGCCCCTACACCAACCCGTTGCCGAAGGACCCGGCACTTCAGTCGAAGCTCCCCGCGCTCGGATACAAGACCGTGATGGAGAAGCTGGGCGAGATGTTCCACACGACCCCTGCGGTACTGCTCGAACTCAACAGCCCGAATACGAAGCTGACCGCCGGAACGCAGATCGTCGTTCCCAACGCCATCACGACGGGGCGCGCCTACGACGCGAAGCTGCCCGAGGCATGGCGCAAGACACTTACGGACCTCAACGTCGACTCGACCCAGCCGGTCGGCGCGAAGATCGTCGTGTCGAAGTCGAAGGAAGTGCTGCGCGTACTCGACAAGGACGGGAAGCTGGTCGCGCAGTTCATGGCGACGATGGGCAGCACGCATGATCCGCTTCCCATCGGGACGTGGAAGGTGAAGGGCGCGTCGTATAACCCCGAGTTCCACTTCAACCCGGACCTGTTCTGGGACGCGAAGAAGAGCGCAAAGCAAGCGCTCCTTCCCCCCGGGCCGAACGGTCCGGTCGGCGTTGTCTGGCTTGATTTGTCCAAGCCGCATTACGGCATCCACGGCACGCCTTCTCCGGAGACGATCGGGCGGGCGGAAAGCCACGGTTGCATCCGGTTGACCAACTGGGATGCCGCGCGACTCGCCATGATGGTCAAGCCCGGTACGCCGGCCGTGTTCCAGAGCTGATCGGGCTTCGGTATGCGGCGGATTGGTTTGGTCGCGTTCGGGCTGCTGGTTGCGGTCGTCGGGCTCTGGATTGGCGCGCTGGTCCTGTTGCCGGACGCGCCTGCGGGAATGCCCGAAACGGCGCAAGGGCCACTTGCGCGGTTGCGGCTGGCAGTACGATGGCAGCCGCAACCGGTTGATATTGGCGCGGGGCGGGGCAGGGCAATCCTGCTCGGTATGCCGGTGTCGGGCGTTGCGCGGAGCGACATCCACGAGTCCTGGGGCGACGCGCGCGAAGACGGCGCACGCGAGCATCATGGCACCGACGTGATGGCTGCCGCGAATACGCCGGTGGTTGCAGCCGCGCCGGGGGTGGTCGAGAAGTTGTGGAACAGCGGTGCAGGCGGCATCACCGTTTATGTTCGCTCTCCATCGCGGACATGGACGCACTATTATGCGCACCTCGCAGGATATGCGCCAGGATTGCACGAGGGGCAGTCGATCACCAACGGTCAGCTGCTGGGGTATGTCGGGGATACCGGCAACGCGGGGGCGGGGAATTATCATCTCCATTTCGGCCTGACCCGAACCGATCCCGCGCAACATTGGTACGAAGGGACCGATGTCGATCCGTTCCCCTATCTTGCCGGGAAGCCGCTGCCCGGCTAAGGCCTCGCGCCACGGAGGCGCATGAATGCGTCTCCTCTTTGGCTCTTTGCAACGCAGGCTCACCCCATGAAGATCAACGCGGTCGAAATCCGTCCCGGCAACATTCTCGAATATGAAGGCGGCATCTGGCGTGCGGTGAAGATCCAGCACACCCAGCCCGGCAAGGGCGGCGCTTACATGCAGGTCGAGCTGAAGAACCTGATCGACGGCCGGAAGAACAACGTCCGCTTCCGCTCGGCCGAGAGCCTCGAGAAGGTCCGGCTCGACACAGTCGACTTCCAGTTCCTGTTCCGCGAGGGCGACACGCTGACCTTCATGGACAAGATCAATTACGAGCAGATCACGCTCGACGCGGACATCCTTGGCGATGCGGCGGCGTTCCTGCAGGACGGGATGGATGTCGTGATGGAATTGTGGGAGGAGCGCCCGATCTCGGTGCAGCTCCCCGACACGATCGAGGCGTTGATCGTCGAGGCGGATGCGGTGGTGAAGGGACAGACCGCCTCGTCGAGCTACAAGCCTGCGATCCTCGAGAATGGCGTCCGCGTGATGGTCCCGCCGCATATCGGCGCAGGGACGCGGATCGTCGTCGATGTCTACGAACAGACCTATGTGAAGCGCGCCGAATAACGCTTCTCCCTCTCCCCGCCTGCGGGGAGAGGGTGGCCGAACGAAGCGAGGACGGGAGAGAGGCAGTATCGTAGCGCGCCGCATTGTACTGCCCCTCTCCCCGACCCACTCCCCGCAAGCGGGGAGTGGGAGAAGAAAGAAAAAGATATGCCCTCACATTCCGGTCTGATGACCGTCATCGATCGCGCCGCCCGCAAAGCCGGTCCGCGTCTGCGCCGCGATTTCAACGAGGTCCAGCAGCTGCAGGTCAGCCGCAAGGGCCCGGCCGACTTCGTGACGATCGCCGACCAGCGCGCCGAGCAGACGCTGTACGAGGAACTGTCGCGCGCACGCCCCGACTGGGGCTTCCTGATGGAAGAGCGCGGCGAAGTCGCAGGTGATCCCAACAAGCCGCGCTTCATCGTCGATCCGCTCGATGGCACGACCAACTTTCTCCACGGCATCCCGCATTTTGCAATCTCAATTGCGGTCGAGGAGCCGATGCCCAACGGCAAGCGCGAGATCACCTCGGCGATGGTCTATCAGCCGATCACCGACGAAGCGTTCTGGGCCGAGAAGGGCCGGGGCGCATGGGTGCAGGAGCAGCGGTTGCGCGTTTCGGCGCGCCGTGACCTTGCCGACTCGCTGATCGCGACGGGGATCCCATTCCTCGGCCACGGCAATTTCGCCGAATGGTCGCGCATCTTCGGTGCAATCGCGCCGGAAGTCGCCGGGATTCGGCGGATGGGATCGGCCGCGCTCGATCTCGCCTGGGTCGCGGCGGGGCGGTACGACGGCTATTGGGAGTCGGGTCTCAAGGCGTGGGACGCTGCGGCCGGCCTGTTGCTGGTCAAGGAAGCGGGCGGATTCGTCACCGACTTCCGCGGTGGTGAGAAGATGATGGAGCGCAGTGAGTTCCTTGCCGCGAACGACGGGTTGCAGACGCGACTCCACAAATTGCTGGCGGGCGCGCTGCGCTGAGGGGCGGGGGCGCGGTTGCGCTCCCAGCGACTCCGTCATCCTCGCGGGGGGAGGGGATCCATATTGGCTGGCCTCGATCGCCCCTGCCGCCACTGCGGCAACGGATTCCCGCCTGCGCGGGAATGACCGAAGTTAGTCCGGGCGTTGCGGCGCTGTGAGAAACCCCTTCCAAACGCCTGTTGCGATTCATTCTCACGCCCGCAACCCTTGCCCCTAAAAGCCCATGGTCCTAAAGCCCTCGGCATCCCTTCGCACATGCGAGAACACCCTTGGTTGACCTGTCACAATATCTGCCGATCCTGCTGTTCCTCGGCGTCGCGCTCGTGCTGTCCAGCGCGTTCGTGTTTCTGCCGATGCTCGTTGCGCGCCTGACCGGGGCGCACAAACCGACCGCGGAGAAACTGTCCGAATATGAATGCGGCTTTCCCGCATTCGAAGATCCGCGCAGCCAGTTCGACGTTCGGTTCTATCTGGTCGCGATCCTGTTCATCATCTTCGATCTCGAGGCGGCGTTTCTATACCCGTGGGCGGTCAGCGTGTTCCAGCTCGGCTGGGTCGCATGGGGCTCGATGATGCTGTTTATTGCCGAACTCGCGCTCGGCCTTGTTTACGCGTGGAAGAAGGGAGCTCTCGAATGGGAGTAGAACTCACTCATCCGACAACTGGCCTGCCGGGCCAGGATCTGGTCAAGCCCGACGCCGCGTTCTTCAACGATCTGAACGGCGAGCTTGGCGACAAGGGTTTCCTCGTCACGTCGACCGAGGACCTGTTCCAGTGGGCGCGTACGGGCTCGCTGTGGTGGATGACCTTCGGGCTCGCGTGCTGCGCGGTCGAGATGATCCACGTCAACATGCCGCGCTACGATCTCGAACGCTTCGGTGCCGCGCCACGCGCGTCACCGCGCCAGTCGGACGTTATGATCGTCGCAGGCACGCTCTGCAACAAGATGGCCCCGGCGCTTCGCAAGGTCTATGACCAGATGTCGGAGCCGAAATACGTCATCTCGATGGGCTCGTGCGCCAATGGCGGTGGCTATTACCACTACAGCTATTCGGTAGTTCGTGGCTGTGACCGGATCGTTCCGGTCGACATCTATGTCCCCGGCTGCCCGCCGACCGCTGAAGCATTGCTGTATGGGATCATGCAGTTGCAACGGAAGATCCGTCGCGTCGGGACGATCGAACGATGAAGGCGCCGGCACCTGCCTATGTCGCTAATGACGGCGTGATCGATGCGGCGGCTGCGGCGCTCGGCGGCCGTTTGCTGCATTCACTCGATGCGGTTGGCGAAGTCGCGCTGCACGTCGATCGCGTCTCGCTGGTCGAGACGATGATCGCGCTGCGCGACACGCCGGGGCTCGAATACCAGCAGCTGATGGAAATCGCGGGCGTCGATTATCCCGACCGCGGTGTCGAGCGGTTCGAGGTCGTCTATTGCCTGTTGTCGCTGACGCGCAACCACCGCATTCGCGTGCACGTCCAGACCGACGACGAGAAGCCTGTGCCGTCCGTCACCGGCATCTGGCCGGTTGCCGGCTGGCTCGAGCGCGAAGTGTACGACATGTACGGCGTGCTGTTCTCGGGCAATTCGGATTTGCGCCGAATCCTCACCGATTACGGGTTCCGGGGGCACCCGCAGCGCAAGGACTTCCCGCTGACCGGCTATGTCGAACTGCGCTATTCGGAGGAAGCCAAGCGCGTGGTCTATGAACCCGTTGCACTGGCACAGGATTTCCGCAGCTTCGATTTCATGAGCCCGTGGGAGGGCGCCGAATACGTGCTCCCGGGTGACGAGAAGGCGAAGGTGCCGGAGGCCAAGGGCGCGCCGACGCCGCTCAAGGCTGACGACATCGTCAAGGCCGATGCGGCATCCTCGCCGACTCAGGCACCGAGCGACCCCAAGGTTACCGAAAACACCAGCCAATCCGGCGCGGGCAAGTCCGGCCCCGGAGCAGGTGAAAAGCCGGCCGATCCAGCCGTTATGCCGAGCCCCGGCAGCGGCGGTGGATCTGGTGGAGGACAGAACCAGTGAGCGAGTATCTCGATCAGCTCGAACGTCGCACCGACGGCGAAAAGCCCGAGGTCGGCGACGTCGAGATCCAGAATTACACGATCAACTTCGGACCGCAGCATCCCGCCGCGCACGGTGTTCTGCGTCTGGTGATGGAGCTTGACGGCGAAATCGTCGAACGCGTCGATCCGCACGTCGGGCTGCTCCATCGCGGCACCGAGAAGCTGATCGAATATAAGACCTACATGCAGGCGCTGCCGTATTTTGACCGGCTCGACTATTGCTCGCCGCTCTGCATGGAGCACAGCTATGTGCTCGCGGTCGAGAAGCTGCTCGATCTCGAAGTGCCGATCCGCGCGCAATATCTTCGCGTGCTGTTTGCTGAACTGACGCGCATTTCGAACCACATGCTCAACCTGGGCTCGCACGTCATGGACGTCGGCGCGATGACGCCGAACCTGTGGCTGTTCGAGATCCGTGAGGATTGCATGAACTTCTACGAGCGGATTTCGGGCGCGCGGATGCATGCAGCGTGGTTCCGGCCCGGCGGCGTCCATCAGGACGCACCGGTCAAGCTGCTCGCGGACATCGCCGACTGGCTTGACACGCGCCTGCCGCGTCTGTTCGAGGATGCGATCTCGCTCGTCGCGGACAACCGCATCTTCAAGCAGCGCAACGTCGATATCGCGGTCGTCAGCCGCGACGATGCGATCAAATGGGGCTTTTCCGGCCCGATGATCCGCGGTTCGGGCATCGCCTGGGATCTGCGCAAGTCGCAGCCGTATGACGTGTACGACCGGATGGAGTTTGACGTGCCGGTCGGTACGCGGGGCGATTGCTATGACCGGTTCATGGTGCGCGTCGAGGAAGTCCGTCAGTCCGCGAAGATCATGAAGCAGTGCCTGCGCGACATGCCCGAGGGGCCGATCGCGTCGCTCGACCGCAAGGTCGTGCCGCCCAAGCGCGCCGAGATGAAGCGGTCGATGGAAGCGCTGATCCATCACTTCAAGCTGTACACCGAAGGCTTCCACGTGCCAGCAGGCGACGTCTATGTCGCGACCGAAAGCCCCAAGGGCGAGTTCGGCGTGTATCTGGTCGCCGATGGCAGCAACAAGCCGTACCGCTGCAAGATCCGCCCGACCGCGTTCTCGCATCTGCAGGCGATGGACTTCATGTCGAAGGGCCACATGCTCGCGGATACGACCGCGATTCTGGGCGCGATGGATATCGTTTTTGGTGAATGTGACCGATAATGGCTGAAGCCCCCAAGATCCCCGACGAAGCCGAGACCCGCGCCCGCTGGGGTGCGTTCGCGTGGAACGACGAGAACCAGAAGAAGGCGAACGAGATCCTCGGTCGCTACCCCAAGGGACGTGAGCAATCCGCGTCGATCCCGTTCCTCGATCTGGCGCAGCGCCAGGTCGGCGAGGAAACGCAGACGCAGGGCTGGTTGCCGGTTCCGGTGATCGAGTTCGTCGCGCGCCAGATCGGCGTGCCGTACATGCGCGTCTATGAGGTCGCGACTTTCTACACGATGTTCAACATGGCGCCGGTCGGCCGTTTCCACGTTCAGGTCTGCGGCACGACGCCGTGCCTGCTTGGCGGCAGCGACGATGTTCTGGCGGCGTGCAAAAACAAGGGGCTGATCAAGGGGCGCACGACCCCGGATGGCATGTTCACGCTCACCGAGGTCGAGTGCCTGGGTGCGTGCGCTAACGCGCCGATGGTCCAGATCAACGACGATAACTTCGAAGATCTCGATTACGACCGGACGAGCGCCTTGCTTGAGGCGCTTGCCAACGGCACGCCGGTCACGCCGGGATCGCAGACCGGGCGGCGCGACAGCTGCGCGGCAGGCGGCCCGACCAATCTCGTCGCGATGGTCGACGAGAACCATGACTATCGGGGGGAGTGGGCCTGATGCTCGCCGATAAGGACCGCATTTTCACCAACGTCTACGGCTTCCAGCCGTGGAACCTCGAGGCCGCGATCAAGCGTGGCGATTGGGACGATACCAAGGGCCTGATGGCACGCGGGCAGGATGCATTGATCGACGCGGTCAAAGCGTCGGGATTGCGTGGCCGTGGTGGTGCTGGTTTTCCGACCGGCACGAAATGGTCGTTCATGCCGAAGGAGCCCAAGCCGGACCGGCCGAACTTCCTCGTCATCAACGCCGATGAATCCGAGCCGGGCTCGTGCAAGGATCGTGAGATCATCCGTCACGATCCGCACAAGCTGATCGAAGGCGCGCTGATCGCCGGCTATGCGATGCGCGCGCGCGCCGCCTACATCTACATCCGCGGCGAATATATCCGCGAGGCCGAAGTGCTCTTCGCCGCGGTCGCCGAGGCATATGACAAGGGTCTGATCGGCAAGAACGCCAGTGGCTCGGGCTATGACTTCGACGTCTTCGTCCACCGCGGCGCGGGTGCCTATATCTGCGGCGAAGAGACCGCGATGCTCGAGAGCCTCGAGGGCAAGAAGGGCCAGCCGCGGCTCAAGCCGCCGTTCCCGGCAGGGGCGGGGCTCTATGGCTGCCCGACCACGGTCAACAATGTCGAGTCGATCGCGGTCGTCCCGACGATCCTGCGCCGCTCGCCCGAGTGGTTCGCGAGCTTCGGCGCCGAGGGCAATCGCGGCACCAAGCTGTTCCAGATCAGCGGGCATGTGAACAAGCCGTGCGTCGTCGAGGAGGCGATGAGCATCACCTTCCGCGAACTGATCGAGACGCATTGCGGCGGGATCCGTGGTGGGTGGGACAATCTGCTCGCCGTCATCCCGGGCGGGTCTTCGGTTCCGCTGGTGCCGGCTGCCGAGATCATGGACTGCCCGATGGACTTCGACGGCCTCAAGAAGGTCGGCTCGGGTCTGGGCACCGCGGCGATCATCGTCATGGACAAGTCGACCGACATCGTCCGCGCGATCAGCCGTCTCTCCTACTTCTACAAGCATGAGAGCTGCGGCCAGTGCACGCCGTGCCGCGAGGGCACCGGCTGGATGTGGCGCGTGATGGAGCGGATGCGCACCGGCGACGCGGACATTTCCGAAATCGATACGCTGTATCAGGTGACCAAGCAGGTCGAGGGCCACACGATCTGTGCGCTCGGCGATGCGGCGGCCTGGCCGATCCAGGGCCTGATCAAGCACTTCCGCCCCGAGATGGAGCGGCGGATCACCGAGAAGCGTGGCGGCGGGCTGAGCCCGATGATGGAAGCGGCTGAATAATGCCTATTGTCAAAGTCGACGGCGTCGAAGTCGAAGTGCCCGCTGGTGCCACCGTGCTCCAGGCGTGCGAGATCGCCGGCAAGGAAATCCCGCGCTTCTGCTATCACGAGCGCCTGAGCATCGCGGGCAATTGCCGCATGTGCCTGGTCGAGGTGAAGCCCGGACCGCCGAAGCCGCAGGCATCGTGTGCGCTGCCGGCTGCGGACAAGCAGGAGATCTTCACCAACTCGCCGATGGTCAAGAACGCGCGCGAAGGGGTGATGGAGTTCCTCCTCATCAACCATCCGCTCGATTGCCCGATCTGCGATCAGGGTGGCGAATGCGACCTGCAGGACCAGAGCCTCGCTTATGGACGCGGCCAGTCGCGCTATGACGAGAACAAGCGCGCGGTCACCGAGAAGTATATGGGGCCGATCGTCAAGACGGTGATGACGCGGTGCATTCAGTGCACGCGCTGCATCCGCTTTGCCGAGGAAGTCGCTGGCGTCGAGGAAATCGGCGCGATCGGTCGTGGCGAGGACATGCAGATCGTGTCCTATCTCGAACATGCCGTGACGAGCGAACTGTCGGGCAACGTCGTCGATCTCTGCCCGGTCGGTGCGCTGACCTCCAAGCCGTACGCGTTCGAGGCGCGTCCGTGGGAACTGCGCAAGACGCTGACGATCGACGTGATGGACGCGGTCGGCACCAACATCCGGCTCGACAGCCGGGGTCGCCAGGTGCTTCGCGCCGTGCCGCGGATCAATGAGGACGTGAACGAAGAATGGGCGAGCGACAAGACGCGCCATGCGGTTGACGGCCTGGTCCGTCGTCGTCTCGACAAGCCATATATCCGTAAAGGCGGCCGCCTGACCGAGGCCTCGTGGGATGCCGCGTTCCTTGCGATTTCGCAGGTCGATGCGGGTTCCAGCATTGCGGCGATTGCTGGCGATCTGGTCGATTGCGAGACGATGTATGCCGCCAAGGCGCTGCTCGGCAGCCTGGGGTCGACCCTGCTCGAGGGTCGCCAGACCGGCATGGATTACGACACGACCAATCTCGCCGCGGTCAATTTCAACACGACGATCGCAGGCACCGAACAGGCCGACGTGATCCTGATCGTGGGCAGCAACGTGCGCTGGGAAGCGCCGCTGGTGAACACGCGGATTCGGAAAGCCATCAAGCGCGGCGCGAAGGTCTTCGCGATCGGGCCGGAAACCGAGCTGACCTACAAGGTTGAGTGGCTCGGCGAGGATCTCGGCGTGCTCGGCAACCTGCCGGATGCCGTGAACGAGGCGTTCGCCAAGGCCGAGCGTCCGATGATGATCGTCGGCGGGGCGGCACTCAAGTCGCTCGGCGCAGCGTTGGCGCTGGTGTCGCCGCTTGGTCTGGTCAAGGACGGGTGGAACGGCTTCAACGTGCTCCATATGGCGGCGAGCCGCATGGGTGGGCTGATGCTCGGTTATGCGCAGAAGGGCGGCATCGGGGATGTTGTCGCTGCCAAGCCCAAGCTCGCCTTCTTCCTGGGCGCGGACGAGGTCGATTTCGGCGCGTTCGAAGGCACGTTCAAGGTGTACATCGGGCATCATGGCGACAAGGGCGCGGCGGCTGCGGACGTCGTTCTGCCGGGGGCTAGTTACGCCGAGAAGTCGGGGACTTACGTCAACCTCGAGGGTCGCGTTCAGCGTGGCGAACGTGCGGTGTTCCCGCCGGGCGACGCGCGCGAGGACTGGACGATCCTGCGCGCCTTGTCGGGCATGATGGGCAAGACGCTGCCGTTCGACACGATCGAGCAGCTTCGCGCGAACATGGCGACCGATACGCCCGCCCTTGCGACGCTCGGCCTGGCCACGTTCGACTGGGCACCGCCTGCGCTCAACGCAGCAGCCTCGGGCACGCTGACCGGCTATCCAATCAAGGACTTCTACCTCACCAACGCGATCTGCCGGGCGAGCCCGACGATGCAGCGGTGTTCGGCGGAACTGGTCCACGGGCAAGAATTCGCGGAGGCAGCGGAATGACTTTTGCTACTTCGCTTTCTCCTTCTCCGGCGAAGGCCGGGGCCCAGTTGTGGGCGGCCGACTGGCCAAACACAGCGCGCGGTAACGACAACCTTCCCGACCGGGCCCTGGCCCGCGTCGGGGAAGGGGAATTGGCAGCATGACCTCCTTTTTTACCTATCGCTTCGGCCTGCCCTACGGCTGGGCATGGACGCTTGCCACGCTCATGGACATTCTGCTGATCGCGTTGCCGCTGATGCTCGCGGTCGCGATGATCATTTACGCCGATCGCAAGATCTGGGCGGCGATGGCGCTGCGTCGTGGCCCGAACGTCGTCGGTCCGCTCGGGCTGCTTCAGTCGTTCGCTGACGGCCTCAAGGTCTTCCTTCAGGAAACCATCATCCCGTCGGCAGCGAACAAGACGCTGTTCCTGATCGCGCCGATCATCACCTTTACGGTCGCGCTGATCGTCTGGGCCGTCGTGCCGTTCGACGCGCGCGCGGCGCTTGCTGACATCAACGTCGGGCTGCTCTACGTGCTCGCGGCGTCGTCGCTGGGCGTTTACGGCATCATCCTCGCCGGCTGGTCTTCCAACTCGAAGTACCCGTTCTATTCGGCAATCCGCGCTGCGGCGCAGATGGTGTCGTACGAAGTCGCGATCGGCTTCGTGCTCATCTCGATCGTACTGTGGAGCGGCAGCTTCAACCTGACCAACATCGTCGAAGCGCAGAAAAGCGTGCTGGGGACGCCGGTCAACGGCTTCTTCCTCAACCCGTTGCTGTTCCCGATGGCGGTGGTGTTCTTCATCTCGTCGCTGGCGGAAACGCAGCGTGCACCGTTCGATCTGACCGAGGCGGAGAGCGAGCTGGTCGCCGGGTACCAGACTGAATATTCGTCGATGTCGTTCGCACTCTACTGGCTTGGCGAATATGCCAACGTCATCCTGATGTGCGCGCTCAATGCGACGTTGTTCTGGGGCGGGTATCTGCCGCCGTTCGATTGGGCACCGCTGTACGTCGTTCCGGGGATCCTCTGGCTGTTCGCCAAGATGTTGTTCTTCTTCTTCCTGTTCAGTTGGGTGAAGGCGACCGTCCCGCGTTATCGCTATGACCAGCTAATGCGGCTGGGTTGGAAGATTTTCCTGCCGTTGTCGCTGTTCTGGGTGTTCATGGTGTCGGGCGTGCTGATGCTCACGCGCGTCGGTACCGACTGCGCTCCCGAGGACCGGGTCTATACCAAGCAATATCTCTACGATGATGGCCGTCCGCGCTATCCAACCGATGGCGTGTGCCAGGCCGCGTCCGTGAACCAGATGGAGAAGCGCTCGTGAGCGTCGCCCAGATCATTAAGTCTTATACGCTTTGGGAATTCGTCAAGGCGCACGCCTTGACCCTGAAATACTTTTTCAAGGCGAAAGCGACGATCAACTACCCGTTCGAGAAGAACCCGATCAGCCCGCGGTTCCGCGGCGAGCACGTGCTTCGTCGCTACCCGAACGGCGAGGAACGCTGCATCGCGTGCAAGCTGTGCGAGGCCGTATGCCCCGCGCAGGCGATCACGATCGAGGCCGAACCGCGAGACGACGGCTCGCGCCGCACGACGCGCTACGACATCGACATGACCAAGTGCATCTTCTGCGGCCTGTGCCAGGAAGCCTGCCCGGTCGACGCGGTGGTCGAGGGTCCGAACTTCGAATATTCGACCGAGACGCGCGAAGAACTGATTTATGACAAGGCGAAGCTGCTCGCGAACGGCGATCGGTGGGAAAGTGCCATTGCGGCAAACCTTGCCGCCGACGCACCGTACCGTTAAGCGCCGCACCGACTCTGAGGGGCCGTAGAAAACCGTGATCCAGGCACTCGCCTTTTATCTCTTCGCAGCGATCGTGATCGTGTCAGCCGCGCTGACCATCACCTCGCGCAACCCGGTTCATGCCGTGTTGTGGCTGATTCTGGCCTTCTTCAACGCAGCCGGGCTGATGGTGATCGTCGGCGCCGAGTTCATCGCGATGCTGCTCGTCATCGTGTACGTCGGTGCAGTCGCCGTGCTGTTCCTGTTCGTCGTGATGATGCTCAACATCGATTTCGCCGAGCTGCGCGCCGGGTTCGCTCGCTATGCGGCTATCGGTGCGGTGTTCGCGGTTGGCCTCGCCGCCGAGATCATGCTCGCTTTCGGTGCCTGGAGTGCCGGAACGATCGAACTCGCGCGCCGGGCTGCGCCCACGCCGACGACGATCTCGAACATCCAGGCGCTCGGCATGGTGCTCTACACGCGCTATCTGTTCGTCTTCGAAGGTGCTGGCCTCGTCCTGCTGGTCGCCATGATCGGCGCGATCGTGTTGACGCACCGTGAACGCAAGGGCGCCCGCGCCCAGAACGTATCGCGCCAGAACGCGCGGCGTCCGCAGGATGCCACGCGCAACATGCAACCAACCGTCGGTAAGGGGATCGACCTGTGATTGGCCTGGGCCATTATCTCGTGGTCGGGGCGATCCTGTTCGCGCTCGGCGTGCTTGGCATCATCGCCAACCGCAAGAACCTCATCGTCATGCTGATGGCGGTCGAGCTGATCCTGCTCGCGGTGAACCTCAACTTCGTCGCCTTCTCGGGCTATCTCCACGATCTCGTCGGCCAGGTGTTCGCGATGTTCGTGCTGACGGTCGCGGCGGGGGAGGCGGCCATCGGGCTCGCCATTCTCGTCATCTATTTCCGTAGTCGCGGGACGATCTCGGTCGACGACGCCAACCGGATGCAGGGGTAAGTTACGTGCATTCGATTCTTCTCATCGTCTTCCTGCCGCTGCTCGCGTCGCTGATCGCAGGGTTTGCGAACAAGGGCTTCGGCACCGCGCTGCCCAAGATCGTCACGACCGGCGCGCTGTTTGCGTCGTGCGCACTGAGCTGGCCGATCTTCATCCATTACCTCGGTGGTGGCGAAGCGACCGTTACGCCGGTGCTCGACTGGATCCATTCCGGCGACATGGTGATCGACTGGTCGCTGCGCGTCGACGCGCTGACCGCGGTCATGCTCGTCGTCATCACCAGCGTCTCGGCGCTCGTCCATCTGTATAGCTGGGGCTATATGGAGGAGGACCCCGACCAGCCGCGCTTCTTCGCGTATCTGTCGCTGTTCACCTTCGCGATGCTGATGCTGGTGACCGCGGACAACCTCGTCCAGATGTTCTTCGGCTGGGAAGGCGTGGGTCTCGCATCCTACCTCCTGATCGGTTTCTGGTTCCGCAAGCCGACCGCAAACGCAGCAGCAATCAAGGCGTTCGTCGTCAACCGCGTTGGCGATCTCGGCTTCATGCTCGGCATCTTCGGCACCTACTTGGTGTTCAACACCGTCTCGATCCCCGAAATCCTGCGGCTCGCGCCCGGGATGGCCGGTTCGACGATCGGCTTCTTCGGCGGCCGCTTCGACACGATGACGGTGCTGTGCCTGCTGCTGTTCGTCGGCGCGATGGGCAAGTCGGCCCAGCTCGGCCTCCACACGTGGTTGCCGGACGCGATGGAAGGCCCGACCCCGGTGTCGGCGCTGATCCACGCGGCGACGATGGTCACCGCGGGCGTGTTCATGGTGTGCCGCCTGTCGCCGATGTTCGAGACGTCGCCGTTCGCGTTGACGGTCGTGATGACGGTCGGTGCCGCGACTTGCCTGTTCGCCGCGACGGTCGGGCTGGTGCAGACCGACATCAAGCGCGTCATCGCCTATTCGACCTGCTCGCAGCTCGGGTACATGTTCTTTGCTGCTGGTTGCGGTGCCTATGGCGCGGCGATGTTCCACCTGTTCACGCACGCCTTCTTCAAGGCGCTGTTGTTCCTTGGTGCCGGTTCGGTGATCCATTCGATGCATCACGAGCAGGACATGCGCTATTATGGCGGCCTGCGGAAAAGCATCCCGATCACCTTCTGGGGCATGATGATGGGCACGCTGGCCATCACCGGCGTGGGGATCCCCGCGGTGTTCGGCAACACGCTCGCGATCGGGTTCGCCGGCTTCCACTCGAAGGACGCGATCATCGAGGCGGCCTGGGCTTCGGGCAATCACGGCGCGTCGATCGTCGGGATCATCGTTGCGCTGCTGACGAGCTTCTACTCGTGGCGGCTCATGTTCCTCACCTTCTGGGGCAAGCCGCGCTGGGAGCAATCCGAGCATATCCAGCATGCCATTCATGACGCCCATGGCCACGGCCATGACGCGGTCCATGCTGGCCATGACGATCACGGCACCACTGCTGCGCACGCGCATCACGGGGAAGCCGCAGAGGAAGGGCAGGGCAGCGAGCCCGATACGCACGATGCACACGGTCATGCCGTTCCGCTGCACCCGGTGTTCACGACCAAGGGCGACGGCACGGGTGGCTATCATCCGCACGAGAGCCCGTTCCCGATCCTGATCCCGCTGATTGTCCTGTCGGTCGGCGCGATCGCGGCAGGGTTCGTGTTCCACGGCGCGTTCATCGAACCGACTGCCGGCGAGGAATATTGGCGTGGCGCGATCGCCTTCCGCGAGCATCTGATGCACGAAATGCATGAGGTTCCGCTGCTGGTGAAGCTGTCGGCGACGATCGCGATGCTGACCGGTCTGATCGGGGCGTACATCTTCTATATCCGCTCGCCGGGTGTGTCGCAGAAGCTCGCCGAGACCTACGCGCCGATCTACGACTTCCTGCTCCACAAATGGTATTTCGACGAATTGTACGATCTGCTGTTCGTGAAGCCGGCGTTCGCTATCGGCCGCCTGTTCTGGCACCGTGGTGACGAGAAGACGATCGATCGCTTCGGGCCGAACGGTTCGGCATGGATCGTCGAGCGGAGTTCGCGTGTCGCTGGTCGGATCCAGTCGGGATATGTCTACACTTATGCGTTCGTCATGCTGCTCGGTCTGACCGGAGCCGTGACCTGGGCGATCAACATCTGGGCGACGAGCAAGTGAGCGGCTTTCCTATCCTTTCGATCATGCTCGCGATCCCTGCGATCGCGGCCGTGGCCTGTCTCTTCACCAGCGCGCAGGGCGCGCGCTGGATCGCGCTGATCGCGACGCTGATCGATCTCGTCCTCGGGATCGGGCTGTGGACCAGCTACGATATCGGCGGGGCGCAGTGGCAGTTCGTCGAGAATGCCGGTAACCTCGGCATCTTTAGCTGGAAGCTCGGCCTCGATGGCTTCGCGCTTCTGCTGGTGATGCTCAGCGTGTTCCTGATGCCGGTGTGCATCGGGGCGAGCTGGGTCGCGGTGACCAATCGCGTCCAGGAATATATGGCGGCGTTCCTGTTCACCGAAGTGCTGATGATCGGCACCTTTGCGGCACAGGACCTGTTCCTGTTCTACATCTTCTTCGAAGCCGGCCTGATCCCGATGTATTTGATCATCGGCATCTGGGGTGGCGTGAACCGCATCTACGCCTCGTACAAATTCTTCCTCTACACGCTGCTCGGCTCTGTGCTGATGCTGGTGGCGATGCTGTGGATGGCGAATTTCGCAGGCACCAGCGACATCCCGACGCTGCTCCAGACCGACTTCCCGGTCCGTGCGCAGACCTTCCTGTGGCTCGCGTTCTTCGCGTCGTTCGCAGTCAAGATGCCGATGTGGCCGTTCCATACCTGGCTTCCCGACGCGCACGTCCAGGCGCCGACCGCTGGCTCGGTGATCCTTGCGGGCGTTCTGCTCAAGCTCGGCGGATACGGCTTCCTGCGCTTCTCGCTACCGATGTTCCCCGAAGCGTCGGCGCAGCTGACGTGGCTGGTGCTCGGCCTGTCGGCGATCGCGGTGATCTACACCTCGCTGGTGGCCCTCGTGCAGTCGGACATGAAAAAGCTGATCGCCTATTCCTCGGTCGCGCATATGGCGATCGTGACGATTGGCTTGTTCGCGTTCAACCGCCAGGGGATCGAGGGCGCGATGATCGTCATGCTCAGCCATGGCCTCGTCTCGGCAGCGTTGTTCCTGTGCGTCGGCGTGATCTACGACCGGCTCCATACCCGCGAGATCTCGCGTTATGGTGGTCTCGCGATCAACATGCCACGCTACGCTCTGCTGTTCCTGTTCTTCACGATGGCATCGATCGGGCTTCCGGGCACGAGCGGGTTCGTCGGCGAGTTCCTCAGCCTGGCGGGGACGTATCAGGTTTCGACCGCTATCACGCTGCTGTGCACCACGGGGATCATCCTCGGGGCTGCCTATATGCTTTACCTCTACCGCCGTGTCGTATTCGGCGATCTGACCAAGGACGATGTGCGCGCAATGCCCGATCTTTCGCTGCGTGAAATTGCGCTGCTTGCCCCGATTGCAGCGGTAGCGCTGTGGATGGGCGTGTATCCCGAGAGCTTCCTCGCGCCGATGCGCAAGGATGTCGCCACGCTGGAAGCGCGTATCTCGCGTGCCACCCCGGCGGGTGATTCGCTGCCGACGCCGGGCAAGGCCATTGCGCTGCCCGTCCATCATGCGGAGGCACGGCCATGAACTCGTCGATGCTGATGGTGCTTCCCGAGGCGATCCTCGCTTTGGGGGCGATTGCTCTGATGCTGGTGTCGGCCTGGGGTGGCCAGGCATCGACCAGGATGGTGTCGATCGCGGCGGTTGCGGTCCTTGTGGGCGCGATGATCGCGCTGACCGGGCCTGCCTCTTATGGCGGTGCGGCATTCGGCGGGCTGGTGAACGCCGACGCGTTCGGCGCGTTTGCGAAGGTTCTGATCTTCGGCGCGTCGGCCATAGCGATCCTGATCGCGCCGCGCTTCTTCGCCGCCGGCCGTGGCGATGATCTGCGTCCCGAATATCCGGTGCTGATCCTGCTGTCCGCAGCGGGCATGAGCATGATGGTGTCGGCGGGTGACCTGCTGACGCTGTATGTCGGTCTCGAGCTTCAGAGCCTCGCGGCCTACGTGCTCGCGAGCTTCATGCGGCGCGACACGCGCTCGGCAGAAGCTGGGCTCAAGTATTTCGTGCTTGGCGCGCTGGCGAGCGGGATCCTGCTGTACGGTATCTCGCTGGTGTACGGCTTCAGCGGCACGACGATGTTCTCGTCGATCGCGACCGCTTATGGCGCTGGCCGTTCGCTCGGGCTGACCTTCGGCCTCGTGTTCGTCTTCGCTGGCCTTGCGTTCAAGATGAGCGTCGTTCCGTTCCACATGTGGACCCCGGACGTGTACGAAGGCGCACCGACCCCGGTGACGACGTTCTTCGCCTCCGCTCCCAAAGTGGCAGCGGTTGCATTGTCGGTTCGCGTTGCGGTCGAGGCTATGGGTCCGGCGACCGACCAGTGGCGGCAGATCGTGATCTTCGCGGCCCTCGCGTCGATCATCTTCGGTGCAGTCGCGGCGATCGGGCAGACCAACATCAAGCGGCTGCTCGCTTATTCGTCGATCAACAACGTCGGCTTCGTGCTGATCGGTCTCGCGGCCGGAACGCAGGCGGGTGTAGCCGCGGTGCTGTTCTACCTGACCGTCTATGTCGTGATGACGCTCGGCAGCTTCCTGATCGTCCTTCAGATGAAGGATGCCGCCGGGCAGCCGGTCGAAAGCATCACCGCGCTCGCTGGCCTGTCGCGGACGCGGCCTGGTCTGGCGCTGGCGATGGCGATCTTTATGTTTTCGCTTGCAGGCATCCCGCCGATGCTTGGCTTCAACGCCAAGGTTGCGGTGTTCCAGGCGGCGATCGTTGCCGGGCTGTATCCGCTGGCGGTGGTCGGCTTCGTCGCTTCGGTGATCGGTGCCTTCTATTACCTGCGCGTCGTGAAGGTGATGTACATCGATGCGCCTGCTGACACTGTCGATGGCGCACCGCTCGCAGTGCGGACTGACCCGGTTGAGGGTGGACTGATCGCGGTGATGGCGGCAGCGATCTCGCCGCTCGGCTGGCTCGGTCTGGCGAGCCTCGGTGGCGCGACGATGGTTGCGGCAAAGGCGCTGTTCTGAGCGAGCGGGTTCGTACCGTCGCCGAGACGGGGTCTACCAATGCCGACATGCTAGAGCTGGCGCGCAGCGGGATCCCCGATGGGATCTGGCTGCGCGCCGAGCGGCAGACCGGGGGACGCGGGCGGCAGGGGCGGCTCTGGGTTTCACCGATCGGGAACTTCTACGGGTCTAGCGTTGTGCGCGTGCGGGGCGGGGATCCGGCTCCCGCCACCCTCGCGCTGGTGGCCGCGGTTGCGCTGGAAGAGGTTGTTCGGGCTTATCTCCCTCCGCCTCCACTTTCTTCACCCTTCCCCGGCGAAGGCCGGGGCCCAGTCGAGGTGGTCGAGGTAACTGGGCGCAGCGATCAATCTTCCAACGTTCCGCTCCTGGGCCCCGGCCTTCGCCGGGGAAGCGGTAATGGGAAGGGGGTGGTCCTGAAATGGCCCAACGACCTCCTCATCGATGGTGCCAAGATCTCCGGCATCCTCCTCGAACGCACCGGCGACGCGATCGTCGTCGGGATCGGCGTCAACCTCGCGCACCACCCCACTGACACCGACCGCCGCGCCACCAGCCTCGCCGCACACGGCGCAACCCCCGATCCCGCCGACTTCGCCGAAACGCTCGCCGATACCTTCGCCCGCTGGCTGGGGATCTGGCGCGGGCAGGGCATCGCGCCCATCCGCACCCGCTGGCTCGAGCGCGCGCACCCGATCGGCACTGCGCTCACCGCACGGCTCCCCGACGGCAGTGCGACCGATGGCCTGTTCAACGGGCTCGACAGTGACGGCGCGCTCATCCTGCGCTTGGCGGATGGCACCGCGCGTGTCATTCACGCGGGCGACGTGTTCCTCCTCTGAAGGGCTTCTTTCCAGCCATGCTGCTCGCCATCGACGCCGGGAACACCAACATCGTCTTCGCCTTGCTCGAAGGCACCACGATCAAGGCACGCTGGCGCATCGCCACCGATCCGCGCCGCACTGCGGACGAATATGCGGTGTGGCTGAGCCAGTTGCTCAACCTCGAAGGCTATGATCGCAAGCAAGTGACGGGCGTCATCATCGCAACGGTCGTCCCGCGAGCACTCCACAACCTCCAGACGCTTGCGCGCAAATATTTTGACAGCGAGCCTTTGATCGCGGGGCAGGCCCCGGTCGAATGGGGCATGCAGCTCGACGTGCTCGAACCCAAGAGCGTCGGTGCGGACCGCGCCGTCACGATGATCGCGGCGCATGCACGGCATTCGGGCGACCTGATCGTGATCGACTTCGGCACCGCCGCCACCTTCGACGTCGTCGATTATACCGGCGCCTATAAGGGCGGGATCATCGCGCCCGGCATCAACCTGTCGCTCGACGCGCTCGTCACCGCCGCCGCCAAGCTCCCGCGCATCGCGATCGAGGCACCCCGCGACACCAGCGTGATCGGGCGCGATACGGTCACGCAAATGCACATCGGCATCTACTGGGGCTATGTCGCGATGATCGAGGGGCTGGTCGCGCGGATGAAGGCGGAGGTCGGTCGCCCGTGCACCGTGGTTGCGACCGGCGGGCTCGCGGTGCTGTTCGAACAGCATACCGACGCGTTCGACGCGATCGAACCCGATCTCACCATTCAGGGGCTGGCGATTTTGTGGGAACGCGCCCATATACAGGCCTAGAGTCCATGCGTGCGTGCGCCGACCTCGGTGCCCCGCTTCCCAGACCTCTACGATATTCATCGCGCCTCACCAGCGCACCCTCCCTGCGCCGCTTGTGAAGCTGGCGGCGTCCAATTGAAAGAACAAAGCGTTAGTGACTACTCCTAAGAAAGAACTGCTGTTCCTGGCTCTCGGTGGGTCGGGCGAGATTGGCATGAACGTCAATCTGTACGGCTGTAACGGCAAGTGGCTGATGGTCGATTGCGGCATCACCTTCGCCGATCCGCAATATCCGGGCATCGACGTGATCCTGCCCGACCTGCAATTCATCGAGGAACGCCTCGACGATCTGATCGGGATCGTGCTGACTCATGGTCACGAGGATCATATCGGCGCGCTGCCGTATCTTGCCGAGGACCTCGGCGTGCCGCTGTATGCGACGCCATTCACCGCGGGCCTGATCCGCGGCAAGCTAGAGGAAGAAGGCAACGCCAGCCGCGTCAAGCTGCGCGTGATCCAGCCGGATGCGCCGTTCGACCTCGGGCCGTTCGGCATCACCTTCGTGCCGATGTCGCATTCGATCCCCGAAGCGAGCGCGCTGCTGATCGATACGCCGTACGGCCGTATCTTCCACACCGGCGACTGGAAGCTCGATGCGCGGCCGGTCATTGGCAGCCCCGCGACCCCCGACCAGCTTGCGGCGATCGGCAAGGACGGTGTGCTCGCGCTGGTGTGCGATTCGACCAACGTGTTCAACAACGACGCGTCGGGTTCCGAGAGCGACGTGCTGGCGGGCCTGATGGACGTGATTGGCAAGGCCAAGGGCCGCGTGCTGGTGACGTCGTTCGCGTCCAACGCCGCGCGTCTCCACACGCTCGGCAAGGTCGCGATCGAGACCGGACGGAAGTTGTCGGTCCAGGGTCGGTCGCTCGACCGCATCCTCAAGGTCGCGCGTGCGACCGGCTATCTGAAGGACTTCCCCGATACGATCGACGCAGAGGCAGCGATGCGGCTGCCGCGCGACAAGGTGCTGGTCATCGCGACCGGCGGGCAGGGCGAGGACCGCGCCGCGCTCGCGCGTGTCGCGAATGGCCAGCATCCGATCTCGCTCGACCAGGGCGATACGGTCGTCTTCTCGTCCAAGCAGATCCCGGGCAATGAAGTCGCGATCGGGCGGATCCAGAACCAGCTTGCCGCCAAGGGCGTGATCATGATCACCGACCGCCAGGCGCATGTCCATGTGTCGGGCCATCCGGGTCGCCCCGAACTGCTCCAGATGTACAAGTGGATGAAGCCCGAGATCCTGATGCCGGTGCACGGCGAAATGCGCCATCTGATGGAGCAGGCGCGCTTTGCTTTGTCCGAGGGCGTGCCGCGTGCAGTGGTGCAGACCAACGGAGACATCATCCGCCTCGCACCGGGCAACCCGACCAAGATCGGTAATGCCGCAGTCGGTCGTCTCGTGCTCGATGGCGACGTGATCCTGCCGGGCGATGGCTCGACGATCAACGAGCGCCGCAAGCTCGGCCTGTTCGGTCAGATCTCGGTCGCGGTCGCGGTCGGGCAGCGCGGAATGATCGGCCAGCCGCAGGTTCGCATCCAGGGCATCCCGGTCGAGGAAGACCGCGAGCCGTTCCTCGACGAGACGATCGGCGCGGTGATCGCGGCGGTCAAGCAGGGCGGGCGTGACCGCGACAAGATGCGCGAGCAGATCCGGCTCGCGACCCGCAAGGTCGCGACGCGCTGGACCGGCAAGAAGCCGATCGTCGATGTGTTGCTGATCGAGGCCTGACCTCAGGCGCTGGGACGGAAAGGAGAACGGCATGCGGTGGACTTCGGCGCTGGCGATCTACTTCCTGTTCTGGGCGTTTTCGGTGTTCTTCGTTCTGCCGTTCGGGGTCAAGACCGCGGACGAGGCAGGCGTGGAGCGCGTGCCCGGTCAGGCCGACAGCGCGCCGCACGAGTTTCGCGCGGGGCGGATTGCCTTGCGCGTGACGATCGTGGCGACCGTGCTGTGGGGTCTTTATATGCTCAACTTCACGTACGGCTGGCTGACGCCGAAGATGCTGGATTTCTGGGGGGCGTGGAAGGACGTCGAGTAGGGGGCTGCTCTTGCTCCCTCCTACCGCGCTTCCCCTTGTAACGGCGCTTCCCTTTTTATTTGCCTACCCCGGCGAAGGCCGGGGCCCAGTAGCGATGGCCGAGGTAACTTGGCGCAGCGGTCAGCAAACGTCTGCCTCGCTACTGGGCCCCGGCCTCCGCCGGGGAAGCAGCAGCGGGAAGAGGGGAAGCTCTTACCCCTCCGCGTCCGCAGGCCGGCTCTGCAGCTGGACGTAATTCTCGATCCCCATCCGCGCGATCATCTCGAACTGGCGCTCCAGCGTATCGACATGCTCTTCCTCGCTGTCGAGGATGCGGCGGAACAGGTCGCGGCTGACATAGTCGCGGACCTTCTCGCAATGTTCGATAGCGTCGCGCAGCGGCGGAAGTGCCTCCATCTCGAGCGCGAGATCGGCCTTCAGCACTTCCTCGACCGTCTCGCCGATCCGCAACCGACCGAGCAGCTGGAAGTTGGGCAGGCCATCGAGGAACAGGATGCGCTCCGACAGCCAGTCGGCATGTTTCATCTCGTCGATCGATTCCTCGCGCTCGAACGCCGCCAGCTTGCGCACGCCCCAATGGTCGTACAGCCGGTAATGCAGCCAATATTGGTTGACCGCGGTCAGCTCGTTCTTGAGCGCCAGATTGAGGTATTCGATGACCTTGATATCGCCCTGCATGGAACGCCCCTCACATTGAAATCGTCGGGCGACCTTAGGCGACTGCACGCTCTTCGTCGATGATGGCACGGGCGACGGGCACGCATTGGCCACATTTCGCCTCGCAGCCCATCGTACGATAGGCCTGGCAAGCCGTGCGCGACCCGTTGCGGGCAGCGGTGCGGACGTCGCGTTCGCGGATAGCATTGCAGATGCAGACGACCATAAGCACTCCCCTCGGATGCCGATGATCTATCGCTAATGAGAATGGGTCGCAAGCATTAATGCGACCCATTCTCAAAATATCAGTTCTCGACCGGCGCCACGTCGCCCATCAGCTTGGGGAAGAACCCCTCGTGCGCGGCACGCAGCTCGGTCAGCGTCACGACATGATCGTCGTCGGGCAGCTCGAAGATCAGCCGGTTGGCGATCGTCCGCCCGATCCGCTCGATCTCGACCCCGGCTGCGTCCGCCGCAGTCAGCGTCTCGAGCAGCAGGTGATCCGCCACGGTCGCGACGTACAGCCCCTGATCCTCGCCGAACAACGCGCAGGCGATGCCGCATGGCAGCGGCGCATGCATCATCGCGCCGACATTCCCAGCGAGTGCCATCTCGGCGATCGTCACCGCGATGCCACCGTCGGACACGTCATGCACCGCAGTCAGCGCGCCGGTCGCGATATGCGCGCGGACGAACTCGCTGTTGCGGCGCTCGGCTTCGAGATCGACCGGGGGCGGGGCGCCTTCCTCGCGGCCATGGACTTCGCGCAGCCACAACGACTGGCCGAGATGCCCCGAGCGCTCACCGATAAGCACGATCACGTCACCGGTGCCCTTGAACGCGATCGTCGCGGACTTGGACCAGTCGGCAAGCAAGCCGATCGCGCCGATCGCTGGCGTCGGCAGGATCGCCGAGCCACCGCCGGTCGCCTTGCTCTCGTTATACAGCGAGACGTTGCCCGACACGATCGGGAAGTCGAGCGCGCGGCAGGCGTCGCCCATGCCGTCGAGGCAGCCGACGAACTGCGCCATGATCTCGGGGCGCTGCGGGTTGGCGAAGTTGAGGCAGTTGGTCACCGCAAGCGGGGTCGCGCCGACTGCGGACAGGTTCCGATAGCATTCGGCAATCGCCTGCTTGCCGCCTTCATACGGGTCGGCATAGCAATAGCGCGGGGTGCAATCGGTGCTCATCGCGAGCCCCTTCTGCGTGCCGTGGACGCGGACGACCGCGGCGTCGCCACCGGGGCGCTGGATCGTGTCCGCGCCGACCTGCGTGTCATATTGCTCCCAGATCCAGCGGCGCGAGGCGACGTCGGGGGAGGCCATCAGCGTGAGCAAGTCGGCGGCGACGTTCGGCGTCTGCGGGATCTCGCCGAGCGGCGCGACCTTGGCCCAGGCCTGATATTCTTCTTTCGACGCGGCTGGGCGGTCGTACAAAGGGGCTTCGTCGGCGAGCGGGGCGAGCGGGATGTCGCACACCGTTTCGCCGTGGAACTTGAGGACCATGTGGCCGGTGTCGGTCACCTGGCCGATCACCGCGAAGTCGAGCTCCCACTTGTGGAAGATCGCTTCGGCGAAATCCTCGCGGCCAGGCTTGAGCACCATGAGCATCCGCTCTTGGCTTTCGCTCAGCATCATCTCGTAGGGCGTCATGCCGGTTTCGCGCTGCGGCACCGCATTCATGTTGAGCTCGATCCCGACCCCGCCCTTGGACGCCATCTCGACCGCGGAGGAGGTGAGGCCTGCCGCGCCCATGTCCTGGATCGCGACGATCGCGTCGGACGCCATCAGCTCGAGGCACGCCTCGATCAGCAGCTTCTCGGTGAAGGGATCGCCGACCTGGACGGTCGGGCGCTTCGACTCCGAATCCTCGCCGAAATCTGCAGACGCCATCGTCGCGCCGTGGATCCCGTCGCGGCCGGTCTTGGAGCCGACATAGACGATCGAATTGCCGATCCCTGAGGCCGCGGAATAGAAGATCTTGTCGGTCTCGGCGACGCCGACCGTCATCGCGTTGACGAGGATGTTGCCGTCATAGGCCGGGTGGAAGTTGACCTCGCCGCCGACCGTGGGGACGCCGACGCAATTGCCGTAGCCGCCGATGCCGTGGACGACGCCCGAGATCAGGTGACGCATCTTGGGATGATCGGGCCGCCCAAAGCGTAGCGCGTTTAGGTTGGCGACCGGGCGCGCGCCCATCGTGAAGACGTCGCGCAGGATCCCGCCGACGCCGGTCGCGGCCCCCTGATAGGGTTCGATGTAGGAGGGGTGGTTGTGGCTCTCCATCTTGAAGATCGCCGCCTGGCCATCGCCGATGTCGACGACGCCGGCATTCTCGCCCGGGCCGCAGATCACTTGCGGGCCGGTGGTGGGGAGCTTTTTCAGATGGATACGCGAGGATTTGTACGAGCAATGCTCGGACCACATCACCGAGAAGATGCCGAGCTCGGTCAGATTGGGCTCGCGGCCGAGCGCGTGGAGGACGCGGTCATATTCTTCGGTGGAAAGCCCGTGCTGGGCGACGATCTCTGGGGTGATGTCGGTCATGGGCTGAGCCTTTAACGCGGTGGTGCGGGTCCGTCACCTCATCGCGTGGCGCTCGCGTATAGGGTTATCGCATTTTTCCGGTAGAACGCATGGGGCCGTTCCGCTCGTGGCCATCACTCGTTAACCTCTGCTACGCACAACGGGGCAATGATCGCTCTCGTGCTCTGCTGGATTGTCGCGATAAATGGCTGGACCGTTCTACGGTTCTGGCAGGATAAGCAGCGCGCCATTGCCGGTTCCCGTCGCATACCCGAAGCCAATCTGCTCGGCCTCGCCCTGATGGGTGGCTCCCCGGGAGCGTTCGCTGCGCGCAAGCTCTTTCGTCACAAGACGCGCAAAGAGCCTTTTTCGACCGAGCTGATGCTCATCGCAGCTATCCAGTTGGGCGCGGGTTGTGGGCTTCTCCTGTTCTGAACGGAAGACCCTATAAGAATGCGTCCAGGTCGCGCGCGCTGTCGTCGGGGCGTTCCTCCATCGGCAAATGCCCGGTACCGGGATAGACGATCAGTCTGCTCCCCGGGATGCGTGCGTGGAGCCAGTCGCCCGAACTGCGCGGGATCAACTGGTCCTTGGCGCCCCAAAGGATCAGCACCGGCAGCTTGAGTGCGGCCAGTTGCGCGGCCGTCGCGCTGTCAGGCGGCAGTGCGAACCGGTCGAGCGTCGCGGTGCGATTACCCGGATAGCGGAGCAACTCCCAATAGCGGTCGACCATCGCGGCATCCGCAAGCTTCGGGTTGCCGAACACGCCCGGCAGGCTGTCCGCGATCAGGCGGCGCGGGGTAATTGCGGCGGCGATGTCGCGTAGCACGGGCAGGCGTGCGATGCGGAAGGCGAGCGGCGGCTTGCTGTTGCCGGGCTCGGGCTGGCCGACCGAATCGATCAGGACGAGCGCACGGACATGATCGGAATGCGCCAGCGCATAATGCCATGCCACCCCGCCGCCCATAGAATTACCTGCCAACACAATGTGATCGACGCCGAGTTTCACGCGAAGTCGCTCAACCACCGCGGTATAGGCGGTGTTGTCATAGGCGCGCTGTGGGCTGGGTCCGGTCAGGCCGTGCCCCGGCAAATCCATGCGGATGATGCGATACCGCGCGCCCAGCCGCTCCGCCCATGGCTCCCACGTTTGGAGCGACGCATTCGAGCCATGGATCAGCATAAGCACCGGCGCATCGCGGGGGCCGGTGTCGCGCAGGTGGACGTTTAGGCCTTCGCCGAGGTCGACGAACTGCGAGGGCGGCGCACCGTATTTGGCGCGCATTGTGGCTGGGTCGGTATCGGGGGTGCGATAATGGAAGAACAGGGTGGTGAGCAGCGCGCCGACGGCGAGCACGCCATAGCCGATGATGCGCCAGACCATTGCTTTGCCCCCCCTTGGGTGTCCACCCTGTGTCCGAGCGGTATCGGGGGAAAGATTGCCGGTTTCACACCCGCTGGCAAGCGGTGCGGTGCGGGCATCTGAAGCGTGCCGTCGCACCCTCCATCATTCCGGGCTTTGCCACCACGAAACCAAGCTGTTCTCCCGCGCAAGCGGGAGTCCAGGAGTCGCGAGAACTATACGCCGTTGTCTTGCTTGGCCCTGGATTCCCGCCTTCGCGGGAAAACAGCAAACGAAGGGTCCCAGACCGATTTTCGCACAGGGCTCGAGAAGGGAGGAGTTCAGGGTTACGCGAGGCAGCCCGCGCAATCCTGAACTCCTGTTTCTGCCGTCACGCCTCGCGCGCGAGCCATTCCTCGAGCCACTTGATCGTATAGTCGCCCGCCTGGAACTCGGGATCTTCGATCAACGCTTGATGTAGCGGGATCGTCGTCGTCGGTCCCTCGATCACCATCTCCTCGAGCGCACGGCGCAACCGACGGATCGCGCCGGCGCGGGTGGTGCCGTAGACGATCAGCTTGGCGATCATTGAATCGTAATAGGGCGGGACGCGGTAGCCCGCATACAGCCCGCTATCGACGCGGACGTTCATCCCGCCCGGCGCGTGATAGGCCTTCACCAGCCCCGGCGACGGCGCGAAGGTGCGTGGGTCCTCGGCGTTGATGCGGCATTCGATCGCGTGACCGCGAAACTGCACGTCTTCCTGCCGCAGCGTCAGGCCGTGACCCTCGGCGATGCGGATCTGTTCGCGCACCAGGTCGAGCCCGGTGATCGCTTCGGTGACGGGATGCTCGACCTGCAGCCGCGTGTTCATTTCGATGAAATAGAACTCACCGTTTTCCCACAGGAATTCGATCGTTCCAGCGCCGCGATAGCCCATGTCGGCCATCGCCTTGGCGCAGATCCCACCCATCCGCGCACGGTCTTCCGCGCCGAGCACGGGGGAAGGGGCCTCCTCCAGCACCTTCTGGTGACGACGCTGGAGCGAGCAGTCGCGCTCGCCCAGATGGATCGCATTGCCTTCGCCATCGCCGAATACCTGGAATTCGATGTGGCGCGGATTACCGAGGTACTTTTCGAGATAGACCGTCGCGTCGCCGAACGCGGCTTTCGCCTCGCTCCCGGCCTGCTGCATCAGCGTCTCGAGCTGGTCCTCGGATGTGCAAACCTTCATGCCGCGACCGCCGCCGCCCGATGCCGCCTTGATGATGACGGGATAACCCGCAGCCGCCGCGATCTCCTTGGCTTCCGCCAGATCGCTGATCGGTCCGGCCGAGCCCGGCACCAGCGGCAGGCCGAGCGCGCCAGCGGTGCGCTTGGCCTCGATCTTGTCGCCCATTGTGCGGATGTGTTCGGGTTTGGGGCCCACGAAGATGATGTCGTGCGCTTCAACAATCTCGGCGAACTTGGCGTTTTCGCTCAGGAAACCGTAACCCGGATGGATCGCGTCGGCGCCCGAGATTTCGGCCGCCGAGATGATGTTCGGGATATTGAGATAGCTTTCGGTCGCCGACGGCGGGCCGATGCAGATCGCCTGATCGGCGAGCCGCACGTGCATCGCGTCCGCATCCGCGGTCGAATGGACCGCAACCGTCTGAATGCCCATTTCGTGGCAGGCGCGGTGGATGCGGAGCGCGATCTCGCCGCGGTTGGCGATCAACAGCTTCTTGATGTCGGCCATGATTATTCGACGACCACCAGCGGCTGGTCGAACTCGACCGGCTGCCCGCTCGTCACCAGCACCGCCGATACACGGCCTGCGCTGGGCGCGAGGATCGGGTTCATCACCTTCATCGCCTCGACGATCAGCAGCGTATCACCGGCTGCGACCGTATCGCCGACGCTGACGAATGCCTTCGCCTCCGGGTTGGGCGACAGATAGGCGGTGCCGACCATCGGCGACTTGACCGCATTGACCATCGACGGCGGGGCCGCGACGATTTCTGCCGAGGGCGCGCTGTTGGGCACGGCGGGCGTCGGTGCGGGTGCGGGCGCATAGTGCACCGGTGCGGCAGCGGCGGCAGCCGCCTTGCGCGCGATACGGATCTTGCGACCGCCGTCCTCGACCTCGATCTCAGTCAGCGAGGTGTCGTCGAGCAATTGTGCGAGCTGACGAACCAGATCGACGTCGATCCGCATTGCGTCGGCAGTAATATCGTCGGGCATAAGTCCCCTATGCTCCCAGTTTTTCGTGCGTGCGTCCTGTCAGAGACGCGCCGCGGCTTCAAGCGCCAGCAGATAGGATAACGCGCCGAACCCGCTGATCGTCCCTTTTACCGCAGGCGAGATACGGCTGACGTGGCGAAAGGCCTCGCGCGCGTGCGGGTTGGACAGATGGACCTCGATCACTGGCGTGCGCACCGCCTTGATCGCGTCGAGCACGGCGACCGACGTATGCGTGAACGCCGCAGCGTTGAGAATCACCGCCTTGGCGGGGAGCGCCTGCGCCTCGTGGATCCAGTCGACCAGATGGCCTTCATGGTTCGATTGCCGCAAATCGATCGCCAGGCCGAGTTCGCGGGCGCGATCCTCCATCTGGCCCGCGATGTCGTCGAGCGTGGTGTCGCCATAGATTTCCGGCTCGCGTGTGCCGAGGAGATTCAGGTTGGGGCCGTTCAGGACGAAAATCGTTTCGGGCATCGCAGGAAGGCTTTCGGTTGCGGGTCGCGCGGCCGGGCTTATATCGCCCTGTGACCCGTTCTTACCCGTTCGTGCCGAGCGAAGTCGAGACATCGGTGCCAAGGCGAGCGGCAAGGGCGGCGCAACGGAAGGTTTTTGTCACGTGCACACCGATGGAACTGTCAGCATTCAAGTCAATGGCGAGCATCGCCGCGTCCGTGCGGGGCTGAGCCTCGCCGATCTCGCGGCGGATCTCGGGCTGATGCCGGAAAAGGTCGCGGTCGAGCGCAATCTGGCGGTGGTGCCGCGCTCGACGCTGGCGGAGGTGATGGTCGAGGATGGCGACGAGCTGGAGATCGTGCATTTCGTCGGGGGTGGCGATCATGCGCCTGCGATTAAGGCGGACACCTGGACCGTCGCGGGGCGCACGTTCCGGTCGCGGCTGATCGTCGGAACGGGCAAGTACAAGGATTTCGCGCAGAATGCCGCTGCGCTGGAGGCGTCCGGCGCGGAAATCGTCACCGTCGCGGTGCGGCGCGTCAATGTCAGCGATCCGAACGCGCCGATGCTGACCGATTTCATTGATCCCAAGAAGGTCACCTATCTCCCCAACACCGCAGGTTGTTTCGATGCCGAATCGGCGATTCGCACGCTGCGGCTGGCGCGTGAGGCTGGTGGCTGGGATCTGGTGAAGCTCGAGGTACTGGGCGAGGCGCGCACGCTGTATCCCGATATGGTTGAGACGCTGCGCGCGACCGAAGTGCTCGCGAACGAGGGCTTTCTTCCGATGGTCTATTGCGTCGACGATCCGATCGCGGCGAAGCGGCTGGAGAATGCGGGCGCGGTCGCGATCATGCCATTGGGCGCGCCGATCGGATCGGGGCTGGGGATCCAGAACCGCGTGACGATCCGCCTGATCGTCGAGGGCGCGAGCGTTCCCGTGCTGGTCGATGCGGGCGTCGGGTCGGCGTCGGATGCCGCAGTCGCGATGGAGCTTGGCTGCGACGGGGTGCTGATGAACACCGCGATTGCGGAGGCCAAGGACCCGATCATGATGGCGGCGGCGATGAAGTCCGCGGTCGAGGCGGGGCGTCTGTCGTATCGCGCGGGGCGGATGGGGATGCGGCGCTACGCCGATCCTTCGAGCCCGCTGGCGGGGCTGATCTGATCTGAGGGGTGGGGCGGCCGCCGCCCCACACGCCGTCATGCTGAACTTGTTTCAGCATCCACCGCGCAACCGGCTCAGTCCGTCATTGCGGCGCGGTGGACCCTGAAACGAGTTCAGGGTGACGGCGTAAAAAAGCGATTAGTACCAGCAACTTAAACGGCGGTTGTGGCACGCTGTGCGAACCATGCCTCTGCTACGGATAATCCGCCCGCAGGAAGAACAGCCCGTCGGGTGGCGCATTGAACCCCAGCGCGGTCCGGTCGCGCGCCTCGAGCGCCGCAGAAAGATCGTCCGGCGACCATTTCCCCTCGCCGACCAGCGCCAGACACCCGACCATCGAGCGCACCTGATGATGCAGGAACGACCGCGCCGAGGCGAACACGCTGATCCTATCCCCGTCCGCGACCACATCGAGCCGGTCGAGCGTTCGCAGTGGGCTATCCGCCTGGCAATGCGCCGAGCGGAAGGTGGTGAAGTCGTGCCGCCCCACCAGACGCGCGGCCCCCTCGGCCATCGCGCCCGCATCCACCGCGTTGGGGATCCGCCACGCGAGCCCGCGTTCGAACGTCAACGGCGCGCGGCGCAGGACGATGCGATATTCGTAATGCCGCCCGACGCACGAGAAGCGCGCATGCCAATCGTCGCCCACGATCTTGCACGCGGTGATCGCGACCGGGTCGGGACGCAGCTTGGCGTTGAGCGCCTCCATCAACCGGAACGGCGTCAGATCGCGTTCCAGATCGAGATGCGCGCGCATCGCGATGCCATGAACCCCCGCGTCGGTCCGCCCCGCGGCATGGACCGCGACCGTTTCGCCGGTGATGGCGTGCGCCGCGCGTTCGATCGAAGCCTGGACGGTCGGGCCGTGGTGCTGACGCTGCCACCCCATGAACGGACGCCCGTCGAATTCCACCGTAATCGCAAAGCGTTTCAAAGCACCGTTCCAACCGGGACAGAGAAGCCGCGGAGCAATTCCGACGCAGGCATCGCGCCGCGCCCGGCCCGCTGAAGCACGAGCGGCCGGATCGCGCCGTCCGCGCACGCGATCGTCAGCTGGTCGTCGAGCAAAGTGCCGGGCATGCCAGCGACATCCGGCAATACCTCCACCGACAACAGCTTGATCCGTTCGCCCGCGACTTCCACGAACGCGCCGGGGACCGGATTGAATGCGCGGATCTGCCGCTCGACCGCCGCGGCCTCCTGCGTCAGGTCGATCCGCGCCTCGGCCTTGTCGATCTTCGCGGCATAGGTGACGCCGTCGTCCGGCTGCGGTTCGGGTGCAAGGGCGGCGAGATCGGCGAGCGTGGCGATCATCAGCCGTGCCCCCATCGCGCTCAGTTCGTCGGTTAGCGTGCCCGCGGTCTTGCGATCGATCGGCGTTTCATCGCGGAGCAATACCGGCCCGGTGTCGAGCCCGGCTTCCATCTGCATGATGCACACGCCGGTCGCGGCATCCCCGGCGAGGATCGCGCGCTGGATCGGCGCCGCGCCGCGCCAGCGCGGCAGGAGCGAGGCATGGACGTTGAGGCACCCGTGCGTCGGCGCATCGAGCACGGCGCGCGGGAGGATCAAGCCATAAGCGGCGACCACCGCGATCTCCGCACCGAAACCGGCGAATTCCGCCTGTGCCTCGGGGTCGCGCAGGGTCACGGGCGTACGCACCGCGATCCCGAGCGAGTCCGCGCGGGCATGCACAGGAGTAGGCGTCAACGCCTTGCCGCGCCCCGACCGACGCGGCGGCTGGCTGTACGATGCGACGACGTCGTGCCCTGCATCGACCAGCGCCTGAAGGATCGGGACCGAGAAGTCGGGCGTGCCCATGAAGATGATACGCATAGCCCGATGCTCTGGCCGCTTGCGCAGGCGCAAGGCAACCCCCTATCTGTTCTCGATGGCCTCTCCCGAAATCGACGCGCTGACCCAGGCGCTTGCCAAGCTGCCCGGGCTTGGTCCGCGCTCGGCGCGGCGCGCGGTGCTGCATCTGCTCAAGAAGCGCGAGGCGGCGCTCGGGCCGTTGCTCAATGCTTTGATGGCGGTCGAGGAGAACCTCGCAACCTGTTCAATTTGCGGCAATGTCGATACAACTGACCCGTGCGGCGTGTGCGCCGACCAACGCCGCGATCCACGCGCCCTCTGCGTCGTGGAGGAGGTCGCCGATCTATGGGCGCTCGATCGCTCGCGGCTGTTTCCAGGACGCTTCCATGTGCTCGGCGGGCGGCTGTCGGCGCTGGAGGGGGTGCGCCCCGAGGATCTCGCAATCGATTCGCTGGTGCGACGGATTGCGGATGGCGGGATCGACGAGGTCGTGCTCGCGATGAATGCGACGCTCGAGGGGCAGACCACCGCGCATTACATCGCCGAGCGGATCGAGCGGTTCCCGGTGCGGATCACGCAGCTCGCGCACGGACTGCCCGTCGGCGGCGAACTCGACTATCTCGACGAGGGCACACTGGCACAGGCGCTGCGAGCAAGGCGGCCTGTCGCCTGAACTATGCTTTCAGGGCTAACTCGTTCTTATCTTTGTAACTTCGTGCCTTTGTGCGCAAAAAGCTTTCTCGCACGAAGCCACAAAGCCACGAAGAAGGAAGGGCACCACCTTGACGCACCGCGCGGGCTTTCCTAGCTCGCGAGAATGGCTGTCCTAGAAATTCTTGAAGTACCGCATCCCGGTCTCCGCGCCGTTGCCGAACCGGTCGAGCACGTGGATGATTCCGTGCGCGCGATCGTCCGCGACATGTTCGACACTATGTACGATGCGCGCGGCATTGGCCTCGCCGCGACTCAGGTCGCGATCGAACAGCGGATCGTCGTGATCGATTTGCAGGAGCCCGAAGGCGAGGGCGAAGACGCCAAGCCGGTGCGCAAGCCGCTCGTCTTCATCAATCCCGAGCTGCTGTCGGTGAGCGACGAGATGTCGGTCTATGCCGAAGGGTGCCTGTCGATCCCCGAGCAATATGCCGATGTCGAGCGCCCCGCGCGCTGCCGGGCGACGTGGCTCGACGAGCAGGGCGAAGTGCAGGAAGCCGACATGGACGGCCTGCTCGCGACCGCGTTCCAGCATGAGATCGATCATCTGAACGGCGTGCTGTTCATCGATCACATCTCGAAGCTCAAGCGCGACATGCTGATGAAAAAGCTGACCAAGATGCGCAAGGCGGGCTGAGCTAAAAGCCCATCGATACCACCCCGGCGAAGGCCGGGGTCCAACCGCGCTACGCCCTCAGAACAACCCCTCGATCTCACCTCCGGCCCCGAATCGAATCGCCTCCGCGGCCGGCACGCGCGGGAGGCCCGGCATCGTCATGATCTCCCCGCAGATCGCCACGACGAACCCAGCACCCGCGCTCAACCGAACTTCGCGCACCGGCACGACATGCCCAGTCGGCGCGCCGAGCTTCGACGGGTCGGTGGTGAAGCTGTACTGCGTCTTCGCCATGCATACCGGCAGATGGCCGAACCCCGCTTCCTCCCACCGTGCGAGTTGCGCGAGCACCGACGGATCGGCAATCGCTTCCTCGGCGCGATAGATCCGCGTCGCGACGGTGTTGATCTTGTCGAACAGCGACAGATCGTCGGCATAGAGCGGCGCGAACTGCCCGACCGAACGATCGCACAAACCGACGACCGCGTCCGCCAGCGCCTCGGCCCCCGCGCCACCGTCCGCCCAATGCGTGCACAGCACCGCCTCGCAGCCTTGCGCGGTCGCAATCTCGCGGATTGCCTCGAATTCCTCGGGAGTGTCGCTGTCGAAGCGGTTGACCGCGACCACCACGGGCACCCCGAACGCACGGACATTCTCGATATGGCGCGCAAGGTTGACGCCACCACGCCGCACCGCGTCGACGTCGGGTGCGGACAGATCGCCCTTGGCGACGCCGCCGTTCATCTTGAGCGCGCGCACCGTCGCGACGATGACGGTCGCGTCGGGCTTCAGCTCCGCCTGGCGGCATTTGATGTCGAAGAACTTCTCCGCCCCCAGATCCGCGCCGAAGCCCGCTTCGGTGACGACATAATCCGCGAGATCGAGCGCGGTGCGCGTCGCGATCACCGAGTTGCAGCCATGCGCGATATTGGCGAACGGCCCGCCGTGAATGAGTGCGGGCGTGCCCTCGAGCGTCTGGACGAGGTTGGGCTTGATCGCCTGCGCGAGCAGCACCGCCATCGCGCCGTCGGCCTTCAGGTCCTTCGCGGTCACCGGCTGCCGGTCGCGCGTATAGGCGACGACGATCCGCCCCAGCCGCGCTTCGAGGTCGTGGAGGTCGGACGCGAGACACAGGATCGCCATCACTTCGGACGCGACGGTGATGTCGAACCCGCTCTCGCGCGGATATCCGTTCGCGGGGCCGCCGAGCGATTGCGCGATGTCACGCAAGGCGCGGTCGTTCATGTCGAGCACGCGCCGCCACACGATCCGCCGCACGTCGATATCGAGCGTGTTGCCCCAATGAACGTGATTGTCGATCATCGCCGCGAGCAGATTGTGCGCCGAGGTAATCGCGTGGAAATCGCCGGTGAAGTGGAGGTTGATGTCCTCCATCGGCACGACCTGCGCATAGCCGCCTCCGGTCGCGCCGCCCTTGGTGCCGAAGCACGGCCCGAGCGAGGGTTCGCGCAGCGCTAGCATCGTCTGCCGCCCGGTCCGGTTGAGCGCATCGGCGAGGCCGACCGAGGTGGTCGACTTGCCTTCGCCCGCCGGGGTCGGGTTGATCGCGGTGACGAGGATCAGTTTGCCGGTCTTCGTGGCCGACGGCAGCAGCGCGAGATCGATCTTGGCCTTGTGGTGGCCATAGGGCTCAACCGCCGCGTCGGGAATGCCCGCGGCGGTGGCGATGGCGCCGATGGGTTGCAGGGTGGCGGCGCGCGAGATCGCGATATCAGAGAGCATGATCGCGCCTGTAGCGAGAGAAGCGCGCGAAGGGGAGGGGGTAGCGGCGATCGAATGCGATGCCGTGTTCCTGCGCAGCCAGGAACCCAGAGCCGCGCGAAATAACATTGGGTGGCGCGTGCAACCCTGGGCTCCTGCCTGCGCAGGAGCACGTGCGGACAATGCTGGCGCAACCCGCCCCGCTTTGCGACGGGGTGCGCTTGTCCGCACGCGCCGCCGCGGGTAAGGTTCGTGAAATGTTCCTGCGAGACCCGTTATGAATGGCCTGATGATTTCTCTGCTTGCGATCGGCGCGATGCTGGTCGGACTTGCGATCGGTTGGGTACTCGGCAACCGCCCGGTTGCCGCCGCCCGCGCGGATGCGACTGCGCGCGAGGCGGACTTCCGCCGTGCGATCACCGATCTCGCCGGGGCCGAACAGCGCGCGCGCGATGCCGACCAACTGCGCGCCGAACTTATCGCCATCCGCGACGAGCGCGACGGCGCGCGGCTGGAGAACAGCGCGCTCCGGACGCAGGGGGCTGCATTCGAGAGCCGGCTTGCCGAGTTACAGGTCAATGCCGACGCGCGGCAGAAGGCGGATCGTGATGCCTATGAAGCGCGGATCGTCGAACTCCACCAGACCACTGCGGCGCGCGAGAAGATGGTCGGCGACGCGCACGCCACGCGGGTGGCGGAACTGCTGCACGCGAAGGACTTGCTCGCGACGCAATTCGCCGAAGTGTCGAACAAGCTGCTCAACGATGCGCAGGAAGTGTTCCTCAAGCGTGCCGACGAACGCTTCCGTCAGTCCGAGGAAACCGCCGGGCACAATCTCAAGTCGATGCTCCAGCCGGTCAGCGATCGCCTGCTCAAATATGAGGAAGCGGTGACGCGGGTCGAGGGCGAGCGATTGAGCGCGTTCGACCAGTTGAAGGGGCAGCTGGAGGGCTTGCGCGTCGGGCAGGAGAAGGTGTCGACCGAAGCCGCCAAGCTCGTCAATTCGCTTCGCAACGCGCCTAAATCGCGCGGCCGCTGGGGTGAGCAGCAGCTAAAGAATGTGTTGGAAACCTGTGGGTTATCGGAACATACCGATTTCCAGACCGAAGTGTCGGTAGCGGTTGGGGACGAAGGCGCGCGGCTGCGGCCGGATGCGATCGTCACCGTGCCGGGCGGGCGGAGCTTGGTGATCGACGCTAAGGTCTCGCTCAACGCCTATCAGGATGCGTTCGGCGCGGTCGACGAGGCGGAGCGCAACAAGGGGCTGGCGATGCACGCCGCCGCAATGCGCGCGCACGTCAACGGTCTGGGCAACAAGGCGTATTGGAGCCAGTTCGCCGATGCGCCCGACTATGTCATCATGTTCGTCCCCGGAGAGCATTTCCTGACCGCGGCGCTCGAACAGGATCCGACTCTGTGGGACTTTGCGTTCGACAAGCGCGTATTGCTCGCGACGCCGACCAATCTCATCGCGATCGCGCGAACCGTCGCGGCGGTGTGGCGGCAGGAGCGGCTCGCCAAGGAAGCGCGGCAGATTGGCGAACTGGGCAAGGAATTGTACGAACGGATCGCCAAGGCGGCGGGGGATCTGCGCAAGGTCGGCAGCGGGCTGACGAGCGCGGTCAACAATTACAATACGTTCGTGTCGAGCTTCGAAAGCCGCGTGCTGGTCAGCGGACGCAAGTTCCGCGATCTCAACATCGAGACGACCGCGCGGGAGATCGACGACGTTCCTCCGGTCGAGGCGCTGGCGCGCTATGGCGAGACAGCGGCGCTGCCGGTGCCGACCGACGCGGCGTAGGTTGGGCGAACCGTCCTTCTGGCCGCTTCCCCGGCGAAGGCCGGGGCCCAGAAGGACAGGTTTTTGAAACTGCGCGCTGCGCAACCAATCATCGCCCTACTCCCGGGCCCCGGCCTTCGCCGGGGAAGCGCAGTCAAGGGAACGTCGGCGATCTTCTAGTCCCCGCATTCCAGCACCGCGATCGTTTCCCGAGCCGCGCGCACGCCGCTGTCGTGCGCACCGTGCGCGGTGCTGAAGTCGGTCGGGTTGGTCGCCTCGCCCGCGAAGAAGATGCGCTCGTCATAAGAGCGCGCCAGCAACCCCCGCGCCGCGGCGTGCCCCGGCAAAGCGCAACTATACGCGCCCCCGATCCGAACGTCCGCGCTCCACGCCGAAGCGGCCAGCGGCCGCAACATCCGCCGCACATCGGAGCCGAACAGTGCAACCAGATCGTCGATCACCTGCGCAAAGGCCGCGTCCGCCCCCTCCGCTTCGGCAATCCGCGCGCCTTCGCCGCCAAGGAAGGACTCGATGACCGGCCAACCCAACGGCCGGATATAATGCGACCCACTGGTAGGATCGCCCGGCCGTCCCAGCACCTGCGTCTCATCCTCGAACGGCCCTTTGCCAGAGATGGCAAGGAACAGCTTTTCGTTACGCCCGAGCGGCAAACACGCCGCCGCCCCGCGCCACGGATCGAGCGCGGCGGGGAGGGCGATCGTCTCGCCCGCCAGCACCGCGGTGGAAACGGTCAGGATCACCGCCCGCGCCGAAATGTCCCCCGAAGCCGTCGTCAGCGTGACGCCGTCCGCCGTCAGCGCCAGACGCTCCACCGGCGTCGACAGGAAAACGGCAAACCCTTGCGGCAAACTGTCCGTCACCAACGTGCCGTACCCATCGGGCAACCGCCAGTTGCACTCACTCGCGGCGGCGTCATACGCCAGATAGTCTGCGACCGAGATCCGGTCGGGCCCGACCCCGCTGATAAAGCCGGTCATCACGGCGATGTGACCGTTCCACGCGCAGTCCGGCAGCAAGGCGTCGGAAGCACGGTCACTCGGTGGCGGCGATGCCTCCATCCGTCCGATCCACGCCTCGAACGCGGCCCGCGCAGCGCGTTGATCCGAAGGTGCGAAGCCGAGGTCGTGGAACTGTTGCCCCCAGGCGGGCGGGCGGCGGTCGATCGCAACCCCCGCTTCCTCCGCAATCGCGGTCCAGGCGTTGCGCTCGCCCGAATGCAGCCATTCGCACCCGAGATCGAGCGCATGTCCATCATGCGTCTCGCTATGCGCACGCCCGCCAAGGCGCGGTCCCGCCTCGAGCAGGACCGCGCTCAGCCCGACACCGGCGAGCGTGCGGGCGGCAGCGATCCCCGCCGCGCCGCCGCCCACGATGACCACGTCATACCTGCTCGCCACGAACCGAACGCCTGAAGTCAGGCGACCGGCGGCATCTTGTCGAGCATCTTGTCGAGCGTGACAGGATAGTCGCGGATGCGGATACCCGTCGCGTTATACGCCGCGTTCGCAATCGCCGCGCCGACGCCGCACAACCCAAGCTCGCCCACGCCCTTCGCCTTCATCGGCGAGGTGGTCGGGTCGGTCTCCTCGAGGAAGATCACGTCCTGATGCGGAATGTCGGCATGCACCGGCACTTCATATTGCGCGAGGTCGTGGTTGACGAAGAAGCCGAAGCGCTTGTCGACCGCGAGTTCCTCCATCAGCGCGGAACCCACACCCATCGTCATTGCGCCGATCACCTGGCTGCGCGCAGACTTGGGGTTGAGGATGCGGCCCGCCGCACAGACCGCAAGCATCCGGCGGATGCGGACTTCGCCCGTATACATGTCGACGCCCACTTCGACGAAATGCCCGGCGAAAGTCGACTGCTGATACGTCTTGGCCAGATCGCCATAGTCGATCGTGTCTTCGGCGGTCAGTCCGGCGTCGCCCGCCGCCTCGGCGAGCGCAACGCTGCGGTTGCCCGAACGCACCTTGCCGTCGGCGAATTCGACGTCGCCCGAGTTGAACCCGAGCTTCTGCGCAACCGCCTCCCGCAACTTGACGCACGCCGCATAGACACCCGCGGTGGAGCTGTTCGCGCCCCATTGGCCACCCGAACCCGACGAAACCGGCGAGTCCGAATCACCGAGCCGCACCACGACGCGGTCCATATCCACTCCCATCATCTCCGCAGCGGTCTGCGCGATGATCGTGTAAGAGCCGGTGCCGATGTCGGTCATGTCGGTGTAAACCGTGACGATCCCCTTGCGATCGATCGAGACCTTGGCGCCGGACTTCATGTTCATGTTGTTGCGGAAGCCCGCAGCCACGCCCATGCCGACCAGCCATTTCCCATCGCGCACCTGCGCTGGTTTAGCGTTGCGCTTGTCCCAGCCGAACGCCTTCGCGCCGTCCTGCAACGCCTTGATCAACTGCCGCTGCGAGAAGCGCCGCTCGGGCTTCTCGGGGTCGACCTGCGTATCGTTGGCGATGCGGAACGCGATCGGGTCCATGCCGAGCTTCTCGGCCATTTCGTCCATCGCGATCTCGAGCGCCATCAGGCCCGGAGCCTCGCCCGGTGCGCGCATCGCATTGCCCTCGGGCAAATCGAGCACGGCGAGACGCATCGAGGTCATGCGGTTCGCACCCGCATAGAGCAGCTTGGTCTGCGAGACCGCAGTCTCCGGCCCGCCACCCGGAAGATCGCCCGAACCGCTCTCATGCGCGATGGCGGTGATCTTGCCGTTGCGATCAGTCCCGATGCGGATCCGCTGCGTCGTCGCCGGACGGTGCGTCGTGTTGTTGAACATCATCGGCCGCGCCAACGCAACCTTGACCGGACGCCCCGCCGCGCGTGCGCCGAGTGCTGCCATGATCGCATCGGTGCGGACGAACAGCTTGCCGCCGAACCCACCGCCGACATAGGGCGAGATGAGACGGACGTTCTCCTTGGGGATGCCGAGCGTCTTGGCGACGTCGCCCTTGCCCCAGGCGATCATCTGGTTCGACGTCCACACCGTCAGCTTGTCGCCGTCCCAGCGCGCGAGCGAAGCATGCGGCTCCATCATCGCATGGCTGTGGTCTGGGGTGGTGTAGCGCGCATCGAGCTTGACCGCCGCCTTGGCGAACGCACCCTCGAAGTCGCCGACCCGGTCGACCGGCGGCGCCTTGCTGCCTTCGCCGCTGTCATTGCCCTTGAGTGGCGCGGTCTTGAGCGCCTCGTCGAGGTCGAAGCGACCTTTGCCACGCTCATAATCGACGCGGACGAGATTGGCGGCGGCGCGCGCCTGCTCGAACGTCTCGGCGACGACGATCGCGATCGCTTGGTGGTAGTGCTGGATCTCGGGACCGCCAAGCAGCATTGCGGTGTTGAAATCGCCCTTGGTCAGCTTGCCCGCTTCGGCAGCGGTGACGATCGTGATGACACCGGGCGCGGCCTTTGCCTCCGCCAAATGCATCGCGCCGATCCGCCCCTTGGCGATCGCCGCGTGGACGATGTAGCCGTACGCCGGGTTGGCGACGACGTCATGCCGTTCATAGGCATAAGGCGCGGTGCCGGTGGTCTTGAACTTGCCGTCGATGCGGTCGTGCGGCTTGCCGACGACTTTGCCCTGGTCGATCGGATTCTGGCCTGCGGGGGTCGTGAACTTCATGCGCGTGTCTCCGCCAGCACCGCGGCGAGCGTACGCTCGACCAGCGAAACCTTGAATGCATTGTCTTCGGTCGGCCGTGCGCCCGCCAGCAGCGGGGCCACCACTGCCTTCGATCCGTTGCGCAACTGCGCATCGGCGGCATCGACTCGCCACGGACGCGGGGCGATCCCGCCGATCGCGACGCGACCGCTGCCGTCCGGCTGGACAATTGCCGCGACCGATACGAGCGCATAGGCATAGGAGGCGCGGTCGCGCACCTTGCGATAGGTATGCGTCCCGCCGAGCGGCTTGGGCAGGGTCACCGCAGTGATCAGCTCGCCACGCTGCAACGCGTTCTCGACGTGCGGGGTGGTGCCGGGCAGCTTGTGGAAGTCGGCGATCGGGATCGTCCGCGCCTGGCCGGTCGGGTTGATCGTCTCGATCTGCGCATCGAGCAGCCGCATCGCAACCGCCATGTCCCCCGGGTAAGTCGCGATGCACGCATCGCTCGTCCCGATAATGCCGAGCTGGCGGCTATAGCCACCGAGCGCGGCGCAACCCGAGCCGGGCTTGCGCTTGTTGCACGCCTGGTTGGTGTCGTAGAAATACGGGCAGCGCGTCCGCTGGAGCAAATTGCCCGCGGTCGTCGCCTTGTTGCGCAACTGGCCCGAGGCCCCGGCGACGATCGCACGGCTGAGCACGCCATAATCGCGACGCACGCGCGCGTCGGAGGCAAGCGCGGTGTTCGACACGAACGCACCCACGCGCAGACCACCGTCCTGCGTCGGCTCGATCTTGTCGAGCTTCAACTCCTGTACGTCGATCAGATGCGTCGGCGTCTCTATCTCGAGCTTCATCAGGTCGAGCAGATTGGTCCCGCCCGCGATGAACTTCGCGCCGGGGGTGCGCGCGACCGCCGCCGCAGCAGCGGCGGGGGAGGTGGCGCATTCGTAGGTAAAGGGCTTCATGCGCGCGTCTCCGCAACTTCGGTCATCGCTTCGAGGATGTTCGAATAGGCACCGCAACGGCAGATGTTGCCGCTCATCCGCTCGCGCATCTCTGCGTTCGAGATCGGCGTCTTGGCGTTGAGGTCGCCCGTCACATGGCTGGGAACGCCCGCGCGGATTTCCTCGATCACCGCAACCGCCGAGCAGATCTGCCCTGGCGTGCAGTAACCGCACTGATAGCCGTCATGCTTGATGAAGGCGGCCTGCATCGGGTGCAGCTTGTCGGGGGTGCCGAGACCCTCGATCGTCGTGATCTTGTCGCCCTGGTGCATGACCGCGAGGCTGAGGCACGAATTGATGCGCTTGCCATCGACCATCACGGTGCAGGCACCGCACTGACCGTGATCGCAGCCCTTCTTGGTGCCGATCAGGTGCAGATGCTCACGCAATGCATCGAGCAGCGTCGTTCGGGTGTCGAGCTCCATCGTCTGGCGCTTGCCGTTGACGGTCATTGCGACCTTGGCCATCGTCGGTGCCTGCGCGGCGCGTGCTGCGGTCTGTGCCTCGGCGAGGGGAACCTGCGTTACCGCCACAGCGGCCGCTCCACCGGCAAGAATACCCCGGCGCGAGATCTCGGGTGATCCGCTATCCTTCATTGCAAAGCTCCATCCGTGCGCCGGAACCTGTGTCCCGGCTGCTGATAATAGGTGATGTCTGCCAGTCCTGAAGGGACGGCGGAAATAAGTGAAATGCTCCCGGAGCCCGCGTACGCGCAGTGTTCCAAATGCCAGAACGCCACGATAGCGATCCGCGTTCCCGTTTCTGTAACAAATCGTCTCGATCACCGCGATCGAAAAAGGCTGCGGTACGAACCGGGCCGGACCGCGGTGGGGCGGTCGAATGTCAGGTCCGAATATGCAACGTCACACGTCTGCAGCAATAATCTTCGATAGCTCGGCATCGATCAGGTCACCGACATATGTAGCGAGCCGTTGATAATCCAGCTGCGGATCGGAAATCTTGCGGAGCCACACGCCGTGCCCGACCGCCATGATGAAATCAGCCAGCTGACGCCGCCGCTGCGCCTTCGACTCGCCGGGGGCGAGGAAGTCGAGCGCGGTCAGGATGCTGTCGCGCACGCGCTTGTCGATCCCACGGACGATCTCCGCGACACGCGGGTTGCGCGTTGCCTCGGAGATGGTCTCTGCAATCAAGGCACAATCGTCCTCCAGTTCGGGATCGTCTTCCATGAACCGTTCGATCCAGCGGCGGACCATCGCGAAGTCGCGCGCCGCGACCGCGTCGCTCAACGCTCGGTGTTCGAGGAAACTGATGACGTCGGCCTCGACGAGTGCAGCGACGATATCCTCCTTGCACGCGAAGTCGCGGTACAACTGGCCGACCTTCACCCCCGAGTCGTGCGCGATCTGCGCGACGCCGGTGCCGTGAAAACCGTGCCGCATGAACAGGTTTCGTGCTGCGGCCAAAATTCGTTCGCGACGCTCGTCTGCCTTGGAAGCACGATTTTCCAGCGGTTTAACGTATTCCAAGAGATCTGCTGTCATTGTCATCCTGTCCTTAGAACTTGTTTTTCGCGTTTTTGATAGCTAGGCGGCGCGAGCGAAACGTGAGTGATCGATCGCTCACACATTAGACATTGGAAGCAGCGTGCGCAAATCCTCCCCTCTGATCGTGCTCACAGCGGTTGTTCTGGCCGGGTGCGGCAGCGGAAAGCAGCAGCAACCCCCGGCACCGCCGACACCCCAGGTGGGTTTCGTGACGGTCTCGCCACAGTCGGTCACGCTCAGCACCGAACTCGCGGCGCGCACTGCCGCTTATGAGACGTCGGAGATCCGGCCGCAGGTCAACGGGCTGATCACCGCGCGCCTGTTCCAGGAAGGCGACGAGGTCCGCGCGGGCCAGCCGCTCTACCGGATCGACCCGCAGCCATATCAGGCACAGGTCGCGAGCGCGCGCGCAGCCCTCGCCCGCGCCAAGGCGGCGATAGCCTCGAACGACGCGCTTGCCCGCCGCTATGGCGAACTCGTCAAGATCAACGCGATCGCGCGGCAGGATTACGAAAACGCGATCACCACCGCGCAACAGGCACGCGCCGACGTCGCCGCGCAGGAGGCGGCACTCCGCACCGCGACGATCGATCTCGGCCGCACTACGGTCAAGGCACCGATCTCCGGGCGGATCGGGCGTTCGGCCGTGACGACGGGCGGTCTGGTCACCGCGTCGCAGACCACCGCGCTCAGCACCATCCAGCGTCTCGATCCGATTTACGTCGATATCACGCAATCGAGTGTCGATCAGTTGCGGCTTCGTAAGCAATTGCTTGAAGGCAATCTTTCGCGTGGTGCCAACGCCGCGCGGATCCGCCTGAAGCTCGAGGATGGCACGCTCTATCCGGTCGAGGGCATCGTCAAGTTCGCCGACGTCACCGTCGATCCGGCGACGGGCAGCCAAACGATCCGCGCGCAATTCTCCAACCCCAACCGCTTGCTGCTGCCAGGCATGTACGTCACCGCGCAGTTCGTCGAGGGCACGCAGGCAAACGCCTTGCTCGTGCCGCAGCGCGCGGTGAGCCGTGATGAAAAGGGCAATGCGGTCGTCATGGTCGTCGGCCCGGGCAACAAGATCGTGCCCAAGACGCTGACCGCACCGCGCACGATCGGCGACAACTGGCTGGTGACGGCAGGGCTCGCCGCGGGTGACCGCGTGATCGTCGAGGGCGCGCAGAACCTCCAGCCCGGCACGCCGGTCAAGCCGGTCCAGTGGACCGACAAGGCGGCCAAGCCCGGTGCCCAGCAACCCGCCAACGCTTCGGCCGCCGGCAAGGGACAGTAACGCCCATGTCGCGTTTTTTCATCGAACGACCCATCTTCGCATGGGTCATCGCGATCATTCTGATGGTCGGCGGGTTCATCGCGATCCGCAGCCTGCCGATCGCGCAGTTCCCCTCGATCGCGCCGCCCTCGGTCAGCATCACCGCGACCTATCCGGGTGCCGACGCGCAGACGCTCGAGAATACGACGACGCAGATCATCGAGCAGCAGATGAAGGGCATCGACAACCTTCGCTACTTCTCGTCGTCGTCGAGCTCGGCGGGCACCGTGACGATCACGCTGACCTTCGAACAGGGCACCGACCCCGACATCGCGCAGGTCCAGGTCCAGAACAAGCTGCAGGCGGCGACCCCGCTGTTGCCGCAGGAAGTCCAGCAACAGGGCATCCAGGTCGCCAAGGCGACGTCCAACTTCCTGCTGATCATCGGCGTTTATTCGCAGGACGAGCGGCATAGCGCGTCCGATCTCGCCGATCTGCTCGCGTCCAAGGTCCAGGATCCGCTCAGCCGCATCAACGGCGTCGGCGATACGCAGTTGTTCGGCGCGCAATATGCGATGCGCGTGTGGATCGATCCGCTCAAGCTCAACGGCTATCAGCTGACCATCGCGGACGTCACCGCCGCGCTCCAGGCGCAGAACGCACAGGTTTCCGCAGGCCAGCTCGGCGCACAGCCCGCGCCCGCCAGCCAGATGCTCAACGCGACCGTCTCGATCCAGTCGCGTCTCAACACGCCCGAACAGTTCGGCAATATCCGTCTCAAGACCGACGCCACCGGAGCCGTAGTACGCCTCAACGACGTCGCACGGGTCGAACTCGGCGCGGCCGATTACGGCTTCAGCACACTCTACAACGGCAAGCCCGCCGCCGGGATCGGGATCAAGCTCGCGCCGGGTGCGAATGCGCTCGCCACCGTCGATGCGGTCAAGGCGCGGATCGGCGAGATGTCCAAGACCTTCCCGTCGGACGTCAAGGTCATCTACCCGTACGATTCGACCCCGTTCGTCCGTTTGTCGATCGAACAGGTCGTCCACACGCTGATCGAGGCGGTCGTTCTCGTGTTCCTCGTCATGTACCTGTTCCTCCAGAACTGGCGCGCGACGCTGATCCCGACGATCGCGGTTCCGGTGGTGTTGCTCGGCACCTTTGCCGTGCTCGCGGTCGCTGGCTATTCGATCAACACGCTGACCTTGTTCGGCATGGTGCTGGCGATCGGTCTGCTCGTCGATGACGCGATCGTCGTGGTCGAGAACGTCGAACGCCTGATCACCACCGAACATCTCTCTCCACGCGAAGCTGCCCGCAAGTCGATGGACGAGATTAGCAGCGCGCTGGTCGGCATCGGCCTTGTGTTGTCCGCGGTGTTCCTGCCGATGGCCTTCTTCGGCGGGTCGACGGGCGTGATCTATCGCCAGTTCTCGATCACGATCGTCTCGGCGATGGCGCTATCGGTGCTGGTCGCGTTGATCCTGACGCCCGCTTTGTGCGCGACGATCCTCAAGCCGCACGATCCCGACAAGGCGGAAGGCAACGGCCCGCTGTCGCGCTTCTTCCGCTGGTTCAACCGGACGTTCGACCGCGGCACCAAGAAGTATGAGAAGGGCGTGCGCAGCACCGCGCACCGCTGGGGCCGGTCGATGATTGCGTTCCTCGCGATCGCCGGGCTGATGGCCTTCCTGTTCATTCGCTTGCCGACCGGCTTCCTGCCGGACGAGGATCAGGGCACCGTGATCGCGCTGGTGCAGGGCCCATCGGGTGCCACCACCGCGCGCACCGACGCAGGGCTCGCGCAGGTCCGCGACTATTTCATGAACAAGGAAAAGGCGAACGTCGAAGGCGTCTTCACCATCAGCGGGTTCAGCTTTGCCGGTGCGGGGCAGAACGCCGGACTTGCATTCGTCCCGCTCAAGGGCTGGGAGGACCGTTCCGGTGCTGCCAACAAGGCGCAGGCGATCGCCGGGCGCGCGATGGGCGCGTTCTCGCAATTCCACGACGCGATGATCTTCGCGATCGTGCCGCCCGCGGTCCAGGAACTCGGCAACGCGACCGGCTTCGACCTCCAGCTGGTCGACACGGTCGGCATGGGGCATGAAAAGCTCGTTCAGATGCGCAACATGATGCTGGGCATGGCGATGCAGGACAAGCGCCTCGCACAGGTCCGCCCGATGTCGCTCGAGGACGCGCCGCAGCTCAAGATCGACGTCGATCAGGACAAGGCGCGGGCGCTCGGGCTCGACCTGGGTGAGGTCAACCAGACGATCTCGACCGCCTGGGGCAGCCAGTATGTCAACGACTTCATCGACCGTGGCCGCGTCAAGCGCGTGTTCGTCCAGGCCGATGCACCGTTCCGCCTCAAGCCCGAGGATCTCGACAAATATTACGTCCGCGGCGCGAACGGCGCGATGGTCCCCTACAGCGCCTTCACGACGCTGCGCTGGACTCAGGCACCCGTCCAGCTGACTCGCTACAACGGCCAGCCCGCGATGGAATTGCAGGGTGGATCGGCGCCGGGGCTCAGCACGGGTGCCGCGCTCGAAGCGATGCAGGAAATCCACGCCAAGCTTCCGCCCGGCACCGATCTCGAATGGACCGGCCTGTCGTATGAGGAAAAGCTCTCGGGCGGGCAGGCACCGTCGCTCTACGGGCTGTCGCTGCTGATCGTGTTCCTGTGTCTTGCCGCGCTGTACGAAAGCTGGTCGGTGCCGATTTCGGTGCTGCTGGTGGTGCCGCTCGGCGTCGTCGGTGCGTTGCTTGCCGCGCTGATCACCGGGCTCAACAACGACATCTATCTGCAGGTCGGCCTGATCACCACGATCGGCGTCTCGGCGAAGAACGCGATCCTGATCGTGGAATTCGCCGAGGAACGGATGCGCGAGGGGATGACCGCCTTCGATGCCGCGATCGAAGCCGCGAAGACCCGGTTGCGACCGATCCTGATGACCAGCCTCGCGTTCATCTTCGGCGTGCTGCCGCTCGCGATTTCGACCGGCGCGGGTGCCGGCGGGCAGAATGCGATCGGTCGTGCGGTGGTCGGCGGGATGCTGACCGCGACGATCCTCGGGATCTTCTTCATCCCGATGTTCTTCGTCGTCGTCCGCGCGGTGTTCGCGGGTCGCAAGAAGAAGAACAACGACGGGACCCCCAGGGCTGGCGACGATCGTGACGCCGCCCCGATGGGTCCGCCCGCCCCCAATAGCGCGCCCCAGGGAGCATGAAGATGAAGACGACGATCCGCACCGTCGCGGTGCTGCTGGCGACGGCTGCTCTCGCAGGGTGCAACATGGCGCCGAACTACGTCCGTCCGCAGGGCGCCGTGCCCGTCACGCTGCCGCAGGGCGGACCCTATCCGGTCGCGCCGAGCGACGCGCCGGACGTGACCAAGATCGGCTGGCGGACGTTCTTCACCGATCCAAAGCTGCGCGACGTCATCGCGCTGGGGCTGGAGAACAACCGCGACCTGCGCCTCGCCGCGGCGAACGTGCAGCAGGCGAGGGCGCAGTATCGTGTGCAGCGCTCGGGCCAGTTGCCCGCCATCAACGCGACCGGTTCGGCATTTTACTCGAATGCGCTGGGTGCGGCGACGGCTGGCGGCGGCGGTGGGATCGGCGGCGGTGGTATTGGCACGGGCACCGGGACTGGTACGGGCACTGGAACTGGAACTGGAACTGGAACTGGAACTGGGACCGGAACAGGCACCGGCACCGGCGTCGGTACGACCACGAGTTCCAACATCGAATTCTACTCGGCGAATGTCGGTATCTCGCAGTTCGAGCTCGACCTGTGGGGCCGCCTGCGCAACCTTAGCGAAAGCGCGCTCCAGCAGTATTTCGCGACCGAGGAAGCGCAACGCTCGACCCGGATCAGCCTGATCTCCGAGATTGCCTCGGCCTATCTCACGCTCGCGTCCGACCAGGAGCTGCTCGGCGTGTCGCAGGAAACGCTGGCGAGCTTCGAGCAATCGCTCCAGCTGACTCGCGCGCAATTCCGCATCGGAGTTCAGTCCGAGCTGGTCGTGCGCCAGGCCGAAACCAATTACGAAGCCGCCGCCAACGACATCGCCGCGCGGCGTGCGCAAATCGCGCAGGACCGCAACGCGCTCGACCTGCTGGTGGGGACGACGACCCCGGCGGCGCTGCTGCCGCAAATGCTCGGGACGCAGGACCGGACGCTGAGCGCGCTTCCGGGCAATCTCGAATCCGCGGTGCTGCTGCGCCGCCCGGACGTGCTCGAGGCCGAGCATCAACTGATCGCACAGAACGCCAATATCGGGGCCGCGCGCGCCGCGATGTTCCCGACGATCTCGCTGACCACGAGCTTCGGTACGGTGAGCAGTGCGCTGACCGGCCTGTTCGGCGCCAACACCGAAAGCTGGTCGGCGACGCCGGGGGCAACCTTCCCGATCTTCGACTTCGGCCGTCGCAAGGGCAATCTCCAACTCGCGCGCGCACAGCAGCAAGGCGCGGTCGCGACCTATGAGAAGACGCTCCAGACCGCCTTCCGCGAAGTCGCCGACGCGCTCGCCACGCGCGGGACGATCGACGCGCAGCTCGGTGCGCGAACGCGGCGCGCGGAGGCGGCGCTGGTCGGCGCGCGTCTGTCCGATGCGCGGTATCGGGCAGGGGTGGACTCGTTCCTGACTTCGCTCGATTCGCAACGCACGGCGTACGGTGCACGCCAGGATCTGGTGACGACGCGTCTCGCGCGTGCGAACAACCTGGTCACGCTGTACCGCGTGCTAGGCGGCGGCCTGAACTGACGGACTTTCACCCCTCCCCTTCAGGGGAGGGGCCGGGGGTGGGGCAGTGCAGCAAAGCGGACCCCGCAATCACACAGGCCATCCCCACCCCAACCCCTCCCCTGAAGGGGAGGGGCTAGCGCGTGATGTTCCCGCCACGCCCAAACCCAAGAGCACGCCTCTTCTTCACCCCTCCCCTTCAGGGGAGGGGCAGGGGTGGGGCAGTGCAGCAAACGAACCCCGCAATCGCGCACGCAAACCCATCCCAAACCCTTCCACCGACGAAGCGGGCCTTAATCTCCACCCCCACCTCGACCCAGCCGCACGCATCCCCATATACCCCCCATGACGGACCTCACGGTATGGTATGACGGCGGATGCCCCCTGTGCCAGCGCGAAATAGCGCTGATGCAGCGGCTCGATCGCGCGCAGGCGATCACCTTTGTCGATGTCGACAAGGCCGACGGCGGCAGTTGCCCGATCGATCGCGCCGACCTGCTCGCGCGCTTCCATGCCCGCGAGGACGGTGTCCTGCTCTCGGGAGCCGCCGCCTTCGCCGCGATGTGGCGCGCGATCCCGCGGCTGCGCTGGCTCGGGCTCGCCGCGAAAGCGCCGGGCATGCTCCCGTTGCTGGAACACGCCTATCGTGCATTCCTCCGCGTCCGCCCCCGGCTCCAACGCCTTGCCCGCAAGGCCGAACAGAACGCCGCATGACGGCACCCCATCTTCCAACGAAAGACACGGCGTGAGCGACGATCGCAGAAAGGGACGATCCGTACCGAGTGGCCGCCTGGCACGCCTCGGCGTGTTCGGGCGGATGGCGGGCGGGGTCGCGGGCAACGTGATGGCCGAAGGCGCGCGCAGGCTCGCCAGTGGCGAGGTCCCCAAGATGGGCGACCTGTTGCTCACCCCCGCCAACGCGATGCGCGTCGCGGACCAATTATCGCATCTGCGTGGCGCTGCGATGAAGCTCGGGCAGATGATCTCGATGGACGCGGGAGACATGCTTCCGCCCGAACTCGCGACGATCATGGGGCGGCTGCGCGACAATGCGCACCACATGCCGCCGCAGCAGCTCGATACGGTGCTGGCGAAGGAATGGGGCAAGGACTGGCGTCGCCGCTTCGCGCATTTCCAGGCGCATCCGATCGCCGCCGCCTCGATCGGCCAGGTCCATCGCGCCCGCCTGCCGGGTGGCCGCGAGCTCGCGATCAAGGTGCAATATCCCGGCGTCAAGGACAGCATCGATTCGGACGTTGACAATGTCGCGACGCTGCTCCGGGTATCGGGCGTGCTCCCCAAGACGCTCGACATCGCCCCGCTTCTCGCCGAGGCGAAGCGCCAGCTGCACGAGGAGGCCGACTATCTGCGCGAAGGCGAAATGCTCGCGCGCTTCGGCGACCTGTTGCGCGATGAACCACAGTTCCTCGTCCCCGCGCTCCATCCCGATCTGACGACGCCGCACGTGCTGGCGATGGACTATGTCGCGGGCGTCCCGATCGAAACGCTCGAGACGGCCCCGCAGGCGCTGCGCGACCGCGTGATGGCCAATCTCATCGATCTGGTCCTGCGTGAAATGCTCGACTGGGGGCTGATGCAAACCGACCCCAATTTCGGCAATTATCGCTGGCAACCCGACACGGAACGGATGATTCTGCTTGATTTCGGTGCGGCGCGTGCCGTGCCGGACGAGACCGCGACCGGCTATCGTACATTGTTGCAGGCCGGGTTGGCGGGCGACCGCGATGCGGTCCGCGAGGCGGCGGTCGCGGCGGGGTTCCTCGGGCCAGCCGCCGTCACCGCGCACCGCGATCTGATCGACCGGATGATCGACGTGGTGATCGGCGAACTTGGCAAGACCGGACCGTTCGACTTCGGTGATCGCGCATTCGTCGGGGTGCTGCGCGACCAGGGGATCGACATGGCGCGCGACCGGTCGACCTGGCACGTGCCCCCGGTCGACACGCTGTTCGTCCAGCGCAAGATCAGCGGGACCGCCTTGCTCGCCGCCCGACTGAAGGCGCGGGTCGACGTGCGCAGCCTTGCTGAGACCTATCTCGCCCGGACGACCGGCTAGCGCCCCGCGCGGGAACGGAACGCGTGTTCAGCCGCTTCACCGGCTGATCGACAATGGTGGCGAGGCGCATGATGACCCAGGAAGACGAAAAGTGGATGCGGCGCGCGATCGAGATTGCGCGGTCCAAGGGCTCGGACCCGTCCACTTCGCCGCTGGGGTCGGTGATCGTGCTCGACGGCAAGGTGATCGGCGAGGAACGCAACCAGACCCACGAACTCCCCGACGCGACCGCGCACGCCGAAATGATGGCGATCCGCCGCGCATGCGAGGCGACGGGCGAACTGGAGCTGCGCGGCGCGACGCTGTACTCGACGCTGCAACCGTGCGGGATGTGCACGATGGCGTCGATCTGGTCGAAGGTGGGCCGGGTGGTCTATGGTGCCGAAGCCGCCGACGTCCATCCGATGTACTTCGAGGCGCGCCACACCGACACGCTCGATTTCGTCCGCAACGCCTACCGCGACGACATCGTGTTCGAGGGCGGATGCCTGCGGGCCGAATGTGCCGAACTCTATTACGGCCCCGACGACGACCTCCCACGGGATGAGCAGGCGAACCTGTAAGCTATTGTAATGTAGAGGCTACGTGACGGCAGGCCGGAGCGCCACGCGGCGCACACGTGTGCAACCTTGACCATCTTGGAGACCCGATGGAACCCGCCGACGCCAAGGACCTGATCGACGAGGCGATCGAGCGGGCGGAGGAAAGCTCCAACGCTGCCGATCGCAAGGAGCGGGAGAGCGAACGCCGCTTCCGCGACCGCGTCTCGCTGCTGGTCGGCGGGTTCGCGGTGGCGCTCGCGATCGTCCACATGAACGCCGCCGGAGCACAGCGCGAGAGCGTCCTGCAGCACATCGCCGCCTCCGACAGCTTCGCCTACATGCAGGCCAAGATCGTCCGCGAAACCGTCCTAAAGACCGCCGCCGCGCAACCCGGCGCAATGCCCGCCGACCGAAGGAACTGGGCACGCGAAGCCGCCCGCCTCCGCACCCCCGACCGCGCCGGCCACGCGATCGGCCAGCTCGAGCGGGCAGGTGCCGAGCAACGCGCCGCCGGCGAACGCGCCGCGCATCGCGGGGAGGGGTTCGAACTCGGTGAAACCGCCCTCCAACTCGCGATCGTGCTGCTGTCGATCGCAATGGTCGCGCGGTCCAAATGGATCACGCTGGGTGCAAGTGTCGTGGCGGGCTGTGGCGTCGCGCTGGCAATGGCCACCGGGCTGGGCTTGTCCGGGTAGAGGCCCGTCCGCTCAGTCGAGCATTTCCAGGAAGTTCGTAAGCTCCAGTCGACGCCGCGCCTCGTTAGCAAATTCGCGATCGATCCCCAAACTCCAGTACAGCGCGCGATGGTCGGGCCTCTCGTGCAACGCATCGAGCAGCGCGGCGCGGGCCTCGACGGCGTTCGTGTCTTCTGCAAGGCCTGCCTCTACCAGCGCATCCGCCTGACGCCGCAGCGCGATCGCGATTTCGCCGAGCGCGAGTTCGGGATGGTATTGCACCCCCCAGAAGATCCCACCGTCGTGGCGGATCTCGGCCGCCTGTACGGTCGTCACCGCGTTGCTCGCGAGCAAGGTTGCATCGTCGGGCAGCCGCTCCACCTCGTCACCGTGGATCGCAGGCGCATCCCAGCTCGCTGCGCGCCCGGCCAGCAACGGATGGCTGCGCCCCGCTTCGGTCGCGGTAATGCGACGCGCGATGCCCGCTTCCATCCGGTCCGGCATCTTGCGCACGGCCCCGCCCGCCGCCGCCACCGCCAGTTGCAAGCCCGCGCACGACCCAAAGGAGCGCGCGCGCGACGCGAAAACGGTGCGCATGAAGGCAAGTTGCCGCGCAACTTCGGGCGTGTCGTCATAGACGTGCAGCGGCGACCCGGTCACGAACACCGCGTCGAACGCAGCGATCGTCTCCGCCGAATAGACCTGCGCATCCTCATCCGCCGGCGCGACGATCGTGATTTCGGCGTCGGGGCGAAGCTGCTTCAACGTAGCGGCATAGGTTTCGCCCGAACTCTTGCCCGCATGCTCGCGGCGGGCATCGCGTTCTTCGGCGGTTTCGCTTTCGGCGACGAGATAGTGGGGCAAGATCAGTCCTCGGTCGATGCGGGATCGGCAGCACGGCGGCGCGCCAGCAGGATCGCGGCGACCCCGCCGACTCCCACCAGCGTGATCGCCTGGATCGCACGCGGATGGCGTTGTGCGGCGGTGTAGACGCTGGTCTTGCGACCCGGCTGGACGCCTGAGCGTTCCTGCCCGCCTTGCGTCGGTGCGAAGATCGTCGTCGACTGCGTCTTCGAACGGGTCTTGTCCGACATCACGGGAATCATCAGCCCCGCCATCCGGTCCAGCAGCGCGGGGAAGTGCGTCCCCAGCAGCACCTGCAACCGCCCGGCGCCGCCGACCGTGATCTCGCGCCGGACATTCTGCGCGGCATCGAGGATCGCGGTCGCAACCAGCTCGGGGTCATAGACCGGCGGCGGGATCAGGCCTTCGCCATCGACATGGTTCGCAGCGTGCTGAGCAATCGGCGTGTCGATCCCGGATGGCTTGATCAGCGTGATCGCGATCGGCAGCGCGTCCGCGGTCAACTCCATCCGCAAGGCGTCGACGAACCCCTTGGCCGCATGTTTCGACGCCGAATAGGCGCTGAGAATGGGGGAGGGGAGTTCGGACGCGATCGACCCGACGGTGATGATCGCGCCGCCTTTCTCGCGCAAATGCTCGACCGCGGTCAGCGCGCCGTGCACCGCCCCGAAATAGTTGGTGCGGAACAGCTGCTCATGCTCGTCCAGCGGGGTGTCGATCAGCTTGCCGTAGATCGCGGTGCCGGCATTGTTGACCCATGTGTCGATCCGCCCGTAGCGCGTGCGCGCGGCGGCAGCGGCAGCGCGGACCGCCTTGATGTCGCCGACGTCCGCGACCGCAAAGATCGCGTCCCCGCCAGCGGCGATGATGCCCTCGACCGCTTCGCGCAGCGATGCCTCGTTCCGCGCAACCAGTACGACCTTGGCACCCTCGGCAGCCGCCCGTTTGGCCGTGACGAGGCCGATCCCCGAACTCGCGCCGGTAATGACGATGACCTGCTCGGCAAGCGGCTTCAGCGTGATCTTCATGATGGTGTCGGGCTCCGGCAATTCGCGATCCTGACGCGGGTAACGGTCGATGCGGGCGATCGGTCCCGTCCCGTACTCAAACGCCGTCGGTTGCGGGGTTGCGGATCGCGGCGACTTCGTGGCAGCGTCCTTGCGACACGGCGCGGCAGCGCGGAATAAGGTTAGAGGCACAATGAAATATCGGGTTACGGCGGCGGTTGCCGCAGCGTTGCTGGCAAGCGAAGTGTTCGCGCAGGTCAACCCCCAACCCGCACCCAAGCCCACGCCAGACCAGACGCAGGCACCCGAGAATCAGGCAAGCGATCCGCTTAAACCAGCCGAAGCGGCCACCGCGCCCGCACAGCAAACCAACCCCGCCCCGACGACGGCACCCGCGGCGACTGCGCCCAAGAAGCCCCAATGGAACGTCGAAGCCCCGCCGGGGATGCGCACCCGCGAAGTCCCGATCAAGGTCGACAACGGCAGCTGGATGAATGTCGACGTCTCGCGCGACGGCAGGCTGATCGCGTTCGACCTGCTCGGCGACATCTATACCATGCCGATCGCAGGCGGCACGCCGACGCGGATCGCACAGGGATTGTCCTACGAACATCAGCCGCGCTTCTCGCCCGACGGCAGGCGGATCGCCTTCACCTCGGATCGCGGCGGCGGCGACAACATCTGGATCATGAACGTCGACGGCAGCGACAAGCGGCAGCTGACCAAGGAAGACTTCCGCCTGCTCAACCAGCCGACCTGGTCGCCGGACGGTCGCTTCATCGTCGCCAAGAAGCATTTCACCACCGGGCGTTCGCTCGGCACCGGCGAGGTGTGGCTTTACCACGTCTCGGGCGGGGCAGGGGTCCAGCTGGTCAAGCGCGCGAGCGAGACGCTGCAGAAGGAACTCGGCGAACCGATCTACGCGCCCGACGGCAAGGGCATCTATTACACCCGCAACGTCTCGCCCGGCCCGATCTTCGAATATGCGCAGAACTCGCGGACCGACCTGTTCAACATCGAACGCTACGATATCGACACGGGCGAAGTGACGACCGCGGTCTCGGGCGTCGGTGGATCGGTCCGTCCGACCCCGTCGCCCGATGGCAAGAAGATCGCCTTCGTCCGCCGCGACCACGGCAAGACGACCTTGTGGGTCAAGACGCTGGAAAGCGGCGACGAACGCCGGATCTACGACGCGCTCGACCGCGACGTGCAGGAAACCTGGGCAGTGACCGGGGTCTATCCCAACATGGCCTGGACCCCCGACAGCAAGACGATGGTGTTCTGGGCGGGCGGCAAGCTTAACCGCGTCGGCGCGGACGGCAGCGCAGGGGCGGTGATCCCGTTCCGGATCGACGATACCCGCGTCGTGATCGACGCGACCCACCCGCAAGTCGCGGTCGCCCCCGACCGGTTCGCGACCAAAATGCCGCGCTGGGCCAGCGTGTCGCCCGATGGCCGCACAATCGTGTTCGAAACGCTCGGCAAATTGTGGACCAAGCCCGTGGCAGGCGGCACCGCGCGACGGCTAGTCAAGGGTGACGAGGCCAGCATGGAATTATGGCCGAGCTGGTCGCGCGACGGCAAGACGATCGTGTTCGTCGACTGGACCGACGCCGCGCTCGGATCGATCCGCACCGTTCCCGCAAGCGGCGGTACGGCGCGCGCCGTCACGAGCGTCGCGGGGCACTATGCCCGCCCGCGCTTCTCGCCCGATGGCAAGACGATCGCGTTCGAGCGCGGCGGCGGCGGCTATCTGACCGCGGCGCGCGGCGGCGGCGATACCGGCGTCTACCGCGTCGCGACCGCAGGCGGCGCGATCAGCCGCGTGTCGAAGGATGGCAGCGCGCCGCAGTTCGGCGCGTCCAATGACCGGCTGTTCATGCTCGCCAAGGACAAGGGCAAGAGCCAGCTCGTCAGCACCGACCTGACCGGCGAGGCCAAGCACGTCCATGCGACCGGCGAGCTGGTCAACGACTATGTCGTCTCGCCGAACGGTGAGTATGTCGCCTTCCGGCAGAATTATCAGGCGTTCGTCATGCCGCTGCTCCCGGGCACGCAGGGCGTCGAGGTCGACAAGAAGGGCGGTCCGCTCCCCGCAACGCAGGTGAGCTCCGAAGGAGCGGATTTCCTGAACTGGTCGAACGACGGGACACAACTCCACTGGAGCATGGGCCCGACGCTCTACACCGCCAAAACCGCCGACCTGTTCCGCGTCGCGCCCGCGGATGAGGACGCGCCCAAATATCCGGCACCCAAAACCGGCGTTTCACTGTCGATGGACGTCACCGCGGACAAGCCGGACGGCACCGTCGCGCTGGTCGGCGCGCGGATCGTGTCGATGGCGGCGAAGGACGGCGGGATCATCGACGACGGCGCGATCGTCATTCGTGGCGACCGTATCGTCGCGGTGGGCCCGCGCGCCTCGGTGCAGATCCCGGCCGGGGCGAAGGTCGTCGATGTCGCGGGCAAGACGATCATCCCGGGGCTGGTCGATGCCCATGCGCACGGGCCGCAGGGCGAGGACGATCTGATCCCGCAACAGAACTGGTCGTCGATCGTCAATCTCGCGATGGGCGCGACGACGATCCACGATCCGTCCTCGCGCGCGGCGGAGATCTTCGTCGCGTCCGAAATGCAGCGCACCGGCAAGATCATCGCGCCGCGCATCTTCTCGACCGGCGAGGTGATCTACGGCGCGAAATCGCCCGAGGTCTATGCCGAGATCAACAGCTACGAGGATGCGCTCGCGGACGTAAGGCGGCTCAAGGCGGAGGGCGCGCACAGCGTCAAGAACTACAACCAGCCGCGCCGCGAACAGCGCCAGATGGTCGTCGCCGCAGCTCAGGCCGAACAGATGGAAGTCGTCCCCGAAGGCGGCTCGCTCTACGCGATGGACGTCTCGCTGATCCAGGACGGCAATTCCACGGTCGAGCACAATATCCCGCTCGAACATTTCTACGACGATCTGGTCAGCCTGTGGAGCCAGACCAAGACCAACTACACCCCCACGCTGGTCGTCACTTACGGCGGCCCCGCGGGTGATCCGTACTGGCGGCAACATATGGATGTGTGGAAGCATCCGTTGCTCTCGCGCCACGCGCCGCCCGCCTTGCTTGAGGCACAGAACGCCCGCCGCACGATGGCGCCCGAGGAGGATTACGTCGACGGCGAAAGCGCGCGCGAGGCCAAGAAGCTCGCGGACCGCGGCATTCAGGTATCGATCGGCGCGCATGGCCAGCAAGCCGGGCTCGGCCCGCATTGGGAGATGTGGAGCTTCGTCCGCGGCGGCTGGTCGCCGATCGATGCGTTGCGCGCGGGTACGATCATGTCGGCGACCTCGCTCGGCTATGCCAGGGACGTGGGCTCGCTCGAAGTCGGCAAGCTCGCCGATCTGCTCGTACTCGATGCCGACCCAAGCGTCGACATCCGTAACAGCGACAAGATCAACCGCGTGATGCTCGGCGGTCGGTTGTACGATCCGCTGACGATGGACGAGGTCGTCACGGGCACCCGCAAGCGCGCGCCTTATTGGTGGACGGGGACGAACGGCAGCGCGATGGGGTCGGCGTACACGATCGGCGACAGCGTGACTGGCGGCGACTGACGGATGCGGTCGGCGCCGGTCTATCCGGCGGTCGTCCCATTTGCCCCGCGCAGGGGGGCGGCCGAAAAGCGTCTCCCTTCGTTTTCCCGCGAAGGCGGGAATCCAGTGCCTAGCAAACCAACGGCTGATGGCGCGTGCAACCCCTGGACTCCCGCTTTCGCGGGAGAACACCAAGGTTATGTAGAACGCGGGCGCAGGCCAGGAGCACTCGAAACGAGTGATGCCTAACGTCCTGCAATATGCTCAACGCGTTCCCTAGGGCTTCGGGCTCGTCCCGCTCGCCCGCCGCGGTTCGAACCACCCGCCGTCCGCCAGCCAGTCGCTGAGCCGATCGGGCCAGTGCAGGATCGAGATGCGATCGCTCTCGTCCAAGTTGAAGGCATGGCCGCTGTCCGCGAACATGTGCAATTCCGCCGAAACGCCCGCGGTGCGAAGTTGCTCGTACAACGCCACCGACGGCGCGGCGCAGCACGGATCGCGGCTCCCGGCGACGATGAAGGCGGGCGGCGCGTTCGCGATCGCCTTGGCGGGGACGCCGCGCGGCCCCGGAAAGACCAGCACCTGAAAGTCGGGCCGCGCGGACAAACGATCGATCGCGTCGCGCGCCGGACGTCCGGCAGGCTCGGGATTGTCCGCGATCAGCGACACCAGTTCCCCGCCTGCCGAAAAGCCCATCACGCCGACGCGGTGCGGATCGATCCCGTAATCCGCGGCATGCGCCCGCACCCAGCGCAGCGCCCGCCGCGCATCGTCCGCCGCATCGCCCTCGACCGAGTAAGGCGAGCCCGGTTCGTTCGCGAGCCGGTATTTGAGGACGAAGGCCGACACCCCCATCCGGTTGAGCGCGGTCGCGACCTTGGTCCCCTCGTTGGTCCAGACGAGCAATTTGTGCCCGCCGCCGGGGAAGATCACGACCGCAACCCCGTTGTTGTGGGCGGCCTTGGCAGGGTAGGCGATCAGCGACGGTTCGCGGATGTTGCGGACCCAGTAATCGCGGCCAACCTCGGCGCTCGGCGGACGCTTGTCGGTGCCCGGCGCGCCGTTCGGCCAGAGCTTGATCGTCGTCAGGACGGGCGGGGTCTCGGGTGCCGGATCCTGCGCGGTCGCCGCGCCCGACAATAGCGCAAGGCACAAGCATGCGGTCCACGCAGTCGCTCTCATCATCGCTCTCCTGTCCGCCATTCGTTCGTCGAAGCGGTATCGTTATCATTGCCACGCGCGCAGTGGCGGCGGAAGCGGTAAAACGATCCCGCTCGAGCTGCTTGCACAGCCGCGAAAGTTCGTTAGCTTCCAGATGATTGCGTTAGCATAACCGCGCCATCAGGACGCGGGGTGAGAGGATGGACATGGCACATACGGCACGACGGCACCCGCGCGTTGGGATCCTTCCGATGGTCGCGCTGACGGTACTGGCAAGCGGCATGCCCTCCGTCGCAAGCGCGATGCAGGCGGCACCTCCGGCTGCCTCCACCCCGCCGCCCGGTACGATCGACACCGGGCACACCGACAAGCCGCTCGGCCCGATCAAGCGGTTCCCCGGCGACGGTTCGGGCGCGGTCAAGACCGGCCAGTATCGCAACCTCTTCGCTGAACAACTCGGCGTCTCCGAAGCGCAGACGAAAGCCAAGATCGACGCGGTGTTCAACCAGCTGTTCTACGGCGACGGGCAGGAGGAGCGCATCTATTTCGAGAGCGGTGCCAACGCCAACGGCCCGCTTGCCTACATCACCGATTGGGCGAACAACGACGCGCGCACCGAAGGCATGAGCTACGGCATGATGATCGCCGTCCAGCTCGGCAAGAAGCGCGAGTTCGATGCGCTGTGGAACTGGTCGAAGACGCACATGCAGATCACCGACCCGAAGAACCCTTCGGTCGGCTATTTCGCCTGGTCGATGGGGACGGACGGATCGCCCCGCTCGGTCGGTGCCGCGCCGGATGGGGAGGAATATTACGCAATGGCGCTCTATTTCGCGTCAAAACGGTGGGGAAACAGCAGCGGTATCTACAATTATCAGGCTGAAGCCGACACGATTCTGCGCGCAATGCGGCATCATCCGGTGATGACGGGGACCACCCCGTTCCGCATCCACCCCGACGACAAGCCCTTCGAAATGCCCGCTGCCCCCTGGCCCAGCATCAACAACCGCGCGATGGCAGCGCAGGCCGCCAAGGACGGCAAGCCGTGGCCGCCCTACCGTCCGAACAACCGTCCCCGCCAGGCGACGGTCGGCCCGATGGTCGACGAAGCGCACGCGATGATCCGCTTCGTCGCCGAAACCAGCGTCGGCGGCACCGATGCGTCCTATCATTTGCCCGCTTTCTACGAACTGTGGTCGCGCTGGGGGCCGGTCGAGGATCGCGCCTTCTGGGCAAAAGCGGCAGACGTCAGCCGCGACCTGTTCGTCCGCGTCACCGGGCCAAAGACCGGACTTGCGCCCGATCGCAGTCACTTCGACGGCACGACGATGCTGACCCGCGACGGCACGCCCGATCCGTTCGGCTATGACAGCTGGCGGACCGTCAGCAACTGGTCCGTCGATTACAGCTGGTGGGGCAAGGACCCGCGGCAACGCGTGCTCAGCGACCGGATCCAGACGTTCCTGGCGGGCGAGGGGATCGACCGGATGGCGGATCGCTACACGCTCGACGGCAAGCCCTTGTCGACGCGGCATTCCCCCGGAATGGTCGCGGCAACGGCGGTCGGCGCGTTCGCCGCGACGCCGGGGGCGAATACTAAGGCGTTCCTGAAGGCGCTATGGGACATGCCGGTCCCGACCGGCGAGCAACGCTATTTCGACGGCATGCTGCAGATGATGAGCCTGATGCACTGCAGCGGTCAGTTCCGCGTTGTGGAGGGGCCCGCGACATAAACCACTGTTCTCCCGCGGAAGCGGGAGTCCAGGGTTGCAGGCGTTGCGCTCGTAACCCTGGACTCCCGCTTTCGCGGGAGAACGCGGTTCAGCGTAACGGCATTTCGAACGGCCCAGCCGGAAGCCCGGCATCGTCCACCAGATTGACCACCGGGAAATCGGCCCAGGCATAGCGCACCCGCGTCGCGGGTTTGCCATCCCCTGCCAACATCACGCGATTTCCCGACACTGTCGCCGCTGCGTAGCGGCAAGACGCCGCCTCGGCTCCGCACAGTTCGAACGCCGTCGCCTGCGCCGCGCTCCGCGTTTGCAGCGCACCGGTCACGCCATCGAACGTCACCGTCGCCCCGCCGCTCGCGTCCCGCGCCGCCTGCGTCACGCGCGGTCCCGACGCCGAGGCAGGTGCACCATAAGCCATCGCCCCCATCGCGCGCGCCAGACGCCGCCCGACTTCGTGCTTCTCGCCCGGATGGATGTCGAGCGGATCGCCCAGGTCGATCGCCACCGCCAGTGCGGCATGGCCATCGGCCTCGGCGACGTGCCGCATGTCCTCGCGAACCTGCGCCGTCCCGCTTTCGCCCGGCGTCACCGCAGGCTTCCCAAAGCCCGGGAGCGACACAATCGCAAAGGGCAGCTGCGCCACGCCGACCTGCGCGCGCCATTCCGCCATCATTGCCTTCAACCGTCCCGCATAGCCGGGATAGGCTGTGTCGGACTCGCCCTGATACCAGGCCACCCCCGCCATTCCAGTCTGCCCGAGCGGCTTGATCATCGCGTTGTAGATCGTGCCCGCGCCGGTAATCTCGTCCCACGGCACGCGCGGCGTCGTTCCCGAGACGCGCTTCGCCAAGGCATAGCGCCACCCATCTGAGATCGGCACGCTGCTGCCATCGGCAAAGGTCAGCTTCATCGCTTCGGCGGGGCCGGGCATGCCGCCGGTCGAATAGGCGTTTTCGACGTTGATCGTGATGACGTTGGTGCCCGCCTGCAGTGTCCCAGGCGCGACCGGATAGGATCGCGCATCCCATCCGCCGCGCCCACCGACGGGCTTGCCGTTGATCCAGGTGCGGTCCGCATCGTCGATCGCGCCGATCGAGATCGTCGCCAACTGCCGCGCCTGCTCGGCGCTCAGCGTCACGGTTTTCTGGTACCACAGCATGCCGAGATAGGTTTCGAGCGCGGGAACGCCCCAATTCTCGTAAAACGTGATCCGCGGCACGGGCTTCCAGTCGATCACAGCCTGTGGCTGCCACGGTTCCTGCCCGGGCTTGTCGCCGGTCTTCTCGCGCCACCAGCTTTCCCACGCTAGCCCCGCGTTACGGTTCGCGGCGGCGGGGTCGCGGGCGTAGAGGTCGAGCAGGTCGGCTTGCGCCCCGCGCCCCGACGCGCGCTGCGCGGTCTCGCCCATCCATGCGGCGATCTGCGATCCGCCCCAGCTCGAATGGATCGCGCCGATCGGGGCCTTAGCGGTCTTGCGCAATTCCTGCACCATATAGAAGCACGACGCCGAGAAGCCACCCGTCGTCTTGGGCCCAGCCGCGGCCCAGGCCGGTTGCGTGCCGAACCGATCGAGCGGCTTGACCGACGTTTGCTTGGCGATCGTGACCAGCCGGAGCTGATCGTCCGTCGACCCCATCGTCTGGCCGAACCCGTCCTGCGCGCGGTCGACCGTCATCTCCATATTGCTCTGGCCCGAGCAGAGGAACACGTCGCCGACCAGCACGTCGTGGAGTTCGGTCGTCCCGCTCGGGGCCATGACGAGCAGATCGTACGGCCCGCCTGCCGGAAGTGCGGGCAGGGTGACCCGGAAGCTCCCGTCGCGCGCGGCCTTTGCCTGCGCCGACCGACCGCCAAGAACGACCGAGACGGCTTCGCCCGGGATCGCCTCACCGGTCACGACGATCGGCTGGTTGCGCTGGACGACCGCATGGTCGCCCATCAGCCCGCCGACTTTGGGAGCGGCCATTGCGGGATAAGAGAGCGTACCGGCGACCAGCGCCCCCACGCCAATCGCCAGCGTGCGCATCAGCGTGCGCTTACCGAGAAGCGATACACGATCACGTTGCGATACGCCTGGCCCGGATCGAGCCGCGCCGAGCCAAGCGCGGGCTGGTTCGGCGTATCGGGGAAGACCTGCGGTTCGAGCGCGATTGCATCGCCCTGGCGATAGGCGCGGCCCGATTTGCCGACTGCGGTGCCGTCGAGGAAGTTGCCGGTGTAGAGCTGCACGCCGGGCTGGTTCGACAGCACTTCCATCGTGCGCCCGGTCGCCGGGTCCTCGACCCGTGCAGCGAGGCGGGGCGTCTTGCTCAGGTCCCGCGCGATCACGTAATTCTCGTCATACCCCTGTCCGAAGAGGATCTGGGAATCGCTCGCGTCGCGGATCCGGCTACCGATGACGGTCGGTTTGCGGAAGTCGAGCGGGGTGCCCTGAACCGGGCGGAACGTCCCGTCGGGGATCAGCGTCGCGTCGACCGGCGTGGTGGTTTCCGCCGGGATCGTCAGCACCGCGTCATAGATCGAGCGCTGCGACGCTTCGCCGCCCAGATTGAAGAAGCTGTGGTTGGTGATGTTGACGATCGTCGGCTTGTTGGTCGTCGCACGGTAATCGACCGTCAGTTCGTTGGCATCGTTGAGCGAATAGGTCGCGGTGACCTTGAGTTCGCCGGGATAGCCCTCTTCGCCGTCCGCGGCCGTGTAGGCGAGCGTCACGTGGCTGGTGGCACCACCGGTAACCTCGACGACTTTCCACAACCGCTTGTCGAAACCCTGCACGCCGCCATGAAGCGCGTTGGTCTTGTTGTTGAGCGCGAGCGAATAGCTCTTGCCGTCCAGCGTAAACTTGCCCGCCTTGATGCGGTTCGCATAACGCCCGACGGTTGCGCCAAAGTAATTGGGGGCCGCCAGATAGCCGCGCATGTCGGTGTAGCCGAGCGTGACGTCCGCCATCTTGCCGTCGCGGTCGGGCACGTCGACGCCCTGCAGGATCGCGCCGTAGCTGAGGATCCGTGCTTTCATCCCCTTGGCATTGGTCAGCGTAATCACCTCGACCGGCTGGCCATTGGCGAGCTTCCCGAACGGAGCACGATCGGCGGTGCCGGCATAAGCAGCCGCGGGCGCGAGCAAGCAAAGGGAAAGCGTCGTCGTTGCGAGGGTCTTGAGCATAGGAATCCTTCTCCGCGGGCGGGGTGTCCGCGCCGAAACATGCGCCGTTGACGTCACGGCTTGGCACTTATACTCAGACAATATCGGTCAAAGAGCAACCCCTCGAGCAAGGGTGAAGCCTGATATCGGAGAAGGACCCTCGCCATGTTGAAACGTGCCCGTCTAACCTTGTGCCTGACCGCAAGTGTTCTTGCCGCATCTGTCGCAACCGCGCAGCAGGCCCCGACCGAGTCCGCGACAGCGACGATCCAGGCCGACAAGCCGGGACCACGCATGAACCGGCAGGTCTTTGGGCAATTCGCCGAGCATCTCGGGCACGGCATCTACGATGGCATCTGGGTCGGCGAGAAGTCGAAGATCCCCAACGACCACGGCTATCGCCGCGACGTGCTGGAGGCGCTGAAGGCGATCAAGGTGCCGATGGTGCGCTGGCCCGGCGGGTGTTTTGCGGATGAATATCACTGGCGCGACGGCATCGGCCCGCGCGCCAAGCGGCCGATCAAGATCAACACCAACTGGGGTGGCGTGAACGAGGACAACGCGTTCGGCACCAACGAATATATGGGCTTCGTCGAACGTCTCGGCGCGGAAGCCTATGTCTCCGCCAACCTCGGCAGCGCGCCGCCTAGCGAGACCGCGCAGTGGATCGAGTATATGACCTCGCCGAACGGCTCGACGCTGGCGAAGGAACGTGCCGCCAACGGTCATCCCGCGCCATTCAAGCTGCAATACATCGGCATTGGCAACGAGCTGTGGGGCTGCGGCGGCAACATGCGCGCGGAATATGCCGCCGACCTTACCAACCGCTACGCACAGTTCGCCAAGGCGAGCGGCACGACCAAGATGCTCAAGATCGCCAGCGGCCCGACCGACGTCGACTATGCCTGGACCGACACGATGATGCGGATCGCGGGCAAGAACATCGACGGCCTCGCGCTCCATTATTACACGCGCCCGCGCGACAAAAATTGGAGCGACAAGGGGGCCGCGCTGGGGTTCCCCGAGAGCGAATGGGCCTCGACCATGGCGCATACGCTGCGGATGGAGGAGTTCGTCACCAAGCATTCCGAGGTCATGGACAAATATGATCCGGCCAAGAAGACGTGGCTGGTCGTCGACGAATGGGGCACCTGGTTCGATCCCGCGCCCGGCAGCAATCCGGGCTTCCTGATCCAGCAGAACAGCGTCCGCGATGCGGTCGTCGCAGGGATCAACCTCAATATCTTCGCGCATCATGCCGACCGCGTGAAGATGGCGGCCATCGCGCAGATGGTGAACGTGCTGCAGGCGATGCTGCTCACCGACGGCGCGAAGATGGTCAAGACGCCGACCTATTGGGTGTTCGACCTGTACAAGCCGTGGCAGGACGCGACCACGCTGCCGATCGAGCTGAAGACGCCTTACTATCACAAGGACGAGTTCGCGCTGCCCGCGATCAGCGCCTCGGCAGTGCGCGATACCGCGGGGCAAGTGCACGTCGCGCTGGTCAACCTCGATCCGCATCGCGCGATCCCGCTATCGGTCGCGATGAGCGGCGCGACCGCGGGGAGTGTGTCGGGGCGGATCGTCACGGGCGCGACGATGGATGCGCACAACAGCTTCGAGCAGCCCGATGTCGTCAAGCCCGAAGCCTTCACTGGTGCGCAGGTTTCGGGCGGCACGCTGACCGCGACGCTGCCGCCGATGTCGGTGGTGGTGCTCGACTTGCGCTGACCAGCAGACCATCTGACAGGAATCGACCATGCGTAAAGCTCCCCAACGACGCCTGCGTCGGTTCCTGCTCGGCGCGGCGAGCATTGGCGCAACGCTGGCGCCGACGCTCGCGCTGGCGGACGACCTCGCCCCGACCGGGCGGTGGAGCGCCAACACCGCAGGGGCCGCGCAATTGCCGCCGATGGGGTGGAACAGCTGGAACGCCTTCTACACCGACGTCAGCGAAGAGAAGGTGCTCGCCTCCGCCAAGATCATCGCGGACAGCGGGTTGCAGGCGAAGGGCTATCGCTACATCGACATCGACGACGGCTGGTGGCTCAAGCGCCGCCAACCCGACGGCCGGATGATCATCCGCACCGCGACCTTCCCCTCGGCGAAGGGCGCTGGGCCGGGCGGTGAGACGAGCTTCAAGCCCTTTACAGACCGTCTCCATGCGCTCGGGTTCAAGGCCGGGATCTATTCCGACATCGGGCGCAATTCGTGCGGTCAGGTGTTCACCTCGACCATGCCCAACCAGCCCGAAGGCACCGTCGCCGAGCGCGAGATCGGGCTGTACGGGCATGTCGATCAGGATATCCGGCTGTATTTCGCCGAATGGGGCTTCGACCTGATCAAGGTCGACGGCTGCGGCGTGCGAGGTCTCTCAGCGACCAACCCTGCGGTGATCGCCGGCAAGTATCGCGCGTTTCCGCCGATCGTTGATGCGGACTCGCTCGGCCGGACCAACATCCCGGCCGTGCGCGCGCTGTATCAGGAGGTTGGCGACGCCCTGAAGCGTCACAACCCCGACATGGATTATCTTTACTCGATCTGTCTGTGGGGATCGGCGGATGTGCGCGCCTGGGGCAAGAACCTCGGCAACATATCGCGCACCAGCGAGGATATTTCCGCGAGCTGGACCCGGATGTTGCACAATTTCGACACCGTCTCGCGCCGTGCGCTCTACGCGCATCCGGGCGGCTGGAACGACCCCGACATGCTGTTCGTCGGCACCGGCGATTTCGAGATGGCGCATCTCGAGGAAGCCCGCTCGCACTTCGCCTTGTGGGCGATGGAGAATGCGCCGTTGTTCATCGGCTATGATCTGCGCAAGGCGTCCAAGCCGATGATCGACCTGCTCGGCAATGCGCGGATCATCGCGGTCAATCAGGATCCGGCGGGCAACCAGGCGGTGCTGGCGTACGACACCGACGACGTCCAGATCCTCGTCAAGACGCTCGCCAATGGCGACAAGGCGGTCGCGCTGTTTAACCGCAACGCGGTGCCGATCGATGCGGTGCTCACTGCGGAGCATCTGAAATTCACGACCGACGGCACGATCGCGCTCGAAGACTTGTGGACCGGCCGGAAACAAGACTTCCAAGGCGAGGCGAAGATGACGCTCGCGCCGCACCAGACGCTGATCTTTACCGCGCGCGGGTCGCGGCTTCTCCCGACCGGGCTGTATCTGTCCGAACAGCCGGGCAGCGTGAACCCAGCGGTCGACGGCGTGACCGTGCCCGAGCACGAGCCGCTGGTGCACCGTGCGGTCTCGGGCTGGAACAGCACGCGGGGCGGGGGCGATCGTCCGCGCTACGGCGGCTGGGGCGGGGCGCAGGCCGATACGACCCCTTACGGCGAAACGTTGCAGATCGGCGGCAAGCGCTTCACGACCGGGCTCGGCGTGCTCGCCAATTCGCGGTTGGAGGTGCGCAATCGGGGGTTCGTGCGCTTCACCACGATGGTCGGGCTGGACAATTCCGCGCGCGACCGCAGCCAGCCGGTGCGGTTTGCGGTCTATGGCGACGGCAAATTGCTGCAACAGTCCAAACCCCTGCGGTTCGGTGATGCCGCGGTGCCGATGTCCGTGTCGGTACAGGGCGTGAAGATCATCGAACTCGTCGTACGCACCGCGCAGCCGATGCGCTTCCCCGACCCCGCCACCTGGGCCGACGCAGCCCTCACGCGCTAATCAAGGCGGCTGCTCAGGCCGCCTCGAGTGATCGCGCGGCGTCCACCGGCGTCATGTCCGCAACCAGATTGCAGGCATGACGGACATGCGCGCTGTGCGTCACGATCAGCGCGCCCTGGCCAGTCAGGCCCAGCCGTGCCGACACCCGCGCCAGTACCGCCTCTTGGGTCACAGGATCGAGCCCCTCGGTCGGCTCGTCCAGCAACAGCCACGGTGCGCGCGACAGTAATGCTCGTGCGAGCGAAAGCCGCCGTCGCTCCCCACCGGACAGGCAGGCGCCATTCTCCCCGATCCAGGTGTCCAGCCCGAGCGCCAATGCGGCGATACGATGATCGAGCGCCGCATCGTGAAGCGCTGCCCACAGGCGCGCATCGTCGGCCACCGGATCGGCGAGCAGCAGATTGTCGCGCACCGTTCCCGCAATCAGATGTGCATCCTGCGGCGATAGCGCAAAGATCGTGCGAAGCCGGTCGGGCGCGATATCGACGCCGTCGACGCCGCCGATCCTGACCGCACAACGCGCGCCCTCACGCAGGCCCAGCAGCGCCTCGATCAGGCTCGTCTTACCACAGCCCGACCGACCAACGATCGCGACGCGGTCGCCACGGCGGAAAGTTTGCCACCCGAACGCCGCAAACGACAGATCGAACGCTAGCGGAGCGTCGTCCTGTGACGGGCAACGTGCGGCGGCAGGCTGCGTCAGAATCTCGTCAAGCCGGTCGGTCGCCACCGCGACGCTCGCGCGTTGCGCGAGGTCGCGCAGGAACGGCGCGGCCCCATCCACCGCCATCGCCGCTGCGAGCCCCGCAAGCGCCGCGATCGGGGCGCCTGACGGCATCGCGAGCACGAACGCCACCGCCGCGGCGAGCGCGAGCGCGACGGATTGCACAAGATCGAGCCAACTTGCAGCGTTCACGCCGCTGATCTGCGCCTTCGCCAGAACGGCACCGGCTTCGGCCACGTCGGCACCGGCGCGATCCTCGAGGTCATAGCAGCGCAACTCCGCAGCGGCGGAACCATAGAGCCCCACCACATCTTTCAGCGCGCCGTTCGCCAGAAGAACGGCACGTGCCGGACGCGCCATCAAGCGCGCAATCACCCCGGCCAGCGCAACCGTCGCGAGGACGGTCACGCCGACCGCTACCACCGGGCCCCAACCACCGAGCAACGCCAGCGCCCCCGCGGAACCCATCGCGCCCAGCAGCGACCAGGGCGCGGATCGCCGAACGACCGCAGCCTCGATGACGGAGACGTCCTGCACCAGTCGCGCGCTGGCCTCGCCGGTCGAGAAGCCGAACGTCCGCGCCGGTCGCGCAATCGCAATCGCGCGGAACAGCACCGGCCGAACGCGCGCCATCATGCCGAGCGCGGCATCATGCCCGGTCAGGCGCTCGCCATAGCGTGCGCCGGTGCGCACGATCGCGAGCAGGCGGATCGCAACGGCGGGAAGCATGTAGTTGAAGACATGGGCGGACCCCATCACCGCTGCGAACGCGGCGGCGGTCAGGAACCAGCCCGACAGGCCCAGCAGCAGCACCGTCGCCGCAGCCACCGCAAAACCAGCCGCCGCCGCGCGCCGAAGCGACCGTCGATGCTCGGAAGCCGCATGGCGCAAGATCGAGGCGACGCTCTGTGGCGAACCCGGGGTCATATCGTATCCATCCGGATGATGCGGTCCGCGATGGCGGCAAGCGCAGGGCTATGCGTGGCGATCAGCACGGTGCGCCCGATGCAGGCGCGCCGGATCGTATCGATCATCGCGGTTTCGGCGGCGGCATCCAGATGCGCGGTCGGTTCGTCGAGCAACAGCAACGGTGCCGGTTTGAGGATCGCGCGCGCCAGCCCGATCCGACGACGCTCCCCGCCCGAGAGCCCGCTGCCTAGCGCATCAAGGTCGGTATCGATCCCCTGGGCACGCAGCGCGAGCGCGGGTGCGAGCCCGGCGCGGGTCGCGGCCTGCTCAATCGCGTGCCGCGCAGCTGACGGGTCGGACAAGGCGATATTCTCCGCGATCGTACCCGCAAGCAGCAACGGGTTCTGCCCCGACCAGGCGGCGATCCGCGCCATGCTCGCGTGTTCCGGCAGCCACGCCCCGTCGATCCCGATCCGTCCCGCAGTCGCCGGGACGAGCCCGAGCAGGAGATGCAGCAAGCTCGACTTGCCACAGCCCGAACGGCCTTCGAGGGCGACGATCTCCCCCGCCGCGACGTCCAGCGAGAAGTCTGAAACCACCGCCACGTCCGTCTCCGGATAGCGGATCGTCACCCGGTCGAACGTCACGCGGGGTGGACCGTCGCAGTCGCGTGCCCAATGCGGTGCCGCAGGCGCCTGCGCGGCGATGACCGCGTCCAGCCGCGCGCTCGCGGTCTCCGCTGCCTGCCGGTCATGATAGGCCGCCGCCAGCCGCCGCATCGGCGCGTAGAATTCGGGTGCCAGCGCCAGCGCAAAGAACGCCCGCCCGAGCGTCAGATGTTCGGGCACCGCCGCCGGAAGCAGACCCAGCAAATTGAACCCCGCGTATACCGCGACCAGCGCGACCGACAGCGCGGCAAAGAATTCAAGCGACGCCGACGACAGGAACGCGACGCGCAGCACTCGCATCGTCCGCGCGGCCACCGCGTCGGACGCCGCCGCAATGCCCGCGGTCTCGCGCTCGACCGCCCCGAAGGCGAGGATGACCGGCAGCGCGCGAAGCCGGTCGGCGAAGCGGATCGACAGCCGGGCAAGCGCCTCGAACTGCCGCTTCGATTCCGCGGCGGCGGCACCGCCCGCAAGCGCCATCGCGGCAATGAACGGCAGCAGCGTGAGGAGCAAGATGATCGCCGCGATCGGGCTGGCGAAGGCGATCGCGCCACACACCAGGATCGGGGCGATCGCGGCGGCCCGGCGTGCGGGCAGGAACCGCGCGACATAGCCATCGACCGCTTCCACCTCGTCGACTGCGCTGGTCAGCGTCGCGCCGGTCATGCCGTCTCCGGCAAGCGGACGGAACAGCGCCACCACGACGTCGCGGCGAAGTGCCTTCTTGGTCTCGGCAGCATCCCGCGCGCCGGTGCGAAGCGATGCCATCGACGCGCCGCCTCGCACCGCCCCGGCAACCAGCATCAGCGCGATCCATCCGGCCACATCCGACGACCCCGCCGCCACCGTCGCAACCGCACCGGCGAGCCCCCCCGCAAAACCGATCGCGCCGACGGTGTCGATCAGCAGCAGTAAGGACGGCAGGCGAGAGACACGATCGGCAAGTGTTGCCAAAAGGGCGCGTTGCGGAGGGAGGGCGAGGGCGGCACTGGTCATGGTCGCTGCGTAGGACAGTGGCTGCCGCGGTCGAATACGGGAAACCGCGTATTCCTGAAAACACCCCTGCGCGGTTAGCCGAAATGGCAGGGGTGGCTCGCGTTTCGCGGGGCCGGGAGGTATCATCATGGACTTCAGTGTCGTCGATCTATCGCGACTACAATTTGCGCTGACCGCGCTCTATCACTTTCTGTTCGTGCCGCTGACGCTCGGGCTCAGCTTCATGCTTGTCATCATGGAGTCCTTGTACGTCATGACCAACCGGCCGATCTGGCGGGTCGTCACGCGTTTCTGGGCGAAGATCTTCGGGATCAACTTCGTCCTTGGCGTCGCCACCGGGCTGACGATGGAATTCCAGTTCGGCACCAACTGGTCGTACTTCTCGCAATATGTCGGCGACGTGTTCGGCGCGCCGCTTGCGATCGAGGGGTTGATGGCGTTCTTCCTCGAGGCGACGTTCGTCGGGCTGATGTTCTTCGGCTGGGAGAAGCTCAGCAAGCGCCAGCATCTGTTCGTGACCTTCATGGTCGCGGTCGGCACCAACCTGTCCGCGCTGTGGATCCTGATCGCGAACGGCTGGATGCAGAACCCGGTCGGCGCACGCTTCAATACCGATACGATGCGGATGGAAGTCACCGACTTCGGCGCGGTGCTGTTCAACCCGGTCGCGCAGGCCAAGTTCGTCCACACCGTGAGCGCGGGCTATGTCATCGCCTCGGTGCTCGTGCTGGGCGTGTCCGCTTTCTATCTCCTCAAAGGCCGCTGGACCCAGTTCGCCAAGCGCTCGATGACGGTCGCTGCGGCATTCGGGCTTGCCTCGTCGCTGTCGGTCGTCGTGCTGGGCGATGAGAGCGGCTACGCACTGACCGACAACCAGAAGATGAAACTCGCCGCGATCGAGGCGGCCTGGCATACCGCACCGGCGCCTGCCGGGATGACGCTCATCGGCTTGCCCGATTTCGAGACCCGGACGACGCGCTATCAGGTCGAAGTGCCATGGGTGCTCGGCCTGATCGCGACGCGCAGCGTATCGGGTGAAGTCACCGGCATGTCGGAGCTGGTGCTCAAGGCGCACGAGCGCATCACGTCGGGCCAGATCGCCTATCAGGCGGTGCAGGTGCTCAAGCACACCCCGACCGATCCTGCGGCCCGCGCCGCATTCGAGATGCACAAGCGCGATCTCGGCTATGCCTTGCTGCTCAAGCGCTACGTCGCCGATCCCGCGACCGCGACGCCCGCGATGATCGATACCGCCGCCTGGGATACGGTGCCGAGCGTCCCGCTGATGTTCTGGTCGTTCCGCGCAATGGCAGGGATCGGCTTCCTGATGATCGCGCTGTTCACCGCCGCCTTCCTGATCTCGACCGCGCGCCGGCATGAGCGGTATCGCTGGTTCCTCCGCATCGCGGTTGCGGCGATCCCGCTGCCGTGGCTTGCGGCGGAACTCGGCTGGGTCGTCGCCGAACTCGGGCGTCAGCCGTGGGCGATCGACGGTGTGCTGCCGACCTTCCTCGCGACCTCGTCGCTCACACCCGCGCTGCTGATCACGACGATCGTCGGCTTCACCTGCTTGTACGGCACGCTGGCGGTGATCGAGGTGCGGTTGATCCTCGCAGCGATCGCGCATGGCCCGATCGAGGACATGCCCGAACCCGCGCCGGTCTCGACGCTGCCCATTCCCCAGCTTGCTGCCTGAAGGACTCTCCGATCATGGCTTTTCTCGATTATGAAGTTCTCCGCCTGATCTGGTGGGCGCTACTCGGCGTACTGCTGATCGGTTTCGCGATCACCGACGGGTTCGATCTCGGCGTCGCGGCGCTACTGCCGTTCATCGCGCGCGGCGATGTCGAGCGACGGCTCGTCATCAACGCGGTCGCGCCGACGTGGGAGGGGAACCAGGTGTGGTTCATCCTCGGCGGCGGCGCGATCTTCGCCGCCTGGCCGCTCGTCTATGCGATCAGCTTCTCGGGCTTCTATCTTGCGATGTTCCTCGTGCTCGCGGCGCTGATCCTGCGACCCGTCGCGTTCAAATATCGCTCCAAGTCGCCTGATCCAAAGTGGCGGGCGCGGTGGGACTGGGCGTTGTTCGTCAGCGGACTGGTGCCCGCGCTGGTGTTCGGCGTTGCGGTCGGCAATGTCCTGCAGGGCGCGCCCTTCAAGATCGATGACGATCTGCGCGCGACCTATGTGGGTGGTCTGCTCGGCCTGTTCACGCCGTTCACGCTCGTCTGCGGGCTGCTGTCGGTGGCGATGCTCGTGCTCCACGGCAGCGCCTGGCTCGCGGTCAAGGTCGAGCATGGCGCGGTTCATTACCGTGCACGCGCCGTGGGTGCGGGGGCAGCAATCGTGTCGCTCGCTTTGTTCGCGATCGGCTGGGGCTTCGTCGCGCACGGTACCGGCTATGCGGTCGAAGGCAGCGCGGATGCGCTCGGTGCGTCGAACCCGACGCGGATGACAACGGTGGTCGAGACCGGGGCGTGGCTTGCCAATTACGGCCGGCATCCGTGGATGATGATCGCGCCGATCCTGGGCTTCGGCGGCACCGCACTCGCGCTGTCGGGCATCCTGTTCCGGCGCGAGGCGGCGGCGCTCGCCGGGTCGTCGCTCGCCGCGGCGGGGATCATCGCGACCGTCGGCGTATCGATGTTCCCGTTCATCCTGCCGTCGAGCATCGACGCGCATTCGAGCCTGACCGTCTGGAACGCCTCGTCCAGCGCGTCCACGCTCGCGCTGATGCTCGGCGTGACGGTCGTCTTCCTGCCGATCGTGCTGCTCTACACCGCCTGGGCGTACCGCGTGATGTTCGGCCGCGTGACCACCGCGCAGGTCGTCGCCAACGTCGACCTGTACTGACACCCCCGCACGAGGAGAATGACATGTGGTATTTCAGCTGGGTTCTCGGCCTCGGCCTCGCGGTCGCCTTCGGGATTCTCAACGGCCTGTGGCACGAACTGGAGTTGCCCGCCGACGATTGAGCGAGCGTAATCTGCCGATACCAAAACGGGGGGGGCGGGGCGGCCGGGCGGGCGGGGGGGGGGGGGGGGGGGGGGGGGGGGGGGGGGGGGGGGGGGCGCGGGGGGAGGGGGGGGGGGGGGGGGGGGGGGGGGGGGGG
>JARUXA010000089.1 GCA_030433805.1 Sphingomonas sp. PsM26 | reverse complement strand
CTGCTATACATATCATTAATTTATAGGTGATACTTGCCACATCTTGAGTAGTTTAATTAAATTAATTAGGTGGGATTCATGCGGTTACAGCGACACCTAGAGCAAAATGATTCCACAAAATACGTTCCACCTGTTCTTTTTGACTTTCTTCACATTCTACAATGACAATGACTTCAGATGCTTTCCCCCTAAGAACTCTTTGTTTTTTCCTAACCCTTTTTTGAACAAAAAAATCAAATGAAAAACCTAGAACAAAGCCAAAAAATGCACCAATCAATCCCCAATAAATGGGGCCCCAATCTAAAACAAAGCCCCTACTTGCGCCAATCGTTGAAAAGATAACCGCAAGAAATAGCCCTGTCTGACTCAACGAAACGCCGTCTGAGCGATGAATGGTATCAAAAAGCTTTCTCTCCTCTGTCCGATTATCAAGAGGGACCGCATACAGATCATCAATCCCTTTTTGCTCTAATTCACTAATCGCAAGTTCGATATTGGTTGAATGTTCAAATGTTGCAAAAATTTGCATTTACGTCACCTTCTGTCCCTTTTTTAGTGTAAAGTTAGGAGATTGATAATGACTTTTTAAATAGTTTTTCTGTTCTTTCTCAAATAATTTATTGTATTCTACCGTATTTGTATACGCCTCATATATCGTGAAAAAATAGTAAGAAGGGATATAGGATAACCACTGGGCATCTAATACGCTTGTCGATTTTTCAACGTTCCCTAAGATAAGATAATGAATACCTTCTAATAAGTGCGAATAGTAAATAAAGACAACTGCCCATGTAAGACTAAAGAAAGCTAATACAATCCGATGGAGATAAAGCTGTCCCATGCTAGGGATCGTCAAAACCCATAAAAAGGTCACCAAGGGGTTGCGCTTTTCTAAGTAGTTAATTCCCGTAGCGTTTATACTAAACGTATTAAACGGGCCATCCTCTCTTTCGACAAGTACAGCAATTTTATTTAAGTCGACAGTTGTTCGATAACTGTCCCAAATGGAAAAAAGATAAACTGGTATATATAAAAATAACAATCTCACATCTAAAACTGCTTTTGCTGATTCTATCTCACCTGTAAAGGAATAAACCATTGCTCGATTTAAGTGTGTTTGCTGATTAACGAATACTTCCCATAGAACTAAAAGCAATCCCTGGACATATTTTTCTAAAAGAAGGTGTCCGAATCCAGGGAAAGCCATAGACCAACAGGCGACTATATAAGGATTTCTTCGATGAATAATAACTGTCCCAAAAGAATTGACATCAGCTTTAAAGCGTCGTGCCTCATTTTTATTTGTGAAATTTCTCATGCTTCTCCTCCCTTCTATAAAAGTGGTAAGTAATAGATAGTATTGACAGCTTTCTATTAATTAATCTTCTTTTCCTAATAGGATCATAGAATTCCCCTCTAAGAAATAGGTCTGTTGATGCTGCTATACCAAAGTAATGGAATGTACAAGTTCAATAATTTTTGAATGTAATAGAGATACACATGTCACAAACCTTTCTTTAAGCTCATAAAAAGTCTCTGCAAATAACCTTAGGGGAATTAAAGTGTAGGGAAAGTGGAATGATGAGAAGTATACTAATCTTTATACAGTTTAAGGGTAGGTGACTGACAATGATTGCTATTTTTATTTGTTTTATAATTTTTAATTTACTTGCATTCTTTCTACCTAAGAAGTTAACTCCTATTGAAATATATGCGATATCTTTCTTTGCTTACGCTTATGGAATGACCACAGATATGATCCTAGATTTACATTACAATTTATATGGTTATTTTCAGAAAGGCTTTCAATGGCTTTCACTCTTAGCCATTACTATGTATTTTCCATCTATTAGTTTTTTATTTTTAAACTTTTATCCCTTTACTAAGGGTTTAGAAAGAAAATTAGGTTACATTTTAAGTTGGACCATTTTTTCAATTGTTTTTGAATAGTTCGCAGTTAAAACGGACTTTTTTTATTATAATGGCTGGAAGTTATTGTATTCAGTAATGGTCTATCCTGTTATCTTTCTGGTTCTATTAGTGAATTTAAAATTAGTTCGAAAAATATCACTAAAAAATAAATCATAACAATAAGGGGAAAATTACCTTATTGCTGATCTTCTGATAACCTAACTACACAATTTGAGATGGTGCCTAACGGCATCATCTTTAGCTTGTTCGAGATGTTAATTAAGGGAAGCTAAACCGAATTGCTTATTTCTTTCAGATTTCCGATAACGTGTTTTATGTTAATTAGAATGACTACTTAACATTAAATTTATAAATAAAAGCTTACTTCTAATTTGGTTTTTATTACAGATGGAAGGCATAAACGATATGAAATACATTGCGACATTGTATTTCATAAAAAAAATTGTTAATATAAAGGTACAATTATGAGAGGACTGATGAATGGACGATGATTAACTAATCTATATTTTTATTTGAAATGAATAACTTCAAACTACAAAATATAGGATTAGTCTATCCATTTTTATAAATCAGTTCATACTTTATTTGTCATTATTCCAATGGCAAATAAGCACTTATTTAACATAAGTGAAAGACTAATCCTTCCAATTACAGACTGGAAGGATTTTTTATGTTCTCATAGGTAGGCTTAATATTTTTTAATGCTGCAACTTAATCTAATGAATAAAGGAGAGAGAGAAATGAGCAATTCAGACACTATTGTGACGCATGTAATACTCTGTATAAGTCGTTAATATCCATCAAACTTATACAGAGTAATTTAGAATAGATGGATGTGCCGACTTTGTATAAAAAGTAAAAAGTGTTGCTATACAAAGGAGGAATTATGATGTCAATGATACAAGTTCAAAATTTAACTTTTTCTTATCCAAGTAGTTTTGACAATATTTTTGAAGACGTAAACTTTCAAATAGATACGGATTGGAAACTTGGATTTATCGGTAGAAATGGACGAGGTAAAACAACATTCTTCAATTTATTATTAGAGAATTATGAGTATAGTGGGGAAATCATTTCTTCTGTAGAATTTAATTATTTCCCTTATCCAGTTTCGGATAAAGACAAGTATACTCATGAAATCTTAGAAGAAATCTGCCCCCAAGTAGAAGATTGGGAATTTCTTCGTGAAATATCCTATTTGAATGTTGATGCGGAGGTCATGTACCGACCATTTAAAACATTATCTAACGGGGAACAAACAAAGGTGTTGCTTGCTGGACTTTTTTTGAATGAGGGTCAATTTCTATTGATTGATGAACCAACCAATCACCTAGACACTGATGCACGAAAGATAGTCTCTGATTATCTAAGGAAGAAAAAAGGGTTTATTTTAATTTCTCATGACAGAATGTTTTTAGATGGATGCGTGGATCATATCTTATCTATCAATAGAGCAAACATTGAAGTTCAAAGTGGTAACTATTCTTCGTGGAAATTAAACTTTGATAGACAGCAGGAGCACGAAGAAGCAAAAAATCAACGTCTACAAAAAGACATTGGAAGATTAAAACAATCTTCAAAGCGTGCAACAGATTGGTCTAACCAAGTGGAATCTTCCAAAAATGGGACAACAAATTCTGGTTCTAAGTTGGATAAAGGTTTTGTAGGACATAAGGCAGAAAAGATGATGAAGAGAGCAAAGAACCTTGAAACAAGGCAACAAAAAGCTATTGAAGAAAAGTCCAAGTTGTTGAAAAATGTGGAAAAAACTGAGTCCTTAAAATTAAAACCATTAGAATTTCAATCAAATGAATTGATTAATTTGACTGATGTATCTGTTAAGTATAATGCCCAAATAGTAAACAAGCCAATTAGCTTTAAAGTTGAACAAGGTGACCGTATTGTACTCGATGGAAAGAATGGAAGTGGCAAAAGTAGTATCCTAAAACTAATTCTAGGAAAACCAATACAGTATACAGGCTCAATGAATGCAGGATCTGGCCTCATTATTTCTTATGTCCAACAAGATACCTCTCACTTGAAAGGACGATTGTCGGACTTCATTGAAGAATATGAGATTGATGAAACGTTATTTAAATCTATCCTACGTAAGATGGATTTTGACCGAATTCAATTTGAGAAAGATATATCTCACTATTCTGGTGGACAAAAGAAAAAGCTGCTTATAGCCAAAAGTTTATGTGAAAAAGCTCATTTATATATTTGGGATGAACCACTAAATTTTATTGATATTTATTCGCGTGTGCAGATTGAAGAGCTCATTCAAAGCTTTAGTCCCACAATGATTATCGTTGAGCATGATCAAGCATTTCAACAAACAGTTGCAACGAAAATTATCTCTATGTAAGCAAATATGAAAAATTAAAGCTTTAATTGTAGATTAATTATTAAACAAACTATAGGGAGCGTTAGTCTAAGAAAAGATTAGCGCTTCTTCTTGATGCCTGGAATTCGTTTTATGTAAAGTAGCTCTGTATATTAA
>JARUXA010000088.1 GCA_030433805.1 Sphingomonas sp. PsM26 | reverse complement strand
CACTATCTCCTACTTCGTTAACCTTCGGCACTTTTGGTGCTGTCTTATCTTCAACAGTGAGGCTTGCTGCTTCACTTATATTTCCTGTTGCATCTTCTGCTGTTATCATTAATACGGTTCCTGCTTCTTGTGCTTCTATTTTTACACTAAAATTCCCTTCCTCGCTTACATCAGCTAATCCTAGTTGCTTTTCTTCTGTTACCACTTTTACAGTACTTCCTGCCTCTGCTATTCCTGTAACAACTGTATCACTATCTCCTACTTCGTTAACCTTCGGCACTTTTGGTGCTGTCTTATCTTCAACGGTAAGGCTTGTTGCTTCACTTATATTTCCTGTTGCATCTTCTGCTGTTATCATTAATACCGTTCCTGCTTTTTGCGCTTCTATCTTTACACTAAAATTCCCTTCTTCGTCTACGTCTACTAATCCTAGTTGCTTTTCCTCTGTTATCACTTTTACAGTACTTCCTGCCTCAGCTTTTCCTGTAACAACCGTATCACTATCTCCTACTTCGTTAACCTTCGGTGCTTCTGGTGCTATTCTATCTTTAACTATCACCTTACAACTTGCTGTCTTGTTTCCATCCTCTGTTATAGCCGTTATAGTAGCTAACCCCTCCTTTTTCGAAGTAACTTTACCTGTATCATCAACAGTTACTATATCCATATGATCACTCGACCATTTTATCTTTCGATTAGTTGCATTAACAGGTAACACATTAGCATTTAGGTCATAATCATCCCCTACGTTCAATTCAAGTTGGGTTTGAGAGAGAGTAATTCCTGTAACAATAACGGGGTTAGCCTCTATTTTTAAAATAGTACCGCCTATAAGCCCATACAATTCATTATTAATCCAATAATTCTTTAAACCTAATGTATATAGTTTTATTGGTTGAATTGAGTCGTTCTTAATAATATAATATCCATCGTTTAACCTTGCAATAACTTCACCAGAAGCGTTAAGAGACTCTATATATGCATCTGTTCCTAAATACGTCAATTGTTTCGTTAGGCCATCTTTCCATAAGAAAATTTGTTTTGTTCCATTTACGTACTTAGTAAACGCAACATAGTTATTGTTTATAATGTAATCTCTTCCAGGTGAGAATTCGTTTGATGAGGTAGCAATTGTTTCCTCTTTCCCATCCACATTTAAAATTAAATAATGTATATCTTCACTATATCGTCGCTTTTCATATACTGTTACTTTCCCATCTGACAATGGATATATATTGAAGTAACTTCCATCAGATGAGAGTTTGCTCGTATTACCATTTACATACTTATAAATATTATAGTTAAAAGATGTATCCCCTGCCCCTGACCAATCAGCGCCACTCCAATAAATCACCTCACCATTACCTGTTACATCATTCATCCAATTGCCTGCTATATTACTTACTAGGGTGGTACTGCCACTCTCTATATTTTTTAAATATAACTCATTTCCAGTGGCAATACCTGAAGTTTCAATCGGTTTTAAGTCACCGTTCCAGATAGCATACTTACCGTTTACTTTTAATGAGCTACTTGAATTGAGTCGCCCTAAATAAGTTAAAGTATTGTTTTTAAATTCAAATAAACTATCACATATATAGTATGGATCTACATTTTGAACTACAAGCATTGCACCCGTAGGAGTTATATACCCATATCTGATTGTATTCTTTTTATTTGAAAAAATTAATTGTTCACTAGAGTTTTGCAGATCTTTAATTTTTATGTCACTATCGCTAGTTCTGTATAATATTTTATTATCTTGGTAATCTAAAATATCTCCATCTACTTGAGATATTTTATTTGTGAATGGACTAGTATTAACATAAACACTTCTCGTTAAAGTAACATTCCCTCCCGTTTCATTTGATGCTACAAATTTTATATATATTTCTTTTCCACTATATTTGCTAACATCTACTACCGTATCGATTTCATTTACCTCTTCAATTAAGGGATTTCCATATCCATAGTCGTTAGAAGCAAGGTATACCTTTATAGTAGAAACTTCCCCTGCTACGTCGCTTGAATTAGCTTGAATTCTCAAGCTATTATTTATAACAGCATTATTAACAGGCGTAATAATATTTAAATTTGGAGGTTGTGTATACTTGAATGTCACTTTCTCGGTAGCAGTATTACCATAAATGTCCTTAACTGTTACTTCTAGAGTTTTTGAGCCTCTAGACAAGCCATTTAACTTTAGATTCCCTACCCAACCTGAATTCTCCTCATCATACTTGCTAGAATAGGCATTTTCATTGAATGTAAGACTAGTTTCTTTATTTTCAACTTTTGCCTTAACTTCACTAATTTGATACGTGGAATTAGGTTTTTTAATGACAACTTTTACATCATCATATTGCACGGAATTTACTGTAGGAGAAATAATATTAAAAGAAATGTTTGTATCTGAACTTTGAGCATTAACCCCAGGATGAACAATAAGTGTCAGTATAGTTAAAAAACAAACAAAAAATATCATGGTACTCAAACTTTTAAATAAAAATTTCATATCATCCCCACTTTTACTTTTTTATACAAATTATACTATAAATAACCTTATAATAAAGAAAATATTACTATCAAATTAGAAAATATTAACTTATTGTATATCTAGAGTCATTTTTGATAGAAAAATTTATGTTAAGTTTGGCAGACTAAATTTAAAAAGTGAGAAATAGAAGTCCCAAAATATAGTTCGATATTTTGTGTATCGCCCTATAGAAGGATTCATCACATAGAACTCTTCCTTTTAGGAACTTCGATAAGGCGAATTCCTGCTTTGATTCCTTCCTTCTCTAATAATAGTATGACAACTAATACCACAGATCCTGATCGTTTAGTATCCTCTACAACAGCAAGCTTCGTTTTTTGAAAATCTAACCTCCATATTACAGATGAAATCGGAGCGAAAAAGCTTTTCTGTCGATGTAAATAATAACCCTGTTTGATAGCTATCTATAATCCTTTAATTACCAGTATCTGTACACGTATTTATCTGATAATCTAACTCTTGGAAACAGCGATGTGCCTGTACGCATAAAGAAGGAACCGGTTCAAACTAAGAAAGCATTCTTATAGGAACAGATTGTTACATAAGAAGAGTGAAACAATTCATTTGGAAATTAAATGGTTCGTTCGTCATCTTTATGTGATACATTATTATTCGTTGTGAAAATATAGAAAAGTTTATATCTCGAAATCATAATAGATAAAATCGAGATAAACATAAGAAAAGTAGGGGGAACAACATCATGAAGAAATTTATAAAATACGCGGTAGTTCTTATTATTGGAATTTGCATCGGTGGTTTTATGTTTAGTGGTGGTACAGAAGAAACAACCATCACAAGCGAAGAGACAACGGATACAGCTTCAGCAACAGATGAAGTAACAAAAGCAGAACCAAAGAAAGAAAAAGCATCAGTACAGGTTTTTTCAAATGACCAAGTGACAATTAGCTACAAAGAGGTAACAGCAGAAGGCGTTAAATTCCTTGTAGAAAATAAAACGGACAAGTCATTAACGATTCAGGCTGATAGCGTTGCAATTAACGGATTTAGTGTTAACTCTAACGATATTTCTATGAGTGATGATATTGCACCAAAATCCAAAGGATACGCAGTAGCAATGACTGATAAACTGACTGATGCGGGAACACCTGAAAAGATTTCAGGAAGTTTACGTGTCATCGATATGAATAGTACAAATATGGAGACAATACAAGCACAGTTCACAGATGTAGCAATAAAATAATGCGGAGGGGGATTTTCCCCTTCGGTTACTATAGGAGAGTTAAAATGAAAAAAGAAGCATTTATGGTTTTATCTATATTATTTGTACCCATTATCATTGCAATTTTCACAATTAAAAAAGTATCTTTTAAAAAATAGAAAACAAACATCTAGGAGTAGTACAACAATGAAAATTCGGGTTGCAGTATTAGCCTCATCGCCGGTTTGGCAGGAGTCGCAAGTGAATTTTTAGTAGTATTCAGTGGAGCATTATTCGGAATAGAAGACATGACATATGACGGTTCAACCGTATTCTGTTTTATCTTTTTTGCTATGGGCCTAGTTTTTCTTTCATGGCATTTTAAAAAGATTTCCGATTGGGCATATGTATAAGAATTTACATACTTCGAAAAAATACTCATACTTTTATAAAGGTTAATCAATTTTGTACCAATTTTGCATTTATCTTCCTTGTGTTCTATCAAAAAACGTTCGTAAAAGTATATGATTTTCAGGAGACGTTCGTAATTTGTTTTTAAACTTAAATGAACGACAGAAATGACAGATTTATTATATAAAATAAAAGTCCGTAAACGTATACTTTTGCGGACTTTTCATTTAGATCTATTACAAGATGCTAAAATATTTAGTATTATTAACAAAATAAAAAGCTGCCTTGGAGCGTTAGGAGAGGAAGCTTTTTAT
>JARUXA010000087.1 GCA_030433805.1 Sphingomonas sp. PsM26 | reverse complement strand
CAATAATAATTATTTTAACACTTTGTAATGGATTTAAATATCTCGTTCGTAAAAGTATTCTTTTTAGAACGCCCTTTTCAGCCTAAAAATAATATTATAGATTCATAAAAAATAAAAGTATAATATAAAAAGAAGTAATATGTTCCAATAAAAATTAGTCAAAGGAGTTCCACTATATTGAAGTTAGTTTGTAAAAGCTGTGAAATAGAAATTTCTAACGTATTAACAGAACTACGTGACCTGAGCTTACTTAACAAGGAAATTGGAGAAGATCATACTCCTTTGGATTATATCCCTCAAGGTTATTTCTTAATCGTTGGTGAAGATGATGAAGTCGATAAAAAAGGTACTATTATTATAAACCTGAAAGACCTAATTAACTCTAAACATCATCCAGATGACCATCGTTTAAATGGATGCTGTGGTTTAGATGGCTTAGATGGTATGAACAGAGTCTGTTTAAATGGCCATGAAATTGGCACAGAGAACTCAGACTGCTGGATGCCTCATTATATAGCTATAAATCCAAGTTTGGTGAAATTCATATAACCCTTTTTTATTCTTTCTGTAAAAAATGAACACAAACAGACAGTTCGTAAAAGAAAAGTCCGTATTTGTGTACCTTTACGAACACGTGAAAAATTATCAAAATCGATTGTTTTATATATCCGTAAAAGTTCAAAAACACTTTATGAACGTTCTTTGTTTTTGTATATACTTTTACGGACTTTTTTTGACTAAAAACGGATATAAAAATCTGTTAATTGATGATTTGTATTACGGTTACTATTAACTACATTAATCATGGACTCAAGGCGTTTGTTTTCCATAACATCCAAGCCTAATAAATAATCAATAAAAGCGATTTTCGATAGAGTAGCAATCATCAATATTTCTAAATCATGTTGATCCATTATTTCATTAACGAGCTTATAAAGTTCATCTTTTCTATGTCTCATCGCTTTTTCATCCACAACAACAGACCTGTCAATTTTAAAAATGCTCACCTTGTTCCCTCGCTTTCTGAATGACCTATTTTCATTAGTATGCTCAATACTCTGGAAAATTAAAAAGATGTACATTTATAATAAGGATTTTAATAATCTATGCTGAAATAAAATAAAGAGGTGAATAATTTGTTACTTACTATTTTAAATGCTTTATTAAATAAGTCAGAAAAGCAGGATGCTAAAGATCAATCTCTAATAATAGATGATGTGAAAAATAAGTTGGAAAAGCTTTCTCCTGAAGAAACCATTGAGTTGGGATATAAAATTACACATGAGGTGTTTGGGGTTTTAAGAAAGTTTCCTACGGATACTAAGGATCACTTTATATTGTTTAAACAACTGGCTGCTGCTGCACAATACATCCCAGTTGAGTTGAAAGATAGAGGTCTATTGAAAGGTTCACCAGAATTCTTAGCATTTCTAAAAACACAAATATCGGAGATAGTAGCTTTATTTATTGAGATGGATAACAATAAAAGACTCCAGGGTATAACTTTAGAACACATGAAGCGTATCAACTTCTTTTTAAATAGGAGAGCAACCTTTATTGAGTTAGTAAAAGGATTCAATGGTGTACTAATACGTAATAAAAGCACTAGAGATTGGGAGCTTGAAGAAATAGACAGAGAGATTTTTATAAACAAAATGGAATCGAACGACTTCTATTTTGAGATAAACGTTTCCATGGCGGATGCATCGCCCGCAGTAAGAGTGAATTTTCTCATGGATGAAGAGTACTTTAAGGATTCAACCTATTTAGAGGGCGTATATGAACTTCGCTTTCCGAATGAGTTTATGTTGCAATTATTAGAAAGTGGTTTGTTTGCTTCAAGGCAATATAAATGGGCTTTTGAATCAATCAGTGACTCAACGATATATGAGGAGTGTCTTGCCACATTAAAAAGGAAAGAGAGCCTTAAGGCTAAATAAACAGGTTTTAGCCTGTAAGAATACAACTACATTTATAAATAGGAAAAGGCAGCCAAATATTATATATTTGACTGCCTTTTTAGCAAAATTACACAACTAGAACTACATTTTATCATCATACATCACTAATTGCATTTATAATATACGTGCTTGTGTTTAAAGCAAATTTTAAATTAAAGTTTGTTTTACTTATTACTACAACATTTTTTATACTTCTTACTACTACCGCAAGGACAAGGATCATTACGGCCGATTCTTATACTTTTAGTGAGACTTGGTTGAGATTTAACGGTTTTTTGATAAAAGTCTTCATAGGGATCTTTAATCAAGGTATAATTAAAAAAGCTAATATCATAATCATCTTCTTTAATCTTATAAATGGGTATATATCCTCCCTTATAACAACCATTATAAGGTTTAATTGCTATAGGACATTTTAAAAACTCTTTAAACTCGTCTACAGATGGGTATTGTTCCTTCCATAAATTCTCTTGAAAGAGTTCTTCTACTTCACTACTTACAGATATCCCTTTAACTTGTGGTGTCATGAAAAATTTTAAAAGGGATGAGGAATCCATGATTTCTATATCATCCAGAATAAATGTTGAGAAATTCAGTAAATTTGTACAAACTAATTTTATAACCTTATCTTCTTCAATTGGATCGTCAGGTAATTTAAAACTACACTGTTCCTTTAACTTCTCCCAGTCTTTCTTGTAAGTATTAGCTCGTCTAACTACTTGATGAACACCCTCTTTAATTATATCTAAGGCGTCTTTATACTCTGTATCCGAAAAAGGGATTTTCAGGTGTTTAAATTCTATTAGCAGAAGGTGATCTTTAAACTTTGCAATAAAATCATACTGGATATCTTTCCCATCACATGATACAAATTCCATTTTATTTGTATTAACATCAATGTGGGGATTAAATGAAAGAATAAACCTTAGATTGTTCTCAAAATCAGTTCCTTTTTGCGCTAGATGTTTGTTCAATTTAATGTTAGTTGCTAACAATTCTATCGTTCTTACTATATTCATTCTTAAGACTAGAGTTGGACAGAGTATTACTTTATTATTACCCGTATAGATGAGAGGTTGAGAAAATATATCGAATCTTTTCTCATTTTTAAAAATAAAGATATTTATAATTTTTTCAGAGATGTGCTTTTCTAGTCCGTAAATTTCTGTAAAATGATTTATTAAGCTATTTTTGTCCACAATAGGTGCTAATTTTTTATATTCTTTATCATTTTCTTCATCAAAATTACCTTCAATAGATCTTTGGTAAATTTCAGTTATTGTATATAGATACTCAACACCCTTAAGAATATCGTCTAACTTTAAATCTTTATAGTTTAAAGTATGATAAATCTCATCTAATGATTGTATTTGCCCTTTTATTAGATTTTTCATAAATATATTGGCTTTAAAGTATTCTTTTTTTTCTAGTGCGAATAAGGTATTTATTTTATCTGGATCAACCTTTTTAGAAAGTGTATTTAAATATCTACCAGATTTTTGATTTTCTTTTATGTTTCTTGAATGTTCTTGTTGAGTATTGATAAATTCACGATAGATATTTCTTCTTACACCAATGTATTCTTTTTTATACTCCTCTTTAGAAGGAGGAATAAAGGTATAAATATTATTATCACCAACTCCTGTTTTTCTCAATTCCCATTTTCTGTATTTGAATTTCCCCAGGCTAAGTTTAATAAATTTCGTTGGTGTGTTAAATATAAAATTTCTTCAAAGCTTGCAATATTATACGGAGAAACATCTTTATTTACAAAGTTTTCTTCTGTATCAATCGTTTCTTGTGATATATGGTAAAGGTACTTAAACAACGTGTCAGCTGTTTCAATTAATCCTTCGTAATTATCTGTTTCAGAAACACTTAAATTTTCGTTATCATCTGTCTTAAATCTAGCTACTTCATTTTCCATCCCTGTTATATAAGCTGTCTTTGCAGAATGCTTCAATTGAGTCTTTCTAAAAAGTCTATTTTGATCCTGTATGTAAATACAAAACATTTGTAGCTGCTCAGATATTGAATAGTCTGAAAATTTATTTTCTTTTAGCCTATTTGCATTACTTTGCAAATTTTTATGAATAATTTTGATTGTTTGGTATACCTCACTAAAATCTCTTGTGAATTTTTCTATATTAACGTCTTTATTAATTAACTGGATAGATGCTAATTTAAAAGAGTGTAACAAGACTTCAAGCTTTTTCTCCTTAAAGTTTATTTGTAGAGGTTCAGGTAGAGTATTACTTAATAATAAACTTCTTTTAAAATTATCTGGACTTTCAATATATAAGTTTGCGATTATATCGGCTGCTAATTCTGCATTAGAATTATCTAATGCAACTTTTAATTTTTTCAGCTGCACTTGCTCTCACTCTCCACTGTGAAATCACATTAATTCGATTCTAGATAACTAGACTCTTTTAATACAACCTCTAATTTGTTTATTTCATCAACTCTCAAATAAAATAATAGCATATTTTACAATAAATATTATTTTTTTGTAAAAGTGCATTACTTTAGTAAAGTCACTTACTATGTCTTTAGATTCTTAGAACGAGCAAGGATATTTTTAACAACTTAAATAACATTGAAT
>JARUXA010000086.1 GCA_030433805.1 Sphingomonas sp. PsM26 | reverse complement strand
TAATGTTGAAAGTCGTTGCGGGCGACTGGTGGTTGGTCAGCCGTAAACCGTTGCCCAGACGACCCAAAGCCAGACATTCAAGTGTCCGTTCGCGCCTCCCACTTTCGGACATTCGTTCATCTGGGTTGAACGGCAGTCTTTGGGCGGCTAAAGTAGTTACCTGTACCACCTAAACTGGTGGACGGCGGGCAATAAAAGGTCACCGGTCGTGATACCTGCGGCCTTTTGGGCGAGAGCGCTAGAGCGCACAACAATCATCTGATCAAATAACGCTCCGATGACCAAAAAGGGGTGACCGATCTGTTGGAAACGGTTTGGAGTACGGTTGATTGATAACGATTAACGGACCGCCAATGTCGCTGACGCAGCCATCGCTTGAAGGCCATCTGCGTTAACTTGGAGCGGTAGAGTGCCTCACCCAGATCAACATGGCGGCTGAGTGATCGAGCGTGCCTTTGGTCGGCATCGCGATAGAGTCGAAAAATGGCCCGCAGCGACTACTCATTGCGGGCCAGGGAGCGTTTCCAGTTTGGAGGGGGGAAACACAGTCGGTGAGAACTCCGACACCACCAAGATAACGAAACAGATTTCGTTTAATAGTCATTTGTCGTTGATCTCTAGCAATATACTAAGGTCGTACAGCCAGCCCTCGGTTTCGCTCCTAAGCAACCTCTCGGCGATGCCGCGCGACGCGAGACACCGGCCGGCACCAACCCTGCACCCAGCCAACCGGTGGTGAAAACTAAGATAGTGCGATAACGCGGAACGTGACCTTCAGCGCTTATTGTCATCTTTCGACAGATGCAGGGTTTCTAAGCTTACGCCGTGGACGCCTGTGACGGTAGTGGCGGCAATCACGTGAATGCGATCCGCATCTACGCCTTATGGCTTGATCAGCACCGTCTACAAGTAACCGCCAGTCCAAGGGTTTTAGTGCTCGATCCGCATTAAAACTTGCAGTAGCCAAGTGTCGCCCCGCTGCTGCAAAGGCCAGCGCTGACCAGCGAGGAAACCATGTGGTTCGTACTCAACTCACGGCACTGCTGGCTGAACAGCATCCGGAGCTACACCATCGCGAGATCGAAGCCGCTGTAGCCGCGTTCTTCGACAGCATTACAGAGCACTTGGCTAACGGCGGACGTGTTCAAATCCGGGGTTTCGAATCGTTTAGCTCTCGTGATCGCACTGCCCAAACCGGTCGCAACCCGCGAACCGGCGAAGCCGTGGAGATTGATGCGAGGCGCGTGCCCCATTTCGCGCCGGGGAAGGGATTGCGAAAGCTCGTCGACGATTCAAAGACCTAATCCCAAACCTAGCAAGCTAACACAGAACGGCACTCCGCTGCGTCCCAGTGTCAATTAATCTTACATCGTAACCATTTTCGCGGTGAAGGTCGGCGCAAATTGGCGAGTGGCACACTTATTGCTGGGTAGGCGCTGGGTGAATTTGAGCCGTGATTGCGAGCTTATGCTGATACATGAGAGAGCAGCAAGTTTTGAACACGAGCTGAAATTGAAAACTGGTGCGTAGTACAGTTTGGTGGGAGGGATTTTGCATATTCAGCCGGTTCGAGAAACGCGTGTATTAGCAGTCGGTGACCGGGGATCGCGTTTCAGGGCACTCGACCAAGTCCGCGGCCTCGCCATTTTCTGCATGATCCTCGCGCACTTCGGACCGGGCGTTTACGAGCGCCTGGGGATCGGCGGTACGTCGCGCGCGATGCTCGATCTTATCGGCAGACTGGCGACCCCCGCCTTCGTGTTGATCTTCGGGATCACGCTGGCGATCATCTACGTGCCGAAGGCGCGCAAAGCGCCGGATGCGACGATGCGCGGGCTGATCAATCGGTCCGGACTGGTGTTGCTATGCAGTCTGATCGTTTCGCTGCACGGTACGGTCAACGTCTTGATGACGAGCGACGAGCCGGCCTTCTGGTTTCGCTTGCTCCTCGCGCAATACAGCGTGTTGACGTTCTACACCGTCGCCATCTTCCTCACCGCGCTCGCGGTCCGGTTCATTGCGCAGGATCCTGTGCGGATCGGCTTCCTGGGGGGGGCGCTGCTGATCTTCATCGGCAGTGTGCTTGGCTATGAGGCCTTCCCTTTCCAGGGCGAGAAAGCGATCGAACTGGTGCGATTGCTGTTCGTCTCGGGCAAGTACGGCGTGTTCGTGATGATGGGCTGTGCGTGGCTGATGATCGGCGTCGGCGTGCTGATCCGCAATCACCTAGCGAATGGCACGTCGTTTCACCGCGACGTGATGGCGATCGCACTTGGCATGACGTTGCTGGGCTTGAGCGACGGTCGTGTCGTCGGCTGGCGGACGTTAGGGGATCTGGCGTCGGGGTACGCAGCACCGCCGCAATTCTGGTATCTGGCGATGGTCGGCGGTGCGATGCTGTCCGCGCTGGTCGCGCTCGACCGCTATACGGTGCCGGTCGTCGGGTTCGTACTGGAACGCATCGGGCGCTATCCGTTGAGCATCTACGTCGCGCATAGCCTGGTCCTGCCGGGCGTGGCGCTGCTGCGCTGGGCGGCCCCGACGTTGCCGGAGGCGATCGGCACGGTCGGCTGCCTGCTGCTCTTCATCGTCTTCTGCATGTATAAGGTGTGGGCATCGACGGCACCCGATCGTGCACGTCGCGCGCTAGCGACGCAGTCCTAAGCGTTTGGCTCCACGACGCCGGATCAGCGTGACCCGCCGTAGAAAGGCCGTCAGCTATTCGGGCTGTGGATTAGTGTCGCCTGCAACTGCGGTTAATAGTTGTTGATTTCTCCATTAGTTTTCTAATAGTGTTGCTGCCGCTTGTAGCAAATTGGCACAGTCGGTCTCACGGCGCAAAGCGTAGCGCATTGATTCCGCCAAAATCATTCCGCGCTTGCCGGCCATTTCTTTCGCGGCCTCCACTATCAAGGCGTTGGCGCGGAAATGCACGGCGGTATCAAGCACTTTTTTCTAGTCATCGCGATAAGTTGCCCACATCGACCGTCCCTTTTCTTGAGATGTCTGTGTCCTAGACACAAGGCAGCATAGCGTCCTGGCGACTTCCTCAATCCCGGTTATTCGTCAGGTACGTAGGAGCTCAAGCAGTAGACGCTATCGTCAGATCGGGGGCACCTATTTAATTACACTCCTGGCAGTGCGCGCATTGGGTTTTTTTACGTTGGCTCGTCGTCACCGAATTCAGAAGGATCAACCCGAAAAAACTGCGCAAGCTTGCGCCGGTCAGCCGTTGTCAAATAGTCTGCCCCATCTCCACGCACGAACGTCGAGAGGTATCCTGGCCGCTTGCCGAGCATCCGCGATAGCGCGACCAAAGGTACGCGCCCCTCAAAACCACGCGCTTGTAATCTTACGCGTACTTCATCGAAGTTGCGCTGCGATGCCTCACGAAAGCCAAATAACCGCGGATCGACCCGGAAAAACTCTGCCAAGGCTTTCTGTTCGCTTACCGTAAGGCGCTCGCGACCTATCCCCCGTATAAATTCTGACAAGTATCCAGATCGGCGACCTATCGTTCGCGACAATGGCGCTAGCGGTACACCCGCCTTCGCTGCGAGGGTTCTTAGAGTTTCCCGCACTTGATCAGGTGTGACGGCGGCAATGGGCTTCATTCAATAACCTTGGACAGTCGCCAATTCTCTTTGTGTCCCGCGGTCACTACCAGATCGCTGGTATGTAGCGTATCATTACGCCGTCCGTCAACCGGATCGACCCGACTCGATGCCATCAGACGAGGAAAGTACAGTGCGAGATGTTTCGAAGGACGACGCCGGAGTGGCACTTGATTATTTGCTCGCATTGGTACGTGACGGGGGAGATACTACTGGTGACGCTTTCATATTTTTGAAGATGTGGCACGAGGGGAAACCCTTAAACGACTTTAAGATAAGCATGCGGGCTCCCCTCCATGTAGCCTTCCTGTGTCTTGCCTTGTCCTTATACATCACGGACCAACATGCCACCGTGCGCCCTATCGCCTTTGGACGGCATACTGAAGTTGCTCGATTAATTAAAAGGGCTGAAGAAGGTCCGCAAATCCCCTCCCTGCCGCGGCCCTAACTCTCAGTAACCTGAAATGTCCGGCAAAGCTGATAGCTGTCTATCCTTCAGCGCGCTCGATGCAAAGGCGCCAGAGGGTAGATAGTGCATCTACGCGATCCACTGAACTTGATGACATGGCCCGTCAGTAAATTTCGCGAATATAGGATCCAGCGCCTTGGCAAGTGATCACGATCGCAGGTCTCAACGCTTCAAACTTTCGGCTAACGATGAGTGCCGGACCGGGCCTTGCCGAAGAGGCAATCGCACTAGCGCAAAGTCGCAGACGCTTAGGTTCGCCATTAGCAGGATGGCATCATATGATCGACAGCACCAACATCCTCGGCCATCCTCAGGCATCGGGCGCCGAAGGGGGACCTGCAAGGAGGGTTTTGGTCGAAGCCGCAGCGGCTTTACAAGCAAAATCCACGCCCGCTGTGACGGTCAGGGACGCCCTGGTGGCTTCGTCCTAACAGGCGGCGAAATGTCGTATCACCGGGCGATGACCGCACTGCTCGACATGCCCGCGACCAAACCAATGTCCTGCTCGCGGACAAGGGATATGACGGTGACGCTGTCCGCGAAGACCCACTAGCGGACATTCGCGACGTGTTTTCAGCTAGCCAACTTCAGACATTCGTTCAGGTGAGTAGGCGACCTTTTCGGAAGGCTATGCGGTCAGCCAAAAAGGCTTACGTACCTGTGTTGCGGTCCACGTCGCACGCGCGCCGCGCTGTATGCTAGGTGTTTAGTCCCGGCATCTGGTGGATCGGGTCAACGATGAACCGGTCTGG
>JARUXA010000085.1 GCA_030433805.1 Sphingomonas sp. PsM26 | reverse complement strand
ACCAAAAAGAACCCTTCTTGCATAAGGGTTCTCATAAGGCTACGATTTCTGCTTTATGCAGCTTTTTATACATCGTTGATATGTCGGAGTTCTCTTTACAGGTAGTTGAAGAGATGATGCATAAAAAGCGCACCTTTTATACATATGCCGATTAAGAAAAATATAGTATATATGGTAAAAATATGATAATATTTAGTTGTCGGAAATTTCAAACCCCTTGTTTCGAAAAGCTATCTCAATTTGTATTAGGGTAGCTTTTTATTTTGTTACTTTTTTACCTCGACAACCATGAATAAATGAGGTATTTTATATTTGCACATGTTTCACCTTTTATCAACAATAAATAGAAACCATACACGTAAGAAAAACCCCCAATTAAGTTTGGGGGCTTTTCTTATTACCTGATCTTTTCCAGCTCATTTAACATCTCATCAATAAATTGACTAATTTCTACTGTGTTGCTACTCGTAAATCCCTCTTTAAAAGCCGTTTCAATCAATAATTTTCTCTCTTTTTCAATCTCAACGGTTAAAGCTTCTTTCAAGATCACTTTATGAGACTCCAATACCCCAATCACCCATTTACCTTTAATCACAAAACTACCACAAGGTTGATCACTCTCAGAATGATCTTATAATGATCAAGCTTGTGGTAGTTTCATTTTTTTACTTTTTCTATGAATATCTTACAATGTACATATGTCCTTGTACAACGGAATTTTATCTTTCAATTTCTTACTCTTTACTTCTCTTTTGAATTCCAACTATATGTTGAAAATTTTCAGTTGTACAAGATTTTATATATTACTAATTTAGCAACATTTCTTTGACGGCTAACCCTATATTATTTGGATAAAAAATAAATGTTTTATGCATTCAGATTTTATTAAATAAAAGGGGATCATCGACTTATCTCGAATTTGTTTAGATAAAATTGTATCATATAGAGAGCACAAAGATAACATATTAGGAACGGAGGCCAAGTATGGATATCAAGCAGGATACAATAAATGCTGAAGAAATGGCCAAGCGATTAAACACAACATCCAGTAACATTAGAAAATGGTGTATTGAATTAGAAAAGCATGGTTATGAGTTTGTGAAAGATAACAGAAAAAAGCGTTACTATTCTGTTACTGATCAAACTTTATTATCAAACCTAAAATATGCTATTCAAGAAAAAAAACTTTCTTTAGAAATAGCTGCAATGACTGTTATAAAAGGGTTTGATAGAAACCGTTCCTCATCAAGCACACAAGAAGAACACTTAAAAAAAGAAGAAAATAACCGTGAGTTAAGTGTTCCCCAAGAACATAATAATCTCACAACAGATGCTGTATTAAATACAATGAAAGAACAATTTGAACAGCAACAATCCATTAATGACAAGCTATTAGAAATGTTGGATTATTATAAAGATGCTTTACAAGCATCAGAAGACAAAAGAAGAACAGAACAAGAACATATGAGCAAACAATTAAAAGAATTGGAAGAACGCTTGGCCGATAAAATAAGCCAGCAGATAAATAATCGAGATAAAGAAATGATGGAATATATTCGTTCGTCTCAACAACAACAGAAGGAACAATTATTAGAAATAGCTGCTACACAACAAAGTGAAGAAGAGCAGAAAAAAGGATTCTTTGCTCGACTATTAGGCAAGTAAAATAATTAATCGAAGGGGCTATCTCTATAATAGATAGCCCCTTCGATTTCAGAAAAAAATATGAAGTGTGCCTCGTCAAGCACACTTTAAGAACGGATATAATTGGTCCGCCTTGAGGCGGCCTCATAGCCTTAATGGCTAATCTTTTTTAAACGAAAAAAGTATAAAAAGACCCTTGCAATTCTATGAGCGAATTGCTATTTATATAGAGTGAGAAGGGACAAGTACAAGAATGTTGTTATATCAAGGTTTGTAGAACATGAGGTGTTAGTTTTTTCTAACACCTGTGTTAGAAAAAACTAACACCTAAAAAATGTAAAAAAAAATAAAAAAAAGAAATGCAAGAGCATTTCTAAAATAAATAAATAGGTAGATTGTGTTTTTTCTTGGTATCTCCAACAGTAAAATTCTTTAAAGATCTTCTAAATATTTGTTGAGTAGCTCTATCGATATTATCTTTAGGACCGCAACATAAAATATTTGGATTAACAAACCAAGTTCGAGAAGTACAATTCCGTCCTTCTTCTGTGGTAATACCAGCTTCTGCTACTCCTAATATACCTTTTTTCAAAAGATCATTCATAATGACTGATAAAGGTGCTCTAGATTTACCTAAAGCTTTTGCTAAATATGTGGGTGTTGCAGCATTAACCTTTATCTCTTCATATTCCACTTCTGCTTTTTCAATAATTACATTTGATTTAATTTCTAAATATCTTGAAATATCTAACAGGAATGCTTTTTCCGCACTAGTTAAATAACCAACTTCACACAAATAATTGAGGTTTTCAGTAATAATTTGCACAAATTTCACCCCATCATTTTTCTTTCGTTTTTTAGCAATGAAATAATCGTCTCCAGTAGTTTTATGTAAAATCTGTAATAACATCTTTTGCTGCTCTGCTGATAGACCAACTTCTGCTTCACCAATTATTTCTTCAATCTTTGAATCTCTAATTCTTGCGTTCTTTTCTGCTTGTTCTAAAGCTTTTTTCAATTTAATTCCCCCAATTTTTGTAGAAGGAATTAACCAACTTGTGTTATAATATAAATATTACAATATGAATAACGGAAGGTTAATTCCTTCGTTAATATTTTTTAAGAAGAAGTCCTCCGAGTCCGCGAAAACTTGAGGGCTTTTTCTTATGTCTAATTTTCTACCAAATCTTTCATGAATGCAACCTTATTTCGAGTCTATTCGATGTTTTAACGCTGCAAGCAGCTTATCATCTACCCGTTTAGGCTTGTAGCCCATCCGGTCTACTAAAAGACCCTCTATAAGCTTCATACGAGCTGTATAAAAGCGATATTCGCTTTCTCCGAACTCTATTACACTTTTATCAATCTCAGCTCCTTCTGGCGCCTTTTGAACCGTTCTCATCAAATTATAGCTTTTCGAACGCTCTTCTCGAACCAAACGAAGCAAGATTAACAAGTCATATGTATGAAAACCTTGAAGCTCCTGGAATGACAAAGCTGAATCTTGTAAACTCACATATTCTTTCAATTGAGGACGCTTTATATGTAAAGGTGCTCCACAAACAGAACATGCTTCCTCCACAGAATTATTTTCTGAATCACAATATGAACATTTCATCATAGGCTCCTACGGATCCTTATTCTTCAGAAACAGCTACTTCGTCTGCTGCCTTCTTTTTTTCTTTTACAACCACATCATGATGCAAAATCTTATCTTTATTTTTGCCTACATACGATTGCAATGCCTTCGCAATCTTTTCAGCTTCTTCTTCACTTTGAATCTCAAAGTATTTCTCAAAGATCACGCCAACTTGAATCAGTCGTCGTGTTCTCTCTTTTCTTTCTTTTTCTTTTTTACGCGCTTCAACTTGCTGTTTCTTCGCTTTCATCTTCTCAATTTTCTCTTCTAGCTCCTGAAGAATCTCTTCATCTGTTCGCTTCTTTGGCACCCATTCCCATCTCCTTTTTCTGTTCTCTAATGTTTAAATTGAGTATATCAAAAATTGAGATAAATTGGTATCCTTAGCATAGATTCTCTCACCAGGATATGGTATAATTCCCTTAGATCAAAGAGATAAGGGCGCACTTATACATCGTACCGATGTGTGCGGTTCCTTCGGAACGAAAAGACAAAACCAAAGACCCATTCGCCTAGAGGGCGAATTTCATAAAACCTGTTTGCCTACCGGCAAAGATGAAACCACCATCTGACACCTTCGGTGTTCATGATGCTGATTTCATCCAAAGCGTTGATTAGCGCACCTTGTGCTCTCATCAACTTATTCCTAACCCACTAACCCATTCTCAAGAAAGGAGGAAAGAATTATGGCTATATACCATCTATCGATGCAAATCATCAGCCGTTCAAAAGGACAATCAGCTGTGGCTGCAGCTGCTTATCGCAGTGGCGAAAAACTACATGATGAACGTACAGACGAGCAAAAGTTTTATGCTCGTCATGTCCAACCGGAAACAATGATTCTGACTCCTTCCAATGCGCCAGAATGGATGAAAGATCGGAACCGTTTATGGAATGAAGTTGAAAAAGTTGAGAAGCGCAAAGACTCACAATTAGCACGTGAATTAAACATTGCTTTGCCAATTGAATTAAATCATGACCAACAAAAAGAACTCATTCGATCTTTTGCTCAAAACGAGTTTGTTCAAAAAGGAATGGTTGCTGATATTGCCATCCATCGTGATGACGCCAATAATCCTCATGCTCACATCATGTTGACCATGAGAAAACTAAGCAAAGATGGATTCGGCAAAAAGAATCGTGACTGGAATGCTGATTTTGCCAATGCAAAAGAAAACAATCGTGGGTACGTCAAAAACAGCGAAAGCTGTTTATCCATTCGTGAACAATGGGCCAACTATGCAAATCAAGCGCTAGAACAAGCCCAAAGCAAAGAGCGTATCACGCATCTTTCTCATGAGAACCGTGGACTTGAAGTTCTCCCAACCATTCACTTAGGCCATGTTGCACATGACATGGAGAAGAAAGGGAAGAAAACAGATCGTGGCCAGATTAATCGAGACCGCCAAGACTACAATAAGGCCGTGGTTGATTTACAAGCTTACCGTCGTCAAAAAGAAGATCATCTAAAGAAAATGAAAGAAAAAGAGAAGCAATTCAGCTTTTCCACAGATATAGAGAAAACCTATATTCAAAAAGCTGCGTCTCTTGTAGGTCAGAAGGTTATTACCTTAGAAGATATTACGGCACGCCACGAAGAACTACGCAAAATAGGTGATCGTCATGATCCTATTGAACGAC
>JARUXA010000084.1 GCA_030433805.1 Sphingomonas sp. PsM26 | reverse complement strand
AGATAACACGATAGCAAAAAACATTAGATAGCGTGCCTATCTAATGTTTTTTGTTATCACTAGGTTTGTGTATTATCTAAGAATGCTTTTACTTCTTTAACCGATAACCCTACTTCCTTAGCCTCTTGGATAAGTCTAATCCATTCTTGGTCTAAATGTGGCGTTATTACTTCTTTTTTACTGTCCATAAACATAAATTCCTCCAGATTTTCAGGAGGCTCAGCTGTCATAGTCAATTGACTTTAGACCTGTAGCTTTGCGTCCTAGCTTTTCAACTAGTTTGCCTTTATCTGAATGTGTAAATTTATATAAATATTACTACATAATGGATGTTGAAGTGTGTCGAAATAAGTATTCTTATAATTATTTTCTGAATTGAACAACTATTTCTAACTCCAAAAATAATGCTGAGAGTTATCAGTTGGAAAGAGACGTAAACCAAGCGTACAACAAGGCCGAGTATTTTTAATACGTCTAAAAAGGATTGTTTTTAAGATTAAATAGACGCTTTATCGTTTGTTTTTTTACCGTCTAAAAAGGTGTACCTTTTTGAACTATTTATATTAGATAGCTTTAACTTTTGCATATTTTTATAAATGTCAGAAAATTTATAGTGACATGTCTGACAAAAGACCTTATAATAGCAATAAGACATATTTTTTTAAGAACACCTAAACCATCAAAAGAAACCGAAAAGGCTATCTCATCTTTGAGATAGCCTTTTTCGAGGACTTTTCTTTATGAAATTTGTATCTACATGCTCTATATTAGTATAAAATAAGATTGCAATTTGTCGTACAAATATTAAATAAAAAAAGTTACCTCAACATTAGCATAGGGATGAGGTAGTATTTACTCCGATTCTTCCTGTGATGGCTCTTGTGTTTTCTTCTTGTTGCATCATTTTCCGGTTCTTACGAATAAAAGAAGGGATTTTGCTAAAATAGTGTCTCTTCACTTCACCATAAAGTGTCCAGATTTCTTTTTCCTCAATAAGGTCATACACTTCATCTGAAATTTGATCTCGTTTCCTGGGGTGTAATTTGATATGAGGATAGTTGATCGTACTAATATAGCGTTGTCTTAATTCGTTCGTTATCCCTTCTTTCTGCTTTTGCTTTAATGCTGAAAACTTTTTATTCGTTTGAATTAATCGTCCATTTTGATAAACATGATTTTTCATATGGTTTCACCCCTTTTCTCTATATTCCCATATAAGATTGCTGGCCCTCCCTTACCTTTTAGGCTTTTTTCTTAAATTGTTCTTTCACATAGATACAATTTCGTTTATGCTCACTGGAAAAGAAATGATCTTGCTTATAATACACTTTTACTTCACAAGAAGGACATAGAAAGAAACCTCTTTTTATTTTCTCATTACTCACCTCATGAGCATAAAACTCTCCTGTTGCTTCAAACATCCATACATGTTTAGCCTTTTCAATTTTCGCTCGCATAATCATATCCTCCTTCACCATATTTTTCATCTCTTTCTATGATAAGGGCTATGTGGAAAGAAGACAAAGAAAAAACAGCATTCCGTGTCTGGACAAGATCCCTACAAATAGTACATATAAAATAATAAGATAAAAGAAAAAAACAGACAGAAATCAAATTCTGTCTGTTAATATCAAGAATTTTGTTTGATACATCAGCTCTACCTTTTTAATATTCTAGCTTAGAGTTACTTATAGACTTAAGTTATTCGTTACGATCTCCTCTTTAGGAACTATCGGTTCCACTTTTCCAAGCCAGAAAAGATAAGTTAATGCACCAATTAAGGTAGCCACGCCAGATACTATAAGAGCTGGAATGAATGAGTTGGTAGCTGTAATAATAAAGCCTGTTACTATCGGCCCCAATATTCCCCCCATGTTTGAAACGCAATTCTGAAGTCCACCCACAATTGAAGTCATATTCCGCGGAGCTACGTCTCCTGGCAGAGACCAAATCGCACAAGCTGCGGTTGTTAAACCTGCATAGGAAATGGATAACAATGCAATTGATAAAATAGGTGAATGTACGACTCCTGCAAATGCAATCATAGTAGCCAATAACATCCCTCCAACTAGATTTAACTTTCTTACAAAGGTTAGAGAATAACCTTTTGTATAAAGCCAATCAGAGAATAATCCTGCACATAGTTCAGCTACTAAACCAAATAACGGAGGAATCATTGATACCCATCCCATTTTCATTAATTCAAATCCACGTTCTTGTACAAGGTAGGCTGGAAACCAAGTAATAAAGAAATAAATAGCATAGTTTAACATAAAAAACCCAACACACATAGCTTGAATATTACGATATTTAAGAAGCTGATACCATTTTAAAGGCTGTGTTTTATCTAATCCATCTTTTTTTACTTGCCCATCACGAATGTACTTAATTTCTTCTTTATTTACATACATATGTTTCTCAGGATCGCGGTAATAAGTCCACCAAATCATTACCCATATTAAACCTAAAAGTCCGGATACAATAAATGGGACCTTCCAACCAAAAGAAGTCATTAACCAAACAACAAATGGCATAGCTAAAGCTGTTCCTACTTTAGAGCCACTATCAAAAATAGCAGAAACTCTTGTACGTTCTCGGTCTGGGAACCATTTAGCCGTTACACCAGCATTACTAGGGTAGGCACCAGCCTCTCCTACGCCTAAAAGAACTCGAAATATTAGTAGGGATTTCATTCCCTGACTAAGTGCTGTGAGGGCAGTAGCAATTGACCACCAGGCTACGCTAAAGGCAAGAGAAAAACGTTGACCCACCCTATCAGCTAACCAACCAGCAGGGATTTGAAATAATGCGTAGCTCCAAAAGAATGCTGACATTATAATACCCATTTGCCCAGCATTAAGTCCAAATTCCTTCATTAAAGACGGGGTTGTAGCAGATAGTACGGTACGATCTAAATAATTAATAGCAATGGCTGCCCACATAAGAATAGCAATATTCCAGCGCACTTTAGTTTTTCTACCAGTCATTTTCAGCATTAAAACCCCTCCTAAAATCATATCTATATAAAGAAAGCGCTTACAAAATTAAGAGTCCGAGTATTCTTTACAAGGTCTATAAACCCTTACAAACCTTAAAGAAGACTTGTAAGGATTTATCATTCTATCTTGAATAAAGAGGCTAAAATGTAGGCCCAATACGCCAAATACCAAAATCGTACTGTTTAAGAACTTCTGATTTAGTAAGCTTTCCAGAGGCAACCATCTCAATTTCATCAAAAATGTTTTGACCAACTGATTCAATAGATTCTTTTCCTTCAATTATTGTTCCAGCGTTCAAATCTATATTATCTGCCATTTTTTCAAATAGCCCTGTGTTTGTTGAAATCTTAATTACAGGGGCAATAGGGGATCCCGTTGGAGTACCCCTTCCGGTAGTAAACAAAACAATTTGTGCTCCCCCGGCAACCATCCCTGTTAATTGTTCAATGTCATGCCCTGGCGTATCCATCCAAACCAATCCTTTTTTAGATGGTGTTTCTGCGTAATCAATTACTTCTTGTAAAGGACTACTTCCAGATTTAGTTGATGCTCCTAATGATTTTTCTTCCAGAGAACTCAATCCACCTTTGATGTTTCCAGGGCTTGGATTGCCTGTTCGAATATCTACTCCCATCTTGATTGCACGATTTTCCATGGCACCAATAACTTCATACACCTTTTTACTTATTCTATCGTCTACTGCACGCCGGGCCAATAAGTGTTCGGCTCCAATAAGCTCTGTTGTTTCTGCTAGAATAGCAGTACCTCCATGGTCAACTACCATGTCACTAACAACACCAACTGCTGGATTTGCTGATAGACCTGAACAGGCATCTGAACCACCACACTCTGTTCCAATAATGAGTTCTGTAAAATCACATAGTTCTCTCATTTGAGCAGAGGCATCTTGCACCATTTTAGCAGCAATTTTAGAACCTTCAGCAATTGCTCCAAGTGTTCCGCCATGATCTTGAATGGATACCACTTCCACAGGTTTACCTGTCTTTTTAAGTTCTCCTGCTACACTGCGTGCTTGATGAGTTTCACAACCAAGACCTAGTACAATAACTCCATAAACATTAGGGTTTGCTCCCATCCCTACGTATGTACGAAAAGTTTGATCATAATCTATTCCTACTTGAGCACATCCGTGTTGATGAACAAAGGAAACTGTACCTTGTACCATCTCCGTAATTTGTTTAGCAGCTTGTGTTGCACACGTAATGGTAGGTAAAATTAGTACATGATTTCTTACACCGACTCGTCCATCAGAACGTCTATATCCCCAAAATTTCTTTTCATTATTTAAATTCAACTTTATCCCCCCGTCCTCGTTTTCCTTCTAAATTGTGAACATGCACATGTTCTCCTGGTTCAATATCCACAGTAGCTGAACCAATTACCTCTCCATACTTGATGATATCTTCTCCTTGGGAAATAGACTCAACCGCAAATTTATGTCCAAATTCAATATCCTGTTTAATTTCGATGCAAAAGCTTTTGTTCTGACAAGTTACTTGAACTTGACTGCCCTCTGGAATACTCATTAAAGCAACGGCCACTTTATCTTCTGCCTTCATCATTACAGTCCGAAAAGCTATGTTCATTAAAAAGCCTCCTTTCCTGCTAATTTATTGAAAAGAATATGAAAATTTATACGAAATATAAAGCCAATAAAATAAAACCGTCTAAAACATTTTTTAGGATTAAATTATATATTCCTACATCCATTGAACAAAACTATTTCATCTATAAAAATTAAATATTTAATTTCTAGTAGTAGCATAGCTTTCGGGTGAAAGGAAAACACCTTGTATTAATTATTTATAAAAAATTCCTTCTATGTCTAATACTTGATTTAGTATCTTTTTAACTTGTTCTTTCTTTTCTTCATTAAGTCGGCGAGCAGGAGCTATCATATTTGTAGAAATTTCTACTCCTCTCAAAGAAAGAGCTTCTTTAATTACAC
>JARUXA010000083.1 GCA_030433805.1 Sphingomonas sp. PsM26 | reverse complement strand
CCGGCACGGAGGCCTATGTGTCCTCGACTACGGGTGCCGTCGTTCAAGTGACCACCCGTCGCGAGCAGTTCTGGAATTGGCTCGGCTCGGTGCCGCACTGGCTCTATCCGACGGTTCTAAGACAGGATCAAACGGCTTGGCGTCAGGTCGTGCTATGGGTGTCTGGTCCCTGCATCGCCGCAGCGGTCGCGGGGATGTGGATCGGCATCCTGCGGACCCGCATCGGCGTACGCCGCTTCAAGGGCGGACGAATGACGCCTTACAACGCCTGGATGCTGTGGCATCATGTTGCCGGGCTGGTGGGTGGTATTTTCCTGATCGCCTGGATTTTCAGCGGCTGGCTGTCGGTCGATCCCGGCCATCTGTTTCGCGGAACGAAGCCGGACGAGGCGGCAATGCGGATTTATCAGGGTTCCGACCAGATGCTGGACATGGCATTCGACCGGCTCCGTGTCGCTGGCGCAGATGCGGTGGAAGCAGGAGCTGACTGACCACGCCAGAACCCCGCTCATGGTGCTATCCTATCATGACGGGCGGAGAGTAGTGTTACATGCGGCAACACTCGCGCCGTCCCGCGCTGCCCGATGCATATTGGTATGCCGTCGCGGAGCTGCCGCGGCTGCCGGTATTGCGGCTACGTTTCGCTGATCCGGCGCAAACCTGGTACTATATCGATCCTGCCACCGGGCAAATACTCAAGACCGTCGATGCGCGCCAGCGGGCGTACCGTTGGGCATTCGACCTCCTCCACAAATGGGATCTGAACACGCTGACGCTGCACCGGCCGGCCTGGGATGGGCTGATCTGGCTGTTCTCGATCGCTGGTACGTTGACATCGATAAGCGGCATATGGCTTGGATGGAAACGGCTCAGACGATGACGAGGCGAGGACCAACACCCCGACGTTCGTCCGGTGCGACGGACGGGTCTGAACCGCAATTGTTTTTGACTTTATTGAAGATGCATCATGTCCTGGCTCGCGCATTTACCGTCTGACGAAGAAAGACTGTTGCATCCACGCAGGGGCAAAGTTCAGCAACAGAAACGCGGCGCCGGCGCCGAGCATGACTGCGCCCATCCAACGCACCGGACCGAAGTTCCAGCCACCACCGATGACCGCCGCCAGCAATGCCGCAACAAGCGAACTCCAGCCCGCGACCCGCATGGCCGTACACCGTCGCACGGACAGCACACTGTTGCATCGTCGCCGATGATGAGCCTCCGTCGCAAGGCCGAAGAACAGGAAGCCACATATGCAAAGAAGGACTGTCACGCAGCTCATAGCGTAGGCCTCTCTTCGTGCGCGGAACTTGCCGAAGGGGCACGCCGTCCCGGACGCGCGACGGAACGATGAAGGGCAACCCGGCGCACGATCAGCAGCAAGGCTAGACCAACGACGAACATTGCGGTGTCGATCCCGGCAAGCATGAAGTCGCCCGAGGCAACCGCCGCGAGCATGCCGCGCGGTGTCAGCACGGCATTATATCCAGGCAACGCCACGAGCAGAGCACCGGCCAGCCCAAGCACTATCTGCCACGCGATCCGTGGCCTGACGAGCAATGCCACGATTGCCGCGATCGCCCAGGCGATGAACATCCAGTGGATCTCCCATTCCGCCCGGTTCCTCATGCCGATGTCGAGCAATCTGTTAGCCCAGAACAGACCCGCAATACCGAGTGGTAGGCCGGCAATGACCGCGATGTTCAACCGCTCGACGATACGGAACCCGAGGTGCGGGTAGCGCGGATCGGGCAAGCGCTCGCGACGCTTGACCGTCCACAAAACCAGGCCGCTCGCGACCATCAGGGTACCGCCGATCCCGCACAGGAAATAGATGAAACGCAGGCCTGCGTCGGCAAACCGTCCTGCATGCAGCCCGATCATCACGCCTGCGGTTTCGGCGGCGGCACCCGTGGGAGGAGATTGCCACAGCAATCGCCCCGTCACGCCGTCGTAGCCGAGTTGTGGGGTCCGGGTGTTGAGCGTGGAAATGGGGCTTTGGCTGACCGTGATGCGAGCCGCCGCGTCGCCAGGCTCGCTTACCTGAATGGAACTCGCGGGCGCGCCGAGGCGTCGCTCGGCGTCGGCCCCGATGCGGCGGAGATCGACCAGCGGTGCCGCTCGACCAGTGCGTTCGACCATTGGCATGGTTGGAAACAGGACGGCGCCGATCGCGCGTTCGTCCGTGTAATTGGCGATGACCGCCCATGGCATCAGCAGCGCCATCAGCGTGACGAGGCCGGTGTAGGTGATCATCAGATGAAACGGCAACGCAAGGACCGCGACCGCATTATGGCCGTCAAGCCATGACCGCTGCCCCTTAGAGCGGCGCAGCGTAAAGAAATCGCGAAAGATCTTCTTGTGGGTGACGACTCCGCTGAGGATCGCCACGAGCATCACCATGCTGGCAAATCCGACCAGCCATCGCGCCCATATCACCGGCATATAGTGCAGGTCGAAGTGAAGCCGGTAAAAGAAGTCCCCGCCCCGCGTTTCCCGCACCGTCGCGACCTTGCCATCAGCGCCGATCAGCGCTTGCGTGTCCCGCCGTCCGCGACCACCACGGCGTCCGCTTCCCTTGGGGGCGTTGGGATCAGGCTGCGGTACCCAGAACAGCTGGCTCCCCGCGGATTGCCTCGTGGCGACAGGGATGAACCAGCTTTTTGCGTGCGGTGCCCTGTGTGCAAGATACGTTTGCGCCCCTGCTAGGACCCGCATCGGATTCTCAACACGCGCCAACTCCGGTCGCATCCAGCGGTTCAGTCCTTCCCGGTAGAAGGCGATCGTACCTGCCACGAAGACGAGAAACAGGATCCAGCCGAGCAACAGCCCGGACCATGTATGCAGGAACCCCTGCGATTGCCGGAACCCTTTGCTCATGCCCGCCCCGTCACGGCGATGGAAAGCCAGGTAATCCCCGCCGCCACGCCGCCGGCAACGCTGATCGTCCAGACCGCCCGCCACCCGCTGCGGGCGGCAAACGCCCACATCGCCAGCACGGCGCACAACGCAAGCCCGATAAGCGCCGATGCGACCGTCGTCCCGGACCGCGTCCCCGGCAGCAGGCGCGCGAGCGCCATCGCGCAGAGGCTGGAAGCAGCGTAACCGAGCGGCACCGCAGCGAGAACGCGCAGCGCAATATCGCCGCGCCGCGCCCAGCGCGCCCGCGCGTGCGAATGCCCCCCTGCGCTGCTCATCACATCGTGTACCGCAAGGTCGCGAACACCGTCCGCGGAGAGCCGTAGTAATTGCCCCGCGCGGTCGAGAAGATGCGGGCATAGTAGGTGCGATCGAGCACGTTATTGAGGTTGACCGACACCCCGAGCCGTGGCGTCAGGCTATACCCAGCGCGGATGTCCAGGACGGCATAGCTGCCCTGTCGGACCAGCGTCGATACCGTACGTGTCCCGTTCGCCGCGACTGATGACGGCGTGCCGCCCGCGGTTGCGCTGAAGACTGTCAGTCCTCCACCGATGCTTGCCCCGGCGAACCGCCCACTGGTCGGCGCGTAATTGGTGAAGACCTTGCCCATATGCCTGGGAATAACCGGGACGAGCGAACTGCCCTCCAGCGCCGGGTTGATGTCCTCCAGCAATTTGGTGCGGGTGTAGCTGTAGCCACCGTTGATCCGCCAACCCGGCAGGATCTCCCCGCTTGCCTCCACCTCGATCCCACGCGACCGCACCTTGCCGAGCTGATAATAGAGTGTGGTATCGACCGGATCGTTGAACAGCCGGTTCTTCTGGGTAATCTGATACGCCGCCGCGGACAGCAACAACCGGTTGTTCATTAGCGACAGCTTGCTGCCGGCCTCATATTGCGCGCCAATCATCGGCTCGATGCCGCCCCCGTCGCCGCGTTGCCGTCCGACGGGTTGCGCTTGCGGTGTAAAGCTGTCGGCGTAGCTGGCGTACAGGTTGAGCTGCCGGGTCAGGTCCCACACGACCCCTGCATACGGAGTGAATCGGTTTTCGATCGTATACCCCGTTCGCAAACCGCGCATGGGGAGCAGAGTCTGGCTGTCGGTATCGAACCACGTCAGGCGACCGCCACCGATCAATGTCACGCCCTGAACCGGGCTCAACCGCATCTGCCCGTAGAGCCCATATTGTTCGAGGCTGGTGACGGTCCCGCCATAGACCTGAGTGACGCACTGCGCGGGTGTTTGCACCGGCGCGCATTGCCCTGCGGTTCCCTGAACCGGATAGGCCGGGAGCGGTCCATAAGGGTCGAGCGGCGGCTCAGCCGGTGACACCGGATTGAAAACGTCGATCCGCGCGTAATTCGACAGCCGCGTGAAATAGGATGTCCCCGAACTCGCCTGATAGTCGGCCCCGAGGATCAGCGTCTGCTCCCGACCGAACAGCGGAAAGCTGCCGATGCCATTGAAATCGAACGATCGCGTCTGCTGCTTGCTATCGCCGCGGTAAGCGATCTGATTGGTCACGCCACGATTGGCCACCGTTACCGGTTGCGCGCCGATATAGCTGTACACGTCGACCCGATCGACGTCAGTGTAGAGACCGGTAGCCCGCAGCGTCCAACGATCCGAGACGCGGTGGGCGACCTCGACAAACCCCGACCATGTCTTCGCATCGAAGCGATTCCAGTCCGCCCCAAGATACGTCGATCGCCGAACGTCGAGCAGCCGCCCGTCGCTACCGTCGATGCCACCGGCATAGCCGGGAAGCCCCGATTGGACCGCCGGCTGAAAGCGATCGTAGTTTGCACCCGCCGTCACGGTCGTACGCGACCCAATCTCGAGGGACCCGACGATGAACGCATTCAGCCGATCGCGATGCGCGGTATCGAAGAACTGGTCTTGTTCCTGACGCATGACACCGGCGCGAAGACCGGCGTGGCTGCCGATGGGGGTCGAGGCATCCAGTTCCAGACGCCGGTTATCGTAGCTGCCATAGCCAGCACTCGCCTGAATCTGCGCTGTGTCAAGCGGACGCTTGCGGACGAGGTTGATACTGCCC
>JARUXA010000082.1 GCA_030433805.1 Sphingomonas sp. PsM26 | reverse complement strand
TCGAGCAGCCGTCTGTCGTATGACTGACGAGATTTGATACGTTCGAAATTTAGGACTTCCGCGACAGGGTCATAGCAGCTGGGCGCCGCGATAATCCCGGCTTGATGTGGCGGGAGATGATTCACTGCGCTCGACCAGGGAGGTGGTAGATGCATCCGGCGAGATCCATCAGTTCGGCTCGGCTGACGGGCGTCCGAAGAGGTAGCCTTGACCATGATGGCATCCCAGATCGATCAAGCATCGAGCCTGTGCTTCGGTCTCGATACCTTCGGCGACCACCACCTTGCCGAGGCCGCGTCCCAAACCAATGATCGCGCGGACAATGGCTAGCGTTCCGCCGCCGTCTTCGTTGATGCCAGCGATGAACGATCGATCGATTTTGATACTGTCCACGGGCATGTCTCGCAGGTGGACGAGAGCGGCGTAGCCTGTGCCGAAATCGTCGAGCGCTATGCGCACGCCCGCTTTATGCAACGTCTGCAACGTGGCGACGATGGTGTTCGAGGAGCGATCCAGCATCACGCCTTCGGTCACCTCAACGCAGAGCGAGGACGGCGGAACATTGTAATGGGCCAACCGGTCCAGGACACGTCTAGCTGATTTAGGGCCAGATAGTTGAGCCGAGGTGAAGTTGACGCTGAGTCTCGGAATTTGCGCTCCACGATCCCTCAGCGTTGCAAGCGCGAGTTCCAGAACGTGCTCCTGGATGCGCAGCCCGATCTTCTCGGCGACCAGTACGTCGGCGAAGCGATCGGGTCTCATTAATCCGTAATGCGGGTGGTGCCAACGAAGCAGCGCCTCGTACCCTCGGATGTCTGCTGAAGGGAGGGAGACGATCGGCTGGAAGTGAAGCTCGAACTCATCGCGCTCCAAGGCCGCTTCGGCATCGCGCGTGAATTCGATCTGCATATCCCGTAGAATGCGCTGGATTGCGTCATATCGGTAGTGCCGGGACCTCCCGAGACGCTTTGCGTTGTACAGCGCAAGGTCGGCATTCTGGTACAACAGATCGAGCGCGTCGGCATCCTGGGGAAATCGCGCCGACCCTGCACTGAGCGAGACGGTGCGACTGTTGTCCATGTATTGCCAGGGTGAGTCTTGTAGCCCTGCAAGCTGCTTGATCAGGTACGTCTCGGTGTCCTGGTTGCACGGGCAGAGCATCGCAAATTCGTCGCCACCAATCCGGGCGATACGCGTGTCTGGCATGCTTGCCGTGACCTCACCCAACAACGCCGCAACCTTCTGCAGCAAGGCATCACCGCCGGCATGGCCGAGCCGATCGTTGGTGTCCTTCAGATGATCCACGTCGATAAGAAACAAGCTGAACGGCGCACCACCCGCGATCAGTTCTTGCGCTGCCTCTTGGAAGGCCCAACGATTGCCAAGCCCCGTCAGAAAGTCAGTTTCCGCTGCCAAGCGGAGCGCCTCCGCCTCGGCCGCGGCGATGTTTCGGCGTTGTTGCGTCAGCTCCAATTCGCGACGCACTAGGCGGAACCGGTCGGCAATCGCTAGCGACAGCACAAGCGCCTCGAAGGCGAGCGTCGCGAACGTCGCCATATCGACGCAGTCGACCTGCGGCATAAGCCCGAGGTTGCGCGCCAGCCGAGCGAGGAACACTGAAATAACCGGCGACCAACCGATCAGATAAAACCACACGACCCGGCTGCGACGTCGTACCGCGATCAAGCAGGATATTGCGACGGTCACTGCGGTAGCGGCAATCACATAATTGAGCAGCCGGTCGGTCAGAACGGCGGGAAACACCGTATCTGCGGCGGCGGCAAAGCCGAGGATCGCGCCAGATGCGGCGAGCAATCGCCCGATATGCGTCAGCCGACGTGGCAACACACCCTCTTCGATCACGGCGAAAAAGAACATGTTGCCGGCCGCCACCATCAACCCGACCAGCACGAAGTCGAGCCGGACCGCGTCCGGTCCGACAAGGGAGGGGGCAAAAAACGCCGCCACGTTGGTCCACACCATTCCGTAGGCGAATGCCGCGGCCACCCATACCAGATACCAGCGCTGGAAAGCTGGCCGCTTACCGGTATGGATGACGAAGTTGTAGAGCAGCGCTGATAACAACGTTCCGGCGAAGAGCCCCATCAGTAAGAGCCACCGGCCGTTGGCTGCCACCTCTGCAGAGGCCGGTGCTGCCACGATCTTGCGCATCAGCGACAGGTCGTCGAGTTTGCGAAAGCCGAGATACAGTGCGCGAACATTGTTGCCCGGGGTCTCGATCGCGAACTGGAGGAGCCCGCCTGGTGCCCAATGATCCTTGAGCTCGGCTTGAGCTCTCGTGCTTCGCCGAAGGCCGTCTGCGTCCTGTAGAAGAACCGCGATCCGATCAAATCGGGTTTGATCGACGAGCAGCTGCCAATGCGCCGGGAGCGCCTTCAGGCGCTGGTGGTCGAGCCGCAGCCAAACCCAGCCCTCGCCCTGCGTCGCAGCGTCAGGGCCGCAGCGATAATGTGCGTTATTGACAGCAGCGTCGGACGCTCCGTCAGGCAGTACCGCGGTGCACACGTCGCGACGCAGATCTACGCCGGTGGCCAGCGCAGCTTGCGGTAAAGAGCAAAAGCACAGGAGCAGCAGAGCTCCGATCCAACGTATTCTACATTCCACGCCCACCCCCGCCGATACCATATGCTAGGCTTACTCGTGGATTATCATCGATTACCTAACAGCAGCCCACGTTCAGCGTCTCGGTTGCACGTTCCAGTACATTGAAATGTAGCCTCACCGCCCACCACTACTAGTCGCCATCCTTGTTACAGAAGCGGCGACATATGCGACGCTGGAAAGTCAGGACATTTTCGACAAGGTGGCTTCTACAGGCATACTACTTTCGCACCGAGTCTCGCGCGACCGGCCTCGATCCCGCATGCTACCGCAGCGCCGAGCCGCGCCCTGATAGTCCTACAAAAGTCTCCAAGAGGCTTAGACTTGTTAACTTTGGGCAATATTGAGTGCTAATCAAAAATGTTTAATGGATAGATCGATGCTCCCCTAGTACACCGGTCAATTCATCAATACAACCACGTCATATTCAAGATATGGCGTACCGATTGTTCCTCGGCGGCGCTGATTATATGTCTCGCTTGCAAAGTGGTCAAAAGCCGGCAAGCAATTTCTGCAACGCAGTACGTTTACCAGTTCGCTTTAGGGTTTATCGAGAGCGGGCGCGTACGATGCCATGATGGCAATTCCCAACGAGGAAGCGCGTTTGGACGCGCTATATAAGCTCAACCTACTAGACACAGCTCCAAGCGAGAGCTTCGACCGCATCACGCGGATGGCAACCCAAATCTTCGGCCTTCCCGTATCAGCCGTGTCTCTTACTGATCGTGACAGGCAGTGGTTCAAATCCCGTGTCGGCGTGGAGCATATGGCGATTCCACGAGAGAAGGCACCCTGTGCGCAGGTCGCTGAGAGTGCGGAAGCATTCGTTATCCCCGATCTGCTCGCTGACGATTGTTATCAGACAAGCCTCCTTGCGAAGCAGGGGGTGCGATTTTACGCTGGAGCACCACTTGTCACCCGAGACGGTTTTGGGTTGGGGGCGCTGTGCGTGCTTGGTACGGAACCAAGAACCGCTACCGCGCTTGAGATGGCGTCTCTGAATGATTTAGCGCAAATGGTCATGTCTCAGATCGAGCTTCAACACGCTTTCGGTCGGGTCGATCCATTAAGCGGTTTGCCTAATCGTACACAGTTCGTCGACGACCTTGATGATTTAGGTCGTGATAATCCCGATCAGCCGCGCCTCGCCGTTCTGGTCGACCTAGCTCGCGCCGAGCAGCTCAATACCGGCGTTCGCGTCATGGGCTCAGGCTATATAGATGACATGGTACAGGAGGCCTCTCGCACCCTTCGCGGCACGCTTGGGCCCCGCCGTACAATATACCATACCGCTACCACACAGTTTGCTTTTATCGCAGCGCCGGATATCGATGTGGAAACGTGTCTGGTGCAACTCGGACAGCTGCTTGAGCAGCTACGGGCTGCGTCGAATGCGCGCTTTGTAATGTCGGCAACAACGGGGGTAGCGCCTTTTGTCACCGGGCGGACAGTACCACGGGATGCGCTAAGGACAGCTCAGAACGCGGCTCTCGACGCCCGCGCTTCTGAGACGGGGGTGAGCGTCTATTCATCATCCAAGGATGGTGCGCACCGCCGACGGTTTGGCTTGCTGAACGATTTTGGTGCTGCGCTAGCTCAGCCAGACCAGTTGCGCCTAGTCTTTCAGCCACGGATTAATCTTGCCACCGGTATTTGCGTTGGTGCCGAGGCCTTACTGCGCTGGTCACATCCGACGTTGGGAAACGTACCGCCTGGCGAGTTCATCCCGATTGTCGAACAAACCTCCTTGGCCCGTCCCACCACGGCGTGGGTGCTCAACATGGGGCTACAGCAGCTTGGAGCCTGGTGTGCGGCGGGCAAGTGCATCCGACTTTCGCTCAACGTCTCCGCCGCCAACCTCAACGAAGCTAACTTTGCGAAGAGCGTTCAGCTGCACCTTCTCAAGCACCGGGTTTCAGCCGCGATGTTGGAGCTGGAGGTCACCGAAAGTGCGGTAATGGAGAATTCCGGTAGGGCAGCAGGCCAGCTTGCCGCCCTGAACGATGCGGGCGTTCAGCTTGCCATTGATGACTTCGGCACCGGATACAGCAGCCTCTCTTATCTGCAGCGGTTACCGGCGAAGGTAGTGAAGATCGATCAATCGTTCATTCGTAATTTGGCAAGTGACGTTCGCGAGCAGGCATTGGTTCGCTCAATGATTTCGCTATCGCACGACCTGGATTACCGTGTTGTTGCAGAAGGCATCGAGACACAGGGTGTGGCTGACTTGCTTGCTCAGATGGGCTGTGATGAGGGTCAGGGGTACTTCTTCGCCCGCCCGATGGAGCTCATAAATTTTGAACGGTGGCTCGATGACCACCAAAATACAGGTGCAGCTTCCTGTCGGTCCAAAGCGTACCGCGCCTAACCTGCTCTACAGAGGGTTAGACCCGATCAAAGCAAAACGTTATCCGGTCGCTTCTAAAACGTAAATTTAATTGAAAGGTGTGTTTGAATAGATTGCGGTGAGGCGCACTCCGTGTAGTAGAAAGCGAGACATACTACGTCTGAAACTCACCAGTTGCGCAACAAGCTAGGTGTTTGATCCCACGGTTTGATGGTGCGATCCTTTCGTTGGAATGGA
>JARUXA010000081.1 GCA_030433805.1 Sphingomonas sp. PsM26 | reverse complement strand
AAAGAAAGCGACTTCTTGTCGCACCATAATCCAGATTATCGGCACTCTCACATCAAAAGGAATCTTATGGTAAAATATAAATAAGTTATTTTTTTGAAAAAGAGGGATTATTATGATTAAAAGAGGATTCATAGCAGGAATAATAACATTAATCATCGTATTAGGAGTTTCTTATTTTACTGGAAACTGGAGTTATGTTTATTATGTATCAGGAACCTTAGGGTTAGTATCTGTTGTACTTGCCTTAGCATTTTTAATTGATAGTTTAATTCTAGGAAATAAAGGATCTTTATCTTCAGAAAAAGAAACACGTAAAATCGGACGTAGAGAAGATGCTAAGAGATTTATTTCAATAGCTGTTCCTAATTTATTAGCAGCATTGGTCTATATAATAAATTAATAAAAATAGCACTACCCATTTAAATTGGGTGGTGCTATTTTTTGATTCTTTGCAATGTATATCTCATACATCGCTAGTTAACATAATGGATTTTCTAGGAAGTAGACATAAAAATAATAAAAATTTTGTATGAAATCAGCGCTTGTCCGCACCTTGATCTCTGTTTTGCATATTATAAATTGATCAGATTTATTTTAGCATCCTTCAAATTCGCGAAAAAATTACTGTTCGAGCTACAGTAATTTTTTCTGTTTTTACACTGTATATGATATACAAAGTTAGTTAACATAATCACTCTGTCCGAAAGACAACACAAAAAGAATCCCTTGGGCCACAAGGGATTTGAAAAAGGTCTCTTTTATGAATTATGCAGCTTTTTAAACATCCTTGATATGACTGGTGTATCCCAAGATCTAGGTGGGAGGAGAATGTATAAAAAGTCTGCATTTTATACATATGCAATATCCCAGTAGAGATAGCTTTTTTCAGAAAAAAATGTTAATATATAATTCCATAATGATGATGTTCAAAAGGTAACCTCTACTGACGACCGGAGGTTGCTTTTTATTATGCAGTTTTTTAACCATATACTGTAACCCTTATAAAATAGTATCAAAAATATATTGAAAAACTAGACATTTTTAAATAATAACAACAACCGCTCAGATCCTGCCACGCTAGAAGAGCGGTTACCTGTAAAACTAAAGTTAATTCGCTTGTAGGCGCTTATAGCAGCATCAGAAAGGAGAGTTATAAAGAGGAAGTTCTTTCTTACGACAGAACTAAAAAAGATCTGGGCTGCTCTCCTGGTCTTCTTTTATGCTGTAACAGCCGCATGAATCTTGTTCCATCTTTGGCGTGAAATGATTTTAGGAAAAACATCTTTTTGTCTGATGGCATTCTGTTCTTTGCTGCCATTATATGAATTAAAGCCTGTATAGCTTTCTGTATCTAACATTCTTCTAATTGTAGTAGGTGTCCAGTTCTTATTGCTTTTTGTTTTAATACCTTCCTCATTAAGCTTCTTAGCAATCCGGTAGCAAGTTCGCCCTTCTATAAATTCATCAAATACACGCTTAACAATGGCCGCCTGGTCTTTATCTATCTTAACAGCTCCGTTTTCTACCACATATCCATATGGAACTTGGCCGCCTGCATACTTATTTCTTAAAGCTGTAGAAAGTCTACCGCTCTTTGTCCGCTCGTTTATTACTTCTCGCTCGAACTCTCCAAAAGTAGAAAGAATCCCTAACATCATACGTCCTATCATGGTACTTGTATCAAAAGATTCAGTAATACTCACAAAATCCATATTTAATTCCGCAAGTTCAACCTTAATGAATTGCAATAGGTTGAGCTGGTTTCTGTGTGCTCTATCCATTTTCAGAACGACAACACTTTCAAGTTCTTCCTTATGATTTGTAAGATACTCCATCATTTTTTTATATCCTGGTCTATTCGTATTGCTTCCAGAAAAACCTTCATCCTTGAAAATCTCAAGTAATTCCCACTCTTGGGAGATACAATAGGCTTCAATTCTTTTTACTTGTTCCTCGATGGATGTGTTTTCAATTTGTGAATCAGATGATACACGAACGTATCCGACAACTTTTTTCATTACGTAAATTTCCCCCATACCCAAAAATTCGTTTTTTTTGATACTTTTATTATAATTTATATATACAGTAATTCAAATTACTGTATACATAATATTTATATATCCGTTGATAAATAAGCTTTTTATTCTTTTTTTTATGAATGAAAAAGAACAAAAAGCAATTAAAAAAGAAAGGAAAAAAATTCTCTTGCTCGAATTATTGAAAATAACGCTGTATGATGTTTAAGGAGCGGAAGGCGAATACATAAGATTGGAGGCCACAAATGATTATTAACGATGATTATATGAATTCAGACGACATATCAAAGCTCCTGGAATTAAGCGGAAGCAATGTAAGGAAATATTCTGCCGCGCTCGCAAAGAGCGGTTATGATTTCAAGACTGACAATAAGAAAAAGCGCTACTATACACATAGCGACTATGAAACATTGCAAAAGCTAAAATTCCTGGTTCAGCATAAAAATCTTTCTTTAGAAGTAGCTGCAAATACTATTGTTGAGGGATTGGAAAGGAACCGCTCCGCTAGCCGAGCACATAACGAGCATACGGAAAATGAAGAAAATAACCGCTCTTTAATTGCTCCGCAAGCTTCTGAAAAGTCACTCCCTCCGGAAGTCTTAGGAGCGCTAGCCGATCAGTTTAAACAGCAACAAGAGGTGAACAATCAGCTGTTAGGAATAATTGAAGAGTATAAGGCTGCCTTAAGTGATTCTAAAAATGATTTGAGGGAATTAGAGGAACAAAGGCGAGCGGATCGCGAGCAAACAAGCAAGCAACTGGAGCAGCTGCAAGCCAGTTTTGATAAGCAGGCTGAACAGATGAAAGAACATATAGAGAGCCGCGATAAAGAAATGATGGAATATATCCGCTCATCTCAAAAACAGCAGCAACAACATTTACTAGAAGCAGCGACGGCTCAGGAAAAAGAGACAGAAAATAAAAAAGGCTTCTTTGCTCGTCTTTTTGGGAACTAAGACAAGCATAGAAGCGCCGAAAATAAACAGTCTATTTCATTACAGTACCATTGTTTTATGAAATAGAGAAGGATAACTGAGTTATTCAATATTTCACGCTAAAAACCCTGCAAAAAACAGAAATGCCTGGTGTAAATCCAGGCATTTCTGTTTTGTTCTTTCAATTAGTTCAACATAAGTTAAACTTATGTGAGCGATCAGAAGAGCGGAACACGAGCGTAAGTTAAACCTAAGTAAATCTAATCCACCTATGTTAACTAACTTTGTATATCATATACATCATTTTTGTAACTACTTCTTTACTAATTTCACCACAGTAGTACAAGAACATAAAAAACCTACTCCCTGTGCTTTGGGAATAGGTTAGATGACGTAAAATGTTTGAAACAATCTCCAATACGCTTTTTTTATTTTATAACAACTTGATAGAGAAAGCACTTAAATTTTTTTCAGTTTGCTAATACCAATGATTTGTAGTTCCTGTTTCCACGTTTCATTTCAAGAAATGGCGCTAAAGTTGCTATCGGAATTAAAGGTGAATTTTCTAACATAAAAGAATATAAATTAAGGTGAAATGAATTAGTAATATCACTATTGGATGAGGTGGCTAAAATGTTAGTAAGAGGCATGATTGAAGCTATTAGTGACAAGAAATTAAAGGTAAATGATCTTGCCAAAAAGTATGAGGTTTCAGACAGAACTATTCAGACAAAAATTAAGAAATTAGGTTTCGAGTGGGACAGTGTAGAAGGCAAGTATAACTTTGTAGGAACAGATGAATCTATATTTGATAAGGACATCGATGAAGTATTCAAGAAGAATAGTAAAACTACTAAACAATTAACGGGCACATTTCCTATTCAAAAGAGGGTAAAAAAGAATATTCGGACGGCTAATAAAGAAGTAGCAAGTTCAATTCAAAAGGTTAATAAAAATAGACCCGAAAACGATAGCGATATTGATAGCGAATCTATTATCAGGAAGAATATGAAAAAGAATAATAAAAAGAAGATTGATAACATTGATCGTCTGTTAGCTGGGAAGAAAGCAAAGCGAGAATTCAGGGGATTTTATTTGGATAACGATGTACTACAGATCATTGACAATGTAGACAGTGGAATTAAAAGTGAACTGGTGAATGAATGTTTAAGAAAGGTGTTCAAAGAGAAAGGACTTATCTGAGGTATATACAGCCTCGTGCAGACGTTTTAGATAAGAGAATAATATAAATACTAACCAAGACAAAAGACACTCCTTAGAGTGCCTTCTAGTCGGCTATTTTGACTTATTGAATCGTCTTTGTTGAAATTCCGCAATCTTAAACACCATTCTAGTGTAAAGATCAAGTGCGTAATCTACAGACACGTCAAACTTATCACTTGCCTTCACAGCAACTTCCCTATCGTGAATATCAGGGTCATATGTATCTAAAACTTTATCAAACTCATCCCGCATATAACGATAAATGTCTCTTTCCTCAGGGTATCGGTCAATTAGTGCTTCAACCTCAGGGTCACGATCGTTTTCATCAAATCCAGCCATAATGCCACCACCTTTCAAGCAGTAACCTTCGACGAGAAAAGACTTTTTCCCTGCTTTCCTTTCAAAGTGTGACTAATAGCAGGGATTCACAAATAGGGTTAATCAAAAAAATTAAAAGTGTTGAGATCCCTGTGTATCAGTATTTTCGCCTTGAAAAGACTTTCACACACCTGCAGGTAATCTCTAAATCCCGTAAATAGTGGTATTATCAGTCTAAGAAAACACTTTTATTACTTTTATCGTTAACAAAATAAAAAGCAACCTCCGGTCATCGTTAGAGGTTGCCTTTTGAACACCATCATTATGGAATTACATATTAACATTTTTTTCTAAAAAAAGCTATCTCTACGGGGATATTGCATATGTATAAAAGATGCACTTTTTATACATCCTTTCTTTTCTTGTCCTTGAGAGAAACCTTTTCCTATCAAGGATGTATAAAAAGCTGCATAAAGCAGAAACAAGGCCTCATCGAGAACCCTTCTCCCAAGAGGGTTCTTTTTGGTGGTTTGTTCCGGAACGAGTGATTATGTTAACTAAGAATGTATATCTTATACAGCTTAAAAAATAGAAAAAACTACTGTGGCTCAAACAGTAGTTTTTTTGAATCTGATAGAGATTCAAAGATTCTTATAGAAGATAGGAAGTCTGATGAAATTGAAATGCTCAATATATAATATGAAAAAAGATCGTAAGGGTGCGGACGAGTACTAATTTTATACAGGCTTTCTACTGTTTTTGTGTTTACTTCCCAGAAAATCCATTATGTTAACTAAGGTTGTATATCGTATACAGC
>JARUXA010000080.1 GCA_030433805.1 Sphingomonas sp. PsM26 | reverse complement strand
GTGAACACACCGATGTTGCAAACCAGAATGGCAAGTATTCGGTCGCGAAGACCCATTTCCGGCCATTCGCAGCCAACTGAGCGCTTCCTAAAAGCTGACATTCGTTCACTTGAGCAGGTCGGCCCTCTTGTAAGTCTATGCATCCGCTACGAAAGGCACAGGCACCTTCCGTCGCCATCGCGGGCGCACTACGATATTTGCCACAGCCCGGTAAGTTTACGGTCGTCGATATCAATGTTCATGCCCAGCCACCGGACGATTGAACTGTCGCCGTTGCGCAACGGTACCGCATACACCTGCATCCATCGGTACGTGCCGTCCCACCGCCTAAGCCGGTATTGTGCTTCAACCGATTGCTGATCATGGACTGTGTCGCGCCACTTTCGCACCGTAGCGATGCGGTCGTCGGGGTGAATTGCAGTTACCCAGCCATACCCTTTCCAATCGTCATAGCTCTGACCTGTGTAAGTCCGCCAGCTAAGACTATCCGTTTCGATCAGTCCGTCCGGCGCACTTTCCCAAATGGCTACCGCGATACCCTCGACTAGCAGTCGTGCCCGCTCCCGAGTCTCTTCCTCGGTGGTATTGACGGCGAAGCCTTGGTCGATCTCGTCGTTTGTACGGAAGGCAGTGGGGGGCGCGACGAGTTTGCGCGCAGCGTGCCGCTGGGCCTTCTTCTGGCTAAGCGATGTATCTGCGGCGATTAGGAGCGCGTCCAGCGTCTGAACGCGTGATGCATGTCGGCTCGATCCTATGCTTGCGCCTACGTCTATTGAACGTCCTCCCAAGACGTACGGCGCGTTCAAAGAGTTCTCGATCCGCACCCTTAGCTGCTCAACGTCGTAGTCATCAGAGGTGTCGAGCTGTGCCAGCACGAATTCGTCGCCCCCAAGCCGAACGACAACGTCGCCTGGGGAGCAACACGCCTGTAGCCGCTCACCAACAAGGCACAGCAGACGGTCACCCGCGTGATGCCCGAACCGATCGTTGACTGGCTTGAACTCGTCCAGGTCAACATAATGGAGCGCGATCCGTCCTGATCGCACATCATGGCTGTTCGTTTCGAACGCATGCACGAGCGCAAGGCGGTTGCCGAGTCCGGTGAGGTGGTCGGTCTGCGCTTGGTGGGCTAACGCCTGCCGCGTCGTAGTTTTAGAACGTTGCGACCGGTAGCGTTGGCGCGCACTACGTAACCCATCCGCGAAGCTCTTGTAGATGCTCCTGAGTGCCGTCGGGGGTTCTGCGCCGCACTCGGCGAACAGCGGGGCAAGCCAATCCAACCATTGCGCTTCCCGTGCGAGATGGGCCTTTGCGCCAGCGTGGACGAAGACGTTGACGTTGAACGCGCGGGTCGTGCGGCTGCGCACCTCCTCGATCATCGCCCGTGCGCCGGCGGCGTCGGTCGCGCCCACGCCGATCGACCCCAAGGCTCCTGCCTCGGATACGGCTGCCGCCAACGAAGGTGTGGCGACTCCCGCCATCGGCGCTTGGATCAAGGGCACCGAGAGTTCGAACCGATTGATGAGAGACATACCTACGGGACCCAACCGTTAACGATGGTCCGCTCATGACTACGCCAGCTCATTAAGTGAATGGCGCCAGGTGGGCGGACGCGGATCCTCTGCCCTTCAACCTCTACGACTCACATCCGGTCATTCCCGGCTTCTTTTTGGCTCCCCACCTTCCGCCATCGATTCATGTTGGCGGCGGAGGAAGTGCTGACCCGCGGGCCTGCCCGCTACCCGCCACCTTTCCTTAAAAGTGAGCGAATTTTTGGAAAGCCGCTACTAGCCTCCCGTTGCGTCAGCGATGACCAGTTACGATCAAATTGGCCAAGACGGCGGGCTGTTCGACATGCACGAAATGACCTGCGTCGGGTACGGTGACGATCTTGCCTCCGGCTTGCTGGACCGCGGCGAGCTCCTGGGGACTCGTGACATGGTCGCCGTCTCCCCGCACCAACAGCATCGGTTTCTTCCATTGTGCGATTGACGACAGCATTGGTTTCCGGGTCGATGGTTCCGTCAGCAAAGCTTTGCCGGGAACTGCACCTTGCGACCAGCGGGCTTCCGGCAAACCTGCCGTCGCAGCGAGCCGGGAAAAGATGTCGCGGTTTTTGGTGGCGCGAACGTAAAGGTCCTGGCGACGCTCGCCTAACGCCGCCAGAGTTCGATCCATCGTCTCGATGAACTCGTCGTCGAACGGGGTTGCCGGATCGGCCAGTCGTTCCGCTCGAACGGCCGCGGCGACATCGTGACCGTTGAGCAATTGCGCCGCTGCCGAGCAGAGCCAACGAAACGAACTGGCTAGATCGATCGAAGGGCATTCCAGTATCAGCCGTTCCACCCGCTGCGGATGGGCCAGTCCATAGCGAAGGGCGACCATACCGCCGAAGCTGTGCCCTAGTACCTGCCAATGGGAGATCGCCAACGCGGACCGGATCGCCTCGAAGTCGGCGATGAGGTCATCCACTGTCACCTTTGCGCTCGCAGGCAGGGGGGAGGATCGCAGAACGCCGCGTTGATCCACGCTGATCAAGCGCACCTGACTTTGAAGCGGGCCTTTCATATACTGTTCGAAGTCGAGCGCTCCGATGCCCGGCCCGCCATGGACATAGAGGAGTGCGGGTGCATCGCGTGGTCCGCTGTCGTCAATCCAAAGCTGCCTGCCGTTGATGGACAGAAGCCTGCCGGAATGAGTGGCCTTAGCCAAAGCCGCTGGCGCGAAGGCGCTTACAGCCATGATGCCGGCAATTGTCTGGATCAGCTTTCGACGTTTCATATCCAGCGCTCCTTTGCTGCGACCGGAATACTAGGGGTTGCATGGTTTCTGACGCAACGTCGGCTGAACCGGCTACCGTCGCAAAAGCGCATTCCGTATGAGAACCGATGGCGAGAGTGGGTGGCGTCTATCGCATTGATGCCCCGCTAGGAGCCGTTTTTTGAAACCGTCCCCAATTGGCCTTTCCGGAAGCCGTACCGCATAGACGGAGTTGCGAAGACGTAAGGCGCTTTCAGACACGGCGTTTTGGGAAGGCGGCCAAGACCCACAAGTGGACGTTTGCGACCAGTTTGCCGCTTCCCGAAACCGGCCGTTCATTCATGCCGTTTCCAGGTCTGGTTTGCAGCTTGCCGAGTGCGGGTCCACTGGATGTACGGGTGCCGCTTCAGCAGGCCGCTAGCCCTCCATCGGTGATTGACCCGCTTTCAACTTTTAATTGAATCCTCATGCGCTCACGCATATATCGACTTCAACATGGCCGTCCCCGCTGTTGCCGCTGGCATCAAGGGGCGGCCTTCTTCATACCTGGGCCGGATGCTTCCGCCCTACACAAAGCCCCATCTCAGTTTTGCCGACCAGCTGGCCCTTTTGGTGCAACGTGGCATGGTCGTGACCGATCAAGCGAAGGCGGTTCTCCATCTTCAGCGGATCGGCTACGGGCGCCTCACCCCCTACTGGCAGCCGTTCCAGCAGTTCGTTCCTGATCCTAACGATGCGACGCTAAGCGTCCGCAGTGAGCAGTTCCAAGCCAACGCCGAGTTTCGCCACGCTGTCGATCTTCATCTCTTCGACAAGCAGCTCCGTCTCCTATTTCTCGACGCGGTCGAGCGGATTGAGGTAGCGTTGCGCGTGGATCTCGCGCACGCGCTCGGGAGGCGCGATCCTTTTGCACACCGTTCGACTGCCTTTCTTGATGCCCATCGCGCCAATCAGCCATTCCAGGGCGGCACTCGTCATCAAAGCTGGCTCGACAACGCTGACCGGGCGGTTGCTCGGTCGAAAGAGGATTGGGTCAAGGAGTACTATGCTACCTACAGCCCGCCCGTCCCTATCTGGATGGCGGTCGAGACATGGGACTTCGGCACGCTATCCTGGCTACTCGAGATGGCACATCCCAACGATCGTGCTGCCGTTGCCAAGCGCTACGGTCTTCTCCCCAACACGCTGGTGAGCTGGATCAAAACGCTCGCATTCGTACGCAACATCAGCGCGCATCATGCCCGTCTCTGGAACGCGGGCATCATCAATCAGCCTATGGTGCCCAAGCCCTTCGAGGCGCCACAGCTCGTGCACATCGGCAGCGACCTGGAGCGCCGGACGCGTGTTTATGGCGATGCGGCGGTAGCGAGCTACTTCGTCGGGCGGATCCCCGGTCTCGTACAGCGTCGATTGGATCACCGCGTGGATCTAAGTGCCCGCCAACAGATGTCGACCAAGGTCACGAGCATGATCGTCGCTGATGCCAAGAAAGTGAGCCCATATGGACCAATCTCTTGTGCAACCCATACCCAAGGATCTTCAATCGTAAGGCTGTCGTTTCCTTTGCCGCCGCGCACCAGGATACCGCCTGCCGCCTGCCCAACAACGACGACTTTATCGTCGCCGTCGCCGCCTTCGAAAACAAAGGGAAACGCGGCATCGCCTGGTAGGATCGTTGCTCCGGTGCCCTTGATGTAAACAGCATCTTTAGGGCAATCTGTGGGACGAACCGCGGGCTTAACCAGACCACCCGGTCGGGACATCAATGAGCAGTGTTCAGACAGAGGGACTTCGGCCATCCACACAGCCTACTATCGAACAGATTAAAACTTTCATTCATCGTGGCGAGCTTGTGCTGTCCGCGCCACCACAGGTTATTTGCAGAGGAAAGTTCGTCACTAATGTCGCCAACTGGGCCGTTTCAGTCCGTCCGATTTCGCGCCCGATAGCTACTGGTCAGCTTTCGGACGAAGCACGCGCTGAATCGAGACGGGAACGGCAATAGGTGGTGGAAACCGGACCGTCTGCTTCGGAGCGTTCACTCCAAGAAGCGGACGTTATCGGAAAAGGTCGTCGGTATCGTAATGGCTAAACCGCTTTCCGTCTTTGCGATCTTTCCACGCCAAAAGTCTCAGCAGAAGAAAGAAGAAGACCGCGGGGAGCGTAGCGAGAGGGGTGTAGTCAAACGGCACACCGAAACTTCGCAGGGCGCCATAACATAGGATGGTCATCGGGATCGCGACGCGGCCCCACATCCACCACTGGTATAAGTCGTTGTCGGACCGAAAGGGTGGCTGCGGAACACGGTTCGTAATGACCGATGCGCCGTCATCGTCTTTTTGGGTTCGCAACCAACTGTGCCGATTCTGCCTCATGGATGACGGATACGACTTGTGATTTACGTCCGCTAGTGGGAGCAGATGGGGTGCGGGCGTAGGACGAGATTTGGGCGCTTCCGGACCGTCCACCTTTCCGCCCAATAGCCGCCAGTCGACCTTTGGGAACGGTCGCGGGTCTAGCAGCGCACAAAACGTCGTGATTTAGTGGCTTGCGGCCCGGCAGCTATCGGGGACCAAAGCAGTCATAACGCTAGGTGTTTAGTCCCGGCATCTGGTGGATCGGATCGACGATGAACCTGTCAG
>JARUXA010000007.1 GCA_030433805.1 Sphingomonas sp. PsM26 | reverse complement strand
ACGTCTCACCGAGACCAGCGTCCGCATTCGCGGCACGGCCCCACCCCAACCCCTCCCCTGAAGGGGAGGGGCTATGCTTTGTGATAACGTTCATTCCATACCATCCTCAACCGGGGGCATATTATGCCCCAGCAATCGCAACACTTCGCCCGCCGCCTCGACCAGATTGGTCCCGGGCCCGAAAATCCCCTGCACACCCGCGTCGCGCAGCGTTTGATAATCCTGCGCGGGGATCACCCCGCCCGCGATCACCTTGATGTCGCCGCGCCCGGCGTCGCGCAGATGGCCGATCAGCTCCGGGATCAGCGTCTTGTGCCCCGCCGCGAGCGACGACGCGCCTACGACGTCGACATCGCGCGCGATCGCGAGCGCGGCGGCTTCGGCGGGCGTCTGGAACAACGGACCCGGCACGACCTCGAACCCGAGATCGCCGAACGCCGACGACACGAGGTTCGCGCCGCGGTCATGCCCGTCCTGCCCCATCTTGGCGACGAGCATTCGCGGGCGGCGGCCATTGCGCGTCTCGAGCGAGACGACGCCTTCCTTCAGCCCCTGCCACGCCGCGTCGAACTCGTGCGCGCCGCCGTAGATGCCTGAAACCGGCGTCGGCACGGTATCATACCGCCCGAACACATCCTCCATCGCGGAGGAGATCTCGCCAAGCGTCGCCCGTTGCCGCGCGCATTCGACCGCAAGCGCGAGAAGGTTCGACTCCATTCCTCCCCCAACGGGGGAGGTGGCAGCCGAAGGCTGACGGAGGGGTTCTGCCGCAAGCGCTGCGCCCGGATCGACCCCTCCACCGTTCGCTGACTGCTCACGGTCCCCCTCCCCGTTCCGGGGAAGATTTGCTCTCGCCCCCTCGCGCAAAGCATCCAATGCAGCCTGGCACTTCGCCTCGTCCCGCCCGGCCTTCGATCGCGCAATCCGCGCGATCTGCGCCTCGCGCACCGCGACATTGTCGACGTCGAGAATGTCGATCGGGTCCTGCTCGGAAAGCTTGTACTTGTTGACGCCGACGATGACGTCCTCGCCCTTGTCGACCCGCGCGGCACGCCCGGCAGACGCCTCTTCGATCATCGCCTTAGGCCAGCCCGCAGCGACCGCCTGTGCCATCCCACCCTCGGCCTCGACCCGCTGGATGATTTCCCACGCCTTCTCAACGAGTTCCTCAGTCAGGCTCTCGATGTAATAGCTGCCGCCGAGCGGATCGACGACCTTGGTCATCCCCGTCTCTTCCTGCAGCACGATTTGCGTGTTGCGCGCGATCCTTGCCGAGAAGTCGGTCGGCAACGCGATCGCCTCGTCGAGCGCGTTGGTGTGGAGGCTCTGCGTCCCCCCCAGCATCGCCGCCATCGCCTCGACCGTGGTGCGGATCACGTTGTTATACGGATCCTGTTCGGTCAGCGACACGCCGCTCGTCTGGCAATGCGTGCGCAGCATCTTGGACCGTTCGTCCTTCGCGCCGAGATCGGTCATCACGCGGTGCCACAGCTTCCGCGCCGCGCGCAGCTTGGCGATTTCCATGAAGAAGTTCATGCCGATCGCGAAGAAGAAGCTCAGCCGCCCTGCGAACGCGTCGAGATCGAGCCCCGACGCCATCGCCGCCTTGGCGTACTCGCGCCCGTCCGCGATCGTGAACGCCAGCTCCTGGAGCTGCGTCGCGCCCGCTTCCTGCATGTGATAGCCGGAGATCGAGATCGAATTGAACTTCGGCATGTGCGCCGACGTATAGCCGATGATGTCCGAGATGATCCGCATGCTCGGCGCAGGCGGGTAGATATACGTGTTGCGGACCATGAACTCCTTGAGGATGTCGTTCTGGATGGTCCCGTCGAGCAGGTGCTGCGGCACCCCCTGCTCCTCGCCCGCGACGATGAAGAAGGCGAGGATCGGGATGACCGCGCCGTTCATCGTCATCGAGACCGACATCTTGTCGAGCGGGATCCCGTCGAACAGGATCTTCATGTCGTCGATCGTGTCGATCGCGACCCCCGCCTTGCCGACGTCGCCGGTCACGCGCGGATGGTCGCTGTCGTAACCGCGATGCGTCGCCAGATCGAACGCGACCGACAGCCCCTTCTGCCCGGCGGCGAGATTGCGGCGATAGAAGGCGTTGGACGCCTCGGCGGTCGAGAACCCGGCGTACTGCCGGATCGTCCACGGCCGCCCCGCATACATCGACGCGCGCACGCCGCGCGTGAACGGCGCGAAGCCGGGCAGGCCGGGGTCGATGTCCGCCACATCCGCCGCGGTGTAGAGCGGCTTGACGTCGATCCCTTCGGGCGTGCGCCAGGTCAGGTCCCTGCCCTTGACCTCCTTCGCCGCCGCCGCTGCCCAGGCGTCGAGCGTCGGGCGCGTGCTCGGCTCGGGAAGATCGCGTGGGGCCGGCGTACTCCCGGCGTCCTCACCCGTATTCAGTTCAATCTCTGCCATCAGCGTCCTGTGAACTGTGGCTTTCGTTTCTGCAAGAAGGCCATGCCGCCTTCGATCGAATCCGCGGTACCCCGGACATGCCGCTGGTTTTCGGCTTCCTGGAGCATCGCCGAAGCGTAATCCGTCTCATAGGCATGGCGGATCTGGCGGCGGATCAGCCCCATCGCGACGGTCGGCCCGGCGGCGAGCCGTTCCGCCAACGCTACCGCTTCGGCATCGAGCGAGTCGTCCGTGGAGACCTTGTGGATCATCCCCCAATCGAGTGCCTTTTCAGCGGGAACGCGTTCGCCCAGCAGCATCATCTCGGTCGCGCGCGCCCGGCCGATCAGCCGCGGGAGCATCCACGACGCGCCGCCATCGGGGACGAGCCCGATGTTGACGAACGCCTGGAGGAAATAAGCGGTCTCGCTCGCGACGCAGAAATCGGCGGCGAGCGCGAGGCTGCACCCGATCCCCGCGGCGGGCCCGCGCACCGCGCTGACGACGGGGACGGACAGGTCCGCGATCGCTGCGATCGTCGGGTTATACGCCTCGGTCAGCGCCTTGAAGGTCGCGTTGCCGGGGTCGTCGCTCCCGAGCGCGCCGCCGCCGACATCCGCGCCCGAGCAGAACCCCCGCCCCGCCGCCGCGATCAGCACCGCGCGCGCGCCGTCGAGCGTGGCAAGCGCGGCGCGCAGATCATCGAACATCTGCGGCGGCGCGGCGTTGAGCCGGTCGGGGCGGTTGAGCGTCACGATCAGCACGTCGCCGCGCCGTTCGGTCTGGATCATGGGGTCGGGCATGGGTTAGTCCTTGAACATGCTTGGAAGGATGGCCGTTCTTATCAGACGGCCCCACCCCGGCGAAGGCCGGGGCCCAATAGCGCAGCGGAGGATTGCTGGCGAATGCGCTCCCTTGCCGCGACAACCGCTATTGGGCCCCGGCCTTCGCCGGGGTGGCGGGGTATGATGGCGGGGCCCCTCACCCCGCCGCGAGCGCCGCAAGCAGCAGCAACGCCACGATGTTCGTAATCTTGATCATCGGATTGACCGCAGGCCCAGCGGTATCCTTATACGGATCCCCCACCGTATCCCCCGTCACCGCAGCCTTGTGCGCCTCGGACCCCTTTCCGCCGTAATTGCCATCCTCGATGAACTTCTTGGCATTGTCCCACGCGCCCCCACCCGAGGTCATCGAGATCGCGACGAACAGCCCCGACACGATCACCCCCAGCAACATCGCGCCCAAGGCAGCAAACCCCTCGGCCTGCCCCGCGACGAAGGTGATCACGAAATACACCAGGATCGGCGACAGCACCGGGAGCAGCGACGGCACGATCATCTCGCGGATCGCCGCACGCGTCACGAGATCGACCGTCCGCGCATAATTCGGGCGGCTGGTGCCGAGCATGATCCCCGGATTGTCGCGGAACTGCGCGCGGACTTCCTCCACGACAGCACCCGCCGCGCGCCCGACCGCGGTCATCCCCATCGCGCCGAACAGATAGGGCAGCAACGCGCCGAGCAGCAGCCCGACGATGACATAGGGGTTGGAAAGCGCGAAATTGACCACGAGCGTCGGGAAATCGCGCGCCAGATCCGACGTATAGGCATTGAACAGCACCAGCGCCGCGAGCGCTGCCGAGCCGATCGCATAGCCTTTGGTCACCGCCTTGGTGGTGTTGCCCACCGCGTCCAGTGCGTCAGTACGATGCCGCACGTCATCGGGCAGCCCCGCCATTTCGGCGATCCCGCCCGCATTGTCGGTCACCGGCCCGTAGGCATCGAGCGCAACGACCATCCCCGCCTGCGCGAGCATCGCAGTCGCGGCGAAGGCGATCCCGATCACCCCCGCCAGTTGATAGGCCGCAATCACCGCGACGACGATGACGAGCGTCGGCAACGCGGTCGATTCGAGGCTGATCGCCAGCCCCTGGATCACGTTGGTCCCGTGCCCCGTCTCGGACGCCTTGGCGATCGAGCGGACCGGGCGGAAGTTGGTGCCGGTGTAATATTCGGTGATCCACACCAGCAGGCCTGTCACCGCCAGCCCGATCATCATGCACCAGAACAATTGCATGCCGGTAAAGCTCGCCGCCGCCATCCCCGCGATCGCCTCGGGCGTCGCGCCGTCCAGAAACGCATTGCCCCCGATCCGCGCGCCCATGTCGCCGAGCGTGTAACTGGTCGCGAAGTAGATCGCCGGGATCGACAGCCCGACGCTCAGCCAGAAGCCCTTGTACAGCGCCCCCATGATCGTGCCGTTCCCCAGCCGCACCGCATAGGTGCCGAGGATCGAGGTCAGGATGCACACTCCGCCGACGATCAGCGGCAGCGTCATCACACTCAGCAGATGGTCCGCATTCTTGAGCGCGAGCGCAACCGAGATCATCGTCACGCCGATCGTCACGACATAGGTCTCGAACAGATCCGCCGCCATGCCGGCGCAGTCGCCGACATTGTCGCCGACGTTATCCGCGATCGTCGCGGGGTTGCGCGGGTCGTCCTCGGGGATTCCCGCCTCGACCTTGCCGACCAGATCCGCGCCGACGTCCGCAGCCTTCGTAAAGATGCCGCCACCCAGCCGCGCGAAGATCGAGATGAGCGACGCGCCGAACGCCAGCGCGGTCAGCGCCTTGACCACCACCGGCGCGCCCGCGTCGGCACCGTTCGGCCCCGCAAGGTACAGGAACGTCCCCGAGATCGAAAGCAACCCAAGCCCCGCGACGAGCAACCCCGTCACCGCGCCCGACCGGAACGCCATCGTCAGCCCGCCCTGAAGCGAGGTTCGCGCCGCCTCTGCGGTCCGCACGTTCGCGCGGACCGAGATGTTCATCCCGACATAGCCCGCCACGCCCGACAGCACCGCGCCCAATGCGAAGCTCAGCGCCGACACCGGCGTGCGCATCCCGTCGAGGAACACCCACACCAGCAGCAGAACGATGACGCCGACGATCGCGATCGTGCGATATTGCCGCCCGAGATAGGCCTTCGCCCCCTCCTGGATCGCGGCGGCGATATCCTGCATCTTTTCATTGCCCGCGGGCGCGCGGAGGACCTGCTGGCTGGTGACCGCGCCGTAGGCGACGGCGATCAGGCCACAGATGATGGCGGCATAGACGATCGTCATGCTGTTCCTTTCCCTGAAGTCCGGCAAGGATCGCGACACGCGGTCTCGTCCCCGCTCTTGGGCATCATCCTACAGGTGGAGGATGGGTTGGCAAGCGCGCGCGACGCTTACCGGTTGTGCTGGAACCCGAGATTGCCGGGAAGCGGAACGGCTTCGCCCGCGTCGATCAGCGTCAGTCCGGTCCCCGCTGAAAACCAGCCGACGCGCGTCGCTGCACACGGCAAAGCAACGTCGGGCGCGGCAGCGAACAGGAGCTGGTAATCGTCCCCCGCGGTCGCCGCCGCGAGCCGCGCCGCGCGGTCATCCCCTGCGAAGGCGCGATAGGCGCCGGACAACGAAATGTCGGCAAGGTCGAGCGTGACCGCCAGCCCGCTCGCCGCCGCCATCCGCTGCGCATCGATCAGCAAGCCGTCGGACACGTCCATCATCGCGCTGACGACGCTGGCAAGCACACGCCCTTCGGCGAGGCGAGGCTGCGGGCGGCGATACGCGGCGAGCAGTTCGGCGGGGCCATCCTGCCCTTGCGCGATCCTCAGGCCAGCGCCCGCATCGCCGATCGTCCCGGTCACGTAGAGCGCGTCGCCCGCACGCGCGCCGGTGCGGATCGGGGCGGTCGCGTTCGTGCCGATCGCGGTGAGGCTGATGACGCGGGGCGCATACGCGGGAAGCGATACGGTGTCGCCGCCAAGCAGCGGGGCGCTGAAGGTGGTGAGCGCGAGTCCGAAGCCTTCGAGAAAAGCGAAGTCCCAACTTTCCCCATCCCCCCCTTCTCCCTTCCCCGGCGAAGGCCGGGGCCCAGTCGAAGTGGCCGAGGTAACGTCTGGCTGCCCTTCGCCATCACCGTTTCGCAACTGGGCCCCGGCCTTCGCCGGGGAAGCGAAGTAAGGGAAAGAAGACGCCCGCAACGGATAGTTGAGCATCACCCCCACTGGCACCGCACCCTTCGCGGCAAGATCCGACACATTGGTCGCCACCAGCTTCCACGCAACATCCCCAGCCGGATCGTCGGAAAGATAATGCACCCCCTCCACCAGCGTATCGGTGGTCAGCACCAGATCCCCCAGCCGCGCCGCATCGTCGCGCAGGTCGAGCGCGCCGGAATGGAGCGGGAGGCGGCGTAGCGCGACGAGGAATTCGGCTTCGGTCATACGCTGGGGTCTAGCGGGAGTGGCAGCCCTGCAGGTACGAATTTTTCGGGGTAGTCGCGCCGCGCCCCGCAATTAGGGTCTTTGCCACGCAGCGACCGAGACGGTCACGCTAGAACAGGAAGAAGGCGCCTGGCGCATCGTCGCGGTGGTCATCGACTAGCGGGGATTAACGCACCGCGCGCGAGGACTCAGTCCTCGCGCTTCGCTCCGTCGAGCAGGCGCGCCTGCCGCTCGGCGTTGGCAGCCGCGGCATCGCGCTCTGCCTTGGTCCGGCCGAACGCGGCGCGGTTGACGGCAGCACTCTCAGCCGCGGCATCGCGCGCGCGGGCCTTGCGGGCGCGGCGGAGGTTGATGACCTCCGCCATGCTCAGCCGCGCACGTCCTTGGCGATCGCGTCGAGCAGGCCGTTGACGAACCCCGACTCGCGTTTGTCAAAGAACGCATGCGCGACGTCGACATATTCGGTGATGACCGCGCCGGTCGGCACGTCCGCGCGCGCCAGCAGCTCATAGGTGCCCGCGCGCAGGATCGCACGCATCGCCTTGTCGAGCCGCGCGAGGTTCCAGCCCTTGGCGAGCTTGCCCGCGATCGCAGTGTCGATTTCGGATAGGCGCGCGCTCGTGCCCTTCACCACGTCGTCGAAGAAATCGACTTCGGGCTCGGCATATTCAGCGTCCTCGATCGTCGCGCCGAGGCGGTGGTTGTGGAATTCGTGGAGCAGCACCGGGATCGCGGTGGCTTCCATGTCGTGCTGATACAGCGCCTGGACGGCGGCAAGGCGAGCGGCGGCGCGCGCCTTGGAGCGCGGGGCGGTGCGGGGGGTAAGGTGGGAAGACATTGCGCGGCCCTTAAGCGAAAAAGCCGCTGACGGGAAGCTGGGGTGATTTGGGGGGGAAGCGCTTCTTAGCCCCTCCCCTTCAGGGGAGGGGTTGGGGTGGGGAAGTAAAGCAGAACGCGTTCTCTGCGAGGCACTGCCCCACCCCCTACCCCTCCCCTAAAGGGGAGGGGCAAGAAGAAGGATCACTCCAACCGCAACGCCACCGACCGAGCATGCGCCGGCAACCCCTCAGCCTCCGCCAGCGCCACAGCCGCCGGCCCGATCGCCGCCAACCCCTGCGCACCAAGCTCCAGAAAACTCGTCCGCTTCATGAAATCAAGCACCGACAACCCGCTCGAAAACCGCGCCCGCCGCCCAGTGGGAAGCACATGGTTCGGCCCAGCAACATAATCGCCGATCGCCTCGGGCGTATGCCGCCCTAGAAACACCGACCCCGCATGCCGCACCCGGTCAAACAACGCCTGCGGATCATCACACGCCAGTTCCAGATGCTCCGGCGCAAGCCGGTCCACCAGCGGCAGCGCTTCCTCCAGACTCGCCGTCACGATGATCGCGCCATTCGCATCCCATGCCGCGCGTGCGACCTTGGCGGTCGAGAGCGTTCCGATCTGCAGATCCACCTCGTCCGCGACAGCGCGCGCGAAGGCGGCGTCGTTGGTGAACAGGATCGACTGGCTGGTCGGGTCATGCTCGCTTTGCGACAGCAGGTCGGCCGCGATCCAGTCCGCGCGGTTCTTGCCGTCCGCGACGACGACGATCTCGGATGGCCCCGCGACCATGTCGATCCCGACCACGCCGTACAACTGCCGCTTCGCCTCGGCGACCCAGGCGTTGCCCGGCCCCGTCACGACATCGACCGCGCCGATCCGCCCGGTGCCATAGGCAAGCGCCGCCACCGCCTGCGCCCCACCGATCCGCCACATCTCGTCGACGCCCGCGACATGCGCGGCGGCGAGCACCAGCGGATTGACCTCGCCGTTGGGGGTCGGCGTGACCATCACCAGCCGGTCGACGCCAGCGACCTTGGCCGGAATCGCGTTCATCAGCACCGAAGACGGATAGGCCGCGCGCCCGCCGGGAACATACAGACCCGCCGCCGCCACCGCATTCCAGCGCGCGCCGAGCCGGACGCCCGCATCGTCTGTCGTGTCGCTGTCGGCGGGCTTCTGCTTCTCGTGATACGTCCGGATCCGCGCTGCCGCGAGATCGAGCGCATCGCGCAGTTCCGGCGTCAGCGCTTCATAGGCCGCTAGCCACTCCGCGCGTTCGATCCGCCAGCCGGTCTCGTTGAGATCGTGGTGGTCGAACTTGCGCGTGAAGGCGTGGAGCGCGGCATCGCCCTCGTCGCGGACGCTCGACACGATCGTGCGGACGTCACGCGCGACGTCGGCGTCGGCTTCGCGGCGGGCGTTGACGAGGGTTTCGAACGCGCGGTCGAAGCCGGGCTCGGAGGTTGAGAGACGGATCATATCTGACTCCCCTCCCCTTCAGGGGAGGGGTTGGGGGTGGGGCAGTGCAGCAAACTGGCCGTCGGAAGGAGGCACGGCCCCACCCCAACCCCTCCCCTGAAGGGGAGGGGCTTAAGATCAGAAACTAAATTCACGCTGCCATCTCCCGCGAAACCGCCCGCCGAAACGCCTCGACCAGCGGCACGATCTGCCCGCGCGTCTTGAACGCGGCGCGATTGACGATCAGCCGGCTGGTGACTTCGCAGATCACCTCCACCTCGACCAACCCGTTCTCCTTGAGCGTCCGCCCCGACGACACCAGATCGACGATCCGCGGCGCCAGCCCCAGCAACGGCGCAAGCTCCATCGCCCCGTTCAACTTGACGCACTCCGCCGACACGCCCCGCGCGGCGAAATGCGCCTCGGTGACGTGCGGATATTTGGTCGCGATACGAACATGGCTCCACCCCCGCGGGTCGTCATGCGCCGCCAGATCCGCAGGCTCGGCGACCGACAATCGGCAATGCCCGATCCCGAGATCGACCGGCGCATACAGCTCCGAATAGTCGAACTCCGCCAGCACATCCGACCCGACGATCCCAAGCTGCGCCGCGCCATGCGCGACGAAGGTCGCGACGTCGAACGCGCGGACGCGGATCAGGTCGATCCCCGGATTGTTCGTGGTAAAGCGCAAAGCGCGCGAATCCGGGTCGCTGAACGCGGCTTCGGGAACGATTCCAGCGCGTTCCAGCAAGGGAACCGCTTCGGACAGGATACGCCCCTTGGGGACGGCAATGATGATCGGATCGGCCATATGGTCGGGGCTTTACTTGGGCGGGGGGGTGGGCGCAACAACGCCCGAGAGAGCACCAAACGCCGCGCAAAAAGGATTGGTTCAATGGCCGACGAACAGACCAACCGCGGTGCCTTCCTGATCCAGCAGCATTATTGCGAGCGCAACGCCGCGCCGATCTATGCGCGGATGTGCGCGGCGGTGGCGACAGGCGTCACGCGGGACAGCACGATCGGCGCGCGCGTGCTCGACTGGCCGGGTGAACCGACGCGCGATGCGCTGCCGTTGCGGCTGTTCGGCGGGCTGCATGCACTGGTGCTGGCGGGGCAGGATGCCGGGCTGGCGGAGGTGTATGCGGGGCGCGTGACCGATCCGGCGGAGATCAGCGCAACACTCGAACGCGTGTTCGCCGACCATGCGGCGGCGCTGCTCCCGTGGCTCGACGGCCCGCCGCAGACCAACGAGCCGGGGCGCTCGGGCGCGCTGATGCTCGGGCTGATCGCTTTGGCGCAGCGACATGGGCCGCGGATCGAACTGCTCGAGATCGGGTCGAGCGCGGGGCTCAACCTGTTGATCGACCGCTATCGCTTCGATCTCGGCGGGACGCTCTATGGCCCGGCGGACTCGCCCGTGACGATCCGGCCCGCGTGGACGGGGCCCCCTGCCCCCTCCGCGCCGCTTGACATCGTGTCGGTGCGCGGCTGCGACATCAACCCGATCGACGCGACCGACCCGGAAGTCGCTGCGCGGCTCGCGGCCTATGTCTGGCCCGACACGCCCGAACGGCTCTCGCGCGTGCGGACCGCGATCGCGATGCTCGGCGCGCGCGGGGTCGATCTGGTCCGCGCGGATGCCGCCGACTGGATCGAGGCGCAACTCGCCGAACCACAGGCGGCGGGGGTGACGCGGGTGCTGATGCATTCGGTCGTCTGGCAATATCTGCCCGAGCCGGTCGCCGAGCGAATCCGCGCAGCGATGGCGGCGGCGGGTGCGCGGGCTACGGCGGACCGTCCGCTCGGCTGGGTGATGATGGAGCCCGATCGTTCGGTCGGGCACCAGAACATCCGCGCGCGAAGCTGGCCGGGGGATGGCGCGTGGGAAACGGTAGCGACCGCGCATGCGCATGGCGCTTGGGTGAATAGCGGCGGGGGGAATGGGGATGCGCCGTTGGTGGCGTTGCCGGAGGGTGCCAGAGTCGCGGTTTGAACCTTCTGCACGCTTCCCCTTCCTGCTTCTCACTTCTTACTTCTTCCCCGGCGAAGGCCGGGGCCCAGTCGAGAGACGACGGTAAAAGGGCGCAGCGCGCGGTAACAAGAACCTTCGCTACTGGGCCCCGGCCTTCGCCGGGGAAGCGGCCTTAAAAGGGAAAGCGGCCTTATGAGAACGCGTTCGAATAAAACCGCGCTTGCGTCAGGAATCCCCCAACCACCCCCGGATCGCCGCAACCACAGCCGGCGCATTCTCCCACGGCACGAAATGCCCCGCATCGACCTGCCGCACCGTCAGATCGGGCACCAACACGTCCAGCCCCTCCAACTGGCTCGGCAACAACGCCACGTCCTTCATCCCCCAGATCACCAGCGTCGGCTGCCGCACCGGCGGAAAAGGCGCATCGAGAAACGCCGGACGCTCGGGCGTCTCGTCCATCTCAGGCACGATGATCGCGCTCGCGCGATACCAGTTGAGCATCGCCGACAGCGCGCCGGGCTGGCTCCACTGGTCGAGATAGATCGGCTTCTCGTCCGCGATCTTCGCTGCATCGGCGTGCTTGGCGAAACTGCCGTCGAAGAAAGCCGACAGGCCAATGCTCTCGACGTGCTTCTCGATTTCCGGATTGCGGAAGGCGCGGATGTACTGGCTCGCCGCGCGCTGCGCCATGTCGTCGAACAGCGTGCGCTGGAAGACAAACGGGTGCGGCGCGTTGATGATGACGAGGCGGGTGATCCGGTCGGGGTTCTGCAACGCCGCCATCCACGCGATCGCGCCGCCCCAGTCGTGCCCGACCAGCATGAACTGCGCGATCCTGAAATGGTCGGCGAGCGCGAGCAGGTCGGCGACGATCTTGTCGGGGGTGTAGTCGCTGACCGCCGCCGGCTTGGACGACCGCGCGAACCCGCGCTGGTCGGGCGCGATGACGAAATGGTCGCGGGCGAGCTCGGGCATCACTTCGCGCCACGTACGGTGCGATTCGGGGAAGCCGTGGAGCAGGATGACCGGCGGGTTGGCCGGGTCGCCCGCGGTCGCGACGTCGAGCGTCACGCCGGTGGGCAAGTCGATCCGGTGCAGGTCCTCAGCCACTGTCTCTCTCCCTTTTTTGTTCTTCTAAAGCCCCTCCCCTTCAGGGGAGGGGTTGGGGTGGGGAAGTGCCTCGCAGAGAAGTTCGCGTGCTGAACTGCCCCACCCCCAACCCCTCCCCTGAAGGGGAGGGGCTTACGCCGTCATCACGGATAGCTAACCGTCTTCGGCACCGCCGGAATCGGGATCCACTCCTTCTCGTCCCCCGGCACCCGCGCGAACTCCCCCGCGGTCCACGCGCGCTTGGCTTCGTCGATCCGGTCGCGGCGCGAGGAAACGAAGTTCCACCACACATGCCGCGGCGTCGTGAACGCCTCGCCCCCGCACAAGGTCACGCGCCCGCCCGATGCCGACCGCAAGGTCGCCGCGATCCCCGGCCGCACCACGTACAGCGTCATCGGTTCGAGCGTCATCCCGTCGAGCGTCGCCTCCCCCATCGCGACATACAGCGCACGCTCGTCGGCGGCTGCGTCAATCGGGACCGAACCGCCTGGTTCCAGCAGAATATCGGCGTAAATCGTGCTCGCATAGGTCGTGGTCGGTGCTGAAACGCCCCACAAACTGCCCATAACGACGCGTGCTTTGGCCCCCGGCGTCTCGACGACCGGCAGCTTGTCGCGCGGGACGTGCTCGAACGCCGGGTCCATCTCCTCGTCCCTCTCGGGCAGCGCGATCCACGTCTGAATCCCCGACAACTCAGGCCCATGCGCCCGCTCGGCAGTCGGCGAGCGCTCGCTGTGGACGATCCCGCTGCCCGCGGTCATCAGGTTGACCGCGCCGGGCTCGATCGTGGCCAGACTCCCGACCGAATCGCGATGATCGATCGCCCCCGCGAACAGGTAAGTCACTGTAGCAAGGTTGATATGCGGATGCGGCCGGACGTCGATCCCCTCCCCCACGCTCAGTACGGCGGGCCCCATCTGGTCGAAGAAGATGAACGGCCCGACCATCGTCCGCGGTCGCGACGGCAGCGTGCGATGCACCTTGAACCCGCCAAGGTCGTGCGTCACCGGGGTGATCGTCTGGAGGATCAGATCGTCATTGGTCACAGGTCGGTCTCCAGTGCCGTAAGAATGTCGCTGAGATCGCTTGGAAAATAAGGCTCGTCCAGCGCGGCGAGTTCGTCGGCGGTAAACCACCGCCAGCGCGTCATCACCCGCTGTTCGAGCGCGGTGTGCCCGGCGGTATCGATCGCATCCGCGTCGGTCCGCACGTGGAAATAGCGCTCGTCCGCGCTGACCGGCACGCCCTCGATCGTGATGAACTCGACGTCGCGTTGCAGCACTTCGGGTCCGGGATCGGCGTGGATCCCGGTTTCCTCGATCAGCTCGCGCCGCGCCGCGGTCGCATAATCCTCGCCCGGATCGAGCGCGCCACCGGGGGTGCACCAGAACGGTGGGCGGTCATCGGGATCGAAGCGGAACAGCAGCACCCGGTCGGCCGCATCGCGCAACAGGATTCGCGCGGCGGGACGGAGCGCGCGCGGTCCAGCGGGATCGGTCATTCGCGGTCCAGTTCGGGATAATGGCGGAAGATGCCCTCGGTCGTGAACGGCAATCGCCGTTCGCTCTTGAGATAGGCGCGGATGCCGGGGAGGTCCGCCACCCGATCGTGGATTGCGATCACGTTGGGATAATCCTGCTCGATCGCCGCCATGCGTCGAGGGAACATGTAGCGTAGCCCCTCAACCACCTGGAACAGCGAGGTATCGGCATAGGTCCAGCGATGATCGATCAGCCAGTCCCCGCCGTGCGACGTGGCTGCGCGTTCGAAATGGTCGAGGAATTTAGGCAACCGCTCGTCGCGGAATGAATCGGCGGCGGCCAGGGCTGCCGCCTTCTGGTCTTCGTAATAGGTCGCCACGTCGACCGGATGGTGGACATTGTGAACCTCAGCCACCAGGTCGCACAGCGTCAACTGGAGCTGGTTGAGCCACAGCCGCTCGGCCATCGTCGACAGGCCGATCTGATGGCGGTCGCCCAGATATTGCAGGATGTTGGCAACCTGGCCGATCACCATCCCGTCGAGTTCGAGATACGGCGGCGCGAACGATCCGCGCTTGGCGGCGTGCTGCGCCAAGTTGGCGACGAGCGCCTCGACTCCCTCTTCGCGCGCGCAATCGACATAGTCGATCCCGGCCGCCTCCAGCGGAAGGCGGATAAACTCGCCGCGCCCCTGGATACTCGGCCAATACCACAGCCCGTAGCGCACCGTCATTCTCCCGGCGCCGTTGCGCGGATCGCAAGGGCGTGGATGCGGTCGCGCAGCAGATCCGCCAGCGCCTGATTGACCAGCCGCTGCCGCTGCACACGGGACACGCCGGCAAAGGCGGGCGCCTCGATTGTCACCGAAAAGTGCGACTCGCCCGTACCATCGTCCCCCATGTGCCCGGCATGCTGCGCGCTGTCGTTGCTGACGTCGAGACGCGTCGGGGAAAGCGCTGAATTCAGTCGGTTCTCGATCTCGACGACGAGCGGAATGGCGGGGGCGGCTGTGCTGGAAGGTTCGATCATCGCGCCTATATAGGGCGCTTTTGCATCCTCAGGGAGCCTGCGTGGCGCGCGAATCCGAAAAGAAAGACCGACCCAATGCTCGTTTCCACGGCCGCGTGGAGGGGACCGGACGGCTGTGCTCCTACCCCGGCTGCCCCGAACCAGGCGAATTCCGCGCGCCGCCGGAAGAAGGCCCGGCGAACGGGTTCGAGGGACCGCGCCCCTATCGCTGGTTCTGCCTCGAGCATGTCCGCGCGTTCAATGCGCGCTACAACTTCTTCTCCGGCATGAGCCCGGACGAGATCCAGCAACAGCAACGGCCCTTCTCCGGATGGGAACGCGAAACCCGCGCGTTCGCGCATTCGGGCGCGGACGTGCCGCCGAAATGGGCCGACTTCCACGACCCGCTCGACGCAATCGGCGCGCGCTTCCGCCGTGCGGCAGAGCCACCACGCAAGGATGGGCGTCCGTTGTCCGAAGCGGACCGGCGGTCGCTCAAGGTGCTCGGCCTCGCGACCGACGTCGACCGGCGCGCATTGCGCGAACGCTATGCCGAGCTGGTGCGGCGCTATCATCCGGATCGCAACGGCGGCGACCGCAGTTTCGAATCCAAGCTGCAGGAGGTGATCGGTGCCTATACCCAGTTGAAGGGCGCACCGGCGTTCGCGTGACCGCGGTGACGGGTCATGCGATCCGCCGAGCCACGACTTCCAGCTGTTCGGCCACCTTGGACCAGCCGTCGGTAAACCCCATCGCCTCATGCTGCGCGCACGCCGCCTCGGTCCAGTGGCGGGCACCAGCGGAATAGCGTGTCTTGCCCGCTTCGTCGGCGAATTCCATGAAGCCGACGATGAACGGCCCGGTCGGGATCCACCCCTTGGTAAAGGCATCGGTGAAGACGATCCGCTCCATCGGCACAATCTCGAGGAAAACCCCCTCCTGCGGCATCACCTCGCCCTTGGGCCCGTGCATGATCACCGCCGAGCGACCACCCGGACGCGCATCCTGCTCGACAATTTCGACGGTCCATGGCGCGGGGCACCACCATTCGGCAAGGTGATCGGTCCAGGCGCGCCAGACCGCCGCACGCGGCGCGTCGATCAGGCGCGTGATCCGCAGTTCATGCACCGGGGTCGGGGGAAGGGCGCAGCTCGACATGGATCATTCCTCATCCGCTCGGAAGTTTCAGTCGCGGTCCGGTGCGCCCAGCGGGAACAGCGCGCGATACGGCCGCGCGTCGTCGACGCACCGCTTGACCGACGCGCGCGCAAGCAGCCGTTCGCGATAAGCGCGTACCGTCGGAAAGCGCGGCTCGATCGGGTGAACCCAGTCGGCGTAGAACAGCGCCGGAGCGGCGGCACAATCCGCCAGCGTGAAGGCCTCGCCCACCGCCCAGGCGCGGCCTGCCAGCCGTTCGTCGAGCCAGGCATAGATCGTGTCGAGCGCGGTGGAGACCGCGGTCATAACATGGGGGTCGCGCCGCTCGAGCGGCAGCATCGCGTCGATCACCGCGCGCTGCATCACCCCCATCACATGATTGTCGAAGATCCGATCGAGCATCCGCACCTCGATCGACGCCACCGCATCGGCGGGCAGGAACCGCACGGGACCGGCATGATGCACGTCGAGATATTCGATGATCGTCGAGGATTCGACTACGGGAACGCCCGCGTCGACCAGCACGGGAAACTTGCCGATCGGCCACACTGCCTTGAGCGCGCGGCCGTTATCCCGCTGATCCGGCCCCAGCATGCGGAACGTGAAAGGAGTGGCATTTTCGTACAGCGGGATCAGCGCCTTCCATGTGTAGGACGAAAACGGGTGACCGTAGAGTTCCAGCGCCATCGCCTATCCCCGCACTGCGGCTTCGATCGCGGCGATGTCGATCTTGCGCATCGTCATCATCGCCTCCATCCCGCGCCGCGCCGCCGCCGGATCGGGGTTTGCCATCGCCGTCATCAGCGCGCGCGGCGTGATCTGCCACGACAGGCCCCACCGGTCCTTGCACCATCCACACATGCTCTCGCTGCCGCCGTTGTCGACGATCGCGTGCCACAGCCGATCGGTCTCGGCCTGGTCGTCGGCATAAACCTGGAACGACACCGCCTCGCTGTGCGGAAAACGCGGGCCGCCATTGAGCCCGAGGAACGCCATGCCGCACACGGTGAACGCCACGGTGATCACCTGCCCCGCCGCGCCATCGGGATAATCCGCGGGGCTGCGATGCACCGAACCGACGTGGCTGTCCGGGAAGGTCGCTGCGTAGAAGGTTGCGGCCTCCTCCGCCGCACCGTCATACCAGATGCAGGCCGCGATCTTCCCGGTCACGCCGGTGCGCCGGCCGCGACCACCCCGAAGACGACCCCTTGCGGATCGGTAGCGACGATGATGCGGTCCCCGTCCGGGACTTCGTGCGGCCCCAGCAGCACCGTCCCACCGCCGTCGCGCACTGCAGCCGCCGAGGCTTCGATATCGGGTGCGCGAAAGTAGAATTGCCAGCCCAGTGGCTGATCCGGACTTTGACGCGGCATCGTCGCGCCAATCTCGCCGTCACCGGCATGGATGAAGACATAGTCGCCACGACCATCCGGCAGTACCATCTTGTTCGGGTAGCTCCAGCCGAACAACGTGGCGTAGAAGGCGTTGGCCGACGGCTGGTCCGACGTGACCAGTTCATTCCAGTGGCATTTGCCCATGTCGGTGCGGTCGAACGCGGTGCTCGCTTCATCGCTATCGCCGCGCATGATGTAGAAAGGGATTCCCTGCGGATCCGCGACCACCGCCATTCGACCGATGCCAGGAATGCTCCACGCTGGCATCAGGACGGCGCCGCCTGCAGCGGTGATCGCCGCGGCGGTCGCATCGACATCCTCGACTCCGATATAGAACAGCCATTTCGGCGTCGCGCCGCCCGACGCCATTTCGTCGGTCAGCCGCATAACCCCGCCGACGTTGCCGTTGCCCGTCGCGATCATGCGATAATCCATCCCCGGGGGGGACTCGGCGTCTATCTCCCAGCCAAGCACCGCGTCATAAAAGGTGCGCGAGGCACCGGGATCGGGGCTGACCAGTTCATACCAGATCGGCGTGCCATAGGCGTTTGTCATCGTCGTTCCCCTCCCCAGGTCGATCAACAGTCGAGCACCACCTGAAAGCCGCCGAAAATCATTCGCGCGCCATCGATCGGCATGTCGACGCCGGTCGGAACCATCCGCGGATCCGCGCGCACTTTTTCCATGCCGGCATCACGCGCTGCCTTGTCGGGCCATTCGATCCACGAGAACACGACCGTCTCGCCGTCGCTCGCCTGAACCGCGCGGCGAAAGTCGGTCTGCTTTCCGTCCGGCACGTCGTCCGCCCACCCTTCCACGACGCGCGTCGCGCCATGGTCCCGGAAGATCGGCGCGATCGCCTCGGCAAAGCGTGCATAGCCAGCGCTGTTGGTTCCCGCCCTGACGGGAATGACGAGGCCATCGACGTAGGTCATGCGATCCTCTCCTGATGCCCGTCGAGTCGAAGCGCGAGTCAGGCCAGTTCCATGGCAGCGTCCGTCGCCGCCTCATCCATCCATACCGGCCCGAAACCGTGGCCGTCGGGATCCTCGACCCCGCGTGAGTACATGAAGCCGTGGTCTTCCGCGCCGTGGACCTCCCGGCCACCAGCGGCGAGCGCACTTGCCGCGAAGGCATCGACCGCTTCGCGCGTATCGCACGAGAGTGCAAACAGCGCGGCGCTGGTCGCGGCGACGTCGGCGATCGGTTTCGTGGTCAAAGTACCGTAGAAGTCGTGACGGGCGAGCATGAAGGTGATCGTATCCGACCAGACCATTGCCGCCGCCTGGTCGCCGGAAAAACGCGGATCGCGCGTGCAGCCGATCGCTTCGTAGAAAGCGGTCGAACGCCCCACGTCCGCAACCGGAAGGCTGATGAAGATTCCCTTGGCCACGGCGCACTCTCCCCTTTGCGACTCGTCGTTTGCAAAGTCTGCTCCGACTGGGTAGCAAAAACAACCATGAAGTTAGAAAAGATAACCAACAAGCGCTGGTATGGCGACGCCTGCGGGACCGCGCTCGCGCTCGAGTTCCTCGGCGAACGCTGGGCGCTGCTGATCGTGCGGGAGCTCCTGCTCGGCCCGCGCCGTTTCGGCGAGATCCGCGACGGCCTGCCGGGGGTGAGCGCGAACGTCCTGACACAGCGGCTCCAGACGCTCGAAGCCACCGGGGTGCTGACGCGGGAAACCACACCGCCCCCCGCGAATATCCAGGTCTATGCGCTGACGCAGTGGGGCCGCGAAGCCGAACCGATCGTGATGGCACTCGGTCGCTGGGCGCTGCGCTCCCCGGCGCATGATCCTTCGCTGCCGTTTTCGCCCGTCTCGCTGATGCTGGCGCTTCGCATGATGCTCCTGCCCGAGCGTACCCACGGCTTCGACGCTACGATCGGGTTTCGCATGGGCAATGACGCTTATGGCGCGCGTGTCGCGAACGGCATGGTGCTGATCGAACGCGGCACGCTCGACCACGCGGATGCCATGCTTTCGGGCAAGCCCAACGCGTTCCTGCCCGCGCTGTTCGGCACCACCCCCTTGCCGGAGGTCGTTGCGCAGGGGCGGGTTGCGGTCAGCGGCGATGTCGCGCTGGCCACGCGTTTCTGCACGTTTTTCGAACTTCCGCCAAAGATCGGATGCAACTGACGGCTCGACTTGGCGCGCCGCAAACGGCTAGGGAGGGCGGACCTTCTGTAAGAGCGCCCCCCTCATGACCGATATCCCCAACACCCAGCCAGACAGCCGCGAGACGACGATCCTCGATGCGCCCGATCGCATGGTGAAAGTCCGCGACCTGTTCGGGATCGATTCGGACATGGAAGTCCCCGCGTTCAGCGAAGCGGACGAGCGCGTTCCCGATCTCGACCCGGCCTATGTGTTCGATGCGCCGACCACGCTCGCGATCTGCGCTGGCTTCGCGCACAATCGCCGCGTGATGGTCCAGGGCTATCACGGCACCGGCAAGTCGACGCACATCGAACAGGTCGCGGCGCGCCTCAAATGGCCGTGCATCCGCATCAACCTCGACGCGCACATCAGCCGCATCGATCTGGTCGGCCGCGACGCGATCGTGCTGCGCGATGGCCAGCAGGTCACCGAATTCCGCGAAGGCCTGCTCCCCTGGGCGCTGCAGACCCCGACCGCACTCGTGTTCGACGAATATGACGCGGGCCGGCCCGACGTGATGTTCGTGATCCAGCGCGTGCTCGAAACCGAGGGCAAGCTGACCCTGCTCGACCAGAATCGCGTGATCCGCCCGAACCCGTATTTCCGCCTGTTCGCGACCGCCAACACGGTCGGCCTCGGCGACACGTCGGGCCTCTATCATGGCACGCAGCAGATCAACCAGGGCCAGATGGACCGCTGGAACATCGTCGTCACGCTCAACTATCTGCCCGCCGCGGTCGAGGCGCGGATCGTGCTCGCCAAGTCGGGCGAATATGACAAGCCGACCGGCAAGGCCGAGGTCGAGAACATGGTCCGCGTCGCGGATCTCACCCGCCGCGGCTTCATGAACGGCGACATCTCGACCGTGATGAGCCCGCGTACCGTCATCACCTGGGCGCAGAACACGCTGATCTTCGGCGATGTCGGCTTCGCGTTCCGCTTGTCGTTCCTCAACAAGTGCGACGAGACCGAGCGGTCGCTGGTCGCGGAATATTACCAGCGCGTGTTCGGCAAGGACTTGCCCGAGAGCGTCGTCGGCGCGGGCGTGAAGTAAGCCATGTTGCTCGCCCTGCTCCTCCAAGTCTCCGCCACGCCCCCCGTGCCGTGGCTGGTGACGACCAAGGTGGGCGCGGCGAGCACGGCGACCTCGACCTCGGTCTGGTCAGAGGACGGCAAGGCGCGGCTGGTGGTGCGGTGCGATGCCGCCAAGGAAAAGATCGTCTCGATCCAGTTCATTCCGCGCGGCGGCTTCCCCGCGGCGCTACCGCGCCCGGTGTCGATGAACATCGACGACAATGGCTGGCTCGGCGCGAACTGGCAGTTCCCCGGGAGCGGCGCGTTCACCAGCCAGGACGCGATCGTCACCACGCTCGCCGCACAGATCGCGCGCGGCAAGACGATCAAGGTCCGCGTCATCAACCCCGACAATACGCCGGTCGACGCCACATTCGCGGGCCCCGCGACCGATGCGCCGGTCCGTCGGGTGCTCGGTGCCTGTGCGTATGAGATCGGGGTGGTCCCGGCGCGGTCCGCGGTTCCTGCGGCCCTGCCCGACGCCAAGCCGACCCCGGCGTCTTCCGACGAGGAATAAGCGATGGAATTCGGCCGTCTCAACCATGTCGGCGTGGCCACGCCGTCGATCGAGAAATCGATTGCCGTCTATCGCGACCTGATGGGCGCGACACGGATCGGGGAACCGTTCGACCTGCCCGCACAGGGCGTGAAGGTCTGTTTCATCGATACGCCCAACACCCAGATCGAGCTGATCGAACCGTATGACGACAGTTCGCCGATCGCGGGGTTCCTGCGCAAGAACCCCGCGGGCGGGCAGCATCACGTGTGTTTCGAGGTGCCCGACATCCACGCCGCGGTCGCCGACCTGAAGGCCAAGGGCGCGACGATCCTCGGCGAACCGCGCATTGGTGCACACGGCACGCCGATCGTTTTTATTCACCCGCGCGACATGAGCGGCGTGCTGGTCGAGCTGATGGAAACGCCGCACGGCACCCACGACTGACGGCTTGCGCCGCTCCTCCCCAATTGGCCGTCCTCCCCCCATCCGTCATCCTGAACTCGTTTCAGGATTCAGCCCTCCGCGAGTCCGGACCGTGCCTGTCGCGTGATGGATGCTGAAACAAGTTCAGCATGACGGCAGCTGTGGGGGGGTGACGATCAAACCTTCGGACGGCAAGCATCATCCCCGCCCCCTCACCCCCGCGCTTCCCTTTTGGCCCACCTTCGGCTAAGGGCCGCGCTCCCGTATTTCCGTAACATCGCTAGAGGTTTGTTTGGCCAAGGAAGAACTGCTCGAAATGCGTGGACAGGTGGTGGAGCTTCTCCCCAACGCCATGTTCCGCGTAAAGCTCGAAAACGACCACGAAATTCTCGGCCATACCGCCGGCAAGATGCGCAAGAACCGCATCCGCGTCCTCGTGGGCGACGAAGTGCTGGTTGAATTGACGCCGTACGATCTCACCAAGGGTCGCATCACCTATCGCTTCAAGTGATCGGTCCGCTTCCGCGGGCGCGATCCCCGGGGAAGACGCTGCAATGACCCTTGTTCTCGCCTCCGCCTCGCCGCGCCGCCGCGATCTGCTCGCGCGGCTCGGGGTGACGCCGGGTCGTGTCGCCGCGCCCGATATCGACGAGACCCCGCTCAAGGCGGAACCTGCCCGCGTTTACGTCGAGCGGATTGCCGCTGCCAAGGCGCGCGCGGTGGAGCGTGCGCCGGGCGAGGTGATCCTCGCGGGCGACACCACCATCGCACTCGGGCGCCGGATCCTCGGAAAAGCCGACGACGATGCGACGGTGCGCAAGATGCTCGCCGCTTTGTCCGGTCGCCGCCACCATTGCCTGACCGCGGTGTGCGTGATTGATTCGACCGGCAAGCTGCGCGCCCGCCTGTCGGACACGATCGTCGCGTTCAAGCCGCTCTCCCCGGCCGAGATCGACGCCTATGTCGCGTGCGGCGAGGGACTGGGCAAGGCGGGGGGCTATGCAATCCAGGGCCGCGCCGAGGCGTTCGTGCGCTTTCTGGCGGGGTCGCATTCGGGCGTGATCGGCCTGCCGCTGTTCGAGACGCGCGCGCTGCTGCTTGCGGCGGGTGTGCCGCTTGGCTGAGTGGCTCCACGAGGCCGGGATCGGCGAAACCCGTGCCGCACTGGTGGTGGACGGTGCGATCGTCGAAGCCCGGATCGAGCTCGATCGCCCCGGCCCGCGACTCGGCGCAGTCTTCCCTGCCCGTCTGATCGAGATCACCGTCAAAGGCCGCGAAGGCCGCGTCGCTTTCGACGGCGGCGAGGCAATGCTGGCGCCGCTTCCCCCCGGCATCACGCAGGGCGCCACGCTGACGGTCGAACTGACCCGCGAGGCGATCCCCGAGGGCAGGCGCACCAAGCTCCCGCGCGTAGCCCCCGCCGAAGGCCCCCCGCGCGATGGCCCCGACCTGCTCACGCGAATCACCGCAAGCGGCATCCCCGTCCGCACGATCCATGCGCACGAACCCGATGCGCTCGAGGCGGCGGGCTGGTCCGAGGTGCTCGAGGAAGCGATGACCGGCGACATCGTCTTCCACGGGTCGGTCGGCGGCGCGCTACGCATGAGTCCGACGCCCGCGATGACGCTGTTCGACGTCGACGGTTATCCACCACTCGAACCGCTCGCACTTGCGGCGGCGAAGGCGGTCGCGGCGGCGATCGTTCGGATGGATATCGGCGGATCGATCGGGATCGATTTTCCGACGATCACCGGCAAGGCGGCGCGCGCCGGGGTAGACGCCGCGATCGACGCTGGCCTCCCGCAGCCTTTTGACCGTACCGCGATGAACGGCTTCGGTTTCGTCCAGATCATCCGCCGTCGCCCGCGCGCGTCGCTCCCTGAACTGCTCCGCGCCGATCCCGCCGCGGCGCAGGCGCGCGCGCTGCTTCGGCGAATCGGGCGCACCCCGCCCCCGGTCCCCGCGAATCACCGCATCAGCGCGCGCGTCCACGCCGCGTTGATCGCCAACCCCGACTGGTCCGCTGCGCTGGCGAGGCGCACCGGCGTCACCCCGCACTTCGAGGTCCCCTGATGGCGCGTAACAAACCCTGTCCGCTCTGCGGCAAACCCCTGTCGCAGGCGCACGCCCCCTTCTGCAGCCAGGGCTGCCGCGACCGCGACCTGCTGCAATGGCTGGGCGAAGGCTATGCGATTCCTGTGACGACTCCGCCAGGAGATGAAGAAGACGGGCTAGACAGCACGAAATCAGCCGACTAAGAGGCCGCTTCCCAGACGGCCCCAGCGGGGTCGCCCGGTGTGCCCGAGTAGCTCAGTTGGTAGAGCATGCGACTGAAAATCGCAGTGTCGGTGGTTCGAATCCGCCCTCGGGCACCATTCCTTTACAGCGCGAATGGACCCCATCCATGACCGAGACCAAGCGAACCGCCTTCATCACCGGCGGGACCGCCGGGATCGGTGCGGCAGCCGTCCATGCCTTCGCCGCCGCCGGATGGCGCGTCGTCACCACCGGACGTCGCGCGGATCGTCTCGACAAGCTGACCCAGGCGCTCGGCGCGGACACCGTCCACACGCTTGCCTTCGACATTCGCGATCAGGCTGCGCTCGAAAGCGCAATCGCCGGATTGCCCGCGGACTTCGCTGACATCGACTTGCTCATCAACAACGCAGGGCTCGCGCTCGGCACGTCGCACGCCGATTCGGCGAAACTCGATGACTGGCAGACGATGATCGACACCAACATCACCGCGCTGGTCACTGTCACGCGGCTGCTGCTGCCGGGGATCGTCGCGCGCAAGGGCGCGATCATCAACCTGTCGTCGGTTGCGGCGACCTACCCCTATGCCGGCGGCAACGTGTACGGCGGGACCAAGGCGTTCGTGCGCCAGTTCAGCCTGGGTCTCCGCGCCGACCTGCACGGCAAGGGCGTCCGCGTCACTTCGATCGAGCCGGGGATGGTCGAGACCGAATTCACCACCGTCCGCACCGGCGGGGATCAGGCCGCGTCGGACAAGCTGTACGGCGGCGTCAACCCGATGACCGCCGAGGATATCGCCGCCACCATGCTGTGGGTCGCCGAGCAGCCCAAGCATCTCAATATCAACACGCTCGAACTGATGCCGGTCAACCAGTCGTTCGCAGGCTTCGCGGTCGCGCGCGAAGGCTGACGCGTTACGCAGGTCGGTTGCGCGCGTCGATCCGGCCACGCGCGGACAGGCTGCGGAAGGTCACCGACCAGCGCGTTTCCGCGATCGGGGCGATGCTATGCTCCCAGTCCCACCGCGCTTCCCCCGAGAGGTGGTAGATCGATCGCGGCGCCAGCGCTTGAGCCTCGCGACGATAGGTCGCGCGGCCTTCGCGCGCGCCATCGCGCAGCCGGAACCGCATCGTCGCGGGCGCCCCCAGCGACAGGCCGACGACATGCTCGAACGTCGGTCGGTCGCGATGCCAGCCGATCCCCGCCCCCGGATCGTAGCGAATCAGCAGTGCCTGGATGAGCGCCTCCGGCTCGAGCCCCGCAAACGCCGCGGCGCGCGCGCGGATCGGCAAGAGCATCTCGGGCATCGGCTCGGTCGGGGTGAAGCTGCCTTGCTCGAAATCATAATGCCAGCCGAACGACGCGGTCAGGCGTTTGCCGGTCCATTGCTGGAAGCGGAACGGCGTCAGGTCCGCGGCATCGACCATCGCGATCAGCGCGCATTCCTCGGCCTTCGACAGGAACATGTCCGAAGCGGTCAGGCCAGCCGGAGACGGTGCCGCGAAGAGGTCGATCTGTTGAGGAGCCATACAGCCGATATAGGCGCACGCGACTCCGGTCCCAACCGGCTGCCGGCGCGCCGATCCGCAACCTATCCGACCGGCTTTGCGACGAACCGCCCAGGAGTCGGGACGGAAACTGCCCCAAGGCGGGATCGAACCGCCCCGATTAAGACATTGCGCCCCATTTATATGGTAAAGCAACGCTATCAACGATGAGGGACAAGTTCCAAACCGTGCAAGATCAATCACTTATGCTATCACGCCGGGCTTTTGCCGGTTCCGCACTGGCCATGCTCGGCGCTTCGACGATCGTTCCGGCGCGCGCACAGGCCCCTGTTTTCGCCGGTCCGCCGACCCCGGCAACGATCCAGCCGCTCGCTTCGACTCGCGTCGTGCGTCCCGAATTACTGCGCCACGCGCTTGCCGCGTTGCAGCGCCACGGGTCGCGAATCCCGCACCATGACCGGATCGCAATCGCCGATTTCTCGCTCTCCTCGGCGCAGCCGCGCTTCTACCTGGTCGACATGGCGAACGGCATGGCGACGACGCTGCTCGTCACCCACGGCAGCGGCAGCGACCCGTCGCATACCGGCTATCTCCAGCGCTTCTCGAACAGCGAGGGCTCGAACGCGTCGAGCGAAGGCGCGTTCGTCGCATCGGACTATTATGTCGGCAAGCACGGTCGGTCGCAGCGGCTGATCGGGCTGGATGGCACCAACTACAATGCGTTGCAGCGCGCACTGGTGGTTCATTCGGCATGGTATGCCGACCCCGACATGGTCCGCACGCACGGCCAGCTCGGTCGCAGCCAAGGCTGCTTCGCGGTCAGCGAGGGCGATCTCGACCAGGTCTTCGCCCGGCTCGGCCAGGGCCGGATGATCTACTCCGCCAAAGTCTGAGGCTACGCCAATCGCAGGCATGACAGGAAGTTCATGCCCGCGATGCTGCGCCGTCATGCGCCCGGGCGCAGGGATGGGATCCACCCGTTGTAAAGGGATCCCATGACCAAGCTTATCGCGTCCGCATTCGCCGTCTTCGCTTTGGCGACCAGCACCATCGCCCTAGACACCGCCGCATCGGCCAAGGGCTGCATCCGCGGCGCGTTCGCAGGCGGCGTCGCCGGCCATTATGCGCATCATCACGCGATCGCCGGGGCAGCGGCCGGATGCGCCATCGCGCACCACCATTATGCAAAGAAGGCCAAGGCCGCCGCAGCGCAGCCCGCGCGGTAACAGCGCGGCCCCTACCGTTTTCCGGCGAAAGCCGGAATCCAGGGTTTCGCGCACCGTCAGGTTGTGTGCTCCCGGACCCTGGATTCCGGCTTCCGCCGGAAAACACCGGTCGCAATGCCGTCGCGCGCACCACGCCACCCATCCGAAAGCCCTTCGCGATGCCCGCAAAAGTCCCCCGTGTCGGCACGGCACTGCGCGTCCTCGCTGCCGCGCTGCTGGCCGTCACGACCGCGCCCGCCATCGCCGCGCCAGCGCCCGGGGGAACCGTCGCGCTGACGTTCGACGATCTGCCCGTGTTTGGCCAGAAGACATCCCCCGCCGACGGTGGCGCGATGACGACGCGGCTGCTCGCCGGGCTCGAGCGCCAGCATTACACCGCCACCGGCTTCGTCAATGAGTCCCAGCTCGCCGGCCCCGATCACGCCCAGCGACTCCGGCTGCTGCAACAGTGGCTCGACGCCGGAATGGACCTCGGCAACCACAGCTATTCGCACCTGTCGCTCAACGCGGTCCCGGTCGAGACGTATATCGCCGACGTCGCGCGCGGGGCGCATGACACCGGCACGCTGCTCGCCGCACGCGGACGGCGCGAGCGCTGGTATCGGTATCCGTATCTCGAGACCGGCAAATCGCCCGAAGTACGCCACCGCTTCGAGGGCTGGCTCGCCGAGCATGGCTATCGCGTCGCCCCCGTGACGATGGAAAATTCAGACTGGCGCTTCGCCGCGCCCTATGACGATGCAGTCGCGCGCGGCGACCACGCCGAGGCGCAGCGCATCCAATCCGCCTATCTCAGTTTCACCCGCCAGATCGTCGCTTGGTATCGTCAGGCGGGGCGCGAGTTGCTCGGTCGCGAGCCGGCGTTCGTCTTCCTGCTCCACGCCAGCCATCTCAACGCCGCCAGCATCGACGATCTCGCCGCGATCCTCCACGACCAGCATCTGCGCGTCGTCCCGCTCGACACCGCGATGCGCGACCCCGCCTACCGGATTGCCGATACCTATGTCGGCCCAAACGGCACCGGCTGGCTCGATCGCTGGTCGCTGACCCTCCACCGTTCCCTCCCCTATGCGTCGCTCCCGACCGTGCCCAAGGCGATCATCGCCTATGACGCCCGGCTGGAAGGCGCGACCGATCCTCGAGCTGCAGCGACCTCCTGACCCATGAAGACCATCCTCCCCTGCCTCGCCCTCCTGCTGGGGGCGGTGTTGGCACCCATGCCTGTCCAGGCGTCATCCCCGTGGCCCGCGGGCGTCGCGCTCCCCGCGGGCGAACCGATCGACGAAGCCTATCGCCAGGAATTCGGCACATGCGACCGCGCCGACCGGTTCCACGGGCACAAGGTCCACGGCTGTCGCGACGATCCCAACGCGGTCACGGCGCTCCGCCGCCTGCCGGGTGGCGCGATCGCCTATGTCGCCAAACTCGCGGTCGATCTCGACGGATCGCCGTTCGCGTGCAGCCCGGCGCATGGCGCGATGGACCAATGCCCGACGTCGCTGATGCTGCCCGACGCCAAGGGCCGCGAGACGCCGGTCGACGCGGACAAGATCCCCTATGTCGTGATCCCGTGGGAAGGCCCGCGCGACGAACAGGGCCGCTTCACCCGGATGACCGGGGTCGATGTCGGCGATTTCGGCGTGGTGATCGCGCACGGGCGAACGATTCCGGTGATCGTCGCGGACACCGGCCCGTTCGAGAAACTCGGTGAAGGCTCGCTCGCGCTCCACCGCGCGCTCGGCCGCGAACTGTGCGTTGCGCGGAACAGCACCGGCACGTGCCGCCGCGTGATCGAACGGATGGAGAGCATCGGTGGCGACGTCACCACCGTGCTGTTCCCCCACACCGCGCGCAAGGGCCTTACCCCCGCGACGATCGCGCAGGTCGTCCGCACCGAGGCGCTGCGGCACTGGCAGGCAATGCAAAGCCAGGGGTGACGCACCCCGTCCGAAACAATTTCCCTTTTTGTAGTACAACAGCTTGCCGTGCCGCGCTTCTCAATTAGGATGCGGGCATGATCACCCGGCGCCACATCATCGGATCGTCCCTCGCGGCATGGGCGGCAGCGGGGATTCCCGCTCCCATCCTCGCGGCTCCACCCAAAGGCAGACTAAAGCAGTCGGTTAGCCGCTGGTGCTACCAGAAGATCCCGCTCGACACGCTGTGCCAAGCCGCGGTGAAGATGGGGCTGCAGGGGATCGATCTGCTCGAACCCGCCGATTATGAGACGCCCCGCAAATACGGGCTGCGCTGCACGATGGGCTATGCCGCCGCCCCGATGACGATTCCCAACGGCCTCAACCGCCGCGAGAACCACGCCGCGATCGAGCAAGCGTTCCGCGTCGGCATCCCGCAGGCGGCCAAGGCAGGCGTCCCCAACGTCATCGCCTTCTCGGGCAATCGCAAGGGCATGTCGGACGAGGAAGGGGCGGCCAACGCGGTCATCGGCCTCAACCGCGTCAAGAAGATCGCCGAGGACAATGACGTCACGATCTGCATCGAACTGCTCAACAGCAAGCGCGACCATGCCGATTACATGGCCGACCATACCGCCTGGGGCGTAAAGGTCTGCAAGGAAGTCAATTCGCCGCGGGTCAAGCTGCTCTACGACATCTACCATATGCAGATCATGGAAGGCGACCTGATCGCCACGATCCGCGAGAACATCCAGTGGCTCGGCCATTTCCACACCGGCGGGGTGCCGGGGCGCCACAACCTCGACGGGTCGCAGGAAGTGAACTGGCGCGCGGTCGCGACGAGCGTCGCGGACCTTGGCTTCAAGGGCTATTTCGCCCACGAGTTCATGCCCGAGGGCGATCCGCTGACCGCTTTGGCGGCAGCGGTCAAGACATGTACGGTCTGAGATAACGGGGAAACAACGTGGATTTCGACCGACGACAAGCGCTTACCGGCATCGGACTTACTGCTGCGGCGGTGGCCGTTGCCGGTCCCGCCAAGGCCGAGGGATCGGTCGGCGTGCGTCATCAGGTTTTCTTCTGGCTCAAGCGTCCCGGGAATACGGGAGACCGAGCCAAATTGGTGGCCGGCCTGAAAACGCTGTCTGCAGTACCGCAGGTGCGCGAGCTCCACGTCGGCGTGCCGGCCGGAACCGAACAGCGCGACGTGGTTGATTCCAGTTTCGACGTTTCGGAACTGATGCTCTTCGACACGCTCGCCGATCAGAAAGCCTATCAAGAGCATCCGACGCATCTGGCGTTCGTCGCGGCGTGCTCGTCATTGTGGCGCAAGGTCGTGGTCTACGACACCGTGCCGGCCTGACCGACGGGAAATCGGACGCAAGGCCATCTCGCTCCCCTCCCTGGAAGGGAGGGGTTGGGGGTGGGTTGGCCAGCGGCGCGCGCCACGCTCTCCCCATACGAACCCACCCCCGGCCCCTCCCTTCCAGGGAGGGGAGACGGCAGGGGCCGTTACGGCGGCAGCAGCGGGCAGCACTGCAGCGTGCCGACGGAGCCCCTCCCGTGCTCCCGTGCGGGGCAGCAAGATGCCATCTAGCGAACCTCCACACCGGCTTCTCAGCCCACGACCACCCGCCCCCGCACATCCTGAAGCTACCGCCTCACCATTCCACACCGATCTTCCCGAAATGCCCCGCGCCAACCTCATAGCGGAACGCGTCCGCAAGTTGCTCCAGCGGGAAGCGGCGGTCGACCACCGGGTGCACGCCGCTCGCGTCGAGCGCGCGGACGAACTCCTGCTGCTCGCGGCGGCTGCCGACGATCAGCCCCTGCAACCGCGCCTGCTTGGACATCAGCGCCGCGGTCGGCACCTCGCCCGCGCCGCCGGTCAGCACGCCGATCAGCGAGATGTGCCCGCCGACCCGCACCGCCGTGATCGACTGCGCGAGCGTCCCCGGCCCGCCGACCTCGACGACGTGATCGACTCCGCGCCCACCGGTCCACTCGAGGATCGCGCTGCCCCATTCGGGCGTGTCGCGGTAATTGACGCAGTGATCCGCGCCCAACGCCTTGGCGCGCGCCAGTTTCTCGTCCGATGAAGACGTGATCGCCACCGTCGCTCCCATCATCTTGGCGATCTGCAACGCCCAGATCGACACGCCGCCCGTCCCGAGCAACAGCACCGTGTCGCCAGCCTTGAGCTTGCCGTCGACCACCAGCGCACGCCACGCGGTCAGGCCCGCGGTGGTGATCGTCGCTGCCTCGACCGCGTCATAACCCTTGGGGGCGTGCGTGAACGCCGTCGCGGGCAACACCACCGCCTCGCGCGCGAAGCCGTCGACCCCGTCGCCCGGCGTGCGGCTGAAGTCGCCGATCGTCGGCGTCCCGTCCTGCCAGTCGGGGAAGAAGCACGACACGACCATGTCGCCCACTGCGAATTCGCTGACACCATCGCCGACCGCCTCGACCAGCCCCGCGCCATCGGCAAGCGGGATCCGGCCCGACGCCTCGCCCATTCGCCCGGTCACGACGCCGAGGTCGTGGAAGTTGAGCGAGCTGCCGTGCAGCGCCACCCGAATCTCGCCCGCGCCCGGCTGGCCCGGGTCGGCCGTTTCACCCAGCGCCAGCGTATCCAGCGTCATCGGATTGCCCACTGTGATCGTCCGCATCGTAATCTCCTTGGTCGGGCCCATTGCCCGGTCTCGCGCGCTCAACGCCCGGCGGCGGCGACCGGCCCCGAAGAAGGATGGCGCGAAAAAGCCCCTCCCCTTCAGGGGAGGGGTTGGGGGTGGGGCAGTCCAGCAGAACTCCGCTCTCTGCGAGGCACTGCCCCACCCCAACCCCTCCCCTGAAAGGGAGGGGCTTAGAAGCGGCAACCCTTAGCGCGGCGGAACATCGGGCGATCGACGGCACGGGCGGATGCGGTGTCCGGTCAAAAAGCGATGAACTCCCCATCTGGTAAGCCGTTGTGCTGCAAACCCCTGACCCGGAAAGCGAAACGCGCATGGCCTTCTCCCCCTCCCCCGTATGGCTCGTCACCGGCTGCTCGACCGGCTTCGGGCGCGACCTCGCGCAGTTGATCATCGACCGCGGCTGGCGCCTGATCGCCACCGCCCGCGATGCCGACCGCGTCGCCGACCTCGCCGCAGCCGCCCCCGACCGCGTCCTCGCGCTCGCGCTCGACGTCACCGAGCAGGCGCAGATCGACAGCGTCGTTGCAGCCGCAATCGAGACGTTCGGGCGGATCGACGTGCTCGTCAATAATGCAGGCTATGGCTATCAGAGCACGATCGAGGAAGGCGTCGACGACGAGATCCGCAAGCAGTTCGACGCCAACGTGTTCGGCCTGTTCGCGATGACGCGCGCGGTGCTGCCGCATATGCGCGCGCAGAAGAGCGGGCATATCATCAACATCACCTCGGTCGCAGGGCTCGTCGGCTTTATGGGATCTGGCTATTATGCGGCGTCGAAGCATGCGGTCGAGGGCTTCTCGGATGCGTTGCTCGCCGAGGTCAAGCCGCTCGGGATCGACGTCACCTGTGTCGAGCCGGGGCCGTTCCGCACCGACTGGGCGGGCCGTTCGCTCCAGCAGACGCAAAGCACCATCGCCGATTATGCCGACACCGCGGCCAAGCGCCTTGCCGACACGCGCGGCGGGAGCGGCAAGCAGGCGGGCGACCCCGTCCGCGCGGGCGAAGCGATGATCGCGCTGACGGTCGATCCCAATCCACCGCGCCATCTGGTGCTTGGCAAATGGGGCTATGACGCGGTGACCGACAAGCTCCGCGCGCGTTCTGCCGAGATCGAGGCGCACCGCGACGCCAGCCTCGCCGCGGACTATCCGGACGCCTGATCGCATCCGCATCCCCGCCGGTCCGGACAGGACCGGCGGGGTGTAGCGGCGTTCACGCCGTCGTCAGAACGCCTTGGAACACCTGGTCGTCGAGCGCCTGCCCCGCCCCCGTCGCGACGCAGGTCAGCGCGTTCTCGGCGACGATCACAGGCAATCCGGTCGCCTCCGACAGCACCGTGTCGAGCCCGGCGAGCAAGCTGCCGCCCCCGGTCATCACAATTCCGCGATCGAAAATGTCGGCGGCCAGTTCCGGCTCGGTCTTCTCCAGCGCGGACAGCACCGCCTCGATCACCTGCCCGACCAGATCGGCGAGCGCCTGCGCGATCTCCGCCTGGTTGACGGTGATCTCGCTCGGCACGCCGTTGAGCAGGTCGCGCCCGCGGACGCGCATTTCCTGGCCGACGCCATCCTCGGGGATCAGCGCGGTACCGATCGCGAACTTGATCTGCTCGGCGGTGGCTTCACCGATCATCAGATTGTGCTTGCGGCGGATGCTGGAGGCGATCGCATCGTCCATCCGGTCCCCGCCGACGCGCACCGACGTGCTGTACGCCAACCCGCGCAGCGACAGGATCGCGACTTCGGTCGTCCCGCCGCCGATATCGACCACCATCGCGCCGATCGGCTCGGCGACGGGCAAGCCCGCTCCGATCGCGGCCGCCATCGATTCTTCGATCAGATGGACCTTGCGAGCGCCCGCGTTCATCGTCGCCTGGCGGATCGCGCGACGCTCGACCGGGGTTGCACCGGAAGGGATGCAAATCACGATTTCGGGGCCGCGCGACAGCCAGTTGCGCCCGCCGTTCACCTTTTCGATGAAATGCTTGATCATCTGTTCGGCGACATCGATGTCCGCGATCACGCCGTCGCGCATCGGGCGGATCGTGCGGATCGCATCGGGAGTCTTGCCCAGCATCAGCTTGGCCTCGGCGCCGATCGCACGGACACGCTGCACCCCGTCCAGCGTCTCGAGCGCGACGACCGAAGGTTCGTTGAGGACGATTCCCTTCTCGCGCAGATATATGACGGTGTTCACGGTGCCGAGATCGATCGCCAGGTCGCTGGAGGAAGGTGACAACAGGCGAGACAGGCGCATGGGCATACAATCTTCAAAAATCGGGAAGTACAGGCCCCCCGGGGCGAACGGAATGCCTCTGGCCGTGGTCTTCCGCAATCGAGCGGTCAAGCCCGTCTGCGTCAAAACGACCGGTGATGACGCTCCGACGCCATGACCCGAGCACTGGCCGGGACAGACACCATGCTTCGACCACCGCCGCCTTTCATGCGGACGGGCGATCGCAATGCCGGACATCCGGCACGGTACGCCAAGTCTTGGTAGCGAATGCGACCCGCAATTAGCTCCAAACCATCAGGAAACTTGGAATTCAGGTGTGTTAGCATATTGGCACACTAATCGCATGGCGAAGGGGCGCGCCGAACAGGTCGGCGCTTTGATCGCCTGGAGTTTCGTCATGCCCCTGCTGTTTTTCGTCGCGATCGCAAGCCTTGCGAGCGCACCACCGCCGCACGCCGCCCCCTCCGGCGCCACGCCGTCCGCCACGATGCGGGATCTGCCCACTATCACCGATACCTACCGCGCGCGCTACCAGGCGCGCGGCAATGTCTATTGCATCCGGATCTTCGCTGATCCCGCACCGGCCGAGCCCTACCCGCGCGTCTCCGGCGATACGTGCCAGTCCCGCGCGAAATGGGCGAAGGAGGGTCTCACCATCCGCCATCCCCGGCGCGATGCGGTAGATACGGAAGCAAAGTCTTAAACTTGCCCGCATATCAACCGGCTGCCGCATCCAGCGTGGAAGACAGAGCCGTGCCCCGCCCGCTATCGATCACCGTGTTCGCCCTGATGTTCGGCTTTGCGGTAATCGTGTCGGGCGTCCTCGCGCTTTATGCCGGACGGACGCCGGATTTCGGCTTTCCGATCGCGCCCGAGGCCGCCGCGACGCTGGCGATGCGGATCAAGGCGATCCGCTTCATCGGGATTGCCTTCGCCGTGTCGATGATGCTGCTGGTGGTGTTCGGCAACTCCCCCGCAGCGCGCAACACGCTCGGCTTGCGGTGGATCCTCGGGCTCGGGACCAGTGTCGCCTTCCTGCGCGGCATCGGTGCGATCGCGCCAATGGGGGACGGCGACGTCGCCGCGATCGCGCTGTCGATCATTCAGCTTGGCGTCGAGGGGCTCGCCATCCTCCTCCTCTACGGCGACGATGCGGCCCCCTGGTTCGATCGCTACCGGAAACGCTGAGCCGGCAGGACGGCTGCTACCCCTTCGCCGCCTGGATATACCGGCTGACGTTCTGCGCGAGCACGTCGAGCGGAACGTTCCCGCCGTCGACCACCGCCTGATCGAAATCGCGCAAGTCGAACCGTCCGCCGAGCGCCGCCTTGGCACGATCGCGTTGCGCGACGATCTCAGTCCGGCCGAGCATGTAGCCGCACGCCTGCCCCGGCCACGCACAATAGCGTTCGACTTCGCTGACCGCGTTGCTGCGCGGCAATCCGGTCGCCGCGATGAATTCGACGAGCGCCTGGTCGCGCGTCCAGCCCATCGCGTGGATCCCCGTGTCGAGCACCAGCCGCACCGCGCGCCACGACAACCCCATCAGATACCCCAGCCGCCCTGCCGGATCGTCCCGATACATCCCGAGCTCGTCGGCGAGCGTCTCTGCATAAAGAGCCCAGCCTTCGGTATAGGCGTTGAACGCGAGGATCGACCGGATCAGCGGCAGCTTCTGCGCATATTCCCCCTGCCAGACATGGCCGGGGATCCCCTCGTGGAACACCAGATCGGGGATGGTGACCTTGTTGTGGATTGTCGGATCGCCGAGGTTGACCCAGACTTTCCCCGGAATCGACCCGTCGAGCGACCCCGGCCCACCATAAGCCGCGGGTGCGCCGGGTTCCTCCGCCAGCGGCATCCGCCGGATCTCGAGGTTCCCCTTGACCAGCGACCGGAACGCCTGCGGCAGACGCGGACGGATCGCGTCGATCTTGCCCTGCATGTACGCGACGATCTGCGCACGGCCCGCGTCATCGTTCGAGAACGCGATCTCGGGTCGTTTCTGCAACTGCGCCGATCGTTCCGCGACCGAGCCCTGCGTCAGACCGAAGTCCTTGAGGATCACGTCCATCTGCGCATGAAGCTCAATCAGCTGCGCCCGCCCGAGCGCATGGATATCGGCGGGCGTGCGCCGCGTGGTCGTGCCCGCGCGCAGTCCCCAGGCATACCATTCGGGGCCGTGCGGTCGTGTGCCCAGCCCCGCGGCATCGGTCGCCACCGCACGCTGCGCGCGGATTTCGGCAAGCTGGCGGTCGAGCGCCGGACCGATCGCTTCCCTCGCGATCGCGCTGGCGCGCGCGACCCAATTGCCTGCAATCGCACCGCTCTTGCGCGCGAGCGGGCCTATCAGCGGGCCATCGGCGGCATCCACCGTAGCGCGCGTGCGGGTCAGCCCTGCGATCGTCTTGTCGAGCAGGAACGACGGCGGGACCAGTCCCTTGCCGCGCGCCGCCCGGATCCGGACCGTCTCGCCGTCCAGTTGCGCGGGCATCGCCGCGAGCCGCGCGAGATACGCCTCTGCATCGGCGGCGGTCCGCACCGGCTGATTCCCGTCGAGCAGTTGCGGTACGTCGAGCCAGCTGCCGACATTCTGGATCACGCCGTAGGGCGTATTGCGCCAATTGCCGATCGTGGCGACACCATACGGCAGCGCCATCCCGTCGAGCGCAGTACGAAACGCGCTTTCGCTGACCGCAAGGCTCGTCAGGAGCGAGGCGTCGAGCCCCTGCCGCGGCACCTTTGCCAGATCGCGCAGCGCATCCGACAGGAATCGCTGGCGCGCCGCGACGCCATCCGGGGAACGATCATCCAGGCGCCTGCGCAATCCCGCATGCGCGCCCGTGTCGACTCCAAGGCTGGTCGCCTGCGCCGGATCGATTTCGAGCAAACCCCACGCCAACCGATCGAGCAAAGCCGCTGCGGTGGGCGCAGCGGTCGCCCCGATCGCAGGCGCAGCGGCAAGCGCCGCGCCTCCGGCGAATGTGGCAAGCGTATCGCGGCGAGAAAACATGGGCGTGGTCATTCCCGACAGATGCCGGTTGCAACCCCGCAGGTCAAACCACCGACGACGCCCTTAGGCGCCGTCGGTGTCCGGCGTCATCAGAAGTTGGCGGTGAAGCCAATCGCGATGTTCCGGCCCAGGCTGTCATACCGTGCCGGGATCGTGTTGCTGCGCGCGAGGCTGATGTTGTACGAGTTCGGCAGGATCGGCGGGGCCTTGTCGAGCAAATTGTTCGAGATCAGCCGCAGGCTGTAGCGCTTCGCGATGTTGAAGGTCAGCGCGAGATCGAAGTAGCTGACCGGCGCGATCCGCGCGAACGTCGTCTGCGCACGATCCGGCGTACCGCCGATCGCGGCATCCCCCGAATTGTTCGCATTGGTCAGCGAACCCACGTAGCGCCAGTTGAACGATGCGTTGAACAGCTGGTTACGCGTCACATACGTGGTGCGCAGCGTATGGCTCCACTCGGGCAGCAACTGCCCGCACCCGTTGCCGAAATACCCGGCGCAATTACGCTGCGGCTGGACCGGCGAATCCTGACCACCGGCAAAGGTCGTCAGCGAGCCGTTGAAGCTGAAATCCAGCCGCCCGACGGTGCCGAGGCCAAGCGCATATTGCGACTGGAAGTCCCAACCGCGCGCGATCGACGTGTAATAGTTGGTCGTGCCCGCGCGGATGAACCCGCTCGTCGCGTTCGAGTTGAGCGGCGCATACAGCGTGCCGTTGGCGGCGCGGACGATCCCCGAGCAGAAGAACGGGTCGCCGTTCGAGCGCAGGCAGCCATCGGTATAATAACTGTCGTCATTATAGCCGAGCGAGTTGTTGATCTTGATCCGATACCGATCGACCGAGAAGACCAGCCCCTTCACGAAGCGTGGCTTCAGGATGATCCCGTAGGTCTGGGTGTAAGCGGTCTCGGGGTCCGCGGTGAACCCGCCCGAGCGCACCGTGCACTGGCTGTCCGGGCACAGCAGCAACGCGCTGCCATATTGCGCATCGCTCAGACCCGTCGCGCGACACACTTCACGTGAAGCAAGCGGCGCGGTCGTGGTGATCGTGCGCCCTGGATTGTTGGGATCGGAAACCTGCCGTGCGACCGGCGCGCAGAAGTCGTTCTGCGATCCGCCCTGGCGCGAATAGCTGATGTTGCTCGCCTGGAACGCCTCGACCACGGTCGGCGCACGCTGCGCCTTGTTGAACGATGCGCGCAGAACGATGTCGCGCACCGGCGAGTACAGCCCCTCGCCCTTCCACGTCGTGAACGTGTCCGGGTTGATGTTGTACTTGGACAAACGCAGGCCGCCGTTGACCTGGATGAGCTCGGCGAACGGCTTGTGCTGGACGAGCGGGGCCTGGACCTCGACGTTGCCTTCCCAGACATGCTGGTTGCGATCGGAATCGGTCCCGCCGTAATCCGCGCGGAACGCGGCATTGGCGACCGAGAACTGCCGGTCTTCGCGATATTCGACCCCCGCTGCGAAGGCGAGGCCGTCCTCGGCGAACGGCGACGCGATGCCGTATTTGCCGAGGTCACCCGTCACGTTCGCCTGCAGGTCGTACAGGATGCCGACGGTCCGCTGCTTCTCGGGATCGACCCCGCCGTAGATGTAGTCGACCAGCGACTGGTTGCTGTTCCCGGCGCTGAACGCATCGAACGGAACGCATGCGGGATCGGTGCCGTTGACGGTCGCAGTGCAGGTCGGCGTCCCGTTGACGTTGACGACGTTGAGCGCATTGTTGATCCGGCCGAAGTTCGGCAGCGTTGCGGGCATCCAGTCCTGCTGGTTGCGCGCATAGACGCCGCCGACGTCATAGGTCCACGCTTCGCCGATCTTGCCGCGGACACCGCCGGTCGCCCGGATGCCGGTGTTGATGTAGGTATCGAGCAGATACGGCGCGTTGTCGAAGCGATAGCGAACGTCGATCGGCGCGGTTGCGCCGGTGCCAGCCGCCGCACCGCAGATCGCGGTCGCCTGCGATGCCGACAGGAACGGGTTGTTGCAATTCACCTGATAGGGCGTGGAGCCGTAATTGCTGAACGCGAAGACGCGGGTCGGCACGCGGTTGGTCGACTTGTCGCGGAACCACAGCGCCGAGCCGTAAAGCTCGACTTCGGGCGAAATCTTGAATGAGGTGAACCCGCCCGCATTCACGCGCTCGAACGCGCGCTGATAGGAATAGCCGTCATACGGGTTGGCGGCATTGCCAGCACCGACGCCATAGGGAACGAACGTACGACCGCCCGCCGGGTTGTTGACGAAGCCCTTGCCGCTATTCACGCCGGACTGCGGCGCGATGTACCCGCTGGGCGAATAGGTCGAGAGCGTGCAGCTGAGCGGCCCGTCCTTCTCGCTCTGGAGCAACTGGCACGCCGAGGTCGAGCGCGAGGCATATTCGACCAGATCGGCATGCTTGTAGTTGACGAAGCCCGACACCTTGAACCGGTCGTCGAACAGCGACGTGCCCGCGGTCAGCGTGATGTCCGCGCGACCGCCGTCATTGACCAGCCCGGTGTTGATCGGGAAGCCGTTGGCCTGCGCCGTCTGCGTGACGACGTTGGCGCGGTTCTGGTGGTTGTAGAAATTATAGTTGCCGTCGATCCGCACGCCCTTGAAGTCGGGCTTGATCACGAAGTTGACGACACCCGCAACGGCATCGGACCCGTACACCGACGAGGCACCACCGGTCAGCACGTCGACCCGTTCGATCAGCGATACCGGAACGATACCAGCATCCTGTCCATTTTGCGTGCCGAGGCGCTTGCCGTCGATCAGCACCAGCGTGCGCTCGAAGCCAAGGCTGCGCAGCTTGATCCGCTGGCGACCGTCCGAATCCTGGTAATTCTGCTGGCTGTCCGGCGCGATCTGCGGGAGGCGGTTGAGCACTTCCTCGATATTGGTCGGCGACTGCGCCTTGATGTCCTGCGCGGTCACCGAGGTGATCGGCGCGGCGGAGGCGATGTTCGGGCGCGTGATCCGCGTGCCGGTCACCATGATGTCGCCATCGCCCACGGTCAAAACAGGCTGACCGGAAACGACATTTGCCTTGGTGGCGGTCGAGACGTCGGGATCCGTCGCAGGCTCAGGCGCAGCGGTTGTTGCGGTACCCACGGCAGGGTCGACTTGCTGTGCCCGGGCCGGAGCAGCACACCCAAGGGCGGCACTCATGGCAGTCAGCGAAACGGCATAACGAAACGACATAGATTTCCCCCAAATCAGACCGCCTCGCCCCTGCGAGACCGGATCCCCACTAAAGGTTCCGTCCAATCGTGAATTTGGTCAATACCTTTACGATACCGCTACCATCCTTTTTTTGACATTTCGTTACAGTGTGGCATGATTACACCATTCGAATGGTACCGGGGGAATCCATGACAAGTCGACGTACCTTGCTCACCGCGACGACCGGCGCGATCGGCGCGCTGGTCGCGACCAAGGGACTTGCAGCCGCAACGCCCGCGACGTCCGGGGACGCGCTGATCCTGTCGACCTGGGATTTCGGCGCAGCGGCCAACGACGCCGCCTTCGCCAGACTCGCCAAGGGCGGATCGTTGCTCGATGCGGTCGAGGCGGGTGCGATGGTCCCCGAGGCGGACCCCAACAACCATTCGGTCGGCTATAGTGGTTATCCCGATCGCGATGGTCACGTGACGCTCGATGCGGTGATCATGGACGACGCCGGCAACGTCGGTGCGGTCGCAGCACTCGAAAACACGATGCACGCGATTTCAGTCGCGCGGCGCGTGATGGAAAAGACCCCGCACACGCTGCTGGTCGGCGAAGGCGCGACGCGGTTCGCCCAGGCCGAGGGGTTCCCGCAACAATCGCTGCTGACCCCGGAAGCCGAAAAGGCGTGGCGCGACTGGCTCAAGACCGCGAACTATAGCCCGCAAGCCAATAGCGAGAACCGCATCACGCGGACGCCGGGCGGTGCGCTCGACCATGATACGATCGGTTTGCTCGCACGCGATCGCAGCGGACGGCTCGCGGGGGCCTGCACGACGTCGGGCATGGCGTTCAAGATGCGCGGTCGCGTCGGCGACTCCCCGCAGGTCGGCAGCGGCCTGTATGTCGAGGCAGGCGTCGGTGGCGCCACCTCCACCGGCCTCGGCGAGGAAGTGACGCGGATCGCAGGGACAGCGCGCGTCGTCGCGTCGATGCACGCTGGCAAGTCGCCGCAAGCCGCCTGCGAAGAAGCGGTGCGGCACATCGCGCATTTGCGCGGGGACAAGATCCGCGGCGTCCAGGTCGGCTTCCTCGCGCTCGATGCGCGCGGCAACATCGGCGCGTTCTGCCTGTTACCGGGCTTCACCTATGCAGTGACCGACACGGCGGGGCGCACCGTGGTCCACAAGGGAGCATCACTATTCAAGGCCTGAGCGCCCCCGCCGACTTTACGCGGCGCGCCGGTGCCGCGCTCGAGGTGTGCGTCGAATCCGTCGCCGGGTTGCACGCTGCGGTCGAGGGCGGTGCGGACCGGATCGAACTGTGCGCGGCGCTGTCGGTCGGCGGGCTGACCCCGCCCGCGTCGCTGGTACGTGCCGCCGCCGCCGCACCGCTTCCGGTACACCTGCTCGCCCGGCCGAGTGCGGGAGGGTTCGTCTATAATGCGGCCGAACAGGCGCTGATCGCGGACGATATCCGAACCGCAGCCGAAGCGGGGCTCGCCGGCGTGGTGATCGGCGCAAGCACCGAGCGCCGCACGCTCGACATGGCACTGCTCGCGCGCTGGATCGCGCTTGCACGCACCCTCGGCGATGCGCGTGGGAAACCCTTGTCGCTCACCCTGCATCGCGCCTTCGATCTGGTCCCCAATCCGATCGACGCGCTCGAGGCGAGCATCGCGCTCGGGTTCGACCGGATCCTGACATCGGGCTGCATGCCGCGCGCGATCGATGGCGCGGCGACGCTCGCGATGCTCCATGCCCGTGCCGACGGCCGGATCATTATCCTGGCCGGGAGCGGGGTCAATGCGGCGACGGCCCCCGATATCCTCGCCACCGGGGTCCGCGAGCTTCATGCCTCGTGCCGAAGCGTTCGCCCCGTGGACGAAGCGTCGCCCGAGCGGCGCTTCGGGTTCGTCGGGCCAGACGCCGGGATGACCGATCCGATCCGCGTGAACGACCTGGCGCGCATCACCCATTTGACCGCTTGAGTAGTACCAATATGTGACCTAGAACGGTCGGATATTGAATGGACGGGCCAATGCACGACACCAATCCAGATAAAACAACGCTGATGTTTCAGGAGGCGGCAGAGGCGAATGCCGCGGTCGAGCGCATGCTCGCGGCGAATGCTGCGGCGTTCGTGCAGCTTGGCGAGACGCTGCGGGCGGCGCCACCCTCGGTCGTCGTCACCTGCGCCCGCGGCTCGTCCGATCATGCGGCGACCTATGCCAAATATCTGATCGAAACGCGGATCGGCATCCTGGTCGCGTCCGCCGCGCCGTCGGTTGCCTCGGTCTATGCCGCGCCCGTCGCGCCCGGCAACGCGCTGTGCATCGCGATCTCGCAAAGCGGCCGCAGCCCCGACCTGCTTGCCACGGTGACCGCGCAGAAGACGGCAGGCGCGCATGTCGTCGCGATCGTCAACGACACCACATCCCCGCTCGCCGAGATGGCGGACACGCTGATCGCGCTTTCGGCCGGCGTCGAACGCTCGGTCGCCGCAACCAAGTCCTACATCACGTCGCTCGCCGCCATCGCCGCGCTGGTGGCGGAATGGTCGCAGGACGAATCGCTCGGCACCGCGGTCGCGGCCCTGCCCGCATTGCTCCGCCGTTCCTGGGCGTTCGACTGGCAGCCGGTCGGTACCGCGTTGCAGAACGCAAACAACCTGTTCGTCATCGGTCGCGGGCTCGGTCTCGCCGTGGCGCAGGAGGCCGCGCTCAAGCTCAAGGAAACCTGTGGGCTCCATGCCGAGGCGTTCAGTTCGGCGGAAGTCCGGCACGGCCCGATGGCGATCGTCGGTGAAGGCTTCCCGATCATCGCCTTCGCAACCTCCGACACTGTCGGCGATGACGTGCGTGCGGTCGCCGCGGAATTCGCCGGGCGCGGTGCCCACGTCTGCCTCGCCGATGCAGCGGCTGACGGCGCGACCGCTTCCGCCGCTGCGGTCCCCGCGGCGAAGGCGGATCCCGCGATCGAGCCGATCCTGATGATCCAGAGTTTCTACCGCATGGCGGATGCCCTATCGCGGGCGCGTGGCTACGATCCCGACGCACCGAGCCACCTCAGCAAGGTAACCCGCACATTATGACTTCGCTCAGCTTCGTGAACGGCCATATCGTCACCGCGCACGGCGTGCAGCCGGCGGTGACGATCGACGTCGAGAACGGCGGCATCGTTTCGCTCGACGGTCGCGCCGCCGCGAATCCGGTCGATCTCGACGGCGGCTGGCTGATGCCGGGGTTCGTCGACACGCAGGTCAACGGCGGCGGCGGCGTGTTGTTCAACGATGAACTGAGCGTCGAGGGCATCGCCGCGATCGGCGACGCGCATCGTCCCTATGGCACGACCAGCTATCTCCCCACGCTGATCAGCGATTCGACCGATGCGATCGCCCGCGCGCTCGATGCCACCGATGCCGCGATCGCGGCGGGCGTGCCCGGCGTGGTCGGCGCGCATATCGAAGGGCCGGTCATCAACGTCGCGCGCAAGGGCATCCACGACCCCAGGCATTTCGGAACGCTCGACGACGGGCTGATGGAGGTGCTGCTCAAGCCGCGCCGCGGCTGCGTGATGGTGACGCTCGCCCCCGAAGTCGCCGCGCTCGACCGGATCGCGGCGCTCGCACGCGCGGGCGTGCTGGTCAGCCTCGGGCATAGCGACGCGACCTATGCGCAGGCGCGCGACGGCTTCGCCGCCGGGATCACCGGCGTCACGCATCTGTTCAACGCGATGTCGCCGCTGGTGCACCGCGCGCCCGGCGTGGTCGGCGCGGCGCTCGACGACCAGCACGTCTATTGCGGGCTGATCGTCGACGGGTTCCATGTCGACGATGCGGTGCTGCGGGTCGCACTGCGCGCACGTCCGCTCGACCGGATGATGCTGGTGTCGGATGCGATGCCATGCGTGAACGCGGCGGTGAAGGATTTCGTGCTCCAGGGCCGTCAGATCCTCGTCGAGGGCGGTCGATGCGTCGGCACCGACGGGACGCTGGCAGGCTCCGATCTCGACATGGCGCGTGCGGTCCGCAACACGGTCGCACAGCTCGGCGTTGCGCCGGAGCAAGCGGCGGCAATGGCGGCGACCAATCCGGCTGCCTTCCTTGGCCTGTCGCAAACGCACGGCAGTCTCGCCGTCGGGCAACGCGCGGATTGGGTCGTGCTGGACGCGGACTTCCACCCGGTATCCACGACGATCGGTGGCACCCGAAGCGAAGGCACGCGGCACGACGCCAGTCCGGCCTGAACGCACGACCGCCCCTACCCACCCCTATTAAGGAGACATCATGGCGCCGATCATCCTGGCCGCACCCCTAGAAGGTTGGGTTACGCCGCTCGAGGCGGTGCCCGATCCGGTGTTCGCAGGTCGGATGATGGGCGACGGGATCGCGATCGACCCGACCGGCGATACGCTCCATGCCCCCTGCGCCGGGCGGATCGTCGGCCTGCAGGCGACACGCCACGCGGTCACGATCGAGACGGAGAGCGGCGCGAAGATCCTGATCCATCTCGGGATCGATACGGTCGCGCTCGACGGCAAGGGTTTCACCACGCTGGTCGCGGTGGGTGACCAGGTCGCCGCGGGCGATCCGCTGATCCGCTTCGACCTCGATCTGCTCGTGCGCGAGGCGCGCGCCGTCGTCACGCCGATCCTGCTGACCGATGCCACGGGCTTCACGCTCACCGCGTTCGCGCCCCCCGGCGCGATAACCGTCGGCGCCCCGTTGATGACCCTGCACCGCACGGCCCCGCCCCAGCAGAAGCAGCAGCCGCAAGAGCCGGAACTCGAATTCGGGCGGCAGGACGACGACTCCACCATCGTCCGACGTACGCTTCGCATCGATCTGCCCCACGGCATTCATGCTCGTCCCGCCGCCCGGATTGCAGCACTTGCCCGCGAAACCCGCGCCGCCCTCTCGATCGAGAAGGACGGACGCAGCGCCTCCGCGCGCAGCCTTACCGGCATGCTCGGTCTGGGCATCGCGCTCGGCGATGAGATTGCGGTTGTCGCGCGCGGCGGCGATGCCGATGCCGCGGTCGATGCGCTGGTCACGCTGTTGTCGACCGGGCTCGCCGAAGCGCCCGCCCCCGTCACCCGCGTCGCCGCCGTGGCGGATAGCGCCCCCCTGCCGCCGGGCGCATTACGCGGTGTCCCCGCGGCCCCCGGGCTTGCGGTCGGACCCGTGCAGCATCACCGCAACAGCGACATCGACGTCCCGCGCGAAGGCCGTGGCATCGCGATCGAACAGGCCGCGTTCGCCGATGCACGCGCCGCGCTCCGCGCCGACCTCATCGAACAATCCGCAACCCAGAAGGGCGCTGCCCGCGAGATCCTCGTCGCGCACGAGGGGCTGCTCGACGACCCCGACCTCCACGCCGCGACCGAGGCCGGGATCGCGCGCGGCGAAAGCGCGGCCTATGCGTGGCGCAGCGCGATCCGCGCGCAAGCCGATGCGCTGCGCTCGGGCGGCAACGCCCGCCTCGCCGAACGCGCGGGGGATCTGCTCGATCTCGAACGACGCCTGCTGGCCAAGCTGATTGGAGTAACGAACGAGCGGCATGCCTATCCCGCGGGGACGATCCTGGTCGCCGACGACCTGCTGCCGTCCGACCTGATCGCAATCGCCGACGGTCTTGCAGGGCTGTGCATCGCACGCGGTGGTCCCACGTCGCATGTCGCGATCCTCGCGGCGTCGATGGCCTTGCCCACGCTGGTCGCGGTCGGCGATGGCGCACTGGCGATCCCCGACGGCGCGCGCGTCGTGCTCGACGCCAGCAACGGGATGATCCTCCCTACGCCCGACACGCAACAGCTCGCGCAGGCGGAGGTGGAACAAGCTGTCACCGCACGCAAACGCGCCGATGCTTTGTCGCAGGCCGCGATCGCCTGCCACACTGCGGACGGCACCCGGATCGAAGTGTTCGCCAATCTCGGTGCCGCCGCCGAAGCCGGCCCCGCGGTCGCCAACGGCGCCGAGGGTTGCGGTCTGCTCCGCACCGAATTCCTGTTCCTCGAACGCGACACTGCGCCGACCGTCGCCGAACAGCATCACGAGTATCAGGCGATCGCCGATGCGCTCGAAGGCCGACCGCTGATCGTGCGGCTGCTCGATATCGGCGGAGACAAACCCGCACCATATCTTGCGATGGCGGCCGAGGAAAACCCCGCATTGGGGCTGCGCGGCATCCGCGTCGGGCTGGCGCACACCGGCTTGCTCGAGGATCAGCTGCGCGCGATCCTCGCGGTCAAGCCGATCGGCCAGTGCCGCATCATGCTGCCGATGATCTCGCGCGTCGAGGAAGTCCGCAGCGTCCGCCTCGTGCTCGACCGGCTGCGCGACGAACTTGGGATTTCCGCCGCGATCGAACTTGGCATCATGGTCGAGACCCCCGCCGCCGCAGTCACTGCGGACACGCTCGCGCGCGAGGCGGATTTCCTGTCAATCGGCACCAACGACCTGACGCAATATACGCTCGCGATGGACCGCGCCAATCCGGCGGTGGCAAGCGCGCTCGACGGGCTGCATCCCGCGGTGCTCCGCCTGATCGAGCAGACCTGCCGCGGCGGTGCGATGCGCGGTCGTTGGACCGGCGTCTGCGGCAGCCTCGCCTCGGACCCGCTCGCGGTGCCGATCCTGCTCGGGCTCGGCGTCACCGAATTGTCCGCCGCCCCCGGCGTCGTGCCGACGATCAAGGCGCGCGTGCGCGAGGTTTCGCTCGATGCCTGCCGCGACCACGCGCGGGAAGCGCTGGCCTGCGCCTCCGCCACCGAAGTCCGGGCACTCGCCCGGCGCTTTGCCTCCAGGGAGATCCCGGCATGAAGACCCTCCTCGCCGGACTCCAGTCGCTTGGCCGCGCATTGATGCTGCCGATCGCGGTGCTCCCGATCGCCGGACTGCTGCTGCGGCTCGGCCAACCCGACCTGCTCGGCATCCCGTTCATGGGCGCGGCGGGCCAGGCGATCTTCGATCATCTCGGGCTGCTGTTCGCGCTCGGCGTCGCGACCGGGTTCGCACGCGACGGCAATGGCGCGGCGTGTCTGGCGGGCGTCACCTGTTTCCTCGTGACGACCGAGGCGGGCAAGACTTTGCTCGTAGTCCCGCCCTCCGAACTCTCGGGATTCACCGGCCCCGCGGTCGACCTCGCCACCGCGGCGTGGAAGGCGAAGGTGATGGCGCGGCTCGACGTGCCGATCGGGATCCTCTCGGGGCTCGTCGGTGGTCTCTTCTACAACCGCTTCTCCGCGATGAAGCTACCTGAATATCTCGCCTTCTTCGGCGGGCGACGCTTCGTGCCGATCGTCAGCGGGCTCGCCGGACTGGTACTCGCCGCGATCATCGGCTTCGCGTTCCAGGGGATCAGCGCAGGGATCGACGCGATCAGCCTCGCCGCCACCGGCGCGGGCGCGACCGGCGTATTCATGTTCGGGCTGCTCAACCGGCTGCTGCTCGTCACCGGGCTGCACCATCTGCTCAACAACATCGCGTGGTTCGTGGTCGGCGACTATCACGGCACGACGGGCGATCTGCGGCGCTTCTTCGCGGGCGACCCGACCGCCGGAAGCTTCATGGCGGGGTTCTTCCCGGTGATGATGTTCGGCCTGCCCGCCGCCTGTCTCGCCATGTATCACGCCGCAAGGCCAGAGCGGCGCAAGGCGGTCGGCGGGATGCTGTTCAGCCTCGCGCTCACCTCGATGCTGACCGGCGTGACCGAGCCGATCGAGTTCAGCTTCATGTTCCTCGCGCCCGTGCTGTTCGGCATCCATGCGGTGCTGACCGGACTGTCGATGGCGGTAATGGACGTGCTCGGCGTCAAGATGGGCTTTGGCTTCTCGGCCGGGCTGTTCGATTACGTTCTCAACTTCGGCAAGGCGACCCGGCCGCTGCTGCTGTTGCCCGTAGGCGCAGTGTATTTCGCGCTCTATTACGGGCTGTTCCGCTTCTTCATCGCGCGGCTCGACCTGCAGACGCCGGGGCGCGAGCCGCTGACCGAGACGCCGGTGGCGGCGGCTCCTGTTGCGGCAGGCGGGCGCGGCCGGGCGTTTACCGATGCGCTCGGCGGCGCGGACAATCTCGCTTCGGTCGGCGCGTGCACGACGCGGTTGCGGCTGGTCGTGCGCGATCAGGCGCTGGTCGATGATGCGGCGCTCAAGGCGCTCGGCGCGCGCGGGATGATCCGCCCGTCGGCGACCGCGCTGCAAGTGGTGCTTGGCCCGGTCGCAGATATCGTCGCGGTCGAGATTCGCGATGCGATGGACGCCGGGGTTGCCGAACCGGTCGCCGCGGTTGTCGTCCCCGCCGCGGTGGAGGAAGCCCCCGCCTCGACGCTGACCCTGGCCCCTGCGCTGACAACGGCGTTGGGCGGTACGGACAATATCGCGGACAGCACGCAGCATCACGGTCGCCTGCGCGTCACCGTCCGCGATGGCGCGCGCGTCGACGCTGCCGCGCTGGATGCGCTCGGGGTCCACGGCGTGGCGCGGCCTGCGCCGGGCGTGCTGCACTTGCTCGGGGACGAGGCGGTGCTGGGTCGTCTGGTAAGCGCGTAACGCCAAACGCCCTCGCGTTGCGCGCCCGCTCACGACCACGGTTATCTCCGGCAACGGTAAACGAGGCGACGACGACCGTCGCGCAAGGTAGGCGACGTCATGGCTAACCCTGTCTGGATACCGGCCACGCTGTTGGCAGCAACCTTCCAGGTCGGTCGCAATGCCCTGCAACGCAGCGTCATGACGACATCCGGCCCGTGGGGCGCAACCCTCGTGCGCTTCCTGTTCGGCCTGCCGTTTTCGGTCGTCTTCGTGCTGGTGGCGGTGCTGGTCGTACCGAATGTCGATCTTCATTGGTCGGGCGCGTTCTGGCTTTCGGCATCGGTCGGGGCAGCAAGCCAGATTCTCGCCACCGCCGCGCTGTTGAACGCAATGCATCGTTCCGGCTTCGCGGTCGGCACGGCGCTCCAGCAAAGCTCGCTGCCGCTGGCGGCCCTGCTCGGGCTGGTCATCTATGACGATCGTATCAGCGGCATTGCGTGGCTGGGGGTGGGAATCACGACGGTCGGGCTTGCCGCGCTGAGTTGGCCTTCGCCCCGACAGCTTGGCGCCTCGCTTTCCGGGGCGGCGTTCGGTCTGGCGTCGGGCGTGTTCTTCGGTTTTTCGCTCAACGCTTTTCGACACGCCGCCCTCGCGCTTGACGCGCAGCATCCGATCTTTGCAGCGATCGTCTGCGTCGCGGTGGTGCAGGCGATGCAGACCGCGGCAATGGTCCTGTTCCTGGCATGGCGCGACCCGGCGACGCTTGCCAACGTGCTGCGCGCCTGGCGGCCGTCTTTGGGTGCCGGATTGTGCGGAGCGTGCGCTTCGGTCGGGTGGTTCGTAGCGCTTGCGCTCTCGCCAGCTGCACCCGTCCGCGCGCTCGGCATTATCGAGGCGCCGATCGCCGCCATCGCCGGACACAGGTTCTTTAGCGAGACGGTGAGCGCCCGGCAGATTGTCGCAGGCACCGCGATCATCCTTGGCGTGTTGCTCACCTCCCTTTTCTAAGGGTCGGGCTTGCGACGTTCGGCGGGGTGCGCGACTGAATGCCGGCCCCCTTTGTCTCAAGCCACGGGCACACCCCGCAGACCCTACAGCGCCGACAGCGTCACTGGCCCCATCACCCCTGAAGCCGAAGCCACATCCGCTTCCACCAGCAGCACGATCCGCCGTGTTCCCACGCCGGGCGCGATCCGCGCGTCGATCGGCGCAGGCGCAGCACCCGGTTTGTCCGCAACCCGCACGCCATCGACCCACAGTTCCGCACGCCCGCCGACCGCCGCGAAGCGCAACCGCCCCCCGCCAGCACCAACCGCCCGCCACGGCACGATCGACGACCGATAGACGCGCCAGCGCCCGCCAGATCCCGGCGGGGTCGCCGTGCCGCTCGCAACGAACGCCCAGCTGTTATTGTCGCCATCGCTCGGCGCGAGCTTGGGCGAAGGGCGCGCGTCGAACGGCATCGATCGCCGCCATTGCGCAATGCGTTGCTGCGCGGGCGTAACCGCCACCTGTGCGGGCGGCGCGACCGCAAGCTGGTCGACCGTTAGCCGCGCCGGGGCCATCCCAGGCGCGCGTGCTTCGATGGCGATCCGCCCACGCCCCTCCCCCGCGCGAACGATCACCTGCGCAAGCCCATTGAACAAAGACCGCGCGCCCGATCCAGCGGCGGATTGCTCGGGTTCGTGGCTGTTGGGATCACCATTCCCCAACCCGATGATCGCGGCACCCGTCACTGTGAACTGCACCGGCAGGTTCGCGGTCGGCACATGCCGCCCGCGCGCATCGATCGCATCGACCGTGATCGGCTGCGCATCCTCGCCATCCCCCGCCATCACGCTCCGCGCCGGCGTCAGCCGCAGCGCAACCGCAGCCCCCACGGTCTCGTGCGCCGCCCGCGCGACGATCCGCCCGCCGCGGAGCGCGACGACCTCGATCCGCCCAGGCGCATAAGGCACCGTCCAGCTGTTCCCCATCCAGCGATCCACCGCCTGCGTCCCGAGCTCCCGCCCGTTGAGCCGCAGCGCCACCTGTTCGGCATTGCTCATCACCAGCACCGTGATCGGCTGCCCCTCGCGCCCCGGCCAGCTCCAGTGCGGCGCGAGGCTGACGACGGGCGCATCGTCGACCCAATGCGCGCGATGGATGTCGAAGGCGGTCTTGGGGAAACCGCACAGGTCGAGGATCCCGAAAAAGCTCGCGATCGTCGGCCACGCATAAGGCGTCGGCTCGCCGTGATAGTCGAACCCCGTCCACACGAACCCGCCCGCGACGAAGCCACGCTCGGCGATCTTCTTCCACGTCGCGCGATGCGTATCGCCCCAGCTCGCATTCTCGACGTCATAGGAAGAGGCGATGTGCTTCGCCGGATCGCCCGCAAACGCTCCGCGCGTCTCATACGCGCTGGTATCCTCCGAACTCGTCATCGCGCGGTTCGGGAATTGCGCGTGGAAGCGATCGTAATCGTTCTGGTAGTAATTGAACCCGGTGACATCGACCACGTTGGCGACCGTCACCGGATCGAAGAACGACCCGTTGAGCGCGGCGGTGATCGGGCGGCTGTCGTCGAGTTTCCGCACCGCATGCGCCATCCGCCGGACCATCTCCACGCCCGCCTCGCTCGCCTGCATCGGTTCCTCGTTGAACACCGACCACAGGATGACGCTCGGATGGTTGCGGTCGCGCCGGATCAGCCATTCGAGTTGCGCAAGATAGTCGGGGGCCGGGTTGAACTGGCGGTTCTCGTCCATCACGACGAACCCCATCCGGTCCGCCAGATCGAGCAGTTCGGGCGCGGGCGCGCCATGCGAACAGCGGATCGCATTGCACCCCATCCCCTTCAGCCGTTCGAGCCGCCAGCGCAGCAACGCATCGGGCACCGCGACCCCGACGCCCGCGTGATCCTGATGCAGGCAGACGCCTTTGATCTTCACATGGCGGTCGTTGAGGTGGAAGCCCAACGCCGGATCGAACCGGATCGTGCGGAACCCGAGCGCGACGCGGCGTTCGTCCACCACCGCACCATCGCGCCGCACGGTGGCGACGAGCGTGTAGAGCTGCGGCGTCTCGATCGACCACAAGCCGGGTGCCGCCACGTCGAGCGTCAGCGTCGCGTCCGCATCGTCCAACGGCGTAACCGTGACCGAAGATTCGCCCCGCGCCACTGTCCGCCCCGTCGGGTCGTGCAATACCGCCTCAAACGTGACCGAAACCGCCGCACGATCGACACTGAATAGCGTCGCAACGACCGGAACCTGCCAGCGTCCGTCTGCTTTCCGACGCGGATCGGCGTGCAAACCGTCGCTCGCAATCGCCACGGGCGCGCGCCGGACAAGCCAGGCGTGGCGGTAGATCCCGGCGCCTTCATACCACCAGCCTTCCATCGCCTGCGCATCGACGCGGATCGCGATGACATTCTCCGCATCCCCAAACCGCGCGAACGGCGTCAGGTCGACGACGACCCCGGTATAGCCCGACCAGCTGTGCGCGACGACGCTGCCATTGAACCAGATCGTCGCATTGGTCGCGATTCCATCGAAGTGCAGCTCGATCTTCTTACCGCGATCCGCAGGATCCAGCCGCAGCGTGCGCCGGTACCAACCGATCCCGCGCGGCCGGTATCCTTGCGAGATATTCGCCGTCTCGACAAAGGGTTGCGCAGCCGCCCAATCATGCGGCAACCGCACCGCGAGCCAGTCGGAATCATCAAACGCCATCGCCGCAGCGCCCTGCGCATTCCCGGCCTTGACGCTCAGATAAGTCTGTTCGTGGTTGGCGGGCGGCGGCGGGACGACATCGCCTTCATGGAACCGCCAGCCGCGTTCGAGCCGGATCCGCGCCGGATCAGTCTCTTGCAGCATCGGCGGCAAGACCCGCGTCGGTTGCGGCATCGGCAGCGCGCCCGCGTCTTCCAGCGCGATCTGCCGTGGGGCGGCGGCGAGACTGCCGCTCGCGGCTCCCGCCGCGCTCGCCGCGGAGGCGAGCAGGAGCTGACGACGGTTCATGGCAAAACTCCGGGGTAGGGACAGGCGCGCTGGCGATCAGAGATCCGACAATTCCGCCACGAAATCATAGGCATCGCCGCGATAATAGGAGCGCGTGAATTCCGCGGCGCGCCCGTCTTTCAGGAACCCCCGCCGCTCGATCAGCAAGCCCGGATGCCCCGCATCGACCCCGAGCATCCGCGCGTGTTCCGCCCCGAACGGGATCGCGCGGAGCCGCTGAAGCGCACGGACTGGCCGACTGCCGGCCTTGTCGAGCGCGGTGTACAGCGATTCCTCGACCGCGCCGATCGCGGGCAGGCAATAGCCCGCGATGGTTGAGAATTCGAGCGCCATCGGCTGTTCGTCGGCAAAGCGGATGCGGTGAAAGCGAAACACCGGCGTCCCCGGCGACAGGCCCAGCGACATCGCTTCCTCCGGGTCGACCGTCCCCGTCGTCCGGCTGATCCAGCTGCTCGACGCGGTCTTGCCGCGCGCCGCCATGTCCTCGGAAAAGGACGACAATTTGGAGAAGCTCTTCTCGACGCGCCCGGTGACGAAGGTCCCCGCGCCGCGCCGCCGCGTCAGCAACCCTTCCTCCACCAGCCCGCCAATCGCCTTGCGCACCGTGATGCGCGACACATCATAATCGGTCGCGAGATCGCGCTCGGCGGGGATCGCATCGCCCTGCGCAAGTACGTCCTGCCCGATCGCATCGCGGATCAGTTGCTGCAGCTGAAGGTACAATGGCGCAGGATTTCCCTCGCGGAACGTCCCGATCTGATGTGTAAAAGCCACTGCCCACCCCTTGTCGAGCGCGCGATGCCCCGCGCCCGCGCGACGTTCGTTGGACGCGAGACTAGTCAATGTTCCGATGGTGATCAATCGGCATAGTCCGCAACCAAATTGGTATGCGGAAACAAGAGCGGCCGCCGGGATTGCCTGACGAGCGATCTGCGACGGTCGCTTGCAAGTGGACCTATATTGGTTACACCTCTCAGCAAGACGCGGGAACACTCGACGGGGCGGAGGAATGGGCTTGGCAAGATTTGCGCAGACTATTGGCTGGATGCTGGGTGCGGTCGGCGCGATCGGCGTCGCGCCAGTCGCCGAAGCGCAGTCGATGTCGCCGGCCAAGCCCTTGGCGGTGCTGCCTCTTCCCGCGAGTATGGCCGCTAAACCCGGCACTCTCGTGATTTCGTCGGGATCTGCAATCGCCACGCCGCCCGGCGATGTCGAGGCCGCTTCGGCCGCCCGCCTGTTGATCGCTCACGTCATGACGACCCGCGGGATCACGCTGCAAACGGGCAAGAACGATGCGCCGATCCGCTTCGTCCGGGACCGAACCATCACCGGACCGGAAGCGTATCGGCTCGACGTCGACGCGACCGGGATCCGCATTGCCGCCGCGTCCCGCAACGGGTTCGTGTACGGCGCAATGACGCTGGCGCAGATGCTCAGTCCCGATCAGGCGTTCGGCAAGCCTGTGACGGTCGCGGGCGTCACGATCACGGATGCCCCCCGCTTCGCCTGGCGCGGCCTGATGGTTGATGTCGCGCGGCACTTTCAACCGTTGCCTTCGCTGTACCAGATCGTCGACCAGATGGCGGCGGTGAAGCTCAATACGCTCCATCTGCATCTGACCGACGACCAGGGCTGGCGGTTCGAGGTCAAACGCTATCCCAAGCTGACCGAGATCGGCGCGTTCCGATCGCCGCCGTCCACCGGCGGCCCCGCCCCTTCGACCCGGGTCGGCGGTTTCTACACCCAGGTCGAACTCCGCGCGCTGGTGCGCTACGCGACCGATCGTGGGATCACGATCGTCCCCGAAATCGACTTGCCCGGCCATGCGCAAGCGTTGGTCTCGGCCTACCCCGAGTTGGGCGTATTGGGGGACCGGCCCGCGGTCTCGCACGACTGGGGGATCAACCCGTATCTCCTCAACCCCGGCCCCAAGGGTGTCGCCTTCGTCAAGAACGTGCTCGACGAACTGATCGCCGTCTTCCCCGGCAGCTACGTCCATCTCGGTGGCGACGAGGCGATCAAGGATCAGTGGCAACGCTCGCCGCAGGTGCAGGCGCAAATGGCGTCGCTCGACATCAAGACCGAGAACGCACTGCAAAGCTGGCTGATCGACACGTTCGGACGCTATCTCGCGAGCAAGGGTCGCCGGCTGATCGGCTGGGACGAGATCCTCGAGGGCGGCTTGCCCCCGTCTGCGTCGGTGATGTCGTGGCGCGGCGAGCAGGGCGCGGTCGATGCGGCGAATGCGGGACACGACGTCGTCCTGTCGCCCGATCCGATGCTGTACCTCGACAATCTGCAGAGCGGCAGCGCGGACGAGCCGCCGGGGCGGCTCAAGGTCCAGACCCTCGCCGCGATTTACGGCTATGATCCGATGCCCAAGGGGATCGACGCCGCGCACGCCAGACACGTCCTCGGCGCGCAGGCGAATGCGTGGAGCGAGTATCTCGTAACGCCGTACCAGATGCAGCACGCGCTGTTCCCGCGCGCGGCGGCGCTCGCCGAGACGACTTGGTCGCGTGCGCCGCGCGACTTCGCCAGTTTCGCGAACCGGCTGTCGCCGCAGGTCGCGCGCTGGCGGTGGGGCGGGATCGAAGTCGCGGACAGCGCCTTCGCAGTCGCCTACACGCTACAGGGTTCGCGCGGCGACGCACTCCGCACCGGCAAGGCGACGGTCGCGCTAGCGACGCAGGTGCCGGTCGGCACCATCCGCTACACGCTCGACGGTAGCGCACCGACCGCGCAGTCCGCCGCTTATGCCACCCCGCTGACCGTCGCAAACGGCGTAACGATCAAGGCCGCCGCGTTCGATGCCGACGGAATCGCCACCGCAAAGGTGCGGGACTTCGCCACCAGTCGCTTCGCCTTGCTGTCACGCACGTCGTCCGACCTCGTCGCCTGCCCGGGGCGGTCGTTCGGGTTGCGGATGCCGATGACCGTGGATGCCGAGACCAACGGTCCCGCGGTCAACATCGGCGTGTTCGACACGTGCAGCGTCTATCCCGCCGCCCCGTTCGACGTCGCGGGCGGCTTCACCGTCGACGTCGCACGGATCGCGCGCAATTTCGGGCTCGCGCACGATACTGCGGACGTGCGCCAGCATTTCCGCGTCACACCTTACGGCGAACTGCTCGTCTCGCTCGGGTGCCGGGACACAAGCGGTCGCGCGCCCGCCAAGGACGCGCCGCCGACCAAGGTGATCGCAAGCTTTCCGCTCCCCGATCCCGCAACCGCACCGCCACGCATGACCTTTTCCGCTACGCTTCCACGAATGACGGGTGACCACGACCTATGCTTCCAATTCACGTCGCCAGCCGAGGGGCTCAATTACGCGCCGCTGTCCGTCCAGCTGACCGAGCGCCGCTGATGCGCCGGGCTTTGCGCAGCGCCTTCGCCCTGACGTTGCTTGCCTCGGTCGCCGCGCCGCTTGCTGCCGCGCCGCGTTCGGCGATCCAGCTCGACGACGGCTGGCAGGCGCGGATCGCGCCGTCGGACGGTGCCGCGATCGCTGCGCACCGCCCCGAGGCGCGCTGGTTCCCCGCGCGCGTGCCCGGCAGTATCCAGCAGGACCTGATCGCGCGCCATCGCGTGCCCGACCCGTTTCTGGCCACCAACGAAGCCGCGATCCAGTGGGTCGGGCGAACCGACTGGCAATATCGCCGCACCCTCGCGGTGACGCCCGCGATGCTCGCGCGCGATCATCTCGATCTGGTGTTCGACGGGCTCGACACCTTCGCGACCGTGACGATCAACGGGCATGCGGTGCTCACCGCCAACAACGCGCATCGCCGCTGGCGGATCGCCGCGAAACCGTTCCTCGCAGTCGGCGCGAACGAGATCCTCATCACCTTCGCCGCGCCGATCAAGACGTTGCAGCCGATGGTAATGGCGCAAAAGGCGTCGCTCCCGGGCGAATATGATTCCGCGTTCGGCGACGAGCCCAAGGGTCGCCAGACCTCGCCCTACATCCGCAAGCCCAAGTACAATTATAGCTGGGATTGGGGCCCGCGCATCCTCAACGTCGGACCGTGGCGCCCGGTGCGGCTCGAGGCGTGGGACAGCGCGCGGATCGATACACTGCGCGTCGAGCAGGATGCGCTGTCCGATGCCGAAGCACGATTGCTCGCGAAAACCATGATCCAGGCCGACCGCGCCGGCCCCGCGCAGATCCGCGTCACGCTGACCGGCCCCGGCGGCACCAACCAGACCGTCACGCAAGCAGTGACACTCGCCGCAGGATCGAACGCCGTCTCGCTGCCGATCACGGTCGCGCACCCGCAACGCTGGCAGCCCGTCGGTTACGGCGCGCAGGCCCTGTACAGCGTGTCCGCCGCGCTCGAACAGGACGGGGCCGCAACCGACACCGCGGACCGCCGCATCGGGCTGCGCACGGTCGAGCTGATCCGCGACAATGGCGCGATGGGGTTCCGCATCAACGGTATCCCGATCTTCGCCAAAGGCGCGAACGTCATCCCGTTCGACAGCTTCCCGACCCGCGTCACGCCCGCATCGATGCGCCTGCTGGTGACGGCGGCGCGCGACGCCAACATGAACATGCTGCGAATCTGGGGCGGCGGCTATTATCTCGACGATGCCTTTTACGACATGGCGGACGAGATGGGCCTGATGGTGTGGCAGGACTTCATGTTCGGCGGCTCCGTCACCCCGCCCGATGCCGCCTTCCGCAAGAACGTCCAGATCGAGGCGGAGGAACAGGTCGAGCGGCTCGGCACCCATCCCTCGATCGTCCTGTGGGCGGGCGGCAACGAAATTCTGTCGGGCTGGGAAAACTGGAGCGATCGCAAGGCGTTCAAGAAAGTCGTCGGCGCGGACGAGCAGGAGCGGATCGGCGTCGGCATGGCGGTGCTGTTCGATCGCGTGTTGCGCGATGCGGTGCTGACGCGCTCGCCGGGCACGCCCTATTGGCCGGGTTCGCCGTCGAACGACTATGACGGCCCGGCCGATACCGACAAAGCGGGCGACCGCCATTTCTGGGACGTCTGGTCGGGCTCCAAGCCGGTCGAACGCTATCTCGACGCCTGCCCGCGCTTCATGTCGGAATATGGCTTCCAGGCGATGCCCGACATGGCGACGGTGCGCGGCTTCGCGGGCAACGGCCCGCTCCAGCCGACCAGCCCGGTGCTTAAGGCGCACCAGAAGTTCCTCGCGGGCGAAGGCAATGACCGGCTGTTGCTCTACATGCGCGACCGGCTCGGCGAGCCCAAGGACATCGCCGACTTCGTCTATCTCAGCCAGGTCAACCAGGCCGAGGCGATTGCGCTCGCAGCACTTCACCACCGCTCGTGCCGCCCGGTGACGATGGGGTCGCTCTACTGGCAGCTCAATGACGTCTGGCCGTCGATCTCCTGGTCGAGCATCGATTACGACGGCCGGTGGAAGCTGCTCCATTATGCCGCGCGCCGCTTCTTCGCGCCGCAGGTGATCGTCGCCGAGCATAAGGACACGGCGACCCGGATCGCCTTGGTCTCGGATGCGACCACCCCGATCGCCGCGCGCTGGCGAGTCCGTGCGTTCGATATGACGGGCAAGCCGCTCGCCGAGCAAGGCGCGGAAACCACGCTCCCCGCGCTCTCCGCAACCGACGTCGCCAAGCTCGACGATGCGACGCTGTTCGCAGGCGCCGACCCCGCGACGAGCTATGCGGTCGCCGAACTGATGATCGGCGATGCGGTCGTCAGCCGCACGATCATCGAACGCGGCGTGCCCAAGACGATGCGCTATCCCGACCCCGGCCTGACCGCGACCTGGTCGGGCGATACGGTGACGGTGCGCGCAACCGCCCTCGCGCGCGCGGTGATGCTCGATTTCGGCAGCATCGGCGCGCATCCGTCCGACGACGGATTCGACCTGTTGCCCGGCGAAAGCCGCACGATCACCGTCACGTCCAAGGCCACGCCAAAGGCGCTCACCGCCGCCCTTACCCTCCGTTCGCTGGGATCCCGCCGATGATCTGGTTGTTGCTCGCCGCCGAGGCCGCGCAAGTCTCGCCCAACCCCGCCACGATGACCCCCGAGCAGAAAGCGGCGCAACTCCAGAGCAGCGCGCCCGCCGATCCCGCCGCAGGTCTCCCCGCCTATGACTGGTGGAGCGAGGGCCTCCACGGGATCGCGCGCAACGGCTATGCGACGGTCTTCCCGCAAGCGATCGGCATGGCCGCGACGTGGGACGCGCCGCTGCTCAAGCGGATCGGCGACGTCGTCGCGACCGAGGCGCGCGCCAAGTTCAATGCGCAGCCGGTGAATGCGGATCGCAAGATCTACGAAGGGCTGACGATCTGGTCGCCCAACATCAACATCTTCCGTGATCCGCGCTGGGGCCGCGGGCAGGAAACCTATGGCGAGGATCCGTATCTGACCGGGCGGCTCGGCGTCGCCTTCGTCACCGGCTTGCAGGGCCCCGACCCCGCGCACCCCAAGGTGATCGCGACGCCCAAGCATTTCGCGGTCCACAGCGGCCCCGAGGCGGGCCGCGACAGTTTCGACGTCGATCCGTCGCCGCAGGATCTGGAAGCGACCTATCTCCCCGCGTTCCGCCTCGCAGTGACCGAGGGCAAGGCGCAGTCGCTGATGTGCGCCTACAACTCGATCCTCGGCGTCCCCGCCTGCGCCAACGCACCGTTGATGATCGATCGGTTGCGGCGCGACTGGGGCTTCAAGGGCTTTACCGTGTCGGATTGCGATGCGGTCGCCAACGTCCACATGTACCATCATTACCGGCTCGATGCCGCGGGTGCCGCCGCGGCTTCGCTCAAGGGCGGGACCGACCTCAACTGCGGCAACACCTATGCCGCGCTGCCCGAGGCGTTGAAGCGCGGGCTGGTCACGCAGCAGGAAATCGACATTTCGCTGCAACGCGCGCTCGACGCCCGCCGCGCGCTCGGCATCGCTTACGGCGCGACCAGCCCGTGGTCGAAGATCTCGCCCAAGGAGATTGGCACGCCCGACCATCACGCGGTCGCGCTGGAGGCCGCGCGCAAGGCGATCGTCCTGCTCAAGAACGACGCCAACCGCTTGCCGCTCAAGGGCGGCACCCGGATCGCGCTGATCGGTGCGGACGCCGATGACGTCGGCGTGCTCCAGGGCAATTACCACGGCACCGCCATCAATCCGGTCACCCCGCTGGAAGGGATCCGCCGCGAATTCGGCGCGGCCAACGTCCGCTATGCGCAAGGCTCGCTGCTCGCCGACGGCTCGGCCGTGCCGATCCCCGAGACCGCGCTCCGCTCGAACGGCGCGCCCGGCTTGCAGGCCGAATATTTCGCCACCCCCGGCGCGACCGGCACGCCCGTCGCAACGCGGCGCGAGCGCCATATCGACCATGACACCAACCGTGCCGTCCCCGCCCCCGGCCTTGGCGCACAGTGGAGCGCGCGCTGGACCGGCGAGCTCGTGCCCCCGGGGCCGGGCAATTATCGCCTGATCGTCGATGCCCCGGCCTGCTGGAAATATTGCAAGTCGCACGATGCCGCGCGGCTGTGGATCGACGGCAAGCCGCTGTCGCAAGGCGAGATCAAGAAGGGCCGGATCGACGTTCCGTTCATGAGCGACGGTCGCCCAGTCCCGTTCAAACTGGAGTTCGACCATGTCAGCGACGACGAAGGCGTTCGCCTGCTGTGGCTCCCCCCCGCCGAACCGATGATCGCCGAGGCGGTCGCCGCGGCGAACGCGTCCGACGTCGTGGTCGTCTCGGTCGGCCTGTCGCCCGATCTCGAAGGCGAGGCGTTGTCAGTCAGCGTTCCCGGTTTCGTCGGTGGCGACCGCACCGACATCGCGCTGCCGTTCGCGCAGCAACGGCTGATCGCGGCACTCAAGGCGACGGGCAAGCCGCTCGTGCTGGTGCTGACCAGCGGCAGCGCGGTCGCGATCGACCCCGCCAACGCCGACGCGATCCTCGCCGCCTGGTATCCGGGGGAATCGGGCGGCACCGCAATCGCCGACACGCTCGCCGGGCGCAACAATCCGTCGGGTCGCTTGCCGGTCACTTTCTACGCCAACACGACCGACCTCCCCGCCTTCGTCGATTACGGGATGAAGGAGCGGACCTATCGCTACTTCACTGGCACCCCGATCTGGGGCTTCGGCCACGGTCTGAGCTACACCAGCTACGGCTATACCGCGCCGGTCGCGCGCGTCAGCGTCACCGCCGGGCAAAGCGCCAATGTGCAGGTCCGCGTCGCCAATACCGGTGGCCGCGACGGCGAGGAAGTCGTCCAGGCATATCTCGTCCCGACCACCGCCGCAGCAGGGGGCGGGACCACCCCGGTGCTCCAGCGTCAGCTAGTTGGCTTCACCCGCCTCGCGGTGCCACGCGGCAAGACCCGCACCGCCAGCTTCACGCTCGATCCGCGCAGCCTCAGCCTCGTCGCGCGCGACGGCACGCGCACGGTCGAGCCGGGTGCGTATCGCGTCTTCGTCGGCGGCGGTCAGCCCGGCACCGCGCCGGGCGCGTGGATCGACCTGACGATCACCGGCACTCGGCAGGAGCTCCCGAAATGATCGTGACACGCCGCGAAGCCATCCTCGGGGGCGTGGCGGGGGCCACGCTCGCCGCAACGCCCGCGCTCGGGGCGACCTCGCTGCCGAGCAAGCGCCCCGCGGTCGGCGCGCGCCGCTTCACCAGCCGCGCGGTCGAGCGCGAGATCGCGCGGGTTTCGGCAAAGATCGGCGATCCCAAGCTGCGCTGGATGTTCGCCAATTGCTATCCGAACACACTCGACACCACCGTCAAACTGAGCACGGTCGATGGCGGCCCCGATGCGTTCGTCATCACCGGCGATATTCCGTGCCTGTGGCTGCGCGATTCCTCGGCGCAGATGACCCCCTATCTCCATCTCGCGCGCGAGGATGCGCCGCTGCGGCAGGTCTTCCACGGTCTGATCGCGCGCCAGGCGCGCTCGATCCTGATCGACCCCTATGCCAATGCGTTCATGGAAGATCCGTCCGCCAAGACCGACCTGAGCTGGTCGCTGTCCGACAAGACCGACATGAAACCCGGCGTCGCCGAGCGCAAATGGGAGATCGATTCGCTCTGCTACCCGATGCGGCTCGCGCACGGCTATTGGCAGGCGACCCGCGACCGCGCGCCGTTCGACGCACGCTGGGCCGAAGCCGCGCGGCTGAGCATCGCGACCTTCCGCGTGCAACAACGCAAAGACGGTCCCGGGCCGTACAGCTTCCTGCGCAAATCGGATCGCAATATCGAGACGATGCCGCTCGACGGCTACGGCAACCCGTCGCGACCGGTCGGGCTGATCCATTGCGGGTTCCGCCCGTCGGACGATGCGTGCCTCTATCCCTTCCTGGTCCCGTCCAACCTGTTCGCGGTCACCGCCTTGCGCGAACTCGCGGTCGTCGCGCAGAGCGCGCGCGGGGACTCGGCGCTTGCGCAGGACGCCACCGCGCTCGCCGACGAAGTCGCGCGTGCGCTGGCCGAACATGGGCGGATGCGGCTGCGCGATGGCAGCGAGGTGTGGGCCTATGAGGTCGACGGCTTCGGCAATGCGATCTTCATGGACGACGCGAACGTCCCCTCGCTGTCGGGGCTCGGCTATCTCGGCTGCGTCCCCGCGAACGACCCGCTGTGGCAGCGCACCCAGGCCGCCGCATGGAGCCCCGCCAATCCCTATTTCTTTCGCGGGAAAGCGGGCGAAGGGATCGGCGGCCCGCATGTCGGCTTGCGCCAGATCTGGCCGATGTCGCTAATCGTCCGCGGCCTGTCGAGCGACGACCCGGCGACGATCCGTGCCTGCCTCAAGACCCTGCGCGACACCGACGCGGGCACCGGCTTCATGCACGAAACCTTCGACCAGAATGACCCCGCGCAATTCACGCGCTCGTGGTTCGCCTGGGCCAACGGCCTGTTCGGCGAGCTGATCGTCCGTGTCGCCAACACCCGCCCCGCTTTGCTGGAAGGCACCTTGTGAGCATCGACCGTCGTACCCTGATCGGCAGTTCCGCCATCGCGCTTCTCGCCAGCGCAATGCCACTCCGCGCCGCCACGCGCGCTGCCGCCACCGCGCCCAATTTGTTCGTCGGCACCGGCGGCGACGGGCATACCTATCCCGGGCCGACCTTGCCGTTCGGGATGGTCCAACTCGGCCCCGATACCGACGTCACGCGCTGGGATACGTGCTCGGGCTATCATCACGGCGACGGCTCGATCATGGGGTTCAGCCACACCCATCTGTCGGGCACCGGGATAGGCGACATGCTCGACGTGCTGGTCGTGCCGACGACGGGTCCGGTGCAGTTGCTCCCCGGGCCGATCGACAATCCCGACGCGGGCTACCGCCAGCGCTATTCGAACGAAGTCGCCGAGCCGGGCTCGTACCGTGTCCAGCTCGAATCGGGGGTGCGCGCCGAACTCACCACGACCGAGCGGACCGGCTGGCATCGCTACACCTTCCCGCGCGGCGCGGGGCATGTGCTGATCGACCTGTCGCACCTCGTCCACGACACCTCCGACAAGGCCCCGCTGATCGACGATGCGACGCTCGCGATCGACGCCGACGGGACGATCACCGGCGGGCGCCGCGTGTTCCGCTGGGCGAAGGGCCGCCGCATCCATTTCGCGCTGCAATGCTCGCGCCGCCCCGACCGGGTGACCTTCTATGGCAACGACGATGTCGAGCAGCCCGCCGGCACCCGGCAAGTCGCGGGCAAGCGACTCAAGCTCGCGCTTCACTTCGACGACGCGGGGGCTGCACCGCTGCTGCTCCGCTGTGGAATCTCGGGCGTCGACGTCGCGGGCGCACGCGCCAATCTCGCGGCGGAAGCGTCGCATTGGGACTTCGACCGCACCTTGCGCGCCGCGCGCAAAAGCTGGGCCGACACATTGGGCACGGTGCAGGTCGAGGGCGGCACCCCCGACCAGCGCACGATCCTCGCCTCGGCGCTGTATCACGCGCAGCTTGCCCCCACGCTGTTCTCGGACGTCGACGGGCGTTACGTCGGGCTCGACGGCAAGACGCACACGGTCCCGCGCGGCGGGGCCGCCTATAGCAGCTGGTCGCTGTGGGACACGTATCGCGCGCTCCATCCGCTGCTCACGCTGATCGCGCCGGTGCGCACCAAGAGCCTGATCGACGACCTGATCCGCCAGACGCAGCAATCCCCTTATGGCCCGCTGGTGTGGCCGCTGCAGGGCAAGGAAACCGGCACGATGATCGGCTGGCACGGCGTCGTCCCGCTCGCCGAAGCGCGCGCGAAAGGCATTCCCGCCGACTACGCCGCCGCCTGGCCCGCGATCGCCAAGCGCAGCTTCGATTTCGCCGCCCCCGACAAGGACAACAGCCTCGGGCGCGACCTGTACGACCGGCTCGGCTATGTCCCCGCCGACAAGGTGTTCGAAAGCGTCAGCCGCACGCAGGAATATGCCTATGACGATTGGGCGTCCGCGCAGATCGCGCGCGCCGCCGGTGCGACCACCGACGCCGATCGCCTGCTCAAGCGCTCGGGCAACTGGCGCAACGTGATCGACCGCGAGACGGGCTTCGCGCGCCCCCGCTTCGCCGACGGCACATGGTGGACGCCGTACGATCCGATCCAGCTTGGCCACATGCCGCGCCCCGGCTGGCGTGACTATACCGAGGCGAACGGCTGGCAGGCGACCTTCCTCAACCAGCACGACATCTACGGCCGGATCGCGCATGTCGGCGGCGACGCGGCGTTCGCCGCCAAGCTCGACGCGATGTTCTCCGCGCCCTCGACGCTCCCCGCCAATGCGCCGCCCGATATCTCGGGGATGCTCGGTCAATATGCCCACGGCAACGAACCCGACCAGCATGCCGCATACCTCTACGCCTATGCCGGCCAGCCGTGGAAGACGCAGGCGATGGTCCGGCGGCTGTGCACCGAAATGTACCGCAACGCGCCCGACGGCATCATCGGCAACGACGATTGCGGGCAGATGAGCGCGTGGTTCGTCTTCTCGGCGCTCGGCTTCTACCCGGTCGATCCGGTCGAGGCGGTCTATGTGTTCGGCTCCCCCCTGTTCGAGCGCGCGGTCGTGCGCGTCGGTGACCGCCGCACGCTGACGATCGAGGCACCCGGCAACCGCGCCGATACGCCCTATGTCACCGCGGTTACCTGGAACGGTAAACCCTGGACGAAGAGCTGGATCGACCACGCCACGCTCAGCGCCGGTGGCACGCTCCGCTTCACCATGTCGGCCAAGCCCAACCCCGGCTTCGGCGCGGCACGCGGCGATCGTCCCCCATCCTTCGGCCATTCGGCATGACCCTGGAGACTCCCATGACCAGCTTCTCGCGCCGCTCGGTGATCGCGTCCGGCCTCGCCGCCACCGCTGTTCCCGTGCTGACGGCCCCCGCTCTCGGCAAGTCCCCTGTTGGCGCGCCCAAGCCGTGGGGCGCGACGCCGGCGCCACGCCAGCTCGCATGGCACAAGCGCCAGCAATATGCCTTCATCCATTTCTCGATCAACACCTTCACCGACAAGGAATGGGGCTACGGCGACGAAGACCCGAAGCTGTTCGACCCGACCGACTTCTCCCCCGACCAGATCGTCGCGGCGGCCAAGGCGGGCGGGATGACCGGGATCATCCTGACCGCCAAGCATCACGACGGTTTCTGCCTGTGGCCGACGATGCTGACCGAACGCTGCATCCGCAACACGCCGTACAAGAACGGCAAGGGCGACATCGTTGGTGAGATGGCGGCGGCAACGCGCCGCGCCGGGCTCGATTTCGGGCTCTATCTGTCGCCGTGGGACCGGCATCACCCCGACTATGGCCGCCCGGCCTATGTCGACTATTTCCGCAAGCAGATCGTCGAACTCTGCACCCGCTACGGGACGCTGTTCGAATTCTGGTTCGACGGTGCGAATGGCGGCGACGGCTATTACGGCGGCGCGCGCGAGACGCGGAAGATCGATGCCCCCGCTTATTACGACTGGAAGGCGACCGTCGCGCTCGTCCACCAGCATCAGCCGATGGCGTGCACGTTCGATCCGCTCGGCGCGGACATCCGCTGGGTCGGGAATGAGGACGGCGTCGCGGGCGACCCGTGCTGGCCGACCATGCCCAACCACCCCTATGTCCAGGCCGAGGGCAATAGCGGCGTGCGCGGCGCGGAATTGTGGTGGCCCGCCGAGACCGACGTGTCGATCCGCCCCGGCTGGTTCTATCACGCGGACGAGGACGGCAAGGTCAAGCTGCCCGACCGGCTGCTCAAGCTGTACGATGAATCGGTCGGGCGCGGCACCAACCTCAATCTCAACCTGCCGCCCGACCGGCGCGGGCGGATCGCCGATACCGACGCGGCGGTGCTCGCCTCATTCGGCGCGGCGCAAGCGGCGACCTATCGCACCGGCCTCGCGCAGGGCGCGGTCGCACACGCCAGCGCCGAACGCGGCGCGGCCTTCAGTGCGGCCCGCGTGCTCGACGGGCGCGACGACAGCTACTGGTCGACCCCCGATGCCGATCATACCCCCACGCTGACGCTCGACCTGCCGCCGGGGCGCAGCTTCGACCTGATCCGGTTGCGCGAATATCTGCCGCTCGGCCTCCGCGTGACGCGCTTCGCGGTCGATGCCGAGGTGGACGGCGTGTGGAAGACGCTCGCCGAGCATGAGGCGATCGGCGCGCAACGCATCATCCGCTTGCCCCAACCGATCACCGCGCGGCGGCTGCGCTTGCGCATCCTCGATGCCCCCGCTTGTCCCGCGATCAGCGAGATCGCGCTGTTCCGCCAGGTCGCACCCGTCGCAGTGGCCCCCAGCACGCGCACGGACCCGACGGTCGTGTCGACCGCGGGCTGGCGGATCGTAGCGGCCTCGTCGCCCGGCGCGGAAGCGTTGCTCGACGACGATGCCGCAACGCGCTGGACCACCCCCGCGCCGACGCCCGGCAAACCCGCCACCGTCACCATCGACATGGGCAAAACGGTGCGCCTCGCAGGCGTGAGCATCACCCCGTCCCGCACGCTCGCCAAGGACGTCTCTCCGCCGCGCGGCTATCGCTGCGAAACCAGCGTCGACGGCAAGCGGTGGGAGCCAGCGGGCGCGGGCGAACTCGCCAACATCGCTTATGCGCTCGCGACGCAGCGGCTGCCGTTCGCCAAAGCACGTGACACCCGCTGGTTGCGGCTCGCGTTCGACGCGACCGCGCTTCCGGCGGCTTCGCTCGCGCTTGCGGGGATCGGCGGGTTCATCACGGCGGGTTGAGATGCATCCGGTGGGGGCGAGATCGTGCCCCCCCACCCCGTTCGAACTGAGCGCAGTCGAAATCCCCTCTCACCACAGACCGCGGGCCGTTTCGCAGAGGGCCCCTTCGACTTCGCTCAGGGCGAACGGAAAGAGCGGAGACACCCACAAACCCGTTCGGGCTGAGCGCAGTCGAAGCCCCCTCTCACCATAGCCCGCGGGCCGTTTCGCAGAGGGGCCCTTCGACTTCGCTCAGAGCGAACGGGGCAAGCAGAAACACCCCAACCCGTTCGGGCTGAGCGAAGTCGAAGCCCCCTCTCCCCATAGACCGCGGGCCGTTTGGCAAGGGCCCCTTCGACTTGGCTCAGGGCGTACGGGAGGAGCAGAAACACCCCCCACCCCGTTCGGGCTGAGCGAAGTCGAAGCCCTCTCTCCCCACAGACCGCGGGCCGTTCGGCAAGGGCCCCTTCGACTTCGCTCAGGGCGAACGGAGCGTATTTGTAGGGATGGGGCCAGCCCTCAGCGCCGCCCGCCCTTCCCCGGCATGAACGCAAACAGCTGCGTCTTCAGCGACGCCGGCGCCCCGGGCTTGAACCAGTTGGTGTCCTGAATGTGGCTCGCCGTCACATAGATCCGCCCATCCGGCCCTTCGGAAAACGTATCCGGCCAGCGCAACCGCCGATCGCTCAGCACCGGCTCGACATGATCGCCCGCCAGCCGCGTAATCGCATTGTCGGTCGGCGACGTCAGGTACAGCGTCCCCGCCTTGCTCATCCACAGCCCGTCCGCGACATGCGTCTGCGCGACCGTCTTCACGCCCGCCGCGCGCGCCGTCTCCGCAACGCCGTCGCGCAGCAGCGCAGTGTCGATCGCATACAAAGTCTTCCCGGTCAGCGCCTGATAATACAGCGTCTTGCCGTCGTTCGAAATCGCGATCCCGTCCGCCGAGAAAGCGGGCTGGCGACCATCGGGGCGGACCAGCGGCTTGCCGTCGGTGGTCACCTTGACGGTCTTGTCGATCTGCGTCGACATATGCCCGTCGAGCGCGCGGAAGCCCTTGCCGCTTTCGAGATCGATCACGATGATCGCGCCGCGCGTGCCGCTGTCGGTGATGTAACCGGTCTTGCCATCGGGCGAGAAGCGGATGTCGTTGAGATAGGTCCCCTGCAACGCGACGTCGCCCGGCACCAGGATCGTCTTCACGACGCGGTTGGTGGCGAGGTCGATCTTGACCAGCTTGGGCGCGCCTTCGAGGATCTTCTCATTGCCCGGCGCGCCGGGGTCGAGCACCCAAAGATTGCCGTGGCCGTCGGGCACGATCGACTGGACGCAGACGAAATAGTCGCCGACCGGCAGCTCGTTAGCGCGCGCGTTGCGCCAGCTGTTCCACTTGGCGTCGGGATAGGGCTTGAGCGACCCGTCGGCCATCACTTCGGCAACCGAGATCGGCGCATCGTCGGTCCAGCGCGGGAAGTTGACGAAACGGCGGCCGTCCGCGGTCACCGCGACGCCCGTCACCTGATGGTCGAACGTCGCCACTTCGCTCAGCGCGTTGGTCGCGGGGCGAGTCTGCGCTTGCGCCACCCCGAAGGCGGCGGCGGCGATGATCCCTGCGGCGGCGATTCCGGCGAGGAGGGGCTTGGTCTTGGTCATAAGGAAACTCCGGTCATGCGTGTCGGCGAGGGTCTGGGGGTCGCCAGTAAAAAGATGGATGAGGTGTCGCGCCACCGCTTGCGGGTGCTCGCGCTGCGGAAAATGGCCAACGCCTGAAATCCGGATATAGCCGAACGGTCCGGTAAACTTGTCCGGCACGCCCGCGCTGGCGGACGGCGGATTGACGCCATCCGCGTCGCCCTGAATGTAGATCGCGGGCAGCGAAAGCGAACGCGTCGCCTTGACCTTGTTCTCGAGCCACTGGCTGCGCGGATCGGGCTCCGCCTCATCCCAGCGCGCGCGATAGCTGTGGAGCGTCACGTCGACCCAGTCCGGGTTCTCGAAGGACTGCGCGACGCGGTCGAACGTCGCTTCGTCGAACCAGCCGCGCGGTGCCCAATTGACCCAGTGGATATGCGCGAAGCCCTTGGGATCGGCGCGAACCGCCACAGCCCCACGCGCGGTCGCCATGAACCAGTGATACCAGGTCCGCTGCGCCTGTTCGAACGGCGGGGTCGGTGCGCCGCCCATCCGCGGCATCGACGACAGCAGCGCGATCCGCTTGACCCGCTCGGGCCAGCCGATCGCGAGCGCCTCGGCGGTGGTCGATCCCCAATCATGCCCCGCGACCATAAACCGCTCGATCCCGAGCCCGTCCATCAGTGCGATCGCATCCATCGCGAGGATCGCGCTGTTGCCGGTGCGCGGCCCGTCGCCCAGCCGCGTTTCCCCGAACCCGCGCAGCGTCGGCACGATCACGCGCAAGCCCGCCTCGGCCAAAGTGGGAACGACCGCGTCCCAGGTCGAGGCGTCGTCGGGCCAGCCGTGGATCAGCAGCACCGGCTGGCCGGCCGGGTCGCCGTGCTCGGTGTAGGCAATCGAGAGATGTTCGGTGACGAGGTGCGGCATGGGGCGGGGTGGCCTGTATCGTTGACCACCCCACAACCCGGTCAACCGCAGCGCGTTCCGCCGGGATGATCGATCCCGCGGTCCTCACACAACCCGCGCCGTGCTCCTGCGCAGGCAGGAGCCCAGGGTCTCACACGCTACAAGCCGTTGTTTTGCTGAACTCTGAGCTCCTGCTTTCGCAGGAGCACAACCCACGCAACCGGTCCCGCGCCTTATGCCTTCGCCACCTGACTATCCGCCACCAGCGCATCGACCACGCTCGGGTCCGCCAGCGTCGACGTATCCCCCAATGCCCCGGTATCGCCCTCGGCGATCTTGCGGAGGATTCGGCGCATGATCTTGCCCGAGCGAGTCTTGGGCAGGCCGGGCGCGAACTGAATCGCATCGGGCGTTGCGATCGGGCCAATCTCGTGCCGGACCCAGTCGCGCAGCGCCTTGCGCAGCGTCTCGTCCGGCTCGACCCCGGCGTTGAGCGTGACATAGGCGTAAATGCCCTGCCCCTTCACGTCATGCGGGAAGCCGACCACCGCCGCTTCCGCGACATCGGCGTGGAGCACCAGCGCACTCTCGACCTCGGCGGTGCCCATGCGGTGCCCGGACACGTTGATGACGTCGTCGACTCGGCCCGTGATCCACCAATAGCCGTCGGCGTCGCGCCGTGCGCCGTCGCCGGTGGTGTAGACCCCCGGATACAGGCTGAAATACGCCTCGAAGAAGCGCGCCGGATCACCCCACAGCCCACGCATCTGCCCCGGCCAGGATTTCGCGATCACCAGATTGCCCTCGGCCGCTCCCTCCAGCCGCTGCCCCTCGGCGTTGAGCAACTGCGGATCGACCCCGTAGAAGGGCAAGCTCGCCGACCCCGGCTTGGGCGGGGTGCCGGGGAGCGGGGTGATCATGTGGCCGCCGGTCTCGGTCTGCCACCACGTGTCCATCACCGGGCAACGCCCCTCGCCGACGACGTCATGGTACCAGCGCCACGCCTCGGGGTTGATCGGCTCGCCGACCGACCCGAGGACCTTGAGCGACGCCCGGCTCGTGCCGGTGACGAAGGAATCGCCCTCCTTCATCAATGCGCGCAGCGCGGTCGGGGCGGTGTAGAGCGTCGTCACCTGATGCCGGTCGACTACCTCCCACATCCGCGCCGCGGTCGGCCAGGTCGGGACGCCCTCGAACATCAGCGTCGTCGCGCCATTGGCGAGCGGACCATAGACGATGTAGCTGTGCCCGGTGACCCAGCCGATGTCCGCAGCGCACCAATAGACCTCGGGCGCGGCATAATCGAACACGGTCGCATGCGTCATTGCCGCCCACAGCAGATAACCGCCGGTGGTGTGGACGACGCCCTTGGGCTTGCCGGTCGATCCGCTGGTGTAGAGGATGAACAGCGGGTCCTCCGCCGCCATCGGCTCGGGCGGGCAATCGTCGCCGACCGTCGCGAGCGCTTCGTCATACCAGACGTCGCGCCCTTCGGTCATCGCGACCTCGGCCCCGCTCGCGCGGACGACGAGGACATGGTCGACCTTGCCCGCGATCTTGAGCGCTTCGTCGACGCACGCCTTGAGCGGCACCGCGCGCCCGCCGCGGCGGCCTTCGTCGGCGGTGATGACGATGTGGCTGTCGCAATCCTCGATCCGTCCGGCCAGCGCCTCGGCGGAGAAGCCTGCGAACACCACCGAATGCACCGCGCCGATCCGCGCGCACGCGAGCATCGCGAACGCCGCCTCGGGGATCATGGGCATGTACAGCGTGATCAGGTCGCCTTTCTTCGCGCCCAGCCCCTTCAGCACATTGGCGAAGCGCGAGACCTCGCGGTGCAGCTCGGCATAAGTGATCGCGCGCGGTTCGGTCGCGGGGTCGTCGCCTTCCCACAGGATCGCGACCTGATCGCCGCGCGTGTCGAGATGCCGGTCGATACAGTTGACCGAGACGTTGAGCACGCCATCCTCAAACCAGGTGATGCGGAAATCATCCTTGTCGAACGACCAGTCGCCCGCGCGCGTCGGCGGCGTCATCCATTGCAGCTGTTCGGCGGCATCCAGCCAGAACCCGTCGGGATCGGACAGAGACTGCGCATGCAGGGCTTCGCGCGCCGCGAGCAGATTGGTGTCGGACATGGGGAGACTCTCCTTTACGATTTTCAGCCGATCCCGTCGTGGTCGGCAATATAGCGGTCGAGGGCGCTCGCCGCATTGAGCATGTGCGCGCGCATCCGTCGTGCGGCGGTCTCGCCGTCGCCTTCGGCGATCGCGGTCATCACGCCATCATGCTCCTCGCGCGAGCGGACGATGCGACGGCCCTGCCGCAATTGCGTCCGCCGGAAGGCGTTGAGCCGAGTCCGTGTGGCGATCGCCTGTTCGGCGAGGAAGGCGTTGTGCGTCGCATGATAGAGGGTCTCGTGGAACGCACGGTTGAACGCGTCATAAGCATCGACGTCGTTCGCCTCAACCATCGCCAGCGAGCTTTCGTGCAGCTGGATCAACCGGCTGCGCTCCAGCGGGGTCATCCGGTTGGTGGCGAGCCGAACACACATCGCCTCGATCTCGGCCATCGCCTCGAACATGTCCATGATCCGCTCGGGCGTCAGTCGCGTGACCACCACGCCACGGCGCGGTCGCATCTCCGCCAGCCCGCTCACCGCCAGTTGCCGCAGCGCCTCGCGCACCGGCGTCCGCGATGCGCCGAACCGGTCGGCGAGCTGCTGCTCGTCGAGCTGCGTCCCCGCCTTGAGCGTGCCGCTCGCGATTTCGTCGGTCAGCGCGTTGCGGATGCGCACCGACAGCAAGGTCCGCTCGTCGCTCAGATCCTCGGGCTCGATATCCGCCACGTCACCCTCCCACCGTCGCCCGCACCGCAAGGTACAGGATCGACGGCGCCACGAGACAGCCCAGACCCGTGTGGAAGGTCGCGGTCAAGGCCCCATAAGGCACCAGCCGCCGATCGGTCGCCGCAAGCCCGCCAGAAACCCCGCTCACCGTCCCCATCAACCCGCCGAACACCATCGCGCTGCGCGGATTGTTGAGCCCGATGAAGCGCGCGACCAGCGGCGTGCCGATCATCACCAGCACCGCTTTCAGCACCCCGGTCGCGATCGACAGCGCGATCACCGCCGAACTCGCGCCCAGCGCAGCGCCCGTCACCGGCCCGACGATATAGGTCACCGCGCCCGCACCGATCGTCGTCATCGACACCGCATCGGTATAGCCGAACGCAGCCGCGACGAGCGCGCCGAACACGAACGGCACCACCGTGCCGAGCCCGAGCGCGATCGCGCCGATCAGCCCGGCCTTCTTGGCCTGCACCACGTCGACCTCGAACGCGGTCGCGACGATCGCGAAATCGCGCAGCATCGCGCCACCCATCAGCCCGATCCCGGCGAGCACCGGAATATCCGCCACGCCCTTCTCGCCCCCGGTCCACACGCCGCCGAAGAAGGCGGCGGCAAGCCCGATGATGATCGCGATCGCCGAGCCATGGACTCGCCCCCGCGTCAGATATTTCGAAATTGCGTTGGAGAGCCACATCACCAGCCCGACGACGGCGAAAGCGGTCAGCAGCGCGTTGGCGGTGAACACATGGGTGATCATCTCGCTCATGCCGGATCCCCCTTGGCGACCCGCGCCGCTTCGGCCGCGACCAGGCTTTTCGCCTCGATCTCGTCCATCGTCTCGCTGGTGCCGCCCAACCGGCTGAGCAACGCGACCAGACCGAAGCACAGCAGCAGCGCGCCGACCGCGGCGATGACGACGACCGGGCCGCCTTCCATCGCGGCGACGACATTCTGCTGCGCCGCCATCGCGACGACGATCGGGATGTAAAGCGCGCCCCAGAATTCGACGCCCAGTTTCAAGCCGTGGCTCATCAACCCGCGTTTGCCGAGCCACAGCCGCGACGCGATCAGCAGGATCATCGCGATCCCGACTCCGCCGACATTGGCCTTAACCCCGAGCCCGACCCCGAGCAGATCGCCGAGGTAAACCCCCAGCAACGTGCAGATGGCGAGCAGCGCCACGCCGGAAATGGTCATGCCGCCCACCGCGGTACTCGAGCCGTGGGGCTCAGCGTATGCATCATCACGCGTTGCATCCTTCCATGTACACCGATCTACCGTCGATACGCCCTACTGTATGCACAGACTTGCATTAACCGCAATAGCCAATACAAGGATCGCATTCGAAGCAATGTTTGGATACGATCAGGCGATGCGCGACTGGAACAGCAAACAAGCCGCACGGACGGCGCGGATCGAAGCGGGCAGCCGCTTCGCGAAGGGCAAGCTCGTCGACCCCGCCGACCTGACGTCCTTCCTCGAGGCGATCCTCAACCCCGGCGACCGCGTCTGTCTCGAAGGCGACAATCAGAAACAGGCCGACGTGCTCGCCCGCGCGCTGGCCGCGGTCGATCCGGCGCGGGTCCATGATCTGCACATGGTGCAATCGGGCGTCGTCCTCCCCGAACATCTCGACCTGTTCGACAGCGGGATCGCGAAGCGGCTCGATTTCTCGTATTCGGGCCCGCAGTCCGCGCGGATCGCCAAAATGCTGTTCGGCGGCAAGATCGAGCTTGGCGCGGTCCACACCTATCTCGAACTGTTCGCGCGCTATTTCATCGATCTGACCCCGCAGGTCGCGCTGATCGCGGCGGTCAGCGCGGACCGCGACGGCAATCTCTACACCGGCCCCAATACCGAGGACACGCCGACCGTAGTCGAGGCGACCAGCTTCGGCAACGGCCTCGTCGTCGCGCAGGTCGGCGAGATCGTCGACAAGGTCCCGCGCGTCGACATCCCCGGCGATCAGGTCCATTTCCTCGTCGACGCGGCCAAGCCCTTCTACGTCGAGCCATTGTTCACGCGCGATCCCGCCGCGATCACCGAGACGCAGATCCTGACCGCGATGCTCGCGATCAAGGGGCTGTACCAGCCGTACGGGATCCGCCGCCTCAACCACGGGATCGGCTTCAACACCGCAGCGATCGAGCTTCTCTTGCCGACCTACGGCGAGCGGCTCGGGCTGAAGGGCAAGGTCTGCACGCACTGGGCGCTCAACCCGCATCCCACGCTGATCCCCGCGATCGAGGCGGGCTGGGTCGAGCAGGTCCATTGCTTCGGGTCCGAAGTCGGGATGGAGGACTATCTCCGCGCACGCCCCGACATCTTCTTCACTGGCCCCGACGGGTCGCTCCGCTCCAACCGCGCCTTCTGCCAGACCGCCGGGCTGTATGCGTGCGACATGTTCATCGGCTCGACGCTCCAGATCGATCTCGCCGGGCATAGCTCGACCGTCACGACCAACCGCATCGCCGGGTTCGGCGGCGCGCCCAACATGGGGTCGGATGCGCGCGGACGGCGGCATCCGAGCGAACCGTGGCTGCGTGCGGGCGCGGAAGCCGACCCCGACGGCCCCGCCCCGCTGCGGCGTGGCCGCAAGCTGGTCGTCCAGATCGGCGAGACCTTCGGCGACGGCAACACGCCGATGTTCGTCGAACGCCTCGCCGCGCTCGACCTCGCGGAGAAGCTCGATCTCGATCTCGCGCCGGTGATGGTCTACGGCGACGACGTCACGCACATCGTCACCGAGGAAGGCATCGCCAACCTGTTGCTGTGCCGCACCAAGGACGAGCGCGAACAGGCGATCCGCGGGGTCGCGGGCTATACCGACGTCGGTCGCGGGCGCGACAAGGCGATGGTCGAGACGCTCCGCGCGCGGAAGATCATCCAGCGGCCGCAGGATCTCGGGATCGATCCGCTCGATGCGGATCGAAGCCTGCTCGCCGCGCATTCGATCAAGGACCTGATGCTCGCATCGGGCGGATTGTACCGGCCACCGAGCCGCTTCCGGAACTGGTAAGGGACAGCGCCGATATGCAAACGCTTCGCTATGACATTGCCGCCCCGCGCGCGGCGGGCGGCACCCGCCCGATCGCACTGGTCGGCGTCGTTGCCTCGGGCAATCTCGAGGTGCTGCTCGAACGCGGCGGCCCCGCCGACCGCTGCACGATAGAAATCGCGACCACCGCGCAGGGGTTCGACGACCTGTGGGCCGCCGTCACCGCCGATGTCGTCGCCGCGCGCGGCGGCGGGGGCTTGCGGATCGCGATCAACGACGGCGGCGCACGCCCCGACACGGTCGCGCTGCGGCTCGCCCAAGGCATCCGCCTGATCGAGGAGCCCGACGCATGAGCAGCAATCTCACTCGCCAGAGCTGGTATGAAGCGAGCGCCCGCGCGCGCATCGCGGCGCTGGTCGACACCGGCAGCTTCGCCGAATTCATCGGACCCGAAGCGCGCGAGACGAGCCCGCATCTCCCGATCTTCGACCTGCCCCGCCAGTTCGACGACGGCATCGCGGTCGGCGCAGCGACGATGGACGGCACGCCGGTGCTCGTCGCCGCACAGGAAGGCCGCTTCATGGGCGGCGCGTTCGGCGAAGTGCATGGCGCGAAGCTCACCGGGCTGCTCCGCGCCGCCGCGACGCTCAAGCGCGACGTGGTGATCGCGTTCGATACCGGCGGCGTGCGCTTGCAAGAGGCCAATGCCGGTGAACTCGCGATCGCCGAGATCATGCGCGCGGTGCTCGACGCGCGCACCGCCGGGTCCCGCGTGATCGGGCTGATCGGCGGGCGCGCGGGATGTTACGGCGGCGGCAGCCTGATCGCGGGCTGCTGCTCGACGCTGGTCATCTCCGAACAGGGGCGATTGAGCGTCTCCGGCCCCGAAGTGATCGAGACCAATCGCGGCGTCGAGGAATTCGATTCCCGCGACCGCGCGCTGGTGTGGCGGACGATGGGGGGCAAGCACCGCTATCTGATCGGCGCGGTCGATGCCTATGTCGACGATGACGCCGCAGCCTTCCGCACCGCCACGCTCGCCGCATTCGCGCGTCCGGCAACGCTCGACCAATCCGTCCTGGCGGCGGAACAGGCACGGCTCGAAACGCGGCTGGCGCGGTTCGGGGATGCGGTCGACGGGCGCGACGTCTGGACGACGCTCGGCATTACCGATGCCGCCACGATCCCCGACCTCGCCACCGCCGATTTCCTTGCCGCCGCCACCCACCGGGAGAGCGCCGATGACGCCCGCTGATATCCTGACCTCGCTGTTCCCCGCGGGGCATGACGTAACCACCTCCGGCGCATTGCTCCGCGGCACCGCGCATCTGGACGGGGGCGGCGTGGTGCACGTGCTCGGCATCGTCGACGGCGCCTTTCCCGGCGTCGATGAAGCCGTCGAGGTCGCAGGCGATGTCCTTGCGATCGCCGCCCGCGACGACGCCAGCCCGATCCTGTTCCTGCTCGATTCGGGCAGCCAGCGGATGAGCCGTCGCGACGAGTTGCTGGGCTTGAGCGAAACCCTCGCGCATCTCGCCAAGGCGCTCCATGACGCGAGCCACAGCGGGCATCGCACGATCGCCTTGCTGTACGGTGGCACCGCGGCGGGCGCATTCATCGCGACCGCGCTGGCGTGCGACACGCTGGTCGCGCTTCCCGGCGCGCATCCGGCGGTGATGGACCTGCCCTCGATGGCACGCGTCACCAAGCTGCCGCTCGCGGTATTGGAGGCCAAGGCCGAAACCACCCCGGTGTTCGCGCCCGGCCTCGACAATATCGTCGCGACCGGCGGGATCGTCGCAGTGTGGGACCCGAACCAACCGCTGGCCGGTTCGTTCACCGCTTTGCTCGCCGCGCCCCCCGCCGGGGATTCGCGCGCAACGCTCGGTGCGGAACGCGGCGGCCGCCCCAAGGCCGCCGCCATCGCTGCGGAGGTTGAACGGCTGGCGCTCGCACATGGCTGACCTTGCGCGCCATACGCTGGTCTACTTCGCACCCAAGGCATGGGCACCGCTGATCGCGCCCGACGAGCCTGCCCTCTTGCGCAGTTGGGCCGCCGATGGCCGCCCGGCGATCGCACGGCGCATCCTGTGCGACGATGGCGACGCGATAGCGCTCGGCGTCCCGCTCCCGCCCGCGCTTGGCAAGCGCCGCGTCGCGCTGCGCTGCGCGCCCGAAGCGGTCGTTCGCACCACGCCGCCGCCGCTACTCCGCGACGCCGCCGCCGCCGCACCGCGTGCATGGCAGATGACGATCGCCGCGCTGTTGCTCTGCGACCCCAAAATGCGCTGTTTCGGCAGTCTGGCGTGGCAGCACTTAACCGGTCTCGACTATCTCACCGACACCTCGGACATCGACTTGATCCTCGAATGTGCCGACCCCGCGACCGCCGATGCGCGAGCCGCGAAGATCGAAAGCGTCGATGCCGCCGCACCGATGCGGATCGATGCCGAACTCGTCGCGCCGGACGGAGCCGCCGTGCAGTGGCGCGAATGGCGGTCCGACGCCGATCAGCTCCTTGCCAAATCCCCCGCCGCCGCGCGGCTCGTGGATCGCACGGCGCTGTTCGCATGACCGCCGCTTGCGCCTCCCCTGCGCCGGATGAAGCCGCCGACGCGATCGGTGCGCTCGCCGCCGATTGCCTGATCCGCGAGGTCGAAACCTGGCCCAAGCCCGGCCTCGTCAGCCATGTCGACAGCGGCGCGCATGACGACATGGACGGCGACACGCTCCGCCGCAGCGCACGCGTGCTGGCGCCCTACTTCGCCGATCTCGCCGCCGCCGGCGCACACGGCGCGGAGATGGACCGGCTCCGCGCGATCGGGATCGCCGCGGAGGCGGCGATGCGGCGCGAGACCGGCGGCGTGAACACCCACCGCGGCGCGATCTTCGGCCTCGGGTTGCTCGCCGCAGCGGCGGGATTTCGTTCGCGCTACGGCGTCGCTGCCGCGCTTGGCGGGATCGTCATGGCGCGCTGGGGCGCGGCGATCATCGGCGGCCCGATCGACCTCCATAGCCACGGCAGCATGGTCGCGCGGCGCTACCAAGCGGGCGGCGCACGCGTCGAGGCGGCAGCGGGGTTCCCATCCATCTATGCCGTGGCGCTCCCCGCGCTCGCGGAAGGACGGCGGCTGGCGCGCGACGAGGAGGCCGCGCGCGTCCACGCCTGCATGACGCTGATCGCCGAGGTCGAGGACAGCAACCTGCTCTATCGCGGCGGTCCCGCCGGGCTTGCCTACGCGCAACGCGCGGCGCGCGCGTTCCTCGCGGCGGGCGGTGTTGGCGCATCGGACTGGCGCGCGCGTGCGGTGGACATGCACGACGGCTTCGTCGCGCGACGCCTCAGCCCTGGCGGTTGCGCCGACCTGCTCGCGATGACGCTGTTCGTCGAGGCGATCGGGGGGTGACCCTCGCATTGCTCTGCTCGGGTCAGGGGCGGCAAGACGCCGCGCTGTTCCGTCTGTTCGAGGGCCGCGCCGCCCCGATCCTCGACGCCGCGTCGATCACGCTCGGCACCGACATCCGCGCCTTCGTCGCGCACGCATCGGAGGCGGACCTCTACGCCAATCGCGCCAGCCAGATCCTGTGCGTGGCGCGCGCGCTGGCGACCGCGGACGCGCTGTTTCCCGGTGGCGCACCGCCCGCCACGCTGGTGGCGGGGTATAGCGTCGGCGAAGTCGCCGCCTGGGGGGTCGCGGGCGTCTGGTCCCCGGCAGATACGCTCGCGCTCGTCGACACCCGCGCGCGCGCGATGGACGCGGCGAGCGGTCCCGACGACGGCCTTGGCTATATCCGCGGATTACCGCGCGAAACCGTCGCCGCGCTGGCTGCAGCCTTCGATTGCGCGGTCGCGATCGTCAACCCGGATCGGCTGATCGTCGTCGGCGGCACACGCGCTGCAATTGCCGCACTCTGCACCGCGGCACTCGCGCAGGGGGCACTCCGTGCCGGGGCGATGCCGGTCCATGTCGCCTCGCACACCCCGCGCCTGACCGACGCCGTCGCGCCGTTCGCGTGCGCGCTGGCGGGGATCGACCCGCTCCGCCCGAAACTCCGGCTGGTCAGCGCGACCGATCAGGGCATCGTCGGCATCCCCGCACGCGCCACTGCCGGTCTTGCCGCGCAGGTGGCGACGACGATCGACTGGGCGGCGCTGCTCGAGGCGCTGTCGGAACGCGATGTCACGCATGTCCTCGAACTTGGGCCGGGATCGGCGCTCGCCGAGATGGCACGCCCCGTGCTGCCCAATGCGCAAGTCCGCGCGGTCGATGATTTCCGGACGCTGGAAGGCGTGCAGGACTGGCTCGGGCGCTAGCGCGCTTACTTCTTCGGCGTGATTTCCGCGATGACGTCCTTCGCGGTGAAGATCTGCGGCGCGGTCGTCTGGCCGCGCAGCAGCGTCTCGCGGTCCGCCGCCATCTGCACCAGCAACACCGTCTGGTTGACCTGCCGCGGCGTCCAGCGTTCGAGCATCTGATACGGAACGTCGCCGCCGCCGAACCCGCCCGTGCTCGGACCGGTCGGGACCGACGGACTGCTCACCCCCGGTGTCCCGCCCGATTGATCCCCCTGACTGCCCGTTCCCGCCGAGACCGACCCGCCCGTCAGATTGGGGCCGCCGCGCGAGGAGAGGCTGCTCGTCCGGCTCGATTCGACCTGTCGGGTCTGTGTCTCGAGCACCGCAAACAACGGCTGCCCCGCCGCGACGGTCAGTTCCGCCGCGCGCAGGAAGGCGAAGCGCGCGACCTGTTCCGTCGACATGTTCTCTGCCCCGGTATAGGTCACGCTCATCCGCCCGTCGGCGGCGGGCGCGGCATAATAGCCGACCGCACCGGGTCCGGCGGCGGCCTGATAGGACGGGCCGGTGGTGGCACAGCCGGATACGCTGAGGGCTACGGCGAACAGGACAAACGCTTTCATCGCATGATCCTTTCTGGCCCGGGCCAAAGGCGGTTGGTCAGCGTATGGCCATGCCGGGCGGTGGCCGTTCCGCCCGGCATCGTGCGCTACATCTGGAAGATCGCGCCGATCACGACGCGGCGGTCGTTGAGGAAGCTGAAGCGGTCGTACATCTGGCCGCTCTGGTCGATATAGGCGCGCGCCTTGCTCTTGGTGTCGAGGATGTTGGCGATCGAACTGCGGATCTGGACCCGCCCGAGCGTATATTTCAGCGACGCATCGAGGAAGCCCGCCGCGGAATTGTAGATCGGGTTGCCCGTCACATAGTCGCGGTAGGTGGTCAGATATTGCGACCGCCAGTTATAGGCGAGACGCGCTTCGAGCCGCTTGTCCTGATAGATCGCGACCGCGTTGGCGATGTGCTTGGACTGGCCGAGCAGGTCGCTCACCCCCCAGCGGAACACCGTCGTCAGATCGTCGGGCACACCGTCCCCGTCGCTGTCCACGCCATTGGCAGGCGGCGTGGTCGAGGCGTCGATATACGTATAGTTGCCCTGCACGCCGAGATATTTGAGCGGTCCCGGCAGGAAATCGAAGAACTGCTGATAGCCGATCTCGATGCCCTTCACCTTGGCCTTGGCCTGGTTGACCGGGCCATTGTAGATGATCCGCGTCCGCGTCCCGTCCAGCGTCACATCGCCGAGCACCAGGTCGCCGTTGTTGATGATGTTGGACAGGTCCTTGTAGAAGCCCGCGACCGACAGATACCCGCCCTTGAAATACCATTCATACGACAAGTCGAAGCTGTTCGCGGTGGTCGGTTTGAGGAACGGGTTGCCGCGGCTGACCCGGACTTCGCCGACGCGGATGCTCTGCGCGCCGCGATCGATGCCGCGGAGCGGATCGTTGATGTCGGTGATCGGCGGGAACGCCGTGCGTTCGGTCGTCACGACATATTCCTGCGAAGCGCGCAGGTCCTGCACGTTCGGGCGGCTCAATCCCTTGCTGAAGCCGAAGCGGATCAGCATCTCGCGGTTGAGGTTCCACTTGACGTTGAACGACGGCAACCACCGTTCGTCGACCAGATTGACCTTGGTCGGAATCGCCGCCTGCGCCGCATAGGCGATCGATTCCGGCAGGAAATCCGCTGGATCGTCGCGGCTTTCGGCATCGTCGGTGCGAGTCCGAACGCCGGTCGTCGGGTCGATCGCCGGCGTCTGAATGTCCGCCACGAACGGCCGGAACGCCCGGAACCCCGACGATGTCAGGTCCGTCCGCACGTAGCGCAGGCCCACGTTGCCGTCGATCGACATGCCATTACCGAAGGCCTGCTTGAAATCGACGCGGAGATACGCGTTCTTGGTCTTCTCGGTGATGTCCGACGTGTCTTCGGGCCGGAACACCGCGCTGCCGAAGCTCGATCCGTCCGCCACGCCGCGCGGCACCCAGCCATAGCGATCGGCGAGTTGCGGCTCGCTGTTGATGTAGTTCCGGAACTTGGTGTAATCCGACAACAGCGATTCATTGACGAAGACGAACGAATTGTTCGTGCCGCCGACGACGCCGCCGCGGAAGAATTTGCTGAAATCGACCGACTGGAAACCGGCCGCCGGATCCTTGAACGTCCCCGCCACGGCAAAGCCGCCGCGACCATCCCATGCCGGGGCGATCGACCCCCAGTTGAGCGCCATTTCCGAATTGACCTGGCTCCGTTCCGAGAAGCGCGCACCGAACTTGATGCTGTCGAACCAGCTCGCCAGCCCGTCGCCGCCCGACACGTCATACGCGAGATCCCCGCGCAACGCGTAGAGATCCCCCGTACCGACCTGGAAGCGGTCGGCGGCGAACTGCCAGTTGGCGCCGTTCAGATCGCCGCTGTTGGTCGGGTGCGGAATATACACCGCAGGGTTGCCGTTCGCCGCATCGGCGTCTCCGGTAAAGCGGGTCTGGCCCGGATTGAACCGATGCGCCGGGTCGATCACGAAATCGATCGTGGGATGGTCGAGGTTCTGCTTGATGTTCCAGTTGAGGTAGGTGTTCATCCCGCCCCAGATCTCACGCTGCTTCGCGCTGGCCTTGGTATATTGGCCGTCCAGCGTCAGGCTCAGCCGATTGCTCACCTTCCACTTGAAGTTGAGCGTGAAATCCTGCGTGCGCGAGCGCTCCTGCTTGCCGATGCCAAGCGACCCGACCGGTGCGCCGCGCGCCCCGGTCCAGGAATCGGCGTTGTTGGTGACGAACCCCGATTCCATCAGGCCGCCCTTGACCGGAATGAGCGTTTCGCAATCCCCCGGGTTAGCCGGGAAACCGCCCGGGCCGCTGCACATCGCAAGCCCTGCCGAGCTGAAATTGGGGTTCAGCTTGATGTTGCTGACTCCCATGGTGGTGCCCGTGTCGTGCTCGGGGAACCATTCCAGCGTGCGCTCGACGCTGTCGATGTCGAGATCGACGCGAATGTACTTCGCGGTCAGCTGCATGCTGTCGTTCTTCCACTGACCGGCAAGGTAGTAGCTCTTGCGGTCGCGGTCGACGTCGTTGGTGCGCATCTGGAAACCAGGCGTGGCGCCGATGATCTGCGAAGGATTGACCCCGGTGAACTCGCCCAGCTTGTTCGCGCCGGTCAGCGAGGTTTCGGGGATATTGCCGCTCGCGTCGAGAACGCGCGGCATCGGCGCATTCTGCTGCCACCCGTTGATCCGCGAGTTGAGGATGGACTGCGAGAAGGACCCGATGAGGCCAAATTCGCCAATCCCCGTCTTCCAGCGGTTCCCGATGGTTACGCTACCAGCGGGAGACCATTTTTTACGCAGATCCGAATAGGTCGTGTCGAACGCGACGGCGAAGACGCCGGCCTTGCGATCGAAGGGCTCGAGCGTGCGCAGGTTGATCGTGCCGCCAATGCCGCCTTCGATCAGATCGGCGCTCTGGTTCTTGTACACGTCGACGCCGCCGACCAGTTCGGGCGGGATGCTCGAGAAGTCGAGCGCACGTCCGCCGTTCGCGCTGAACGCATCGCGGCCGTTGAATTCCGACCGCACGAAGCCGAGACCGCGGACGAGGTTGCCGCGGCCTTCGGGCGACGGGAAATCGGGGCTGGCACCACCGGTCGGGAAGCGCGAGATGGTGACGCCCGGAATACGACCGATCGCTTCCGCGACCGACAGATCGGGCAGCGTCGCGATGTCCGACGCGCTGATCGAGTCCACGAACGTGCTCGCACGACGCTTGATTTCCTTGGCCGAGTTGAGCGCGCCGCGAATACCCGTCACGACGATATCGCTATCACCCGCAGGCAAATTGTTGCGCGGGAGGGTGGCGGTCGGGCTCGCTGAGTCGATCTGCTTATTGTCCTGCAGCGGCACTTCGGTCTGTTCTGGTGGAACGATGTCGGTGCGCGGACGCGACGTCTGCGCCGACGCTACTGCCGGCAAGGAAAGCAGCGTAATTGCCGATGTGGCGAGCAGGATGCTCTTCGCCGAACATGGCATGGCCGTACGCGCAGAAAACCGCATGATGGTATCCCCTCCAAACCGGACTGCTCCGGCAACTCCCAGTTTCCACCCTGTCGGTCCGCTGGTTGTTGGTGCGTGGCCATTTTGGCCATCACACCGCGGATCCCGAGTGAATGGAACTTTTATACTCTGACTTAATCACGCCGCAATGGGGCTTTTGAAATAATTCCGAATCGGCCCGAAAACCGCTCAAAACTGCGCCTTTGACCGTATTCCGAGAACACCAATCATGACAAAATGTTACAGAAATTGAACTCTCGGTATTGGACACGCCCGTGGGCGATGCTACCCCGACTGGGGGAGTAGAGATGCCAGCCAAGCCGTCCGACGGTGCGCGCGCACGCGCATCCGAAATCACCAGCATCTGCATCGTCGGCGGCGGCACCGCCGGCTGGATGACCGCGGCCGCGCTGGCCAACAAGCTCAAGGGCTTGCCCGTCACGATCACGCTGATCGAATCCGCCGAGATCGGCACCGTCGGGGTCGGCGAGGCGACCTTGCCGCACATCCGCGCCTTCAACGTGGCGTTGGGCATCGACGAGGCGGAGTTGATGCGCGCGACCGAGGCGACGTTCAAGCTTGGCATCGAGTTCTGCGACTGGGGCCGAATCGGCGATCGCTACATCCATCCGTTCGGTGATTTCGGCCCGGCAATCGATGGCGTTCCCTTCTACCACTATTGGCTGCGGTTGCAGGCGGCGGGTGCCACCGGACGGCTGGCCGACTATTCCTTTCCGATCGTCGCGGCCGAACACAGCCGTTTTCAGCACCCCTCGCCCGACCTAGATCGTGTCGAGTCGACGTTTGGGTATGCTTATCAGTTCGATGCGTCGCTCTACGCCGCGTTTCTCCGTCGCTACGCCGAAAAGCATGGCGTCGAGCGCCATGAGGGCAAGGTCGTGGACACGGTTCTGGACGGTCAAACGGGCTTTATCGACACGATCACGCTGGCCGACGGGCGCGCGATCAAGGCCGATCTGTTCGTCGATTGTTCCGGGTTCCGCGGTCTCCTGATCGAAGGCGCGCTTGCGTCGGGCTATGACGACTGGAGCAACTGGCTGCCGTGCAACCGCGCGGTTGCGGTGCCGACGCAAAGCCGTGGTCCGCTCGGGCCCTTTACCCGCGCGACCGCGCGGACCGCGGGATGGCAATGGCGGATCCCGCTCCAGCACCGTGTCGGCAACGGCCATGTCTATTGCAACAGCTTCATCTCGGACGATGACGCCGAACGCCAGCTGGTCGAGAACCTCGACGCGCCGATGCAGGCGACCCCGCGGCGGCTGTCCTTCACCACCGGGCGTCGACGCGATTTCTGGAAACGCAACGTCGTCGCGATCGGGCTGGCGGGCGGCTTCCTCGAACCGCTCGAATCGACCTCGATCCACTTGATCCAGGACGGCATCACCGAATTGCTCGCGCTGTTCCCGGATCGCGGGTTCGATGCCCCGAGCATCGCCGAATACAACCGGCGGATGGGGCTCCACTATGAACGCGTCCGCGATTTCCTGCTGCTCCATTATGTCGCCACCCAGCGTGACGACACCCCCTTCTGGCGCCATTTCCGTGCGCTGAAGCTGCCCGACAGCTTGCAGCAGAAGATCGACGCGTGGACGACGCGCGGCTACGTCATCCCCTATGAATTCGGCCTGTTCCTGCCACCCAGTTGGGTTGCGGTGATGATGGGGCAGAATCTGATGCCGACAGGGCATGATCCGCGCGCCCATGCGATCGGCGACGCAGCGCTCATCGCGCGCGCCGCCGCGATCCGCGAGTCCGTCGCCGGCGCGGTCCGCGCGACCCCCGACCATGCCGACTATATCCGGCGGATGGGCGGCGCGGGCAGCCTCTCGCGTGCGGCGACGGCGGCGTAACCGCGATCGTGTCCGCTTCCGCCAACCGACCGCCTTCGCCGATCGCGCATATTCTCGTTTGCGGGGGCGGCCTTGCCGGCTGGATGACGGTCGCCAGCCTCGCGCGGCAACTCGCCCCGGCGATCCGTATCACGTTCGTCGATATCGGCGGTACGGCGGAGAGCGACCTGTTCTACGGCAACGTCACGTCGCCGTCGGCCTATGCGTTCAACCTCGCCGCAGGGGTTGCCGAGCCCGCACTGACGCTCGACAGCGACACCGCCTTTTCGTGGGGGACTCGCTACGATCACTGGGCGGGTGGGAAGCGGTCGTGGACGCAGTGTTTCGCGCTACCGTTCCCGGTCGTCGACGGCGTCCTGCTGCATCAATATCTGGCGGCGGTCGGGATCGACCGGCTTGAACCCTATCTCGTCGCGGCGATGGCGGCGAAGCGCGGTGCCTTCGCGCATCCGCCGCGCGACCCCGCCAAGGCGGCGCAGCATCCGCTGTCGCGCGCGGACTATGGCTATCAGTTCGATCCCGCCGCCTACGCACGGCTGTTCGAGACGGCAGTCACCGACGCACCGGGCCGGGTCGTTCGCATCGCCGACGCGCTGGCGTCGGTCGAGATCGACGCGGATGCCATCGCCGGAGTCCGGCTGAGCGATGGCCGCGCCCTGAGCGCCGACCTGTACGTCGACTGCAGCGGACCCGCGGCGGTCCTGCTGTCGCACCTTGTCCCTGAAGGCGAGGCCGGGCGCCGGATCGGCATCGCCGCAAGCGACGCCCCCGCCGCCCGCCCGGGACGTCCGGTTCGTACCGTCACGCCGACACCGTACGGCTGGCGCAGCGACGTTCCCCTGCGCGGTCGAACCCGCCGCATCACGGTGTACGACCCTGCGGATTGCGACGCGGGGCTCGCCGCGCACGGCTCCGCGCCCGCACTTGCCGGCGAGGCCACGCTCCACCGTCGCGATCACGCGTGGGCGGGCAATTGCGTCGGGATCGGCCATGCGGCCTATGTCCTCGAACCGCTCACGCCCGCACCGATGATGCTGCTCGAACGCGACCTGGATCGGCTGTTGTCGCTTATTCCCAACACCGGGAGCATGGCGGTCGAGCGCGGAGAATATAACCGGCGTTATCAAGAGGATACGCAGAATGCGGCGCTGTTCGCCTGTGCGATGTTCGCCACGAACGGACTCCCCGACACGCCCTATTGGCGCGCGGCGCAAGGGGAGCCACGGCCCGATGCACTGGTGCGCAAGCTCGAGATGTTCGAGACCCGCGGGCTGCTGGTCGCCTACGACCTCGAGCCGTTCCACCCTGAGGACTGGACGATCCTCCATCTCGGCATGGGGCGCCGCCCGACGCGCCACGATCGCCTCGCGGACCGCGCAAACCCGGCGCAAGTGACCGCATTCCTGGCCAATCTCGAGCGCAGCGTGGCGCAAAGCGTCTCAACCCTGCCCGATTGCGACACGTATCGGCTGCAACTCGAGCACTATCTGCTCCGAAACCGGCGATGATCATGCAGCAATATCTCCACAATATCGTCATCGTCGGGGGCGGAACCGCTGGCTGGATGACCGCCGCCGCGCTCTCCAGCCTGCTCGAACCCCGCGACGTGACGATCACCGTGGTCGAATCCGACACGATCGGAACGGTCGGCGTCGGCGAAGCGACGATCCCGGATATCCTTGCTTTCAATCAGATGCTCGGAATCAACGAGGCCGAATTCATGGCCGCGACCGACGCGACCTTCAAACTCGGGATCGAATTCGTCGGCTGGGGGCGCGCCGACAGCCGCTATTTCCACCCCTTTGGCCAGCACGGCGCGGACATGCGCGGGATCGATTTCCACCAATATTGGATGCGCAGCCGCCTCGACGGAAACCCTGCGCCGATCGACACTTACAGCCTGTGCGCGGTCGCCGCGCAGGCCGACCGCTTCGCCCTGCCCGACCCCAATCCGCGGTCGGTCCGGTCGCAACTGCGCTACGCCTATCATTTCGACGCGACGCGCTACGCCCGCTTCCTGCGCCACTATGCCGAGGCACGCGGCGTGCGCCGGGTCGAGGGCATCGTCCGGAACGTGCGCCAGGCGACCGATGCCGAGGCGATTGCCGGTCTCGATCTCGTCGATGGCCGCGCCGTGGACGGGGACTTCTTCTTCGATTGCACCGGCTTCCGCGCGCTGTTGACCGCGGATACGCTCGGGGTCGGCTATGACGACTGGAGCCACTGGCTTCCGTGCGACCGCGCGCTCGCGGTGCCCAGCGCGCATACCGGCCCGCTTCCCCCTTACACCCGCTCCACCGCGCGCACCGCCGGGTGGCAATGGCGGATCCCGACGCAGCGTCGCGTCGGCAACGGCCATATCTATTCGAGCGCCTTCCTGTCGGATGATGCCGCGGCGGATATCTTGCTCGCCGGGCTCGAGGGACCGGCCCTAGGCGATCCGCGCCAGCTCCGCTTCCTCGCCGGATGCCGCCAGCGGTTCTGGACGGGCAATTGCATCGCCATCGGGCTCGCCGCTGGATTCCTCGAACCGCTCGAATCGACGTCGATCTATCTGATTCAGGAAGGCATCAGCCGCTTCATCTCGCTATTCCCCGCCGCCCCCATCCCAGACATCGTCCGCACCGAATACAACCGCCACATGCGCACCGAATTCGAACAGGTCCGCGACTTCATCATCCTGCATTATTGCGCGACCGAACGCGACGACAGCGCTTTCTGGAACCACTGCCGCACGATGCCGCTGCCCGATACGCTCAACCACAAGATCGCCCTGTTCCGCGAAACCGGACGCATCTTCCGCTACGAAGAGGAACTGTTCGCCCGGCCAAGCTGGGTCGCGGTGATGCTCGGTCAGGGCATCGTCCCTACGACCTTCGACCCGATCGTCGCGACCCTCCCGAGCGGCGACGTCGCGCACAGCCTGCTGTCGATGCAGCGCGCGATCCACACGGCGGCAGAGCAGATGCCGACGCATCAGCAGTTCATCGCGCACTATTGCGCGGCGCAGGCGGCGTGACCGCGGTGGAGAACGCGCGCATCCGCAAGGTCGTGATCGTCGGCGGTGGCACCGCCGGATGGATGGCCGCCGCAGCGTTCTCGCGCGTGCTGGCGGGCGGCAACATGGACATCCGCGTGATCGAGTCCGAAGCGATCGGCACGGTCGGTGTCGGCGAGGCGACGATTCCGCATATCCAATATTTCAACCGACTGCTTGGGATCGATGAAAACGACTTCGTCCGGCGCACCGCGGCGACGTTCAAGCTCGGGATCGAATTCGTCGACTGGGGGCGGATCGGCCAGCGCTATATTCATCCCTTCGGCAGCTATGGCCAGGAGATGGAAGGCATTCACTTCCACCACTTCTGGTATCGGCAGTCGCAGGCGGGGGGCGCACTCCCGCTCGATCGCTACAGTATCGGGGTCGGCGCGGCGCGTGCGAACAAGTTCCAGCGGCCCGATCCGTCGCTCGTCAACTCGCCACTCGCGACGATCGCTTATGCGTTCCAGTTCGATGCTGCGCTCTATGCGCGCTATCTGCGCGAACTGGCGGAAGCGGCGGGCGCGCAGCGGACCGAGGGCAGGATCGTCGATGTCCGGCTCGACGGCGAGACCGGGCATGTCGATACCTTGCTGCTGGAAGATGGAAGCGTCGTCGCAGGCGACCTGTTCATCGATTGCTCCGGCTTCCGGGGGCTGCTGATCGAGGGTGCGCTTGGCACCGGCTATGACGACTGGAGCCACTATCTGCCATGCGACCGTGCGGTGGCGCGCGCGTGCGAGCGCGTCGGCGACCCGCTGTCCTACACGCGCGCGACCGCCAAGGCGGCGGGGTGGCAATGGCGAATCCCGCTCCAGTCGCGGACCGGCAACGGCTACGTCTATTGCTCGGACCACATCGACGATGCGGAGGCGTTGCGCACGCTCGACGCAGGGCTCGACGGCAAGCCCGTCACCGATCCGAACTTTCTGCGGTTTACGGCGGGCGTCCGGCGCAAGGCCTGGAACAGAAACGTCGTTTCGCTGGGCCTTGCATCCGGGTTTCTCGAGCCGCTCGAGTCCACATCGATCCATCTGATCCAGTCGGGGATCGCACGGTTGCTCACCAATTTTCCCGACAGAAACTTCAACGCGCCCGACATTGATTACTACAACCGCCGCACGCGCCTGGAATACGAACAGATCCGCGACTTCCTGATCCTCCATTACAAGGCGACCGAGCGCGACGACACTGCGTTCTGGGATCGCTGCCGGACGATGCCGATCCCCGCCTCACTGGAGGAGCGGATCGCGATTTTCCGGGAGAATGCGCGGCTGTACCGGCATGATAACGAATTGTTCAGCGAAACGAGTTGGCTTGCCGTGCTCCACGGCCAAAACATCGTGCCCAAAAGCCATCATCCGATCGCAGATTTCCTATCGGAAGACGAATTGGGCGCGCGGATGACGCGGATCGCTGCGGCGATGGACGGCAGCGTCGCGCGGATGCCGAGTCATCAGGCCTTCATCGACCATTATTGCGCGATCGACCGCCGGTAAAACCCTTCGTACCGCCTCAACGGCGCAGTTCGTCCATCAGATACTGTTTGACCGCGGCAACCCGCTCGGGCGTCATGTCGCCAAGCGCGCCGCGCCCGCCTACCGGAAGATGCGCAACCGCATCATGCGCCTGACCGAATACGTAGTGATCGAACCATGCGTGCCAGATATCACGCTCGCGTTCGGGCAGATCGCGGATCGTCATGATCGCATGCATCAGCGTCTTGAACGGCGACCCTGGCCAGGCGCGCTCACCGATGTTCCACCAATAATTGACCAGCACATTCACCGCATCCAGCGCCTCGACCTGATGCCACCACATGTACGGCACATAGACCGCATCCCCCGGTTCCAGGTCGGCTTCCTCCGCCGTCGCCATCGCCTCGGCATAGCGTGGGTAACGCTCCAGATCGGGCGCGCGCAGATCGACCATGCTCACCGGCGGCCCCGCGAAGGTAAAGTCGAACGGGCCGACATACAGGTTGCGCACCTGCTCCGGCGGGAAGAACGTGAAGCAGCGCCGCCCGCCGACGACCACCGCGATGTTTTCCGACATGTCGAAATGCGTCGAGACCGTCGCGCGATTGCCGATCCATAGCCGCGGACTCGCGCCCTCCCCGACGATGTCGGTGGCGTTGTCGCGGGCAAAGGTGGGGCAGTTCTCCGCCACCGGGATCGCCCCCGCATAAAAGGCAGGGGGCTCCGCTTCCTCTCGCACGCTTAGCAACACGTCGAGCAGTTCGCCGATCGGCGCGATGCGTTGCTGATAGTTCAGGCCGCGCAAATCGTCGCGATACCAGAATCGCCCCTTGATCTGTGGCGGCCCAAGGAACGCGGGCACCGGTTTGCCAAGGTCCGCGGCCCGGATGTGGTCGCACAGTGCTTCCGGCGACTGCAGCGACGCCTGCACAGCCGGCCAGTCCTTCGCCAACCCGCGCAGGATCGCGGGCCGGCGCAACGGGACGATTTCCGACCGGAACCGTGCACGGTCGACACCGTGCCACTCTCGCACTTTGGAAAAGCCGTCTGTCATGCGCGCTCATGTTTCGAGCAAAAGCTGCAAAACATCAATCGCTACGGTGACGGGGCGGTCCGGACGTCGCAGCCTGTTCGATCCGCGCCCCCCCTGCGGTCAGGACGCCACCCGAATATCGTACACATTTCCCCGGATGCGTATTGCCAAGCCGTAAAAAGAATGAAACATTCCAGATCAAGCAACGGAGTAAGTAGATCTTTTAAACCATATAGATGTGGGCGTTATACACCTAGATGGCGATGACCATCGGGATGTGGAGACGATGTCTAGAGGGCAACTATAATGGGGGGCCATCTATGAGAATCTCGACAGGTATATCACGTATCGCTCTGGCGATTTCGTTGACAATTGCTGCACAACCGGTTTTGGCACAAATTACTTTACAACCTGTATCTGCCGTTGCTCCAACCGACACTGACGACACTGGACAGACGGACGAGTCCATCATCGTTACTGGCACGCGCACTACAGGGATGCGCGCCGCCGACAGCCCGGCACCGATCCAGCTGCTTGGTTCCGAAGCGCTGCAGCGCACGGGCTCGCCTGATCTGCTGACCAGCCTCGCGCAGAACCTTCCGTCGATCCAGGCGCAGGCTTTTGGCAGTGATCTTCAGGCGCACAACCTCCAGCTGAAGCTGCGCGGCCTCAGCCCGAACCATACGCTCATCCTAGTCAACGGAAAACGCCGCCACGGCACCGCAAACGTCTCGGTTGCTGGCGGTCCGTACGGCGGCAGCGCGGCGCCCGACATCAGCTTCATCGTGCCCGATTCGATCGATCACGTCGAAGTCCTGCAAGACGGCGCCGCCGCACAATATGGCACCGATGCGATCGCAGGCGTGATCAACTTCATCCAGAAAAAGACCGATCACGGGATCAGCGCCAACGCGACGGGCGGCCAATATTACGACGAGGGCGGGGAAACCTACGCCATCGGTGCCAACATCGGCCTGGCACCATTCGACGGTGCCTTTCTCAACATCTCCGCACAGAAAAAGCGCAAGGGGTTCAGCTTCCGCGGCGATATCAACCCGCAAGCGGTCAACCTGTTGCAGAAATACCCGGAGATCGGCAAATTGCCGGGGTACCCCTACACCAACCGGATCATCGGCGACCCGAAGATCGATCAGACCGTCGTCAACTATAATGCCGGATACGAGATCGGCGGCTTCGAACTCTACAGTTCGGGTAGTTATGGCCACAAGACCGCAACGGCCTACGAAAACACGCGTCCGCCGACGACCGTGGTCAGCGGCGCCGGCACCAAGGCAGCGGGCGGCGTTGCGGGCGTGCCCTTCTACCCCGGAGGCTTCCAACCGCAGGAGAATATCCAGGAAACGGATTATTCCTTCACCGGCGGCATCAAAGGCAGCATCGGCAAGATCGGCTTCGACCTCGCCTCCACCTACGGAAAGGATTTCGTCGAGGTCAACGTCCTCAATTCGGCGAACGCGCAGCTGTATCGCGATACCGGCTTCACGCCGACGAACTTCCACAATGGTGACTTCTTCGCAACGCAGTGGAGCAATACGCTCGACCTGACGCACGAACTCGACATCGGGCTGTCCGCCCCGGTCAATATCGCGGGCGGGTTGGAATTCCGGCACGAAACCTACGGCATCAAGGAGGGCGATCCGGCGTCTTATTATGGCGGCGGCGCGCAATCCTTCTTCGGCTACAGTCCAAACGACGCGGGCACGTACAAGCGCGACAACTTCTCCCAATATCTCGACGTCAGCGCCCGCCCGGTGGTCGACCTGCTGGTCGATGCGGCAGTCCGTCACGAACATTACAGCGACTTCGGCGACACCACGGTCTTCAAGCTGACCAGCCGCTACGATTTCTCCAAGGCGTTCGCGCTGCGCGGCACGGTCAGTACGGGGTTCCGCGCCCCGACTCTCGCCGAAGGCGGCTATTCGGGGATCAATGTCGGGCCAAGCTCGGTCAGCGGGGTTCTTCCACCGGCATCGGAGGCAGCCGGTGCATTAGGCTTTGGCGGCCTGAAGCCCGAAAAGTCGACCAACTTCAGCGTTGGCATGGTGTTCAATCCGGTTCGCCGCCTGACGCTGACGATCGATGCGTATCAAATCACGATCCGCGACCGCATCATGATCTCGTCGAGCTTCAGCGGCTTCACCGGCAACCGCTGCCCGGCGGGCTATGCCGGCAGCAACGCTGGCGCCTGCCTTCCGTACGACGACGATCGCTACAAGATCTACAATCAGTTGGCGGTGCTGGGAGCGGTCAACGGCGCGCTCGGGGGCAGTACCAGCATCGGGTCGCTCGCCGATGCCACGAGCATTCCCAGCTACGTCCTGTTCGATGGCGCAAACCGCGCCACCGACGGCAGCGTCGCAGTGCAGAGCTTCGTCAACGGCGTGAAGATGCGGACCCGCGGCGTCGACCTCATGGCCAATTATTCTGCCGGGCTGGGCAACATGGGGGATGTCGACCTGACCTTCACCGCCAATTACAATGCGAACAAGGTATTGAGCATCAATGCCCTGCCCTCTGCCTTATACTCCAGCACGGCCAACCCGGGCCTGACTGGATTGATCGACACGGGTAGCGTCGTCGAACTGGAACATAGCACGCCGCGGTTCCGGGGGACGTTCAACGCCTTCTGGTCGTGGAACAAGTTCAGCATCAATGCGCGCGAAAGCTTCTACTCCGAGGTCTATTCGTTCGAGACCGCACGCAGCGGGCCGGACGCGGGCGAGTTGATCAAGGTACCGGTCAAGAGCGCATTCCTCACCGACCTCGAAATTGGCTACCAGATCTTTGCTCCACTCAAGATCTCTATTGGGGCAAACAATCTGATCAACCAGTACCCGACGGAGCGATCCAAGGAGTTTATCCGTAACGCGCAGTTGAGCAACGGAGAGCGGGGATATTCTACCAGTAAGTATCCGACCATATCGCCTTACGGCATCAACGGCGGCTATTACTACGCACGCCTGAACTTCAAGCTTTGATCATGGCGGACAGGCGTTTGGGGCGACGCCTGTCCGCCTTTGTATGCGTCAACGACAATCAACAAGGGGTGTCTGATGAACGACCTGAACATGGGTATGGCGTTGAGTGGCCAGACCCGGCGTTATTTTCTTGAGAAGCTGGCAAAAGCCGGCGGTACGGCGATGTTGCTTGCGGGCATGGATGCACTTGGCTTCGGCATCGGCTCAGCCATGGCGGCCCCGCCGTCGCTCGCCGGAACGCCCAAAAAGAACCGAGTCATCGTGCTTGGGGCAGGCAATGCCGGCCTCGCCTCCGCGTATGAACTCACCAAGGCGGGCTATGCCGTGACCGTTGTGGAGGCGCGCGCCTTCGCGGGCGGCCGCGCGCAGACCGCGCGCAAGGGGTTTCAACTGACCGAACTCGGGGGCCAGCCGCAGACGTGCGACTTCGACGAAGGGCTGTACCTCAACATCGGCCCGTGGCGGATCCCCTATCATCACCATTCGACACTGCATTACACCAAGCTGTTCAACGTGCCGCTCGAGCTGTTCAACAACGACAATGACGCCAGTTTCCTCTACATGGAGCAGGCGCCCGGGCCGCTGGGCGGCAAGCCGATCCGCAAGGGCCAGGTCGCGGCTGACTTGCTCGGCTACACGTCGGAAATTCTCGCCAAGCTGTCGCAACAGGGGGCTCTGGATGCGCAGATGAGCGCCGCCGACAAGGAACGCTTCATCGAGTTCCTGGTGAGCTTCGGGTATCTGTCCAAGAAGGACTTCAATTATACCGGCACGGCAGGGCGCGGCTTTCTCGTCGAGCCTGGCGCCGGGATCAATCCGGGCCCGGGCAAGCCCTCTTCGCCGTACGCCATCACCGATGTCCTTAACAGCGGCATGGGCAAGCTGCTTCACAGCGTCTCCGACTGGGAACAGCAACGCACTATGTTCCAGCCGGTGCAGGGGATGGAGCAGATCCCCAAGGCGATCGCACGCCACCTGCCCAACGGAATGATCCGTTTCTCGACCGAGGTGCAACGCATCCGGCAGAACGGCAACGGCGTCACGATTGACGTGGTCAAGGAAGGGCAGGCCGAAACGCTTACTGCCGACTGGTGTATCTGCACGATTCCGCTGTCGGTGCTGAAGACGATCGACCACGGCCTGTCCCCGCGCTTCAAGACCGCGATGGAAAAGAGCAGCTATGCGCTCGTCGGCAAGATGGGGTTGCAGATGAAACGGCGCTTCTGGGAAGAGGATCACTCGATCTACGGCGGCCATGTCTATTGCGACAATCCCGAGATCAACAGCATCTCGCTGCCCTCGACCGGCTGGCAGAGCCAGAAGGGCGTCCTGCTCGGCTATTACAATTTCGGCGCGGCTGCGGCGAAGGTGTCGGGTAGGTCCGCCGCCGATCGCGTGGCGACCGCGGTGGATTACGGGCAGAAGATTTTCCCGGCCTATAAGGAAAGCTTCGAGACCGGGTTTTCGGTCGCGTGGCACCGGGTGAAGTACAACCTCGGCGGTTGGGGCGTATGGAGCGAGGATGCACGTGCGACGGCCTATCCGGTCCTGACCGAACCGGATGACCGCATCTACCTTGCCGGCGAACATCTGAGCTATCTTGGCGGCTGGCAGGCGGGCGCATTCGAGTCCGCGTGGCAGCAGGTCGAACGCCTCCATGCGCGTGCGATGAAGGGGTAAGCGCAATGCGGTACACGATTCCTGTAGCCTTCACCGCCGCCACGCTTGCGGTGGCAAGCATCGCCCAGACCACCCACACCCCGCCATTGGCGGGCGGGGCATCCCCGGCACCGTCCGCGCTGCAAACCTTCACGGACAATTGCGCCGCCTGTCATCAGCCCGACGGCAAGGGAATCCGCGGGGCATTCCCGGCGCTTGCGGGCAGCGCGCTGGTTACCGGCAAACCTGCGGGGGCGATCCTCGTCGTCCTCAACGGCCGCGGCGGCATGCCCGCGTTCAAGGGGGATCTGACCAATGCACAGATTGCGACGGCGTTGACCTACGCCCGCGCGTCCTGGGGCAATACGGCGACGCCGGTCACCCCTGCCCAGGTGGCTGCACTCCGCACGGGCGACGCACCGGACCCATCGAGCAAGAAACCGATCCAGGCCAATTGATCCGTTGAAGGAAACCATTCGTATGAAGCTCATCATCGCGACCGCAGTGGCGGCCCTCACCCTCGCCTCCACCGCCCACGCAGCCCCCGCGCAGGTCGATCGCATCCTCAGCCCCGGCCCCGACGGCAAGCCCGGCATGATCCTCAAGGGCGTGATCGTGCCGGCGGGACATGAAACTTTCTATCTGTCGGGCCAGCTGGCGGACCCGATCGACCCTGCGAAGAAAGCAGTGGTCGACGATTTCGGCGACACCAAGACCCAGACCGTCAGCGTCCTCACCAAGATCGAGGCGCTGCTCAAATCCAAGGGCTATGCGATGGCCGACGTCATCAAGATGCAGGCGTTCCTCGCGGCCGACCCGAAACTCGGCAAGATCGATTTTGCGGGCTTCAACGCAGGCTTCCAGACGTTCTTCGGCTCGGCGGCGAACCCCAACACCGTGGCGCGATCGACCTTCCAGGTCGCCAATCTCGTCGCCCCGATGTATCTGGTCGAACTGGAAGTGACCGCAGTCAAACTGCCGAAAAAATAGCTCAGCGCAGGATCTGCATCAGCGTCGGCAAATCCAAGATCGGGGTGAACTGGAAACCGATGTCCCCATCGCGCGCCCACCGAACAAAGCCGGCGCGCGGTGCGATCCGGTCGATGATCAGCGACGCGGCAGTGTCCATCCGCGGCGCGCCCGCGCCGCGCAATCGCGCGCCGCCTGCGCTGAGATCGACCAGTTCGACCGCGACCGTCGATCCCCCGATCCGCAACTGCGCCAGCCGATCGGTCGCAAAGCGCGGTGCGCGGGCACAATAGCCTTGCCGCGTCCCGCGATCCGAGATCGCACCTAGATCCTGCGGGCTATCGAACGCCAGCCCGACGAGATGCTCCCGATTCCACACCACGCGCGCCGAGCACGGCCCGAGCCCGCGCATCTCGAAGACAAGCTGCTGCCCGATCACGGGCACGGTCAGCGTCTCGATCTTGGCACCGCGTGTGGAGAGGTCACGGACGAAGCAGAACATCTCGCAATTACCCAGGATCAGCTTGCCCGTAGCCAGCACGCGACGATATCGCTCGTCCTCGCGGCGCTCGACCAGACGATGCGGTGGGACGATGGGAGCCATGTAGGTCATCGGATCTTTACCCTGTAGCGGATCTGGAAGGAGCCGTTGGTTGTGAAGGTCGTAACCGGTTTGACCCGGATCGCACGGACCCGCGCGTCGTAGCCGTCGGCATCGGGGGTCGGCACGTAGGTCCAGCTCGTGCCGTCGAAGAAGTCGATGCAGTCGGTCGTGCTGGCATAGGACGTGAAACCGCACGTCAGCCCGCTGCCCAGCAACCCGAGCCCGAGCAGACTGCCGTCGAGGAACTCGACCGGCCCCTTCCCCGCCGCCGCAAGATCCGCGACCCGCAGCACGACGCGTGTCGGCAACACGTCCTCGACACTGATGTTGCGCACCGGGGTCAGCAAATTGGCGGTCGGGTTGGTGAACAGCACACGATAGTCGACCGTCGCCCCCGGGAGCGCCTTGGGAGCGGCAAGGTTGACCTGATCCGCGACGACCAGCGCAGTCTTGGTCACGGTCAGCGGGTCGGCACCGCCCGCCTGCGGAAGCACCGTGATCCCCAGCCCCGCCACCACAAGGATTGTCCGCCACATCACTTCGCGCCCCCGAAGATCGTGCGGCCGGCACGCCCGAGCGACCATTGGTCGAACTTGAGCCGCGCGGTGACGTACGCGCCCGAGCGGGTGTAGCGATCCGCCTCGAAGTCGCGGTCGCGATAACCCGTGATGTTGTAACCGACCGAGATCCACACGTTCTGCGCAGGCGATACGCCGGCGGACGGGCCGCCGCTGAACGCCACACTGCCGCGGCCCCAGGCGTGCTGCACCGAACCCTGCACTCCGATGTCGAACCGTCGACCGACATCGCGGCGCAGATCGAAGCCGATCACGTCGATATAGCCAGTGTAATCATCGTCGCCGAACGATCCCCGCACCCACTTTGCGCCATAATAGACCGTTGTCTCGAACCCATGACCCGCGCCTTCCGGCCCGGTGCGGTAATTGACCGCGACGTTGTTGATCAGCCGCAGCGTCGACTGAAAGCCGCCGCCAAACGCGGGCACGCCGATGACGTTGGTGCCGGTGATCCCGGCATCGGCCTGTTCGTTGCGAACCTGCAGACGTTCGAGCAGCGACCAGCGGCTGTCCTGCGGACGCAGCGCAAGCGCGAGGTCGGCGGTACCGAAGGCGGCGCGCGCGCCACGTGTGTCGGTCAGGTCCGAATAGCGCACGCTTGCCGCCAGCGTCCGGCCCTGGCCGAGCGAGCGCAGCGCGTCGGTGTTGAGCGTCCAGCGATTGCTCTGGTCCGACCGGCGATATTCGACGCGGCCGTTCCACGACCAGCGCTCGGCGCGATAGCCCGCACCGATCGTCGCCGCGACATAATCGCCGTCATTGCCGTACTGCCCGGCAATCGGGGTGTTCGCGGTGCTCGCGAAGGCGTTGACCAACGCGCCGGTCGGTACCCGCCCACGCAGTGTGCTGTTAGCGTCAAGCGTCAGGTCCATGTTCCAGCGCTTGCCGAACTTGATCGACTGGTTGAGGCCATATTGCGCATAGGTCCGCTGGCCGTTCTCGCCGCCGGTCGACGCGGTGTTGCCGACCGGGAGCTCTGCCTGGCTTGCCGCTTGCTGGTTGAGCGTACTCATCAGCTTGGCACCCGACCAGGGGGCGACGTCAAACCCGACGCGTGCGGTGTTTGCGGTGAAATCACGGCCTTGCGAAATCTCATAGCCCGCGAGCAGGCGAATGCCCTCGCGCACGCGCAGCGCAGCGGTAAGTTGCTGGCGCAGCGGGAAGTCGACGCTTTCCTTGTCGCCGCCCGGGGCCACCTGCGCCTGCGCACCGAGCACCAGCTTGCCGTCGAACAAGTCCTGCGTCCCGCCGAGCGTCAGCAGCCGCGAATGCCGTGCCTGCCCGTCGATCCCGCGGTCATCCGCATAGGTCCCGCCGACGAACAGCGTGCCGTGCGTCCGGCGATATTCGAGCCGCGTCTCGGCAGCGGTGCGTGCGCCAGGGGCGTCGAGCTGCGCCGCGGTCCACGCGGTCAGCGTCATCGCAAGCTTGTCAGCGAGTGCGACGCGCCCGTCGATCCCGAACTTGCGTGTCCCCGCCTCGACGACGTTCTGCTGCCCCAGGCCGAACCCGCGATCCTGGCTGCGGCCATAAACCAGCACATCGGCGCGGCGGATATGCACTTCGCCCTCGGCGAGCCACGCGCGACCGCTGCCGATCCCGAGCCTGCCACCGGTCGCGACTTCGCCGCGGATTTCGCTGTTGGCGGTCGGCTTGGCCTTGAGGTCGATCCCGGCGACCGTGCCATTGCCCGCGGTTTCGTCGCGCAGCACGCTCGCGCCAAGCTGCGCGCGGCCCTTGGCCAGCCGGATCGCCGCGCGCCCCCCCGTCGTGAGCTGCCGCGTGCGGCCTTCGGTTTCGTAATCAACGACGATGAACACCGGGTTGTTCGCGGCGTCGCGCCCCAGCACGGGTTCGCGGAAGCGGATCGTGCCCGCGCTCGCTTCGATGTCGTAATCGATGTGGCGGGTCATCTGCTTGGCCGACAGGATCAGCTCGGGCCGAATCCGGTCGCGAGTCTCGAGCCGGAGCTTGTCGCTGTTGGGGACGATGTCGCGCCCCGACAGGCGGTACGGGCCGGACAGGCCGTTGCCCTGGATTTCGTCGCGCGCATACAGTTGATCGGTGTTCGCCGCGAACGCGCTGAACAGGATGCGATTGCCCTGATATTCGGCCTTCAGGCCGTTAAGCGTGCGGCTGTAGCGCGTGAGCTGCGTGTCGGTCAGCCCGGTCTCGAAATCGCCGAGCATTGCGTAGAGGTTGCGGCGTTCCAGTCGCAGGTACAGCTTGCGTTGGGTCGCGGCGTCATAGCCCTGCTGCGAGCCGTCGCCATAGACGGTGTAATAGCGATCCGGGTCGATCGTGCCGAGCAGCCCGCGGCTCCGGTCGATCGAACGGTCGCTGTCATAAGCGATCGTCGCGAGCCACGAGCCCTTGATCCGCCCCTTGGCATAAAAGGCAAGCTGCCCGTCGCTGACGACCCCGCCCCGCATCCCGCGCGGGAGCGCCCGGCTGCGCGTCTTGAGCGTGTCGTAGCCGAGCGTCCCCGCCCCGAAGCCGACCACCATCCAGTCACGCGCCGCGCCCGCCAGCCAGGCGCGGATGTCGCTGGTGTGGGTCTGGTCCTTTTCGGCCAGCGTGACCGAGACATGCACCGCCCCCGCCTGCGTCGTCGGTTCGAGCGCGATGAACGCGAGCCCGTCGTCGCCGGTGACGCGCGCGGTCGCGGCAGCTCGGCCACGGCCTTCGAGCGGGCGCTGCTGCGCGAGTTCAACGTCGATCGCGGCGCCGTACGGCTGGTCGACCGTGAACGGCACCAGCGTGCCGTCGCGCACCGGGCGGCCGTCGCGATCGGTCACGCGCACCGCGATCAGCGGACGCGTCAGCCCGTCAGCAACCAGTCGGCTCTGCTCGGCGGCATAGGTCGCGCGGATCGCTGCGGTCGACGAATGGACCGTGCGTTCCAACGTGGTGACGAGCCGCCCCGAGTCATCGAGCACGCGCGCCACGATCCGGTTGTCGCCGTCCTTGAGCCCGATCCCCGACCAGCGCGACACCGCGACGGTCTTGTCGGGGCTGGTCTCGGTCGTGTCGAAATTGAGGACTTCGGAGAGTGTCCCGTTGACGCTCAGCGCAACGCGCTGACCGGGAAGGTGCTTGATCGCGACACGCGTCACCGGCGCACGCGGGTTGGTGTCCGCGGTCGGGAACAGGATCTCGGTCCCCACGGTCTGGCCGGTCACCCAGTCGCGGTCGCCCGCCGCGACGCTGTCGCTCGCCACCGTGATCGGGAGCACATCGGCGGCGGCGGCCTTCACGCCCGTAGGGCGCAGCTGGAAATCGACGCGCTTGAGCAATCCGCCCTCGGCCTCGACGAAGCGGGAGATCGCGCTGCCAGCGGTGCGCGTGTCGCTGTCGCAGGCGACGGGCTCGTGCGAGGCCGGCAGGCTGTTGGTGTCGAGCTGGACGACATGCCGGCCCGGGCGAATGCCTTCGACGTGATAATAACCGTCCTTGTCGGTGACGACGAAGGTGCCGTCCTCGAGCACCAGCCGGATGCCGCGAATGCCGATACGCCCGCTGTCGGGATCCCCGCATCCGCCCTCGGTCACGCGCCCGATCAGCGTAAAGCCACTGGTGAACAGCAACGGCGTGATCCGCACCGAAGCCGCGGCCTCGTTGCTCGTCGCGCCTGCACTGCCGGACGCGAGGACCCGGTTGAGCGCCTCTCCGGTGGGTGCGCCCGGCGCGATCGAAACGACGTAGCGGATGTCGACGCGCTGCCCGACGGGGATCGGCGGGACCGTGAAGTCGAGCGTGCGACCATCGGCGGCAGGCACGGCCTCGCTTGCGCCGCGCGTCGACCCGCGTTCGTAGCGCAGGCCGGGGGGTAGGATATCAGTCAGGTGGACGTTGCGCGCGGTGTCGGTGCCACGGTTGGTCACGCTCACCAGATATTGCACGAAATCCCCCGGCGACGCCTCGCGCACCGAGGCGGTCTTGGCGAGCAGCAGCTTGCTAGCCCCGGCGCTGTCTAGCGGAATGTCGGAATAGAAGGGGTTGGGCGTGTCGATCGTGAAGCGTTTGCCGAACGAGGCATCGTTGAGGATGAACGGCACGCCCGAGGGGTCGCGCAAGGCGGTCAGATCAGTCAGCGACCGCGTCGTCGGCGCGGTATAATCGCCCGGGGGCACGATCCGCAGGTGGAACACGCCCGGCGCGACGAACGGGAAGCGATAATTCCCCTGCGGAAAATCATAGACGCGCCCGCTGGCGTCGGTCGTCTCCCCGCCGCTGACGACGGTCGACGGATACCGGCTGACCCCGTCGTCGCCGAACACCTCTGCAGGCTGGTCATTGTCGTCGAGCAGCGAGACGATCGCGCCGTCGACCAGTGCACCCGTACCCGAATCGAATACATAGCCTGCCGGGTCGACCAGGATCGACGCGGTGGACGGCAGGCTGAACTCATCCTCGGTGAACGACAGCGTGAAATTTGCGCCGCGCCCGCGCGTCACATCGCATGCCGCGGTTTCGTCGGTGCCGCCACCGCGTTCGGGGACCCCGCCCGCGAACACGCCGGTGTCGACCCCGGTTTCAAGCAGATCGATCTCGCCTCGCGTGGTCGATGTCGTAACCGCGATATGCGAAGTCTCGCGGACTTTGGGGTCGCGGTTCCCACCCACATTATCGAGCACCAGGATCAACGGCGAGGTCACGTCGATCGCAGCCACTTTCGGCGCACTCGCCAAGGTCGCAGCGTCGATTGATGCGGGCGTGAACTTGATCGGGTTCGTCTCGCACTTCAGCCCGGTCAACTGATACCCCACGGGCAACAGGCGGAAACTGAGCGTCGTCGGGCGCTTGGTGCGGGTGACGTCGAGCGTCACGGTATTGGAGGAAACCGATTGTCGGCCGCTCGAGGCATCGAAGCCGAGCGTCGCCGTATTGGCAATGCGCGCCACCTCCGCCGCAACGCCGGGGGCCGCCGTCATGGAGACGGCGGCGGCAAGCCCGACGAGGGCGCCAAGATGCGCGATATGCCTGAATCTGGACATGGCGGGGCGTTCCCCGGCGCGCGGGTTTCGCGCGCCGGAGGGACACTTCTCCTGTAGTGGTGGGCGCGAGGGCGGCTAGTTGATCGTCACCTTGAACGCGACCGCAGTCACCCCGCCGCCGCCGACGGTGCCGAGGATGGCGTTCATGTTGCGGTTGGTGCTGTTGAACGACGCGGTGACGCCGTCGGTCTCGGTCGCGTCGTCGGCATCGTCATCTTCGGTCGAGCCGAGCAGCACGCAACTTCCGCCCGGCGCGCCGATCGTGATCGAGCCGGGCACATAGGTGGTGTTCGCGGGGACCACGTCGTTCAGTTGGACGCCGTTTGCCGATGCAGTAAGCGTGGCGTTGCGGACGAGCAGGCAATATTGCACCGTCGCGCCGGGCAGCGACTTGGGGTTGAGCGTGTTCACGCCGTCCGACAGGACAAGCGCGGACTTCGTTACCGTCAGCGCGACGTTGCGCGTGCCGATCTCATACGATGCATAGGCACGACCCTGGCCGTTGCGCGGCAGATCGACGCCGATCCCGTCATTGTCATCGTCGGCAAAAACGATGTCGACCGTATTGTCGGCGTTGGCGAGATTAAGGTCGGTCGGCAACAGTATCTCACCACGCGTGTTGGCCTGTCCGCCCGCCGCCGCGATCACCTGCAGGTTGACGTTCGCCTGGCTCAGTGTTCCCGAACCGGGGACGTTGCCGACGATAAACACCGCAATCGACGCGTCCGGCGCGAGTTCATCGATATAGGCCCTGGTATCGACGCCAGGGTCATAGACGCCATTGTTGTTCGAATCGACGAACACCCGCAGGTTGCCCATGTCGAAATCGTCGATTCCGGTCACCAGCCCGTCGGCAATCAACGACTGGCCCGGATCGAGGAAGAAATCCTGAATGCCGTTGGTCGTGTTGGTCACCTTGAACTTGGTGACGGCGTCGGTCTGGCCAAGATTGACCTGCGTCTTGGCCCCGCCCTGGTCGGCGATGACGGTGAAGTTGACCTTGCGATCGACCACGAAGGTCGCCGTCGTCGAATTGGTCGTCTGCGCGGTGCCGTTGACGGTATAGGTTACCGACGCGGTGTTGCTGATGCTCGTGCCCGCCGTCGTATTCTGCGCGGCGGTCTGCGCCTGTGCGGTCCCGATGCTGGCGACGGCGGCCGATCCCGTCAGCAGCAAGGTTCGAACCCTGTTCCGAAACATGTTATATACTCCCTGGTTACACGGTGTTTTCTGGTGATGGTCGATCATCGCAGGACGGCATCGAAGGCGAGTTGGCCCTGCGCACCGGCCGTGATCGGACGCTCGAGCCGCCACCGGACGTGGGTGACATCGTTCGGGGTCGCGGCGCGCGTCGTGCCGGTCGCGGTGGCGACGCGCAGGCTCGCGAGCGGCCCATAAGTCTTGCCGTCGACCGAGAGGTCGGGCGCGGCGGAGGTGGCGGCGGGCGCACGATATGCGATCCCCTTGGGAACCGGGTTATCGAGCACGACATTGCCGATCGGCTGCGTGCCGGTGTTGCGATAGGCCAGGACGAAGGTGACGCGGTCGCCGGGGACGACCCGGCGCGCCGGCACGAGCGCGACGCGGACCGTGCCGTCTGCGGCGCGCGTCTTCTGTTCGGTCAGGACGCGCGATTCGACCTGCAACGGTCCCGCCGCGAGCGCGGGGGAAGCGTGGACCGCTGCGGCCACGACGACCACGCATAGGCATTTGTACATCGGTATGTTCCTCACTGTATTTTCACGCTGAACTGGATGCTGCGGCTGCCCGCTGTCGCGACGTCGTCGAGCGCGACGCGGATCGCGGTGGTGGTCGCGCTGCCGGCGTCGTCGTTGCTCGCGTCGGACAGCACTGCATCGTCGAGCCGCAAGCTGCCGGGGACATAAGCGGTGCCCGTCGGGACGGGGTCGTCGATCACCACGCCCCGCGTCGCACCGGGGAAGCTCGCGACGAGCCGGTACGTCACGATCGCGCCGGGGATGGCGCGCGCGCTGCCATCCGGCGCGAGTACGCTTTGCGTCTTGGCGAGCGTGGGGACGCCAGTGGTCAAGGCAAGCTGCGTCGTCGCAGTCGCGGTCGCCCCGGTTGAACCGACGACGGCATCGCCGCCCCCGTCGCCGCCATTCGGGTAAGCCGTTCCCGCGGCACCGCTGCCGGTGCGCGCGGTGGCAACTGCCGTGATGGCGGTCGCCGCCGTGACCTGCGCGCCGTCGAGCAGCGCGAACACGCGGATCGTCTGACCGGGCGCGAGCGGCACCGCAGCGCCCGGTGCAAGCGTCTGGTCGGTCGCGGCGAGATAGACTCCGTCGCCGTCGCTATCGATTGCGAGACGGTCGAGCGAGAGCCCGGCCGTGCCGCTGCCGATGGTGACGAGATAGTCTTCCTGCCCGTTGCCGGTATTGGTCAGGACGAAGCCTATCGCCACGGTCTCGCCGTTCCGCGCCGTTGCCGTCGCCCGGTCGGCCGCGATCGTCACGTCGAGGATTTCGGCGGTGGTCAACGTGACGGTGTTGGACGCGAGCGCCTCCACACCGCCATCGGTGGTGCGGGTCATCGTGGCGGTGTTGGCGATCGGCGTGCCCGCCGGTGTCGCGGCGATCGCAGGCGACGCAGCGAACAAGGCGACAGCCGCGGTGATGCAACGCGACCCCTTGCGCCCAATCCCACCGTTGCTGCCATTCCCTGCTTGCACGCTTGTTACCCACCGTTGCGGTGAAGCCACTCAAGCCGGGTGGGGTTAACGGGATGCTACTTGTGGATGATCGCCATATCGATCTGCGACCAAAGTCTAAGGGGTTGGAGTGGTTTGGTATTCCTTTCGATCACGATGCCGTGTCCGGACAGGCCCAAGCTTTCGTCAGCCGGTAAGGGTTTAGTAAACGCCGCGCGCGTGCGCTGCCCGGGCGAGCGTGTAGATCGCGACGCGTGCTTCACGGCGCGCGGCCTCGCACATCGTCCCATCACCTTCCGATACCGCCAGCCAGCTTTGACCGAGACGCGCGAACCCCAGGGTTCCGGCAATCCCGGCGATCCGATGCGCAGCGCTCCGATCCGGGGTAGTATCCAGCGCGGCGACCGCATCCACCAGTTGCATCTGGAAGCGCCCCGCGAGCGCGTTGATCTCGCCCGCGCCGAACACCTCGGCAAGGCGGGTGATGCCCGCCAGCAATCCGACCGGGCTCCACGCCACGATCGCCGCCATGACAGCGGCCAAATCAGCAAGGTCCGGCAACACAGCATCGATCAAGCTGTCGTGATCGGTCGTCATGGGTGCGGATGCCAATACAGGGACAAGCCTTGCTGGCGGAGACAACCTGCGGAGGGCCTCGATGACCGGGGACGGGCTGCCCTGCAACGTCAGATCGACGACCACGAGATCGGGCAGGTGCCGTGCATGCGCAAGCGCCTCCGCCATAGTGTCGGCACAGTATACGATATGTCCGACCGTGGACAGTTCCGCCATGATCGACGTCAGCCCGGACATCGGTTCGAAGACGCCCAGAATAGTGAAACCGCGTTCGGAAATTTGCGAGGCTCCCGCTCGAAACCGTTGATCTTGATACAGGACTTTCATACGCATGTAGCCCCAGACGGCACAAGCTGCGCAGAAACGAGACATCATCCGGGAGGCGCGCTACAGAATGACGGCAGGACATGTACTGATCGCGGATGATCATCCACTGACGCGCGAAGGGCTGATCCTGGCGGTCAAGCTCGCGATCCCCGGTGTTGTGATCGATACGGCGGGTTCGATCGATGAAGCCGATCGCGTGATTGCACTTCGCCGCAAAGGCTACCGTCTCGTTCTGCTGGACTTCGTACTCCCCGATTCTCGCGGATTTTCGGGCCTTTTGCGATTACAGCACGTGCTCGGCCAGACCCCGATCGCCTTCGTTTCGTCCATCCGCGATCCGTCAGTGATCGAGGCAGCACAGGTGCTCGGCGCGGTCGGGTTTCTGTCAAAAAGCTGGCCGCTCGATCAGCTTACCGCCGGTCTTCGCGACATCATCGTCGGCAAATCGGTCTTCCCGTCGATCGACAAGAGCCATTGGCCCACCCATTCGGCGCGCGACTTGCTCGCGACGCTGTCGGGGGCGCAACTGAAGGTCATGCTCGCGCTAGCGGACGGACGGTTGAACAAGCAGATCGCAGGCGACCTCGGTATTACCGAAGCGACCGTAAAGGCGCACATGTCCGCGATCTTCCGCAAGCTCGGCGTCACCAACCGTGCGCAGGCATTGCTGGCGATGCAGCCACTGCTCGGCACGGCGGGGGCAGCGGACAAGCCATGACCGCGCGGCGCGCCCCCGGCGCTACGACAGAAGCCGACGTCTAGCGTTATTGTGTGTTCGAGGAGTGATGCCTCAGTTGCCTTGAGGAAATTTCACCAAGCGAATTTTTCGTGTGATATCGCACTTTGCGCGTTTCCCGCAGTCTGCGTTTAGTCGCGCGCCTCGCGTATTGCCTCCAACTCTGCCAGGCGCTTGGGATCGTCAGCCGCCAGTTGTTCTTTGAGGTAGTAGTGATAGGGAATATCCCGCACCAAATGTTCCGCTACGCCTGAAAATTCAGGAGCGATGATCGCGAACGCATCAATCACTTCTCGCAAGAATGCTTTATCTAACGCTTGAAGGTCCGCGCCCAGCATTTCCATCATTTGGACAGCCTCGTCCGGATCGAGCGTGTCGTCATCCGTGAGGTCAAGAAAAAGTGAGAAATGAGCGATGATGCGCGCGACCTGAATAGCAATCATGGTTCCACCATCCTTGCCCTGATATTGCCGACCCTTAGTTTCCTCAGTAGCCTCCTGGCTGCGACTAGCTGCTTCTTGTCGGGAACCTCCCACACAGCGACAAGATTATGCTGTGATAAAACCTCGGACTGCCGAAATATTTGCGCTTTCGCCCGCGGCATCGAACAGACGGACCGTTTCCTGTCGATCAGGGTATCGCCTTGCACACCGTCGAATTTGACTGATCGTTTCGAGCCGTCCAGAAGCGTTCGTGTCAACGTTGGCACTAGGCCGGGCCGTGCGCCCGTGGCGGTGGCGTTATAGGCTTTCCAAGGCTTTTCGGACACAAGGGTCTCCTTTACCCAGCCTATCTGGGACGGTTCCTAGGGCACGAGCGCTTGAAGCGCGCGCAATTGGCGCAAGGTGGGAATTTTGTCAGCGTTGCCCCAAGTACCGCAGTCGACCCGATATTGGCCCCGATCGATCCGGCAGCACGCCCCAAGATCTCGCGGAGACGCTTGCTTAATCGCATCAACCCACGAGCGATATAGATCAGTGTGAGCGTATTTCTCCGTCACAAGAACCGATTTGATCGTTCCGGCAATCCGGCAATGGTGACGGTCGGCCATATCCCGGTCCGCAGCCAACTCAAAAATCTCGTCGTCACTCGACATCGAATATGTAAATCCTGCCGCCCCTGCTTTCTGTTCGGCGAGGACAACTGTATATAGTTTGCCAAAAATTCAATATCTTCAAATGTTTACGGTTTGAATACAGTTACCACTTCAAGTATTTAAAGCTTTTATAAATAGTATTACCTTACAGCAACGGTTATATGGCGATAATACTATTCATGGATGAGCATTTATTATGCCTAATCAACCAGCGTGTCATTATACATCAGTCCAGTACCCCGTCCTCAGGTGGCCAGGGTGGATAGACGATCGGCTTTTCGCCAAAACGCCGTTGAACCGCACGCGCGCGACGCTCGACGACATCCTCGTCGGGATCAATCTCTTCAGGATAGATATACACAACCTCAAACCTGCCGTCGCGATACAGATACTCCAACTCCATCCAACGTTCATCGCCCTCCTGGGCTTCCCACAGTTCAAGCAGCGCAAAAGGCAGTCGCCTGTTTATTGGCCGACGATACAGGATTTGATTGCCCAGTTCCTTGAAGATTGATTCTCCGACCATGTTGTCATCGAGCTGAGCATAAAGCAGTGTGGGTTCTAATGGATATGCGCGGTCTGCCGCCAACAATTGTCCAATCTCGTCGAGCAGAGCATTGACCTCATCATTTGCCACGATTTCTCTCCGATTGTCTGTTGGGGAATTTCGCACTCTTCTCTTTACCGTCGACTCTCCACCACACATCGATCACCGATGGGCGCACTGATCCGCCATCGAATTGCGGAACGATTCTGACCGTCACGGTTCGCCCGGTGCGCTTGTCTCTCGCCCATTCATCCTCGAGCACACGATAACCGCCGCGATTGAAATTGGCATTCTGCGCGAAGTGATTGAACACCTCGGTTGGCCCATTGAATCGCGCAGCGACATAATGGCCACCATCATCCGTAGGCTTCCGTTCGACACCGCCCGCCTGCGCCTGCGCCGTGCGGGACCGCACCTGCTTGCCGGCCAGTACAAGTGCACCGGAAACGTTGCGCGTTCGCCCTTTGTCATCGATCTGATATTCGTAACCGTTGCGAACTTCGCTATGCATTTGCGGCGCGCTATTGGGAAAGCCGGACCGTTCTTCAAGGCGTGTCTTTGATTCTGCTGTTTGCTGCTTGCCGGCTGCTATGGTGCTGTCTGACACCTGCAGCTGTTTTTCAGGATCATTAATCCAGGGTTCGCGCGATGAAGCCCCGCCACCGCCGAAGCGACCGCCACCACCACCTGTGAATCCCGCACCAGTCGAGCCATTCTTGAGGTTGGGGTTTGGCTTGGCAGTTCTCGGCGATGTCGCCGCTGGACGTGAAATCTTGCTTTGGGAATTGGGCCCCGGAACTGCGCGTGGCTTATGGCGATCTTCCGGAGTTCGAGATTGCGGTGCCCCTGCCGATCGTGCCGCAAGACTGCCGCCGCTGCCGGACCTTCCGCCGCTAGAAGCCCCATTCCCATCGCTCCGCCCGTAAGCGCGCCCCGAACCCGCGAACGTAAAACGACCATCTGCCGGATCATGCCAAGGGTTGAATTTGACTTCCACGCCGCCGGAAGAGGTGACGGTCGGCCATCTCCCGGTCCGTAACCAAACCGAAAAAGCGCGTCGTCGCTCGGTATCTGATATCTGAATCATGCCGCCCCCGCTGTCTCTGCGGCGAGAACATCTGAGCAACATTTTCCAACAAGTCAAGACAGCAAAATGCCAGCATACATTGCGTGCTGAAGCTAGTGCCGTAGTCTAAAGACTGGCGTCCCATATTGGACAAATACAGGCACTTGGATCATTGGAATATTACTATATTACGCCGGACGATCAAAGGCGTCTTTGTTGACAGGATAACACGGCGCGATTGATCGCAACTCCAGCTTTACGCTTCGTTTTGGAGTTTACGCCTTTGCATCCCGTATGGCCTCTAACTCGGCCAGCCTTGCCGGGTCATCAGAGGCAAGAGCTTCTTCAAGATAGAAGCCGTACGGCAAGTCCCGTACCAATTCCTGCGCTTTACCGCTGTATTCCACGGCAATTATCGGAAACGCGTCGACGAGTTTCCTCAGGAAGGGTTTGTCCATCGCTTCCAGCTGGCTACCAAGAACCTCCATCACCCCGCAGGCCTCGTCGGGATCAACGAGATCGTCGTCCGACAACTCACAAAAGATGACAAAATTAGCAATGATCCGCGCGACCTGAGCAGCTATCATAATTTTATTACCCTGACACCAATGTTCGTAACGTTCCTTTTCTTTAGAAGCTGGAGAGCTTTGACCCTTTGGACGGGTGTGGGAACTTCCCAAAATCCAATCATATTGTGTTGCGCCAAAACATCCGCTTGGCGCGACACCTGCGCTCGGGCACGTGGCATATTCCTGATACTTCACTTTCGATCGATAACATAATACTCAAATACTCCATCAAACTTAACTAATCTGATCGAGCCATCCGCCATCGTTCGGGCAAATGCCGGCGCATAGCCTACCTGCGCACCAGTTGCTGCGTCGTTGTATGCCTTCCAGGGCGCCACGCTATTAGAGTGTTCTTTAGCCCAATGTACTTTCAGTGGTTTATAAACAGTCTCCGACGCTATCGCACCTGCTGAGCGCAACGCGGAGACTTTGGATATCACCGCTCCGGGGACTGCTGCCACCACAACATTGCCAGCGACGAGACCCGTTGACCTCCCCCAATCGCGCACCGAGGCATTCGTAAGCGCAGTCGCTGCACGCGCGATGTGGACGGTCGTTGGCGTAGCATCGGCCACGAGCGCCGCGTCGATCGTACGCGCAACTGCGATCCCGACATTCTGGACAGTTGTGATAGGATTGGTCGTGAGTATGGAGTACACACCTGTTACTGTACCCGCGCCGACGCGGTACAGACCCTCGCCGACGCCTTCGGCGAATTCTGCAACCGGATTTGGCGGATCGATCCGTCGCGATGCCGCGGCTATCGACTCAGGCTCAGCCGTTGAGCGACTTTGCGGAGTTTCGCTAACTCGTGTCGGTTTTTCGGAAGATGGAGTTTCCCTGCGCGGCATCTTCGCGCCGCGCGGTTCCGCACCAGACTGCCCGCGATGACCCGTGTTTGGTGAACGGTCGCTGGTGCGGCGCTTTGGTTTCTGCGCGGCACCGCCATGGTAATGCCCTGAACCAACAAAGGTGAACCGACCGTCGGTGGGATCATGCCAATGATTGAATTTGAACTCGACGACGTCCGGGTTCGAGATGCGTGGCAGTCTGCCTGTTCGCAACCACCGAGAAAACGCTGTCTGTCGCTCGTGATTTGCAGACTGTATCATGCCGCCTCGCCCCATCGATACGACGAGAACATTTGAGCAACATTTTCCAACATGTCAAGATTAACGCCATGGCACCCCTATCGGATACCATAGATCGTCCTGTACGAGATGGAGTAGTCTAAAGACTGGTGCCCGGAAGAGGACTCGAACCTCCACGACCTTGCGATCGCCAGCACCTGAAGCTGGTGCGTCTACCAATTCCGCCATCCGGGCACTGGGTAGGTGGCGGGCCTTAGGGGAGCGTCGTTGGTCTTGTCAACACGCACGATGCTAGGCAGAGGACAGATCGACATTCGAGAAGGCGCTTTCGATGAACAACAAGCTGGTGACTTTGATCGGCGGCGGGGGTTTCCTCGGCCGCTATGTGGCGCAGGCGCTGCTAGAACGTGGTGCGCGGGTGCGGATTGCGCAGCGCGATCCGCGGCAGGCATTTTTCCTCAAGACGCAGGGTGGGCTTGGTCAGACGCAATTCGTCGCAGTCGACATCACCAAGCCCGAATCGATCGCCCGCGCGGTTGCCGACGCGGATGCGGTGGTGAACCTCGTCGGGATCCTTGCCGGCGATTTCCAGAAAATTCAGGTCGATGGCGCGCGAATCGTCGCAGAGGCGGCGGCGCATGCCAGGGTAGCGACGCTCATCCACATGTCCGCGATCGGCGCGGATAGCGCATCTGATTCGGCTTATGGCCGCTCGAAGGGCGAAGGCGAGGCCGCGGTCCGTGCAGCTTTCCCGGCTGTGACGATCCTGCGTCCCTCGATCGTGTTCGGGCGCGAGGACCAGTTCCTCAACCGCTTCGCCGCGATGATCGGCAGCGCGCCGATCGTTCCGGTATTGCGGACCGGCACCAAGTTCCAGCCGGTCTATGTCGGCGATGTCGCACAGGCGGTCGTGCAGGCGATCGACGAGCCCGCGATCGCCGCGGGCAAGACGTTCGAACTCGGCGGCCCCGATACGATCACGATGGGCGCACTGGTGCGCTGGATCGCCAAGACGACCGGGCATAAGCGTCGGATTGTCGACCTGCCGGACGCAATCGGTGCGGCGATCGCGGGGCTCGGGTTCCTGCCCGGCGCCCCGATCACCAAGGACCAGTGGCGGATGCTGGCGCAGGACAATGTCGTGGCCCAAGGCGCTAACGGTCTTGAAGCGCTGAGCATCACGCCCACGCCGCTCGACGCGGTCGCACCGAACTGGCTGGTGCGGTATCGCAAGGGGGGACGCTTCTCTATGGCGGCCGCGGCCTGAGGCGCTCGCGGCGGTCAACGCGGTCATCGCGGTAATCGTGCCCGGGGGGACAGACCTGGGGGCGGCAGAAGGGAACGTACGTGAACGAGATCATCAGCATCATCCTGCTCGGCATCGTCGAGGGGGTCACCGAGTTCCTGCCTGTCTCCTCGACCGGCCATCTCATCCTGGCGACCAAGCTGCTCGGCTATGACGCCGCACGCTGGGGCGCGTTCAACGTGATCATTCAGCTGGGCGCGATCCTCGCGATCGTTGCGCTTTACTGGCGGACGTTCTGGGCGGTCGGCATGGGCGTGATGAAGCGCGAACCCAAATCGCTGCTGTTCATCCGCAACCTGCTGGTCGCGTTCATACCCGCCGCCGTGATCGGGCTGGCGATCCACAAGCAGATCGAAGCGTTACTCGGCAACGCCGAGGTGGTTGCAGTCGCGCTGATCGTCGGTGGGCTCGCGATCATCGCGGTCGAGCGGCTTGCCCCCAAGAGCGACATCGTCGGAGTCGCCGATATTCCACTACCAAAGGTGATCGGGATCGGCTTCCTGCAGTGCCTGGCGATGGTCCCCGGCGTCAGTCGCTCGGGTGCTACGATCCTCGGCGCGCTCGCGCTCGGCGTCGAGCGGCGGACCGCGGCGGAATTTAGCTTCTTCCTCGCGATTCCGACGATGCTGGGGGCAACCGCGCTCGAGCTGGTCAAGAACCGCCATGAGATGATGAGCGGCGAAGGCGTCGGGCTCGGCGCGATCGCATTGGGTTTCGCAGTGTCGTTTGTCGTCGCCTTGCTCGTGGTGAAGTGGTTCATCGGCGTGGTGACGCGTTATGGGTTCGTTCCCTTTGCGGTGTACCGTATCATCGCTGGCGCGATTGCCCTGGCATGGCTCTCAACACTATGGGTCCACATCGGTACTTTCTAACGTTTCAGAACCTCGCTTTGGCCGAACGCAAATGCCAATTGACGTTTTATAGGTCACTGTTGCTGTCATATATGATAGTTTTGCGGTGACAGCGACATAATAGTACGATAAGCGCCGCATTCTCGAAAGGATGCGTGCATGGCCGACTCTTTGCTGCTCAAGTTTGTCGATCGCGATCAGGCCTATCCGGCCAAGCGCGACCCTGAACTGCGGGCAGAGGATTTTCAGGAAATCGCGGATCGCTATGCGGTCCCCGATGCCGAGCAACAGGCCGGGCGCTGCTCGCAATGCGGCGTGCCCTATTGCTCAGTGCATTGCCCGCTCCACAATCACATCCCCGACTGGCTCCGCCTGACCGCAGAGGGGCGTCTGCGCGAAGCCTATGAACTGAGCAACGCAACCTCGACCATGCCCGAGATCTGCGGCCGGATCTGTCCGCAGGACCGGCTGTGCGAAGGCAATTGCGTGATCGAATTCTCCGGTCACGGCGCGGTGACGATCGGCGCGGTCGAGAAGTTCATCACTGACACCGCCTGGGAAGAAGGCTGGGTCGAGCCGCTCGTCGTCGGCCCCGCACGCGGCCAGTCGGTCGGCGTGATCGGTGCTGGCCCGGCAGGCCTGTCCGCGGCGGAGTATCTGCGCGGCAACGGCTATGACGTTCACGTCTACGACCGCTATGATCGCGCGGGCGGATTGCTGACCTATGGCATCCCCGGTTTCAAGCTCGAGAAGCCCGTCGTTACCCGCCGCGTCGAGCGGCTCAAGGCGGGCGGGATCGTGTTCCACGAAAGCTTCGAGGTCGGTCGCGATGCGACGCTCGACGAATTGCGCCAGCGCCACGACGCGCTGCTGATCGCGACCGGCGTGTACAAGGCGCGCGCGATCAAGGCGCCTGGCGTCGAGCGTGACGGCGTGGTCGATGCACTCGACTTCCTCACCGCCTCCAACCGCAAGAATTTCGGCGATGCCGTCCCCGCTTATGACGACGGCAGCCTCAATGCGGCGGGCAAGCATGTCGTCGTGATCGGCGGCGGCGATACCGCGATGGATTGTGTGCGCACCGCGATCCGTCAGGATGCCGCGTCGGTGAAGTGCCTCTACCGCCGCGACCGCGCCAACATGCCGGGCTCGCAGCGCGAAGTGAACAATGCCGAGGAAGAAGGCGTCGAATTCGTCTGGCTTTCCGCGCCCGAAAGCTTCGTCGGCGAAGACCGCGTGGCGGGCGTGAAGGCGAGCGCGATGCGGCTCGGCGCCCCCGATGCGAGCGGTCGGCGTGCGCCCGAGATCGACCCCGAGGGCGGGTTCGATCTGCAGGCCGACCTCGTCATCAAGGCGCTCGGCTTCGACGCCGAGGATCTGCCGCGGCTGTTCGACGCGCCGGAGCTTGGCGTGACGCGCTGGGGCACGGTGCTGGTCGACAACAAGACGCTGATGACCTCGCTCGACGGCGTGTTCGCGGCGGGCGACATCGTGCGCGGCGCGTCGCTGGTGGTGTGGGCGATCCGCGACGGACGTGACGTTGCGGCGACCATGCATAACTTCCTGAAGGCGAAGGCGCGGACCGCGAAGGTTGCAGCGTGAGATACGCCTGTGTGGTCGCGGGCGCGCTGGCCCTGGTCGGGCCATCCGCCTTTGCCCAGGGCGCGCCGACATCCGTCGCTCAAACTGCCGCACAACCCGGCGCGCCGACGGATCCCGCCCGGCTGGCGGTAGCGCGGCGCGTCGCTGCACGGCTCCTGCCCCCCGGCGTCTACAAGCAGCTCATGTCGGGCTCGATGGACGCGATCATGGGAAGCGTGGGCGGTGCCATGAAAGCCATGCCGCTCGGCCAGATCGCGCAAATGGGCGGGATGAAGGTCGAGGATGCGCAAAAACTCGACAAGGTCGATCTCACCCAGATCATGGCGATCTACGACCCCCGTTGGGAGGAGCGTCAGCAACTCACGATGCACGCGATGCTCGGGGCGATGGGCGACTTCTTCACGACGATGGAGCCCGAGCTTCGCGACGGGATGGCGCATGCCTATGCCAATCGTTTCTCACTCGCCGAGTTGACCGATCTGGATCGTTATTTCGGAACGCCGACCGGGGCGAAATATGCGGCGACCGTCACCACGATCATGACCGATCCTGCGGTCATGAATACGATGAAGGACATGATGCCCAGGATGATGCAGCAAATGCCGCATTTCATGGAGGCGGCCACGAGAGCGACCGCCGCGCTGCCGCCGCCGCGACGGATGGAAGACCTGACCCCGGCTGAGAAAGCGCGCCTTGCGAAGGCGATGGGTACCGAAGAGAACAAGCTGCAAGACCCCAAGGGCACATCATGACCAACATGGACTCCGAACGCCTCCGCCTCGCCGAACACGGCATGTATCGTCCCGAATTCGAGGGCGACGCTTGCGGCGTCGGTCTCGTCGCCGCGGCTGACGGCACGCCGTCGCGCCGCGTCGTGCAATCCGCGATCGATGCGCTCAAGGCGGTGTGGCACCGCGGCGCGGTCGATGCGGATGGCAAGACCGGCGATGGCGCTGGCCTCCTCATCGACCTCCCGCTCAAGTTCTTCGACGATGCGGTCGCCGCCTCGGGTCATCGCCAGATGCCCAACCGCCTTGCGGTCGGCATGATCTTCCTCCCGCGCACCGATCTCGGCGCGCAGGAGGCGTGCCGCACGATCGTCGAAAGCGCGATCATCGAGGAAGGCTATACCATCTACGGCTGGCGCCAGGTGCCGGTCGACGTGTCGGTGATCGGCCAGAAGGCGCAGGCGACTCGCCCCGAGATCGAGCAGATCATGATCGCGGGCCCCCTGCCCGACCAACAGACCGCCGCCGAGTTCGAGAAGAACCTCTACCTCGTCCGCCGCCGGATCGAGAAGCGCGTGATCGCGGCGCAGATCCAGGGCTTCTACGTCTGCTCGCTGTCGTGCCGGTCGATCATCTACAAGGGCCTGTTCCTCGCGGAATCCTTGTCGGTGTTCTACCCCGATTTGCGCGACCCGCGGTTCGAGAGCCGCGTCGCGATCTTCCATCAGCGCTATTCGACCAACACCTTCCCGCAATGGTGGCTGGCGCAGCCGTTCCGCTGCCTCGCGCACAATGGCGAGATCAACACGATCCGCGGCAACAAGAACTGGATGCTCAGCCACGAGATCAAGATGGCGAGCCTGTCGTTCGGCGATCAGTCGGAGGACATCAAACCCGTCATCCCGGCGGGCGCATCCGACACCGCCGCGCTCGACGCGGTGTTCGAGGCGATCTGCCGCTCGGGCCGCGATGCGCCGACCGCCAAGCTGATGCTGGTGCCCGAGGCGATGGCGGATTCGATCGACATGCCCGCCGATCATCTCTCCATGTACCAGTATCTCGCGTCGGTGATGGAACCGTGGGACGGCCCCGCCGCACTCGCGATGACCGATGGCCGCTGGGCAGTCGCGGGGATGGACCGCAACGCGCTCCGCCCGCTGCGCTATGTCCGCACGGTCGACGGGATCGTCATCGTCGGGTCGGAAAGCGGGATGGTCGTGGTGCCCGAATCGACGATCATCGAGAAGGGCCGGCTCGGGCCGGGCCAGATGCTCGCGATCGATCTCGACGAGGGCGTGCTGTACCATGACCGCGCGATCAAGGATCAGATCGCGGGCGAGGCGGATTACGCCGCGATGATCGGCGCGTTCAAGCGAATCGAGGCGCTGCCGCAGCCCGCCGAGGACGCGATCATGCGGTTCGATCGCGCCGACCTCACCCGCCGTCAGGTCGCGGCGGGGCAGACGCTCGAGGACATGGAGCTGATCCTGTCGCCGATGGTCGAGGGTGCGAAGGAAGCGATCGGCTCGATGGGCGACGATACGCCGCTCGCGGTCATCTCGGACAAGCCGCGCCTGATCAGCCAGTTCTTCCGGCAGAATTTCAGCCAGGTCACCAACCCGCCGATCGATCCGTTGCGCGAACGCCATGTGATGTCGCTCAAGACGCGGTTCGGCAATCTCGCCAACATCCTCGACACCGAGGATCGGCGCGACGGCGTGCTCGTACTGCAATCGCCCGTGCTCGATGGCACCGCTTGGGCGCAGCTCAAGGCGCATTTCGGCGCACAGGCGGCAGAGATCGATTGCACCTTCGAGGCAGGCGGCGGGCCGGAGACGCTCCGTGCCGCGATCGCCCGCATCCGTGCGGAAGCGGTAACGGCGGTGCGCCAAGGCAAGAGCGAACTGTTCCTGACCGACATGGCGATCGGCGTCGACCGGATCGGCATCGCGGGCGTCCTCGCGGCGGCTGCGGTGCATACGCACCTCGTGCGGATGGGGCTGCGCTCCTATGCCAGCATCAACATCCAGACCGCGGAATGCCTCGACACGCATTATTATGCGGTGCTGATCGGCGTCGGCGCGACCACCGTCCACGCCTATCTGGCCGAAGCGTCGATCGCGGATCGCCAAGCGCGCGGCCTGTTCGGCGAGCTGACCCTTGCCGAATGTCTCAAGCGGCACCGCACGGCAGTCGACGAAGGTTTGCTCAAGATCATGTCGAAGATGGGGATCGCGGTGATCTCCAGCTATCGCGGCGGCTATAATTTCGAGGCGGTCGGCCTCAGCCGCGCGCTCGTCAACGACCTGTTCCCGGGGATGCCCGCGAAGATCTCGGGCGAGGGCTATGCCTCGCTCCATCTCAACGCGCAGCTGCGGCACGACAAGGCGTTCGACGAGGGCGTCGCCACGCTGCCGATCGGCGGCTTCTATCGCCAGCGCCACACCGGCGAGACGCACGCTTACTCGGCGCAGCTGATGCATCTGCTGCAGAACTCGGTCGCGAACGACAGCTACTCGACCTATCTGCAATTCGCGCGCGGGGTGGAGGCGCTTCCCCCGGTCTATCTGCGCGACTTGCTCCAGTTCAAATATCCCGACGAAGGCATCCCGGTCGATCAGGTCGAAGCGATCACCGAGATCCGCAAGCGCTTCGTGACGCCCGGCATGTCGCTCGGCGCGCTCAGCCCGGAGGCGCATGAGACGCTCGCGATCGCGATGAACCGGATCGGCGCGAAGGCGGTGTCGGGCGAAGGGGGCGAGGACACCGAACGCTATTCGCCGCGCGCCAATGGCGACAACGCCAATTCGGGCGTCAAGCAGATCGCCAGCGGTCGCTTCGGCGTGACCGCGGAATATCTCAACGCCTGCGAGGAGATCGAGATCAAGGTCGCGCAGGGGGCCAAGCCCGGCGAGGGCGGGCAGCTCCCCGGCTTCAAGGTGACCGAGTTTATCGCCAAGCTGCGCCATGCGACGCCGGGCGTGACGCTCATCTCGCCGCCGCCGCATCACGACATCTACTCGATCGAGGATCTCGCGCAGCTCATCTACGACTGCAAGCAAATCAATCCGACCGCGCGCGTATGCGTCAAGCTCGTCTCGTCCGCCGGGATCGGAACGGTCGCGGCGGGCGTGGCCAAGGCGCATGCCGACGTCATCCTGATCGCAGGGCATGTCGGCGGCACCGGAGCGTCGCCGCAGACCAGCATAAAATATGCCGGAACGCCATGGGAAATGGGGCTGTCCGAGGTAAATCAAACACTTACGCTGAACGGCCTGCGCGGGCGGATCAAGCTCCGCACCGATGGCGGGCTCAAGACCGGGCGCGATATCGTCATCGCGGCGATCCTCGGCGCGGAGGAATTCGGGATCGGCACGCTGTCGCTCGTCGCGATGGGGTGCATCATGGTGCGGCAGTGCCATTCGAACACCTGCCCGGTCGGCGTCTGCACGCAGGACCAGAAGCTGCGCGACAAGTTCACCGGTACGCCGGAAAAGGTCATCAATCTCATGACCTTCATCGCCGAGGAAGTCCGCGACATCCTGGCACGGCTTGGCTTCCGCAGCCTCGACGAAGTAATCGGTCGGACCGAACTGCTCCGGCAGGTCAGCCGTGGTGCGGAGCATCTCGACGATCTCGATCTCAACCCGATCCTCGCCAAGGTCGATGCGCCCGACGACCAGCGCCGCTTCAGCCCCACCGGTCGGCGTAACGAAGTCCCTGACAGCTTGGACGCGCAGATCATCAAGGATGCGGGCGCGGTGTTCAGCCGGCGCGAGAAGATGCAGTTGACCTATTCGGTGCGCAACACGCACCGCGCGGTCGGCACGCGGCTGTCGAGCGAGATCACGCGGACCTTCGGCATGTCGGCACTCGCAGACGGGCACGTCCACGTCCGGCTGCGTGGGTCGGCGGGCCAGAGCCTCGGCGCGTTCCTGTGCAAGGGGATCACACTCGAAGTATTTGGCGACGCAAACGATTATGTCGGCAAGGGTCTGTCGGGGGGCATCATCGCGGTGCGCCCGGTGGTGAGTTCGCCGCTCGCGTCGCAGGACAATACGATCGTCGGCAACACCGTGCTTTATGGCGCAACCTCGGGCAGCCTCTATGCGGCTGGCCAGGCGGGCGAACGCTTCGCCGTCCGCAACTCGGGCGCGAACGTCGTGGTCGAGGGCTGTGGGGCGAACGGGTGCGAATATATGACCGGCGGGACTGCGGTCGTGCTCGGACCGGTCGGCGCGAACTTCGGCGCTGGGATGACCGGCGGGATGGCGTTCATCTACGACGCCGACGGCAGCTTTGCGCGGCGTGCTAACCCGGACAGCATCACGTGGAACCGGCTGTCGTCGCTGCATTGGGAAGCGGTGCTGCTTGGCATGATCCGCGCGCATCATGCTGCAACCGATAGCAAATGGTCGGGTGCGCTGCTCGACGACTGGGGCCGCGTGGTGGATCGCTTCTGGCAGGTGGTGCCCAAGGAAATGCTGACCCGGTTGAGCCATCCGCTCGATGATCGGGTGGAGCAGGTGGCGGCGGAGTAAGGCGGCTTCTTGCGTTGGTTCAGTCGTCCTCCCGCGAAAGCCGGAATCCAAGGTTTTGCAAAACAACGTCTGCTGGCGTTTGCGACCCTGGACTCCCGCCTTCGCGGGAGCACGAGCCGGCCAGCCAATCGACGCGCGCCCTAAAAGCTGCTATAAGCGCCGCCTGACCGCACACCAAAAGGTACGCTATGCGCCTGTATCTCCTGGGTTTGTTCGCCCTCACCGCCGCCACCCCGGCGTTCGCGCGGGAGCCTGCTCCCCGCCCCGCGCCGCAGATCGATGCGGCACAGGTCGGCGCGCTGCTGTCGAATCCGCTGATCCAGGAAGGGCTTGCCGCGGTCGTCGACCAATATGCGGGGGCCTTGCTCCAGACTCGCGTGGGGCCGGTTGCGAAACTGGCAGGTCCGGACACAAGCATCCGTCAGGAGGACACGCTGGGTGACGTGATCGGGCGACAGGACCCGCAGTATGCGGACCATATCCATAAGGGTGCGAAGGGCGCGATCGCCGCGACCGGGCAGGCCGCGAAGGATCTCGCCAGCATGTCCGCCGAACTCCAGCGCACCGCAGAACGGCTTCGTACTGTGCTGGGAAGCACCAATCTGGGTCTAGATTCGGCACGTAATTAGCGCGCGCGCGACGGGTTTTACGCCATTCGCGCCAGTTTTCGCACTGCTTTTGCACCACGCTTTCCCGGCGAAAGCCGGGACCCAGTAGCGATGGCCGGAGTAACGTAGCGCAGCCGATTTTCTCCTCCGTTGCGCTCCTGGGCTTCGGCCTTCGCCGGGGAAGGTTGGAGGAGTGTTCAGGAGGCGGTCCAGCGCCGCATCATCCCGCTTCGTCGGTCGCCCGACCGATAATTCCTGCGCGCCATCTTCCCCCTGCGCCGCACACCTCCTACCACCACGGGCATGTGGCAACTTTACCAATTCCCGCTCTGCCCGTTCTCGCGCAAGGTCCGGCTCCTGCTGGGCGAAAAGGGCATCGGTTACGAACTCGTCCGCGAGAGCCCGTGGGATCGGCGGGATGAGTTCCTCGACATGAACCCGGCGGGGCAAGTCCCCGTGCTGGCGGACCAGACGCGCGGGATCCTGCTGATGGATTCCATGGCGATCTGCGAATATCTCGAGGAAACGGTCGAGAAGGCCGCGATGATCAACGGCACCGCGACCAGCCGCGCGGAAATTCGCCGCCTCGTCGCCTGGTTCGACACGCAGTTCTTCGCCGATATCGTCGCGCCGCTGCTGCATGAGCGGATGGAAAAACGCCTGGTCACGAAGGAGCCGCCCGATTCGAAGCGGCTTCGCGACGCGATGAAGGCGGCGGTCCGCCATCTCGATTATACCGACTATCTGCTCGACCATCACAACTGGATGGCAGGCGCGACGATGAGCCTTGCCGATCTCGCCGCCGCGGCGCAGATTTCGGTCGCGGACTATCTCGGCGGGATCGACTGGAAGAATCACGAACAGACCGCGAAATGGTATCGCGGGTTCAAGAGCCGCCCGAGCTTTCGCCCGTTGCTGTCCGAGCGGATGGAGGGAATCATGGCGCCGAAACATTATGACGATGTCGACTTCTGAGCCTTCTCCCCGGATCGACTTCGGGGATTTCCTGAAGGTCGACATTCGCGTCGGCACGATCGTCGAGGCGCTCCCCTTCCCGCAAGCGCGCAAGCCTGCGTACCGGCTGGTGATCGACTTCGGGTCGGAGATCGGGACCAAGCGATCGTCGGCGCAGATCACGGTGCATTATACGCTGGAAGAGCTGGTCGGCCGGCAGGTCGCGGCAGTCGTCAACTTCCCGCCGCGCCAGATCGGGCCGGTGATGTCCGAAGTGCTGACGCTCGGCTTCCCGGACGAAGCGGGCGAAGTAGTGTTGATCGCGCCGGACCAGCCCGTCCCGAACGGCAGTCGTCTATTCTGACAGCCTGCGTTCCGCACGCTGCGTCTGCCACACGATCAACCCGAGCAGCGGCAGCGCGATGTCGAGATAGAACGCGAAGCCGAACCACGCATTCCAGCCCCAGAACAGATTGGGGAGCGTCTCGAGCTTGCCGGTCAGGAACAGGCCGAGAAAATTCCGCGTCCACACCGGCACCGCCATGGTCTCCGCCGCGAAGATGTCGGTGCTGGCGATGATCAGGTTGAGGACGATCGACACCGCCAGCAGTGCAGCCGCCGCATACCGCGCCCGATTGCTGGAGAGCGATGCCCAGAACGGTGCGAGCCCAAGGCCAAGGAACGCGATCGCCGGAACCGAATGCCGCGGCCCGACCGAGGCCCCACCGTCCCAGTAGAAATAGGACGCATTGACCGACACGACGATCGCGACCACCGCCACCGCGAGCCAGCCGAGATCGCGCGTAGCGGGACGGCGGATCATGCGGAGCAACCCGACGCAGCCGACGATTAGCACGGGCGACACCCACAACAGTCCGCGTCGCAACCCGAACACGATCCCCCACATCGCTCCCGGCTTGGGATAGGTCAGTCCGAAAAGCCCCTGGTTCATCCCGTCGAAACCGACGACACCTTGATATCCCAGCATGAACGGCGTGCCGAAGGCGATCATGTTATACGCCACTACCGGCACGATCGCCGCCCCCGCACAGATCACCGTAGTGCCATAGATCCGGCCACGAACCCGCGCCACGGCACTGCGCGTGCGCCACAGCGCCCAAACGCCGATCGCGATGCCGCTGAGCGCCGCCTGAAACTCGACCGCCACCGCCCAGCCGAGCGCAAGCCCCGCCAGTACCGGATAGCGCCAACGCGTGAGCGCGCGTGGCCCCGACGTCCCGCGCCAGATCGCCCAGGTCGCAATCACCAGCAGCGCCGCCACCGGCGCATGGCCGAACAGGCTGGTCGACCAGCCCCAGACGATTGACCCCAGTGCATATCCTAGCGCGGCGAACAGCCCCGCCGCGGGACTGCCGGTAATCCCCGTCCCGAGATCGAGTAACAGCACGGCGGCACATGCCGTGAGCAGCGCGACGCTGGACGCAACGACTGCGGCAAGGCGGATACCAAGGAACTTCATCAGTCGGGGATTGGCGATGTCGATGACCTGATCGCTAGCCTTCGCACCGGACAAGCGGTCGGCTGCCCAGACGGCGGGGACCGCCATCAGCGTCATGCCGGGGGCCTTGTCCATATAGTAATGGCGTGCGCTACCCTCGCCGAACTGCGCCTTGTCGATCGTCAGCGACTGGTAGCGATCGATCCGCGCGTCGCCCTGCTCGACCAGCGCAAGCGCCGCGAACAACCGCGTCGCGTTATTGGGGTTGAACGCATAGGAGCCGAACCAGACGCACGACAGCCAGACCAGCGCGAACAGCATGGCAGCGACCGCAGGCGGGCCGCGGACCGCATCTGGCCGCGACATTCGGTTGTCTGCGGTCATCCTAAAACGCGGGTCAGCACCGATCCGCTTTCGCCACGCTATTCGAGCGCCCGGTCGACCGCGCGCTGGTCCTTCTTGGCGGCCTGCCGCTCGCGCTTATACTGTTGCCCGCGCTGCGCCAGGCACCCCATCGAGCCACCCGCACCGACCGTCGAGCAACTGCCAATACCCTCGACCCCGACCTTGTCGTTCGCTTCTGCCTTAGCCGCCCAGCTCTGATTCTCGGGCGTCACTTCCAGTTCGCGCAATTCCTTGGGGATGCGGAACTGCTCGCCCGGGGCACGCCGCACGCACACGACGATCTCGTTGCCGTTGGTGTCGGTCGGGCATTTCTGGTTGCCGTAGATCGTCATCGTCGGGGTCGGCACGTTCTGCGCGGCAAGCGGTGCCGACACGACCAAGCCGGAACCTGCCGCCGCCAGTGCAGCGGCAGTGATCGTCAGCCGAGGGAACAAGGAACGGGTCATCAAGTCTCTCCGTCAAATACGCTTGGCTGTCGCGATCGCGACCTTGCAGCCGAGCCGGATCAGCCCGCTCAACACCGGATAGCCGACTGCGCTTTCGGCACCCGCGGCCAGCGCGGTTTCGCGGTGCTCGACCTCTTCGGCCTGGAAGTCGCGGATCGCGTCGGTCAGCTCTGGATCGCTGTCGCCCAAGGCAACGAGCTGATCCTCATAATGCTTGTCGATCTCGGTCTCGACCGCGGCGGTACACGCCATCGCCGCTTCGGGGCTGATCGCCGCGGTCACCGCACCCAGCGCGAAGCCCGCGACGTTCCAGATCGGCTCGAGCAAGGTCGGGCGAACCCCGCGCCGCGCCATCATCGCATCGAAGAACGCGCGGTGGCGCTCCTCCTGATTGGCCATGCCCGCAATCGCGCGCGCCGCCGGGCTGCGGTCCCCAAGCACCGCCAATTGCCCTGCGTAGATCCGCGTCGCGCCGAACTCCCCGGCCTGATCGACCCGGATCATCGATCGGCTCGCGCGGCGCGCATCGCCCGGTTTCCAGCTCATGCTCATTTCCTCCGCAATGCCCAGAAGATGGCGATTGCCCCCGCGATCGAAAAGACCGCGTTGAACCCGGCGAGCGAAATGCCGCCCAACGTCCATTGCGCGACGTCACAGCGCACGATCGGCGCCTTCATGATCGATTCGAGCGTAACGGGGCCGGTCATCGTCGATGTGCATTCGGTGAAGCCCTGCCACCAGTGATATTCGACCCCGGCATGAAACACGCCGATCGCGCCGCTGACCAGCACCGCGACCGCGGCGAGCGCGACGAGCAGGCGCTGCGTCCCCCGCCCCGGCACGGCGAACGCGAGCACCGCAAGGACGAGCGCGACGATATGCGGATAGCGCTGGAACCAGCACAATTCGCACGGATACAGCCCGCCGACATATTGCGACGCGAGCGCGCCGCCGAGCAGTGCCCCGGGCACGATCAGCGCCAGCAAGCGCGCGAGCGGAAAGCGATCGGTTGTCATGTTATTTGGAGGCCGTCGCCGACCGCGGCGCCACGGTGCCGAGACGACCGATCGTCTGGAGCGCGTAGCTCATCTGGAAATCCTCGATGCCCTTGGCCTTCAGCTGTTCGGGCGTTGCCGCGAAGCGTGGGTCGGTCTTGGTGTCTTCCTCGATCGCGGCATTGTCCGCCTTGACCTCGTTGATCAGGTGGCGGCGCAGATCATCCTCGCGGAACACGGGGCGCGATTTGTAATCCGGATCGGAAATCTGCGGCACCGCGATGTCGGGTTCGATCCCGCCTTCCTGCACCGACCGACCCGACGGCGTGTAATAACGCGACGTCGTCAGCCGCAACGCAGCGTTCGCGCCGAGGTCGATCACGGTCTGCACCGAGCCCTTGCCGAACGAGCGTTCGCCCATGACGAGCGCGCGGTGATGATCCTGCAACGCGCCCGCGACGATTTCCGATGCCGAGGCCGTGCCCGCGTTGGTCAGCACGACGATCGGTACCCCGTGCGTAAGATCGCCCTTCACATAGCTTTCGGCATAGAAAGGTTCGATATCCGCCTTGTCGCGGCCGCGCTGCGACACGATCTCGCCGCTGCTCAGGAAATTGTCCGCGACCGCGATCGATTCGTCACGCAAGCCGCCGCCATTGTCGCGCAAGTCGATGATATAGCCGAGCGGATCATGCCCCAGCTGCTTCTGGACGCCCTTGATCGCGGCGGTCACGGCGTCGCCGGTGTGTTCCGAAAACGTATTGATGTTGATGACGCCGACACCGTCCTTGACGCTCCACTTGACCGGCTTCTGGACGATCTTCTCGCGGATCAGCGCAACCACCATCGGCTTGTCGCGGCCCGGACGTAGCAGTGTCAGGCTGACCTTCGATCCCGGCGGCCCACGCATTTGCGTGATCGCCTCGTCGAGCGACTGGCCGAAGATTAGCTTGCCGTCGATGTGCGTGATATAATCACCCGACTTGATCCCGGCACGCCCGCCCGGCGTGTCTTCCTGCGGCGCGATGACCTTGATCGCGCCATCCTGCATCGTCACCGTCAGGCCAAGCCCGCCGTAGCTGCCGAGCGTCTGGATCCGCAGATTGTCGTAATCGAGCCCGGTTTCATACGCGCTATGCGGATCGAGCGCCGCGAGCATCCCGTCGATCGCGCCCTTCACCAGCGTCTTGTCGTCGACCTTGTCGACATATTCTGCCTTCACGCGATTGTAGACGTCGAGAAACACCGACATCTCGCGGTAGGTGCCGGTATCGATTGCAGCCATCGCACTGGTCCCCACCGGCACGATCGCCAGCACTGCCGCGATCGCGGTAGCTTGCAGCAGGGACGTTGAGAAACGCGACATTGGCGGAATACTCGAGCGGCAGGATGGCAGATCGTACCCTAGCCGGGTTTATGGGTTCATCAAAGCACATGGCGCATGAACGCAAGCGGAACAAGGCGGTGCGGTGATCATCCCAGCAGCGGGGTGAAATCGATCACGCGGTCGCGCCGCCGCAGCTCCACCGTGACGCGCGGCGACTCCGCCGCGGGGCCCGCCTCGGGGGTTGTCCCGATCGGGCTTCCCTGGCCAACCCGCTGGCCAACCGAGACCGGCGTTGCCCCCAGCCCCAAGACGAGCGAGGTCCATCCCCCGCCATGATCGAGGATGACGATCGTGCCATAGCCGCGGAATGGGCCAGCGAACGCGACGCGCCCGGCCGCCGGGGCGACGACCGCGGCACTGCTGCCGGGTGCGAACGTCATCCCGCGCGACCGTACGCCCGCGTCGGAGAGTTCGCCGAAACCGGTCACGAGCTTGCCCGTCGTTGGCAAGCGATACGGTGCGCCGTCCGGCCAGCGGGGTATGGCCGTCGTTCCGGTGACCCCCGCGCGCGCCGGGCGAGGATCGGGACCCGGCAGGGCTGCCAACGCCCGTTCCGTGGCAGACTGGGAGTCGGCCTGATCCATCAAGTCGACGATCTCGCGCGCGGATTCCCCCAGCGCGATCGCGCGATCCGATTCGAACAATGCATCGCGTCCCAGCGATCGCGCGCGCAGACGGTGTGCCAGTTCGAGACGGTTGAGCGCGAGGCGCTGTCCCTCCAGCCGCGACCGGCTCTCGGCGAGCGCCCGCCCCGCCAGCGCGCTCTGCGCTTGAAGGTGCCGCGCACGCGCTAGCTCCTTGCGGACGCGCTGGGTTCGCGCCCGCAGCACCGGCAATGCTCCGGCAAGCACCGCGCGAACATGGACCAGATCGTCGAGCGATCCGGGCTGCACCACGCTCAGCACCGCAGGGCGGCGCGCCAGCGACTGCAACGCCGCAAGCAGACGCGCGACGGGACGTTGCTGCGCAGCCAGTTGGGCGCGTTGCGCTGCCATCAAACCGGCGACGATCGAAACCTGCGCCTGGCTCGCAACGATATCGGCTTCCGCCTGCTCGATCCGCGCGGCCACCGCCGCTTCACGCGCGAGCGCCTGTCGCGCCTGATCCCGCTCCACGTTCGCACGCTGCTCAAGCGCCGCCGACCGTTCGGCCGCCGCGCGCGAGTCCGCCCTGGCCCGTGACAATTGCGTGCGCCGATCGAGCGAGGGTTGCGCCGGCGCCATGCTTGTCGCGCACAGCGATCCTGCCGCGACCAGCGTCAGCAGCGTGCGCGCGCGCATTCAGCCTTCACGGTGGTACGGATGGTTTGCGAGAATACTGGTTGCGCGCCACAATTGCTCCGCAAGCATCGCGCGTGCGAGCAAGTGCGGCCAAGTCGCCCGACCAAAACTCAACAGCAGATCCGCCTCCGCCCGCGCGGCATCATCGAAGCCGTCCGCCGCTCCGATCAGGAAGCGGACTTCGCGCACGCCCGAATCACGCCATTTCTCGAGCGTACCGGCAATCTCGCGCGAAGGGAGCACGACACCCGTCTCGTCGAGCAGCACGATCCGCGTGCCCGGATCGACCACGGGCATCTTGCCCCCGGTGTCGGGCAACTCGGTCAGCTTGTACGGCCAATTCAGCCGTTTGACATAGCGATCGACCAGTTCGGACTCGGGCCCACGCCCGATCCGCCCGCGCGCAACGATATGCAGCAGCATTGGTCCCCACCTGTCCGTCCGCCCGCGCCGGGGCGCGGACGGATCGCCTTATGCTTCGCCGCCGAACGGGTCGGGCGTGGCGGGCGGGGTGGGCGCGTCGCCGAAGGCCCACATCCGCTCGAGATTGTAGAAGCTGCGAACCTCGGGGCGGAACAAATGGACGATCACGTCGCCTGCATCGATCAACACCCAATCGGCGGTCGGCAGGCCCTCGATCCGGGTCGACCGGCGGAGTTCGCCCTTGATCTTCTCGGACAGTTTCTGCGCCATCGACGCAACCTGACGAGTCGAGCGACCGCTTGCGATCACCATATAGTCCGCGATCGTCGATTTGCCCGCGAGCGGAATCGAAATGGTATCGACCGCCTGATCGTCGTCGAGCGACGCGAGCACGAGCCGATGCAGCGCCTCGACCTCATCGGGTTCGGACGCGCGATACACAGGAGAAGATGAAGCCAAGGCGATTCCTATTCTATAGGGGAAGTGACAGCATCTGGCAGGAAATGCCGCTGCCAGGCGGGGTCTGCAGCACGAAGCTGCGTCGCGGAGCGCGGGTCGGGGCGGAAGCGCAACAGCACGAGGGCCGGCAATCTCCACTGCGTCCAGTTCTTCGCCTGGTGTGCGGGCCGACGAGCGCGCCGCAACCAACCCATCGCGGGAGCCGCGAGAGCATCGCTGTCATACCCCGGACGCGCGATTACCGCAATCGGAACCTCACGCGCGATTCTGCGCCACCCTTTCCACTGGTCGAACTGCGCGAGATTGTCCGCCCCCATCAGCCAGATGAAGTGCTTCTTGGGGTAAAGGCGACGCAATTTGGTGACGGTATCGACGGTGTAGCGTGTGCCGAGACGCTGTTCGATCGTGCTGACGCGGATCGGTGCGCGGCGGGCCATCCGCGTCGCGGACGCAACGCGTGCGGCGAACGGCGCCATGTCGCTGCGGGTCTGCTTGAGCGGGTTGCCCGGCGAGACCAGCCACCACACTTCGTCCAGGCCCAGCGCCTTGATCGCAGCAAGGCTGATCGCGCGGTGCCCAGCATGCGCGGGATTGAAAGACCCGCCGAGGATGCCGATGCGAGTCATTCGAACGTCCAGTTCTCGCGTCCGTGACGGATGCGAAGGATCTGGATCCGGTCATCAAGCACCCGGTAGATCAGGATATAGGGCGACGCGGGGATCCGCCATTTTCGCGCGTCCTCCCGCCGCAGAACGGGTCCTGCGCGCGGCATGGTCCCAAGGAAGGCCGCAGCCGCCTGAATCCGATCCGCCATGCGCTCGGCTGCGTCATTCGAATATGCCGACCAGTAATCGTCGATATCGTACAGATCCGCGATGGCGGGTCCGGTCCACTCGATCCTGTTCACCGCAGGATCAAGCGACGCCGCGCTGTTGCCTGCGCGTCTTGAGATCCTCGAAGACCTGATCCTGACCGGTCAATTCGCCACGATCCGCCGAATCGATGCCAGCCTGAACGAACGCCTCAAATTCCGCTTCCGCTTCGACCGTCCGCCGAATGGCCTCCGCCGCAAACCAGGCGCGGCTACGCCCCTGCGCCGCGGCGATACGGTCGACAGATGCGAGTGTCTCCGCGTCGAGCCGCGTCGTGATGACCGATGTCTTGCTCATGCATCAAATGTATACAAGCGGTGCAGACGGTCAACCCCGCACCTGGCCGGTGCCGTAGCCGACCCATTTATACGTCGTCAGCCCTTCCAGTGCGACCGGCCCGCGCGCGTGCAGCCGCCCGGTCGCGATGCCGATCTCCGCGCCGAGCCCGAACTCGCCGCCATCGGCAAATTGAGTCGAGGCGTTCCACAGCACGATTGCACTGTCCACCTGTGTGAGGAAACGGTCGGCAATCGCCGAGTCCGAGGCGATGATTGCGTCAGTATGGTGCGACCCGTGACGCGCAATGTGGGCGATCGCGCCGTCCACCCCGTCGACCAACGCGGCCGAGGCGATGGCATCGAGATATTCCGTATCCCAATCGGCGTCGCTCGCGTGCGGCAAATCGGGAAAGTGCCGCGCCAATGTGGCATCGACGCGGACCTCGCACCCGGCGTCGGACAAGGCTGCAACCAGCGCCGAAGCCTGCGGATAATCGCGGTCGATCAGCAGGGTCTCCATCGCGCCACACACACCGGTGCGGCGCAGCTTCGCGTCGCGGACGATCGCCTGCGCCATCGCCGGATCGGCGGAGGCGTCAACATAGACGTGGTTGATCCCGTCGAGATGCGCGAGCACCGGTACGCGCGCCTCCGCCTGGACGCGCGCGACAAGGCCCTTGCCGCCGCGCGGGATGATCAGATCGATCGCAGCGCCGCCGCTCGATCCGTCCGCAGTGAGCATCGCGCCGACCGCAGCGCGATCGATGGTCGGCACGAGTTGGGCCGCGTCGGCGGGAACACCGTGCGCGGCGAAGCCATCGATCAGCGCGGCGTGGATCGCGCGGTTGCTTTCGATCGCCTCCGACCCGCCGCGCAGGATCACGGCATTGCCCGCCATCACGCCGAGCGCCGCTGCGTCGGCGGTGACGTTGGGCCGGCTTTCGTAGATGATCCCGATCACCCCGATGGGCACGCGAACACGGCGCAGCACCAGCCCGTTGGGGCGCACCCGCTCATCGATCAAAGCGCCGACGGGGTCGGACAGGCTTGCGACCGCGGCAACGCCGTCCGCCATCGCACGCACGCGCGCGCCGTCGAGCCGCAGACGATCGAGCAACGCGTTGGAAAGCCCGGCGGCGGTTGCCCTGGCCATATCGACCGCATTGGCGGCGACGATCGCCCCTTCGGCCGCGCGCAACGCATCCGCCGCGGCGCGCAACGCACTCGCCTTCGTCGCGGTCGGCAAGGTGGCCAGCGTTCGTGCGGCGGCGCGCGCGGCGCGCGTCAGGTCGGCAACAAGGGCGGTTGCATCGGTCATTACGGGCTCGCTATCATGACCCCGGGGATTGCGGCAAAGCCTATCTGCGCCGCGCATCAGGGGAAAAGCGCATGAGCGAACTGTCGGCGGCGGGGGATGCAGCGACGGGGGTACTCGTGGCGCACGCAATCGACCCCTATCGAGATCAGGCGGCTCAAGGGCATACGACCGCTGGCTTGTGCCTGAATTGCGGGACACGGCTTTCGGGCGATTTCTGTTACCGGTGCGGCCAGGCAGCGCATGTCCATCGCACGCTGGCCTCGATCGGGCATGACCTGTTGCACGGCGTCTTTCATTTCGAGGGCAAGATCTGGCGAACGCTCCCCATGCTGTTCACCCGCCCCGGCGCGCTGACCCGGCGCTATATTGCGGGCGAACGCGTACGGTTCGTGTCACCGCTAGCGCTGTTCCTGTTCTCGGTGTTCCTGATGGTCGCGACGTTCGAAACGGTGGGCGGCCCGATTGGCGGCACGAGTGTGGCCGAACGACAGGGCGCGAAAATGACGCCCGCAAAGCTGCAATCCGAAATCGACGACACCCAGGCCCGGATCGCCGCGCTCGAGCAACGCCGCGACAAAGCGGGTAACACCGCCGAGATCGCAATCGAACTGAAGGCATTGCGCAAGACCGCGGAGGGGCTGCAATCGGCAAAGGCGCTGACGCGCGGCGATTTCAGCAAACCGATCACCGTGGGCGAGATCAACACCGGCAGCGCGATGCTGGATGAACGGATCGCGCATGCGTTCGCCGAACCCAAGCTGTTCCTCTACAAGCTGCAATCGACCGCATATAAGTTCAGCTGGGCACTGATTCCGATCTCGCTGCCGTTCATCTGGCTGCTGTTCGCGTTCCGACGCGATGTCGGACCGTATGACCACGCAATCTTCGCGATCTACTCGTTGTCGGCGATGACGATGGGGACGGTGTTCCTCACGATCCTGCTCGCGATCGGGGTTCCCGGCAAACTGATCGCGACGATCTTCGTGCTCGGACCACCGCTGCACATGTATCGGCAGCTCAAGGGGGCGTACCGGCTTAGTCGGTTGGGCGCAGCGTGGCGGACGGTGGCGCTGGTGTGCTCGGCGTATCTGGCGGGCTTGCTGTTCTTCGTGGGGGTGCTGGGGATGATCGCCGAATAGGCGCGACAGCTATCGGTAAAATGTTGGCCACAGGATGGTCAGCAGGGACGTGAGAATAGTCGGGTCGCATCGACACCAAGCCATCTCATGACGGTGCCCGATACGAAAAAAGGCGCCGTCCCGGTCGGGACGACGCCTTGTTCCGAACTCCTGTGCGGGTCAGGCCCCGGCTGGTGCCGGGCTACCGAACGGGCCACCACCCTTGGGTCGCCGCGTCTTAGGGATCGACGTGCCCGCGCCGGGGACGGTCGGGCTTTTCGGCCCATCATCCCGCGACATGCTGCCGTCCGCGATCAGCGACTTGATCTCGTCGCCCGAGAGCGTCTCATATTCGAGCAACGCCCCTGCGAGCAGGTGCAACTGATCGATATGATGCGTCAGCAGATGCTTGGCGCGGTCGAGGCCACCTTGGACGATCGTCTTGATCTCGTCGTCGATCAGCTGCGCGGTCTGGTTCGACATGCGAACCGGCTGCGAACTGGAATAGCCGAGGAACGACTCGCCTTCCGGCTGGGCATACTCGACCGGGCCGACCTTGTCCGACATGCCCCACTTGGTGACCATGTCGCGTGCCAGACCCGTCGCATATTGGATGTCCGAAGACGCCCCCGACGATACCTTGTCGTACCCGAAGATCACTTCCTCGGCGACACGACCGCCCATGGCGACCGCAAGGTTCGCGTACATCTTGTCGCGGTGATAGCTGTACGAGTCCCGCTCCGGCAGACGCATCACCATACCCAGAGCGCGACCGCGCGGAATGATCGTTGCCTTGTGGATCGGGTCCGATGCCGCCTCGTGGATCGAAACAATCGCATGGCCGGCCTCATGATAGGCGGTCATCCGCTTCTCGTCCTCGGTCATCACCATCGAGCGCCGCTCGGCACCCATCATGACCTTGTCCTTGGCTTCCTCGAACTCGGCCATCGCGACCAGACGCTTGCCCTTGCGTGCAGCCGTCAGCGCCGCCTCGTTGACGAGGTTTGCGAGATCGGCACCCGAGAAGCCTGGCGTACCGCGCGCAATGACGCGGGCGTCGACGTCGGGCGCCAGCGGCACCTTCTTCATATGCACTTCGACGATCTTGATGCGACCCTCGATGTCGGGCCGCGGCACGACGACCTGACGATCGAACCGGCCTGGACGCAGCAGCGCAGGGTCGAGCACGTCGGGACGGTTGGTCGCGGCGATGATGATGATGCCTTCGTTCGCCTCGAACCCATCCATTTCAACCAGCAGCTGGTTGAGTGTCTGCTCGCGCTCGTCATTGCCATTGCCGAGTCCGGCACCGCGATGACGACCGACCGCGTCGATCTCGTCGATGAAGACGATGCACGGCGCGGACTTCTTGGCCTGCTCGAACATGTCGCGGACACGGCTTGCACCGACACCGACGAACATTTCGACGAAGTCCGAACCCGAGATGGTGAAGAACGGAACGCCTGCTTCACCCGCGATCGCGCGGGCGAGCAACGTCTTGCCGGTACCGGGTGAGCCGACAAGCAGCGCGCCCTTGGGGATCTTGCCGCCGAGACGCGCAAACTTGGTCGGGTCCTTGAGGAACTCGACGATCTCCTCCAGTTCCTCACGGGCCTCGTCAATGCCAGCGACATCGGCGAAGGTGACCTTGCCTTCCTTCTGCGTGAGCATCTTTGCGCGGCTCTTGCCGAAACCCATCGCGCCCGAGCCACTGTTCTTCTGCATCTGGCGAAGCACGAAGTAGCCAAGCCCCAGGAACAGGAAGAACGGCAGGGATTGCATCAACAGGATCTGCCAGATCGGCGCGCCATCTTCAGGCTTGGCGCTGATCACGACGCCCTTTTCACGCAGGCGGTCGGTCAGACGCGGGTCCTGCGGCGCGAAGGTGCGGAATTTGGTGTTGTCGGTATAGGTGCCGGTAACGACCTCGCCTGCGATATTGACGTCGCGCACCGTGCCGCCCTCGACCTTGTCGAGGAAGGCGGAGTAGGCGATCTGGTTCGCACCGGTCGTCGCGGTCCGCGTGTCGATCAACGTTACGAAGAGCGCGAGTGCTACCAGGATACCGACCCAGATAAGCAGCGACTTCATCCAGGGGTTCGGCCCTTCGGGCGGCTTTTCGTTATCGTTCATGGGTGGGTCGTACCTTTCTCGAACCCTGAAGATAAGCACAGAAGGATTAATGGCAATGGAACGTCACAGGGGAATCGTCGATCAGCGTGATCGGCGCGGCGGTTCTGTGTCGAATCGCCACATTCCCGCGTCTGCAGACCCCATCACGCCACCTTGCGTTGCCGAAATGCCGGCCTGAAGCGCGGTCAGCAATGGCTCGATGTTGCTGGAATGATCGAACGCGGGGCGGGTGATTCGCGCGGATTGGCGCATATCGAGAATGGCCTTGCGCACCAGCATCCGCTGCACCGCGCGCGGCAACTCCGCGATGCGCAGCTTGATACCCCCCGAATCGTCCGGGACGAGCCGCTCGCTCCACAGCCATTCGGCGATCTCTTCGAGCGCCGCATGCGCCTCGCCCACATGCTGCGCGGTGCGGGCAAGCCCCACCGAGTCGAGCCACGGCGTTTCCGCAAGCAAGCGCCGAACCCGGACGCGTTCGAACTGCTGATCGGCGTTGCTCGGGTCATCGACGAACGGCACGTCGGCGGAAACCACCACCGCGCGAAGATCGGCGCGTCGCCATCCGAGCAGGGGCCGAACGATCGCAAACCCAATGGGGGTCTCTTCCCCTTGAAACGCAATTCGGTGAGACCGAATACCGGCCAGCCCCGCCGGACCGCTCCCGCGGACCGCACGCATCAGCACCGTCTCGGCCTGATCCTCGACATGATGCGCAGTCGCCAGCGCAACAGCACCGATTTCAGCGACCCAGCGTCCGAGCAGATCGTAACGCAGCGCCCGCGCCGTCTCCTGAATCCTGCTGGGGCCGATCGCGTCGCGCAACACTAGTGTTTGGTGCGGCACGCCCGCGGCGGCGCACCAGCGTGCCACCATCGCCGCTTCGTCGACCGCCGCCGGGCGCAAGCCATGATCCACCGTCGCGGCACGGATCTGTCCTGGAAACGCGGCCGTCGCCAACGCAAGCATCGCCATGCTGTCGGGCCCGCCCGACACGGCCAAGGCTAGCGATGCGCCGTGCGGCAACGGCTCACCTAACGTCTGCGTGAGATCCACGCCGAACCGCGCCACCAGCGCGGGATCAAGCCCCGGAACGGGGCGAGTCATCTCACGAACAGTTCGATGCCGCGCGCCCCTTGGCAACGCCGGCCTTCATGCGCGCGTCGGCGTCGACCTTGGCGCCATAGGTCCGTTGAAGCTCGGTATAGACCTTGCACACCTGCGCCGCGGGTTTGTCGAGTTTCACCAGCGCCTGCGCGAGGTAGAACAGGCTCTCGGGTGCGCGGTCGCCATCCGGCCAGTTCTTGTAGCTATCGTAAAAGGCGAGGCTGGCGAGCGATGGCTTGTCGTCATCGAGATACGAGCGGCCCAGCAGGTTTTGCGCATAGCTGGCGCGTTTGTGCTTGGGATATTTGCTGACGACGGTTTTGAACTGCGTCTCGGCCTGGGCATATTGCTTGGCCGTCCACAGCCGGTAACCGTACAGATATGTATCCTCGACCGGATCGCCGGTCTCGGGCCGCTCGACGCTGGTCGTAGCCGCGGCGTTCGTTACCGCAGGCGCTCCGCGCGTGGGATCGCCCATCGTCGGGGCCTCCAGCGTACCGCCGCCACGCCCCGGCCCGACACCGCCCGATGGCGACCGCGCCGGAGCGGGCCGATCGGCCGGACGCTCCATCGCCGGCTGATCACCAAACTCGCCAGACGACGTGCTCGGGGACGGGGCTGCGGCGCGTGCCGCGGCTGCGTCCGCCTCCAGCGTCTTCAGACGCCCCTCGAGCACATCGACCCGGTGCTGATTGGTCTCGATTTCACCCGTCATCTGGCGAAGCTGGGATTCGAGGGAATCGACGCGTGCAGTGAGGTCCGCGACCGGGCTTGCAGCAGGCGTCCCTGGGATCACGGTCTGTGGCTGCGCTGCGACGTTGTCGGGTTCGACATAGGCGTTGCCACCGGGAAACACCTTGCGCTGGACCGCGCGCATCTCGCTCTCGAGCCGCCCGACGCGGCCTTCAACGTTGGATTGGGCAACGGCGGGTGTGCTGCCAAGCGCGGATGCCGCGAGCAGGATCGTAACGATTGGAAAACGGCGCATCATGCACCCCCCGGTGCGAGGTAAGGACAAATCACGGCGATCGCTTCAGGCATCACGGCGTGGGACGATTGCTGCCGCCGGCAGCGCCTGGTTCAGGCGAGATCGCAGCCGGCGCGGCGATGTTGAGTGCACCGCCCGTGGGCGGGACCAAACGCTGGCCGCCTTGCGCCGTCGTAGAGGCATCCGTCGGGGTAGCTGCAGGCTGTCCGCGCGCGATCAGCGCGGCGGGGTCGACCTTGACGTCCTTGATCGCACGCTTGCCGTCGCCCAGCGGTGCGATCGGCTGCCCGCCGACCGTGACGCGCAGCTTGTCGGGACGTCCCACGTTGATCATCGGACCGACCGCATCCTGGGGAACGGTGTACGCCTCACCGAGCGCCAGCGTCCCGATGTAGAGCGTCTTGTCCGCCGAATCGTACACTTTCAGCCACACTTCGTCGGTTGCGGTCAGCACGACCGGGCCGTCCTTCGGCGTGGGAATTGGTGCGCTCGCGGGCGGGGCAACGGGAATCGTGCTGGCAACCGGTGCCGTGCCGGCGGGGATACTCTCCTCGCTCCGGAACAGGCCAGTGCCATACCACAATCCTGCACAGATCAGCAGGATCACCGCCGCAAGCATGGCGCCGAACGCAAGCCCGCGGGTCGGGCCACGCGATGGCTCGACGATTTCATACGCCTGATATTCCACCCGGCGCGGGGTGCTTGGTTTGTCGACCGCGCCGCGAATGTCGCGTCCGATCGACACTTCGTCGACGCCGACCGCGCGGGCATAGGCCTTCGCAAAACCAACCGAATAGGTGATCGACGGCAAGGCCGCGAAATTGGATTCCTCGATCGCCTCAAGCTGACGCACGGGAATACGCGTCCGCGCAGCCACCTCGGCGAGCGAAAGCCCCATTGCGTCGCGCGCGTCGCGCAGCCGCTCCCCTGCTGTCTTTGGGAACAGCGTCGCCTCTTCAGGCGGTGTCGGATCGGTCATGCAGTCCTCCGGTCGAACGGTTGCGCCCCAGGTGCGTCCGGCCCTCGCCCCCGTGTCTCACAAAGCGAGCGGGACAAGTCAACGCCTTGCGCGTCCGCTACGCGTGCTTCACGCCAGTTCTACGCCGTGTTGCCGCGCCCATTCGGCCAGCGCGCCGCGCATGTCGCGCGGGGGCGCCTTGAGCAATGTCGCCATATATTCCGTCAGCGCTCCACGGTCGAGCGTGCGGACCATCGCCTTGATCGGACCCACCGCGGCGGGGGTGATCGACAGCCGTTCGATCCCCAGCCCGATCAGCGCCATCGCCTCCAGTGGCCGTCCGCCCATCTCGCCGCACACGGTCAACTGCACCCCGGCCGCACGCGTGGGTTCAACCAGTTTGGCGAGAAAGCGCAGGATCGCCCCGCTCAGCCAGTCATAGCGCTCGGCGAGCTTCGGGTTTGCACGATCGGCGGCGAACAGGAATTGGGTCAGGTCGTTGGTGCCGACCGACAGGAACGATATGTTGGGGAGCAGCAGATCAAGCTGTTCCGCAAGCGCCGGGACCTCGAGCATCGCGCCGTACCGAATTTCGGACGGCAATTTCTTGTTGCGCGCGGAAAGCCAGTCACGCTGCGCCTCAAACAAGGCGCGCGCCTCGTCGAACTCCCACGGCTCGCTCACCATCGGGAACATCACGTTGAGCGTCCGCCCCGCCGCTGCTTCCAACAGGGCGCGTGCCTGGACCTTCATCAGCCCGCCGCGTTCGAGCGCGAGTCGGAGCGCACGCCAGCCCATCGCCGGGTTTTCCTCGTCCGCGTCTGTCTTGTTGAGATAGGGCAGCGCCTTGTCCCCGCCGATATCGACGGTGCGGAACACCACCGGACGGTCTCCGGCGGCCTCCAGCACATCGCGGTACAGGCGCTGCTGGCGTTCGCGTGATGGCAGCGTCGCCGAAACGAGGAACTGGAATTCGGTGCGGAACAGCCCGATCCCGTCCGCGCCCGTCATGTCGAGCGCAGCGACATCATCGCGTAGCCCAGCGTTGACCATCAGCGTCAGGCGGTGGCCATCCTTGGTGACCGGGGCGACATTCTTGAGCGACGCGAACACCGCACGGCGTTTCTGGCGAACCTGAAGCGCCGTATCGAACGCTTCCTCCATCGCGGACGACGGCCGCGCGAAGACATTCCCCGCGGTTACGTCGAGCAAAAGCATGTCCCCTTCCCCGACCAGCCGCCGGATATCACGCACCCGGCCGAGCACCGGAACGCCCATCGCCCGCGCGACGATCGTGACATGCGCGGTGAGTGAGCCTTCCTCGAGGATCACGCCCTTCAGCCGGCGACGGTCATATTCAAGCAGTTCGGCTGGCCCGAGGTTGCGTGCGATCAGGATCGTGTCCTGCCGCAGCCCCATTTGCGCGGCGGTGCCCATCTGCCCCGAGACGATCCGGAGCAGCCGGTTCGACAGATCCTCGAGATCGTGCATACGGTCCGCGAGCAACGGGTCGTCGATCTGCCGCATCCGCATCCGCGTGCGTTGCTGGACGCGCTCGATCGCAGCCTCGGCGGTCAGGCCGCTGTCGATCGCCTCGTTGATGCGACGGCTCCAGCCCTCGTCATAGGCGAACATCTTGTAGGTCTCGAGCACTTCCTCATGCTCGCCGCCACCACCGAATTCGGCTTGGCTGGCGAGCCGCTCGATCTGATCGCGCATCTTGTCGAACGCGGCATAGACGCGGTGGCGCTCGGCCTCGGCATCCTCGGCGACAGTGTGCTCGACGTGGACGCGTGGCTGGTGGAACACCGCGCAACCGCTCGCCATGCCGTCGACGAGCTTCAGCCCCGCGATCCGCATCGGCGCGGTCGACTGCGGGCGCATCGTCGCGGCACCGCTTGCGTCGACCAGCTCGGCATTGGCGATCAGTTCGCTCAGCACCATCGCGACGGTCTGCAGCGCCTCGATCTCGACATCGGCGTAACGGCGTGATTCGACATGCTGGACGCACAACACTCCGACCGCGCGTTCGCGCCGGATGATCGGCACCCCCGCGAAACTGTGGAAGCGATCCTCGCCGGTTTCGGGGCGATAGGCGAAATCGGGGTGCGACGCGGCTTCGTCGAGATTGAGCGTCTCGACCTGTTCGGCGATCGTCCCGACCAGCCCCTCGCCCAGCGCCATCTTGGTAACATGCACCGCTTCCTGCGCGAGACCGCGGGTCGCGAACAGTTCGAGCACGCCTTCGCGCAACAGGTAGATCGAGCAGACCTCGCTCGCCATCGCTTCGCCGACGATCCCAACGACCGCGTTGAGCTTTGATTGCGCAGGCGTTCGCGACGCCATCACATCATGAAGACGGACGAGAATTTCGCGGGCGGAGGCGGCAGCAGATGGCATGCTATGGCGCTAACAGATTGCTTGGCTGCGTTCCATCTTGCGGCGCACAACGAAATGTTGCCGGCAACTCAGCTTTCGAACAGGCTTTCTTGGCTTCCGGCGGGCGGATTGAGTCCGAGATGTTTCCACCCGCCTGCATTCAGGCACCGCCCGCGCGCGGTGCGCGCGATCAACCCGAGCTGGATCAGATATGGCTCGATCACTTCCTCGACCGTATCGCGCGGTTCGCTGAGGCCAGCCGCGAGCGTTTCGACACCGACCGGTCCACCGCGATAAATGTCCGCGATCATCATCAGGTAGCGCCGGTCCATCGCGTCGAGCCCGAGCTTGTCGACCTCGAGCCGGTTGAGCGCACGGTCGGCCTCGGTCGCATCGACGCTCTCCCGTCCGGCGGCATGCGCGAAATCACGAACGCGGCGAAGGAGACGACCGGCGATCCGTGGCGTCCCGCGCGAGCGCCGCGCAACTTCGGTCGCGCCCTCGGGGGTGATCGCGAGGCCGAGCAGCCCCGCTGCGCGCGTCACGACCCGCGTCAATTCCTCGACCGTGTAGAAGGACAGCCGCACCGGGATGCCGAAACGGTCGCGCAGTGGCGTAGTGAGCAGCCCCTGCCGCGTCGTCGCGCCGACCAAAGTAAAGCGCGGAAGGTCGATCCGGACGCTGCGCGCACTCGGCCCCTCGCCGATCATCAGGTCGAGCGCGCGGTCCTCCATTGCGGGATACAGCACTTCCTCGACCGCAGGCTGCAAGCGGTGGATCTCGTCGATGAACAGCACGTCGCCATCCTCGAGATTCGTCAGCAGCGCCGCGAGATCGCCCGACTTGGCGATCACCGGACCCGACGTAGCGCGGAAGCCGACGCCCATTTCACGCGCGATGATCTGCGCGAGCGTGGTCTTGCCGAGCCCCGGCGGCCCGAAGAACAGCACATGGTCGAGCGCATCACCCCGCGCACGCGCCGCCGCGATGAAGACGCGCAGATTCTCGCGCGCGGCCTTTTGCCCGACGAAATCGTCGAGCGACTTGGGGCGCAGCGCGGCATCGACGTCCTCGGGCGTGCGGGTAGCATTGAGGATGCGGTCTTCGGTCATCGTGTCGCGATAGCGCGCGGTGGCTGGGCGGGGCAAGGCACAGCGGGTAAGGTGTGGCGATGGCTGACCTTCCCGATCTGTATCTCATCGCCGACATGGCCCCCGATCTGGTCGCGGCGCTCGAGCAGCGCTTCACGGTGCATCGAGGCGATCCGCCCGCCACGACGCGCGCAATCTGCGGCGGCGGGAGCAGTGTCGTCGACGCCGCGCTGATCGAGCGGCTTCCCGTACTGGAAATCATCGCGATCAATGGCGTGGGCTATGACGGCGTCGACCTGGACGCAGCCAAGGCGCGCGGGGTTCGCGTGACCAACACCCCCGACGTGCTGACCGATGACGTCGCCGATCTTGCGATCGGTCTATGGCTCGCGGTCGAGCGGCGGATCGCCGCGAACGACGCCATAGTGCGCGGCGGCGGCTGGAATGTCCCACTCGCCCGCCGCGCGAGCGGGCGGAAGATCGGGATTTTCGGGCTGGGCCGGATCGGGCAGGCGATCGCACGCCGCGCAGAATCGTTTGGCGGCGACGTGCTCTACACTGCGCGGAGCGAGAAGCGGGTCGCGTGGCGGTTCGTGCCCGATATCGCAGCGTTGGCGGACGTGTGCGACGTGCTGATCCTCGCCGCTCCCGGTGGCGCAGACACGCGCGAGATCGTCGATGCTGCAGTGCTCAAGAAGCTTGGTCCGGGCGGTGTGTTGATCAACGTCGCACGCGGCAGTCTGGTCGATCAGCCAGCACTGGTCGCCGCGCTTGTTTCGGGCGACATTGCTGGTGCCGGGATCGATGTCTTCGCCGACGAGCCGGAGGTGCCCGATCTCCTCAAGACCATGTCGCAAGTGGTATTATCGCCGCATCAGGGCAGCGCCACGGTCGAGACGCGCGGCGCTATGGCGGCGCTGGTGCTCGCCAATCTCGACGCGCATCTTGCCGGTGAGCCTTTGCTGAGTGCTGTGCTTTAGCCAGGGACAGTCATGGCAACAGTAACGCCTTGGCGTTTTGGGCATGGTGAATAACCCGCACGATCAGCACCCGGTCGCCATTCACCTGGTACAAGATTTTGTGCCGACGGTGCAGCAGACACCGGACGCCTTTTGGCAGACCGGATCGCTGAGCACCCGCGAACGGCCTCTCGCGCACAGCGCAAAGGCATCCTTGAAACCGCGGAAATAGATATCGGCGACGTTCCCGCCAAATTCGACGATACTGTAGCGACGGATCTCGACGAGATCGGCACGCGCTGCGGCGGTCAGCCGCAGGTCAGCCATTGCTGGCGGGATGCTCGCCGATAATCTGTTCGATCACATCCTCGGGCTCAGCATCGACAATGCCAGACGCTAACCCCTCCTCGACAAGTGCCCGCAGCCAGTGCGTATCGTCGCCAGCCTGCTCCTGATCGCGGCGTACGAGATCGCGCAGATAGTCCCCTGCATCAGCGTAGCGACCCTCGGCCAGTCGCGTTTCGACCCACTGGCTCAGCGCCGGGGGCATTGCGAGAGAGATGGAGTTCATATCGGGAAGATACGCCTTCGCTGCGTCGAGTCCAGCCGTGCCGCTACTTCGCCGCCTTGCGCAGCGCCAGCCGGACCAGCGCGTCGAGCGTTGCGCCCGTGCCGAGTTCCTCCTCCGCCGCCGCGACTGCGCTGCTCGCCTCCGCGGGGCGGAAGCCGAGGTTGAGCAGCGCGGATACCGCGTCCGCGCCTGCGCCGACCGGGGCGACCATCCCGCCCCCGCCGCTGCCGAGCGCGATGCCGCCGGTCTTGTCCTTGAGTTCGCGAACGATCCGTTCGGCGAGCTTGGGGCCGACGCCGTTGGCGCGCGCGACCATCGCCTTGTCCTGCGCGGCGATCGCGCGGACGAGGTCGGTTGGTTCGAGCGCGGACAGGATCGCGAGCGCAACCCGCGCACCGACGCCCTGGACGCCGGTCAGCAGGCGGAACCAGTCGCGTTCCGAGGCACTTGCGAAGCCGACGAGGCGGATGAAATCCTCGGCGACCAGCATCTCGGTGTGGAGCATCACGGGCTCGCCGACCGGGCCGATTGCCGAAAGCGTGCGCGAGGAGGCGCCGACGAGGTAGCCAACCCCGCCGACGTCGATCACCGCATGATCGAGATCGGTCGCGCTGAGGACGCCGCGTAAGTGAGCAATCATCGCACAGGCGCCAAACGAGGCATTAGCGTAAGTCCTTGTAAACCGTATGTTTAATCAGCCGGACCGAAATCCACCAATCGCGTGGCGGCGGGTACGGATGCGTAACCGGAACGGGCGGCGCTGGGAAAGCGAAATCAGGGAATGCGCCGCGCACTCGCCATGTGGTGCGCGTGGCAGATTGCGACCGCGAGCGCATCCGCCGCGTCCGCGCCGTGGATCTTTACGCCCGGAAGGAGCCGCGAAACCATCGCATGAACCTGCGCTTTGTCCGCGTTTCCGACACCGACGACCGCCTTTTTGACCAGGGTTGCGGCATATTCTCCCACTTCCAGCCCGACTCGCGCACCCGCGCACAGCACGACGCCGCGCGCCTGGCCGAGCTTGAGCGTGCTTTGCGGGTTGGAATTGACGAACACTTCCTCGACCGCACAGGCGTCGGGCTGGTGATCGACGATCAGCGCGGCGAGCATCGCGTCGAGGTGCGCGAGCCGGCGCGGGAGCGGGGCGGCGGTGTCGGTCTTGAGGCGGCCATTGGCGACGTGGCTCAGGCGGTTGCCTTCGGCTTGGATCAGGCCCCAGCCGGTGGTGCCTAGGCCTGGGTCCAGGCCGAGGATCAGCATTTTTGGCCGGGCGAAGGGGGTTTCACGCAAAGGCGCGAAGGAAGAAGGCTTTGGGACTGTCATTGGTTTGGCCGGGTTGAGGAAGGGGTTCTCGCACAAAGCCACAAAGGCACGAAGATTGAAGGCAGGACGGTGATTCAAGACCCGGCTTCTCCCCCGTCATCTCGGGCTTGGCCCGGGATCCACCGGGGGTCAAATCCTCCGCTTCGCGGAAGTCGCGCCGGGTGATGCTGGGACGAACCCTGCGTGCCGGGAGACATAAACTTCTTCTTTTCGCGGCTTTGCGGCTTTGCGTGATAAATCCTTACTTTGGTCCGTTGAGGCCGGACGCTGCTCTCTATGAGACACTGCCCCACCCCAACCCCTCCCCTGAAGGGGAGGGGCTTTTAGGGAAGGGTTAGCCGAGCTTCTCGAGGATCGCGTCGGACACTTCGTAATTGCCCCAGACCGTCTGCACGTCGTCATCATCGTCGAGCACGTCGATCAGCTTGAACAGCGTCGCGGCATCGTCCTCGCCGACTTCGACCATCGTCTGCGGACGCCACGCGAGCTTCGCGCCCTCGGGCTCGCCGAGTACCGGGGTCAGCGCCGTCACGACTTCGTGGAGCGATTCGTTCGAGGTCCAGATCTCATGACCCTCGTCGCTCGACTGGACGTCCTCGGCCCCTGCTTCCAGCGCCGCCTCGAACACCTTCTCCGAATCACCCGCCGACGCCGGATAGGAAATCAGCCCCATCCGGTCGAACGCATGACTGACCGAGCCCGACGCGCCGAGATTGCCGCCGTTCTTGGCCATGCCGGTGCGGACGTTGGTCGCGGTGCGGTTGCGGTTGTCGGTGAGCGCCTCGATGATCAACGAGACACCGCCGGGACCGAAGCCCTCGTAGCGGATTTCCTCGTAATTCTCGGTATCGCCCTTCGATGCCTTGTCGACCGCGCGCTGAATGTTGTCCTTGGGCATCGACTGCGCCTTGGCGGCGTTGATCGCCATGCGCAGGCGCGGGTTCATGTCCGGATCGGGCAGGCCCATCTTCGCCGCGACGGTGATTTCGCGGCTGAGCTTGGAGAACATGCCCGAGCGCTTCTTATCCTGCGCGCCCTTGCGGTACATGATGTTCTTGTATTTGGAATGGCCTGCCATGGGTCTCTCTGCTTTGCCTGCGCGTCATCCCGGCGGCTGGGCCGGGATCCGTCTTCTGCCCCGTCGCATACCGTCCGGGGCGGAGTGGATGCTGGAACAAGTCCGGCATGACGGCAAGAGTGTAGGTCGGTCGGCGCTTACGCCAGGCCGAGCGCCTGCTTGTAGGTCTCGAGCAGCATTTCCGCCTCGTCGCGGTGATGCTTTTCCATCTTGCGCAGGCGCACGATGGTGCGGATCGTCTTGACGTCGAACCCGGTCGACTTGGCTTCGCCGTAGACGTCCTTGATGTCGTCCGCGATGCCCTTTTTCTCTTCCTCGAGACGCTCGATGCGCTCGATGAGAAGGCGTAGCTGGTCGGCGGCGATGGTCTCGCTCATGAAAAGTCCCCTGCAAACAGATCGTGGACCATCCGTCCCGAACAGGGGCCGGGCGGCGTCTGGGCGTATCGGAGGCGACACGCGGAGAAGCGGGCGCTTGGCGATACGCCGGATCGACACGCTCGGTGGCGGTTCAGGGCGAATGGCGGTGGACGCGGGCCTTACCCATCCGCGCGCCCCGCGTCACCCCCCTAGCCCGCCACGGCTCATGCATTCTTGGCGACGCTGTCCTTCATCCGCTGCAATTGCTCAGGCGTCGCGTCGCCCTGGTGATGCGTCTTCCACTGGGAATACGGCATGCCGTAGATCGTCTCGCGTGCTGCATCCTTGTCGAGCGTGCCGTGCGATGCTTCCTGCACCCAATCCGACAGGCAGTTGCGACAGAAGCCGGCCAGACCCATCAGGTCGACGTTCTGAGCATCGTCGCGGTGGCGCAGATGCCGTACAAGCCGGCGGAACGCATCGGCCGCCACCGAATCGTCTAGGTCATTCAAATCGGTCATCGATGCGCTCCAAAGGTTGATCGTGCGGAGATAGGGGTTAGAGCGGCACGCGCAACGCCACTCCCCAGGGCAAGGACATTCCATGACAAAGGCCATCAGCCCCCGCGCGCGCAAAGTCCGCATTCTCGCGACGCTCGGTCCCGCAAGCAATTCCCCCGAAATGATCGCCACGCTGTTCGAGGCGGGCGCCGACGCCTTCCGCGTCAACATGAGCCACGGCGACCAGCAGTCGAAGGTCGCGGTGATCCAGGCGATCCGCGCGCTCGAGAAGACCTACAACCGGCCCTCGACGATCCTGGCGGATCTGCAGGGGCCGAAACTGCGCGTCGGCAAGTTCGAAGGCGGACGCGTCGAACTCGTCACCGGCAGCAGCTTCACGCTCGACCGCGATTCGACCCCCGGCGATGCGACTCGCGTCGAACTGCCGCACCGCGAGATCTTCGAGGCGATCGAGCCGGGTGCGCGGCTGCTGCTCGACGACGGCAAGCTCGTGCTGCGCGTGACCAGCCACACCGAGACGACGATCGTCACCGACGTTATCGTCGGTGGCGCGCTGTCGAACAACAAGGGGCTCAACGTCCCCGACGTCGTGCTGCCGATGGCCGCGCTGACCGAGAAGGATCGCAGCGACCTCGCCTTCGCGGTCGATCAGGGTGTCGACTGGATCGCACTCTCCTTTGTCCAGCGGCCCGAGGATCTGGCCGAGGCGCGCAAGCTGATCGGCGGCAAGACCGCGCTGCTTGCCAAGATCGAGAAGCCCTCGGCGATCGATCGGCTCGAGGAAATCGTCGAGGCGTGTGACGGCGTGATGGTCGCGCGCGGCGATCTCGGCGTCGAACTGCCGCCGGAAAGCGTCCCGCCGCTGCAGAAGCGAATCATCGAAGTCTCGCGCCGGCTCGGCCGTCCGGTGGTGGTCGCGACGCAGATGCTCGAATCGATGATTTCGTCGCCCTCGCCGACTCGCGCCGAAGTGTCCGACGTCGCGACCGCGATCTATGACGGTGCGGATGCGATCATGCTGTCGGCGGAAAGTGCCGCGGGCGCATGGCCGACCGAATCGGTCGCGATGATGAATGCGATCGGCGAAGCGGTCGAAAAGGACCCGACGCATGGCGACCGGATTCATTTCACGCAGATCCATTCGGACCCGACCACGGCGGACGCCTTGTCGGAAGCCGCCAAGAACATCGCGCATACCGTCGATGCCGCGGCGATCATCTGCTTCACCGCCTCGGGTTCGACCGCGCGTCGTGTGGCGCGCGAGCGGCCGGGTGTGCCGCTGATGGTGCTGACCCCCAATATCGAGACTGCACGCCGTGCAGGGCTGCTGTGGGGCGCCTATGCGGTCCACACCAAGGACGTCGATTCGTTCGAGGCGATGGTCGCCAAGGCCAAGCGCATGGCGCTGCGCCACCGGATCGCCAAGGCCGGTGACCGCCTGATCATCATCGCGGGCGTCCCGTTCAAGACGCCGGGATCGACCAACGTGCTCCACGTCGTGCGGATCGTCGGCGATGAGCTGAAGGATTACGGCTGATTTCGGTAACCCCGGGCTTTGTCCCGGGGTTCACCCTGGCGCGCTTACGTGCTGCGCTCGTGTTCGTGCGCGGACAGGAGTTCAGAGTTTCGAAGCGCCACGCCTGTGACCCTGGGCTCCTGCCTGCGCAGGAGCACGACGTTTCAGATCAACTGAGAATTCCGTAGTTCACCAGATCGGCGCGTAGCGTCTCGGCATCGGTGAACAGCACAGCGGGCATACCGACGCTTTGCGCACCGGCGACATTGTCTTCGCGATCATCGACGAACAATGCGTCCTCTGCCGCCAGCCCGAACCGATCAAGCGCAAGGCGATAGATTGCGGCATCGGGCTTGGTCAGCAACTCGTCGCCGGACACCACGATATCGGCAAAGCGATCGAACAGCTCCGCCTCGCGATCGCGGAACGGCGGCCAGAACTCGGCGGAAAAGTTGGTGATCGCGTACAGCGGCACCCCCGCCGCCTCGATGTCGAGGACAAGCGCGTGCATCCCCGGAAGCATGCCCCCGAGTTGCTCGACGAACCTTGGACCCCATGCAGCGATCAGATGGGCATGATCCGGATGCGCGGCCGCAAGCTCCGCCGAGGTTTCGGCGAAGGGGCGGCCAGCGTCATGCTGGAAGTGCCAGTCCTTGGTCGCGACATCCCGCAGAAACGCATCGAGCGCCCGATCATCATCGATCAGGCGCTCATAGAGGAACCGCGGGTTCCAGTCGTACAGGACGTTGCCGACGTCGAAGACGACGGCACGCGTCCGGGCACGCATCGGGTGATTAACCCTGGCGCGCCTTGAAGCGACGGTTGGTCTTGTTGATGACGTACGTGCGCCCACGACGACGGATCACGCGGTTATCGCGATGACGACCCTTGAGCGACTTCAGGGAATTGCGGATCTTCATGATCGATTCGCTTTGCAAATTCTGGAATGTGGAAAAGAGGCGCTCGCATATGGGCCGCGGGAAGCTTAGTCAAGATCGGGTTGCCGCGGAACCCCATCCGGGCATCGAAGCGTTACCTCATCGCAACAAGTTCTCTTAAAGGCGCAAGCGCATGAAAATCGGTTTGGGATTGGCATTGGTGGCGGCCTCTTCGCTCACAGCGTGCGCAACGACGCCGCGGAGTGGCCCGGTGGAAGTGACCCGCTTCCATCTCGGCGCTCCGCTCGAAACGGGCACGGTCGCGGTCGAGCCGATGCAGCGCGGGACGGTCGGGCGCTATGGCACTTATGGCTCCAACGTCGGCGTCGAACCCTCGCCACAGAACCCACAGCAGCGTGTCCCGATCGAGACCGGGCTCGAGTTCCAGAATTACGCGAATGCGGTTCAGGACGAGGCGCTGCGGCATGGCTTCACGACCGCCAGCACGCCGATGTCGTCGCAATATCTCGCGGTCGTCGGCTATAGCCGGCAGTTCCGCGAGACCACGCCACAGAGCAGCGGCGTGCAGGTCGGCCTCGGCGGCGGCGGCGGTGGCGGCGGGTATCGCGGCGGCGGGCTGGGGCTCGGCGGCGGGATCTCCTTCCCGATCGGACGACCCAAGTATCGCGCCATCGCACTGACCGACATGCAGGTGCAGATCCGCCGCCGCAGCGACCAGACGATCATCTGGGAAGGCCGTGCGCAGACCAGTGCGGACGAGCGAGCACGCGATGCACAGCCCGACGCGGTCGCGCGGAAATTGGCGGCGGCGCTGTTCCAGGGCTTCCCCGGGGAATCGGGGCGCACTATCACGGTGAAATGATCGCCCTCACCAACACCATCGCCATCAACGCCGCATTCGATAGCGGCAACATCCAGCTGGTCGGGATCGAAGCGGGGGGCAGCAATGCCGCCCGCATCGATCTCAACATCGCGCATGACCGCCAGTCGGATTTCTACCAGTGGTTCCACTTCCGCGCCTCGGGCGTGAAGGGCACCGCCTGCACCTTCCGCATCCTCAATGCCGGCGGCTCGGCCTATCCGTTCGGCTGGCCGGGCTACAAGGTGCGCGTCAGCACCGACCGGATCCACTGGCGGATGATCCCGACGCGTTATGTCGACGGGGTGCTCGAGTTCGAATGGACCGGTACCGGCGACCTTGCGTGGTTCGCTTATTTCCAGCCCTATACGATGGAGCGCCACGACGATCTGGTCGCGCGCATCGCGCTCGCGCCGGGGGTGACACATCACGAACTGGGCCAGACGCTGGACGGGCGCGCGATCGATTGCCTTGCGGTTGGCACGGGGGCGAAGCCGGTGTGGTTCTATGCGCGGCAGCATCCGGGTGAGAGCATGGCCGAATGGTTCATGGAGGGGCTGCTCGAACGGCTGACCGACCCGGCTGCCCCGGGCGTGGCCGCGCTGCTGGAGCAGGCGACCTTCTACTGCGTGCCCAACATGAACCCGGACGGGTCGTTCCGCGGGCATCTGCGCACCAACGCGGCGGGGGTGAACCTCAACCGCGAATGGCTCACACCCACGCCCGAGAAGAGCCCCGAAGTGCTGTGCGTGCTGGCGGCGATGGACCGGACCGGCGTGGACTTCGCGATGGACGTCCACGGCGACGAGGCGATCCCGGCGAACTTTTTTGCAGGGTTCGAGGGGATCCCGTCGTGGACCGAGGCGCAAGGTGCGAAATATACCGACTTCGGGAAGCGGCTCGAGGCGGTGACGCCTGATTTCCAGACCGCCAAGGGCTATGACAAGGCGGCACCCGGGCGTGCGAACCTGTCGATGTCGACCAACCAGGTGGCGGAGCGGTTCGGGGCGGTGTCGATGACGCTGGAAATGCCGTTCAAGGATCATGATCCGAACCCCGACGCCGAATTCGGCTGGTCGGGCGAACGGTCAAAGGCATTGGCGCATGCATGCCTAGACGTGCTGGCGGGGATGATCGACGAGATCTGAGCGCGGCGTCGGGAGGGGGGATTGTCCCCTCTCCCCTCAGCGTTCGTTTCGAGCGCAGTCGAGAAACCGCCCCACGCGCTGTGCCAGGTTTCTCGACTACGCTCGAAACGAACGGTTGGGTGGGTGTGCTCAGCTAAACTGTTGAACTGCATGGCTTACGAGTCCGATTGAGCACGCTGCGCAATCGGAAGGTTAGGGGAAAGTTAGGCGGAATCGCTTTGTGATTCTCGGAAGGTGTCCGCGCGGGGCAAGGGAGCCAGACCTGTCAAAGAGCGTAGCCGCAATTGTACAGGCTTTGTGCCGTGTAGGACATCCGCCCCCGCGGTTGCTCAGCCCGTTGCCGGAAGCAAGGCGGCGGCGGTCGGCTGTTCGGGCGTTGCGAACGGACCATGAGCGACGGGCAGCAGCGTGCTGCGCGCATCATCCTTGAAATCGCGGACGATCAGTTCCTTGCCGAGCCTTAGCCGTGGACCCGGCGCGGCAGGGGAGGACTGAACGACTTTGTACAGCCCACCGACGGCAAGGTCGGAGGCTTGCGCCCCGGCGACGGCAAAGCTGTTGTAATAAGCGATCAGCGGAAGAATGCCGTCCGGATCCAGACGGTTGGCCCTGGCGATGAACCGCCTGGCCTCCTCAAGCCGAAGCGGACGCTCTCCGGCGGGCGCACGCCCGGCCAATCCGGCAAGTGCCGTCCCCTTCCACACGAGCGCGCGCGTATCGGTCGGGGCCTGCGCGATCACCCGGTCGGCGGCGGCGAGACATGGATCCGGATTGTCACTGCGGCATTCGGCTTCGGCCAGCAGCAACTGGTTTTCGATCAGGTCGGGAAAACGGGTCGCATTGCCGCGCAGCCGCGCGAGCCAGGCTGCACGCCGGGCAAGCGCCGTCGAACGGTCGCGGCCTTCCTCCGCAGGGACTTCGATCCGCGCGCCCAGCTCGAGCCGGCCCCGGATGAGCCCCGCCTCCGCGCGGGTCAGGCGGCGGACGGTCGGGGCCGGCGCGCGCACGACCGGGAAGGTCATCCGCTCGGCCTGCACCGCGCGGCCCCGGTAGGCGTTGACGGCGCGCTGGAGCTCGACCGGACTGCCCAGGGCATCGGCTGCGGTTTTCAAGTCCGCACCCCCCGCCAGGGCGCTGAGGTACTTTTGCAACCGCGGCTTCCACGTGTCCGAGAAGTACAACAAGTGCACCAGCCGCCACGCCTGATAGGGCGTCCAGATGCGTCCCTTGCCTGAGAGATAGCGGCCATCCAGGATATTCCTCACCGGATAGTCGCCGTACTGCTTCATCACCTGGAAAAAGCCGGTCGGAAGCTGGCCATATTCGACGAAATCCTTGTCGGCGACCATCGTCGCGAACATCTCCCCGAACCCCTGTAGAAACCAGCGCGGGTAGGCCGCGGGGAAATAGGTCATCAGGTAATTCTGGGCAAAGCCTGCGTAGAGGCGCGAGTCGGCCGACTGGCAGAAGGCGATCTCGTTAACCGGAAGAAGGGCAACGATCCCGCCCCAGCTCTCCGATCCATCGGGATTGGATGTGGGCGCAAAGCTTACGCTCACCAACCCCGTATCGCCGTCGCTTTGACAATCCCGGCGCGACGGACGGCCGATGGACGGCTGAAGGACCAGGTTCGAGCCCGCTTGCGTCGCCGCGAGAACTGGCCCCTCCTCCCGGGGGTCGTAGTAAATGGTTTTGGCGAAAGGCGTCGGAAAGGGGCCATATTGCCAGCGCAGGTCGGTCAGCCGAAGCTGCTCGAACTCTGCGGCAGCCCCGATCATCGTCACCGCGATCTTGATCGTTTCGTCGGGCTTGTCCACCCGCCCGGTCAGGGCCGACAGCAGGAAGTGCAGCTTCTCGAGGTTGTGCGCGGTATCCCGCAAAGCCTTCTCGTCGTCCTGGCTGAACACCACGACATGCGGCGTTTCCGCCATGCGCCAGTTGCTCATCTCGATTTTGGTCTTGGGAATTCGGGTACCCGTGACCGTGATGGTCAGATCCCCATTCTTCACCGGCGCAGTCAGTTGCGCGTGCGCCGGGAGGCTAAAGATCATACCGACGATGACAAGCCACCACCGCATCCTGTGAAACTCCACGTTCCGTAAAGTCCTTCAAGGCAACATTAAGCGCCCGATTGGGCCAAAAATCGAGTCCTTAATGGTATACCCTCGTTGCAGACTGGCTGATGGCGACATTCACTTGGGAGCGCAGCCTGTATAGTAGCTGGTTTTAGTTACCGCGTGGCACAGTTTGCGGCAGCAAGGCGGCCGCGGTTGGCTGTTCCGGCGTGGCGAACGGACCATACGCGACCGGCAACAGCGTGCTGCGCGCTTCGTCCTTGAACGCGCGCCCGATCAGTTCTTGCCCGAGCTTCAGCCGTGGACCGGGCGCGGCGGGGGACGACTGCACGACTTTGTAGAGCCCTCCTACGGCGAGGTCCGAGGCTTCCGTCCCGGCAACGGCAAAGCTGTTGTAATAAGCGATGAGCGGAAGGATTCCTTCCGGATCCGCGCGGTTGGCTTTGGCGATGAAACCTCTGGCTCGCTCAAGCTGCGGCTGACGCTCGACGGCGGGCGCGCGTCCGGCCAATGCGGCAAGCGCCGTGCCCTTCCAGACAAGCGCGCGCGTGTCCGTCGGGGCCTGTGCGATCACCCGATCGGCGGCGGCGAGACAGTCTGGCGGATTGCCGCTGCGACATTCGGCCTCGGCCAACAGCAACTGGTTTTCGATCAGGTCGGGGAAGCGGCTCGCGTTGCCGCGCAGCCGCGCGAGCCAGGCTGCGCGTCGGGCAAGCGCCGTCGAACGGTCGCGGCCCTCTTCGGCAGGCACATCGATCCGCGCGCCAAGCTCGAGCCGCCCCCGGATCAGACCCGCCTCCGCCCGGGTCAGGCGACGGACGGTCGGGGCCGGGGTGCGCGCGACAGGAAAGGTCATCCGCTCGGCCTGCACCGCGCGGCCCCGGTAGGCGTTGACGGCGCGCTGAAGCTCGGCCGGACTGCCCAACGCGCTTGCGGCGCTTTCCGGGTAGGCCCCGTTCGCCACGGCGTCGAGATAGGTCCGCAAACGCGGCTTCAACGTGTCCGAAAAATACAGGAGATGGACCAGCCGCCACGCGTGATAGGGGGTCCAGGCCCGCCCCTCGCCCGAGAGATAGCGGCCGCTCAGGATATCCGTTACCGGATAATCGCCGTAATGCTCCATGACTTTGAAAAAACCGGGTGGGAGCTGGCCGTATTCCACATGGTCGTCGCTAGCGACCATCGTGGCGAATATTTCCCCAAAGCCCTGCAGGAACCAGCGCGGGTATGCCGCGGGGGAATAGGTCATCAGGTAATTCTGCGCGAAGCCGGCGTAGAGCCGGGAATCGGCGGTCTGGCAGAAGGCAATCTCGTTCTTCGTAAGCTGAGGGGCGATGTCTGCTGTTGTTGGATCGAGGCTGGGGTCACGACCGGGAACGGTGCTACCACCCGTGAAGCTGAATACGACGAATTGATCCATGGGATAACCGCCGTCATCGCGAAAGCAATTGCGGTTCGTTGGACGGCCGTCCGATGGCTGAAGAACGACATTCACCCCGGCCCCTGTGGTTGCAAGCACCGACCCTTCTTCGCGCGGATCGTAATAGACCGTCTTTGCGAAAGCCTTCGGAAACGGCCCATATTGCCAGCGGAGGTCGGTCAACCGAAGCTGCTCGAACGTCGCCACATCGCCAATCATCGTGACGGCGAGCTTGATCGTCTCGTCCGGCGCGTCCACCCGTCCGGTCAGGGCCGAGAGCAGGAAGTGGAGCTTTTCGAGATTGTGCGCGGTGCGGCGCAAATCCTTCTCGTCGTTTTCGCTGAACACGACGACATGCGGCGTTTCCGCCATGCGCCAGTTGCTCATCTCGACCTTGGTCTTGGGGATACGGGTGCCCGTGACCGTGATGGACAGATCCCCATTCTTCACCGGCGCGGTCAGTTGCGCGTGGGCCGGGAGGGTCACGACCATGCCGACGACGAAAAGCCACCACCGCATCATTTGAAGCCCCCCCTTCGGCCAAAGCCTTCGGATCGACATCAAGCGCCTGATCGCGTCCGAAATCGAGTCATTTCGACGCAAAGGTCGTCGCTCCAGACTCACCGAAGGCGACGTTCGCGCGCACCGAAACCGTCCGTACCCCCAACCCCGAGGTTGATCGCGCCCGTCCCAGACGATACCCCGGCGCGCAACTGGGTCCCCGGCCGTCCGTCGGGGAAGGAGACCATCGCACATGCCAACGCTCGTCCTGATCCGCCACGGCCAGTCCAGCTGGAACCTCGAGAATCGTTTCACCGGCTGGTGGGACGTCGACGTCACCGAAAAGGGGATCGAGGAAGCGCGCGCAGCAGGGCGATTGATGGCGGAGAAGGGGCTGGATTTCGACCAGTGCTTCACCTCGCTCCAGACCCGCGCGATCAAGACGCTCAACCTCGCGCTCGAGGAAATGCACCGGCTGTGGCTGCCGGTGGAGAAGGACTGGCGGCTCAACGAGCGGCATTATGGTGGGCTGACCGGGCTCAACAAGGCGGAGACCGCGGAGAAGCACGGCGAGGCGCAGGTGCATATCTGGCGGCGCAGCTTCGACGTGCCGCCGCCCCCGATGGAGGCAGGCAGCGCCTATGACATGACGCAGGACCGGCGCTACGCGGGGATCGAAATCCCCGCGACCGAAAGCCTGAAAGATACGATCGCGCGCGTGCTGCCGTATTGGGAGTCGCGGATCGTGCCGGCGTTGAAGGATGGGCAGCGCGTGCTGATCTCTGCGCACGGCAACTCGCTGCGCGCTTTGGTCAAGCATCTGTCGAATATTCCCGACGACGAGATCACCACGCTGGAGATCCCGACCGGCCAGCCGATCGTCTACGAGCTGGACGATGCGCTGAACGCAACCGACCGCTATTATCTGAACGAACGCTGAGGCGGGGGCCGTCACCCTGGCACGAGGCTGGGTGACGGCAGTACGCGATACTCGGTACGCTTTACTGTGGAACACATTCTGTCGTCCGGGCACGAAGCCCAAATCCACCAGCAGCATTACGCCAACGCTACTATTACCCGCCGATGGTGGATGCCCGGGGGGGAGGCAGCCGTCACGACGTGTTACGCGGAATGTATTCGGTACAAACTCGCCAACGACGCGGCAGAGCCTCGCGCCGTCAATACGCGCCATACACTCCCAACGGGTGAGAGGACCGGCGATACATTCGACCGGAGGCTTTGACGGACGCCGCTACTAAACACGTATCGGCTGAGTAATGGCGTAACTCGCGTGACCGCGAGTGGTTCCCTCGCGCCATTCGCTGACGGACGATACGGACGGTTGCTCTTCGCGCAGGCCGCCGCTACCTCCGGGCGATGGAACCCTCGGTCGGCATCATCATGGGCAGCACCTCCGATTGGGAGACGATGCACCACGCGGCGGATCTCCTTGAGGAACTGGGCATTTCGCACGAGGCCAAGGTCGTCTCGGCACATCGTACCCCCAAGCGGCTGTACGATTATGCCGACAGTGCGGCAGGCCGCGGGATCAAGATCATCATTGCGGGCGCAGGCGGTGCGGCGCATCTTCCGGGCATGGCGGCGGCGCTGACGCATCTGCCGGTGCTCGGCGTGCCGGTGGAGAGCAAGGCGCTCAAGGGCGTCGACAGCCTCTACTCGATCGTCCAGATGCCCGCGGGAATCCCTGTGGGCACGCTCGCGATTGGCAAGGCGGGCGCGAAGAACGCGGCATTGCTCGCAGCGGCGATCCTGGCGCTGTCGGACGCGGATTTGAGCGCCCGATTGCAGGCGTGGCGCGCGGCGCAGACCGACGGCGTGGCGACCGACCCTGCATGAAGCACGACGGGCAGCCCCTCGCTCCTCCCCTCCCTGAAAGGGAGGGGTTGGGGGTGGGTCGGCCTAGGGCAGGCGTCCGGCCGAACAACGGACACCCACCCCCGGCCCCTCTCTTCCAGGGCGGGGAGACCCGCTACTATGCCCCCCCCTCACCCGACGGACTCACGCGCATGACCCCCCTCCCCCCCGGATCGACCATCGGCATCCTCGGCGGCGGGCAGCTCGGACGGATGCTCGCAGTGGCCGCGGCGCAGCTTGGCTATCACGTCCGCATCCTCGCGCCCGACGAGGAAGCGGTCGCCGCACAGACCGCGTCGAGCTTTACCCGCGCGGATTATCACAGCCGGATCGTGCTCGATGAATTCGCCGCCGCGGCGGATGTCGTGACCTATGAATTCGAGAATATCGCGCTCGATCCGGTGCGCTATCTCGCGGCGAAGGTACCGGTGCATCCTGCGCCCGCCGCGCTTGGCATCGCGCAGGATCGTGCCGCGGAAAAGGCGTTCGTCGGCGAGATCGGCGGCCGCACTGCGCCGTGGGCCAAGGTCGAGACGCTCGCCGAGCTGGAAGCCGCGGTCGCGGAGATCGGTTGCCCCGCGATCCTCAAGACGCTGCGCATGGGCTATGACGGCAAGGGGCAGGTGCGGATTGCCAGCCCCGACGCGGTTGCCGACGCGTGGGACGCGATCGGCGGACGGCCCGCGGTGCTTGAAGGGTTCGTGACGTTCAGCCACGAATTCTCGATCCTGCTGGTGCGCCGCGCCGACGGGCAGATGGTCAGCTATCCGCCGCCGTGGAACGAGCATGTCGACGGCATCCTCGCGCGCTCGACATTGCCTGCGCCGCCCGAGATCGCTTCGCAATGGGGCGAGGCGGCGGCGCTGGCGGGGCGGATCGCGGATCGGCTCGACTATGTCGGCGTGCTCGCGTGCGAGTTCTTTGCGTCGCCGGATGGCCCGGTGTTCAACGAAATGGCGCCGCGGGTCCACAATTCGGGACATTGGACGATCGAGGGTGCGGTGTGTTCGCAGTTCGAGAACCACATCCGCGCGATCTGCGGCCTGCCGCTGGGGGATACCGCGCTGACCGCGCCGCGCGTGGCGATGGAGAATCTGATCGGGCATGACGCCGACCGCTGGGCGGAGATCCTTGCGGAGCCGGGGGCGCACCTGCACCTGTACGGCAAGGAAACGCGGCCCGGTCGCAAGATGGGGCATGTGACCCGGCTGGGGCGGTAAACTTCTTCTCCCTCTCCCCTTCAGGGGAGAGGGTCGGGGAGAGGGGCAGTCCAGCAGCGCTGCGCTACGACACTGCCCCTCTCCCCGGCCCTCTCCCCGCAAGCGGGGAGAGGGAGAAGAAGAAACGGCCCACGCTCCGGGGGGAGCGCAGGCCGTCTTCGAACGTCACCTTCGAAAGGCGTTACGCCTGGCGCGTGCCCGTCATTGGGAAGCTGCCGAACGCGCCTGCGCCGACTGAACCCGTCAGCGTATCGCCTTCGGCGGTCGCGCTGCAATCGAGGCTCATCGGCATCGGGACGGTGATCGACATCGTCCACTTGATCGTGTCGCCCTCGACCGTGCCGTCCTTGATGTCGACCGCGCCCATCGCGCCGACCTGGCTTCCGGTCCAGCTGTTGCCGTCGGTCTTGACGGTCAGCACTGCCTTCTGGTCGCCCAGCGGCGACTTGACGATCGTATCCCAGCTTCCATCGACAGCAGCCATCGTATCTCTCCTGAATCAGCTCAACGCACGTCCGCTACGGACGCCGCGGGGACCACCTCGACCGGTAGCCCGATGCTGTCAAGCTGGCCGCGGACCTTGCTGGCGTCGCCCACGACGACCCAGACGAACTTCGACGGGTCGAGCGCCTTGCGTGCCGCAGCGTCAAGTTCGGCCGCGGTCATCGCGCGATATTTTTGCGGGAGGGTCGCGAAATAGTCGTCCGGGCGGCGATAGAGCTCGTTCGACTGCATCGCCCCCAGCACCGCGCCCGACGTCTCGAAATTGCCGGGGAGCGAGCGGACGGAGTCGGTGATCGTCCGGTCGAACTCGGCCGGGGTGATCCCCTTGGTGGTGAGGAACGCCTTGATGTCGCCCTGCAGCGCCTTGATCGAATCCCCGGTGCGGTCCGCCTGGACGGGGGCCGACAGGACATACGGCGTCTGATACTCCGCGCGCCGGAAGCCGCCGTTGACGCCGTAGGACCAGTGCTTGTCCTCGCGCAGATCCATGTTGATCCGCGACGTGAAATCGCCGCCGAGCGTATCGTTCGCAGTGGTGACACCCAGCAGATCATCCGTCCCGACCAGCGCCGTCGGGGCCGCGCCGACGATCAGCGACTGCGGCGAATCCGGGCGATCGATCAGCACGATCCGCGGCGTTGCGGGCGCGGCGGCGAGGGTGAAGTCCTTGGTCCCGCGCGTACCCGTCGGCGTCCAGTCGCCGAAGCGTGCGTCCAGCGCCGCCTTGATCTCGGGGAGCGGTCGATCGCTGACGACGAAGATCTTTGCGGTATCGGGGCGGATCCAGCGGTGCTGGAACGCAATCAGGTCGTCGCGGCCAAGCGTTGCCACGGCCTTTGCGTCCCCACTGCCGATCGCCTTGGCATAAGGCGAGGCGGCACCGTAGATCAGCTTTGGATAGACCCGCGCCGCGAGCCCCTGCGGGCTGGTGAGTTCGGCCGCGATCCGCGACAGTTGCTGGTTCTTGAGACGTGCGACTTCGGCGGGATCGAACTTCGGGTTGCGCACGATGTCGGCAAACAGTTCGGTCGAAGCGGCAAGGTTCGCACTCGGCGTGAACATCGAGAGGAAGGTGCGATCCGCGCTCGACCCGGCGGAAACGTTCGCGCCAAGCCGTTCCTTCGCCTCGGCCAGCGCGATCGAGTCGCGCGTGGTCGTGCCTTCGCTCATCATCGCGAGCGTCAGTTGTTGCGTGCCAAGCTTGCCCGGCACGTCCGCCGCGACGCCCGCATCGAAGCTCATCACCGCCTGGGTGATGGGCACCGCGTTGCGATAGGCGTAGATCAGCTCGATCCCGTTGCGCAGCTTGGCGCGCTCGATCTTCGGGTAGACCAGCTCGCCGAGCGTGCCCACCGCGGGCAGGCCGCCGCGTGTGCCCTTGACCACGGGTTCGGGCGCGGTGACGACCTTGGCGGGCGGGGTCGACTCGACATAGGCATCGCGCGCACCGGGAACGACCGTGAGGCCGTAAACCGGACGCGACAGCCACTTGGCGGTTGCCGCCTTGACCTTTGCGGGCGTTTCCGCGGCGAGCGTGGCAAGCTGCTTCTTGTAAAAGCCAGGATCGTCCGAATAGAGCGCGCCCTGCGCGAGCGCGACCGCCTTGCCGCCGAAGCCGCCGGTCGACTCAAGCCCGGCAATCGTGCGCGCGGCGTCGCGTGTCGCGACCCGCTGGACTTCGTCCGCAGTCGGGCTGTTGGCGATGAACTCGGCGATGATCTCGTCGAGCCGCTTGGCGACCAGCGCGGGATCGACACCGGGGCGGACGTCCGCGCTGATCGTGAACATGCCGACCTGCGAGAAGGACTCATTGCTCGCCGACACCGAGACCGCGAGCTTTTCCTTGCGGACCAGCGCATTGTCGAGCCGGCTGCTCGACAGGCCGCCAAGCGCCCCCGCCGCAACATCGAGCGCGACCGAGTCGGCGTCGTTGAGGCCAGGCACCGCCCACATCCGGTGGATCCGCGTGTTGGCGACGCGATCCTTCATCGTCTCGAACTTGGCGACCGGCAGCGTCGGCACGAGTGCGGCGGGCGCAACGCTCTGCGGCCCCCGCGGGATCGCACCGAAATATTTGGTGACGAGCGTCTTCGCTTGCGCCGCGTCGACATCGCCCGACAGCACCAGCACCGCATTGTTGGGGCCATAATGCCCGCGGAACCAATTCTTGACGTCCTCGACGCTGGCGGAGTCGAGATCGGCCATCGAGCCGATCGTCGAATGGCCATAGGGGTGCGACGCGGGGAACAGCGTCTCGACCTGCTTGTACTCGACCAGACCGTAGGGCTGATTGTCGCCCTGCCGTTTCTCGTTCTGGACGACGCCGCGCTGCTCATCGACCACTGCGGGGGTCAGCGCGCCGAGCAGATAGCCCATGCGGTCGCTCTCCAGGAACAGCGTGCGCTCGAGCGCGGCGGCGGGGACGGTCTCGAAATAGTTGGTGCGATCGAAATAGGTCGTGCCGTTGAGGTCGGTCGCGCCGATCGCCTTGGTGTAATCGAAATAATCGCCCGGCGCATTTTCACTGCCGTTGAACATGAGATGTTCGAACAGATGCGCGAAGCCGGTCTTGCCCTTTGGCTCGAACTTGGAGCCGACATTGTACCACACACTGACCGCCACGACCGGCGCCTTGCGGTCGGTGTTGACGATGACGCGCAGGCCGTTGGGGAGGCGGAACTCGCTATAGGGAATGTCGACCTGGCGGACGAGATCCGCGACCGGGGCGGGCTTGGGAAGAGCGGTCTGCGCGAAAGCGGGCGTGGCGAACGTCGCCAGCGCAACGCCGGAGAGCGCGAGAAGCTTGACGGTCATGCTGGTGTGTTCCCCGGAATAAACGGTCTGGGCAGACCACTGTGCTATCCGGGTATAGCAATGGGGTTTGGCGTTGCAATTGGCCTTGCGCAGGGTCGGCATCGACGATGCCTGATCGCCGAACGGATCAGTCCAGCGCGAAACGGCCGATTGCAGGCATGTCATTCCGCACCTCGGCCGAGGCGTCCTTCGAGTCGACCAGCGACACGGCCACCTTGGGAAACAAGATCCGCGCCGGATTGCCGACCGCGGTCGCGCCCTCGGGTACGTCGGTGATGACCACCGCATTCGCGCCGATCAACGCGTGCGCGCCGATTGTCACCGCGCCGATGATCTTTGCGCCAGCACCGATATCCACCTGGCCACCGATCGTCGGCACGCCGCCCTTTGCGGCACCGATCGTGACTTGCTGGAAGATCAGGCAATTCGGGCCGATCTCCGCATCGGGATGGATGACGATGCCATTGGGGTGCGGCAGCAGCAATCCGCCGCCCAGCCGGGCGTTAAGCGGGATGTCTGCCCCCGTCATCATCGTCCAGAAGCGGTGGCGCAGGATCGCGACCCGTTTCTGCACCGCCGGGATCAGCCCAGGCGTGCCACGGGCCCGCTGATACGCACGGATCGACGCCAGCAACGACTTGGACGGCACCCATCCGGTCCGACGCTCGCGCTCCCAATCGGGGATCTCGCTGGAAATCATGGACAATACGCCTTTACATCCCAGGCGCACACCAACCCGCCTGCGGCTCGTTTTCGTACAGACACATGATTACTCAACCGACCATCATAGATGGTAAACGCATGCTTGCGAACGCGGGGTTTCCACCGTCGACACGAGGTTCAGGGCCGATACACCCGCTCTACGCTACGCCGCAGGTCATCTCGCCAGAACAGCACTGGCTTGAAGCGATGCGCCGCGAACAATGGTGCCTGGTCCGCATAATGCGGTGACTCCGGTCGTGTCGTCGCAGCACCGAACGGCTGGATCGAGCGGGATTCCACCCGACCCGCCTTGTCCCACGTCATCAGCATGATGAAGCTGTCCCCGTGATTGACGACGAGCCGGCCATCGGGGGCTTCGCTCCACGTTGATGCGGCCCGCAGCACATCGGGCGCGCCGTCGAGCGGTAGGTCGACTTTGCCATGCCGCAGCCGCAACACCGTGCCGAGCGGGGGATCGAGCGTGCCAAAATGCGTCTGGAGATACGCCGCCGCCTTCGCCAGCGCATCGCGCGGATCGAGTTCGGGGCGGCGCTGGTAATGCCATTTCTGCCCGGTCCGCAGCAGGATCGCGGCGAGTGCCTGCCCGCTGTGCTGCCCGTCGAAGTTGCAGTTCCAGCGTTGCAGCACGCCGAGCGCGGCGCGGAGTTGCGGATCGCCGCGCGGGTCGACCCGTGCGATGTCGCGATACCACCGCGCAGCCCAGCTGTAGCGGCTGATCCCGGTGTCGAACTTGATCCGCAACAGCTCCGCCTCGCCGATCCGCGGGGTCTGGCCCATCAGCTCGAGCGCGCGGGTGCCGCGGTTGGTGGTGTCGGTTTCGATCCCGAGCAGCGGGCTGTAATCCTGCGGGCGAAGCTCGGACCCCTGCCCCGCCGCCTGATAGGGCGTGTTGTTGGCGTTGATGAGGAATCCCGACGCGGGGTTCACGTTGCGCGGCACCTGCGCGAATGGCACCGTCCCCGGCATCAGCGCGCGCGACGTGTCGCCGGGCAGCAGATGCTGGTAATCATAGCCTGGCCGCCGGTTGGGGAAGCTCGCGTTATAGACATAGGCGATGGTCCCGCGCGCATCGCCATAGAGGAAGTTGGTCGCTGGAACCCCCTGGATCGCGAGCGCCTGCTGCCATTCGCCGAAATTGCGCGCGCGCGTCAGGCGGTAATATTCCTCGATCATGCGGAGCTGGTCCGCGCCCGCATAGCGGATCGCAAAGGCACCGCTCTTGTTGACGATCACCGGCCCCTGCACCGCGCGGTAAACCATCTTGGGGATCGGCAGCACGAACGGACCGAACCGCACGCCGAGCCATACGCGCTGCGCCTCCAGCGGCCGCCACGCGCCGTCGAAGCGATAGCGGGTGTGGTCGACATCGGTGACGAGTTTGTAGACATCGGTCAGGTCGGGGCGGTTGACCGTGTTGGTCCAGCCGAGATGCTCGTTATGCCCCATCACCGGAAACGGCACGCCGGGGAAGGTCGCGCCCGAGAAATGCCAGCCGGTCCCCGACTGGACCGACAGCTCGTACCACGCGACTGGCCCCTTCCACGGCTGGTGCGCATTGGAAAGCACGCGCGTTGCGCCGTCGGTCGATCGCCCGGGCGCAACGACGAACGCGTTCGAGCCGTTGGGCATCCGCTCGCCGGTTGCCGGCAGCGTGGCAGGATCGGGCGCGTCGGGAGTAGCCCCAGCGCTTTCGCGCGGAAGCGGCCGGTCGCCCGACAGTGCGCCCAACACGGCGTCGAGCCCGAAGAAGAAGGGCGTGCGCAGGACAAAGCCGGTCGCGATGTCCTCGCCGTTCACCGGGAACAGCCGCGCCAGTCGCACCTCCCCCGGATGCCGTCGCGCAAAGGCGTTGAGCCCGGTCGCATAGGCATCGAGCAAGGCGCGGACATCGGCGGGTTGCTTGCGATAATCGCGATGTGCCGTCGCCCGCGCACCGAGCAGCGCGAGCGTGTAATCGACCTTCGCTCCGTCCGCCCCGGTCATCGCACCGAGCCGCCCGCGCGTCATCGCGACGGCCTCCTGCAGCGTCGCGAAATCGTCCTCGGCATGCGCATAGGCGACGCCATACGCGACGTCAGGATCGGTCTTGCCGAAGATGTGGGGTACGCCGAAACGGTCGCGCGCGATGACGCTGTCGTAGCGGTGCGCGGGCGGCGGGGGCGCACTGGTCGCCGCGATCGGCTCCCACAGTGCAAGGCCAGCGGCAGTGACGACCAGCAGCCCGGCGAGCCCAAGCCCGAGTGTTCGCAGCATCCATTCCCCCTGTGGCTCTGGTCTTGGCCAGCTCCAACGCTATCTTGGCCTACGGAGCGGATTTGTCACGCAATCCGTAGTCTCACGACTTGTGTTGTATATTTGCAACACCATATCGGCGCGAAAGCAACTGTGAGGGTGGTGAATGAACATCGAGAAATTTACCGATCGCGCCAAGGGTTTCCTGCAATCGGCCCAGACCGTCGCGATCCGCATGAGCCATCAGCGGATCGCGCCCGAGCATATCCTGAAAGCGCTGCTTGAGGATGAGCAGGGCATGGCGTCCGGGCTGATCAGCGCGGCGGGCGGCGATCCGAAGCGCGCGGCGACCGAGACCGATCTGTTGCTGGCGAAGATCCCGGCGGTATCGGGGAGCGGCGCACAACAGACGCCCGGGCTCGACAATGACGCGGTGCGCGTGCTCGATCAGGCCGAGCAGATCGCGACCAAATCGGGCGACAGCTTCGTCACGGTCGAGCGGCTGCTCGTCGCGCTCGCTTTGTCGCTCAATACGGCAGCGAGCAAGGCGCTCAAGACCGCGGGCGTCGCGCCTGAGGCGCTCAATGCCGCGATCGAGAAGGTGCGCAACGGCCGCGTCGCCGACAGCGCGGGGGCCGAGGACAAGTTTGACGCCTTGAAGAAGTTCGCGCGCGATCTGACGCAGGCGGCGCGTGACGGCAAGCTCGACCCCGTGATCGGACGCGACGAGGAAATCCGCCGCACGATCCAGATCCTTGCGCGCCGCACCAAGAACAACCCGGTACTGATCGGCGAACCCGGCGTCGGCAAGACCGCGATTGCCGAGGGGCTCGCGCTGCGGATCGCGAATGGCGACGTCCCCGACACGCTCAAGGACCGCAAGCTGATGTCGCTCGACATGGGCTCGCTGATCGCGGGCGCGAAATATCGCGGCGAGTTCGAGGAGCGGTTGAAGGGCGTGCTCGACGAAGTGAAAGCCGCCGAGGGCGACATCGTCCTGTTCATCGACGAGATGCACCAGCTGATCGGCGCGGGGAAATCCGAGGGCGCGATGGATGCGGGAAACCTGCTGAAACCGGCGCTCGCGCGCGGCGAGTTGCATTGCGTCGGCGCGACCACGCTCGATGAATATCGCAAATATGTCGAGAAGGACGCAGCGCTCCAGCGCCGCTTCCAGCCAGTGTTCGTGGGGGAGCCGACGGTGCCCGACACGATCTCGATTCTGCGCGGACTGAAGGAGAAGTACGAGCTCCACCACGGCGTGCGGATCACCGATGCGGCAATCGTCGCGGCGGCGACCTTGTCGAACCGCTACATCACCGACCGCTTCCTCCCCGACAAGGCGATCGACCTGATGGACGAGGCCGCGTCGCGCATCCGCATGGAGGTCGAGAGCAAGCCCGAGGAAATCGAGATCCTCGACCGGCGGATCATCCAGCTCAAGATCGAGCGTGAGGCGTTGAAGCGCGAGAGCGACGCGGCGTCACAGGACCGGCTGGTCAAGCTCGACGGCGAACTCGCCAATCTCGAGCAGCAGTCGAGCGAGCTGACGACGCGCTGGCAGGGCGAGAAGGACAAGATCTCCGCCGAGGCAAAGCTCAAGGAGCAGATCGATGCCGCGCGGCTCGAACTCGAGCAGGCGCAGCGTGCCGGTGATCTGGCGAAGGCGGGCGAGCTGTCCTACGGGCGCATCCCCGACCTTCAGCGCCAGTTAGATGCCGCGGCGGGTGCGACCAAGGGCGCGATGCTGCGCGAGGAAGTGACGGGCGAGGATATCGCGGGCGTCGTCGCGCGCTGGACCGGGATTCCGGTCGAGCGGATGCTCGAAGGCGAGCGCGACAAGCTGCTCGCAATGGAAGCGACGATCGGCAAGCGCGTCATCGGCCAGCAGAACGCGATCCGCGCCGTGTCGACCGCGGTGCGGCGTGCGCGTGCGGGCCTACAGGACCCGAACCGGCCACTCGGCTCGTTCCTGTTCCTCGGGCCAACCGGCGTCGGCAAGACCGAGCTGACCAAGGCACTCGCGGAATTCCTGTTCGATGATCCAACCGCGATGGTCCGCATCGACATGAGCGAGTTCATGGAAAAGCATGCGGTCGCACGGCTGATCGGCGCGCCTCCGGGCTACGTCGGTTACGAGGAAGGCGGCGTGCTGACCGAGGCGGTGCGGCGGCGGCCGTATCAGGTCGTGCTGTTTGACGAGGTCGAGAAGGCGCATGGCGACGTCTTCAACATCCTGCTGCAAGTGCTCGACGACGGGCGGCTGACCGACGGCCAGGGCCGCACGGTCGACTTCACCAACACGATCATCGTGCTGACCTCCAACCTCGGCAGCCAGGTGCTGACGACGTTGGGCGAAGGCGAGGATGTCGCGAGCGTCGAGCCGCAGGTGATGGAGATCGTCCGCGGGCATTTCCGGCCCGAGTTCCTCAACCGGCTCGACGAGATCGTGCTGTTCCACCGGCTTGGCCAGGCGGAAATGGCGCCGATCGTCGACATCCAGGTCAAGCGGATCGCGACGTTGCTCGGCGAACGCAAGGTGACGCTCGACCTGACCGATGCGGCGCGGCTGTGGCTCGGGCGGGTCGGTTATGATCCGGTGTACGGCGCGCGGCCGCTGAAGCGTGCGGTGCAACGCTATCTGCAGGATCCGCTCGCCGACCTCATCCTGCGCGGGAGCGTCAAGGATGGCGCGACGGTGCGGGTCGAAGAGGGCGACGGGAAGCTGGAGCTGGCGGTGGAGTGATTGGCTCCCCCTGCCTGAGGGGGCGGCTTGGTGTTGGACGCTGCCCCCACCCCATACCGACCCACCCCCGGCCCCTCCCTTTCAGGGAGGGGAGGAGGCTGCGGCACCCGTTGGCTTAGTCCACCAATACCGTGAGGGTGCGCGCCAGTGCTGACGCGTAGCGCAACGGGCTCCCCTCCCTGGAAGGGAGGGGTTGGGGGTGGGTTGGCCCGTTGTCGAACGCTGCGCCAGCCTCATACTCTCCCAACCTTTCCAGGGATGGGAAGAAGACAAAAAAAGGGGGCGGTTCCTGTCCAGGAACCGCCCCCTTTCCGATACCCCAGCCTTACAGCTTGAACTTCGCGCCTGCTAGGAAGCGACGGCCGTAGATGCCCTCGCCGGTCTGGACCGGGTTGTAGAGATACGCGCCATAGGTGACCGGATCGATCGGCGGCAGGCGATCGAACAGGTTGATCGCATTGACGTAGAAGGTCAGCCCGTCGGTAACCCGCACGCTCGTGTTGAGATCGAACGTGATGTAGCTCTTCACGCGGCAACCGGTGTACGCCGGCGACGGTGCCAAGCCGCAATCGCGGTAGCCCGTGCCCTGGTCCTCGGCCGACAGATCGTAGCCCGAGACGTAATTGACCGTCCCCGTCAGCGACATTGGCCCCTTCTGGAAGGTGTTCTGCCAGTTGCCGCGCCAGCGGTAGGTGCCCGACCCGGCGGTCAGGTTGAAGTTGCCGAGCGTGTCGACATACGTCTCCTTGTGGCCGTCCGGGAAGCTCGTGCTGAGTTCGAGCTGCAACGTCGCGTCGAGGTTGCTGGTCCACGTCACGCCGGCAATGTTGACCCGGCTGTTGATGCCGAAGTCGATGCCCGACGACTGGATCGTGTTCGCATTGACCAGTGCCGAGGCGACATACAGCACGCGCGGCGTCGCATTCGGGAAGGCGGCGTCGGGGGCGTCCGGGGTGATTGTGAAGCCGTTGGGGATCGCCGCGCCCGAATAATAGGCGTTGAGCGCGTCGCCCGACGTCAGCGAGGTGATCGCATTGGTCTTCTTGATGTTGAAGTAATCGACCGTGAACGCGACGTTGCGGATCGGTTCGAACACCACACCACCGGTGAAGCTGCGCGACCGCTCAGGCTTGAGGTTGGGCGAAGCGAGCGTCGTCGCGCCGTAGCTTCCCGAGCGCAGGTACGTCGGGCAAGCGGTGCTGAACGTTGCGACCGAGCAGCCATATTGCGCAAGATACGTATCGTTGAACAGGCCGGCGGAGTTGGTGACATAGCCCGTCGTCGGCAACGCATTGGCTTCCGCAAAGCTCGGGATGCGATAGCCGCGCGACCAGGTGCCGCGGATCGTCAGTTCCTTGATCGGCGAGAACTTCGCGCCGACCTTGGGCGAGAACGCGCCCTGCCCGGTCGAATAATGATCGTAGCGGCCCGACGCATTGACAGACAGCTGGTCGATGATCGGCGCATTCAATTCGCCGAACGCCGAGGTAACGGTACGGTGCCCGCTGGTGCCGAAGGCGTTGATCGTGAAGTACCGCTGCGTCGCGCCATTGATGTCCGAATTCGCGCTCGGCGAGTCGATCCCTTCATAATAGACCGATGCACCCGCACCGAGCTGAAGCGGGCCGCCCGGCAGCTGGAACAGCGATTTGCTGACGGTCGCCTGTGCCTGGTACAGATCCGAGCTCGAGTCCGTGATGTTCTCGGGCGTCAGATAGTTCATCGTCGCCGCACTGGTCGCCGACGGATTGACGAAATTGTACGAACCGTCCGCGATCACATCGAGCAGATGCTGGATGTAGACATAGCCGTTCTGCTGGCGACGCAGATCGGTATGCATCGCGGTCAGGTCGACGCGGTAATCCCAGTCACCGAGGAAGGTACCGTTGATCCCGGCGGCCGCACGATAGACGCGGTAGCGGGTTTCGTCGCGCGTGACCGAATTGGGCAACGTGCCGACGATCTGCGCGGTCTGGCCTGCTGCGGCATACGGGTTGTTGGGGTTGAGCGTCCCGTTGGTCGCGTTGCAGTTCGCGCGCGCGGCGCAGACATAGACCGGGAGCGTCAACGCCCCCGAACCGGGCGCGTAGGACGCGGCATTCGACCGCGTCGAATACGGCTGGAAGTAGATGCCCGCCGGGGCGTTCGCGTAGATCCCCGAGGGATCGCCGGTGTAGCTGCTGCGCGTCTGGAGGAAGTTGAACTGCGCATAGGCTTCCGAGCTGTCACCGATCTTCGCGGTGAACTTGGCGGTGCCGCCGAACCGCTCGATCGTGGGAGCAACGACGCCGTAGCGGTTGACCGAATCCTGCGAGCAGACGACCGACGGGACGACGCCGCCTGCGGTGTTCGTCGTCGGCTGGCCGTTGACACACCCGCCGTTGAGCAGCGAATATTGCGTGCCGCCGGTCGGCCGCGCGTAGATGTTGGCACCCGCATTGGTCGCGCCGAAATTGTCGCCGCTGAGGATGTTGTTGGGTCCGCCGATCCCGCTCTGGTCCGACGAATTGTACGGCGCGGGCAAGTCGTTGTTGGTGACGCCGCCCGAGCGATAATAGAAGCCGCTGATATAGGCGTTATAGCCCTTCTCATCCAAGCTGCCGGTACCCGCGGTCAGCGTCAGACGCTGGCTCGGTGCGATACCGCCCTCGGAGATGCCGGCTTCGGCGCGACCCGAAACGCCCTGGATGCTGCGCTTGGTGATGATGTTGACCACGCCACCGATCGCGTCCGCGCCGTAGCTCGACGATGCGCCGTCCTTGAGGACTTCGATCCGGTCGACGACGTCATCGGGAATGGTGTTGAGATCGACGAAGTTGCGCGTCGCGTCATCGGCGAGCGGGTAATAGGCCGCGCGCAGGCCGTCGATCAGGACGAGGGTCGAGCTGCTCGACAGGCCGCGCAGCGACACCGCCGAGGCACCACCCGCGAACGCGCCGTTCGCGCTAAACGAGTTGGTCAGTGCCGCGCCGTTGTTCGACGAAAGCCGCTGGATGCCTTCCTGCACCGTCGGAATACCGCGGCGGTCGAGCGATTCGGTCGACAGCGTCGTCACCGGCGACGGGGTGACGGTCGCGCGGAACAGCGAGCCGGTGACGACGATGTCCTGGCCTTGTTCGGCGGTCTGCGGGACGGGGGCGGCAGCGGGCGCATCGACAGGAGCTGCCGGAGCGGTCTGGTCCTGTGCGAATGCGGGCAGTGCGACGAGCGAGAGGGCTGCCGACGTCGTCAGGAGCCAAGGCTTCGAGATGAGGGAGGAATTCCGGGGCACGACTGGTTCCTTACAAAACGCGCACCCGAAACGGGGTGCCGGAGTTGGGTGATGATGAGCAAACCAGCGGACGTCTCCGCTTGATGGCGCCAAAGATCACGTGCCGACCGTGTCTGTAAAGCGCGACGCAGCAACGCCGTGTTGGATTTGAGAAACGCCGTAGCAAAATTGCAACACCACACGTGCTTGGGGCCGGATCGGCCAAGTATCAGCGTCGTAACGCTGTGTTACCCTTTGCTACTGACCTTTGCCCGGAAGCAACATTAGCGCCATATTGCTTTGGTCCGATCCGGACTTAACCAGAGTTTTCTTATCTTATACTTGATGTGCCCGAAGTATAGATTTGGTTATTTGAAGTGGCGCGCAGTATTCCTGCAAGCCGAGGCACAAAAAAAGGGGGCGGTGGATCGCATGATCCACCGCCCCCAGATGCTTCGATTAAGAAGCCGTATTTTACATGTCGATCGTCAGACCCACGAACAGATACCGACCGTTGGCATCGAAGATGCCCGGGTAGGTGTTGCCGTTGCCGAGCGAGCCAATCGGCGAGGCCGCCTGGCTGAGGATCGGCGGCTGGCGGTCGAGCAGGTTGTTGGCACCGATGCGGAACGTGAACTTGTCCGCTGCGCGAACCGTTGCTGCCAGATCGAAGTAGCTCTGGACCGGGATGCGTGCGTCCAGCGGCGAGAACGAACCCGCGAGATCGGCATCGCCGCTCGTGCGCTCATACTTGGTCGCCGACAGGTAGCGCCAGCGTGCCGACAGACCGATGCCCTGCGGCGAGGTGTAGGTCACGCGTGCCGAATGCCGCCACTTGGACTGCGGGTACCCGCACTGTGCGCCATAGAAGCCTGCGCAATCGAACTCGGCGCCGACCTTGTTCGACGTGAATTCGTCCACATAGGTGCCGTTGAACGACAAAGCGAAGGTCCCGACCGAACGCGTGCGCAGCGTGTAGCCAGCCGCAACGTCGATGCCGCGCGTCTTGAGCGAGCCTGCATTGACGTTGGTGTCGACGATGTAGCCGGTGTTGCCCTGGAACAGTGTGCCGTTGGCGTCACGGTTGATGGCACCGCACAGCGCGGGGTCGGCGGTCGCGATGCACTGCGCGATGATCGTGTCGGCGCCGATGACGCCGATCCGGTCCTGCAGCTTGATCGAGAAGGCGTCGACCGACAGGTTGAAGCCGCGCAGGAAGCTCGGCTGGAGCAGGACGCCAACCGTGAACGTGTCCGCCTTTTCAGGGCGAAGGTTCGGGTTGCCGCCGAGCAGGCCGTTATACTGCTCCGACGGGTTCGCTGCGATCAGGCCGAAGCGGTTGGCCGGAACGCCCGCACGGGCGCAGGCTGCGGCATTGTTGCCGTTGACCAGGCCGTTGACGGCCGGACCCGCGCACGGATCGGTCGCGCCGTCGAGCTGAACCGACTGCTGTGCGAACAGCTCCTGCGTGTTCGGCGCACGAACCGCACGGTTGTAACCGCCACGGAAGCGGATGTCCGAAACCGGTGCCCAGACGATCTCGCCCTTGTACGACGAAACGCCGCCCGAGGTGCTGTAGTCCGAATAGCGGAAGCCGCCGTTGATCGTCAGTTCCTTGAAGAAGCGACGGTCGGTGACCAGCGGAACCTGGACTTCGGTGAACACTTCCTTGACGTTGAACGAGCCGTCGATCGGCAGCGTCGCACCACCCTGCCCGGCGAGATCGCCGGTGAGGAAGCCGTTGTCGACTTCGAGCGTCAGCGATTCCTCGCGATACTCGCCGCCGATGTTGATGCCGATGCCCTGCGTCGAGAACGGCGACTGGAAGCCGTACTTGCCGCCTTCGAACGTGACCGAGCCGCTAACGACCTTTTCCTGGGTGGTGCCCGTCTGGAAGCCCGGGGTCTGGACGTAGTTCAGTGCACCCGCCGAAATGTTGCCCGCACCGAAGATGTTGAGCGGGACGCAGTTCGGATCGGTACCGTCGACGACCGAGCGGCAAACGGTCTGCCCCTGGGTTGCCGAACCAGCGCGCGTATCGGTGATCGCATCGAGCGCGCGCGTGGTGCGCGAGACCGAGAATTCATTGCGATAGACCTGGTTGAAGATCGTCGTGCCGTACTGGCCATAGACGTCGTACGAAACGCCATCGGCGATGTCGCCACGGGCGCCCGCAACGAAGCGGTATGCGGTGTGACGAAGATCGGCCTGACGACCGCCGCCCTCGACGTTACGACGCCCGATCTGGACCATGCCCTGCTGGTACTGCGACCCATCCGGGTTGGTCAGGTTGACGACGTTGCCGTTTCCGTCCCGAACGAGGTTCGTGTTGCGGAAGAAGACATCGCGCTGTGCCTGCGACAGGAACGGGTTGTTGCTGTTCAGCACCGTGGTGTTGCTGAAGTCACCCGACGGCGCGATCTGTGCGACCGAGCGATCGTCCATGAACATGAACTCGGCGTACGGCTTGAAGCTGTCGCTCACGTCGTAATGCGCGAGGAAGCCGGCCGTGTAGCGCGTGTCCGGGCGCTGGTAATAGTTGAGCGGGTTGGCGTTGTAGAGCGTCCGGCCGGGGACGAGAGCGCCCGCGCCGTTCAGCGTGTAGAGCTGCTGAAGATTGGTCGCCGCGCCGTTGAAGACGGCGTCGCTCGTGGTGAAGTTCGCCGGGAATGCCGTAGCCGAACCGCCGCAGACATATTCCGCACCGCTCGCCGGAGCATTCAAGCCGCACGACGAATAGTCGCGGTCGCCCTGGAGGATCGCGCCGATCTTGCGATAGCCCATGTAGCCGACGACATGGCCGCGGCCGTCGCTGGTGCCGGCACCCATCTTCAGGTTGACGTCGAACTGCGTGCCGTCGAACGCCTGGCCGTCGCGGGCGGGGTAGCCTGCCCGTGCCGAGATGTCCTGGAACCGCTGGCTGCGGTTGTCGTGGTTGTAGATGCCGCCCGATGCATCGAGGCTGACGCCTTCGTAGTTGGTGTCGAGCACGAAGTTGACGACGCCGGCAACCGCGTCCGAACCATAGACCGAGCCTGCGCCGCCCGTGAGGACGTCGACGCGCTTGATCAGCGCCTGCGGGATGACGTTGAGATCGCCAGCCGCGGGTGCGGTGCTGCTCGACGAGGGGTTGCCCGGCATCAGGCGACGGCCGTTGACGAGGACGAGCGTACGCGACTCACCGAGGTTGCGCAGGTTAGCGGTGGCGGTCCCGTTCGACCCGTTCGACACCGACGAGCTCTGCGCCGCAAACGACTGCGGCAGGCTGTTGAGCACGTCCTCGATGCGGGTCGCGCCCTGGAGCTTGATCTCGGCTGCGTTGACAACCGTGATCGGGCTTGCCGAGGTCAGGTTCGGGTTCGAGATACGCGAGCCCGTGACGACGATGTCGCCTGCGTCCGCGCCAGGGGTGTTCGACGCAGCGGGCGTGGTGCCGGCGATGCTGTCGTCACCCGGGGTGGCGCTGGTCGGGGCCTGCTCCTGCGGTGCGGCGGGCGCGGCTGCATCCTGCGCGAGCGCGGGGAACGCGCCGAACACACCGGCGATCATCGTGGACGCGAGCAAGGAGTCGCGCAAAACTCGGTTCTGCATGTAGGATTGGTCCCTTTGGTACGCACCGCTTTTGGAACGGCGTCATGTCAAAGACAGTCATTATCTGGCTGCCGATGCGGCGGTTCTTTACTGTGGGGCCACGCTTCCAAAAGTAAAAAAACATGAACGTACGCAATTGGCGTCATATTGTTCCAAGGATGTAGCCAAATTGACACACTCGACATGTGACGCGCTTGCCGCTGCGAGAACGCCACCGTATCGCGCGACCGAGCCCCGAACCGAGGACCGCCCGTTGCGCCACAATCCGACCATTCCGACCCTTATCGCGATCGTCTCGGCCGTGGCCGCGACTATTCTGCCGACCGCGATCGCCGCCGCCGAACCCCGCACGGAGGCGCGATCCAAGGCGCTGAGCGACGTCGTGCGCTGCCGTCAGATCCAGGACACGACGGCGCGGCTGGCGTGTTTCGACGCCTCGGTCGCGGTGCTCGATTCGGCGGAGCAGCGACGCGACGTCGTCGTGGTCGATTCGCAGCAAGTACGGCAGGCGCGGCGTTCGCTGTTCGGGATCGGGGTCCCGAGCCTGTCGATCTTCAGCGGATCGCCCGAGATCGATTCGATCGACACGACCGTGACCGATGCGCAGGTCGATGGTGCCGGACGCTGGACCGTGCGAATGGCGGACGGCGCCCGCTGGGCGCAGACCGACGACAATGTCCTCGGCCGCAGCCCGCGCGCGGGCGACAAGGTCCGCATCAAGCGCGCCGCGCTCGGCAGTTTCCAGATGATCATCGGCGGGCAGCCCGGCGTGAAGGCACGGCGCCTCAACTGAGGCCCGCGCAAACCCATATCGTCCATGCGCCCGGCACGATAAGAGACGGCATGCCGCAGGACCGCCAGGCGTTGCACTTACTGACCACCGCGGCGTCGCATCTCCGCGCGGGCGACATGGCGCAGGCCATCGCCGCGTTCGAGGCAAGCCTCGCGATCGATCCGCATCAGCCTGACGCGTGGTTCAACCTCGGTTGGGCTCAACGGGCCATGCGGCAATTCGACGCGGCGCTGCAGTCCTATGCCCGCGCGATCGCGGAAGGCGATCCGCACCCCGAACAGGCGCTGCTCAACCGCGCGACGATCCTGTCGGACCATCTGTTTCGCCCCGACGCGGCCAGGGCAGAGCTCGAACAGGCGTTGCGCACCAACCCCGGCTTCCTTCCGGCGTGGCTCAACCTCGGCAATCTCCACGAGGACCTTGGCGACCCCGCGTCGGCGCGTCAGGCTTATGACGCGGTTCTGGCGCGCGCGCCCGACAATCCCCGCGCCCACGCCCGGCTCGCGGCGATCGATGTCGCGACCGGTGCGGCAGGGTCGGCGATCGCACGGCTCAAGGCGGTGGTTCCGCAGGCGACCGACGTAACCGATCGCGCAGAGCTGCTGTTCGCGCTCGGCAGCGCGCTGGATGCGGTGGGGGAGACGGCCGATGCGTTCCAGGCGATCGAGGCGGCAAACTGGATCGCACGTTCGATCGCGCCGCACCGCTACGACGCGGCTGCACAGGAGCGGCTCGTGGACGCACTGATCGCGGGCTATCCCGTCCGCGGCAAAACACGCACGGCGACGGTTTCGACCTCACCGAAGACCCCGGTCTTCATTTGCGGGATGTTCCGATCGGGATCGACGCTGGCGGAGACGATCCTCGGGCGGCACCGCGAGATCACCCCCGGCGGCGAACTGGAGACGATCCCCGCGATCGTACAGGCGCTGCGCCCCTACCCCGCCGCCGCACTCGCGCTGTCGCCCGATGCGATCGCGCAGCTCCGCGCGCGCTATCTCGCGGACCTGCCCGGCGACGGGTGGGTGACCGACAAGCGCTGCGACAATTTCCTCCACATCGGGCTGATCAAGACGCTGTTTCCCGATGCGCGGATCATCCACACCCGGCGCAACGCGGCTGACACCCTGCTGTCGACCTATTTCCTCCACTTCGGCGACGGCGTCGTTTACGGCAGCGATCTGCTCGAGGCGGCGCATTACTACGTCCAATATGCGCGGCTGATGGCGCATTGGCGGGCGCTGTACGGGGCGGACATCATCGACCTCGATTACGACACGCTGGTGGTCGATCCGCATGCGGCAGTGTCCGCAGTCCTGGATGCGCTCGGGATGCCGTGGGACGCAGCATGCCTTGGCGAGCCGAACGCTCCGCTGGCTGTCCGCACCGCAAGCGCCTGGCAAGTACGCCGTCCGATCCACCGCCGCTCGCTCCACCGCTGGCAAGGGTATCGCCCGCAGCTTGGCGATGCGATTGCCTTGCTCGAACGGCACGGGATCGGCGTTACGCCCTAGGCGCGGTCAGCCCCCGGTCGGTCACTGCGAACAGGCGCGCGAGATCCTCCTGTTCGCCCTGCGTGAGGTGCGGATTCCATACGTCGAAGATCAGCACAATCCGCACCTGGTCGCTGCGATTCCACGCCTCATGCTCGATCGTGTCGTCGAACGCGAACGCCTCGCCTTCGCGCCACGCGCGCGTTTCGCCGCCGACGCGGAAACAGCATCCCTCGGGCACCACCAGCGGGAGGTGGATGATCGCGCGGGTGTTGGTGACGCCAGTGTGCGGCGGGATCGATGCGCCACCTTTCAGGATCGAGAAGAAAGCGGATGGTGCCTTTCCCGGCAAATGCGTCTGCGGCACCCGCGCGAGCGCGGCGGCGGTTTCGGGGCAGAGGTCGCAAACCGCAGCGTTGCGCTGGCCATATTCCCACAGGAAACACGCGCTCCAGTCGCGCGAATCGTCGAGCTTGCTCCACGGCGTATCGGGCGTGCCCTTGTCGAGCCGGACATAGGGGCGGATCGCAGCGCCACCCCCCGCCAGCATCGCGAGCGCCTCCGCGCGGATCGCCGGCGTCGCGGCCTCGAGTTCGGCAAACCAGGGGAAGAGCGCACGATCGAAGAATTCGTCCGCGGGGAGGAACGGGAAATGCACGCCCGCACACTGATTGGTGTAGATCCGCCGCCGCCCGAGCAACGTATCCGCGCACGCCTGGAACCGCCGCGATGCCGTGGCGACCTGCCCCGCCTTGTCGAACTCCTGCGACAATGCGTCGGCAAAGGCGGCGTTATGCGCCTCCAGAAACGCGCGCGCGCGCGTTTCCGCATCGATCAGCGCGGGGGGCCGGTCCGTTGCATTGCCCGCAAGCTGGACCACCGCACTCCAATGCGGCGCCGCCTCGGACAGAAGCCCCTGGCGTTGCAGCAATTCGGCCAATCGCAAATGCGCGAGGAAATGTAGCTGGTCGAGGTCGAGTACCGATTTGAGCGCTTGCCGTTCGCCCGCGTCGTCGCCCGCCGCGCGGTGGGCCGCGGCGAGATTGAGCCGCAACGCGGGCTCGCCCGGATCGAGCGCGACGGCGCGCGCGAAGCTGGTTGCGGCAGTCGGGAAATCTTGATCCGCCAGCGCACGCATTCCTCGCGCGTTGAATGCCTCGGGTCGCGGTGGGACGATTGCGATCGCGCGGTCGAGGACCCTGCGCTCGCCCTCGCCGTCGCCGCGTTGGCGCAGCGCCGCCGCTTCGCGCAGCAACGTTCCAACGGCACCGGCAGGATCGACCATGGCCTGAGAAAGCATAGTCCCCCGCGCCATGCAAGCGACCGGGGGACGACGCGTTCCTTAGCGAGCCAGACGGTTGGATTAGGATCGCCCGACGCGACGATTCACAAGCTAAAGTTGCTTCCCCGGCGAAGGCCGGGGCCCAGTAGCGCGCCGGACGGAGTCGGTCGCTGCGCGCCATTACGGCTACCATCTCTACTGGGCCCCGGCCTTCGCCGGGGAAGTGCTTGAGGAACCGAGGCGCTGGCGGCATCGAATATTCGAGCCCGGTAGTGACTGGGTAAGGGAGCGGGGGCGGCGCGTTCCTGACCGAGCCTGACGGTCGAATTCGGATTACTTGATGCGACGATGCACAACGCGAGAGGCTTCCCCGGCGAAGGCCGGGGCCCAGTAGCGCGCCGGACGGAGTCGGTCGCTGTGCGCGATGACGGCTACCATCTCTACTGGGCCCCGGCCTTCGCCGGAGGAGGTGCTTGAGGAACCGAGGCGCTGGCGGCATCAAATGTTCGAACCGGGTCGCGCCGGTGAACAGCGCCACGTACGCATTCTCGTCGGCTTCCCCGATCCGCAGCACCTCGCGATACAAGCGCGGCTTGATCCCGCGCGCGACGTCCGCGAAGATCGGCGGCATGTCGATCCCGGAACCGCCCGTCGCCCCTGCCCCCGAATGGCTGGCCCATCGGTACGATCCGGGGATCGACGCGTTCCAGTTCGTCTCCGCGCCCCGCGATGTACGGAACCGCGTACCGTTCCTGACCGACGAACATCTCGGATCCTCAGGCGCGCCCGTCGTGATCCCGCGCGGTCGGTGCGATCGATCGGCGGCGGCGGGGCGGATCAATTTCATCTTCCATTCCGCCTATTGCTGTTCGACCCTGCTCGCGAACGCGTACGACCGGCCGGGGCGGGCGTTCAGCTTGAAGGAACCGATGCTGCTCAACGATCTGGTCGGCTGGCGGCATCGCGGGGGTGATCCGCGGCAGATCCTCGCGGTGCTCGGCGACGGTCTCGCAATGCTCGCCCGGCCGTTCGCGGCAGGCGAAGCGTGCGTGATCAAGCCGTCCAACATCGTCAACGGCCTCACCACCGCGATGCTGGCGGCGCGGCCCGAGGCGGGGGCCGTGTTGCTATACGCGCCGCTCGAACCCTATCTCGGCTCGATCGCGAGCAAGCGGCTGTGGGGGCGGTTGTGGGTGCGCGAGTTGCTCGCGAGCTTCCTAAAGGAAGGGCTGGTCGACATGGGACTCGACGCGGAGGCCATCTTCCGCCTGTCGGACCTCCAGGTTGCCGCGGTCGGATGGCTTGCGCAGCACGCGCTGTTCGCAAAGCTCGCGCAGCGGTGGCCGGAGCGGGTGCGCACCCTCGACAGCGAAGTCCTGCTCGCGCGTCCCCACCCCGCGCTCGCGGCGATCGACGCGCTGTTCGGGCTGACCGCAACCGACGACGAGCGCGACGGGATCGTCCAGTCGGTGTTCCGGCAGCATGCCAAGTTCGGCGGTGCGTTCGACGCCGAGGCGCGCAAGGCGGACCAGCAGTCCGCGTCGGCACTTCATGCCGAGGAAATCGCGATGGTGCTCGGCTGGGCCGCCAAGGTCGCGGAGGGTGCAGGGATCGCGCTGACGCTGCCGGGTGCGCTGCTCCCGCCATCGGCCTGACGCAAAAAAAGAGGCGACCCGAAGGCCGCCTCTTGAAGATACGAACCGGGCGGACGCGCCGCCCGGGATCGGTCAGAACCGGAACCGCACCGCCGCGCTGAACGCACGACCCAGCGGATCGTAGGTCGACGGGAAGGTGTTGCCGCTGTTGGCGGCGGTCGTCCCCGCCTGGCCGCCGACGACCGGCGGCTGCGCATTGAGCAGGTTCTGCACGCCAAGCGTCAGCTGATATTGTTTGGCAACATCGAACTGCAGCGTCAGGTCCAGATAGTTATACGCCGGGATGCGGTTGAAGTTACGCGTCTGGCCCGCGAGCTCCGAGCTGACGCCAGCGCCGTTGCGGATGACGCCCGAGTAGAGCGCGGGCAGGCCCGGCTCGTACCGCACCTTGTTGATGTGCCGCCACAACAGCGACGCGGTCGCGCCATACGCACCCAGTGTGGTGCGCTGCTGCCACGAGAACTTCGGCATGATCTGCCCAAGGCTCGGGCCGCAGTTTGCGCTGTAATAGCCGACGCAATCGCGGTTGGGCGAGCTTGGGGACGCCTGGAATCGCAGGTGATCGGTCCAGTTGCCGACGAAGTTGAGGTCGAGGGCGAGATCCCCGAACTTGCGGTTGTAGTTGACGGTCAGGTCGATCCCGTCCGTCGCATAGCGCCCGTTGTTGGTCAGCGGCGTCGGCAAACCAAAGGTCGTCGAGGTCGGGCCGCTGAGACGCCCGTTCGCCGGGTTGCGCCGGATGATGGTGCACGCGGACGATGCCGCCGACGCTGCGGTAATGTTGGCGAAACATGCGTCCATCACGTCGCTCGGCAGCGCCGAGGTGATCGCGTCGTTGATCTTGATGTCGTAATAATCGACCGACACCGTCAGGTTGGGAATGATCCCGCGCGGAACGATGACGAGCCCGGCCGTGAACGTATCCGCCTTCTCGGGCCGGATGTTGGGATTGCCGCCGCCGGTTTGGTTCGCCTGCCCTGCCGATGGGTTCTGGATCGAACCGATCGAGGCAGCGGGCGCGCCCTGGGCGATACACACCGCCCGCAAATTGGCGTTGCTCGTGACTGCCGCGCCGGCGCACGGATCGGTGCCGAGCGAGGTCAGGCCCGTGACGGTCGGCGCGAACAGTTCGCCGATGTTGGGCGCGCGGACGGCACGCTGATAGGTACCGCGCAGGCGGATACCGTCGACCGGCTCCCACGTCGCGCCACCCTTGTAGGTGGTGGTGTCAAAGCTCGGGTTGCTCGGCGCATCGATGTTATACGACGAGTAGCGCACACCGGCCTCGAGCGTCAGCTGCTTGAAGAACGCCTTGTCCGCGACGAGCGGGACGAGCAATTCGCCGAACGCTTCCTTGACGTCGTAGCCGCCCGAGAAGGGAAGGATAGCGCCGCCAGCCCCGCCCAGCGCGGACGGATCCTGCGCAAAGGCGTCAGGGATGCGGTCATACTTGTACTTGCGATATTCGGCACCGATCGCATAGCTGATCGCCTTGTCCGACGTCGGCAGGAAGGTGCCCACGTCGCCCGTCAGCAGCGCGCGCGCCTGGTACAGTTCGGTGTTGATGCGGACCGTGCTCTGCGCCTGCAGGAAGGCCACCTGCGCCGGCGAGATGCTGCCCGCCTGGCCGAACAGATTGACGGGTACGCAACCGCCGGTCGTCACGGTGCAGGTCGTCGTGTTGGTCGCGTTGAGCGCCTGCTGCACGCGCTGCGTGATGACATAGCCCGACTGCGTCAGCGACTGTTCGGCGCGGCCGTACGATCCCGAGATGTCGAGCTGGGTCGATTTCGCGATGTCGACCTTCAGGCCCGCGCGGACGTCATAGACCGTGTTTTCCCAGTTGCTGATGCGCGGCCCGAGTTCGACGAGGCGACGATAGACGCCGGGGAGCGGCAATGCGGCGTTGGTGTTGCAGGTTGCCCCAAGCGCGATCCCGTTCGCGGTGCAGATCTGGTCGCGGATCGTCGTGTTGAGATACGGGTTGTTCGCCGGGATCGTCAGTTCGTTCCCGAACACGCCCGACGGTGCGATGATCTGCTCGATCGTGTTCTGCGTGAACATGCCGCGGGCATAGAATTCGACCCCGTCCGCGACGTCGTAATGCGTCGCCGCATAGACGCTCTTGCGGATCATCGGCGTCTGGAAAATATTGTACGGGTTGAAGTTGAACCCTTGATATTGCGGCACCAGCGATGCGCCCGACTGCGAGACCTGCAGATCGGACGTCGGGAAGGAGATCGTCGTCGGCACCGACGTGAAGGACGAACCCGAGGCCACGCCACCGCTCGCGTTGTTGGTGCTGGTGATGCCGAACAGCGAGAAGGGCTGGGTCTGATAGACCGGGTCGATCTTGGTATAACCGAAGCTCAGCACCGCGTTGCCGCGATCGTCGGCGAAGTTCGAACCGACCGTGATGTCACCGCGGAACGAATAGCCGTCGCCGGACTGCAGGATTTTGTTCTGGAAGTTGACTTCGAGGCCGGTGAAATCGCGCTTGGTGATGAAGTTGACGACACCCGACACCGCGTCCGCGCCATAGGTCGTGGACGCGCCGCCGGTCAGCACCTCGGCGCGTGCAACGAGTGCGAGTGGGATGTTGTTGAGATCGGTCGCTCCATTGGCGAGCGCCGGAACGACGCGCGCGCCGTCGAGCAGCACCAGGTTGCGCTGCACGCCGAGACCGCGAAGGTCGACCGTGTTGGTGCCGTTCGCACCATTGTTGACCTGGCTGCCGATGCCCGGCGAAACGCCGGGAAGCGCACGGAGGAGTTCCTCGACCGTGTTCGGTGCGCGCTTCGTGATTTCGGCATCGCTGATGACCGAGACGGGCGATGCGGACGTCAGGTTGGGATTGCGGATCAGCGTGCCGGTGACGATGATATCCGAACTCGTCGGTTCGACGGCGGCTGCGTCAGTCACGCCGGGTTCGATCGGGGCCGTTTGTGCCGTTGCAGCAGGAGCAAAGCTCGCAATCGCAATAACCGACAAGGCCGATCCGATTCCGAGCTTACGCGCAAACCTATTGTTCTTCATGAAAGTTTCCCCTTTATTACCGTCACATACGAAATGTGCGGAAATGTACGTCATTCAAAAGAATGACGTCCGATCAGCATCTTTTGTGTGCTTGGGGAAAAGATGCAGTTACATCGGTCTACTGTAAAGTGGCCGCCGTGGACCTTTTTGTGTTTTTGCTGCGATGTAGCAATTTTGCAACAACGTTACGGGAAGGCAATCATTCGTTCGGAGTACGGCGGATCAGGACACGCCGGAACGCCGCGTGAGACTGGCATCACCCCAACGCAAACGAGGCGGAAATTGCTTTCCGCCTCGCTCTGGTAGGTCGTGATCCCCGGGTGAACCGGGCCGGATCGTTCAGAACTTGAACGAAGCGCCGGCGCGGAACGTCCGCCCGATGACGCCGGCATAATGCCAGGTCGGCAGGTAGTTGACCCCCGAGTAGGATGCCGGTGCGATCGGTGCCTTCTCGTTGGTGAAGTTGCCCACGTTGACGCTGAACGTGAACTTGTCGTTGACCTGCACCGCCAGGTTGAGATCCGCGTAGATGAAGCGACGGATGTAGCAGAAGTTGTTCCCCTCACCGGTCGGCGAGGAATACAGGTTGTTCGCGCACGACAGGTCGATGTTACCATTATCGTCCGGTGCTATTTCGTCGGCAGCGACCGACTTGATCCGCGAGACGTAATAGGTCGTCGCCGACAGCGAGACCGGGCCCACTTCCAGCGTGTTCTGCCAGTTGCCGCGGATCCGCGGGGTGCCTGCACCCGACGACAGCTCATATGGCCCAAGCGTCCCGACGAACTTTTGGATCACGCCGTCGCCGTTGTCCTGATTGTATTTCAGGATCGCGGTGACATCGAGCCGGCTCGAGAAGCGCGCCCCGCCGCCGAGCGGGATGGAAGCCTGCGCACCGAAGTCGAGACCCTCGGTCGCGATGTTGGCCGCGTTGACGTACGGCACGTTGATCACGAGCACGCGTGGCAGCGCGTTCGGGAACAGCGGGTCGACCGCGTCGACCGCCGAGACGGTGTAGCCGGCCGGGAGCGGCAGCCCCGCGAAGTAGTTGTTCCGCGCGGTCGATGCCTGCGGGCCGGTCACGATCACGTCGCTCTTCTTGACGTTGTAATAATCGACTGTGAAGCTGACCTGCGGGATCGGCTGGATCACCGTACCTGCGGTGAAGCTGCGCGACTTCTCGGGCTTCAGATTGGGGTTGCCGGTGCTGCCGCCGCCAACGCTGTACGAGTTGTTGTACGGGTTGCCGCCGCCGGTGCACGACTGAAGCGTACCGGTGCCGCCATGCGCCAGGACGAAGTTGCACGGCGGGTTGAAGGACACGAAGCCGGCGAAGCTGCTGCGCGGGTTGCTCTCGGCGAAGGTCGGGGCGCGGAAGCCCTGCGAATAGGTCCCGCGGATCGCGATCTGCTTGATCGGGGTGAACTTGGCGCCGATCTTGGGCGAGAAGCGTCCGAACCCTTCGGAATAGTGATCGTAGCGGCCCGAAGCGTTGATTTCGAGCGTATCGAGCACGGGTGCCTGAAGTTCGACATAGCCTGCCGAAACCGTATGCTGGCCGAACGCCGCCGAAGTGTTGCCGTAATTCTCGAGGTTCGGGTTGAGGCTGTTGTTGTTGGCAACCTCACGACGGACCTGCCCGCCGACCGCGACCTGCAACGGACCACCGGGCAGTTCGAACAGCGACTTGCTGACCGAAGCGTCGAGCGACACCATCGAGGTGTAGGACGGTACGCTGAGCGTCGGCGAGATCAACTGGCGGACCGCGGCGCTGTTCAACTCGGGGTTGACGAAGTTGTACGCCCCCGTGTTCACCGCCTGGCGCAAGCCCGCGATGTTGATCGTGCCGTTCGACACGATGTTGAAATTGTCGCGCGCGCCGACCGCATCGACTCGCCAGTCGAACCCGCCGCCGAAGCTGCCGTGCAGGCCAGCGGCCCCGCGGATGACTTCATTGGTACGGTTGGTCGAGGCCGGAATGTCGCCGAACAGATAGTAGATGCGCGCTGCGCCGTTGGCGGGATCGCCAGCGAAGGCAGCGGCATAAGGGTTGTTCGGGTTGAGGCGACGATCCGCTGCGATCGAGCAGTTGGTGCCCGCTGCGCAGACATAGACCGGGAGCACGATACCGGGTGCGCTCGATGCCTGGGTCGGCGCGGCGCCATAAGGCTGGCGCTGACGGATGGCGGGTGCCGCGGTGCGGATCAGCACCTGGCTGTGCGAGTAGCTGCCGGTGATATAGCCTTCGACATTGTCGCTGACGCGCAGGCTCAACCGGCCCGTGAACGAGTAGCGGGTCTGCTGCGGCTGGATCTGCGAATATTCGTAGGTGTTGTTATGCTTGCAGCCGACGCCGCCGGCTGCACCGGCGACCGTGTAGGTGCCGCCCGCGCAATTGGTCAGGTTCAGCGTGGTGTACTGGCCCGTTGCGACAGTGCCGCCGGTGAACGGATCGTTGAGGTTGGTCTGGTTCGTGCGACGAACGACGGCGTTGACCGTCGCGGTCGTCAGCGCGCTATCCGCGGTGTTGAGATCGCTTCCGCCGATCGAGCTCAGATCGGTGGTGTTGAACGGAAAGCCGCGGTCCTGCACCGAAATTGCGCTGTCGCGCTGATATTCGCCGTTGACGTAGAAGTTGAAGCCCTGGCGTTCGTAATCGCCGATACCGGCAGTCAGATTGGCACGATAGCGCGATCCGTCGCCCTTCTCGGAAACGCCGCCCTCTGCAGTCCCGCTGACGCCGACGACGTTCTTCTTCATGATGATGTTGACGACGCCGCCGATCGCATCCGCGCCGTACGTCGACGAAGCGCCGTCCTTGAGGACTTCGACCCGGTCGACCGCGCTGAACGGGATCGAGTTGAGATCGACATAGGCGTTATGGCCGTCATCGTTGAGCGGGAAGTTGGTCGAGCGCAGACCGTCGATCAGCACTAGCGTCGACGAAACGCCGAGACCACGCAGCGAAACCGCCGCGCCGCCAGCGGAGAAGCCACCCTGGAAGCCGGTCGAGATCGAGCCGGCGCCATCGGCCGAGACCGAGCGGATCGCGTCGTTGATGTTGGTGATGCCGGCGCGCGCCAGCGATTCACTGGTTATGACGGTGACGGGCGAAGGCGTTTCGGTATTGGTGCGACGGAACAGCGACCCGGTGACGACGATGTCCTGGTCGGGTGCGGCGGTTTCCGGGCTGGTCGGCAACGGTGCCTGCACCGATGCAGGTGCGGTCTGCTCGGACGGCGTCGTCGCCGGGGCGGTTTGCGCCCAGACAGGCGCGGCCGCAAATGCCATGGCGAGCGCCACCGGCGCCGCGCTCTGACGCAGACGAGACAGAGTCATGCTGTTCGTTGGATTCATGTTCGATATTCCCCCTGATGCACCCCCCTGGCGCACCGTTAAGATCCGGCCTTTCGGCCTGACCTGATGAGGCGAGACTGTATCCTGCCCCTTATGATGTAAACGGGCACATCCAAATAACTGTATACTGTTACAATCGTGCAACAGACCAATCACATACCCATTGGTCGCGTATTATTATTGCGCAGGCATCGGCCCAGCAACCAGCAACGGATCGATCTTGGCATCCCGCCAGCGCAGGCTCCAGTGCAGATGCGGCCCCGTCGCACGCCCGGTCGCACCCGACAGCGCGATCGGCTGGCCGCGCCGGACATGCTCGCCGACACGCACCTGGATTGCCGACAGATGCAGGAACGCGCTGTTCAGCCCCATGCCGTGGTCGATCATCAGCAGATTCCCCTCGAGCGTGAAGGGATGGTCCGCCGCGAGGATCACCACCCCGTCGGCAGGGGCGACGATCACCGACCCGGTCGGCTTGGCGACGTCGAGCCCGGAGTGATAGGATCCCGCCTCGCCGTTGCGGTAGATCCGCTGCGATCCGAACAGCGTCGAGATCCGCCCGGTCGTCGGCCACACGAACGCTTGCCGCCAGCCCTGCGCGTCGGTCCGGATGCGCCGCGCGGCGACGATCTGCGCGAGTTCGGCGGGACGGACCGCGTCGAACTCGGGTTGCGGCAGCGGGATCTTGGGGAGCGTCGACAGCCGCGAGATATCCCAGGCGCGTGGCGCGATGCTGAGCGTATCGCGGATTACCACGCCATCGTCGCGCGTCGCCGCCAGTGTGGCGCTCGGCCCGGCATCGCGGTCGAACGCGATGACGAACCGACCGTCCGCCGCCACGGGAATCGCGACACCGTCGAACAGCAACTGCCGCGTGTGATCGGGTGCGGTGCCGAGCAGCAACCCGCCCTGCATCCGGCTGCCTGCATAGCCGAAGCCCGTGCGTTCCGGCGAGCTGGCTGGCTGCGGGAGCGTTGGGCGCACCGTCGTGGGAGCGCCCACCGGAGCAGTGCGGTCGGCCTGTGGTGCCGAGGGCACGACCGCGCAGCCGCCGAGCAGGACGACGAGAAGCCCCGTTGCAATGCCCCGAACCGGGCCAGCGCCCGGGGTCGGCTTATGCGGCAGCGTCGCCGCCCATCGCCTGCGTCGCGAGCGCGGCGGTCGCATAGGCTTCCTGCCGTGCGACGCTCCAGTAGCGCAGGTCATCGAGCGCGATCCGCGACCCCGACACCGCGCAGACGACGTGATCCCCTGGGTTCAGCACGCGAAAGCCGTTCGCCATGAAGTGGAGGCGTGCCGCGCGATCGCTGTTGGACATGAGCATCGACTGGGGGCTTTCGAGCAAGAGCGGTTACAACAAGGTCGGCTGGTCGCCGGGTTTGCCAGCATAGGCCTTGCCGCCGCCGCGCTCAACCTTGGCATCGACCTCGCCGTCGCGGAAGTGGAGCGTCACGGCCCCGGCGGTGCGCGCCGCCGCCGCAGAACCGACAACCTCCCCGCCTGCAGCTGCCCTGGTCGAGACGAACGCATAGCCACGGTCGAGGATGCTGTTGGGCCCCAGCGACTGGACCAGCCGCCACGCTCCCGCGGTGCGATCGCGCGCGCGTTCCAGCTGGCGTTCGAGCGTCGACAGCCGCAGCGCCCCCGCCGAACGGTCGAGCTGCCCACGCGCCACGGTCACGCGGCGTTCGAGCCCGCGGTCGAGCCGTGCGCCGACGTCGTCCGCGCGCTGGCGCTGGGGGCCGAGCAGCGCGTCGCGCTTGGGCAGCACGCGGACCAAGGCGGTCAGTTGCTCGCGCCCGCGGTCGTGATAGCGGCGCGCGCATTTGCCGGTGCGCTGGCCATAGCCCGCGATCATCAGGCGCAGGTCTTCGAGCACCGGCACCGCGATCTCGGCGGCGGCGGTCGGCGTCGGTGCGCGCCGGTCGGCGGCGAAATCGGCGAGCGTGGTGTCGGTCTCGTGCCCGATCGCGGAGATCGTCGGGATGCTGCACGCCGCGAGCGCACGGACGACGACTTCCTCGTTGAACGCCCACAGATCCTCGATCGACCCGCCGCCGCGCGCGACGATGACGAGGTCGGGGCGCGTCTCGGGCGGCATCGCATCGAACCCGCGGATCGCGGCGGCGACTTCCTCCGCCGCGCCCGCGCCCTGCACCTTGACCGGCCACACCAGCACATGCGTCGGGCAGCGATCCTCGAGCCGGTGGAGGATATCGCGGATCACCGCACCCGTGGGCGAGGTCACGACGCCGATCGTCCGCGGCATGAACGGCAGCAATTGTTTGCGGTCCGCGGAGAACAACCCTTCGGCGGCGAGCTTCGCCTTCAGCTTCTCGAGCAGCGCCATCAACGCGCCCTCACCCGCCAGTTCCATCCGGTCGATGATGATCTGATATTTGGAACGCCCCGGATAGGTCGTGATCCGACCCGAGACGATCACCTCCGCGCCGTCCTGCGGCTGGAACCCGAGCGCGGCGACCTGCCCCTTCCAGATCACGCCGTCGAGCACCGCGCTGTCGTCCTTGAGGCTCAGATAGGCATGGCCCGACGCCACGCGCTTGTAGCCCGAAATTTCGCCACGCAGCCGCACGCTGCCGAACTCGCTTTCGACCGTACGCTTCAGCTTGCCCGCGAATTCGCCGACGCTCATCACCGAATTGCCCGGTGCTCCCGCCGATGCGGGGCCGTTGTCGGCAGGACCGTCCCCCGCTAGGAGGCGGGCCGCGGCGTCAAAAAGAGGGTCCGACATGAATATCCTACTGATCGGATCGGGTGGGCGCGAACACGCGCTGGCGTGGAAGCTCGCGCAGTCGCCGCTGTGCGATACGCTGTTTGCCGCGCCGGGCAACCCGGGGATTGCGGAACATGCGACGCTCGTGGCGCTCGACGTGCGCGATCATGCGGCGACCGTTGCCTTTTGCACGACCAACGCGATCGAACTGATTGTGATCGGGCCGGAAGCGCCGCTGGTCGACGGGCTCGGCGATTCGCTGCGCAGCGCTGGGTTCGCGGTGTTCGGACCGGACAAGGCGGCGGCCCAGCTCGAGGGATCGAAGGCGTTCACCAAGGCGCTGTGCGACCAGGCGCAGATCCCGACCGCGCGCTACGCGCATGTGACGTCGCTCGACGCCGGGCTCGGCGCGCTCGCGCGCTTCGGCGTGCCGGTGGTGGTCAAGGCGGACGGCCTCGCCGCGGGCAAGGGCGTGACGGTCGCGACCACACACGACGAGGCCGAAGCCGCGCTGCGCGACCTGTTCACGGACGCCGGCGGCGAGGCGGTGATCGAGGAATTCCTAGAGGGCGAGGAAGCCAGCCTGTTCGTGCTGACCGACGGCAAAGCGATCCTGCCGTTCGGTTCGGCGCAGGACCACAAGCGCGTCGGCGAAGGCGACACCGGCCCCAACACCGGCGGGATGGGTGCGTACAGCCCGGCCCGCGTGCTGACCCCCGAACTGGAGCGCCGCGCGCTCGACGAGATCGTCCGCCCGACCGTGGCGGCGATGGCGGCGGCGGGGACGCCGTTCTCGGGCGTGCTCTATGCCGGGCTAATGCTGACCGCGGACGGCCCCAAGCTGATCGAATATAATGCGCGCTTTGGCGACCCCGAATGCCAGGTGCTGATGGCGCGGCTCGAATCCGACCTGGTGCCGATCCTGCTCGCGGTCGCGGGCGGCACGCTGGCCGATCATGGCGCGGCGCAGTGGCGCGATGCGGTGGCGCTGACGGTGGTGCTCGCGGCGAACGGCTATCCGGGCACACCCGCGGCGGGGGGCGCGATCGACGGGATCTCGAACGCTGAGGTGACCGGCGCGATCGTGTTCCAGGCGGGCACGCGCGCGACCGATAGCGGGATCGTCGCAGCGGGCGGACGCGTGCTTGCGGTGACTGGCCTCGGCGACACGATCGGCACCGCGCGCGATGCGGCGTATCGCGGCGTCGATGCAATCGCCTTCCCCACCGGCTTCTGCCGACGCGACATCGGCTGGCGCGAAATCGCGCGCGCGGGCGACTGAGCAGGCGTTTTCGCGCGACGGCGGCGGATGGCGTGCGCTAGGACAACCCGACTTATGTAGGAGTATCCGATGGCCGCCTCGCCCGAAAACCCCAACCAGGCGATCGACTTCATGATGCCGATCACGACGGTCCACGTCGCGTTGATGGTCGTGCTGGCCGTGCTGGCCGTGGCGACGATCGTGTGGGGCAGCACGCTCGCGCGACGCCGCAGGAACGCCGCGAAACAGGTCGAACGTAATTTCGAGATCGCCGAGGCGAACGGCGCGACCCAGGAGCCGAGCGTCTCCCCGGACGGTACCCAGGTCGCGACCCCGTCGGAGGACGTGCCCGAACGGCCCGCGCCCGCAACGGCGCCCGCACCCGCCGAGCGCACGGCGGCACCTGCCCCCGCGCCGACACCACCCCACACGACACCCCCGGTAGCAGCCCGGATCCCTGTCCCGAGTTCCGCGCCCATGCCCGCGCCGGCCCCGGCTAGCGATGCGGCACCGACCCCTGCGCCGGTGCCCCAGCCGACCACCGCCGCTCCGGCCGCAAGCGAGCTCACGCAGATCAAGGGTCTCGGCCCAAAGCTCGCCACGACGCTCGCCGATTTCGGGATCACGCAGGTCGACCAGATCGCCGCGCTCAGCCCGGCCGACGCCGAAGCGCTCGACGCCAAGCTCGGGGTATTTCGCGGGCGGATGGCACGCGATCGGTGGATCGAACAGGCCAAGCTGCTCAGCGCAGGCGACCGCGCAGGGTATGAGGCGCAGTTCGGAAAACTGGGCGGGTAGGCGCGCCGTCTGGAACGGATGAAGCTGACGGACACCTGACATGCCCTTCCCCGACGAAGGCCGGGGCCCAAGCGCGATGCCCAGCGTCATCGAGCGCACCGCCCCGTTACCGTCGTTCCGCGACTGGGCCCCGGCCTTCGCCGGGGAAGCGGAACAGTGGGTGTCGTACAGCGCGTTGGCCTCCGCCGGGGAAGCGGAACGGCGAGTAGCGTAACAGCGTGTTACCCGACTTCGCTGACCAACAGCTTGTCGATCCGGCGGCCATCGAGGTCGACCACTTCGAACTTCCAGCCCTGCTCGACGAAGCTCTCTCCCTCGCCCGGCAAATGGCGGAATACCGCGAGCGCGAGACCCGCAACCGTCGCATAATCGCGGTCCTCGGGCAGATCGATGCCGAGCCGTTCCGCCAGCGCATCCGCTGCCATCTGTCCGGCGACCAGCAACGACCCGTCGTCGCGCGTGACGACCGAAGGGGCTTCCTCGGGGTCCGAATCCGACGCGAACTCACCTGCGATCGCGGCGAGCAGGTCGGCCGGCGTCACAATTCCCTCGAAATGCCCGTATTCGTCATGGATCAGCGCCATCGGCACTTCCGCCTGGCGCAGCGCGTCGAGCGCGTCCATCGCGTCGATCTGGTCGAGCACGACCGGTGCCTGCCGCATCAGCGCACGGACGTCGAGCGGCTGGCCCTTGAACAATGCCACCGCAATGTCGCGCGCCTGCACCACGCCGATCACCGTATCGACCGATCCCTCGGTTACCGGCAGGCGGCTGTGCGATGCGGTCATCAGCGCGGCGCGGATGCCCATCTCGTCGAGCGTCGCGTCGATCCATTCGATGTCGGTGCGCGGCGTCATCACTTCGCGCACCGGGCGGTCCGCGAGCCGGACGACACCCGAGATGATCGAGCGTTCATGTTCCTCGATCACCCCCGATTTGGAGGCCTCGGCGACAATCAGGTGGAGTTCCTCGGCGGTGACATGCTCTTCGGTCTCGCGTTTCATCCGCATCAGGCGAAACAACAGGCCCGAGGACGAATCAAGCAGCCACACCACCGGTGCGGTCGCCCAGGCGAGCCCCAGCAGCGGCCCCGCCATCACCGCGGCGATCGGCTCGGGCGCGCGGAGCGCAATCTGCTTGGGGACAAGTTCGCCGATCACCAGCGAGGCATAGGTCGTGATGCCGATGACCAGCGCAAAGCCGATCGTCTGCGTCAGCTCGGTGCCGAGCCCCAAGAACTGAAGCCGCGCGCCGACCGGGCCGCCAAGGCTCGCGCCCGAATAGGCACCCGACAGGATGCCGATCAGCGTGATCCCGATCTGCGTGGTCGAAAGGAACTTGCCGGGGTCCGCCGCCAGCGTCAGCGCAACGCGCGCGCCACGCTTTCCGCTGCGCGCCATCGCATCGAGCCGCGCCTTGCGCGCGGAAACGATGGCAAGTTCGGACATGGCGAAAACGCCGTTGAGCAGGATGAGCGCGAAGATGATCGCGACGTCGATCCAGGGAAAGGGGGGAAGTGGGTGCATGGCGCAAGACGTCCTTCGCGCGATTCGCCGGATTTCACAACAGTTCTGCTGCACCGCGCCGCGTTTCGCGACCCGTTGGTGCCGCGATCAGCGCCGGTTTGCGAAGAAACCGCGCAGCATTGCGGCAGATTCGGTTTCGCCGATGCCCGGGAAGATTTCGGGCCGGTGGTGGATCGTCGCCTGCGTGAAGATCCGCGGACCATGTTCGATCGCGCCGCCCTTGGGGTCGCTCGCGCCGTAGTAGAGCCGGGCGATTCGGGCGTGCGCAATAGCGCCCGCACACATCGCGCACGGCTCGAGCGTCACCCACAGGTCGCAATCGTCGAGCCGGTCGTTCCCGATCGCGTGCGCCGCGGCACGAATCGCGAGGATCTCGGCATGGGCGGTCGGATCGTGCAGCGTGCGCGGCGCATTGGCGGCGGTGGCGATCACTTCGCCGCGCCGCATCACGACCGCGCCGACCGGCACCTCCCCCGCCGTCGCAGCGGACGCCGCGGCGTCGAGCGCGGCGCGCATCGCGGGAGGCAGCAGGAGCGCGGAGATCGACATCAGCGCGTCATGCCCGATGCGATCGCCGCTAACCAGTGCGGACGGCGCTTATTGCGTAGTGACAGTGTTGCCAGTCGCATCGGCCGGCTTGTTGACGCGCAGCGTGGGGACCGCGATCGTCTTGGTGGTCGTGCCGACCGTCGGTACTTCGACCGACTTGTTCGCGGTGCCGAATTCGACCGTCGCCATCTTCGCCTCGACCTCGGGCGCCTTGCCGCCGGCGACGCTGACCGATGGAAGCTGGCCGGCGAACCCGTCAATCTTCAACATGCCGAGCGACACCAATGCCACGACGACCAACGCCGCAATCCCGACCAAAGCCAATAAAAAGCGCATCCCACTCTCCCCTGATACCGTCTGATCGAATCGTTACCGAAACCAAACGCCGTGTGTTTGCGGAAGGTTGCATCCTCACCGGCGCGTCCCGGCAATGGCACGTGCGGACCACGGATGTTACAGCAAAAAGGCTGAATCGGTTGACGCGCCCCGGCGTGTTCGGTAAGCGCGCCCCCTTCTAGGGGTTCGCCACGGGCCCCACCGGACATTCAGGAATTTACGATGTCGCGTATTTGCGAACTGACCGGCAAGGGCCGGATGGTGGGTAACAACGTTTCCCACGCCAACAACAAGACCAAGCGCACGTTCCTGCCGAACCTGCAGAACGTGACGCTCATGTCGGACGCGCTGGGCACCAGCGTAAAGCTGCGTGTCTCGGCACACGGCCTGCGTTCGGTCGAGCACGTCGGCGGTCTCGACAACTGGCTGGTCAAGACGACCAACGACAAGCTGTCGCTGCGCTGCCGTCGCCTCAAGCGCGACGTCTCCAAGAAGCTCGTCGCTGCACAGGCTCCTGCGGCGTAAGCCTCAGTTCCGGTCGCCTTGTGCGACCGGATCCAGTCTGAACTTCAGCAGCAGGCTGCGCTGCACCGGCAACTGGTTATCGTCCGAGACGAGCCAGATGACGGTGGCGCGGCCTTCTTGCGTTGCGGTCACACCCTCGAAATTGTCGTGGATCAGCGGTGCCTCCAGCGTCGCGATCTCGCGTCCGCGCACCTGTGCGCCCGGTTTGACCTCGGCAGGGTCGACGATCGTCAGCACGTTCGAGAAGCGGAACCATGCAAAGCGCCGGTTGAGAATCAGCCAGCGCCCGTCGGGCAGCATCGTCATGTCGCTCGGGCTGCTGTTCACAGGCGGAATATAGTCGAAGCGGAAACCGCGACGCGAGTCGACCGTGGGGTCGCCCGCGAAGACGATCCCTGCCCGCCCCTTGTGCCCGCGCCACGGCTTGACCTCGCCGATCGTCACCATCCCGCCCCGGGGAAGCAGCATCATCGCTTCCGGCCCCATGTTGACGGGCCACCCCTGCATCGCAGGCGGCGCGACGTGCGCCTCGGCACGGGCGAAGCTCGGGTCGTAGCGCCAGAACGCATTGTAATTCTCGAACCCGACCCAGATCGCGCCGGTGTTCGGGTCGACGCTCATCGATTCACTGTCGCGGTCGCGCTTTTCCCATCCGGTACTGGGGCCGTCGGGGAGTTCGGCGAAGCTCTGGTCGTGGACCTGCCACTGCGAATCGAGCCGGAAGCGGACGATGTCGCCGCTGTCGCTGAGCAGCGTGAAGCGATCTCCCGCCAACGACACCGCGGAAAATCCCCCGAATTGCGGATCGCGGCTCTTGAGCCGGACCCCGCCCAAATAGACGAGATCACCGACTCGCCGCCGCTGCGGGTCCCGCGGGTCGAGCGCCACGGGTTCGACCGTGAAGCTCGGATCGGGCCCGAGCAGCGGGATACGCGCTGGTCCGCTCCATTCGGGGACGAACAGCAGGAAGAGCAAGGCACAGATCATCAATCGCACCGATAGCCCCTGCGGGAGGGTCCCGCACGACGCAACCGGCTTTCGCGCATGAACGGTTGCTAACAACCGCATTCAGGCTCGTCTCAGCGCGACTCGGTCATAACCGCAACATCGGAACACACCACACCGACAAGGGAGACGACGATGTTCAAGAAGCTCATGCTCGCCACGACGACGATCGCAATCGCCGTCTCCGGCCTTGCAGCCACCCCCGCCAGCGCGCAGCGTTATTATGATCGCGGCGGCGATGGCTACGCCTATGACCGCGCGTACAGCGACGGGTACAATCGCGACGACGGCTACCGCGGTGGCTACCGCGACGACCGGCGCGGCTATCGCGATGACCGGCGTGGCTATTACGACAATGGGTATAACGACCGCCGCTATTACAACAATTCGCGCAACCGCTGCCGTAGCGGCGACAGTGGCACGATCATCGGCGCGATCGCGGGTGGCTTGCTCGGTAATGTCGTTGCCGGCCGCGGCGACCGGACACTGGGCACGGTGCTCGGTGCGGGTGGCGGTGCACTGGCAGGACGCGCGATCGATCGCGACGGGCGTCCGGGCTATTGCCGCTGATCGGCTGACGGTTTCACCAGTTTCCCCCGTGTAGCGTATCGGGGGATACGGGGCCGGCTCTGCCCTAGAGGGGCCGGCCCCGGACTCTTTTGTTACCCTTACCAACCCTCTGCGCTTCCTCGGCGAAGGCCGGGGCCCAGTAGCGGGCCGGTCATAAGCGGGCGTTGCGCCTGGCTGACATCGACCTTCGCTACTGGGCCCCGGCCTTCGCCGGGGAAGTGCAAAAGGAGTAGCGGCGCTATCGCCGACCCCCCGCACCTTCGTCGTGCCGCAGCGTCAGCACCTCGACCCCGGTAGCCGTCACCGCTACGGTATGTTCGCTTTGCGCGGACAATTTGCCGTCGTCGGTAACGACGGTCCACCCGTCCTCCTCGGTCGAGACCTTGCGCGTCCCCTGGTTGAGCATCGGCTCGATCGTGAAGGTCATCCCCTCGCGCAACACCATGCCGGTGCCCGCGCGCCCGAAGTGGAGGACGGTCGGCTCCTCATGCATTTCGCGCCCGATCCCGTGGCCCGCATAATCGCGCACCACCGCATAGCCGTGCTTCTTGGCATGCCGCTCGATCGCATAGCCGATGTCGCCGAGACGCGCGCCGGGACGGACCGCGCCGATCCCCTTCCACATCGCCTCCTGCGTCACGCGCACCAGCCGGCGCGCGGCGGGGGATACGGTGCCGACGACATAGGTCTTGCTCGAATCCGCGATGAAGCCGTTCTTCTCGAGCGTTATGTCGAGGTTGACGATGTCGCCGTCCGCGATGACGTCGTCCGCGCTCGGCACACCGTGGCAGACGACTTGGTTGATCGAGCTGTTGAGCACGTACTGGAAGCCATATTGCCCCTTGCTCGCGGGGCGGGCGGCGAGATCCACGGTAATGAACCGCTCGACCAGATCGTTGACCTGCAACGTCGATTGGCCCGCGAGGTCCTGCGTGTCGAGCATTTCGAACACCGCCGCGAGCAATTTGCCCGACTGGCGCATCAGGGCAAGGTCTTCCGGGGTCTTGACCATCTCAGACGGACGCGTCGGTCGGCAGATGCACCTTGGCGGACGCAAGCTGCGCGGCGACGATGTCGTTGAACGACAGCGTCGGATGCGCCTCGGCAAGCATCCCGATCTTCATCCAGAATTCGGCCTGCGCATTGATCGAGCGGCACATCACCGTGCTCGCGCGGCGCGCCTCTTCGTGAAGCACGTCGTCGATCTTCACGATACCCATATGTACGCTCCGGCGATCCTGACCATATAGTTCGTGTATGTTTCGTATAGCGACGCGTCAACGCTGACCGTTCCATGGGCCGCCGCGAACCATCACGCCATTCGCTCGTGCCGCGCCAGTTCGACGCGCACGCGCAACTCCACATCGCGAGCAATTCCAGCGGCTTGTGGATCATCGGGCGGCACGAACTGCTCCACCCAGTCTCTGAGTTCGGCGAGCATCGCAGGGGCCACCGGCCCGGTCGCGGACACCGCGTGCAACCGCTCGAGCAAGCCCAGCCCGCGATCGACCTCGGCCACCACGCGACGCCGCCGCTCGCGCGGGGGTTCGGTCGCGGCGAGCGCGACGAGCATCTGGACCGACGTCGCCGCCTGCAACGGACGCGGCGGCGTGGGCAGCTCGGTCGCGGGCGCGGCGACGTCGCTCGCGCGAAACGCCCCGGTCGCGCGCGGCAGCGCCGCGAGCAACGCCTGTACCGGCAAGGATACGCCTTCGACCCGCAAAACCTCGCCTCCGCGGCGAACCGACGTCGCCTTCCCTTTCTATAAGAGAAGCGAACGGCCTTCGGTGGCCGGGGGGAAGGGAAATATGCGCATCGCCGCAAAGCTTCATGCAATCCTGTCGCAAGCGCTGTGCGCTGTGGTCGCACTGGGGCTGGCGACCCCGGCGTGGGGCAGCGGCCGGATCAAGGACGTGGTCGACGTCGAGAACGTCCGCTCGAACCAGCTGGTCGGCTACGGCATCGTCGTAGGGCTCGCGGGCACCGGCGACCGCACCCGCAACGCGCCCTTCACCGAGGAATCGCTCCAGGCGATGCTCGAGCGGATGGGGGTCAACGTCCGCGGCTCCCCGCTCAAGACGCAGAACGTCGCCGCGGTCTCGATCACCGCGACGATGCCGCCGTTCGCGCGCGCGGGCTCGCGGATCGACGTGACCGTGTCGGCGATCGGCGATGCGACCAGCCTGCAGGGCGGCACGTTGATCGTCTCCTCACTGCGCGCGCTCGACGGCGAGATCTACGCGGTCGCACAAGGGCCGCTCGCGGTCTCCGGCTTCAAGGCGCAGGGGGCTGGCGCGAGCGTCAGCCGCGGCGTCGCCACCTCCGCGCGAATCGCCGACGGCGCGATCATCGAGCGCGAAGTGCCCTATGCGCTGCGCTCCGCGACGACGCTCAAGCTCGCGCTCAAGAACCCCGATTTCACCACCGCCAACACGATCGCCGCAGCGGTCAACGGCCGGTTCGCGGGCACTGCGACGGTGCTCGACCCCGCCACGGTCGAGCTCCATTCGGGCAGCGGCTTCGGCGGATCGATGGTCGATCTGGTCGGCGCGATCGAGAATCTGCCGATCAAGGTCGATCAGCCCGCACGCGTCGTCATCAACGAGGCGTCGGGCACGGTCGTGATGGGCGCGGACGTGCGGATCAGCCCGGTCGCGATCGCGCAAGGCGGCCTGACGATCAGCGTCACCGAAAGCCCGGTCGTGTCGCAACCCGCCCCGTTGTCGAACGGCCAGACGACGACCGTCCCGCGCACCGCGATCACCGTCAACGACGGCAACAACGCCTCGCTCGGGCTGGTCGGCGGCGAACCGACGCTCGCCGCGCTGGTCGGCGGGCTCAACACGCTCGGCGTCAGCCCGCGCGACCTGATCACGATCCTCCAGGCGGTGAAGAGCGCAGGCGCGCTCCAGGCCGATATCCAGGTGCAATGATGGACCCGATCACGCCCGCCCGGGCTACGCCCCTGCCGACGATCACCCCGAAGGACCGCGCCACCGCGCAGTCGTTCGAGGCGGTGTTCCTCGGCCAGATGACGCAACTGATGATGGAAAGCGTCGACACCGGCAGCTTCTCCGGCGGCCACGGCGAGGAAGTGTTCCGCGGGGTGCTCGCGGAAAAGCTCGGCACCGCGATGGCGGCGCGCGGCGGGCTTGGCCTTGCGCCAGCGGTGCTCGACCAGATCCTACGGCTCAAGCAAGGAACCCCCGATGCGCAATGACCTGCTCGACCTCGTCCAGTCGCTGCTGTCGCTGATCGAAGAGGAAAGCGCGCTGCTCGGCCAGCCCGGCGGCTATCGCCGGATCGGCGAACTGGCGACCGCCAAGGGTCGTGTCGTGGCGCAGCTCGAGACGCGTCTGGCGCAATATGCGCGCGAAGTGCCGGGATGGCAGGATCGGCTCGATCCCGAAGACCGCGCGGCGCTGGCGGCGGCATCCGAAGCGTTGATGGACGCAGCCCGCGCCAATGCCGCGGTGCTCGCGCGGCAGATTGCGCTGTCGGACGAACTGCTCGCGGCGATCGCGCAGGAAGCGCAACGCAAGACCGGCGCGACCGCGACCGCTTATGGCGCGGGCGGCCTGTTGTGGAGCACCGAACAGGCCGCACCGATCGCGATCAACGCGAGTTTGTAAGACGCCCCACCCCGTTCGCCCTGAGCGAAGTCGAAGGGCCTGCGCGGTGCCGGGGGCTTCGACTGCGCTCAGCCCGAACGGGGTGGCGCTTCACCCCCCGTGCTTGCCCAGCGCGGTCTGTAACAGCGCTTGCTGCTTGCGGTAGATCGTGGTGACCGCGGCGAAATCGGCTTGGATCTGGCCCATCTTAAGCAATTGATCTTCCAGCGTCACGGTGTTGCCGTCGGGCTTGGTCTCGAACGTGTCGGGGTCCGTGACGACGCCGGGGTTGACCCCGGTCCGTGCGCCCAAAGCGACCATCCCCGCGGTCGCCGCCACGCGCGGCGCGGCGATCCGCGTGGTGCCGCTGGACCCGAGCACATCGGCGAAATCGGGCGCGGTCACGTCCTGCGCCTTGAACCCCGGCGTCTCGCTGTTGGCGATGTTCTGCGCCACGACGCGCTGGCGTTGGCTAAGGAAATGCATCTGCCGCGCGGCACCCGTCATCAGGTCTGTCATGTCCTGCGTTTCCATCCCCGTCGATTGCTGGGCCGCGTGCCCGAATGGCCGCGCCGCGCCTCTATAATAGACGGGTCGCGCGCCGGTCGGCCGCGTTAACGATGTCGCTGGAGCAGCCCTGCCATGCTGATGGCCCCCGTCACCGAACCCGTCGAACTCAAGCGCTTCTCGCAACGCGAGCGCGCCGCCGCTCTGATGCTCGCGCTCGGGCAGGATTATGGCGCGCCGATCTGGGAACAGCTGTCGGTCGAGGAAATGAAGGAGCTGTCCGCGGCGATGTCGCAGCTCGGGCGCGTGCCGGCGGCGGTGGTCGAGCATCTGCTGCTGCAATTCACCACCGAAATCTCGAGCCTCGCGTCGTGCCACGGCTCGTTCGAGACGACCGAGCGGCTGCTGGCGGGGATGATGCCGCCCGAAAAGGTCCGCGATATCATGGAGGACATCCGCGGGCCGTCGGGCCGGACGATGTGGGACAAATTGTCGAACGTCAGCGAAGGCGTGCTCGCGAGCTATCTCAAGAACGAATATCCACAGACGATCGCGGTGATTCTGTCCAAGCTCAAGTCGGACCATGCCGCACGCGTGCTCGCCGCGCTGCCGCGCGACCTGGCGGTCGACGTGGTGCAGCGGATGCTGCGGATGGACACGGTGCAGAAGGAAGTGCTCGCGCAGGTCGAGGCGACGCTCAAGAACGAGTTCATGGCCAATTTCGCGCGGTCGCAACGGCGCGACCCGCATGAAGCGATGGCCGAGCTGTTCAACGCGATGGACCGCTCGACCGAGGAAGCGATGCTCGAGGCGCTCGACGCCAAGGCACCTGAATCGGCGGAGCGGATCCGCGCGCTGATGTTCACCTTCGAGGATCTCGCCAATCTGCTCCCCGCCGCGATCGCGGTGATCGTCCGCCAGGCGGACAAGCGGCAGATGGCGCTCGCGCTGAAAGGTGCGCCGGAAGTGATCAAGCAGCTGTTCTTCTCGACCATGACCGAACGCTCGGCCAAGCTGCTGCGCGAGGACATGGCCGGCATGGGCCCGATCCGCGCGCGCGACTGCGAAGAAGCGCAGAACGCGCTCGTCCGGCTCGCCAAATCGCTCGCCGAACAGGGGGAGATCGTGCTGGTCGACCCCAAGAGCGACGATACGATGATCCTGTGAGCCAGGAGTAGAATCGATGGACCTGTCGTTCCAGGCGCGCCCGTTCGCGTTCGACCGCATCTTCACCGCGCCCCCCGCGCCACGCCCCGGTTGCGCCCCCGAACGCGATGCGACCTCGCTCGCGATCGAGGTCGAGCTGCTGCAAGGCGAGCTGGCGCGGCAGGCGGAGGCGCATCGGGCGGAACTCGTGCGCGCGCGCGCCGACGGGTTCGAGGCGGGGCTGGTCCATGCCCGCGCGGACCGCGAAACGGCATTGCTCGCGGCGATCGATGCGCTCCAAGACGGGGTCGAGGCGATCACGGAAACGGTCGATGTGACCCGTGCGCAGCTGGTGCAGGACGCCGCCGCGCTTGCGCGTTCCGCGGCCACGCATCTGGCCGCACATACGCTCGCGCTCGATCCGGCCGCGCCGATCGACGCCGCCATCGGGCGTGCGCTCGCGCAAGTGGCACGCGGGACCGAACTCGTCGTTCGGGTTCATCCGGATCTGCTTCCAGCAATCGAGCAACGCATCGCGACCCGCCAGGCGCAGGATCGCCGAAAGCTGCGGCTGCATGTCGAAGCCGATCCGATGCTTGCGATCGGTGACGCGCGGATCGACTGGGACGAGGGCGGATCCTGCCTCGATCATGCAGCGCGCGAAGCCGTGGTCAGCAACGAATTCGCAACTTTATTGGCGCATCCATCGAGCTGTTCATAAGGGTTTGCAGGTCCATGAAAGGTGTCATCTTCAACCTCCTGGAGGATGCCGTCGCGATCGAGCACGGGCCGGACACATGGACCGACTTGATCGACGCAGCGGGAATCGACGGCGCGTTCACTTCACTTGGCAGCTACCCTGACGAGACACTGCTCGCCCTTGTCGACACGGCAGCCGTGGCGACCAATGCGACGCCCGCCGACGTGCTGCGCTGGTTCGGCACCGCCGCGATCCCGCTGCTGGCCGAGCGCTACGGCGTGTTCTTCGAGGGGCATCCCGGCGCGCGCAGCTTTATCCTCAGCGTCAACGAGATCATTCATCCCGAAGTCCGCAAACTCTATTCGGGCGCGGGCTGCCCGCATTTCCAGTTCAGCACCGCGCCAGAGGGTGATCTGATCATCGGCTATCAGTCCCCAAGGCGGCTGTGCGCGCTGGCGGAGGGCTTTATCCAGGGCGCTGCAACCTATTATGGGGAACGGGTGACGATCTCGCATCTTGCCTGCATGCTCCACGACAGCCCCCTGTGCCGCATCCGGGTGCGGTGGGACGAATGATACACGCCCTGGTGGCGGAACCACCATCGGTCGAAACGCGCCTCGCGCGCGCCGAACGCACCGCACACCGCGAGCGCACCGCTCGGCTCGAAGCCGAACGGATCGCCGAGCATGGCCTGCGCACGCTGTATGACAGCAAGCAGCGGCTGCAATTGCTCCAGCACATCACCGGCGTCGCAAACCGTGCACGCACGATCCCCGAGGCGTTGGCGGCGGCGCTGGAGGCGATCTGCGAGCGGATGAACTGGACGATCGGCAACGTCCTGATGGTGTCGGAAGACCGCAGCTACGTCGAGGGCTGCGACATCTGGCGGGCGACCGATGCAAGCGGCGTCATGGCCTTCATCGAGGCGTCGCGCCGGGCGCGCTTCACGACCGGCGAGGGGCTGCCGGGTCGCGTCCTTGCAAAAGGCCGGTCGGAATGGATCGCCGATCTCGGTAACTCATCGATGTTCGTCCGCGCGGCGGAAGCGCTGCACTGCGACCTGGGGACAGGATGTGCGTTCCCCGTGCTGGCGGGGGATGAGGTCGTCGCCGTCCTCGAATTCTACATGCGGCAAACGGTTACCGAGGATCCCGAGATCGTCGAGATCCTCGAACAGGCGGGCGTGCAACTGGGCCGTGTGTTCGAACGCGACCGTGCGCAACGCGCGCTGATCCACGATGCGCTCCACGATCCGCTGACCGGCCTGCCGAACCGTGCGCTGTTCAACGACCGGTTGCAGGAAAGCTTCGAGCGCCTTGCCCCCGCGCGCCGTCATGCGCTTGCGGTGCTGGTGCTCGATCTCGACGGGTTCAAGCTCGTCAACGATACGCTCGGTCATCATGCCGGAGACCGCGTCCTGATCCGCGTCGCGCGGGCGTTGCGCGACGCGCTGGCCCGGCTGGAAACGACAGGGGGGTGTGGCCTTGGTGGCGTGCGCTTCTCCTCGGCGCGCATGGGGGGCGATGAATTCACGATCCTCGTCGAGGACCTCGCCGGCGAGAACCTCGCCACGCGCGGCGTGATCGACATGATCGCCGCCGCGCTTCACCGCGCGCTCGACGAAAACCTCGGGTCGACCAGCGAATCCGCGCACGTCGGCGCGTCGATCGGCTATGCGATCGGCTCCGCCGCACACGTCAACGTCGACCAGTTGCTGCGGGACGCGGATCTCGCGATGTACGAGGCGAAGGCGGGCGGGCGTGGCCGGACCGTCGGATTCACCGACGCGCTCGGCGAAACGCTGCGGGATCGGGCGCGGCTGACCAACGAATTGCGCGACGCGATCGAACGCGAAGAGTTCGAACTCGATTACCAGCCGATCGTGACGCTCGATGCAACCGAGGCCGTTCGCGGGTTCGAAGCCTTGATTCGCTGGAACCATCCGCTTCGGGGTCGACTGCTACCAGCCGACTTCATCGACGTCGCGGAGAGCAGCGGACTGATCCTGTTCCTTGGCGATTGGGTGCTGCGCGAAGCATGCGCCACCGCCGCCAGCTGGCCAGCGACCGGTGGGCAAGCCCCGTTCATCAGCATCAACATCGCCGCCCGCCAGTTCGCGCAACCAGGGTTTGCGGCGCGAGTCCGCCAGATCGTCCTCGAAACGGGGGTCGAACCGACGCGGATTCGGCTGGAACTGACCGAAAGCACCGCGATCGTCGATATCGAGCATACGTGCGCGGTGATCCAGGAAATCCGCAAATGGGGCGTACAAACCAGCCTCGATGATTTCGGCACGGGCTTCTCGTCGCTGTCGTCGCTGCACCGGCTGCCGTTCGACGTGCTCAAGATCGATCGCAGCTTCGTCATGGCGATGGACGGCCAGGGCAAGGGGGACGGCATCGTCCGTGCAATCGTCGCGCTGGCGCGGACGATCGGGATGACGATCGTCGCGGAAGGGATCGAGACCCCGGCACAGGCGCAGTTGCTGATCGAACTGGGATGCGAGCTCGGCCAGGGCTATCATTTCGGCCGCCCCGCCCTCGCCAGCCACGCCGCGGCGCTGCTCGAACGCTGATCGCCCAGCCGGGCCCGACCCGGCAAGTTTTTCCCCCCGGCAAGACCTGCCGCCCCGCATCCTGCCTATAATTTGCCAAAGCGGGGCCACTGCCTCGTAAAGCAACGGGGTCGGGGTTGGAGCAGGTCCGCAATCTGATGGCCCAATTGGGGCCCAAACGCCTGATCATCATGGGCGTGGTCGCCGCGGCACTGCTCGCGGTGCTGGGCGCGGTCGCGTTGCGGGGCGAGGATCGCACGATGGCGTTCCTGTATACCGACCTCGACCCCTCCGCCGCCGCCGCGATCGGCGAGAAGCTGCGCGCACAGAACATTCCATTCCAATTGTCCGCCGACGGCAGCGCGGTGATGGCACCACAGGACAAGGTCGCGGCACTCCGCATGACGCTCGCCGGGGACCGGCTGGGCGGCAAGATCGGCTATGACGTGCTGGATGCCGAACAGCCGTTCGGCGTGTCCGCGTCGCGCGCCAAGATGGACGAGACCCGCGCGATCGAGGGCGAACTCGCGCGATCGATCCAGAGCATCGACGCAGTGACGCATGCGCGTGTTCATCTCGTCATGCCCGAGCGCCAGATGTTCGCCGCCGAGGCGCGGCGCGCGTCCGCGGCGGTCACGGTCAAGACGCGCGGGCGCCTTCCCGGCGAGACGATCCAGTCAATCCGCTATCTGGTCGCGTCCGCGGTTCCCGAACTGTCCCCCGAAGCGGTGTCGATCGTCGATCAGACCGGCGCGCTGCTCGCGCGGGCGGGCGAGGCGAACGCGGGGGGCGGCGCGGATGCCGACACCCGTCAGGCGCAGGTCGAGGCGAAACTGCGCGACCAGATCATCGCCTTGCTCGAGCCGATCGTCGGCCAGGGCAAGGTGCGCGCCGAAGTGTCGGCGCAGATCGAGCGCGACCAGACGCGCGAAGATTCGACCGTGTTCGATCCCGACAAGCAAGTCATCGCGCATCAGGTGACGGTCGACAGCGACAACCAGGATCGCGAGCTGCAGGACACCGGCGCGGCGAGCGTCGCGACGCAGCTCCCGGAAGCGCAGGGGCAACCCCCGGCGGCGGGCGGCAGCGACACGCGCCAGACCGCGCGCAAGGAAACATCCGAGGACACGACCTATTCGAACAGCGCAACGCACAGCGTGGTCGTCCGCGCGCCCGGCAAGGTCAACCGGCTGTCGGTCGCGGTGATGGTCGACGGCGGGGCGAAGGGACTGCCCGCGCCGCAGATCCAGCGGCTGACCCGGCTGGTCGAAAATACGGTCGGGCTGGACGCGCAACGTGGCGACAGCGTGGTCATCGAAAGCATGGCGTTCGCCGCGGACGATGCGCTGGCCGACGGCAAGAGCGCATGGTGGTCGGTGGTGACGTCGGATCAGGTGATCGGGCTCATCAAGCTGCTGGTGATCGCCGGGGTCGGGCTGATCGCGCTACGCATGATCCGCGCCCGACGCGAGCCGGTTCCGGCGGAGGACCCCGAAGCCGCGCAAGCCGCGCTGGCGGACCAGCAGGCCGAGATGCTCGCGATCGCCGAACAGGCGGCGGGCGGCGATCCCGAGGCGCTGCGCCAGCTCGAAGCCTTGCAGGCGTCGCAAAGCGACCAGCCGTTGCTCGACCATGAAATTACCGTCGCGCAAGTCGATGGCCGCGTGAAGGCGTCGGTTCTCAAGAAGATCGGGGACAGCGTGGCGGCAAGCCCGCCCGAAGCCGCAGCGGTGCTCAGGCAGTGGATGAACGCATGATGGGGATGAACGCATGATGGAGCAGAGCATGTCCGACCAGCCCTTTCCCGAAGGCGATCCGGTGTCGCACGATCTCGCGATGCTGGGCGGCGGCGGGGACGATGCGATGGCGTCGGTCTTCCAGGAGCTCGACGATCTCCCCGCGAGCCCGCATCACGCCGGACCGACCGGGCTGGAGGCGGTGCACGAAGTTCCGGTCAAGGTTCAGGCGGTGCTGGGCCGCGCGCAGATGCCCGTCGGGGATCTGCTCGGCCTGTCGACGGGCATGGTGTTCGAACTCGATCGCCGCGTCGGCGAACCGGTCGACGTGTTCGTCAACGACCGACTGGTCGCGCGCGGCGAAGTCGTGCTGGTCGACCATGCGCTGGGCGTGACGCTGACCGAAATCGTCCGGGCGGGGCGCTGAGCGCGTGGCGGGATCGATCGTCCGGATGCTGCTCGTCGGCCCCGCCGATGGCGCGTTTCACGTCGCCGCCGGGATGGCGCGTGACGCAGGGGCCGAAGTCGCGACCGCGACCACGGTCGAAGCGGCGCTTGCGTGCCTGCGCGAACAGGGCGCCGCGCTGGTGATGATCGACATCGCGACCGACGTCTGCGGGTTCCTCGCGGATCTTGCCACCGAGCGGTTCGCGGTTCCCGTCATCGCGTGCGGGATCGACGCATCGGCGGCGCGCGCGGTCGCGGCGATCCGTGCGGGCGCGCGGGATTATGTACCCCTGCCCCCCGATCGCGAGCTGATCGCCGCAGCGATCCGCGAGATCGCCGCCCTTCCGGTCGGCCCGCTGATCGGCGAGCACCCGGCCTTCCGGCGCGCGCTGGACTTTGCCCGCGCGATGGGCGCGAGCCACGCCCCGATCCTGCTGACCGGCGAGCGCGGCACCGGCAAGGAACGCGTCGCACAGGCGATTCATCAGGCCGGGCGCGGCGGCGGAACGTTCGTGACGATCGAATGCGCCGGGGTCGCCCCCGACATTCTCGAATACGAACTGTTCGGCCATGACGGCACCGCCTTCCCCACCGCGCGTGCGCAACGGCGGGGTGCGATGACGACCGCGCGTGGCGGCACCGTATTCCTGCGCGATATCGAAGTGCTGCCCGCCGCCTTGCAGGCACGCCTGCTGAACGCGATCGACGAGCCGGGCGCGCCCCGCATGATCGCAAGCGCGCGCCGCGCGCTGGACACGCTGGTCGATGCCGGGCGGTTCCGCGCAGACCTGCTCGCGCGCTTCGCGCTGGCGACGATCGTGCTGCCGCCGCTCCGCGCGCGTGGCGGCGATATCGTGTTGCTCGCGCGCAGTTTCGCGTCGAGCTTCGCGGCATCGGAAGGCCATGCCGATCCGGTGCTGGCAGACCAGACGTGTCGCCTGCTCGGCGGCTATGACTGGCCGGGCAATGTCGCCGAACTGCAGGACGTCATGCACCGCGCGGTGTTGCTGAGCACCGGCCCCGACATTCTGCCCAGCGCCCTGGTCTTGGCGGACGGTTCCTGCATCGCCGCAAGCGCCGCGAGCGCGAACGGCCCGGCCGAGATGGGCGCGCTGGTCGGCCGCACGGTCGAGGACGTCGAACGCGACCTGATCCTGCTGACGCTGGAACGGTGCCGCGGCAACCGCACATCGGCGTCGCAGATCCTCGGCATCTCGGTGCGGACGATGCGCAACAAGTTGAAAACCTTCGTCGAGGCGGGAATCGCCGTGACCCCGGCGCTGTAAGCGATGCCCGCGCTCAACCAGATGCTCGCGCGGATCGGCGCGAACCGCGACATGGCGCTCGCGATCGGCGTCGTCGCGATCATCGCGATGCTGATCCTGCCGATGCCCGCATGGCTGCTCGATCTCGGGCTCGCGCTGTCGATCACGCTGTCGGTGATGATCCTGATGACCGCGCTGTTCATCGAAAAGCCGCTGCAATTGTCCGCCTTCCCGACGATCCTGCTGATCGCGACGATGCTGCGACTGGGGCTCAACCTCGCCTCGACGCGGTTGATCCTCGCGCATGGGCACGAAGGCGCGCAAGCGGCGGGCGGGGTGATCGGCGCGTTCGGCGAATTCCTGATCGGCGGCGAGACCGTGATCGGGCTCACCATCTTCGCGATCCTCGTCGTCATCAACTTCGTCGTCATCACCAAGGGTGCGGGCCGCATCGCCGAAGTCGCGGCGCGGTTCAGCCTGGATGCGATGCCCGGCAAGCAGATGGCGATCGACGCGGATCTGTCCGCCGGCATGATCACCGAGCAACAGGCGCGCGACCGCCGCAGCGAGGTCGAGGCCGAAAGCGGCTTCTACGGCGCGATGGACGGTGCCTCCAAGTTCGTGAAGGGCGACGCGATCGCTGCGTTGCTGATCACTGCGATCAACGTGGTCGTCGGGCTGATCATCGGCGTCGCGATCCACGGCGTGCCGTTCGGCGAAGCCTTCCACACCTATACGCTGCTGACGATCGGCGACGGGCTGGTCAGCCAGATCCCCGCGCTGATCGTGTCGATGGCGGCGGGGCTGCTCGTCTCCAAGGGCGGGATCGCGGGCAAGACCGGTGCCGCGCTCGGCGAACAGCTCGGGCGCTATCCCAAGGCGTTCGGCATGGTGTCCGCGCTGATGGGCGCGCTTGCGCTGCTGCCGGGCTTGCCGTTCGTGCCGTTCGCCTTGTTCTCCGGATTGGCGGGCTATGCCGCCTGGTCGCTGTCGCGCGCCGCCACCGTCACGGCCGCGCGCGCCGCCGCCGCCAGCGCGGCTGCCGAGGCGGCGGAGTCCGCGAACGCCGAGGAACCGATCTCGCGCACGCTCGCGATCGACGCGGTGCGGATCGAGATCGGCTACGGCCTGCTCCCGATCATCAACGATGCCGCGCGCGAGCCGCGGCTCGACGATCAGGTCCGCGCGCTAAGGCGGCAGATGGCGACCGAGTTCGGCTTCGTGCTGCCCGCGGTGCGGATCATCGACAATCTCGCGCTCAAGCCCGACGAATATCTCGTCACGATCAAGGAAACCGAGGCGGCGCGCGGCGAGATCCGGCTCGATCGGCTGCTCGTCATCAACCCCGGCGGCGGCCAGGTCGGCATCCCGGGCGAAGCGACGCGCGAACCCGTCTTCAACCTGCCCGCTTTGTGGATCGACCGCGACCTGCGCGAAGAAGCGGGGTTCCGCGGGCTCACCGTGGTCGATGCGGGAACGATCATCACGACGCATTTGACCGAGCTGGTGAAGGGCAGCATCGCCGATCTGCTGAGTTACACCGAAGTGCAGAAGCTGCTCGGCGAAATCCATCCGGATTCGGCCAAGCTGGTCGCGGAGATCGTGCCGTCGCGGATCTCGGTCTCGGGGGTGCAACGCATCCTGCAGAATCTGCTGAGCGAAGGCGTGTCGATCCGCGACATCCCGACGATCCTCGAGGGCATCGCCGAGGCCGCGCCGATCACCGCCAATCTGACGCAGATGACCGAACACGTCCGTGCCCGCCTCGCGCGGCAGATTTCGGCGCAGCAGGCGATGGATGGCGCGATCCCGATCGTCACTTTGTCCCCCGACTGGGACATGGCCTTCGCCGAAAGCATCATCGGCCAGGGCGACGAGCGCCAGCTGGCGATGGCCCCCTCCGCACTCCAGGGGTTCATCGCCGCGGTGCGCGAGACGTTCGACCGGCTGGCGGGCGAGGGCGAGATCCCGTGCCTGCTCACCAACCCCTCGATCCGCCCGTTCGTCCGCTCGGTGATCGAGCGTGTCCGCCCGGCGACCGTGGTCCTGTCGCAGAACGAAATCCACGCGCGGGCGCGGGTGCGCGCGCTCGGGAGTATCGGCTGATTGAAGCGCGCCCGAAACGGCGCTGCCGCGTGGTAGAGAAGATCGGTCACGTGAAGATATCGTCCCATCATTGCAACGTCTTGTTGCCATGTCGTTGCAGCGCGCGCGTTGAAGGTTCAGAAGCCGGGAATGACACCACCCCAGCCAGCCATCCCGACCGATGGAACAACCGCCAACCTCAGCACGGCGGGACGCGCGCGCGCGATCGTTGCCGGATCGATGGGCAATCTGATCGAATGGTATGACTTCTACGTCTATGCCTTCACTGCGCTGTATTTCTCGAGCGAGTTTTTCCCGAGTGGCGATCGTACCGCGCAGTTGCTTGGAACATCCGGCATTTTCGCGGTCGGCTTCCTGCTGCGTCCGCTTGGCGGATGGTATTTCGGGCGATTTGCCGACCAGCATGGACGCCGTCGTGCGATGGTCGTGTCGATCCTGCTGATGGGGGTCGGTTCCGCACTGATCGCCTCCCTGCCGACCTACGCCACGATCGGCGCGTTCGCGCCCGCTCTGCTGCTGCTCGGCCGCATGATCCAGGGCTTCTCGACCGGCGGGCAATATGGCACCGCGGCGACCTATTTGAGCGAAATCGCCTTTACCGGGCGTCGTGGCTTCTTCGCATCCTTCCAATATGTCACGCTGATCGGCGGACAGCTGCTCGCGCTGGCGGTGATCCTGATCCTGCAACAAGTGCTCGACGTCGAGCAGATGAAGGCGTTCGGCTGGCGTATCCCCTTCGCGATCGGCGCGGTCGCCGCGCTGACGATTCTCCTCTTCCGGCACGTGCTGCATGAGACCACCAATACCGACGCCAAGCACCCCGATGCAGGGACACTGCGCGGGCTGCTGCCGCACTGGCGCGCGTTCCTCACCGTGCTCGGGCTGACCGCGGGCGGATCGCTGATGTTCTATGTCTTCTCGACCTACATGCAGAAATATCTGGTCAATACGGCGCAGATGGACGCGAAGACCGCCAATTGGGTGATGACCGCGGTGCTCATCCCGTTCGCGCTGCTCCAGCCGGTGTTCGGCATCCTGTCGGACAAGATCGGGCGCCGTACCAACATGCTGCTGTTCGGCGCGCTGGGTACGCTGGCCACCGTCCCGCTGCTGTCGCTGCTCGCCAACGTGCAAAGCGCGAGCGCTGCGTTCGCGCTGGTGCTGGCGGGTCTGGCGATCAACAGCCTGTACACGTCGATCAGCGGGCTGTTCAAAGCCGAGCTGTTCCCGGTCCACGTGCGCGCGCTGGGGGTGAGCCTGGCGTACGGCATCGGCAACGCGCTGTTTGGGGGGTCGGCGGAATATGTCGCCTTGTCGTTCAAGAAGGCAGGAAACGAGTCGGGCTTTTACTGGTACGTCACGGCGATTTGCGCGGTGGCATTCGTGACTGCCCTGTTGATGCGCAATACGCGCGACACGGACCCGCTGGACGATGCCCGATGACACGGCGAAGTCCGCGGGCGCGACCGGTTTCCCGTCGGATTTTGCGCGAACGGGCGACTATGATACGTTTGATCGCAATTCCTGACCCAGTCGGAACCCAAGGGTGAACGCGAGGTTTAACGATCATGTTGTGCGACCGATATATGGACGAACTGATCGATGCCTTCGAGGCGGGATTTGGCGCTGTGAACGCGACACCCGCCGCCTGCCCGTTCGATCAGGCCGATGGCGTCCGGCATACTGCCTGGGTCGACGGAACGCAGTACCGCACCGCGACCTTCGCGCAGCACCTGCATTGCCGCGAATCGATCGCGCCGACTGTGCCCTATGTCGCGCTGGTGTCGCACTTTCGGCATGACCATCCTTTTGTACGAACCGCCGTTTCCTTTAATAGCGCGAGCAAGTAGTGGCGTCGCGTTAACCTTACAAACAGCACGTTTGACCGACCACATCGTTCAAAAGCCTAGCGTTTGTTAACCCCGTTGGGCAATTCCGGATCGTCTGGATAGGCGATCCGTAAACAGTATCTTATGGACCCAGCCCCCAGATCGATCGGCATGCGTGCTGAATTTTGGGGGTTTGCGATGTCTGTGCAACCAGAGGCGTTTTTTTCGACGAGAGCGATGGGCTCGCTAGGGTCACGATCAACGGATCGTGGCACGACCGTGCAGCGGGCCCGACTTGCCGCCGGCGCATTCGACACCGCGATCGATATCGAGCTTGCGGATACGACCGATCGTCGGGAAGATGCCTGCTCGCTGATCAACCGCCGCTACGCATGGCGGGGATATGGCAGCCATCACACGCTCCCCGCGCACCGCGCGAGCGCGACCTTCACCGCATCCGACGCAGCGCGCGTGCTGGGGACCGTGACCCTGGTGGTGGATTCGGATGCCGGGCTTGCCGCGGACAAGATCTTCGCCGACGAACTCAATCCGTTCCGCGAAACCCCGGGGCGCAAGATCTGCGAACTCAGCCGCCTCGCGTTCGAAACGGGTCTTCCGTCCAAGCCGCTGCTGGCGGCGCTGTTCCACATCGTGTTCATCTACGGCTATCACCACCATCGCTGCACCGACCTGTTCATCGAGGTCAATCCGCGGCATCGCCGGTTCTATGAGGCAATGCTGGGGTTCAAGCCGATCGGCGCGCCGCGCACCAACGCGAGCGTCGGTGCGCCGTCGCAACTGATGTGGCTGGAAATCTCGAGCATTCGCCGGCGGATCGACGCCGCGATGGGCGATCTGTCGTCCGATGCGACGCCGCGATCGCTGTATGCGCTGTTCTTCTCGCGCGACGATGCGCTGGAACTGGCGGACGAGCTGACGTCGGAAGGTTCGGTGCATCGTGCCCGGAACGGCAACGCGCTGGTGAAGGTCTTCCTGCCCGATCTTTGACGGACAAAAAAAGGCCGCCCGTTTTCACCGGCGGCCTTTCCTAGCTTAGCGCGATTAGGCGAAAGCGACGGTCGAGCTGCGACGACGATAGCGCAGGCCTGCACCCATCATGCCGAAGCCGGCGAGCATCATCATCCACGTTGCGGTCTCGGGAACTGCCGACGGAATGAAGGTCAGGTTGCCGCCGTACGAAGCGCCGCCCTGCGACGTGCCCGAAACGAGCAGCGTGTTCAGCTGGCCAGCGACAACCGGGAGAGCGTCGCCACCAGCGAACACCAGGTTACCGTTCGAACCGATTGCGAGGTCGATACCGTTGAACTTCACCGACGAGAAGGTCAGCGAGGTAACGCCGTTCATCAGGACGGTCGAGCTGATCACCGAACCGCTACCGAAGCCGGAGGTCGGCAGCGTGAACGTGAACGTGTCGCTGAACGTGCCAGCGCCGATGGCGATACGCGAGATCGCGCCGTTGTACGTGCCGTTCGGGCCTTCTGCTGCCTGGAACGAACCAACGCCCGGGGTAACGGTGCCGACGGGGAACACTGCTGCCGAAGCCGGTGCAACGTTTGCGATCGCGACAACTGCGACGGCGGCGACGGCGGAAAGGAACTTGGTACGCATTAACATCACTCCAACTGATTGACGAAACCTTACTCGCAAAGACCGTGCCAATGCCGGTTTTGTGGGAAACGCCGATAAACCCTTCGAGCGATGTGTAAAAATTGCTGACAGGGGGGTCAGTCGCCCCCACTTTTACCCTCTGACGCGACACGCTTGACCACGCTTTTCGATCCGCCGCGGCGAGAATATTTATCGATGCCCGCTCGTTGAGAACGGGCGCTCCGAAGGAGCGCTCGCCCAGAGCTTGTTCGGCGTGGCCTGCATCCGGAAGCGCAATTCGCCGCCCGCAAAGATCTGGTCGTGGCGCAGATACGCCTTGGTCACGGGTTTCCCGTCCAGCGTCACGCCGCCGACATAGGGGTGCGCCGGGTCGAGGCCCTCAGCGATGATCGTCAACCGCTTGCCGCCCGGCAGCGCGAGCACCGCGCGATCGACGAACGGACGCCCGATGACATATTCGAGGCTGCCCGGAGTCACCGGATAAAAGCCCAGTGCGGTGAAGACGAGCCACGCCGACATCTGCCCGAGGTCGTCGTTCCCGGCCAAGCCGTCGGGGGTCGGGTGGTACTGGCTGTCGACGATTTGCTTGAGCCGCGCCTGAGTCCGCCACGGTGCGCCGGCGTAGCTGTAAAGATAGGCGACATGGTGGCTCGGTTCGTTGCCGTGGATGTACTGGCCGATCAGCCCGGCAATGTCCTCGGCATGGCTGTAGTCCAGTTTCGAATTGTCGTAGTCGAACATCGCGTCGAGCTTGGTGACGGTCGCCGCGTCGCCGCCGAGCGCGCTGACCAGCGCGGCCTGATCCTGGGGCACGAACCAGCTATATTGCCACGCATTGCCCTCGGTATAATCCGATCCGTAGTTGATCGCGGTCGGATCGAAGGGGACACGGAACGCGCCGTCGCTCTTGCGCGCGCGGACGAACCCACTTTTGGGATCGAAGCTGTTGCGCCAATTCCCGGCGCGTCCGGCGAAGGTCGCCGCGACGTCCTTGCGCCCCATCGCGGCGGCCATGCGCGATATCGTCCAGTCGTCGAACGCATATTCGACGGTCTTGGACGCCGCCTCGGGTTCGCGGTCGATCGGGACGTAGCCGAGCTTCAGATAGTCGCCGAGCCCGCCGTACGCGTCGTAGGAAGCACTGGCGACCATCGCGTCGAGCGCGGCGTTGGCGTCGAAGCCGCGAATGCCCTTCAGATAGGCGTCGGCAATTACCGGGACCGCATGATAGCCGATCATCGTCCACGTCTCGCGCCCCTGGAATTGCCAGACGGGGAGGATGCCATCGGGACTGTCCACGCGGCTGGCGATCAGCGACTGGACGATTTCGCTCGTCGTCTTCGCGGGCTGGACCAATGTGAGCAACGGATGCTCGGCGCGGAACGTATCCCACAAGGAGAAGGTCGAGCGGAAAGTATAGCCCTTCGCCAGATGGACCTGGTTATCGGGCCCGCGATACCGCCCGTCCGTGTCCCCTGCGACCGAGGGCGCGATCAGGCTGTGGTATAGCGCAGTCGCGACATTGCGCTGCATCGGTGCGGGTGCCTGCAACGTGAGGACGTCGAGCGCCTTGTGCCACGCCGCCACCGTCCGTGCGCGGACCGTATCGAAATCGCCTGGCTCGCTCGCGAGATTGGCGATCGCCCCCGCCTCGTCGACCGACGAGATCGCGACCCGGACTTCAAGCGGTCGCGTCAGTTGCCCGAAGTCGAGCCGCGCGACCAGCGCCCGCCCCGTGCGTTCCGCCAGCGCATCGCTCCCGCGCCCCGGCCCCTGGAAGCCTTTGTAGGGCACGTCGCGCTCGGTGCTGACGAACGCATGATCGGTCAGTGGTGCGGAGAAGCGCATCGCGAAGAACAAGTGCCGATCGGGCGCCCAGCCCCGCGTCTGGCGAGAACCAACGATCGTCCCGTCGGGCAGCAGGCGGACCGACGACCACAGGACCTTGCCGGGATAGGTATAGAGCGAACTGCGCAGGTCGAGCACGAGATGCGCCGCCTTACCCGTGGGAAAGGCATAGCGATGCACCCCGACCCGCGTCCCCGCGGTCATTTCGGCGCGCACCCCGGCGTCGCGAAGCGTCACGGCATAATAGCCGGGTGCCGCGACCTCACTGCGATGGTCGAACCGCGAGCGATAACCCGATCCCGGCTTGGCCACGTCACCGGGTTCGAGCGACACCGTATCGCCCGCCACCGGCATCACCAGGAAATCCCCGAGGTCGGAATGACCCGCGCCCGAGAAATGCGTGTGCGAGAAGCCCTGGATCGTCGGATCGTCATAACGATAGCCCGCCGCCCATTTGTAGCTGTCGCGTACGACATGGGTGGTATCGGTATCGGGGCTGAGCTGGACCATCCCGAACGGGGCGACCGCACCGGGAAAGGTATGCCCCTCCCCGCCCGTGCCGATCATCGGATCGACCTGATCGTAGGTCGATTGCGCCGCGAGCGGAGCGGCGATGGCGACCGCGGACGACAGGGCGAGTGCGGTGAGACTGCGGGCAATAATCATGGAAACGGTAGAGCAAACGGCAACGCTGTTGGAAAGGGGGTCGGTTCGCTGTTGCGTTTGACTCGTTTCGTCCCCTAAATCCTTCAGATGGGCGATGAATCAAACGAATGGTTGCTTGAAAGCCGCCAAGGTCTGCCTGCCACGATCGCATATTTGCGCGAGGCCTATCCTGCACCGCAGTGGCGGGATCACCACAATTTCGGCGAACTCGCCGCCTTCTGGCTGCAAGTTCATGCCAGTTTGCGGCAACAAGGCGACCAGTTGCAGCAGATCACGCAGTCATTTCGGGAAGGTGGACTCGACGCAAATGCGTTCCAGCAGGCTTTCGTGCCGCGGTTCAATCATTTCCTGCAGCATCTCGAGGGGCACCATCAGATCGAGGATGCCGTCTATTTCCCCAAGTTCCGCCAGCTCGATCCGCGGATGCAGCAAGGGTTCGACCTGCTCGAAAACGATCACGAACTGATCCACAGTGCCCTGGTGACATCGCTCGACGCCGCGCGCCAGCTGGTCGTCGCACTGCCGCGCGGTGCGCGTGCGGCGCAGACCGCGAACGACGGATATGCCGATGCGACCGATCGGTTGATCCAGCTGCTCGCGCGCCATCTGGCGGACGAGGAAGACCTCGTCATCCCGGCAATGCTGGAACACGGTGAACGCAGCGTCGGCTAGCCCGGGCGCTTCAACGGCCCCAGTTCGATCCCGAGCCGTTTGACGCGGTAGTAAAAGGTCTTGCGCGGAATGCCGAGACGGTCGATCGCCGCGCCGACCTCGCCGCTTGCCGCCGCCATCGCCGCGACGATCGTTGCCCGTTCGAAGGCATCGAGTTGTTCGGGCAAGCTGGCCGGACGCACCTCGGCGAGATCCGCGACCGTGTCGAGCCCAAGCACGAAACGCTCGGCATAATGCGCGAGTTCGCGAACGTTGCCAGGCCAGTCGTGCGTCGCGAGATGATGTTGCGCCGCCGCCGTCATCGCCGGCACCGCCTGTCCGATCCGTCGCGCCGCCTCCGCCACGAAATGCGCGAACAACGGAACCACATCCTCGCGGCGTTCGCGGAGCGGCGGCATCCTGAGGCGGACCCCGGCGACGCGGTACAACAAGGCCGGGGCGATCGCATCCTCGCTGCGTGCACCGGGTTCGTCCGCAGTGGCGATCACGCGCAGGTCGATCGGCACCGCATCGCGCGCCCCCGGCGTAACCAGCGCGCGCGCCTCGACCAAGGCGGTCAGCCGCGCCTGCAACGCACGCGACGCCTGATCGAGATCGTCGAGCACCAACGTCCCGCGGCTCGCCGCCACCACGCTTCCCGTGCCGACGCGGGCGAACAGATCGGTGTCGAGCAGTGCGTCGGGATAGGCCGCGCAGGCGACACCGAGCAGCCTGTGCCGCCGCCGCTTGCCCGCCGCATGGATCCGCCGCGCGAGCAACGCCTTGCCGGTCCCTGTTTCCCCCTCGATCAGCAAGTCGATGTCGGCGTCGGCCAGCATCGGGATCATCGCGCGGAGCCGCTCGATCGCGGGGGAGCGTCCGATCAGGCCGTCGCCGGCATCGTCCTCCGACGCGCCCGCCGCCGCCGCCCGCAACCGCCGATTGTCGAGTTCCAGGGTCCGGGCGGGCGCCGCCGCCGCGCCCCCGGCGGGGGGGGCCGCCGGGGGGGGCGGCGGGGGGCGGGGTGGGGCCCCCCCCCCCCGCCCCGCGGGGGCCG
>JARUXA010000079.1 GCA_030433805.1 Sphingomonas sp. PsM26 | reverse complement strand
ATGCAGCTTTTTATACATCCTTGATAGACCAACGTTTTTTCAGTAAGCGATTAGTGAAAGAATGTATAAAAAGTGCACCTTTTATTCATATGCTAACCCCTATAAAAAATCGCTTATATACGAAAAATATGATAAACCAAATCCGAAGTATCCTTAAAAAGCAACCTCCAGATCAGCAGAGGTTGCTTTTTATTTTGTTAAAGATATTAATATCCTTTTGGAAGGTGTTATACTAGTTATATTCCTAAATAAATTGGGGGTTATAACTGATATGTACATGGAATTCTATGAAAAAGTAGAAGGATTAGCAAGGGCTATTGGAGTTACTACTTCAACTGTCAAAAAATATTATTTACTTTTTGAAGAACATGGTTATAACTTTAAACGCAATCAGCAAGGACAACTCTTGTTTTCACAAGATGATATAAATTTATTTAAAGAATTAATGGTTTTAAAAAATAAAAAAGGCATGACTGTTTCAAAGGCTGTAAAAGAAATTATAAAAGATAAAGTTATGACGGACACAACCGATATAACGGATATAACTGCTACAACAGAAGACATAACGGTTATATCGAAACACGTCACAACCGTTATGTCTGAATTAGACGAGTTAAAACAGTTAGTAAAAAATCAAAATGAGATTATAGAAGAACAGCAAGAGGACTTTAAAAAACAATTTTTAAAACAAGAAGCATACATAAAAGATAGTTTAGAACAACGAGATAAGACATTAATTACAACATTGAGGGAAGTTCAAGAATCACAAAAAGAAATGGCTACTAGCCTGTCAAAAGATCAAGCTAAAAAGAAATGGTGGCAAATATGGCTAGATTAAACTACTCAATCAATTTGAGTAGTTTTTTTAAATTAAAAGATGACCGTCTTAAGACGGTTTTTTTAGCCTTTAGGCTACTATTTTTTTAACGAAAAAAATTATAAAAAGACCCTTGCAATTCTATCAGCGAATTGCTAATAAATAATAGTGATAATAGAGAGATAGTTACAAAACCTTAATGAATCCTTGGTATGACTGGGTTTGTTAAGGTTTTTAGGGTGTGACCTTTTCGTCACACTTTAAGGTCTTTTTGTGACCTTTTCGTCACACCTAAAAAATTCCAAGTATCAAAAAAGACCGTATCATTTTTGATACGATCTGATAAAATCACTATTAAAAAAATCTAACTGGTAAATTTACTTTCTTTCCATTCTGATCTTTAAGATTTTTTAAAGAATGCTGAAATAATCTCATTGTTAATTTATCTAATTTAACTTCGTTTTTACGTGGAGCACAAATCATAATATAAGGGTTCACAATCCAAGTTCTAGGACTTACAGAACGACCATTTTCACTAACTTGTCCTGCACCTTCAGGATTTAATAAAATTTCTTTTTTCTTTAAAGAATTCATGATTAAAGAAGTTTTCTCCCTAGACTTACCAATCATTTCTGCAATGTCTGAAACCGTTGCTGCTTTAGGAAGCTCATAATCATCTTCTACAACATTTTTACGTTTCTTTTTAAATTTGTCTTCTCTACAAACAATGACATTACTTTTAAACTCTAAATAGGCTTGAATTCTAAATAAAAAGCTTTCTTCCGCAGTTGTTAAATAATTTATTCTAGTCAACAAATCTAAATTTCTATGCATAGTTTGATTAAACGGCTCCCCTGCAAAAATATCCTTTTCTTTACCTATAAAGTGTTTTTCACCTGTAATTTCTTGCATTAAGTCTAATAATGATCTTTGAATTTCAGAAACCTCTTCTGATGAATATGAAGTCTTTGTTAAATCTTTTAATCTTGCCTTTCTTTCCGCTTCAGCAAGTTTCTTTTGTAAATCGACAATGTTATTTTTGTTTTTTTCCAAACTAATTCCTCTCCCTATATGGCAGGAATTAGCCCCTTATGATAGAATATGTACATAAATATGTGTATAAGGGACCAATTCCCTTTCGATTTTTGAGAAACCGCCAAGCCGACCAAAGCATGGGCGGTTTTTCTCATTTATACTACATTCAACACTATCAATAATTTCCCTCTTTTTCTACTCTTTTCACAGTTTTTCAACTAATTTTGTAAAAACCTAACCTATTATCCTAGATTAATACCAAATAACCCAAAGAACCATTTAAACAAGAAAAAAACAGGTACCATAAAGACCGCTGCACCAGCCCCGTATTTTATCCAATCCAACCAACCATTGAACACTACACCTAACTTAGCGTTCGATATCATAGTCTTGCTGTTTTTCTCGATTTCGCTGAGTTCTGATTTCGCCTTCTCGCTCAACATGTCGAACTTGCTTCCCAGGTTGTTGTTGATTTTCTCGAGTTCGTCTTTGATCACTTGATTGTTTGTTTGGAACTCGTTGTTTAGAAACTCCTGATTCTTTTTCATCTCGTTGTGCAATACCCTGATGGCTGTCTTCATCTCGGCCAAAGTTTCGTTCGTATATTGCTTGTGCTCTAAGATGGTGGTCTCTAATTTGTTGATCGATGTCAACGAAGTCAATCTCATTTCCGCTTGTACGTCTTGGCTCGTCTGTTTGATCTGTTCGAGCTCTTGCTGCATCATCATCTCTTTGTTCATATTTTCTTTCAGAAACGTCGATAGATAGCCCTCCGTCGCTCTGAGACGTAAAATCATTTCTTCGTATATCCTCTTTAAGTCCTCGGTTGACTGTTGTTGCTGGACTTGTTGTCTCTCTTTCTCTTGTAACTTGTCTTTCAAAGCCATGTAAAATCGTCTCCTTTTCGTACGCCCACCCTAATTTAGTGCCACGTACCTTTTTATTCGATTCTAGATGCTCATACGTGATGTTTTTACCTCGTAGCGTCGCTTGGACACCTTGGTCTTTTAAACGTTCCTGGAAGTCTTCAAAACTAATTGCTTGTTCTTTTGAAAAGTCGATGGCCGTTCGAATTTCATCTTTCCAACTCGACTTACCTTTTTGAAGCAATGACTGTTCAGTTAATGTGTAGCGAACATCGGCTGAGCGCTCTTCTACAATGGACAGCCCGTGTTCCTTGCACAGTTCATCACTTATTTTGCGCACATGGTCAATAGCCTCTTGACCATGCGCATGAAACTTTCTACCATCCTCATAATTCACGGCATTGATCACGATGTGGTTATGAATGTGATCCTTATCTGTGTGTGTGTAGACGGCCACCTCATGACCTTTCGCCAGCTTCTCTGCCAGTTGTAGCCCAATTTCATTGGCTTTCTGGGGATCTACTTCATCTGGTTTAAAAGATTGAATGACATGGTGGGCTTGTATACCGCCGTTCTTGCCCCATATTTCCCTTGTAGCCTTAAATTGATTCCTGACATAATCCACATCGCAATCAAGCGAATTTGACACCTCAGAGCGCTTCTCAGCGTACTTCAGTAACGCATTGGCGTTTTTCGTTGTGCTCAGCTTAATTGTTGCCATGCTGCAGCCAACCCTTTTTTAATTTCGTCGAGATTGTATACCAATCTCTCAAGCTCCTGTTCACTCAACTGTTCAATGTCTCGTTCATTGCACCACTTCGCAATTTGGTTCACATTGGTACCCACTGCACGCAATTCCTTCGCAATTGCTAGAGCACCCTCACGATTGATCTTCGGCTGTCGTACGCGGGTACCCTGTGCCTTTGCTTTCACAAAGGCAGGCACCGTCATTCCTACGTTATCCGCCATCAGCGATAGCCGTTCGAATTCCTCCTCAGTGACACGGAACTTCACCTGTTTAGGCTCGTTCCTACGCTCGCCTTTCGTCTCGCTCATCCCTTTATTCCTCCTTATGTTCACCTACTGGACCTGGTGAACCTGGTGTAAAATTCCAGCTGTATGCTTCCATAATACACCAAACGGTCGGAATAAGGCAAGCTCTACAATTGGTACCCAATTGAGCTTGGTTATGCTGAGCATAACAACCCCCCAGCCCCCTTTTCAAGGGGGAGCCAAACCGCGGACGCTGTCCACACCTGCCAAAGGAAAGCTCCTTTGGAATGGCTTCTACAAACACCCCCAACCCCCTCAAAACTTTGAGGGGGCTCCCTCGCCGGTTGGCGTCAAACAAACGTGGTTGTTTGAGTGCCAAGAGGGTTCGGGTGCAGGGACATTGTCAATTCCTTAATGCTCCCTACGGTCCGCTTACCATTGACAATGCAGCTTATCTCCCCCTTTGTTTTGGGGTAGAGGCTGGCTTCCTATGTTTTTAATGTGTTGCTCATATCAGAGTAAGATGAGCACTTTTGAACGGCCGAGTAGGCGGTTCGGCAGGTATACTTGCAAAAACAAGCCGTCCCCCTAAATCCTTCGTTTTGGGTATGTCGGCTTGGCGAGAGATCTAAACCTGCCGAAATTTTTTATACAAGGAGAAAAGAGTGGAGATTTTTTAAGTGGGTTTCTTAAAAAATACGACTCGTACCTTGTGTAAAAAATAGCTCATATGTATATAAAGGGTAGAAGATAAGAGTGATGGGTTCTACCCTTTAAATTATTCTCACCAGACTATATGTTTTTGTTATTGATTAAGTAACTTGCCTATTAAGGAAATAAAATTTTATTTTTTGAGCAAACTACAAAGGAAGTGTGAATTCCAGTTTACTTGTGGCAGTTTTTTAAAGATATGAAAAGAAGAATCTACCTTAAATTAAGATAGATTCTTCTTTTTTTCTGTAAATAAGTTCTCATATTTTGGGTAAACTACTCAAGATGAACGGAATCATCAAAATTTAAAAATAAAGTATTGATCGCTAAAAAACAGAAAAACTCCTGGATAGGTCACAGAAGTTTTTCTGTTTTTTATGCTGTATACGATATACAAAGGTAGTTAACAAATCAGCATTATAAGAACCAAAATTTCAGAAGATTAAAGATTTGTAATTCAATTCATTCTAACTAATTAAATAAATTTAGCCTTTTCTCAATTGCTTTCTGAAGACCATACAATACGAATGCTTTAACAAAGAATATAAATGAAAATTGATATTTTTTTAAGCGAATAAGTGAAGCATAACCAATCTTTTTAAACCAATCCATTACTATGTATACGAAAAAGGAATCAATGGCTACATTAGTGACCATATATCTAAAAAAATGGCCATATGTGAATTTAAAAATCCATAGGCTTCCAACTATAAATGGTCCAAATATAAGTGGTATATCCCCTAGAAGTTTAGGATGAAGCCTTTTATAAAACCAAAATGATTTTTTCTCATGAGCTATAAAGCTTTCACCTACTGCTAAAAGATTAATACCTAAAGAGGATAAGAAAAATTTTTTAAATGTTTGCTTTCCTAGAAGTGGAAGAGAAAACCACGGAATGATTAACATTCCTATTAAATAAATTTTATAGCGCTTCATTTTACAAACATTCCTTTTTTCTTTTTAACTTATCCTAAAAGTATAATTTTATTTGTAAAATCCAATATCTTGAGCAAACTACTCAAGATACTGATATGAGT
>JARUXA010000078.1 GCA_030433805.1 Sphingomonas sp. PsM26 | reverse complement strand
GCTTACAATCTCACAATCACATGGCTCCCGTTTTGGCACATATCCGCGTTTGGGCCGGTTCTTGCATTCTAAAACGTTAACCATAATGGAGGTGTTTAATGCGTACCAATCTTCTCTCGGCCGTCGCAGCAGTTGCGCTGGTTTCGATCGCAAACGTAGCACCAGCGTCGGCTGCAGTTTTCCCGGTCGGCACGACCACCCCAGGTGTAGGCTCGTTCCAGGCAGCACCAGGACCGAACGGCACGTTCAACGGCGCGATCAACCGCGTTGGTCTCGGCGAAGGCACGTTCAGCGACACGTTCACGTTCACGCTCCCGGCGGCAGGCTTCGGCAGCGGCTCAGTAATTAGCTCGAACGTTGGTGGCGTCACTGGCCTCACTTTTTCGTCGGTGACCTTTAACGGCACGTCCCTGACCATCAATTCGAGCGGCAACCTGACCTTCGCTGGCGTGAACAATGTGCAGATCTTCGCAAACCAGCTCAACACGCTGGTGGTATCGGGCACTTCGGCAGGTGGCGCATCCTATGGTGGCAACCTGACCTTCGTTCCGGGCGCTGTCCCTGAGACTGCAACGTGGATGATGATGCTGGCCGGCTTCGGCATGATGGGTGCAGGCTTGCGCTATCGTCGTCGTAGCGCGAACGTCAAGTTCGCCTAATCGCGTAACGCATAGGTGCCGCCGGCGCGAACCGGCGGCACCTTTTTGTTTGCCAGAGATTAAGCGCTTCCCTCCCAATCAATAATGTATTGCGCGTTGTGACCGCAGGAGCAGCGCTCTACTGTTTCACCAACCGGCTAGCGTTCCCCCAAATGACCTAGTCGGCCAGGGCTGCCGCAGATCCACGCTTGTGGCAGCCCGCTCCCACAGCGGAATCGCCTTAGCAGCAAGTGGTCGGTCACGAATGAAACGGCGGGTGGTTTCCGTTGCAGCGCCCTGATGCATGTCAGCCAAATTTACATACTGGTATGGAAATTAATGAATTTCCACGTAAATGCGCCATTGGCACGGCTTTTGCGGATACTGGAAACATATCAATTTGGAGTGTTTCCCATGCGTACCAAGTTCCTTTCTGCCGTCGCCGCTGTTGCAGTCATCGCAATCGCCAACGTTGCACCTGCTTCGGCAGCTGTGTTCCCCGTTGGCACCACGACGCCTGGCGTCGGCTCGTTCCAGGCTGCAATGGGCCCGAACGGCACGTACAACGGCGCAATCTCGCGCGTTGGCATCGGTGCTGGCACGTTCAGCGACACCTTCACCTTCACCCTCCCGGCCACTGGCCTCGGCAGCGGTTCGGTGATCAGCTCGACCGTTCTGATGAACGGCGTGACCTCGCTGACCTTCTCGAAGGTCACGTTCAACGGGATGGACCTCACCATCGGCGCGCTGGGCAATCTCGTGTTCGCTGGTGGCGACGCTCTTCCGGTTGCAGCAGGCCAGCTGAACACCCTCATGGTTTCTGGTACGTCGCAGGGCGGCGCTTCGTATGGCGGCAACCTGACCTTTATCCCGTCGGCAGTTCCTGAAACCGCCACGTGGATGATGATGCTGGCCGGCTTCGGCATGATGGGCGCAGGCCTGCGCTATCGTCGTCGTAGCTCGACTGTCGCTTTCGCATAAGCGAAACGCAGTAAATGCCGCCGGTGAAAACCGGCGGTATTTTTTTTGTCTGTCACAGATCCGTCAGGTAGATCTTTACCAGCGCGTTGCCGTCCATCGTGCGCTGGATAGCCTCGTCCGAAGTCAGTTCCTCGGCCAGCTCGAGCGCATCGTCACGCGAGAAAAATAGCGAGTATAGCGATCGTTGAGCTTTGTCTGACGTCGCGTTGACCGCAGCCATTTCAATGCGGGGGCGAATGCTCGCGATTTCCAGCCACATAAGCTGCGACGGTGCGGCAACGCTTTCGTTGGTTCGCGGTGCACCGATTGGCTTGAAACCGAGCATCGCTTCGTAGAAGCGGCGATGCCGCGGATTGACCTCGATAAACAGGTCGGTGCAGCGATGGTGGTGGTATCCGTAGATGAAGACAATGTGAAACAGCGCCGCCAACAGAGGCTTGGACGGCAAGCTCGTCTCAAACGCGAGGCGGCTTAGTTCACAAATCTTGCGGCCTTCGGCGTTGCGAAACGCATCAAGTTCTTCAGCGAAGATTTTGTCCGCTGCCAGTCCGACATCGGAGTCGACCACGAGCGTGACTGTCCCTAATACCTCGGACTGCGCGGACGCAGTAAAGGTTGCACTGGCACGGTGCGAGGGCAGAGCATGATGGCTGCCATATCCGCGCCAGGCGTAACGCTTGTTGATGAGTGAGCATGCCGTGTCCCGTCGATCACTTGTATCGGCGAGCTCAATGTCCACAGCTTGGCTAAATACGCCTGGGACAAGTTTAGCGCGCTGTTCGTCTGGAAGACGATCTCCAAACCCTGGTTTGGCTTGCCCCATTGCTGCGGCAGATAAACGAGCTTCAGGTTGAATGAACACCACAAACCCCCGGAAAAGTGCAGCGCGCGTCGCTGATCACGGACTATGTCTGAGGTATGGGTCCATAAGAACGGATTGATGGATTGCCTTACCAGACAATCCACCTTGCTCATTCATGGTTAACAAGCACCAGCGCCGTAGGCCGCCATGTCGGTCAGCCGTGCTATTTGTAAGATTAACGTGTTACAATCGCGGTGAATTTGGCGGACCATCATCAAAACGGACGACGTCCAAAACACAGGACTTAGTGGAACGTCAAAACGCTTCGATCGGCATGCTGATAACTGACAAATGAGTCAGCAATAGTTGGATCGCTGTAACATGCACCGTCCAACCATGCCGTGAAGCGGACTTCATCCGCCCGGACCATCGCGTCTGCGATCACAGGTTCACCGTTGGTCGCTGCGAACCCAGCCTCAAAAGTTTCGACCAGTTCGTCGAGGTATCGATCACATAGCATATTGTAGCAACGATACGGTTATGCGCTTGTTCCAACCGGGGCTAAGTTTGCAGAAACATTGCACAAATATCACAGATATGCCCCAATCGAGCGTTGGCGATCGTCGGCGCCAAAGCCTGCTACCATGCGTCCCTCGCGTATGGCGAACGTGGTGACCACGTTCGCCGCGCAGCGTTAGTCAGTCGAGGCGGACTTTGCCGGCCGACCGCGCTTTGGCACGTCCGCGGAGGTCTGCGGCTTTGCCGCGACTTTCTGCCCAGGCTTACGGCCAAGGCCAATCTTTTTGGCCATTTCGCGGCGCATTTCCGAGTAGGCAGGCGCCGTCATTGGGTAGTCAGCCTTCAATCCGTAGCGGGCACGGTACTCGTTCGCTGTGAGACCATTGGTCGAAAGGTGCCGCGTCAACGTTTTATACGGCTTGCCGTCGATCATCGAGATGATGACATCCGGGTTGGACAAGGACTTTCGCGCCGTGACGGCCGCAGTATATTGGGTAGCGCTTTCCTCATCCACCGAACTCTCGACTGGCGCGCCGGTAAGGCCGTTAACTGCGTCGTACATCGACTTCAAGAATGTCGGAACATCCTCAGCTGCAACCCGCGTGTTGGCATTGGAAAGCCACGCCATTGTCAATTCCGCGGCAAGCTCCACGGTGTTATCGGTCTCTTCTGACATATAATCTCCTTCGGGCGGCCATCTAAGTTCAGGGCCTTTAACCGATCCTGAACGTACGCCAAATGCCATAATATTTAGACCAGTTACGCGCATGATGCGCATCCTACTCATCAACTCTTCCTAAAGACTTTCTGCATCGCATCAACAGCGCATGTTTGCAAAAAGCATTGGTCTTCAATATTCCAGTTAAGCTTTGGTTGGCAAGAGGTAACGCACATTGCCCCAACTAGATACCCTTGTTCGTCCCTCATCCCCGCAGCCGCGTAAAAGTCTATGTCTCCACTTTCTACCAATGGATAGGAAGCGAAGCGGACATCATTTTTTGCACTTGGGACATAAAGTGCGTCTGCGTCAGCCTGTATCATATGGCTTACAAATGATGTGGATCGGTTAAAAACACCGGGGCGCACACGGTCCTGCGCAATGACGAAAATGTTGTAATGGCTCACGGCGCAAACCATTGCTGTTTCGGCCCGACAATGGATACGCGCGCGTCGCGCCAAATCCATAAGCGTGGGATCGCCGACCGCATTTAATATGCCGGATGCCTCCGTTGCCTTTTGACGCTCGGCCTCGTTGGCGGGCATGCCGGCCGAACTGTAGGAAATGATGTTCATTGTGCGGGCTTGTTCACGTTACGTTGAGCAATTCGCTAGTATGAGAAACTTTGCTGATGGCTGAACACCCACACAAAGGATGACACGTCCCGAAAACGTACGGCTGCTCGACGTCGCTATCAGATGTTTCAGAGAAATTTCGAGCATGACGACTGTAAAAGTCGACTACGAAAATAGGCATGATGGCAACCGGCGAACGGATCGACGAAACAGGAACACTTATCCAAGCCGGAGGGATAATGTTTCTCCGGCGGGACCATGGTGGCCGTTACCAGCTTGAGTTGCACCGTCTACCCGTCGACCTTCTTCAACAGCGGGTCCGTTTGGTTGGTACGTTGGTTGGCCCGATGCTGGTACATGCCGAGCGGGTAGCACTGGCCTGACCAAATGGTTTGGCTTTGAGCGATTCACCGCAGATCCGATTCAGTCCGACTCATACCGATTGTTAGAATCGCGCCGCTGACGATCATGCCCCCATGGGACACATCATCACGCACGATTGCGGCCACGGTCAGATTCACCACCTCGCCGGCTATGCCCGCCAACAGGAGCAGAAGGCCAAGTGGTTGGAAACCACGTGTTGCCGCGAGTGCTTTATTGCCGACAAACAGGCCGTTCAGGCGGAAGCGACCGCACGCGACGTTGCAGCTGTAGCCCATCTTACACTGCCAGCGCTCAGCGGCAGTGACCGCCAGATTGCCTGGGCAACATCCCTGCGCGCGGCTCGCCTCCTAGCTATGATATTGCACGAGGGCGATGACGTCCCCTTGAGTGCATTAGTCAGCCACCTGACGGACGCAAAGTGGTGGATCGATGGCCGCGGTCTAACCAACGTCGAATGGCTCGAGCATGCCGAGCAAATCGCTGCCATAAGGGTTCCGGTCTCCTACGAAGGTGAAACGGCCCCTGCTCCACCAGTACAGGAAGCACATCGGGAGGCCCTTCCGCCACATTTCGCAAATTAGCGTTAGCTGCGAGGCAGGCACTGATTGCGCAATTGCCTACAAAGGCGGGCCGCGACCAGTTGGAGTATGGAAATGCGCGACCCTGGCCACCCTGTTACCCGAGAAGGTCGTGGAGTGGTTGCACAATACCTATGCTAACATAACTTCACTGCCAATGGCTAATCCCATTAACGGTTATCGGGATGTGGTGCACCGCCTGGGATAGTAACGCCCTGCGTTGGATCGAGCGCCGCATCTATCATCGCATGCCAACTCAGCGCGGATAGTTTCCAGTCAAACTCTGGAACTGCCAACATTTCTAGACTGGGTTCGCGCATGGCCTCAAGGACAAGCCGCGCCGTGTTTACATATGCCCGCCACAT
>JARUXA010000077.1 GCA_030433805.1 Sphingomonas sp. PsM26 | reverse complement strand
AAATTATATTTGTTTATTATTATGTATAATAATGGGATTTATATACAAGTAGGACTTAGTCTGCATAAGGTACAGATTAAAAAAACAATAAAAAGCATATTGTACACTTAATGGGTAAGTAAGTAATATTTTATGGAGGTTTTAAATTGAAAGCTACTGGCATCGTTAGGAAACTAGACAACCTGGGAAGAGTAGTCTTACCCATCGAACTAAGAAGAACGTTAAATATTAAAAAGAACGAACCTGTTGAAATTTTTGTAGATAATGAGAACATTGTATTGAAAAAATATTCACCTAATTTAGCTTGTAAAGTGACAGGTGAAGTTTCTGAAAATAATTTAATCTTGGCAAAAGGAAAAATAATTCTAAGCCGTGAGGGAGTAAAAAAACTGCTTAGAGAGTTAGAAGTAAAGTTATAACTCAAATATGAAGAATGAGAGCAGACTCTTTTCGACTTTTATACCTTGTCTCTTAATTAAAATGTCTGTCCAATCTGCATAAAGACAGCACCTAAATAATTAGGTGCTGTCTTTATGCAGAAAAAGGATTTCTGAATCTTCAATCAACTAACTTTATATTACCGGAAACTGATATAAGCAAGCTATAACTTTGTTATAATGTCTGACACAAATAATCTAATGTTATTTTTCTTTTTTTAGTTAACATAAAACGTATCATCAGAAGTAAATACTTAGTATAGTAGCAGGCTTAAGCCTGCTTTTTTTATTCTGATAAAGAACTTATTTAAAAAATAATGAAAAACTTAATAATCAACCTCTTATGGGACATATACATAGCATAGATTGGGATAGTAACCTTACTGTCATTTCTAAAGAGGAGGGTGAGAATTGTCTAAGATATGTATTCTTGGAAACGGTTGTGCAGGTAAAACTACACTTGGGGAAAAATTAAGCAAAGATCTTTCACTTCCATTCTTTGAGATGGATGAAAAACTCAAATTTTTAAGGACAACTCCTTTTCCTACCAGACAACAAATCAGACATTTTTCAAGAGAACTAAACAAATTATTAGATAAAGATAAATGGGTAATAGAAGGTTGGGGATATAGAGAAACATACGAAGAAAGGTTTAAAAAAGCAGATATTATTATCTTCTTAGATGTACCTTTCCAAATTTGTTTAGAACGATGCCATAAAAGATTAGGTACAAACGACTTAGAGATTCTAAAACGAGGTGTAACGAAGTTAAATATATTTGATAAACATGTACGTCCATTGCTACTGAAGTTAATCCAAAAATACAGCAACGAGCCTGAGAAAATCATACTTTACATTGATGAGAATTATAAATACGAGGCCATAATAAGACAAATTAAAACCTATTCAAAAACATAAAACCACTAATCAGAATAAAGACTAATACTGTGAGCAAACTACTCATGATGGGTAGCGTCCTTCTTAGCTAATACTCCATTGCACCTAACAAACTACCTCGCCACCTTTCTAACTGACTTAGGGGTAGTTTGTTTTTTATGGACAAGAAGTTATAGAACTTTATAAACAGGCATATAATCTAAAAAAGGGCCCCACGTGCTCATGAATTGAACTAGTAGATCACTCATGAATACATTGTATTCGTGGGTTATTTGCTTTTTACAAGAATTAAAATATTACAACAAGAGCAAACTACTCATGATGTTCCCAAGCATCGACCATTTTTTCTGTAAAATACTTTCCACCTTTCAACAGAAAAAACTACTGGAAAATGAACTGAACCCAAAAAGTTAGACACGTTATTTAGGCAGCTAATGAGGATTGAATTCTGTATTCTACAGGGGTCAATCCTTTTAATTTTTCTTTTATTCGTAGATGGTTGTAATAGAGGATATAGGCCTCTAATTCCTGTTTGAACTGTTCTATACTTTCAAATTCTTGTAGATAGAGTAACTCTGATTTTAATAGACCAAAGAAGTTTTCAATAACCGCATTATCTAAACAGTTACCCTTACGGGACATGCTTTGAGTAATGTTATTTCCCTTCAATAAATGCTGATATTTGGTCATTTGGTAGTGCCATCCTTGATCAGAATGAAGAATAGGGCAGTCTCCCTCATTTAAACAGTCAAATGCTTTATGTAACATCGTAGTGACCAGTGAAAATACAGGTCTCTTGTCGATATGGTAGGAGATAATTTCCCCATTAAAAAGGTCCAAAATAGGTGATAAGTAAAGCTTCTCTCCGAATAGGTGAAACTCTGTGATATCGGTTACCCATTTTTCATTTGGTTTAGATGCTTTAAAATCACGTTTAAGGATATTTGGAGCGATTCTTCCTGTTCTCCCACGATAAGAACGATACTTTTTGAGCCGAACGAGGCACTTTAAGCCTAGCTCTTTCATCAATCGACAGACCGTCTTATGATTAATAAGATAGCCTAGACGGTGTAATTCTAGCGTAATACGACGATAACCATACCTCCCTTTGTGTTTATGAAAGATATGATGAATGGTTTCTTTAACTTCTTTATACTTGTCAGGGCGCTTAAAGGCTTTTATCCAATAATAATACGTACTACGAGCGATTCTAGCTACTTTGATAAGGTCGACGACCTTATACTCATGCCTTAATTCAAACACTACTTGGGCTTTTTCTCGCTCTTTAATTCCCTTGATGTTTGTACTAAGGCGTTCAACTTTTTTAAGTACGCATTTTCCATTCGTAAATATTCAAGTTCCTTTACTAGCTCTTCATTTGTTTTCTGTGAATCATTATTTTTAATCGAATTCTTCTTCACTTTTGGCGGCCTCCTGGTCTTGGCATACAGGCCGTCCATGCCCTGTTCTTCAAAGATCCTTCTCCATTTTATAACCGTTGAATATGAAGGGATATTAAATACAGAAGATGCTTCACGAATAGACGCTCCCGTTTTTTCAATATACGTTAATACGTCCATTTTAAACTCGGCAGAGTACTTTGTATACGTTGATTCTAAACCTTCTTTCCCATGTTTTTTAAATAATGCCACCCATTGAATAACATCTGATGTATTCGCACCATATACCTCAGCTGTTTCTTTATATGAATATTGCTTATTGATGTAGAAATCTACAGCTTTTAACTTTGTTTCAAGTGTGTGTTTTGACATAAAAAACTGCACCTCCAATTATTAGTTTTTGTCTAACAATTGGGGTGCAGTTCATTAATAGTAGTTTTTTTTCTACTGAGTGCATATGAGAGTACAATTAAACTAGCAATCATAATTATAGAAACTATGTATAAGTCACCCATTATTAACAGCCTTTAAATTTAAGATATCCATACTAGTATATTCTCCTAATGAAGTATCAAATAACGCCTTGCTCAATCATAGCATCAGCCACTTTTATAAATCCGGCAATGTTTGCACCTACGACAAGATTACCAGGAGCGTTGTATTCTTGAGCAGCTTTCTTGCTATTTTGGTATATGCTTTTCATAATCGCATGTAATCTGCTATCGACTTCTTCAAAAGTCCAAGAGAGCCTAGTACTATTTTGAGCCATTTCTAACGCTGATACAGAAACACCACCAGCATTTGCTGCTTTAGCAGGGGCAAATAAAATATTATTCTCTAAGAAAATCTCGACAGCCTCTAATGTAGAGGGCATATTGGCACCTTCACCAATTGCTTTTACTCCATTAGAAACTAATAATTCTGCAGAGTTTTGATCGATTTCATTTTGAGTAGCACATGGTAAAGCAATATCACATGGAACTGTCCAAATTCCATTACAACTTTCCACGTAAATCGCTTCAGGATGATCAGTTACATAAGTACTTATACGTTTTTTTTCTATTTCCTTAATGCGTTTAACTGTCTCTAAGTCAAGACCATTTTTGTCATAGATATAACCATTAGAATCGCTGCACGCAACCACTTTAGCTCCTAGCTGAATCGCTTTTTCAATTGCATAGATTGAGACATTTCCTGACCCTGACACAACAACTGTACTGCCTTCAAAGCTAAGATTATTATCTTTTAACATTTCTTCAACAAAGTAAACTGTTCCGTACCCGGTTGCTTCTTTACGAGCTAAGCTTCCACCATAACTAAGACCTTTACCTGTTAAAACGCCTGCTTCAAAGCTGCCACACATTTTTTTATATTGTCCAAACAAAAAGCCAATTTCTTTACTTCCTACACCAATGTCACCTGCAGGAACATCTGTATCAGGTCCGATATATTTGCTAAGTTCTAGCATAAAGCTTTGACAAAAACGCATTATTTCTCCATCTGATTTACCTTTAGGATCAAAATCAGCGCCGCCTTTACCGCCGCCAATTGGTTGACCAGTTAAAGAGTTTTTAAAAATTTGCTCAAATCCTAAAAATTTAATAATACTTGCGTTGACAGATGGATGAAATCTTAATCCACCCTTATATGGGCCAATTGCGCTGCTATATTGGACGCGAAATCCGCGATTTACTCTAATATTTCCCTGATCATCGACCCACGGTACACGAAAAGAGATGACTCTCTCTGGTTCAACAATTCTCTCCAGAATAGCTTGGTTAATATACTGAGGATTTTTAATGAGAACAGGTATTAAAGAATCGAATACTTCTTTGACCGCTTGATGAAACTCACTTTCATTCGGATTTCGTTTTTTAACTATTTCAAATACTTGATTAACATAATCCTGCACACTTTCTGTATACGTCGATTGATTTTTTTCAATTGTTATCATACTTATCCGTCTCCTATTTATTGATTTATAATGAAAATTTAAAAAATTCTTCGTAATTTTTTTAGGTTGTTATTATAAAATATTTTATAATTGAAATAATGATCGAATCAATATAAAGAAACGATAATATTAATGCGTTTTACGCATTAATTAATAAGGAGGATACAAAATGGACTTTAGACAAATCCGTTATTTTATGGAGGTTGCTACTCGCGAACACGTAACTGAAGCTGCCCATTCTTTACATGTAGCACAGTCCTCGGTAAGTCGACAAATAGTAAATTTAGAAAATGAATTAGAAGTTGATTTGTTTATCAGAGAAGGAAGAAGAGTACATTTAACCCCAATTGGAAAAATATTTTTTGAACGAATGAAACATGCCATGAATGTGATAGATGATGCGAGACGTGAAGTTAAGGAATATTTAGATCCTGAAAAAGGAACAATACGCATTACTTTTCCGATAAGTTTAGCAGCGTATACATTACCAACTGTAATCTATGCATTTAGATTGCGCTATCCGGAAGCAAAATTTCAGTTAAAACAAGCGCTTTACCACGAATTAATTGAAGGTGTAATTAAAGGAGATTTTAATCTTGGTCTAATAGGTCCACTTCCTTTCAAAGAAAAAAAACTTCAACAAAAAATATTATTTACGGAAAATATTGTGGCTCTTTTGCCAATTCACCACCGCCTTGCAAAAGAATCCTCCGTAAAACTTCAAGAACTAGTAGACGAACCGTTTGTTTTATTACCTGAGGGTTTTGTCTTTCGAGATATTGTTGTGAATGCTTGTCAGAATCTTGGCTTCACACCAAATGTTGCCTTTGAGGGGGATGATATCGATGCGTTGAAAGGGTTAGTTTCTGCTGGTTTAGGTGTAACACTCATGCCAGAAGTCACGTTAGTCGATAGCTTGCCACGCTCAACAGTGAAAATACCATTGGTTGAACCAAGCGTAACAAGGACTGTAGGAGTTATTACCCCAAAGGAACGAGCACTACTTCCAACCGAAAAGTTATTTTATGATTTCCTTCAGGAAT
>JARUXA010000076.1 GCA_030433805.1 Sphingomonas sp. PsM26 | reverse complement strand
GGCTCATCAGGCACCAATAGTTTTTTCGTGACATAATTAAGAAGTTAGTCGTGATGCTTTTGTACATCTTAAGTAGTTTTCTCAAGATATAAAATTTTATTCCCAATAGGCAAGTTACCCAAAGAAAAATAAAGGCATATGATGTAGTTCGAATAATTTTCGTCTCACACTTAGAATCCTTTTAACTTTATTTTTCACCTTCATAATTTACAAGGTCAAAAAAGAAAAAACAATCTGTATTGGAAGACAGATTGTTTTTTCTTTTAAAAGAGAGATGGCTTTATCGAAGTGGCATTCCTAGAGCCTTCTCTAATAATATTCAAAACCTTTCCAAAGAATGAATTCCAATAAAATCCATTATGGTAACTGGATATGTATACGATATACAGCGCAAAAACAGAAAAAACCACCTTCTCTCTAAGGTGGTTTTTTCTTATTACACGACTTTATCCAATGACACCTATTGGCATCTTGAGTAGTTTGCTCAATATGTAAAAAAATTAATCATTTATATAAAAAGAGAAAAAACAATCCGTGGGAGCTGGATTGTTTTTTCTTAAGGATAGATCAGGCTGATAGTTCCTAATTGTATTTTATGTTTCTCACTTTGCGTTATGACTACCTATAAAATCCATTATGTGAACTGTATTGCTATAAGGTTACAACTTATTGAAATAAAGACATGTGTATTTAGTACAGAATCTTTCTCATTTACCGTATTCTTTTCCATTCAAAATATAGGATTCCAGAATAACCCTATTGTTTTTAGCGTTTTTGTAATAGTAATATTTCTTTTTGTCCCCTTTAATTTTCACATAGACTAACCAATTTTTATCACCCTGCAGATTCCCCATAAAGGGACTTATTTTTTCAATATTATCTTCACTTATATGCTTCACGTTTACCAGATAATTTTCTACTGCTGCTTTAGCAGAATGTTTTTTGTAATTTATATAACCAGAAAAACCAGCTATTCCAAGTGCTAAAAATAAGATTATAATTACTATCTTTTTCATTACATTGACTCCTCTTCATGATCAAAATAAATACTCCATATTAGTGTAATTTTACACTAATATGGAGTATTTGGATACTTTTAATCTAATAATTCAATTTGTTCCGGTAATACGTTTTATGGTAACTAAATCTGTACAGGAGATTTATAGCAATCTACGTCTCTAGATGTATAGTAATAGCAAAGAATTAGTGTTAAAATTTTCTATGTAAATTAATGGATATTACATGGAGGATATTTATGAAAAAAGTTTATATTGGGGTCATAGCAGCTTTGAGTATATCTATACTCTTGTTTGGTTGTAGCTCAAAGGAAAAAGATATGAAGGAAGACGTAAACTTAGGGTTTGACCAAGCTAAAAAAGTAGAAGTATCATCTGTAAATCATCCAGACGTAGTATTAAATACTATTGATAAGCAGCAAGATATAAATACATTTATCAATAAACTAAAAGTGGATAAATGGAATGTTGCAGATCTCCCTGCCGATGCTAAGAAAGAGAATGTCTATAAAATGTATCAAGAAGGAACTGCTAAATTGGGAGAGACATCAAATAAGGGTAAAAAAGAACTTAAACAAGTTGCTACAATTACTACTTACAAAGGTATTCCTTATATTGACGTTGAAATTAAAAATCTTAATTTAAAGCTTAAAGTTCCAAATGATGTATCTGAATATCTGTCTAGTCAAAGTCAACAGAAACATTAGTTACATACATAACAGGTATAAGAAATAGAACCCTGAGAGTGTTGAACACTTTTAGGGCTCTATTTTTTTATGATATTTCAAAGGGCGAATAAATGATAATAGCCCCCTAGTTTTCTATTCTGATGAAACATTTCTCATAAATTTCTATAGTATCTATTTGTAGATTGTTTAAATCAATTTTCAAATTATTCTCAAGTTCTTCCTCTTCTTCTCCCAGCCAGCATATATAGACTTCGCAATAATCACCTTTTGGAAGTAACTTTTTTAGAAGGTCACATAAATAGAGGAAAGTTTTTTTTGATTTTTCGTAGTTATGTGGAGAATGAATCTTATGATATTTGTTCATTTCCCAAATTGGATGCCCTTTTTCAGCAATCTCATAAAGATACGGTGTAGTAAAATACTTCTGCTGAACTACCTTACGATTTTCTTCATCTGAGAAAACATAGTCAATTTCAACCTCATCTTCCGTATAATATTCATTAAGTTTTACTGCAAAATTTAAACCAATGTAGGTTGCCATACTCATTTTCATTAACTCCTCATTATTACTTCCTGCGGTTCCAAGATCTTATGTTTAATCCTGGGTAATTATATCATAGTTTTTTTGTTTTAATTTTATGTACTGGTTACATATTAAACTCTTTTTTTCTGCTTAACCTTTATAAAATAAACTCAGTCTTATGAGTAAATACTAAAATATTTATTAAATAATATAAGTTTTATTCTTTACTCTAACTGACGACAAATAGACGCTTTTTCTATAAGTTATGTAATATGTAATGCTATTTTTAATAAAATACGTTAACTATTACTCTTATTTATAACATTAAATTAAACTTACTTAAAAATAAATATCCCTTTTAATTTCGTATCAATTTATATATATAGAATAAGTACACAAAACACTATTTTTTGTAATGAGTCCTATTATTAAGTATCAAGCTCAATAAAACTAAACTAATTATTTCTTCGGATTTTGTGGGAAAATTGATGTACTGAGGCAGTTTTCACTACAATCCTTGACATTAAAATAGCGTAGGTGTATATTCAGTTTAAGAATTGCGCATTTATTCACTGTTGAACAAATGAGCACATAAAAAGGAGGTGGAATTTTGACTTACACTGACGAAGAATTGCGACTTATGATTAAAATTGCTCATATGTACTATGAAGAAGATATGACACAAAGCCAAATAGCGAAAGAATTGAGCATCAATCGTACTTCCATTAGTAGGACGCTTAAGAAAATGAGAGAAGAAGGTATTGTTAAGATTAGTATAGATTACAATTTGTCTAAAAATTTCGATATTGAACAAGAACTAATGAATAGGTTTGGATTGAAAGAAGTAATTGTGGTTCCTGGTGAAAAAGACAAGTCATTGCAAGCAAAGTTAACATCGCTTGGTAAGAGCGCTGCGCAATTATTAAAGCGTATTATTATGGACAATGATATTGTGGGTTTTTCATGGGGAAGCTCATTAGCAGCAACTGTTGACCAATTAGGAACAAATAAAGAACAGGATGTGTTATTTGTTCCACTAGTAGGAGGACCTTCTGGAAACTTGGAAAGCAAATATCACGTCAATACAATTGTTTACAAAGCCTCGGAAATGTTTAATGCAAAATCAAAATTAATTGATTTCCCTGCTTTAACAGAAAATCAGAAAATGGCTGAAGACATTAAAAATTCGGCTCATTTTCAAAAGATAAAACAAGAGTGGAATTCTGTAACAGTTGCATTAGTTGGAGTGGGGTCACCTTCCCTTTCAGGAAGCTCTACGTGGAAAGGTTTTTATGGAGAAGAGTTTTACGAAGAACTCAACTCAGCAAATGTAGCTGGTGATATCTGTTCTCATTTTTATACATTAAATGGTGAACAAGTACATACAAGTCTTTCGGATCGTACGATTTCTATTGATTTAGAACGTCTAAAAAAGACCAGATACTCAGTAGGCATTGCAGAGTCTCCGGAGAAAGCTTTAGCCATTATCGGTGCATTAAACGGCGGTTATTTAAATGCCTTGGTCACTACAGAAGAAACAGCTGAGCTGATGCTTAAACAAATAGATAAAAGAGGGAAGATTTCTACTCTAAATCTTTGATTATATATCTTCAACAGTTTCCTGATAGCATAAAGTCTCTGATATTAGGAAGAGAATTTACTAACATAAAAGATGAAAATATACTATTTTATGGAGGTAATAATGATGAAAGTAGAAATTAATAAGGATACTCAACTTTGTATGTCACTTGCAGGAAGACCTGGAAATTTTGGTACTCGGTTTCATAACTATTTGTACAACGAATTAAACTTGAACTTTATGTATAAAGCTTTTACAACGAATGATTTGGAGGCAACGATTGGAGGCATCCGTTCATTAGGAATACGTGGGTGTGCTATTTCGATGCCTTATAAGGAGGCCTGTATTCCGTTTTTAGATGAATTAGATGAATCAGCTACTGCCATCGATTCTGTCAATACAATTGTTAATGATAACGGGAAACTACGAGCCTATAACACTGACTATATAGCCGTTTCCCAATTGCTTGGTCAACACAATGTAAGTCGTGATTCGGTGTTTGCTTTACGTGGCAGTGGAGGTATGGCTAAAGCTGTATTATGCGCTCTACATGACGCAGGATTTCGTTCAGGTTTTGTCATTGCGAGAAATGAAGTGGCAGGACGTACCTTAGCACAAAACTATGGCTATGAGTGGAAAGAAGAATTAGGACCTATACGCCCAGACTTCTTGGTGAATGTCACACCAATTGGTATGGAAGGTGATCCAGAATCCGAAGAGCTCTCATTCACACCAGAAGCTATTGATCAGGCTGAGACAGTCTTTGATGTAGTTGCACTTCCTCCTGACACTCCTCTTATCCGTTATGCAAATAAGAAGGGGAAGAAAACCATTACTGGTGCAGAAGTTTTCGCTATCCAAGCATTAGAGCAGTTTGTTATGTACACAGGCGTACGTCCTAATCACGAACAATTTGAACAAGCTGCTGCATATGCACGGAGTGGCTCTACTTCAAAATCTGCCTCTACTGTAACGAAGTAATAGGTGTCTAATGAAATCTGCTCTTATACCTCTAAACTAAAGTCATTTTTATGCAAGTAGGAGAAGAAATGGACAAGTAGCCAAGCGTTTTCTAAGAAATCCTTGGCTTTTTTGTATATCTCTAAGCGTCATATGATAGCTATAGCAAGATTCCTCCATCCCAGTGTAAAAGGAAATACCTGAAAGCAACCCATTATGGCAAATTAAATACCTCAATAATATCGTAGATATAGAGTTAGTTACCATGAAACGTATTATCGGAAATAATTTTGTAGTAAAAGAAGCTTATTTCATGAGATCAATCCCAAAAGTTAAACATAACTTCTCCAACAGTATTTGGTTTCCAATAAAAGATTTGCTCTAACTCACTGCTGTTCAAGTTATTCTTATTTTCTAAGCTTACTTTTCCTTTGCTGTTTCTTATATCTAAAGGTTCATTAAGTTCTTCTTTACTTAGAACTTTATAGAGTGGCATAAAATCCTTTGATAACGCAGGATCATCAATAAAATTAATATGTTGAAATTCAACAGTAGAAGCAAGAGGGTACTGGTGCAAAAATTACGTCAATCTGAAAGAAAGCATTTAAACTGTTAACTAAATCTATTCTTAAGCAGTAATTCCAAATAGTTCATGAATGAACTCGATTTGATTTTGGGCAGACTTGTCTCGTGAAGTAAGTTGCCCTTTTTTATCATATGCATTGCTTCTATTCCAGAAATAACGGATGTAGCTGTGCTAAAAGATTTCAATCCTAACATAGAGCGAACTCTTTTTTTAATAAACCGATGATCCTGTTCTACGATGTTATTCAGATATTTGACTTGCCTTAATTGGATGCCTACAGGCATCTTTTTTTGGTTTTTTAATTCTTCAATCGCCATAGGATAGGCTGGGTTCTTGTCTACTGTGATCACACGGGGCTTAGAAACATGAAAAGACCGCAAAGCTTTCTTG
>JARUXA010000075.1 GCA_030433805.1 Sphingomonas sp. PsM26 | reverse complement strand
CACAGGCGGTACCAGAACCGCAAAGCTGGGTAATTATGCTTATGGGCTTTGGGGTCATCGGCACGGCACTGCGTTACCAACCGAAAAAGGCGCTACGTCCTATCGCTGGCTAGAAGCATGGTTATGCCGATCGGCCAATCCAACCGGTCCGATCGGCACCCCCTTCTAACGTATGACATCAGACAATTATAAGTCCGCAGAGTTCTTTAGCCGCTTAACGTGTCGTGAAGTGACTGTCGCCACGATAACATGAAAAAGCTCATTGTGAGCCTCGTCTTCGACGTTTACCCGCCAGTGGCCATCATCTGCAAAACCGGGATGTTCAATGAGATATGCGCCTAAGTATCTGACTGCTTCATTACGCGCATCTGACAGAGAGTTGCATTCGAATGTCTTGTACGCTTTCTCGCGTCCAGCAAAACTAAATATGTAAGAGGGCATTACAAACTCATCACAGATATAATTATCACAGAGTGGCTACTCACGAGCAACCTAAAGTCTGATGGCCCCCTACACCTACGGCGTCAAGGCGAGGAGTTTCTCACGGTCCCCAAGCGAGGGAAGGGATTGAGTACCCTAAGATCAGAACTGGTGCCGATACAGCCTACGACTCATCCAAGGATGCATATCAAAAAGTGCCGCAGGCCTTTTAGCCAGACCAAGGCGATGAACGTGGGTTAGGCTATAAATTAACCAATACATCACTGATCAATCGTGGACGGGGTTGCCTGCCGAAGCCGAGGCAGCGCGTGTGGCACGAGCGATCGCGGTCACGCGCTTGACCTGGGCAATGCTGCAACCCGCCAACTCTGCAGTCTTGGCAATACTCATGCCTGCATCTCGCAGGCCGATGATGCGCCGGTGATGCGCCAGATCCGGCTTTCGCCCTGTGTAGCGCCCTGCTCGCTTTGCGAGTTCGATCCCTTCGCGTTGCCGCTCACGGCGAGTCTCGTAATCATCGCGAGCAGTTTGAAGCGCAACACGCAGCAGCATATCCTGCACCGCTTCCACCACAATCCGGGCTACGCCTAAACTGTCCTCGACCAGATCCGACAAACCAACGATGCCTGGCACAGCAAGGCGAGCCCCCTTCCCCCTGATCGTCGCGACCAGAAGCTCTGCCTCCGCAAGCGGCAGGCGGCTGATGCGATCGATCTTTTCGGCGATGACCACTTCGCCCGCTTGAAGGTCCGCGACCATGCGCAACAGTTCCGGGCGGTCAGGTCGAGCGCCTAACGCTTTTTCACGGTAAACCGCGGCGACATAAAACCCTGCCGCCCGCGCGCTTCCCACAATCGCCTCTTGGCGCGTCAGGTCTTGCTCGTCGGTGCTCACACGCAAGTATACCCGGGCTGCTCGGATCGCATTTCGTTTCGGCTGATCGCTCATCATTCCTCGGCTCCACTGGGCATACTCATTGGAGCCCCTGGCATCTCCTAGGCTCGAATATTCTGGTTGCTGATCACCTTGGCCTAGCCAAACATGCCGACACTATCTGGCTAGCCGCAACCGTGACCAGTTTTTCCAAGACACCTTATAGGAAGCCTTCGCCGGCATGTTCTCGAAAGCGCTCATGATCGCGGACATACTCGGCGACCATATCGATCGAGGCGTGCCTACTATGCTCGCGCATTTTGAACAGATTGGCATTTTGTCGCCCCGCCTCGGTGAGAAACCCAGCCCGCAGCGAGTGGCCGGAGAATAAGGCCTCGGGATAGCCGGCGGATCGGGCAGCCGCTTTCACGACAAGGGCGACGCCCTGCGCGCTCATCGGATAATTTGTCAGCCGCCCCTGCGGAGTTAGCTTGCGAAAAACCGAACCGTTCTCGATCCCGGCTTTTTCAATCCAGGCACGATAATGCCGCACTGGCTCAAGGCGCCGACCATCGGGAATGGCAACGCTATGCCCCCTGCCCTCCTGGTCGGTCTTCGACGTCGGCACGCGGACCAGCAGTCCGCGCGTATCGTCCGACACCCGGCCGACAGTTATCGCCACCAGCTCAGAGCGGCGAAACGCCCCCGCCATCCCAATCGCCAACAAGGCCCGATCCCGATACGACCGCAGATCCTCGCCATCGATCGTCCGCAACATGTCACGCAACACGTCACCATCCGCGGGACGCTTCTTACCTGACGGATCGTCGCGCTTATCGCGCCGGATGGCACGCATGGCTTTTTCCAACCGCGCGCCGTCTGGCTGCTGCGTCGGTGGATCGAACCCAGCTGCGCGGTGGGCAAAGACGATTGCCGACAGCCGTCGACCGATCGTCGAACGCCCTAACGGCTTGGCCAACGCCTCGCGCCCTCCCCGCGCTCGATGCGGAGTCCGTGGCGCGAAGCCGCGCTCCGCCAGTAACGTCAGGAAGGCAGCGACGATCGCCGGCGTCGCGGGCAGCGAGCGATATCCGCTTTCCTCGCACCAAGCACAAAAGAGCCGCCAGTCGGATTGGTAGGCGCGCAACGTCGCTTCTGCCGATGCTCGAGCGACATAGCCATCGACCCGCTCGCGATCGTCTTGCGCAAGATCGGGTAGGTATGTGGCGAGCGCGTTGACCTGATCGGCCACGACGAGACCACCGGCCAGGCTCGTGTCATTTTCACCATCGTGTGACACGTCGGGTTGCTCAATCATCAAATTAGCCTGGTTGCCGCATTTTGGGGCACCGGTCGGTACCAATTTCACGCCAGCATATTTTAGCAGGAATGCAATTTATCACTAGAATGGTTTGCCGGATATATCGCATGTACAGGCTCGTTCCGGTTTTTCTGGTCCCACTGGTTTTCCGATCTTCACGCGTCTTGACGGTTACCCCTGTTTTGTCTATCTCACAGATATCGGCTTAAAGCCGGGCGTGCTTCTACCACGATCCGCGCGTACAGGCTGAGCCGCACGCGCGACTGAGCCCCCCGCGTACAGGCAGCAGCCTGCATGCGATCGAGATCCCGCCGCGCAGGTAATAGCTTGCAACGCATCCAGCACAGGAACACCCGCTCATGGCGACGAGCATGGAAATCGTACCCTCGGGCGAATTGCAAAAGCAGTTCGGCCGCTATTCCGACGAGGCGATGATCCGCCCGGTCGGCGTTAGTCGGAACGGCCGCGTGCGCTTCGTCATGGTCCCCGTCGATGAATACGAACGCCTGCGCCGTCGTGAACGCGTTGCAGGCCGCGTGGAGGATCTTGATGACGAAACCCTCGAAGCCATCCGCGGCGTCGAACCCGGCCGCGGCGCCGAAGACGCCGAAAAAAGGCTCAACGCTGCCGCAACCGGGTGAAGTTCTCAACTACAGCTACCTGTGGGAATACGAGTACGTTAAAGGCCGGGATGAGGGTATAAAGGACCGGCCCGTCGCTGTCGTTCTGGTGACCCGACCGAAGGATGGGATCGATCAGGTGCACGTCGTGCCGCTGACCACCAAGGCCGCTACCCGCGATCAGTTGGCGATCGAGGTGCCCGACGCCGTTCGGCGTGATCTTGGCCTGTCTGGCGAACGATTGTGGATCATCGTCACCGAGTGGAACCGCTTCGCGTGGCCGGGCTACGACATCCGTCCGATCGTCGAGCGCGAGCCGGCGGTAAGCTATGGCTATTTGCCCGCTAGCTTCTTTCGGCGCGTTCGCGATGCGATCGTCGCCGCTGGGATCGGGCGCCCCGTTGATCGCGACTGACGCACGGCCATTGGACTCAAGGTTCACTTCTTCACCCCACTCGTCGACAAGCTGATGCGCAAGATGATCACTGCAAGCCTCGTTTCGCAACCGACCTCGACCTAATCGAAGAGGCGGTGGCCAAGCGCATCGCGAGCAAGCCTCGATCCTACGGCCCTGATCTGACACGCCGCGCAGCAACGCTCGTCGCCGAGGAAAAGGTACTCCTCTTCATCTACCAGCTAAGCTATTCGATCCTGAACCGCAGGATCGAGCCGGAACTGCTTGCCATGCTCGATGCGCTTGGCACCGGTTGCATTGCTTTCTCACGGCTGGCTAAGGGAATGCTGACATCCAAGTATCTTGGCGGCATCCCGGCCGACGCACGCGCCAGCCGAGGCGGTTCGTTGGCCCAGAATGCTTTAAGCGACCAGATCCTTGCTGCGATCCGCACGCTCAATGATATAGCAGGGCAGCGCGGCCAGACCCTCGCACAAATGGCGATCGCGTGGGTGCTGCGTGATACGCGCATGACATCAGCGCTGATCGGCGCCTGCACCGTCGAGCAACTCGATGACACGCTGGACGCGGCTTCTCCACCGATACGAAAGCAGAATAGCAGGCGAGCCACTTAGCGGCCCTCACCTGCTACTCTAGCGTTTGAGGTCAGTCGGTCGGGCTCTCAGCTGTGAAGGGGGAGCAGCACGGCTTCGTCACAGGCTGGAACTCCATCAGCTCTATCCTGGTCCCGTCCGGATCGTAGAAGTTCGCCTGCCACTTGCCGTCAAGCCCCATCTGAGGCCCGTCATGACGCGGGCTCAAACGGTTTTCGCGGTACAATGCCGTCACGGCCGTCTGCATGTTCTGCACGCCGAGCGAAAGATGGTTTAGAACGCCAAGCTGATTGGCATCTACCTTCTCCATCGGCACATCAGATCCTGCGCCGACCATCATGTATTCGACCCAGTCACGGCCGTTGGGAACCTGCTGTGAAATCCAGTCCATTTTGGGAGGCTTGAACGCGCCGAACCAATATGGCCGGAAGCCGAGTAACCGGCGGTAAAAGCTGTCCTGTTTGACACGATCGTGGACCGCATAGCCGACATGAATGACACGGCCACTTATCGCGCCGGGTACGGCAGCGGCATCCGGACTGGCGGACTGAACGAACTGGACTTCGTTGCCTTCCGGATCGCGCGTCACGAACCAGCGATCACCGCCTGCGACGCCCAGAATCGGGCCGAGCCTTTTCACGCCCTGCCCCGCGAGCCATGTGCGCAGGCCCCCAGCATCGGCGGTAAGATAGGCTGCGTGGGCGAGCATGCTTGCGCCCTGCCCGGCTGGCGCGGGGAGCACTTGGACGAACTGGCGAGAGCTGAAATAGAACCGAACACCGGCCGGGTTTTCCGGGTCTGCACCCTTACGTGCGCCCATCACATGCATGTAGAAGTGCTCCGACTTCGCCATGTCGCGGGAATACACTGCGAGGTGCGAAATGCCGGTAATCGCGGGGCGACTGTCAGGGCTGGTGGCCCCCATCAGGGCAGTCGCGGCGCATACCAGGTACAGTCGTCGAGGCCTCATAGCTGCAATCCTCACATTCTATTCGCACGGTCGTCTGCCGGCTGGCCGACTGTAGGAAACGCTATAACCCTTGTCACGCGGAGCGCGCCTTCCACGACATAAACACAAAATATTAGCAAAAAACCTGTGGGCTGAGACGCTCGCCGACGGCAGGCTGGCATCTACGTTATTGTAGTTTCCGCGTCCGGCCGGGCTCTACGAAGATACCTACTTGCGCATCGGAGTTCGTTAAGCTGGCGCGTTTGTTAAACCCGCCGGGTTCAGCAAAGGCGTACTTTAAAAGGACCAAGCTCTTTTCTCCAATATTCGGGTCAAGTCGCGTCAGCTTTCGATTGACAACTTCGACCGGTGGGAATTTCTCGGCTTCACGATAACCGGATTGTGAGCCTGACATCAAAGTTTCGTGCTTTCGGCGACACCCGCTTCGGACGCCTTTCACATCGCGCTGACCAATCGACCTTCCCCGTCCGCGCTAGGTGTTTGATCCCACGGTTTGATGGTGCGATCCTTTCGTTGGAATGGAAGG
>JARUXA010000074.1 GCA_030433805.1 Sphingomonas sp. PsM26 | reverse complement strand
CTAATAACGTATTCCGCCTATTCCAATAAATTTAAAAATCCTTTGCTTAAATATGATATGCTCCCCGTTAGGTAGACAGATAAAAAATAAAAATCTGTTTATCTAAGGGGAGTTTTTACTATGGCTCGAATAAAATATTCTAAAAACGAAAAATTGGCTATTTTAGCTCTTTATGAAGATGGGCATCATTCAATAGCCGACATTATGGCAAAGTTTTCTGTTGATCCTGGTACGATTAGAGACTGGAAGAGAAGATATGAAATGGACGGTGAAGACGGCTTAACAGACGCAACGTCTTGGAAATCTTATTCTAAAGATCTAAAATTAGCAGCCGTCAATGATTATCTATCAGGGCATTATTCGTTAAGCCAAGTTATTCGAAAATATAATATATCCCGTACTGCGGTTTTGAGAAAATGGATTAAAAAGTATAATAGTCATAGAGAATTAAAAGATACCGGTAAAGGACTGACAAACTCTATGACAAATAGAAGAAAAACAACGTTAGAAGAACGCATTCAAATTGTGAATTACTGTCTACAGCATCGGAAAAACTATCAGCTCGCAGCCGAAAGCTATGAGGTTTCTTATCAACAGGTATATCAATGGGTGAAGAAGTTTGAAGCGCACGGTGAAGAAGCCTTAAAAGATAAACGTGGTCGAAATAAACAGGAAGACGAATTGACAGAGGAAGAAAAGCTCAAGATGGAAATGAAACGTTTAGAGCGAGAAAATAAACGTTTACACGCAGAAAATGCTTTTTTAAAAAAGTTGGAAGAACTCGAAAGGAGGCGTCGTTAACAAGCGTTCGTCTACATAATAAATACAGGGCAATTCAAGATTTACATACGAATGAAAATCTCCCCATAATCCTTTTATGTGAAATATCTGGTGTATCTCGTGCTGCTTATTATAAATGGCGACAACGTACGCCCACAGCAAGAGAATTAGAAAATGAAGCGATCCTTCAAGATATTCGAACTATTTATGCACGAGTCGGAGGTATCTATGGGTATCGAAGAATGAAATTAAATATTAATAGACTATATGGTAAAACGTTTAATCACAAACGTATTTATCGTTTAATGCACATCGCTGGATTACAATCTGTGATTCGTAGGAAAAGAAAGCGTTATGTCCCTTCCTCTGCCCAATATGTCGCGGAAAATCGACTCAATCGTGAGTTCACTGCAAGCAAGCCAAATGAAAAATGGGTAACAGATGTCACGAAGTTTAAATTAGGAAATGGAAGAAAAGCCTACTTAAGCGCCATTTTAGACCTTTACGATAAATCCATTATTAGTTATGTATTGGGAGATTCAAACAATAACGGATTGGTATTTCAAACATTGGACCAAGCTATCGCTATCTTAAAAGAGAATGAACAACCATTAATTCATAGTGATCGAGGGTATCAATACACGTCCTGTGTGTTTAAGAGAAAAGTAGAAAAAGCAAAAATGGTTCATAGCATGTCACGTGCAGGAAGATGTATAGATAATGGACCAATGGAATCTTTTTGGGGAACGTTGAAGTGTGAAGAATATTACCTACATAAGTACGAAACGATTGAAACGTTACAACAATCAATAAATGATTATATCGATTTTTACAATAACAAACGTTATCAAGAAAGATTAAACGGCTTAAGTCCATTAGAATATAGGATTCAAGCCGCCTAATTTTTTTATTATTTCCACTGTCTACTTGACAGGGGGCTGTTCAAATATGGGCAAAGGATTCTTTTTGTATATATAAATATTTCGGTTCTGATGCAAATACTTGAAGAAAATATAAAAAAGCAAAAGATTTCTAGTGACCCTGGTCTTAAGCAACTAGTCCAAACAGTTGATGGATGAATTCCTTTTGATTTTGGATAGACTTCTCCTTTTGAAGAGTCTCTCCTTTTTTTAGAGTACTAGTATCAGTATGTCCAAGTTTTTGAGATTACTTGCAATTTTCTTAAAGTTTTTGCACCAGAACCAAAAATTTTATAACTTTTCTTGACAGTATTTCCGATAGACGTTAGGAGTTATATTTTCATATTTTTTAAATGTCTTGATGTAATACCCAGGATCGTTAAAACCCAATTCATCGCTAATCTGAGCGATAGACAAATCCGTTTTTTCTAATAATTGTTTGGACCATTCTATTTTTTTGAGCGAAATAAAAACAGAAAAATTCATACCCGTTTCTTTGACAAATATACGGCTGAAATAACCTGTACTAATGTGACATAAATCAGCCATCTTTTGTTGAGATATTTTTTCCCTTTTATGTTTATAAATGTAGTCAAAGGCTGGCTGTAATACTTTGTTTTTACAGACTAAATGATCATTAATAGACGTTTTTACGTAAGCATTAGTAACCGTATTGGCTAATTCCTTTTTTATATTTTGAATATTATCTAGAGAATAACCGTAAGAAATATCTTCAGTAGAGAGGTCCTCTTTTACTGGAGCCATCTTTTCATATACTTCTAAAATTAAGTTTTTATTCATCGCTTCTTCTACAATGTAGTTACAAAGCCTATATAACATTTGAGCAGCGTCGTTAATTTCTGTATAGGAGAGAGTAGGAATAGAATCATATAGACGCTGTATTTCCTCATTATTTAAATTCTGTTCAAATCTCTTAGATGGAACAGTAAGCATTTGTTCCAAGGGAGGATGTTTTTCACCATCCTTAATTTTCACTTCTCCCGCCATGATGGCACCTACATATTTATCATCAATTATAATGGGAATGGCAATATCAATAATATTCCAGTGGCATAAATAGATATAAGGAGCATTGGTTCTGACTGCCTCTAACCCTCCCCTCGCATCACATTTTTCACAAAGTTTTGCTGTATCAGGATTTTTACGCATAGCCTCACAAAATGGACGTACACCACTGTGTTGAGAAATGGGCACTCCTTTATAGTTAACTGTGACAATCGCTAATTTTGTAACAAGCGCAAGCGAATCTTGAAGATTTCGCCACTTTTTTAAATCTAGTATTTTATCTAAATTCATGTAAGTAGTTTTCAATGATGTTTTTATCTCCCTTACTTACCTTGTGGTAGTTTAAATCAACTATTTGAGAATACTTTTTCTTTATTCCTTAGTTCATGAAATAAAAGAGTCTTTAGCGATAAAGGTCATCTCTGATCAACATGAACTTGGTAGTATTTTCACCTGAAATAATGTCATAATAATACCATATTAAATGAAGAGAGCAAAAAAATACGATAAAAGGTTGTAAAAACTCGTCATTTAAGACTAATGAAATCTTGGACAAAAGATAGTAAAATTCCAATTGTAAGGGATTACAAAGTCAATTAGGAGGTTTTACTTATGAGAAAAGCATTTATTAGTCCTTCAAAATACATTCAAGGTGAAAATGAGATTTTAAACCTAGGTTATTTCGTGAAAACATTTGGTACTTCTGCACTTTTAATAGCACATCCTGAAGATATTAAACGTGTACAAGACAAATTAGATGCAACAGCAGAAAAATATGGTATTACATTTTTTGAAGGCGGATTCAATGGCGAATGTTCAAGACCAGAAATTTCTAGATTGCAGGAAATAGCAAAAGAAAACAACTGTGATTGTACAATTGGTTTAGGTGGTGGTAAGGCAATTGATACAGCAAAATGTGTGGCAGAGGGAGAGGGATTAATTATCGTCCCAACAATCGCTGCTACAGATGCACCTACAAGTCATTCCGCAGTTATATATACACCAGAGGGTGCTTTTGATGATTACGCATACTTTAAGCAAAGCCCAAGTGTTGTATTAATTGATACAACAGTCATTGCTAATGCACCTACTAGATTCTTAGTATCTGGTATGGGAGATGCATTATCCACATATTTTGAAGCAAGAGCAACAGCACGTTCTTTCTCTAATGTAAATGCTGGATTACCTTGTGGAGTACGTGAGGACTTATGTTCACCAGCGAAAGGTACAAATGCAGCATTAGTTTTAGCAAAACATTGTTACAACACTCTATTAGAGGATGGAGTTAAAGCAAAAGCTGCAAGCGATCATAATGTTGTTACTCCCTCCTTAGAAAACATTATTGAAGCCAATATCTTATTATCAGGATTAGGATTTGAAAGTGGTGGATTAGCTGGAGCACATGCAATTCATGATGGACTTACTCTTTTAGAAAGTGCACACCACTACTTCCATGGTGAAAAAGTAGCTTTTGGTACATTAGCACAATTGGTATTGGAAAATGCGCCAACTGAGGAAATAGAAGAAGTGTTAGATTTCTGTTTAGCAGTAGGACTCCCAGTTTGTCTTGCTGATATTGGAGTGGAACAAATTACACAAGAAGAGTTAATGGAAGTAGCCAATAAAGCCTGTATTCCAGAGGAATCTATCTATTCTATGCCATTCTCTGTTACTCCAGAGTCAGTAGCTGCAGCTATCCTTGCAGCAAATCAAATTGGAAATGATTATAAGAAGAGGTTAATATAAGATGAAAAAAATTATTAATAAACCAGAAGATGTTGTACTTGAGATGTGTAAAGGAATGGTTCTAGCACATCCTGAACTAAATTTAATTGAAAAATATAAAATCATTAAAAAAGAGCAAATTAATAAAAGTAAAGTAAGTATAATTAGTGGGGGCGGCAGTGGACATGAACCTGCTCACGCTGGATATGTTGGGAAGGGTATGTTAGATGCAGCAGTTTGTGGTGATGTATTTGCCTCACCTTCTCAAATACAGATTTATCAAGCCATTAAAGAAACAGCCAGCGATAAGGGAACTTTACTAGTAATTAAGAACTACAGTGGTGACATGATGAATTTCAAGAATGCTGCTTATCTAGCAGAAGAAGATGGAATTCAAGTGGATTATGTAAAAGTAGATGATGATATTGCTGTACAGGACAGTTTATATACCGTTGGAAGACGTGGAGTGGCTGGTACTGTTCTTGTCCATAAAATAGCAGGTGCTGCAGCAGAACGCGGATATGATCTACCAAAAGTGAAAGAGGCAGCAGAAAATGCTATTGCGAATGTTAAAAGCATTGGCTTTGGACTAACTTCCTGCACAGTTCCTGCTAAAGGAACTCCTACTTTCGAGATTGCAGAAGATGAGATGGAGTTTGGCGTTGGCATTCATGGAGAACCTGGTATCCGTCGTGAAAAAATTATTTCAGCAGACGAACTTGCAGAACGCACGGTAACGTCATTATTAAAAGAAGTAGGGATAGAAGATGGAAATGGAGAAGTGGCTGTTCTAATTAATGGATTTGGAAGCACACCTCTTCAAGAACTATATTTATTAAATCATTCTGTCATTCGTGAATTGTCACGTAGAAACGTAACGATTGCAAGAACGTTTGTCGGAAACTACATGACAGCCATCGATATGGCCGGTGCTTCTATTTCAATTATGAAATTAGATGAGCACTTAAAGAGTCTCCTATCTGAAGAGTGCGATACTCCTGCGCTAAAAATCAGTGGTGAAGTACCATCTGTCACTTATGATGAAATCGTGGGTGCCGCAGAGTTCAACAAAGTCTCTTATGAGGTGCAAACCAATAAAGAATATTCCATAGTGAAGGGAAATCTATTGACGTTAAATAATATTATTTTCATGGTTGACCAAATGAGTGAATGTATTATTCGAAATGAAATACCATTCTGTGAATTGGATTCTCATGCTGGTGATGGGGACTTTGGAATGAGTGTCGCTAAAGGGTTCAAACAGTTGAAAGCTGAATGGCACGAAATTCTAGAAAATAAATCAAATGATATTGGCAACTTCTTAGAGGCTTGTTCCATAGTCATCATGGAGCATTGTGGTGGGGCATCAGGTCCTATTTGGGGATCAGCATTCCGCGCAGCTGGAAAGAACGCCCGATCTAAAACAGAACTCACTTTAACGGAATTTGCTGAAATGATCCAAGCATCTGTAAAAGGAATTCAAGCAACAGGAGAACGTTCTTTTGGACGTGGAGCCGTTGTGGGAGATAAAACTTTAATTGATGCCTTAGTACCTTATGCAGATACGTTAACGTCAAGTGCTGCTGAAAATGAAAGTTTTAAACATGCTCTTGTCAAAGCAGCAGAAGCTGCTGTAGAAGGAGCAAAATCAACGGAACAGATTGTTGCACGTATGGGGCGCGCCGGTACGGTTGGAGAAAGAAGTTTGGGTTATCCAGACGCCGGTGCACATGGTTTAAGCGTGATCTTTACTGAAATAGCCCAAGTAATGCAAGGAAATTAGTAAAAATCGGTATTATTACTTTTAAGTAACCAGTATAAGAAGCTCACTTTTTGAGATTGGACTTCTTATACTGAATTTCTTTCCTATAGTGAGACAAATAAAAAACACCTTGATTTATAAGATCTTTACAAGTTAGCAAGCTTTTGGTCAGCTATAAATTTCATAAGAATACCTGAACCTAATACATTTAATAATATGCTGCTACCTAAGATAACACTATATAGTAATCCAGCTATATGTAATAGCTGGATTACTATATAGTGTTATCTTAGGT
>JARUXA010000073.1 GCA_030433805.1 Sphingomonas sp. PsM26 | reverse complement strand
AATTCAAACAAAATTTAAATTAGACTCGATTATATACATATTTTTTACTGCTTTGAGCAAACTGCCCAAGAAGCTATAAAGTTTCCATCCTTTAATTAAATAAATGTCGCAGAAAAACTTAATGGTACCCTCCGTTTCATTAAGTTTTTCTGTTATTAGACTGTATATAATATACAATATTAGTTTACATAATGGATTTATCTGAAACAACCTTATAAATTTATATTAACATACAAACTAATATAGCTTCAAACTCCAATAAAAAGGGCCAATAACAAAATGAAAAACTTATTTAAATTGATATTCTTTTTGATTGGCGGTGTTATTTGGTTCAGCGTTTTAATATTTTCTATTTACACTGACCTTAATCATGCTTCCAGTTATAAACCCACATCTATAGAAAAAAATAACCAATAATCCCCTTTTTTCTACCTTTTTTCTATATGTATACTACATACATTTCTAGTTAACATAATCACTCTTTCCGGAACACATCAAAAAAGAGAACCCTTGGGAGGCAAAGGTTCTCAAAAGGGTCCTCTTTATGAATTATGCAGCTTTTTATACATCCTTGACGCGTAAGGGTTTTATACAAGGGCGTAACCCAAACGAATGTATAAAAAGCGCACCTTTTATTCATATGTTTGCACGGAAAAATATAGTCTTTATGTCAAAAATATGCTATATTTCACTTGCGGTGCTATACATTCTTCAACGAGTAGGAATGACAAAAAGCAACCTCTCTCCAATGCCATGGGATATGAGGTTGCTTTTATTTAGTAGGAGAATATGTTACAGTTTACCTGCTGTGTATATAAGGCATAACCCCCTTATATATAGGCCATCTCGTCCTCCAAATTCGAGATGGCTTTTTACTTTATCCTTTACAAGTTTAAAACTTTGTGATATATTTCACATATAAAGATATCCATGGCGAACTATAAAACTCTTGAATGTTTAGAAAAAGCTATTCCAATCTGATGCTAATAAGACTGGAATAGCTTTTTTATTATGATTTTGGTTATTTAATTTTTCCAAGCTCATTTAACATTTCATCAATAAATTGACTAATTTCTACTGTGTTGCTACTTGTAAACCCCTCTTTAAATGCCGATTCAATTAAAGATTTTCTCTCTTTTTCAATCTCAACTGTTAAAGCTTCTTTTAAAATCACTTTATGAGACTCCAATATTCTCCTCACCCATTTGCTTTTAGTCGCAAAACAAATACAAGGTTGATCATTCCAATGGCGATCAACCTTGTATTCGTTTTATCTTTTTACGTTCCTACAAATATTTTACAGTATACAAATGTCCTTACACAACGGAATTTTTCTTTTCATTTCTTGTTCTTCGTTTATAGTGGAAAGATATAGTTTTTATGGTAAAAAGATGATATTATGGGTTTACGCCTATATTGACTTTATTTTTATATGTTGTGAACCCTATGAAAAAGCTATTTGATTTCTATGCAAAGCCAATGCTTATAGAAATCAAATAGCTTTTTTATGCGTATAGAGAGTTTCAAAAAGGAGGAGTATATTATGTTGAGCAGAGACGAACTTTTCTTATTCAACAGAGAACTATTATTTTTAGTAGATCAACACTCGGCCTGTACTGATTCTAGTTTAAAAAAGATTCTTGTCACTCAGATTGCCCTTATGTTTGCTGCCCTTAGCGAAAATTATCTCTCTATTTCTTGATCCTGACTTTTATTACGCTTCTGAATCCCACCAACATATTGAAAGAACGAAATCTGTTTCATTCTCTCGACATTCTTATCAATCCAATTCAATGCTTTTTCCTTCCAGAGCTTCAATGTCTTATTCTCTTCTCGTAATTCATGAACCTGGTCATTTGCTTTATCAAGATCCTCTTTTGGCACATAATTCTTGATATAACCAAGATTCATCTTTGTTAAGCTCTCATTCACTGCATTTGCCTGTACAAGCTCTTTTTTCGTTTTCTCATGTTTCTGCTTCTCAATTGTTAAATCGTCGCTCAGAGAGCTTATATGAGCTTCATATTGCGTATCTAGTTCTCTTTTAACCTCATCTTTGAGGTTTTCCTTTTGTTCAGCTGAAAAATCACGCACGAGCTTCTGGCGCATTTGTTTCTTTGCTTTCTCCACTTGGCCGTCTCGATCTGCCACATATACCTCTAACTCTTGCTTTGTCTCACTCAAATCATTCTTTAATGCCTTATTCTCTTTTTCATAGCGATCAAGCTCATGGCTCAATGCATGCGTGCGCTCATGCTCGGCCGCCAATGTTTGCTGAAGCTCTTTTGTGAGACTCATAAGCTCATGAAAATCTGCTTCTTCCACTTTCACTTTGGAACCCATGACACTCTTGGCCGCCTCCACTTCAACAGGTTGGCTACATAATTCTTCAATGCGTCTCTCGCTGCGTATCTCAACGGGTGGTGCTGTTTTTAACTCCAGCAAATTATCCATACCTTGAAGCTCTTTTTCCTTGTGAGCCACTAGTTCTTGCAGATGCTTTAGCTCTTTTTCACGTTCTTGTTTCTTAAACTCATGCACACTCTTATGCTGCAGCTCACTCGGCTCGCCACGCTCAATGTCATAGCCACGTTTGTTCATGTAGTTGTGAAAGTCATCCTGAATTCGACGAATCTTCGTTTTGCCATGAAAGTATTCTTTTGCCGCCAAGCGCCGATCATCTGTGATTGGCACAAACCCCACGTGCATGTGTGGCGTCGCTTCATCGTTATGTACCACGGCATACAAAATGTTCTGCTGACCATACTTGCCGGCTATATGGTCCAGTGCTGCTTCAAAATATTTGCGCTGCTCGTCTTGCGACATCGCATGCATATACTCCGGACTAGCCGATACAAAGAACTCTGCCACCAGGACTGCATCATTCCGAATTTTTCGTTTCACACGGGTGGCCGTCATCTTCTTAATTTCTTCATGGTACTTAATTTTGTCCTCGTTCACAAAGTCATAGTTAAGCATCGTCCTGGTTGAATCGATGTCTTTATTTTTACTGTTCTCGCCTTCTCGTTGGTTGTGTTTCTGGATCCCCAATATTGCGTCTTTGTGGAACTTTTGCATGCGGATAATCCCATATTTGGCCATCCCTCAATCCCCCGTTTCGACCACTGTACTTGGGTCTAGCATACCACAATTTGAGATTTGGTGTAACGCACTACACCAATTTTTTATCTTCGATCAAATTGGGAGCGCGCTCTACGAGGTGGCGGTCGGGGTTCCTCCCTGTGTTTGGCTCCGCCAAAATGAAAAAAGACATCCTCAACGGATGCCCTTTTTCATGAAGACCGTGGACGCCGTCCACCACCTGCCAAAGGGAAGCCCCTTTGGAATGGCTTCTACAAACACCCCCAACCCCCTCAACCTTTGAGGGGGCTCCCTCGCCGGTTGGCGTCAAACAAACGGGGTTGTTTGAGTGCCAGGAGGGTTTGGGTTTGGTGAATCTATCAACTCCTTAAATTCTCGACCTGACGGTCTTGCGATTTACCGTTGACAGATCACTTTATACGGAGGTTTTGAATACTTTTGAAAGAAATTATTCTTAGTAGTTTATATGCTTCAAAAAATTAATTACTGCTCTTATCTTCTTTTTGAAAATGTTCTTTGTAATATAAATAATCAACTTTATGTTTTGTAGACATTAATTGTGTTGCTAATATTGCAGTGTAAACCGTGGTCAATCCTAATGCTACTGCTCCCAATAAATTCAAATTGTCTTTATTAGTATTATCGTTACTATTCATAAAAATTTATCTCCTTTCTAATTTCTCTTTAAACTTATATTGCTAAATATCTTAAGTTTTTATTCCAAACTGAAACGGAGAAAGTCCTTTAGATGAACCTTGACATACCAAATTTTTAATTAAATATATGTGTTATAAATTATACATAGCCACAACAAAGGCCGCCCATTATGTATCATCCTATAAGGCGGCCTTCACTGTATGTATGCTACATGTATATTCGCATATTCCCGACAATATTTTTAAAATCTCAATCCCTGCGGCCGCGCACAAAAATAAATGATAACAGGAGAATAAGAAAAAAACTTCTCTATAGCTACATGATTACTAACATAATCAAATGTATCCATAGGAAAGTGTCTTAAAAATTACATGCAATTAACCTTTGTATCTAAAGAAAGCTTACAACAGCCACTGTAATAAGCATCAAAAGAATATACCATATACGACATGTCATGCTACATAAAAGAAGACACCTTTAAGGTGCCATTTTTCAATGAATCTTCTCTCACGTCTTATAGGAAACATTGTATATGTTGGCTCTGATACATTATCAAAGTTGTTTATAATACAACAACTAAAGTTTCCAAAACTGCCACCATTTCTTTTTTTCTTCTGAAGCAGCTACTAATTTCTTTTTTTCTTGTATTGATCGTAAGGTCTCCATTAAAGCTAAGTCTCTTTGTTCCCTTTTAATTTCACTTTCTTTATAGCTTTGCTTTATTTCTTCTAGCTCTTTAACCAATAATTTATTACTCTCCATAAGTTGCTCGTTAATTGCTCTTTGTTCTTTAAACATAGCTTTCAAAAAATCTAAAGAAGAAGAGTCTAATTCTTGGTTGATTGATTGATGATTGATTGATTGAATATCAATGAAAAGCTTATAACCATCGGCTTTGAGCTTACTATCTATTTCAGTATCAATCAAGTTATCGATCATATAACACTTCCGAATTTTCTTTAGAACTTCTACGGAATCTGGATGTAATAAAATCTTTTTCCCTTCCCTCTTAGTATTAAGAAAAGCTTGATGTTTTTGTATGTATCTCCTTACAGTTGGAACAGGTGTATTAATCATTTTAGAAATATCATTGATCGTTATCCAATCCATAATATAAACTGTCCTCCTTCAATCGATCAATCAATTATCAATCAATCACTAAGACAAACTATATATAGTTTCTTTAATTTTATCAAAATCCCTACTGATTGATCGATGATTGATCGATTGATTCACCTTTGTTTTGGGGTGGCGTGCTGGCTAGGGGTTTGGGGACTAGTCCCCATTTGTGTATCTTATTTGAAAAAAGGTAGCAACTATGGACGGCTGCTTTGGCGGTTCGGCAGGTATAATGGCCGTCACAAGCCGAGCATCTTAAACTTTGTTTTGGGTATGTTCGGCTTGGCGATATAACCAACCCTGCCGAAATTTTTAATGCAAGGAGAAAAGAGTGGAGATTTTTTCAGTGACTTTCTGAAAAAATACTACTCGAACCTTGCATTAAAAATAGCAAATATATTAATAGATAAGAGTGAAAAAAAGATGAAATGTTGGACAAAGCCTTTTATATCAAGGGTTTGAGGGTGATTTGTTCACTTAAATTTTTTTAAGTGTTCACTTAAATTTTTTTAAGTGTTTACTTAAATAAGACTTAAGTGTTTACTTAAGTCTCTTGTTATTATATACTCAAAATATGAAAAAGAGACTGGATTATTTTTCTATAAAGGAGTTAAAAAAATGTCTAATTACAAACGCAAAAAAGGAGTAACTAGAAAAGCAACAAAAGTTGTAGGAACAAAAAAATACATAAACTCAGAGACTGGAGAAATCGAAGAAATGGAAGTTATAAGCATTGAAGAACGAGATGCTAATTTCCATAAAATTTGGTTAGGTCATATAGTTGAAAGTCTTGATTTAATAGGTAATAAGAAACTTAAAGTTCTTACATTCATAATGGATAACCTTAATAGCGAGAACATGTTTTTAATGACTTATAAAGAAATTGAACAGAAATTAGGAATTTCTCAGCCTACGATTGCTGAAACAATGAAAGCTCTACAAGAATCAGACTTTCTTAAAAAGATTAGAGCTGGAACCTATCAAATCAATCCAGATAAGATCTTTAAGGGCGGTAAAAACTCAAGATTAAACGTTTTAATGCAATATAACGAGATTGATAACAAGGAAGATAAATAAATTAAGGAGGTGATTCAAACGTTTAACACCAAGATTAGACACAACAACACAAAAAGGGCATTTCTCCTGGCAGAGAAACACCCCATTGCTTAATAGATTTTCGAATGCAATTTTATTATAGCATGGGTTGCCCTCAAAAAATAGGAGGGTCTTATCATGGATCAAACTGAAAAATTATTAATAGGCATTGAACATGTTCTAAGTCTAGCTTCCGATTTAGTAGATGAAGTTGCTCGACTAAAGAATGTAGAAGAAGAATGTAAAATGCTAAAAGAGAAAGTCTTCATGAACCAACTAACTCAAGCAGAACAAGAAGTATTTGCTCTTGCTATTGATGGTCATTCTATTTCAGAAATACAAAACCTTCTCCATAAAGAAGAAAGCACTATAAAAAATCAAAGAAAAAGCATCTTAAAGAAATTAAATACGGAATCTATGACAGAGGCCGTTCAACAATTTCAAAACCTACATCAAGAACCTTCAAAAAAACTAATAAGAATTTCTTAAACATAGTAGCCTTAAAGGCTAAAGAAGCAGGCTTAAGCCTGCTTTTCTTTTTAGTCTAATAATCCTTTCTCCTTAAACACTTTTCTC
>JARUXA010000072.1 GCA_030433805.1 Sphingomonas sp. PsM26 | reverse complement strand
TCAACACAAACAAAACAAAATTAAAGACTAAAGACACCGCCGCCCCCCCCCGGTGGGGCTTGGGGCGGGGGCGGCGCGCGCGGCCCCCCCCCCCCCCCGCCCCTGTACCAGTCACGCCGCCAGTGCGACCGCGGTTTCGCGATAGCTATGCAGCGGGCGGCCGAGCATCGCGGTGAGCCGCTCGCGATCGCCATCGTCGGGGATCATGCCGTCGCTGACATAGCGTTCCGCCATCAGTCGCATCTCATAGGCGGTCCAGCGCGGCATGATCGTTGCGATATTGTCCTCGAACCCGCTCGGGTCGTCGCCGCCATAGACGATCGGGCGGCCGAGGATATCGGACCAGATCGCCGCCGCACTCTCACCGGTCAACGTGTCGGGACCGACGATATTGATCGTCTCGAGGGGGAGCTTGCCCGGTGCCTGCTCCCGACGGACCAGCTCGATCGCGGCCACTTCGGCGATGTCTCGCGCATCGACCATCGCTACGCCTTTGCTCCCGATCGGCATCGGGTACACGCCGTGCTGCAGGATGACGTCCCGCACCATCACCTCATTGTCGATGAAATAGGTCGGTCGCAGGATGGTGGCCCCAAACCCCATCGTTTCCAGCATCCGCTCGGCACCATGTTTTACGGCAAAGTGCGGCACGTTGGTGGCGCGGTCGGCGTCGAAAACCGAAAGGTAGACAACGCGATCAACGCCCGCTTCGCGCGCTATATTGAGAGTGATGATCGCCTGGGTAAATTCGTCGCCCGTCACCGCGTTGAGCATGAACAACGTGCTGACGCCGGTGAAGGCGGTGCGCAACGCGTCGATGTCGAGCAGGTCACCTTGCGCGACCCCCACACTGGACGGGAACGCGGCCTTCGCCGGATCGCGGGTAAGGACGCGGACGTCGGCGTTACGTGCGACGAGCTGCTCGACGACATGGCGACCGACGCGGCCGGTGGCACCGATTACGAGAATGGTCATGGGGCTTCTCCTTGGTCTTGTTGACCCGAGCAAGATGCGTGATCCATACCGGCGCAAATAGACGCGCAATCTGGACGCAGCGTCTCATGGGTGGAACGATATGGACCTGCTCGCGCTTGCCGATTTCACGCTGGTCGCCCGCCATGGCGGCTTCGGCAAAGCGGCGCGCGCCGCACGTCGGCCCAAGGCGACGCTCTCGCGCCGCGTGTCTGAGCTAGAGGCAGCGCTCGACCTCAGGCTGTTCGAACGGGGGCAGCGCGACCTCAAGCTGACCGAGGAGGGTCGCGCATTGTTCGAACGCGCCGGGGCGTTGCTGACCGAGTTGGAGGAAACTACCGCCGCCATCGCATCGGGCAGCGCGGCAGTGCGCGGACGCCTGCGGATTAGCGCGCCGCTGCTCTTCTCACAAACCGCGATGGGGCGGTTAGCGGCCGGCTTCGCGCGCCGTCATCGCGACGTCCGGCTTGAGGTCACGACGGACGATCGCGCGGTCGACATGATCGAGGAGGGGTATGATCTGGTCATCCGCGTCGATCCAAAGGCGGACGAAGGGCTGGTCGGCCGACCCTTCCTCCATGACAGGTTGGTGGTGGTCGCCGCGCCGGACATGGCGGTGCCGACCGACGGCATCGTCCCGGCCGTGGTGCGGGGTGGGGATCCGGCGAGCAGCTGGACGATCGATACCACCGCTGGAGAACGCACGATCACGATCGATCCCGTGCTGCGGCTGTCGTCGCTGGTGATGATCCGGGATGCGGTGCGGCTTGGAGCCGGGGCGGCGCGGTTGCCGCTGTCTCTGGTCAGTCGCGACATCGCGAGGGGGCGGCTGATCGCATGGGGCGACGTCGCGGCGTCGAACATCGCTCTATGGGCGCTCTACCCCACGCGCCGCCTGCTGAACGCGAGGGTGTCGGCATTTCTGGAATTTCTACGACAGTCCTTTCCCAACGGGACGCCCGAGGAGTTAGCGGCGTATCTGGAGGATCAGAACTGAGAGAAAGCAGCTTGTCGATCACTTCGCGCTACCTGAACGAACGGCAGCTTGCGGGGAGCGCCCAGAACGCTGCGAATGGCGGACTGTGGGTCCACGCCGCCATAAGCTGCCTGACGGGAGCCGCCACCTACGCCAAATCGCTCCCGACAAATGTCTGGCTGGCTCTAGCTGTCCCCGGCAATACAAACACATGAACACGCGGGCCGCCATGGCGGTGAAATTGAAGGAGTCAGAATGCGCAAGCGAATGGCAACGGCTAGGCTGGCGGCAGCCATGCTTGGGGTTCTCTTCTCCACTGCGGCGGCTCCGCCCCCCGCTCCGGCGTTCCGCGATGCCGACCTGCCTGCCGATATCCGGATCGCTAACCTCCTCTCGCTCATGACGGTTGATGAAAAGATCGACGCGCTGAGCACCGATTCCAGCGTGCCGCGGCTGGGCGTGCCGAGCTTCGGCTCGTCGGAGGGCATCCATGGCGTGCAGCAGCGTGGTGAGGGCGCGGACCGACGCACGCCCATTCTTACCACTCAGTTTCCCCAGCCGCCGGGCCTAGGTGCAACCTGGGATCCCGAGCTGGTGCGGGCGGCCGGCGGTGTTGAGGGACGCGAAGCGCGCTGGATCTCACAGACACCGGCCTATGATCGCAAGATTTTGATGTTGTGGGGACCGCAGGCAGATCTGGCGCGCGATCCGCGCTGGGGACGGAGCGAAGAAGTCTTTGGTGAGGACGCGTTCTTCAACGGCACGATGACCACCGCCTTCGCGCGCGGATTGGAAGGCGACGATCCGCGCTACTGGCAAGCGGCGCCGTTACTGAAGCACTTCCTAGCCAACTCGAACGAGCGCGATCGTACGCGCACCAGTTCGGATTTCGACGAGCGGCTATTCTGGGAGTATTATTCTGTCCCGTTTCGCATGGCGTTCCAGGATGCTGGTGCTAGCGCTGTGATGACCGCCTACAACGCGTGGAACGGCGTGCCGATGGTTATCAACCCAGTAATGCGCGACGTAGTGATCGACCAATGGCATGTCGGCATTGTGTCGAGCGATGGCGGCGCGATCAAGACGTTGTGGAAGGATCACCATGCCGTTCCAGACCAGCAAGCGGCGGCGGTGGCCGCGCTCAAGGCCGGGGTGAACCAATATCTCGACACCTACAAGGACGAGCTCCACGCCGCGCTAGCCAAGGGCGAGATTACCGTGGCCGATCTTGACGAAGCGCTGACACGTAAGTTCCGAACAACGATCAAGCTCGGGCTGCTCGACCCGGTCGAGCGGGTGCCCTATGCGGCGCTTCACGACGGCACTCCGCCGTGGGACGGCGAGGCGAGCCGTACGACGTCTCGTCGCGCCGCGCTGGAGTCGATCGTGCTGCTGAAGAACCAAGGCAGTGCGCTGCCGCTGAAGGCAGGCGCGCTGCACTCGATTGCCGTCATCGGCCCGCTCGCGAACAGCGTGCATTGGGACTGGTATGGTGGCTATCCGCCCTATGCAGTTACGCCACTCGCTGGCATTCGTGCAGCCGCAGGGGCTGGTGTGAAGGTAAGCTATACGGCGGACGACACGACCGGCAAAGCGGTCGCGGCGGCGCGATCAGCCGATGTCGCGATCGTAGTCGTCGGCAACGATCCAACATGTGGCCCCAATATGGCAACCGACTGGACCGACAACGGAACCAAGCCGTGCTCGGATCCCGGCGACGGGCGGGAAGGGCGCGATCGCGAAACACTGGCGCTCGCGCAGGAACAACTCGTAAAGCAGGTGAAGGCCGCTAACCCGCGGACGGTAATGGTGCTCGTGTCGAGCTTCCCGTACACGATCAACTGGTCGCAGGCGAACGTGCCGGCGATCCTCCATATGGCGCACAGTTCGCAGGACGAAGGCTGGGCGCTGGCGCAGGTGCTGTTCGGCGAGTACAACCCTGGCGGGCACGAGGTCGTCACTTGGCCCGCATCAATCGCTCAGTTGCCGCCGATGCCGGATTACGACATCCGCCACGGCCGCACGTACATGTACACCAAGGGCAATCCGCTTTACCCCTTCGGCCATGGGCTGAGCTATACAAGCTTTCGCTATGCCAATCTACGCGTCGATCGTGCGGACCTGTCGCGCGCCGGGCAGGCGACCGTCAGCGTTGACGTGACCAACACCGGCGCGGTTGCCGGAGACGCGGTGCCCCAACTCTACGTCCGCCATCTTACCTCGCGCGTGGCGCGACCGGCACTTCAGCTCGCTGGATTTAGCCGCGTAGCGCTCGCGGCGGGCCAAACCAGGACGGTGCACATCAAGCTGAAAGCTGATCAGCTGGCCTATTGGGACAAGAGGCGGCATGGCATGTTGGTCGAACCGGAACGGATTCAGATCATGATCGGCGCGTCTTCCTCCGATATCCAAATGCGCCAATCGCTGCGGGTGCGATAACCGCCGCTGCATTTGGCCCGCGGGAACAGGCAGCTAGTCACGTGGTTTAACGTCACGTCACGGCGTCCCGTCAGATCTTGGCCGGCGCGGTCCAGCCGGTCCGCGCAAGCGTACCAAGCAAGGTTGAGCGCGGCACTTTGAAGGTCCGGCAGACAGAGGCCTTGCTGGCGCCACCATCCAGCGCAGCGGTAATTCGTTCGAGCGTTTCGGCGTCGATCATCGGTCGTCGGCCACCTTGGCGTCCCCGGCGTTTGGCCGCGGCCAGTCCTGCCATTACCCGTTCGCGGGTCAGCGCACGCTCATATTGTGCCAATGCGCCAAACAACGAGAACAGCAATTCGCCGTGGGGTGTGGTCGTATCCATCTGCTCGGTGAGCGACCTGAACGCGATACCGCGCGCTTTCAAGTCGGTGACAATCGCTAGCAGGTGCGGCAGTGACCGTCCAAGCCGATCGAGCTTCCACACGATTAGCGTATCGCCGGCGTTAAGATAATCGAGACAGGTTTTTAGTCCGGGGCGATCGTCCCGAGAGCCGGATGCCTTATCGGTATAAAGATGCCGATGATCAACGCCAGCTGCAACCAGTGCGTCACCCTGCAGGTCGACCGTCTGACGATCGTCCGCCGACGAAACCCGCATATATCCGACCAACATGTACGACAAACCCCCGAAAGCACGTTCTCGTACACTCTATCAAAGCGACAGGGTTTGTCGATTGTTATTGCCCAGGGAGAACATTACCCGGCGGGACTGCCGGTCCGAGGTGTCGCCAATCATGTGTTTTCCAACAGGGCGTGGTCGGCAATGGCGTTCAAAAGCGGACGGACAGCTAACGGCGGCAAGCTGGGATTGAAGCTCATACATGGGTTTTTGCTTGGTGTTGCAGACGTTGGATCAATGATGCACTGTTTGAGAATGACAATTCTGCCAGCTGTTCTTTCCGAGCTGCCGCCGCCTGAAATTCGCGCGGTAATTTTCTACAAACGCGACGAAATTGTAACAGACCTAATAAGCTGTGACGTCGAGTGCGCAGGCCACGTCTGGACGTTCCATGAGGGAGCGACTGGCTGGCCGGATCTCATTGCCCATCTGTCAGCGCTACCGGGCTTTCGCGCTGACTGGTTTGAGGCTGTCCTAAATGCACCATTCGCCAGAAGCGAGACAGTTGCGTTCAACAGACTACGAACCTGCCAGGAGGTTGGATAACGTTGCCTTCGCATCTCGTTAAATGGTTAGGAACGACGCTACGAGGGGGGCGTTGCCGCCTTTAAGGAGATTACGAAGATGAACCATATTCCAAGCTATAGCGACAATGATGGGCAAGGGGCAGCTTCTAATTCGAGCAATCAGGAACGGGATCCACGTCAGGACGCCGGACAGGATGCCAGTATTGCACGGCGTCTTGAAAGAGACCCATCCGATGAGCAGGCCAAGCTCGATGTTGCAATCGACGAGTCGATGGATGCCAGCGACGCTCCGTCCATTACTCAACCAGGTCGCAATGATCCTGCGCCATCCTCGGGGTTCAATGAAGAAAACGAACAGGCCTATGAGAACAACCGAAAATAGTATTTCCGGCTGTCGCGCACGTAATGGTTGAAGGTAAAACAATGAAGAAGTGCGCTGCACTATTTATCGCTCTAGGGATGTCGCTAGGTGTTTAGTCCCGGCATCTGGTGGATCGGATCGACGATGAACCTGTCAGGCTCTGACGTCCAGATTTTGGCGATGTATTCGTAAGGCGTGAGGCCACTGAGCGTCTTGAGCCGACGGGCGAAATTGTAGGCTGCCATGAAGTCTGCGAGGTGCACCCGCAACTGCTCGTGGCTCTCGTAATGGAAGCGTTTGACCGTCGCCTCCTTGATGGTGCGGTTCATCCGCTCGACCTGACCGTTCGTCCACGGGTGGTTCGGCTTGGTCAACCGGTGCTCGATGTCGTTTGCTTCGCAGATCATGTCGAAGCGCATCTGACGCGACCAGGCGGTGTTACGGTTGCGCGGCTGCTCGGCAAACTGGATGCCGTTGTCTGTCAGGATCGTATGGATCCGGTACGGCACCGCTTTCAGCAGGTGTTCAAGGAACTCCCACGCCGTTCGCCTGTCAGCCTTGTCGACGAGCTGGGTGACCGCGAACTTACTCGTGCGGTCGATGCCGACGAACAGGTAAAGCTTGCCTTCGGCAGTCTGAACC
>JARUXA010000071.1 GCA_030433805.1 Sphingomonas sp. PsM26 | reverse complement strand
GTACATGACAATACTACATAATATTTATGTAAGCTTACAGATTGAGCAAGGTGCCATTATTAAAGTAGGCGCTCCAGAATTGCATTAATGGATATGGGTATTTCCTTAGTAGCTAAGCGCATCGCAAATCGTTATAATATAAACAATGATTTAGAAGTTCCATCACTTTATAGATACACTGACTTCTATCTCTCGCCTACATTATGAATTTACACCTATAGAAAAACAGTTTATTGAGTTAAATAACTCCCTTAGCGACACTTTTAAAGGAATGGAAGTTTAACATCGAGGTTACAGTTCTTCCTGTAACCTCTTTTACAATTCCTTACCTGCAATTATCTTTTATATAAGTGTCATATGAGGTGTTTTTTAATTTCCACAAGTTTGATCATGGGAAGCAGCCTTGCTAATTCGTGGGCCGCCATTGGCTATCAACACTATCTTATTTTTAAACATAACGTTTACATCTCTTTTATTGTCAAGCTCTGGAGAATTACTATATTTGCGTGTTCACTCATTTTGCTTAGCCTTCTTTACTATCTTTTTTAAGTAGATTTCCTAAACCCAAAAGAACTCAGTTAACAGCTAGAGTAGAAGCTGGATTATAACAACAGATAATTTCAGAAAAAATTTTATGGTTTTGTAATTTCACGAAAGTTTCTCTTGCCTCCCTTTCTGTGTTAAATTCAAACATGATAATATTATGTTCTCTTGAATAAGCATTGATTACAGTAACCACCCACATTAAAAATCTCCTAGGGCTGTTACAATTACATTTGATTCTGATAAATAAATATCTCTGGAATTCTTATGAGTAGCTGCTATACTTGTAGACTTATTTGGAATAAACCCCTTTTCTAACCAAATAGAACCGCTTTGAAAATCCCATATTCCCAAGTAAATCTCCCCGTCTCTTACTATTGATATAATAGATTAGTTTATTTAATTGTTTACAGTAGCATCTTCTTTACATGCTTTGATAACATCCAACCAATGATCTGGCTTTTGTCCTTTAAACTTTTCTTTTAAATTAAATGAAGCCAATGTTTCTAACTTACTTTTTGCTGCTTTAGACATAACAGAATTTAAATTAGAAGCCTCTAGCATTTGAATAGAGCCGTCTAACTCAATTGATCTTCTTAATGCATGGATAGAGGTTCCAGTTACCAATCGGTTCATTGTTTCTCTAAAGCTCTTACTATCTAAAGTTTCACTAATAGAATCTAAGACTACTTGTTCTACATTAAATTCATGAGAAGCTTCTAATAACTCTAGATAAAGAGCGACTACACCTTTCATATAAATGCTGCGAATTAGCTTTACAGCAGAGGCATCACCAGGTTTTTCACTTACTTTAGTTATGTCCATACTGTACGGAGTCATTAATGAAATCAGTCGATCTACACCATTACCACTTGCTGAAATAGGAACCTTATGTTTATAAACTGGCAGGGGACCTAGCATTGCGGCATCTACAAAGAATGCATTCTTCTCTTGTATATTTATGTTAATTTTTTGCTTCACGATAGGAGTGGAAGCTGATACATCTACATAGATACATTCTTTCTTTATAAATGGTTTTAGCATCTCACTAACTTCAAGTGCTTTATCTGCGGGTACTGCTACTATTACTATATCCACTTGTTTTAAAACTTCTTCGGGTCTATAAAAAAGTTCTACTTGAGCTTGAGCAGCTCGTTCTTTAATTTGTGGACCATACGTAGGATGGTCTATCATAACATCATGAGCAAAAATGATTTCTAAACCTTCGCCTTTTAAGCCAACTGATAACTCAAAGGCCGCCTCTCCAAATCCAATAAAACCTAATTTCACTTTAAAGCTCTCCCTTCTGTTTATAATCCATATGCTTTCATCTGTTCTCTTAACCATGAAGGCTGAATGTTACCTCCAGATTCACCTTGCAGACGCGCTCTTTCAAATGCTTCGATCGTTTCTAAACGCGTTTTCTCATACTCTAGTTTTTTTTCCGCTTTAAAAAGAACCTCTTCAATCTTTTCTTTTGGAACTACAACAACTCCGTCATCATCACCTATAATTAGATCTCCTGGAATAACAGCTACGCCTCCACAAGAAATAGGTTTATGTAACTCACCTGGACCATCTTTAAGAGGACCATTCGGAATAAACCCTTTTGAGAAAATAGGAAATCCTGATTGACTAAGGGTCTCTTTGTCCCGAACTGCCCCATCTATAATAATCCCCTCAAGTCCAATAGCTTTAGCTGCAGCTGCCATTAATTCTCCAAGGTAAGCATTTGCCGTATGCCCCTTTCCATCTACAACTAGTACATATCCTTCTGTACCATCATAGATTGCCTGATGAAGAAATAAGTTATCTCCAGGTCTTAAACTTACAGTTAGAGCGGTTCCAACTACCTTCATTCCTGTAGATACAGGCTTAATTTTATAATCCATTGAGCCTGTACACCCCATTGCGTCGGATATAAGAGTTGTATTAAGAAGGTTTGCTCTCTTAATAATGTCTTCAGATAATACTGGTGCTAAATTACTCACTGATATACACTCCTCTTCGATTTTAATATATTTTAATCAATGCTCTACTCAGGATAACGCTTACAAAATTAAATTAATAAAATTAGATATTGCCCCCCCTATTCGCAGAATATCTACAGTTTATTTGCTGCATTTTTGAAAAAGATAGAAAAACATCGTAAAAAATAAATAAAGTAATAAAAATTACTACATTTTTTATTTAAGTAATATTTATTACTATAATCTTAAATGTATCTTATCACCGGTGCCTAATAAAGTAAATCTATTTTTGTAAATAAAGCACAGGAAAAACATATCCTAAGCTTTATTGCTTAGAAGAAACATTTTTACATAAAAAAGTAAACATGCTAAAATTCAAGTAAGTATTGTGATAAATACTTTTTATATGCTTAAAAAAATAAAATTTACAATATAATCTGTTTAATTGGAGCGAAGGTATGGAAAATCCAATATTAAAATTAAAAGATAATATCTCACAACTAACAGAAACTCAACGGAGAGTAGCAGACTATATCCTTAAAAATCCTGTCGATGTAGCTTTTTTAACGGTTGATCAATTGGCTTTGACAGTAAAAACTAGTACGACCACGATAATGAGGTTAGCTTTTAGTCTAGGCTATTCTGGATATGCAGAGTTTCAAAAAGGACTTCAGGAGCTTCTACGTAACAATGCTGCTCCTCAAATCAGATTAGAAACAAATTTGAAGGGCTTAGATGAGAGTGATTTGTGGATGCGCTGTGCAGAAAGTCAATTCAATAACATTCAATCAACAGTAGAAATGATTTCTACAGAGAGCCTAAATAAAGCGTTAGAAATGATTGTCTCTGCAGACCGAATATTTTGTACAAGCGTTAGAAGTGGTTTACCCGTGGCACAGCATCTATCTTTTGGGCTTAATCGACTACTCGGAAACTGTGAGCTAATTGTCTCTGACTTAAGTGATTGGGTGGATAAAGGAATTACTTTAACTTCTAAAGATTTAGTTATTGCAACCTCCTTTCCAAGGTACGCTAGAAGAACTGTTGAGTTTGTAACAGCTGCCAAAAGTAACGATGCCAAGGTCATTTCAATTACCGACAGTTATTCTTCTCCTTTAGTTAAGTACTCAGATTTAGTACTGACTTGTAGCTCGAGTAGTATCGCCTTTCATAATTCACCTATAGCGTCGCTACTTGTGGCCGATTATCTTGTAAGTGCGATAGCTATAAATTATCCAGAAAAGACAAAGGATCGTCTCGATAAAATCACTTCAGTCCTTACAAAAATTAATTATCATTACACTGATTAAATTTACGAATGTGGTAAAAGCATGAAATATCGAATGTATAAAATAATTCGATATTTTATGTTTTTACCACTTTTTTATTTTTTTAGTTAAGTCTAATACTTCCCTTTCACTTTTCATTTCTATAAAAAAACATTTACTTTTCATTAGAAGCCATGATAGTATACTTTTAAATAGTCACAATTATTACAACAATTAAACAAAAAGTAATAATTATTACTTCAAACAATGAGTTGTAATAATGAATATAGTTAGTTCTGTAAAATCATTTTTAGATATCATCCGGAGATATCTAACTGCTCCCCTACTAAGATATTACAAAGTGACTATAAGTTTATTAATCCTAACACTTGTATTTTGCTTGTTAACACGCAAATAATGAGAGCACTACCTTTAGTTCTAAGCAATCATCAACAAAAGATTTTAGTAAAGGAGGGATTAGTTAAAGAAACACGAGAATAGAAAATAATCTATTAATGATTCTATATATACAGTGGGCTTAAAGGGGGAATTCACGCTAGATTTTTTGTAAACCCTTACATTCGTTCTGATAACAGGTTTCAAATCAATAATATGTAAAAAAACCCAATTGTTTTTACTAATGAATGATGGTGAAAAGCAGCTTTATAATAAAGAATGATAGTTAGATAGTTTAATGAGAATTTAAAAAGTATGACATTAAAGATAAACAAGAGGGAAAATGAAAGAAAGTTCTAGAGGGGGTATAATATGTTAACATTTTTAGGTTTTTCGATGATTGTAGTATTTATGTATTTAATCATGAGTAAGCGTTTGTCTGCCTTTAGTGCATTAACAGTGGTTCCTATTGTTTTTGCTTTATTGGGCGGCTTCACTGATTTAGGACCAATGATGATGAAGGGTCTTGAAACCATTGCTCCGACAGCAATTATGATTATCTTTGCCATTCTCTATTTCGGGGTGTTAATTGATACAGGATTATTTGATCCTTTAGTAGCGAAGATTATAAAGATGGTTGGCGGTGATCCTCTAAAAATTGTAATGGGTACTGCAGTACTTTCTTTAATAGTTGCTTTAGATGGTGACGGTACCATTACATATCTAATTGTAGTAACTGCATTTCTCCCACTATACAATCGATTAGGTATGAATAAACTTATTCTAGCCTGTATTCCTGCGTTAGCAATGGGTATTATGAATTTGACTCCCTGGGGTGGTCCTGCTGTACAAGCTACGGCGGCTGTAAAAGCAGATGTAACAGACTTGCTGTTACCACTTATTCCTTCTATGATTGCAGGCACGATTTGGGTTTTAGGGGTTTCTTATTTTCTTGGACGACGTGAACGTAAAAGACTAGGAGTTATCAATATAGATACAGAATTTAACGATGAAATTGCTGCAGCTCTTGATGTAGGAATGGATGCATCAATAAAGCGCCCAAAATTATTCTGGTTCAACTTAATCCTAACACTTTTACTTCTAACTGCTCTAGTTCTAGGGTTCTTGCCGTTACCAGCTTTGTTTATGATTGGTTTTGCTATCGTGATGATTGTTAATCACCCAAATTTACAAGATCAAAAAGAGCGCTTGCATGCTCATGCAGGAAATATATTAACGGTGGTTTCCATGATATTTGCTGCAGGTATATTTACTGGAATTATAGATGGAACAGGTATTGTTAAAGCTATGGCGGATACTTTAATAGCAGTTATTCCTGATGCTCTTGGACCAAAATTAACAGTAATTGTTGCGCTTATAAGTATGCCATTTACTTTTTTCATGGCAAATGCTCCCTTCTATTTCGGGATTATCCCTATTATGTCTGAAACGGCTGCTCACTTTGGCATCCCTCCACTAGAAATTGGTCAAGCTTCTTTACTAGGGCAACCCTTGCATCTATTAAGTCCACTTCAAGGTTCTATTTATGTCTTAGTAGGACTCCTTGGCATTGATATAGGTGACCATATTCGCTTTGCTGCCAAGTATGCCATTGGAACAGCGTTAGTTATGACGATTGTGGCTGTATTATTTGGAATACTATCTATATAAATGATTTATGGGAACATAAAAAAGAGAGAGCTGATTCTTCAAAACAGCTCTCTTCTATATATTTAACTTTAAATTACATTAAAGATTGAAATATAACATAAGCAAATCACTAATCAATCATGACTGATACAGTATCTCCGTTTGTCAATTTGATCTCAACAGTTTGGACATTAAATTTATGTTCAATTGCTTGAATAATAAGGGGGATGTCTATATCCGCGAAATTAAAAAATGGTGCCTATGTAATCCCACTTAAGGTTTTAAATCAACTCCATCTTTTCGCCTTTTCAAATAAATATTGCACTCCATATAACAAATATGCTTTGTAATGAAGGTAGATAAAAAATTGAAAATGACTTAATCGGTTTAAACTTACAATTTTCAACCTTTTAAGAACATCAATAAAGTAAAAAGCAAAGATTCCATCAACTATAATATTCAGTAATAAAAACTTCTTAAAGTTTCCATACGAAGATTTAAGAAGCCACATTGAAAGAGGCATATAAGGCCCAATACTAAAAGGAAGTTCATCTTTTATAAACGAATCTTTTTTATCATAAAATTTCCACCACTTCCTCTGATGCCCATACAAATGATTAATAATTTCAAAGATAATAATAAAAATCCCCGCTAACGAATAACGTCTTATGCTGCGTTTTCCTATAAATAACAACGACAACCACGGAATCGCTATTATAGATAGGTTAAATCCTAAATGTTTTCTTGATATCATAAGTGAACTCACCTCAACGTACTTTATCTAGTTCTTCTTATAGTGTCCGCTTATTACAAAAAAACACAGACCATCCAATGGTCTGTGTTTTTTATTAATGTGCTTTTTGTTCAACATTGACTCTTT
>JARUXA010000070.1 GCA_030433805.1 Sphingomonas sp. PsM26 | reverse complement strand
GGGAGGAGGATGAATAAAAAGTACACGTTTTATTCATATGCTCAAGATTGCCTCCTATTGCTTTTTTTACAAATGTTATGCATGACAATCCTAAAAATAAAAAGCAATCTCGCTTGCCAATTGTCGAGGTTGCTTTTTATTTATATGGGAATTATGTTATGATTTACCTTATGTATATAAGGTATAACCCCCCTATATATATAAGCCATCTCGTTTTCCAATATCGAGATGGCTTTTTATTTTGTTACTTTTTTACCTCGACAAAGCATGGATACATGAGGTATTTTATATCTGCACATGTTTCATCTTTTATCGAAACTAAATAGAAACCACACACATAAGAAAAGCTCTCAATATTGAGAGCTTTTCTTATGCCTTTAAAGAAGTATGTGGCCTCCATTATAGATTTTTAATATGTTAAGCGTCTAAACGCGTCTGTTCATTTTCTAAAGAACACTACTAATTTTAAATATGCTTCTTAAACTATCTCAAAATTAATAGGTTAGCTATTATATTAAAGGTATTATAATAAAAATAATAGAATAACACCTAAATGGGGGTGAACGCATTGTCAAACGCGTCTGAATACGGATATTTTGCAAAAGACGTGGCAGCCGACCTTGAAGTTACTACGTCAACTCTAAGACGTTGGTCTATCGAGTTAGAAAAAGCCGGATATAAATTTGAAAGAAATGAAAAAGATCAAAGAATTTACTATGATCGCGATTTTAAGGCGTTCAGAGAATTAAAGAAATTAATAAGTAATAGCGTTGCACTAATAGACGCTATAAATGCTGTAGTATCAATGGATCTAGAAGGTCTAAACGCATCACAAACGCCTAGCGTTTATCGGGAAGAAACGCGTTTAACAAAACAGTTTTTAGAAGAAATTTTAGACGAAAGAATAAATAAAGCAATACAAAAAGCCTTTGAGGAAGGCCGCCAACAAGGCCAAAGAGAAATTAAAGAAATGATAAAAAAAATAGAGAAAAGATCTGAAGAACGAGATGATAATCTTATGTCTGTAATTAGATCAATACGAGAAGAAAAAGAAGAAGTTAAACAATTAATAGCAGCTTCTCAAGAACAAGCGAAGAAGACTTTCTGGCAACGACTTTTTAGTAAAATCTAATTAGAGATACAGAAAGGTGTGTATTCACATTAAAAATTGTTCTATCTGTAATGAGCCGATGGAAAACATCAATAAAGCCCTTTTAAGAAAAATTCGTAAAGGTGCTATGAAATTTCCAGGTTCTAAAAAAGAAGAAATGAAAAAAATCCATGCTTTAGCATTTAAGTTCTCTAATGAAAAAATATGTGAGTACTGCTACTTACGAGAAATGGCTAGATTAACAACCATCATGAAAATTAAAGCAATGGAAAGCAGTAAACCTTAAGAACAACTTGGTCCGCCTTTAGGCGGCCATATTAACCTTAAGGTTTTTTATTTTTCTTACGAAAAAAGTATAAAAAGACTCTAGCAATTCTATGAGCGAATTGCTAGTAAACAATAGTGATAATAGAGAGAAAGTTTAAAAAGAGGGTTAAAGCGTTGATATGACTGGGTTGGGTACACATTTTAAGGTGTGCGGAATTCCTCTCATTACGGTATTAAAGTGAGAGGAATTCCGCACACCTTAAATATTCCAAATTAATAAAAAAAGATCGTATCATATTGATACGATCTAAAAAATCAGTTTAAAAAAATCTAGCAGGTAAAGTTACTTTTTTACCGTTCTGATCTTTAAGATTTTTTAAAGAATGTTGAAACAATCTCATTGTTAATTTATCTAACTTAACTTCATTTTTTCGTGGAGCACAAATCATAATATAAGGATTTACAATCCACGTTCTAGGGCTTACAGTACGTCCATTTTCAGATACTTGACCTGCCCCTTCGGGATTAAGCAAAATCTCTTTTTGTTTCAAAGAATTCATAATTTCGGATGTTTGTCTACGAGATTTCCCAATCATTTCAGCGATTTCTGAAACTGTTGCAGCCTTTGGAAGTTCAAAGTCATCTTCAACAACATTTTTTCGTTTCTTTTTAAATTTATCTTCTCTGCAAATGATCACATTACTTTTAAATTCTAAGTATGCTTGAATTCTAAAGAGAAAATCCCCTTCGGCTTGATTAAGATAACCAATTCTATTTAACAAATCTAAATTTCTATGCATAGTTTGATTAAACGGCTCCCCTGCAAAAGGATCTTTACTGGTTCCAACAAAATGTTCCTCGCCAGTAAGTTCTTTTAATTGATCTAATAAAGATTTTTTGAGTTCTTCTGCTTTTAACCTAGATTCTCCATCCTTCTCAAAATCTCTTTTTCTAGCATTTCGTTCTGCTTTATTTAAACTACTTCTCAAACTACTTTCTTTTTTCATTACAATTCCCCCAATTTTTAACTGGAAGAAATTAATCTGTTTGTGTTAAAATACACTTACACACATTCAACAAAAAGAGTTAATCTTTCTTACAGGTTAATTCCTTCATAGTTTTTAAGAGAAGTCCTCGCAGTCGACCAAAACTTGAGGGCTTTTCTTATGTCTAATTTTCTACCAAATCTTTCATATTTGCAAGCCTATTTCGAGTCTATTCGATGTTTTAACGCTACAAGCAGCTTATCATCTACCCGTTTAGGCTTGTATCCCATACGATCTATTAAAAGACCCTCTATAAGCTTCATACGAGCCGTATAAAGGCGATATTCGCTTTCTCCGAACTCTATCACACTTTTATCTATTTCAGCTCCTTCTGGGGCCTTCTGAACTGTTCTCATCAAATTATAGCTTTTTGAACGTTCTTCTCGAATCAAACGAAGCAAGATTAACAAGTCATACGTATGAAAAGCTTGAAGCTCCTGGAATGATAAAGCTGAATCTTGTAAACTCACATATTCTTTCAGTTGAGGACGCTTTATATGTAAAGGTGCTCCACAAACAGAACATGCTTCCTCCACAGAATTATTTTCTGAATCACAATATGAACATTTCATCATAGGCTCCTACGGATCCTTATTCTTCAGAAACAGCTACTTCTGCTGCTGCCTTCTTTTTTTCTTTTACAACAACATCATGATGCAAAATCTTATCTTTGTTTTTTCCTACATACGATTCCAACGCCTTCGCAATCTTTTCAGCTTCTTCTTCACTTTGAATTTCAAAGTATTTCTCGAAAATCGCGCCAACTTGAATCAGTCGTCGTGTTCTCTCTTTTCTCTCTTTTTCCTTTTTACGCGCTTCAACTTGCTGTTTCTTCGCTTTCATCTTCTCAATTTTCTCTTCTAATTCCTGAAGAATCTCCTCATCTGTTCGCTTCTTCGGCACCCATCCTCATCTCCTTTTTTCTGTTCTCTAATGTTTAAATTGATTATAGCAAAAATTGAGATAAATTGGTATCCTTAGCATAGATTCTCTCACCAGGGTATGGTATAATTCCCTTAGATCGAAGAGATAAGGGCGCACTTATACATCGTACCGATGTGTGCGGTTCCTTCGGAACGAAAAGACAAAATCAAAGACCCATTCGCCTAGATGGCGAATTTCATAAAACCTGTTTGCCTATCGGCAAAGATAAAGTCACCATATGACACCTTTGGTGTTCATAATGCTGACTTTATCAAAAACGTTGATTAGCGCACTTTGTGCTCTCATCAACTTATTCCAAAAACCAAAATCCATTTTCAAGAAAGGAGGAACGAATCATGGCTATTTACCATCTGTCAATGCAAATTATCAGCCGTTCAAAAGGACAATCAGCTGTAGCTGCAGCTGCTTATCGCAGTGGCGAAAAACTACATGATGAACGTACTGACGAGCAAAAGTTTTATGCTCGTGATGTACAACCGGAAACCATGATTCTGACTCCTTCTAATTCTCCAGAATGGATAAAAGACCGCAACCGTTTATGGAATGAAGTTGAAAAAGTAGAGAAACGCAAAGACTCACAACTAGCACGCGAATTAAACATTGCGTTGCCAATTGAACTGAATCAAGACCAACAAAAAGAACTCATTCAATCTTTTGCTCAAAACGAGTTTGTTCAAAAAGGGATGGTCGCTGATATTGCCATCCATCGTGACGATGCCAATAATCCTCATGCCCACATCATGTTAACAATGAGAAATCTTGATGAGAATGGTTTCGGCAAAAAGAATCGTGACTGGAATGCTAATTTTGCCAATGCCAAAGAAAACAATCGTGGGTACGTCAAAAATAGCAAAGGCTGCTTATCCATTCGTGAACAGTGGGCGAACTATGCCAATCAAGCATTAGAACAAGTCCAAAGTAACGAGCGTATTACGCACCTTTCTCATCAGAACCGTGGACTTGAAGTTCTTCCAAGCATTCACTTAGGTCATGTCGCTCACGACATCGAAAAGAAAGGCAAACAAAGCGAGCGTGGTCAAATCAATCGAGAACGCCAGGAATACAATCAAGCCGTTATTGATTTACAAACTTATCGTCGTCAAAAAGAAGCTCATGTCCAAAAAATGAAAGAAAAAGAGAAACAATTTAGCTTCTCTACAGATATTGAGAAAACACATATTCAAAAAGCTGCTTCTCTTTTAAGTCGACAAGTCATTTCCTTGGACGATATCTCCAAACGCCATGAAGAACTGCGTAAAATGAGTAATCGTCATGACCCTATTGAGCGTCATTTCCATGTTCAACAGCAACAATTCCTGAACGTCAGCAATTACTATGACCGTGTGAAGGCTTTAGAGCGTGAAATCAAACAGAATGAAGAAAAGGTAGATGAACTCAAGGGATCACTCAATCCGTTTAAACTAAAAGAAAATAACATGATGAAGCGTCGTCACCTTGATAAAATCTCTGATTTAGAAAGTAACAAAGCCAACTACGAAAACAGTATTGGGAGCTATAAGGAATCTCTTCGCTTTTCAACTGAAGAGGAGTTTTATAGTCGCTATCAAGAATTCTCTCAACAGAAAGAGAATCGCCTGCATCAAATCAAGTATGAAAAAAAGCAGATTCAAGTTGAAACGAAAGTCTTGTTACAAGCAGAAGAAGCTATTAAAATGGCGAAAATTCGTGAAGTAAGCTCTCACTATCCCGACTTGAAAACAGCTGGAAAATATTTAAGCTATGAAAATGCCTTAAAACTAGAGAAACATGTAGATATGGCCAAAAAGACCCCAGTAACGTTAGATGTCATTGAAAAAGCAATTAAAAATCAAGAAGATGACCTCTACAAACTAAAGAAAGATCTAAAAATCTTTCAAACGGAAAAAGATTATCTAGATAAGATGAAGAGCCAAGTTACTAGCCTTGAAAAAACAGAAAAAGAACTTGATAAATTAAACAATAGCCCTGGTGAAGCAGCCAAACGTTTAGTTTCAAAGAAAGCACATCAGCAATATAAAGAGTTGCAACACGAAATAAATCACTACAAAGAGAACCTTAAGGAAAAGGGATATAAAGGGATAGATGATTTAAACAAGCGACAAAGCGAAATTAGAGGACTTGAGCAAAACGTAATACCAACTATAAAAAAGCAAATAAAAACTAAAGAAAACATCATAGAAATAGTCTCAGGCATCTTTGATGCGATTCAACAAGCTACTCGTAGTGAAGAGCAGGCTAAACAAAGGCATCAATTAGGAAACATGAGAAGTATAAATATAAATAGAACAAAGAATCAAGGGCCAGATCGTAGCCGTTAGACATAAAAAATTGCCTTAAGGCAATTAGAAACAACTTAAAGTTGCTATTTACTAAAGAATAAAGATTAATAAGCTGAGCAAACTACTCAAGATGCCTGAACGGCGTCTTCCACTGCAACCTTATGGTAAAGAAAGCTGTCTTCCCTAGCAGCTTTCTTTTTCGTTTTGTTAACAAATATGATATACAACCGTAGTTAACTAATGGATTTTATAAGACCAAATAACCGTTAGAATAATAATTCCTAACGGTTATTTGGTCTTATAAAATTACTGTTTTTGAATAGTTGGCGTTAAAGAATTTGTGTTATTATCTTTATCTTTCATGTAATTATCCTTACTTGTTTTATGATTTATATTAATATTTCCATCTTTACTGCAATAATTAATATCCATATTAAAAATATTTATTTGATATGACATTCTTGCATCTCCTCCTATTTCCTTGTATCGGACTATCTTGTTCATCATCACTGTCTTCAGAATTATTTTCTTCATTTTCATTGCTTTGTTCTTCACTTTCTTCTTGAATCTGCCCAATTAATGAAATAACGGATCCAATTGCCTGAATCCAACTCCCAACAACATCTAATGACCATATATTATTATCTTTTTCTTTTTCAAATGACTCTTTGTTATCTATATAACTGGCCTTCAATTCATTTATGCCACTTAAAGCTTGCAATGAATTCCCGATAACTTGAAGTAAATTTCCAATAATATTATAAATTTCATTTATATCTGATGTATCTTGAAATTCATCTCCTAAAGCAGTAGCTCCACCTAAAGCCTGAATCCAATTTCCACTAATAATCAGTTTCTGTTGTGTTATATCTTTAAAATCTATGACAAGCCCAGAAATTACAGTTACATTCCCAACAGATTGAAGTTCATTACCAATTTTCTCAAGATTCTCTTCTCCCTGTCTATCAGCCTCTAGAGCGTTTCCTACAGCCTGTAGTTCATTCCCAATTAAGTTTAAATCTTTTCTAAAATTTTCTCCTAATGAACGAAAAGGGGTACTCCCTACAGCAGCTGTGACCGTTCCAATAGCTGCTAACCAAGCACCAAAGATTTCTTTTAACTGATTATCCATAATGATCTATCCTGTCGTTTAAGACATACTTTCTGATAATAAAAAGTACCCATTAGAATCTAAAATCCAAAGGGTACTTTAAAAAAACAAAATATAAGGATTCTAGGGCAATAAACTTAATACTAAGACCAAAGTATAAGCCTATATTATTGTATTCATTAATAATCATATAGGTAACTTGCCTATACGAATAAAACTTCACTTCTCGAGAACA
>JARUXA010000006.1 GCA_030433805.1 Sphingomonas sp. PsM26 | reverse complement strand
GGCGGGCCCTTCCCGCCGGGCGGGGTACGCGCCCCCCGCCCCCCCCGCCCCCGCCCCCCCCACCCCCCTTGTGGCCCGTCCCGGGGGCGGGGGGGGCGCCGCCCCCGCGACCGCGGCGAGGAGCACGTCGGGATCGAACGGCTTGGTCAGGAAGTCCCACGCCCCCGCCTTCAGCGCGGATACCGCCATCGCCACGTCGCCATGCCCGGTGATCAGGATGACCGGCAGGCTCGGATCGCGCGCGCGCAACAGTTCGAACACTTCGGTGCCCGAAATGTGCGGCAGCCGCACGTCGGTGACGACGACGCCCGCGAAATCGGGCTGGATCGCTTCGAGCGCAGGGGCTGCGTCCGAATAGGCGTCGACCGCGAATCCTGCGAGCGACAGCAATTGCGTAGTCGACAAACGCAGGTCGGGATCATCCTCGATCAGAGCGACGCGGGGTGGTGCGGCGGTCATGCTGCCCTCCGCAGCACGATCTCGAAACACGCGCCCCCTGGTCCCGGAACAAGTCGCAAGGTGCCGCCGAGATCCTCCATGATGTCTTTGGCAATCACCAGCCCGAGCCCGAGCCCCGCGGTCCGGCTCGTAGCGAACGGGGTGAACAGCCGTTCCGATATGTCGGGAGCGATGCCGGGGCCGTTGTCGCGGATGCGCACCACGACGCGTTCGGATTGCGGGTCGACCGTCACGACGATCGCGCCGTCCCGCTGGGTCAGAAGCGCCTCGGTCGCATTCTGCAGCACGTTGACGAACACCTGTTCGAGCCGGATCCGCCCCGCGATCACGCGCAGGTCTGCGGCGACCGCGGGCCAGTCGACATATATGCGCGATAGCGGTTCGCGCAGGATGAGTTGCGCGCCCTCGATCACCTCGCTGAGCGGCACCGGGCCGATTTCACCGCTCGCCTTGCGCGAGAAGCCCCGCAGTTGCGCGGTCACCGCGCCGATCCGTTCGGTCAGGCGCGCGATTGCCCGCAGGTTCGCACGGACGTCTTCGGTCGCGCCGCGGTCGAGCAGCGTCTCGCCGGTCGCGGCATAAGTGCGGATCGCGGCGACCGGCTGCGCGGTCTCGTGCGCAACGCTCGCGGTGATCTGCCCGAGCGTCGCCAGCCGGTTGGCCTGGCGCAAGGCTTCGCGAAGCGTGGCCGCGCGCGTTTCGAGCTGGGTGCGTTCCTCGATCTCGTGGCGAAGCGCGGCGGTGCGCTCGGCGACCGCCTGTTCGAGCTGGCTGGTCCGGTCCGCGCGACGGCGCGCCATCGACCGGGCGGCATTGGCCAGCCACAGCAGCACGAACGCCAGCAGCCCGGCTACGATTCCACCCGCGCGGGCGACGTCGTCCACCGCCGCGCGCGTCGGCTGCGCGAGCGTGACGCGCCATCCGGCGGGATCGGCTGCGGTCCGCGCGACGAGCAAGGTGCCTTTCTCTCCCGGTACGCGGATTCGATCGGCATTTGTGGTTTGGAAGGGCACCGGCAGCAGCGCCGCCGCACCACTCACCCGCAGGGCGCTGGCGCGTTCGGCGGGGGACAAGGGGCGTGTCATCGCGAAACGCCACGTCTGGCGGCTCGCGATGAGGATCAGCCCGCCGGGATCGGTGACATAGGTGATGCCGCCAGCCGCCGCCCACTGGCGCTCGATCGACGCGAAGTCGAGCTTGACGACGACGACGCCCCCCGCCGCCGTTCGACGCGCAAGATAGAGGCCGGGACGGTTGCTGACCGTGCCAAGCGCGAACTGACGCGCCTCGCCGCCGCGACGTGCCTGCTGGAAATACGGCCGGAAACGATAGTCGCTCCCGACGAAGCTCCTGGTCGTATTCCAGTTGCTTGCCGCGATCGCATGGCCGTCGGGCGCGATGACGTACATTGCGTCGGCACCGGTTTCGGCGGCGAGATGTTCGAGCTTGCGATCGAGGGCCGCAGTCGCGCCCTTCTGTTTGGCCAGCGCCGCGACGACATCGCGGTCGTCCGCGAGCGCAAGCGGCAGCAAGCGGAACCGCGCAACCTCGCTCGCGAGCAGCGACGCGCGCAACCGGGCGTCTGCCGCGACCGATGTCGCCAGGCGCTCGCGTGCGGCGTGCGCGATCACGCTGCCGACCGCCCAGCCGACGGCAAGCGCGATCAGCGCGGCCACGACCGCAAGACCGACTCGTGGCAAGGGAAAGGCGCGGAGCATGGGCGCTTCTAGCAAGCCCCCCGACATGTGCAACTTTCGGCACATAGCCGCTTATCGGCACGCAGATATTGGCGCGCGCTTTATTGCCAAATGCTTCCAGAAGCCTGAAAACGCGGCTTTTTCCGCGTTTTTCGAAAGTACAACTAGCCCCACGTCCGACAGGGCGATACTCACCACAACAGGTATCGCCGCAGAGCAGAACCTCGTGTTCAGAGGATGAAGGCCCCATGTCCATTTCGATTCCCGCCGCCGGCGAACAGCCGCCAGCCGCCCCCAAGCGGTGGTACGCGCAACTCTATTTCCAGGTTCTGCTCGCGATCGTCGCGGGCGTGCTGCTCGGCCATTTCGCCCCCCAGACGGGCGAAGCGATGAAGCCGATCGGCGATGCCTTCATCAAGGCGGTGAAGATGGTGATCGCGCCGGTCATCTTCCTGACGATCGTGACCGGCATCGCCGGAATGCGCGATCTCGCCTCGGTCGGCCGCGTCGCGGGCAAGGCGTTCGCCTATTTCCTGTTCTTCTCCACACTCGCGCTGATCATCGGGATGATCGTTGCCAACGTCGTGCGGCCGGGCGCGGGGCTCAACATCGATCCCGCCTCGCTCGATACGTCCAAGATCAGCGAATATGCCGAAAAGGCGCATGAGACGACGCTGACCGGCTTCCTGACCGGCATCATTCCCGACACCTTCCTGTCGGCGATGACGCAGGGGAACATCCTCCAGGTCCTCTTCATCTCGATCCTGTTCGGGATCGCGCTCGCGCTGATCGGCGATCGCGGCACCAAGGTGCTCGACCTGCTCAACGACGTGTCGATCGCCTTCTTCAAGCTGGTCGGCATCGTGATGCGCGCTGCCCCGATCGGTGCGTTCGGCGCGATGGCGTTCACGATCGGCAAATATGGCGTCGGCACGCTCGCCAATCTGGCGACGCTGGTCGGGACCTTCTACGCGACGTCGCTGCTGTTCGTGCTGGTCGTGCTCGGCCTGGTCGCGAAGCTGACCGGCTTCTCGATCATCAAGCTGATCCTCTACCTCAAGGCCGAACTGCTGCTGGTGCTCGGCACCTCGTCGTCGGAAAGCGCGCTGCCCTCGCTGATCGAGAAGATGGAGCGCGCAGGCTGCCCCAAGTCGATCGTCGGGCTGGTCGTGCCGACCGGCTACAGCTTCAACCTCGACGGCACCAACATCTACATGACGCTGGCCGCATTGTTCATTGCGCAGGCGTGCAACGTCGACCTGACGCTGGGGCAGCAATTGCTGCTGCTGAGCGTCGCGATGCTGTCGTCCAAGGGCGCAGCGGGTGTGACCGGCGCGGGGTTCATCACCCTCGCCGCGACGCTGTCGATCGTGCCGTCGGTGCCGGTTGCGGGGATGGCGCTGATCCTCGGGGTCGATCGCTTCATGTCGGAGTGCCGCAGCCTAACCAACTTCATCGGCAATGCGGTCGCGACGGTCGTCGTGTCGAAGTGGGAAGGCAAGCTCGATGTCGAGCAGCTCAACGCCGCCCTCTCCGGCAAGACGACGGTTGCCTCGCCCGGGCCGACCAGCCCGGCTGCCGTGACGCTCGGCGTCGCGAACTGACTTTCAAGGGACGTTTGCCATGATGATGGGTTCGCGACTGCGTGTCGCCACGGCGTTGATCGCGCCATATGCCGCCCTCGCCGCCTCCGGCGCGCACGCGCAGGTAAGTGCCGGCGAAAAGGCCCCGGCGACGGAAATTGCCACCAGCTACCCCGCTGCCGGCGGGGGCGAAGGCGCCAACACCAACGGCTATAACCTGTCGCGCTGGGCCGAGGACTGGCGCGGGATGGCCGATCCCGCGAAGCGCAACGATCCGCTCGACCGGCTCAAGTTCCTGCCGCTCGATTCCAACGGGGACGTCTATTTGACGCTGTCGGGCGAGTTGCGACTGCGGATGAACCACACGACCAACCCCAATCTGCGCGAGAGCAAGGCGCAGCGGCAGGACATCACCCGCATCGTCGGCGGCGCAGACCTGCACGTCGGGCCGCATCTGCGCGGCTATGTCGAACTGGCGCACGGCGGCATTTCGGGGGTGGAACTCGGCGTCCCTGCGACCAACCTGCGCAATGATCTGGTCGTCCAACAGGCGTTCGTCGAAGGTGACGTCAACGTCGGCTCGGTCCAGCTCGGTGCACGCTATGGGCGTCAGGAATTCACCGACGGGCCCAACCTGCTCGTGTCGCAACGCGACAACAACACGATCCGCTATACGCTCAACGGCATCCGGTTGTGGGCCAAGGGCAAGACCGTCCGCGCCGACCTGTTCGATCTCAAGCCCACGGCGTACGGCGATCTCGGCACCGATGACGATGTAACCGACCCGGCGCGGCGTTTCTCGGGCGTGTCGCTTGGTTTTGCGGTGCCCAAGACCGCGTTCGGCGGGTCGAGCCTGTTCGTCGATCCGTTCTTCTGGCGGCGAAAGAATTCGGTCGGTGCATGGGGCGGGCGGATCGGGCCGGCGGAACGCTTCTTCGCGGGCGTCCATGCTTACGGCGACGCGGGCCCGGTGACGATCGACTGGACCGCCAACCACCAGTTCGGCACCTATATTGACCAGCGGATCGATGCCTGGCAGTTCTTCGTGGCGCAGACCTACCGCGTCGGCAAGGCCAAGACCGCGCCGCGCGTCGGCGTCCATTTCGACTATTCGAGCGGCGGCGGCGGCTATGGCGGTCGGACGTTGGCCAACGCCTATGCGCCGTTCGGGAACAACATCTATTACAGCTATCAATTGTTCCTGACGCCGTCGAACCTCGTCACGGTCGCCCCCAACGTGACCGTGGCCCCGGCCAAGTCGCTACGCGTGACCGCGGAATATGCGCTCAACTGGCGCGCCAACGTCACCGACGCAGTGTACCGCGCGAGCGGTGCGCCGTTTGCGGGAACACAGAACTTCCGTGCCGCGCGGATCGCCAACGTCTCGCGCTTGCAGGCGGTCTGGGCGGTGACGCCGCGCGTGTCGCTGACCGGGCGCTACGAGCATCTCGACGCCGGCCCCGCGCTGCAGGACGCTGGCTACAAGAGCTCGGACTTCCTCGCGGGCTGGATCAGCCTGCGCTTCTGAAAGGACCCTTCTCATCGCTCCCGCCTACTACGCCGCCGCGCGCGCGCTGCTCGCCGATCCGCTGACCAACAAGGGGACGGCGTTTACCGAGACCGAGCGCGACACGTTCGGGCTGCATGGCTTGCTTCCGCCGCATATCGGCACGCTCGACAGCCAGATCGAACGGCGGATGCGCGCGCTCGACGGGATGGCGGACGATTTCCATCGCTACGCCTTCCTGCGCGAACTGCAGGATTCGAACGAGATCCTGTTCCACGCGCTCGTCCAGCGTGACCTGCCGCGGATGCTCCCGCTCATTTACACCCCGACCGTCGGCGAAGGGTGCGAACGGTTCAGTGAGATCTGGCACCGCCCGCGCGGGCTGTTCCTGAGCTATCCCAATCAGGACCGGATCGCGGACATACTGGCCGACCCCGCGTTCGACCGGGTCAAGGTGATCGTCGTCAGCGACGGCGAGCGCATCCTCGGGCTTGGCGATCAGGGTGCGGGCGGCATGGGTATCCCGATCGGCAAGCTCGCGCTCTATACGGCATGCGCAGGGCTGCACCCGGCGGAAGTGCTGCCGATCCTGCTCGATGTCGGCACGGACAATGCCGCGCGGCGCGATGATCCGCTGTACGTCGGCTGGCGGCATGCCCGCGTGCGGGGTGAAGACTATGACGGCTTCCTCGAAAGCTTCGTCACCGCTGTCGCCGAGCGTTGGCCCGGCGTGTTGCTCCAGTGGGAGGATTTCGCGGGCCACAATGCGCATCGCCTGCTTGATCGCTATCGTGACCGGCTGCTGAGCTTCAACGACGATATTCAGGGGACCGCGGCGACCGCGCTCGGCACGTTGCTGTCCGCGATCCGGCGGACCGGCGGCGCGCTTGCGGACCAGCGGATCGTGCTGTTCGGCGCGGGCGCGGCGGGTTGCGGGATCGGCGAACTGCTCGTCCGCGCGATGGTTGCGGACGGCTTGAGCGATGCCGAGGCGCGTACGCGGATCTGGGCGGTCGACCGCGACGGGCTGATCGTCGACGACATGCCGGGGCTGACCGAATCGCAGATGGCGCTTGCCCGCCACGACAGCCCGCGCGACCTGTTCAACCCGCACGGGCATGACTTGCTCGCCACCATCGAGCTGGTTGCGCCGACAGTGCTGGTCGGCACGTCGGGGCAAAGCGGCGGGTTCAGCGAAGCCGCGGTGCGCGCAATGGCGGCGCGTGTCGAACACCCGATCATCTTCCCGCTGTCCAACCCAATCTCGCGCGCGGAAGCGCATCCGACCGACCTGTTCGACTGGACCGGCGGCCGCGCGATCGTCGGCACCGGCAGCCCGTTCGGGGTCGCGGGCGTGACGCAGGTCAATAACGTCTTCATCTTCCCCGGCGTCGGGCTCGGCGCGCTGTCGGTCGGCGCGCGCTGCGTGACCGAGGGCATGTTCATGGCCGCCGCCCGCGAGCTTGCGACGATGGACGGCGAAGGCGGCACGTTGCTCCCCCCGATCACGCATCTACGCGACATCGCGCTCAGGATCGCGACCGCGGTTGCGCGGCAGGCGATCGCCGAGGGCGTTGCGCAAGCCGAATGCCGGGTCGTCCAGGAAAACGACATCGCCGCGGCGATGTGGGCGGCACGCTACGATTGATCGCGTCAGACCGGCGCAGCCAAAACGCCGGTCGCCGCGTTGGCTCTGGTGATGGCTGTATCGATCGCTCTTCGCTGGCTGCGCCGGATCGTCGTGCTCGCACTATGTGCCGCGGTGGCGCTGGTGGCGTTCGCGCTGTTCCGCCCTGCCCCGCAGGACCTGCCGTGGACCCCGCTACGGCTGGACCAGCCGCCGGGGGTGTTCACCGGGCGCAAGATCGCTGCGCTCGGGCGTGATCCGGCGGCGTGCGCCACGCTGCTGAAGAATGCCGGGCTGCGTTTCACGGCAGTCCCCGCACGCGGCCCAACGCAATGTCGCGCGCCCGACAGCATCCGCACCGCCGCGCGCCAGGACGTGCTGGCGCTAAGCCCCGTGGTGACGACCGCCTGCCCCGTCACGGCCGGACTGGTCGCGTGGCAGGCGCATGTCATCCAACCCGCCGCGCAACGCCTGTTCGGCACCACGGTCGCGCGGATCGAGCATTTCGGCAGCTATTCGTGTCGCCGCATGTACGGGCGCGAGGAAGGGAGCTGGAGCGAACATTCGACCGGCAATGCGATCGACGTCAGCGCCTTCGTCCTAACCGATGGCCGCCGCATATCGGTGCTCCGCGACTGGTCGCGCGACGATCCGCGCGGACGTTTCCTGCATGCGGTGCGCGACGGTGGATGCGGCATGTTCGCGACGGTCCTGTCCCCCGATTACAATGCTGCGCACCGCGATCACCTGCATCTCGACCAGGCGGATCGTGGCGACATGGGGTGGCGCGCCTGCCGCTGATCGGGCGTAGCGGACCCGGCCCTATCACCGTCGCCGATGCCCGCGCCCCCTTGCGCCATGTGGCACACAGGTTAAGTCCGGCACCGTTGAACACCGCCGCGGGCCTTATTGTGAACACAGGTCGGAAGCAGGAGATCTGATGCTTTTCAGAGCGATGCCGAAATCCGTACTGCGCCGCGCGCGATCGTTACCGCTCGTTCTGGCGGTCTCGATGGCGGCCCTGTGCGCCACGTCGCCAACGCTGGGCGCTTCCTCGTCGTTCGATCTGGTCGGTCCCAACGTCGTCGTCACGGTCAAGCACGGCGATATCACGCTTCCGCTCGAATCCGTCCCCAACCTCGTCGAAGGCGACGTGGTGTCGATCAAGCTCGACCTCCCCGCGAACCAGACCGAGGGCTTCCGGATCGTCGCGGGGTTCCTGCGCGGTGCGATCGACCGGCCGTCGAAGGACTGGTTCCATGAAGCGCGCAGCTGGAAGGGCAAGGGCGCGGACTTCTCGCTGACCGTCCCCAAGGGCGCGCAGCAAATGGCGCTGCTCGTCATCCCCGAAAGCGGCGGTGGCGCGAATGCGGTCATCAGCACGGTGCGCAAGCGTCCGGGCGCATTCGTTCGCGCGGTTCAGGAACTCAACCAGGCGACGCTCGATCGTGCGCGGCTCGATGCGTTTCTGCGCGAAACGCTCAAGGTCGAGCGCGAGAATCCGGACAGCGTCTCGGCGGCATCGCAGAATTTGACGCGCAGCCTGTCGATCAAGCTGAAGGCGGAATGCCTCCAGCAGCCGGCCGAATTGCAGGCGGCGTGTCTCACCGGCGACCGCGAGACGCTGCTGCTGGCGGACACGCACAGTTCGCAACTCGCATCGACACTCGCGGGGGCACCGACCGATCTCGCGTTCCAGCTGAGCGCGACGCCGGCGGGCGGCTATGGTTCGTACAGCTCCTACATCGGCGTGGTGCGCGACATGTTCCGCTTGCTCGGCGCGTTCCAGTCGACGCAATTGCAGTTTATTCCGGCGCTGTCGCAGATCAGCAACGGCCGAACGACCTTGCTGCTCAATACGCCCCTGTCCTTTTCCAAGCCGACCTCGGTGATGGTCGTCGCGATGCCCGCGGTGGAAGCGGCCAAGCCACCCCCGCTGCGGGCCTCCACGCCCGATATCGCATTGTGCGCGTCGCCGGGCATGACCCTGCCGGTCGAAGGCGCGCCGCTGATCTATGCGACGCAATATGCGCGCGAAATGGCCTTGCGATTGAAGCGCCCGGACGGGACGCTGGTCGACGTGCCGATCCACGCCGATGCGCGGCGCGGCGGCTATGTGCTCGACAAAGCGATCCCGGAGGGGCCGTTCGGCGGCGCGATCCCGGCGCAGATCCACGGACTATGGGGCTTCACCCCGTTCGAGGGACCGAGCTTCGCGCTGTCCAACCCGCAGCAGAACAATTGGAAAACCGCCGACGGCACTTCGCTGGTGGTTGGCCGCGCCAATGACGTGCAGGTGCTCGGCGGCGGCGCAGGCTGTGTGACGCAGGTTTCACTTCGCCGCGGTGACGGCGCGGCCAAGCCCGTCACGTGGAAGCAGGCGGGCACGCGCGGGATCGTCGCGACGCTCCCGCTCGACAAGATGGCACCGGGACCGGTGTCGATCGTGATCGAGGGCGCATCGGGCACCACCCCCGCGGTCGTGACGCTCGCCGCGTTGCAGGAAGCGGGCAGCGTCGACGACCTGATCTTCCATGCCGGCGACAGCGAGGCGATCCTGACGGGCGCGCGGCTCGACCAGGTGAAGGGCATGACGCTGGGGCAATTGTCGTTCCACCCCGGCGGATTGACGCGAGTCGATAACCAGGACCGGCTGACGCTGCTCGCGGACGATCCGACCAAGGCGCAGACGATCGGTGCGGGAACCAGCCTGAGCGCGGAAGTGGCGTTCAGCGGCGGGCGCAAGAAGACCGTACCAGTGACGATCGCGGGCCGACGCACGGGCGCGACGCTGGTTCACATCGCCGGACAGGTGCCGACGCACGAAGGCATGGTGCCGGTCGTCATGCGCAGCGACGACGTCTTCGCACAGGACGCGCGGATCAGCTTCGCCTTCCACAAGGATGCGATGGAAACGCTCGACGGTCAGGAATCGATCGAGATCGCGACCGCCGACGGGCGCGCATCGGGGATCATCAAGGCCGGCAAGGGCTATGACCTGCAGGACGCGAGCACCGGCATCGTCGCCTTCTCGCCGATCGAGGCACTCGGCGCGCTCGCTTATGGTCCGGTCCGGTTCCGCGTGATCGAGGGCGACGGCGCTTCCAACTGGACCTCGCTCGCGACGATCGTGCGGCTGCCCGATATTCGATCGGTCAGCTGCCCGGCGCGCGACAAATGCCAGATCGCGGGGGATCGCCTGTTCCTCGTCAAGGCAGCCGGGGCGAGCGAACAGCCCGATGCGATGCAGCAGATTCCGGACGGGTTCGTCGCGCCGAAGATCACCACGACCGCAAGCCGCGACGGACGGATCTACCTGCAATTGCGCGATGCTCCACAGGCGTTTGCAACGGTCGCCACGTCATCGCGATGAAACGCCCCGGCAAAGCGCGTTCCGGTCTGGACAGCCGGGACGCGCCGCCGGTATCGCCGCACGGATGAGCATTACCGCAACGATCATGAACACGGCCACCGGCCAGCCCATCCAGAAAATGGTTTTCGGACGGATGCCCAAGCCGTGGGTGTCCTTCAATCTCGAGACGGGCGAGCTCGTTACCGCCGACCGCGTCGAAGTGGGCAAGCCCGCGCCGGGCAAGTTCGCGGTGCCGGTGGCGGTGTGGGTCACGCCCAAGGGCTGATTCGCCCGTCCAAGTCATGGCATCAGGACGCATCTCGCGGTAAGGGCCGGCGATGTTGCGCATTACCGAACTGGCCCTTCCGCTCCATCATCCCGATGAGGCGATCCCCGCTGCGATCTGCAAGCGGCTCAAGATCAGCCCACGCGACCTGATCCGCTTCAAGATCGCGCGCCGGGCGCACGATGCGCGCGACAAGATGGCGATCCTTTTGGTCTATTCTCTCGACGTCGCGGTGAAGAACGAAGCGACCGTGCTCGCCAAGTTCCGCAAGGACCGCAACGTCGGCACCACCCCCGACACGCGCTACAAATTCACCGCAAAGGCTCCCGCCGTGCAAAGCGAGATCCGCCCGGTCGTGATCGGCGCGGGGCCGTGCGGGCTGTTCGCCGGGTTGATCCTCGCGCAGATGGGGTTCCGCCCGATCATCCTCGATCGCGGCAAGGTCGTGCGCGAACGGACCAAGGACACCTGGGGGTTGTGGCGCAAGAGCGTGCTCAACCCCGAATCGAACGTCCAGTTCGGCGAAGGCGGTGCCGGCACCTTTTCGGACGGCAAGCTCTACAGCCGGATCAAGGACCCGCGCCACCTCGACCGCAAGGTGCTGACCGAATTCGTCAAGGCGGGCGCGCCCGAGGAGATCCTGACCGAGGCGCATCCGCATATCGGCACGTTCCGGCTCGTCACGATGGTCGAGAGCATGCGCGAGAGCGTCGAGGCGCTCGGCGGCGAATATCGCTTCCAACAACGCGTCGAGGGGATCGACATCGAGACACGCGGCGACGGCACCCGGCATGTCCGCGGGCTCCACATTCATGACGGCAGCTATCTGCGCGCGGATCATGTCGTGCTAGCGATCGGGCATAGCGCGCGCGATACCTTCGCGATGCTCCATGAGGCGGGGGTCTATGTCGAGGCCAAGCCCTTCTCGCTCGGCGTGCGGATCGAGCATCCGCAATCGTGGATCGACACTGCGCGGTTCGGGCCGAGTGCTAGCAACCCGATCCTCGGCGCGGCGGATTACAGCCTGTCGCATCACTGCAAGAACGGGCGGACGGTCTACAGCTTCTGCATGTGCCCGGGCGGCACCGTCGTCGCCGCGACCTCGGAGGAAGGCCGCGTCGCGACCAACGGCATGAGCCAATATTCGCGCAACGAGCGCAACGCCAATTCGGGGCTGGTCGTGGGCATCGACCCCGAGCGCGACTATCCGGGCGATCCGCTCGCGGGGATCGCGTTCCAGCGGCACTGGGAGTCGCTGGCGTATGTCGCGGGCGGATCGAGCTACAAAGCGCCTGCGCAGCGACTGGGCGATCTGCTCGAGGGCAAGCCGTCGTCCGCGCTCGGGCAAGTCGTGCCGTCCTATCGACCGGGCGTGACGATGGGCGACCTGTCCGAATGCCTTCCCGAATTCGCGATCACCGCGATGCGCGAGGCGCTCCCGGTGTTCGGGCGGCAGATCCCGGGATACGACCATCCCGACGTGCTGCTGACCGGAGTCGAGACGCGTACCTCCTCGCCGGTCCGCTTCAAGCGCGGCGACGATCTGCAGAGCCTCAACACGCGCGGGCTGTATCCGGCGGGCGAAGGGGCCGGCTATGCCGGGGGCATTCTCTCGGCAGCGGTCGACGGGATCAAGATCGCCGAAGCGGTTGCCGCCAGCCTTACGCAGACGGCGATGCCGCTGCCGGAGTGAACCGAACGGTCCAACCATTGTTGTGCACTGCAACACAAAGGGAGATTGTTAATGGCCAGCACGGCCAAACCCCTCACCGCCGAGCGCGCAATCCTGATCCTTGGGTGGGTCGCGACGGCGACGGCGGTAATGATGTATGTTTCGTACATCTCGCAGATCCAACTCAACCTTGCGGGGCATAAGGGATCGGTGATCCAGCCGCTGGCGACGGCGGTGAATTGTACCTTGTGGGTGGCGTACGGGCTGCTCAAGCCGCAGCGCGACTGGCCGGTGGCACTGGCCAATGCGCCGGGGGTGGTGCTCGGCGCGATTACCTTCGCGACCGCGTTGTGAGGATGGCGAGGGGCTTGGGAGTTTTGCTCTAGCCCCTCCCCTTTAGGGGAGGGGTTGGGGTGGGGAAGTCCAGCAGAGCGCCCTCTCTGCGAGGCACAGCCCCACCCCCATCCCCTCCCCTGAAGGGGAGGGGTGAAGAAAGGCCCTACGCCAGCGTCATCAAACTCGCATTGCCACCAGCCGCGGTGGTGTTGATCGAAACCGAAACCTCCTCGCACAACAGATCGAGCGGATACGCATCCGCCCGCGCCACCACATCCGCACTCGATGCGCCATGCAGCGACACGATCGCCCCCTCCCGCGCCGCCAGCGCCCGCGACGCAGTGGCGACGTCCGCCGCATCCCCCTCGACCAGCGCGCCCGCGAGCGCATCGACCTCGGCCAGCCCCTGCGTCGCCCAGTCGATCCGCGCCGCAACCACAGCGGGCAAGCCCGCCGGTGCCACCGCCAGCGGCCCACCCGGGATCACCACCGCATGGTTCCCCGTCGCCAGCACAGCACCGATCTGCCGCCACAGCCCGTGCGCAGTCCGCGCGATCACCGCGATCCGACCACGCGGATGGAGCGCGTAGCGGTTGATCTCGCCGACCGGCCCCGCCAGGTCGACTTCAAGCCCAAGCCGCGACCGATCCGCGATCGCGCCGACCGCCGCCGCCATCTCGGCCTCGCCCTGCGTCCCGAGCCACGTCGCCAGCACCCTAGCGACCGGATCGCCGCCCGTCGCCGATACCGTCGCGGTTTGCGCGGCATGGACCAGCCGCGTCAGATACATCGGCCCGCCCGCCTTCGGCCCGGTGCCGGAAAGCCCGCGCCCGCCGAACGGCTGGACACCGACGACCGCGCCGATCGTGTTGCGATTGACGTAGACATTCCCCGCGCCGATTGCGCGCGTGACTCGCTCGATCGTCGCGTCGAGCCGCGTGTGGAGCCCGAAGGTCAGCCCATAGCCGGTCGCGTTGATCGACTCGACCAGCGCCTCCATCGCCCCGCTGCGGAAGCGGAGCACGTGCAGCACCGGCCCGAACACTTCGCGCTCGATCTGCGCGATGTCGTCGATCTCGATGATCGTCGGGGGCACGAACGTGCCGTGCCCCGTCGCGACCGGCAAAGCGGCCTGCTCGACGCGGTGCCCCGCCGCCCGCATCCGCGCGATATGCGCGTCGATCCCGTCGCGCGCTTGCGCGGTGATGACCGGGCCGACGTCGATCGCGAGCCGGTCGGTGCGGCCGATCGTCAGTTCCGCCACCGCGCCGCGCAACATCGCGAGCGTACGGTCCGCAACCTCTTCCTGCAGGCACAGCACGCGAAGCGCCGAACACCGCTGCCCCGCGCTGTCGAACGCGGAGGCGAGGACGTCGCCCACGACCTGCTCCGCCAGCGCGGACGAATCGACGATCATCGCATTCTGCCCGCCGGTCTCGGCGATCAGCGGGATCGGCTTGCCCTCTGCGGTCAAACGCCCGGCGAGTTGGCGCTGGATCGTCCGCGCAACCCCGGTCGATCCGGTGAAGATCACCCCCGCCGTCGCCGCCGCGCCAACCAGCGCCGCGCCGACCGCGCCGTCGCCGAGCACCAGTTGCACGACATCCTCGGGCACCCCCGCGCGGTGCAGCACGCGCACCGCTTCCGCCGCGATCAGCGGGGTCGGCTGCGCGGGCTTGGCGACGACCGGGTTGCCCGCGACCAGCGCGGCGGCGATCTGTCCGGTGAAGATCGCGAGCGGGAAATTCCACGGGCTGATGCACACGACCGGGCCGAGCGGCGTCGTGCCGTCCATCGTGGTGCGCGCCTGCACCGCATAATAGCGCAGGAAATCGACCGCCTCGCGCACTTCGGCGATGGCATTGGCAGCGGATTTGCCCGCTTCGCGCATGATCAGCCCGAGCAGCGTCGGCATCGCCGCTTCGAGCATGTCGCCTGCGCGATCGAGACAGTCCGCACGCTCCGCGACCGGCGTCGCCGCCCACCGCGCCGCCGCACCGACCGCGCGATCGACCGCCGCTTGCGCCGCGGCTTCGTCGGCTTCGAAGACATGGCCGACGATGTCGCGGTGGTCCGCCGGGTTGCGGATCACGACCGCGGGCCGTGCGCCTGTGTCGACGCCGCCAGTCCAATCGGACGCGGCACTCGCCACCAGCGTCTGCGACAGCATCGCGAGCGTCGCTTCGTCGCTGAGGTCGAGCCCCTGCGAATTGCGCCGCGCGCCATAGATCGCCGCGGGCAGCGCGATCTCGTCATGCGGTGCGCCGGGCACCGGCATCGCGCGGACGATCTCGACCGGGTCGGCAATGAGATCCTCGATCGGCACTGCGGGATCGCCGATCCGGTTGACGAACGACGAGTTCGCACCGTTCTCGAGCAAGCGCCGGACGAGATACGCCAGCAACGTCTCGTGCGTGCCGACCGGGGCGTAGACCCGGCACGGCCGCGCGAGGCCGTTCGCGCCGACGACCTGATCGTACAGCGGCTCGCCCATACCGTGGAGGCACTGGAACTCGTAATCGCCGACGACGAAATCCTCGCCCGCCAGCTGATAGATCGTCGACAGCGTCTGCGCATTGTGTGTCGCGAATTGCGGGAACACCGCATCGCGCGCCGCCAGCAGTTTGCGCGCGCAGGCGATGTACGCGACGTCGGTGTAGATCTTCCGCGTATAGACCGGATAGCCCGACAGCCCGTCGACCTGCGCGCGCTTGATCTCGGCGTCCCAATAGGCGCCCTTGACCAGCCGGATCATGATCCGCCGCCCGGTCCGCCGCGCCAGCGCGATGACGAAATCGATCACCAGCGGGCACCGCTTGCCATAGGCCTGGATAACGAAACCTAGCCCCTTCCAGCCGTCGAGCTCGGGATCCTCGGCGAGCGACTGGAGCAGATCGAGCGACAGTTCGAGCCGGTCGGCTTCCTCGGCATCGATATTGAAGCCGATGTCATAGCCCTTGGCGAGCAACGCCAGCCCGCGCACGACCGGCAGCAATTCGCCCATCACCCGCCCCGCCTGCGCGCGGCTGTAGCGCGGGTGAAGCGCGGACAGCTTGATCGAGATACCCGGCCCGCTATACACGCCGCGCCCGTCCGACGCCTTGCCGATCGCGTGGATCGCCTGCTCGTAATCCTTCAGATAGCGCGCCGCATCCGCCGCGGTCGTCGCCGCCTCGCCGAGCATGTCGTAGGAAAAGCCATAGCCCCGCGCCTCGCGGTCCTTCGCGTGGCGCAGCGCCTCGTCGATCGTCTGGCCGGTGACGAACTGTTCGCCCATCATCCGCATCGCCAGATCGACGCCGCGGCGGATCACAGGCTCCCCGACCCGCGCGACCAGCCGCGTCAGCGCGGTCGCGAGACCGCGGTCGTCCGCACTCGCCGCGAGCTTGCCGGTGACGACCAGCCCCCAGGTTGCTGCGTTGACGAACAGCGAGCGCCCGTCCCCGATATGCGCCGCCCAGTCACCGCCCGCGATCTTGTCGCGGATCAGCGCGTCGCGCGTCGCGGTGTCGGGAATGCGCAGCAACGCTTCGGCGAGGCACATCAACGCGACGCCTTCCTGGCTCGACAGCGCATATTCCTGCACCAGCGCCTGCACCCCGCCGCGCGCCTTCGACCCGCGCAGCCCTTCGATCAGCGCGCGCGCGGTCCCGGCGGCAGCGCGGCGGACAGTGTCGGAAACGGTTGCCGCCTCGACCAATGGCGGCACGCAGATCGGCTCGGGCGTCCGCATCGCCGCGGTGATCGCTGCGCGCATCGGATCGGGCGTGCGCACCGTCGGAGCAAAGCACGCAAATGGCATGGACGATTCGGTGGTCATGGCGATCCTCTGAGTAGATCTTCGCCATACGCGCTTATCCCGGAGGGAATCTTCCCGTTCAAACTTGACGAACAACCGATCTCGACCGCATTTCGGGGTCATGAAGGACAAATCGCCTGCACAACCACCCTCTGACAGCGAATTGGACCGGTTCGACCGCGCGATCATCGATATGTTGGCGCAGGATGGGCGGATGACCGTGACCGACCTGGCCGCGCAGATCGGGCTGTCCAAGACGCCGACGCAGGTGCGGCTCAAGCGGCTGGTCGACCAGGGCTATATCCTCGGCTTCCGCGCGGTGACCAATCTCGCCAAGCTGGGGCTCGACCATGTCGCCTTCACCGAGGTGAAACTGTCCGACACGCGCGAGAATGCGCTGCGCGATTTCAACGCGGCGGTGCGGCGCATACCCGAAGTCGAGGAATGCCATCTGATCGCGAGCAGCTTCGACTATCTGCTCAAGGTCCGCACCACCGACATCCGCCGCTACCGCTATGTGCTGGGGGAGAAGATCTCCAGCCTGCCGCATGTCGCGAGCACGTCGACCTTCGTCGCGATGGAGACGATCCTCGACCACGATCGCTGACCGGGTCGAGCATCACCGCGCTTACTTGGGCGGCGCCATTGTCACCGTATTCGGCGTCTGCACGACCGGGCGCATCGTCCCGTCCTTGTTATATGTCAGCGGATAGACCGTCACCGCACGCCGTCCGATTGCCCCGCGCTGGTCGTCGATCGCGAGATCGGCATTGTGGAGGAACAGATACGATTGCCCCCGGAACTCGGCGATCCCGGGATGGATGGTGAAGCTGTACTTGCCCGATCCAGTCAGCAGCCCGTGCGGTGTCCACGGCCCGCGTGGCGACGATGCAGTCGCATAGGAGACATGCTCGTCGCGCTGCGTCTTTCGATCCAGCGAGGCATAGGTCAGATAATAGGTCTTGCCGCGCTTGTGCAGCCACGGCCCTTCCTCGAAATGCGGCGGCGTGATCTCGGTGATCGGGCCGTCGATCTCGATCATGTTGGGCTTGAGCTTGGCGATATAGCATTGCCGATTGCCCCACGCGATCCAGGTGGTGCCGTCGTCATCGGTCATCACGGTGGGATCAATGTCTTCCCAGCTGTGCGTACCCTTGGGCGTCATTTCGTTGGTGATCAGCGCGGAACCCTTGGCGTCGCGGAACGGCCCGGTGGGCGTGTCGGCAACGGCCACCGCAATTGCCTTGCCGGGGTGCGTGGCATCGTGCTCGACCGCGGCGTAGAACCAGACCTTGCCGTTTTTCTGGATCGCCTGCGAGGCCCAGGCGTCTTGCTTGGCCCATTTGAAATCGGCGACGTTCATGATCGGCCCATGATCGGTCCAGCGCTTCATGTCCTTGGTCGAATAGACCATCCATTCGCGCATGTTGAACATCTCGTCGCGCTGCGCAACGTCATGGCCGACGTAGAGGTACAGCGTATCCCCCACGACCATCGGCGCAGGATCGGCGGTGAACTTGTCCCGGATGATCGGGTTGGAAATCTTCGGCGCGGGATCTGCCGCGCCGACCGACACTGCGGTTGCGGCAAGCACCAGTCCGCCAATTGCCAATCCACCGAAAATCCGCATCCCACTCTCCCCGCCTGTCTTTCGCAACGCGCAAGGCGGAGGATACGGGGCGATGCTAACGCTAACAAGCGATCAATTGTCGGACTGATGGCCTAAAACACGACCCGGTTCAGAGCGCGGGGTCATCGATGGGAAATGGTGGGCGATGACGGGCTCGAACCGCCGACATTCTCGGTGTAAACGAGACGCTCTACCAACTGAGCTAATCGCCCGCGCGAGCGCTTTGGGAAGCGCGATCGGCGTGGGGCGCGCAATGCCACCGCTCGCCGCGCAGGGCAAGCCCGAACGTGCCTATCCGATCGTGGCGCCTACGTGCCGCGCCGCCGCAACGTAGTTGCGCATCCCGAGACTTGCATGCGATGACAGCGCCATGAAGGCGCGTCGGCGATCGAACGGGTCGGGATGCCGTTCGAACAATCCCGCGTCGGTCATCCGGGCGATCCAGCGCAATGCCGTAGTCGGAGCGACCGCAGCCGCAATGCACAGACTCGATACCGACACCTGCACGCGCTCCAGTTCGGCCGCGAACAGGTCGAGCAGCATGTCCCACGCCGGATCCTCGAACAGGCCGGGGCCGAAGAACTGGTCGCGCAGCCGCCGCGCGCGGATCGCGTTGCGCACGTCGCGCACGCGAATGTCCGGGCGTTCGAGCAATGGTCCCGCGCGATAGGTCAGTCCGGGATCGGATACCGATGTCGGCCGGGACATCTCGTCCTCACCGCGCGTCAGCCGGGTAAGCGTTTCCGCGATCCGCGCGATCTCCTCGTTGAGCCGCATCAGGCGCACAGAATCGGGCGTTCCGCCGATATCGTGCAGCCGCTGTGCAGTGGGGGCCAGCGCGAGGTACAGGCTCGCAACGCGCTCGGTCGTGGTCGGGGAGCATAGCAATTCGATCGGCGCGGAACCGATCGATCCGGCAACGCAGTCGATCTGGGCGGGATCGAACACGATTATGGCGCTGGCATCCCCCGCATCGACCAGGTCGGCGATCAACGGCAGCACACGTTCCAGTACGGCATCGGGCACACCCGACGCCTCGGCGAGGATCGCACGGCACAGGCCCTGATGTTGCAGCCGCATCTCGGCCTCTGTCCAGGCGACGGGACCGAGCAAGCGCGCATGGCAGGCCTGGATCGCATCTGCCCCCGCCGAACGCTCTTCCGCGATCACCAGAACGGATGGACGGTCGAGCGACGCCGGACCGTGCGCGGATCGCCCAACGTCGTCGAAGGCCGACGGTTCGGTCATGCGTGCGCTCCCCCAAGCTGAAGGCTTCTCGGCCCCTGCTTTACGTAAAATACGCATTACACCACAACGAAACAGCAAAATCCGCGCCATTTCGGCGGTCGTCACGCGATCAAAGACGCAGCGGAGCGTTATTAGCACCGAAGTGGAGCAAGTTTCAGCGTCAGTTAGCCGTCAACAGTTGGTGCCACCCGTCGGGAATTTGGTGACAAGACGCCATCAGTCGAGTGACTTGACGATTTCCTCGACCATCTTCTTGGCGTCACCCAGCAGCATCATCGTGTTGTCCATATAGAACACATCGTTGTCGACGCCAGCATAGCCGACCCCGCCCATCGAGCGCTTGATGAACAGCACCGTCTTGGCCTTTTCGACGTCGAGCACCGGCATGCCGTAGATCGGCGAGGTCTTGTCGGTCTTGGCCGCGGGGTTGGTCACGTCGTTCGCGCCGATCACGAAGGCGATGTCGGTCTGCGAGAATTCACTGTTGATGTCCTCGAGCTCGAAAACGTCGTCATACGGCACGTTGGCTTCGGCAAGCAGCACGTTCATGTGCCCGGGCATCCGGCCAGCGACCGGATGGATCGCGTATTTCACGCGGACGCCGTGTTCCTTGAGCTTGTCGCCCATCTCGCGCAGCGCATGCTGCGCCTGGCTGACCGCCATGCCGTAGCCGGGAACGATGATGACCTGTTCCGCCTGCCCCAACAGGAACGCCGCGTCGTCGGCCGAGCCGCGCTTCCACGGGCGCTGTTCCTTCGCCTCGCCGCCCGCCGCCGCGCTGTCGCCGCCGAAGCCGCCCGCGATGACGCTGATGAAGCTGCGGTTCATCGCCTTGCACATGATGTAACTGAGGATCGCGCCTGACGAGCCGACCAGCGCGCCGGTGATGATCATCGCGCTATTGTGGAGCGTGAACCCCATCGCCGCCGCCGCCCAGCCCGAATAGCTGTTGAGCATCGATACGACGACCGGCATATCCGCGCCGCCGATCGGCACGATCAGCAGGAAGCCGATGATGAAGCTGAGCGCGGTAATCGTCCAGAACACCCAGGCGCTCTGATCCTGCGTGAAATAGCCGACGAGGCCGAGGATCGCCGCGAGCACCGCAATGTTGATGACATGCCGTCCCGGCAGCATGATCGGCTTGCCCGACATGTTGCCGTTGAGCTTGAGGAACGCGATCACCGAGCCGGAGAAGGTAATCGCACCGATCGCGATGCCCAGCCCCATCTCGATCCGCGACACGGTCAGGATCTGCCCGTCGTCGCCCAGAATTCCGAACGCGCCGGGGTTGAGATACGCCGCTGCCGCGACCAGCACCGCCGCCATGCCGACGAGCGAATGGAACGCCGCGACAAGCTGCGGCATGTCGGTCATCGCGATCCGGCGTGCGGTGACGATCCCGATCGCAGCGCCGATCGCCATCGCGACCCCGATCTCGAACGGCGAGGCGAGGTGATGCGCGAACAGCGTCGTGCCGACCGCAAGCGCCATCCCGATCATACCGAGCCGGTTGCCGCGTTGCGCGGTCGCGGGCGATGACAGGCCGCGAAGCGCGAGGATGAAGCACACCCCCGCGACGAGATACGCCAGCGCGACCCAGGGATTTACCGGTGCCGTATGTTCCATCGCTTAACCCCCTGCCCGCCCGCTATGCCGTCCATGCCGCGTCACTTCGCGACCGGCCGTTCCTTTTTCTTGTACATCGCAAGCATCCGTTGCGTTACCGCGAACCCGCCGAAGATGTTGACGCTCGCCAGCACCACCGCGAGCAGCCCGAGCCATTTCGACCAGACCGATCCTTCCGCCGCCGACGCGATCAACGCGCCGACGATGATGACCGAGGAAATCGCATTGGTCACCGCCATCAGCGGCGTGTGCAGCGCGGGCGTGACCGACCAGACGACATAATAGCCGACGAAGCAGGCCATGACGAAAATCGACAGGATCGAGATGAAGTCCATGGTTAGTCCTTAATCCTCCCCGGCACGGGGAGGGGGACCATTTGCCTCTTCCGGCAAATGGTGGAGGGGGCGGGCAACGTAAGCGACGATCGCATCGGCTGCGGCATCGGGATCATGCAGGATCCGCTGCGCCGAAACGCGTAAGATACGGTGGCCGTTCTCGCCTAGAAACGCGTCGCGCGAGCCGTCCCGCGCGGGGCGGTCGCCGCGGTCATGCGCTTCGCCGTCGATTTCGACGACGAACCGCGTGGCAGCACAATAAAAGTCCACGACATAGGGCCCGATCGGGTGCTGCCGCCGAAACTTCAGCCCGACCTTGTGCCCGCGCAGTCTCTGCCACAACAGCACCTCCGGCAAGCTCATGTCCCGCCGCAATGTGCGGGCGGTCGCCACTTCCGGCCGGAGCATGCGCGGCACGCCCCCTCCACCGCCTTCGGCGGTCCCCCTCCCCGTTCCGGGGAGGATCATGGAAGCAACCGCGCGTTCACCACCTTGCCGCCCTGCGTCAGCCGGATCGCGTCGCCGATCTCGTCGTCGAGCACCGGCTTGCCCTGCTCCTTGTCCCAGAACGCACTGAGGAAGTTGAACAGGTTGCGCGAAAACAAGGCGGAAGCATCGGCCGCCAGCCGCGACGCGACATTGCGATAGCCGACGATCGTCACGCCCGAAACGACGACCGCCTCGCCCGCGACCGAACCCTCGACGTTGCCGCCGCTCTCGACCGCGAGATCGACGATCACCGATCCCGGCCGCATGCTCGCGACCTGCGCCGCCGAGATCAGCCGCGGCGCGGGGCGCCCCGGGATCAGCGCGGTGGTGATGACGATGTCCTGCTTTGCGATATGGCCCGACACGAGCTCGGCCTGCGCCGCCTGATATTCAGGGCTCATCTCGCCAGCATAGCCGCCCGAGCCCTCGCCCTCGATCCCGGCGACATTCTCGACGAAGATCGGTTTCGCGCCAAGGCTCTGGATCTGCTCGCGCGTCGCCGAACGGACGTCGGTCGCGGACACTTGCGCGCCAAGACGCCGGGCGGTGGCGATCGCCTGAAGCCCCGCAACGCCGACCCCCATCACGAACACGCGCGCCGCCGACACCGTGCCCGCCGCGGTCATCATCATCGGAAACGCGCGGCCATAAGCCGCCGCCGCATCCAGCACCGCCTTGTACCCCGCAAGGTTCGACTGAGACGACAGGATGTCCATCGACTGCGCGCGCGTGATCCGCGGCATGAACTCCATCGCCAGCGCCTCGAGTCCCGCGGCGGCATAGCCGTCGATCCGCGTGCGATCCGCAAACGGGTTGAGCGCGGCGACCAGCCAGGCCCCCTGCGTGACCCCTGCGAGCGACGCCGCATCCGGACCCTGGACCGCAAGCACGATATCCGCGCCCGCCAGCGTCGCGGCGTGATCCGCGACGGTCGCGCCGGCCGCGGCATAATCGGCATCGGCGATCGACGCGGTGCCGCCCGCACCCGCCTCGATCGCGACGGTCGCGCCGAGACCGATGAATTTTTTGACCGTTTCCGGGGTGGCGGCGACGCGGCGCTCGCCTTCGGCGGTTTCGCGGAGAACGGCGATCTTCACCGCTACTTGCCCGAGATCAGCCACACCACCGCAAACGCGATGATGAAGCAGGCAACCGCTCCATATTTGAGGACCCCGATGACCTTGGTGTAAGTCGCGCGGTGGACTTGCAGATCGCCCTCGTTCGCCATCGGTTCGTTCCTCACCTTTTTGTTCTTCCCGTGCTTAGCTCGCGCCACGCAACCCCTCAACCCCCGCAATTATTCGGCACGGCCTGTCTCGTTCGTCCCGGGCTGGGTCGTTTAAGGCGGCTTTTACATCTTGCCGTTACAGAATCGCTCCAAACAGAGTGAATTCGGGGAAGAGCATGACGCGAAACGGCCAACGCCTGCTGATGCTGATCGACGACGAACCCGCGCAGCGCAGGCTGATCGCGGCGATCGCCGCGCGGCGCGGATGGCGTGCGATCTTCGCCAACGACGGTGAGACCGCGATCGCGATGCTCGCCTCGCCGGAGGGCTTGCAGCTCGATGCGATCCTGATGGACCATTGGGCACCGGAGGCGGACCCGACCGCGCTGATCGCCGAATTCCGCACCCGCCGCCCTGCGCTACCGCTGTTGCTGCTGACCGCGAACGGGTCGGTCGCACAGGCCGTCCATGCGATGCGCTCGGGCGCGACCGACTTCCTGGTCAAGCCGCTCGCGCCCGAACGCCTGCTCGCCGCGCTCGATGCCGCGGTCGCCGACAAGGTCGCGGGCGAATTGCGCCCGTTGACCGAGAAGATTCCGGCACTGCTGGCGTTCGACGAGATCGTCGGTTCCGCCCCCGATTTCCGCGCGGCACTTGCGATCGCCGCCAAGGCTGCGCGTGCACGCGTGCCGGTTCTGCTCGAAGGTGAAAGCGGCGTCGGCAAGGAAGTCGTCGCCGAGGCGATCCACGCCGCCTCGCCGCGCGGCAAGAAACCGATGATCGCGGTCAATTGCGGTGCGATCCCGGCCAATCTCGTCGAAAGCGAATTGTTCGGCCACGAAAAGGGCGCGTTCACCGGCGCGTTCGAACGCAAGACCGGTCGCTTCCAGGAGGCTGACGGCGGTACGCTGTTCCTCGACGAAATCGGCGAAATGCCGATCGAAGCGCAGGTGAAGCTGTTGCGCGTGCTCCAGTCGGGCGAAATCCAGCCGCTCGGCGCACGGCAGGTGCGCGAAGTCGACGTCCGCGTCATCGCCGCGACCAACAAGCGGCTGACCGACGAAGTCGAGGCCGGACGCTTCCGCGAAGACCTTTATTACCGGCTCAACGTCGTCCAGGTGACGATCCCGCCGCTGCGCGAACGCACCGGCGACATCCCCGCGCTCGCGCGGCACCTGATGGCACGGATCGCGCAACAGCCGGGGTTACGTCAGCTCGGCATCACCGACGACGCGCTCGCGCTGCTCGGCCGCTATGACTGGCCGGGGAACGTGCGCCAGTTGCAGAACGCGCTCTTCCGCGCAGCCGTACTGTGTGATGGCGACGCATTGACCCAAGCCGATTTTCCGCAGATCGCGGCGCTCGGCGGCAAACGGCCCGCATCACCCTCGCAAGCTCCGCTCGGCACGTCGGGCGGAATCACGCTGTTCCATGCGGACGGCAATCTGCGCGCGCTCGATGACATCGAGGCGGACGTCATCCGCCTCGCGATCGGCCATTATCGCGGGCGGATGACCGAGGTTGCCCGGCGGCTCGGGATCGGGCGGTCGACGCTGTATCGCAAGCTCGGCGAGCTCGGGATCGACAACGCCGCCGCTTGATCGCGTCTTACCAGAGGATGCCCTTGACCGGCTTGACCGGCTCGGGGGCTGGTTCGCCAAGAGCCTGCAGCAAGTCGATCTCGACCGTGGTGCACATCGCGGTCAGCGGCACGTCGTGAACGGTGTCGGCGAACGGATCGACCAGATCGTCGCCGATCTTGAGGACTGCGAGGAACATCAGGCCAGCGACCGTCGATCCTATCGGCGTCGCGAACCCCAGCGTCTCGACCAGTCCGATCGGGAGCAGGATGCAGAACAGCCGCGCGAAGAATTCAGGGAAGAAGCGATACTGGTTGGGCAGCGGCGTGTTCTTCAGCCGCTCCATCCCGCCCTGGGCATTGGCGATGTCGACCAGCACGCGCTCGATCGACGCCTGCTGGATCGTGTCGATCCACCCCTTCTGCCGCGCCTGATCGACCCGGCGGCCGGTGCCGTCGAGGATGCCGTTGGCGACGTTGTTGCGCGCAAGCGGAGGCTTGGCCTCGTCAGGCGACAGGAACCGCAGCGCTTCCGCCCGCGTGTCCTGCTTGCGCAACTGGCAACGGAGCACATGGACATAGGTGATCTGGCGCAGGATGATCGCACGCTGCAGGTCGCGCCCTTCTTCATCGGGCAGGTAGCTGCGCGCCGCACGCGACAGGCTGCGCGACGCGTTGATCATCCGCCCCCACAGTTCACGCCCTTCCCACCAGCGTTCATACGCCGAGGTGCTGCGGAACCCGAGGAACAGCGCAAGCGCCGAACCGAACAGCGTCAGCGGCAGCGACGGCGCCTTGAACGGCAAGATGTAATAAGTGACCGTGACGATCACGTCCCACACGAACAGCGCGAGCAGCGGCCGCCACACTTCGGCGACGATCTGCCGATATCGCGGGACTGCGTCGATGATCATGAATTTCCTCCAGGCGTTGCGATGTTGCAGTGCGATACGAACGCGCTGCGATTAGGTTCAGAACGGAAGCACTGCGCCAAAGGCACGTCCTCCGCGCGCTGCCGGTAGGCGGCATCGCATGTCGAACGTATAACGATTGTGTTATTTTCCGCTACGGATCGTCGCGCGGGACGAACGGATCGATACGGTCGACCAGACGCTTAGCGGGCCACCAGTGCCTGATCGCGCAGTCCGCGCCACACGCGCACCGCCTGGACCGTTTCGGCGACGTCGTGGACGCGAAGCAATTGCGCGCCCGCCTCGACGCCCTTCAGCGCGAGCGCGATCGATCCGCCCAGTCGCGCATCCGCCGCTGCTTCGTTCGATAGCGCGCCGATCATTCGCTTGCGGCTCGCGCCGAGCAGGATCGGGCACCCCAGGCCGTGGAAGATCGCCAGCCCGTTGAGCAAGGCGAGGTTCTCCGCGAGCGTCTTGCCGAAGCCAATACCGGGATCGACGATGATCCGCGCACGATCGACGCCACCCGCCACCACCGCATCGATCCGCGCTTCCAGCCAGTCGAACACGTCGGTCAGCACGTCGCGATAGCCGTGCGCACCGTGGCCCCCGCTTCTGGGATCAGGCGAATGCATCAGAACAACCGGGCACCCGGCGCGGGCTACCACCTCCAGCGCGCGATCGTCCCAGAGGAGTGCAGCGACATCGTTGACGATCGCAGCGCCTGCCGCGAGCGCGGCTTCCATCACCGCGGCCTTGCGCGTGTCGATCGATACCAGCGTCCCGCTCCGCGCGAGCCGTTCGATCACCGGCACGACGCGCGTGATCTCGTCGCCTTCCCACACGACCGGCGCACCGGGGCGGGTCGATTCGCCCCCCACGTCGATGATTGCGGCACCCGCCGCGGCCATCGCAACCCCAGCCGACGCCGCCTCCGCCGGGTCTCCGCCATGCGTACCGCCGTCGGAGAAGCTGTCGGGTGTTACGTTGAGGATCGCGGCGACCGACGGCTGATCGAACCGCAGTGTCCGCTCCCCGAGCGTCAGCGCGACGCGCGGCGCAGTGATCCGGGCGTGGAGCCGTGCGGCGCGGTCGTCCTGTAGCAGATCGGCCAGCGCGGTGATCGGCACGGTGCGACGGCGACTGCCTTCGATCACCGCATAGGCCGCGAACCACAGCATTCCGCCCGCGAGCCGAGCGACCTCGCCATCACGGCCGACGGGGGTGTCGACGAACTGGACCGGGCGGAGGTGAAGGGGATCGCGCATCGAACCCTATGTCGTCGTTTGCGGGACAGATGCTACCCGAAAAGCCGCCCCGACCGTTTCATTCCGCCGCGAGCAGCGTCTCCGCCGCGCTAAGATCGACCGAGACCAGCCGGCTGACCCCCTGTTCGATCATCGTCACGCCGAACAGCCGGTGCATCCGGCTCATCGTCACCGCATTGTGCGTAACGATCAGGTAGCGCGTCTCGGTCTCGCGCGTCATGACGTCGAGCAGGTCGCAAAACCGCTCAATATTGGCGTCATCCAGCGGCGCATCGACTTCATCCAGGACACAAATGGGTGCAGGATTGGTCAAAAACAGGCCAAAAATGAGTGCAACGGCGGTCAACGCCTGCTCGCCGCCCGACAGCAGGGTGAGCGATTGGAGCTTCTTTCCCGGCGGCTGCGCCATGATCTCGAGCCCCGCCTCAAGCGGGTCGTCCGAGTCGACCAGCTCCAGATGCGCCGCGCCGCCATTGAACAACGTCGTGAAAAGCCGCCGGAAATGCCCGTCAACCGCCTCGAACGCGGCGAGCAGCCGCTGCCGCCCCTCGCGGTTGAGCGTCCCGATCGACCCGCGCAACCGATTGACCGCCAGCCCCAGCTCCTCGCGCTCGGCAGCATTGCCCTGCGACGCTGATTCCAGCTCGGCAAGTTCGGTTTCGGCGACCAGATTGACCGGCCCGATCCGCTCCCGGTCGACGGTAAGTTTCTCATGTATCGCGGATTCTTCCGCGGGGGCGCGCACCGACGCACCGTCGAAGCCGACGCGCTCGGGGAGCAGCACCGACGGGCATTGGAAGCGTTCACCCGCGAGCCGGTTCGTCTCGACCCGGCGCAATTCCTGATTCTCCGCCCGCGCCGCCGCACCCGCCCGCGCCTCGCGCGCCTGCGCGAGCGTTTCGGCAGCGGCGGCGGCGGTCGCCTCGGCGGCGCGGAGTGCAATATCCGCCGCGCGTTCAGCGGCTTGCGCGGCATCCGCATCGGTGCGTGCGGTGGCATGGGTCGCCTCCAGCGCAACGACTTCGGCGGCGAGTGCCTCCGGGCGACCCGCCAGCGCCTCCGCCTCCAGCGCGAGCGCGGCGTCGCGTTTGTCCATGTCCGCGATCCGCTTGGCCGCCTCGCCGGCGCGCGTGCGCCAGCCCTTCGCCTCCGCCGCCATCGCCGCAAGCCGGTCGCGCGCGCTGCCGAGGTCGCGGTCGACCCCGGCGCGGTCGGCGCGCGCGGTGGCGATCTCGGCGCGACGATGCTCCGCCGCGCGCGACAGTTCGGCAACGCGCGCACGGGTCGCGCTGCCGTCGGGAAGCGCGGCGTGCGCCTCGGTCGCGCGAGTCACTTCGGCGGCGGCTTCGGCGTGATCCGCCTCGATCCGCTCCCGCCGGCCCGCGAGATCGCTCCGCTGCGCCTCGATCCGCTCGATCGCGGCGGTCGCGCGGTCCTCGGCGCGCGCCGCATCGCGCGCGCGCGTCTCCGCGCTTTCGAGCAACCGTCGTGCCGCCACCGCCGCGCTGCGCGCGTCTGCGATCGCAGCGTCGATCCGCGCGAGGTCTGCGTCGGCGGACTCGACCGCACGCACCGCGGCGGGGCGCTGATCCTCGATCGCGCGCAAGCGGTTCATTCGTTCGAGCCGCTCGGCCGCCGCCGCGCCGCCCGATTTCGCGACATAACCGTCCCACCGCCGCACGCTTCCGCGCAACGTCACCAGCCGCTGCCCGACCGCCAGCGCGACGCCGTCATCGGCATCGACCACGAATATCTGCGACAGCCGTCGCGCCAGCGCAGGCGGGGCGACGACATGGCTGGCAAGCGGCACCGTGCCCGAGGGCGCTGGCGGATCTTCGGGAAGCGCGTCCGCGCCCGCCCAGAACCGCTCGCCCGCCGGATCAAGGCCAGCCTCCAGATCATCCCCCAGCGCCGCCGCGAGCGCGCGTTCATAGCCGGGGTCGGGCCGCATCCGGTCGAGCACACGGTCGCGCCCGTCGCGCTTGGTCGCGCGCGTCAGCGCCGCCGCCTCGCTGTCGAGCGCTGCCAGATCGGCATGCGCGCCCGATCGCGCCGCCTGCGCCCGGTCGCGCTGGTCGCGCGCGCCGCGTTCGTCGGCATCGGCGCGCGCTAGGCCGGCACGCGCATCCTCCCCATGTTGCAATGCCTGCGCGCGGGCCTCCTGCGCAGCAGTGCGGTCCTTGAGCAATGGGGCCGCGTCGCCCAACGCCGCCGCTTCCGCCGTCACCCGCGCGAGATCGCGCGCGCTGCGGTCCGCCCGTGCACGCGCCGCCGCAAGCGCTGCTTCGGCAACGCGCGCATCCGCCGCTTCGGTCGCCTGCGCGGCCAGCCCCTGCGCGAGCGCGACCTCGGCATCGCGCCCGGCGCGCTCCGCTTCGGCCTGTCGCGCTTCGAGCGCGGGAACGCGCGCGGTCATCTCGGCCAGCCGCGCCTCGGTCGTCCGCGTTTCCTCGGTCAATCGCGCAATCGCCTCCGCGGCGTCGTGCGCGAGCGCGCCCTCGCGCAAGCGGTCCTCCGCCAACCGGGTGCGCGCCGAGGCCAGTTCGTCACGCCGTCGTACCGCCGCCGCCTGCTCGCCGCGCAACGTCGCCAGCCGATGCGCCGCTTCGCTTGCTGCATCGCGCAAAGTCTGGGCAGCAGCGCGTGCGGTCGCCAACGCCTCGGTCGCGGCAAGCGCATAGGCTGCCGCCGCGCGCTGCGTCTCCGCTGCATCCGCGACGCGTGCCTCGCAGGTCGCCGCCTCGGCCTTCGCCGCATCCGCCGCCGCCTGCGCGTCGCGCCAGCGGGCGTAGATCATTCGCGCCTCTGCCACGCGAATCTGGTCGGACAGCGCGCGATAGCGTTCCGCCGCGCGCGCCTGCCGCCGCAGCGCCGCCGCTCGCGCATCCTGATCGGAAATCAATTCATCGAGCCGCGCGAGATTGGACTCGGTCGCGCGCAATTTTTGCTCGGCATCGCGGCGGCGGACGTGGAGGCCCGCGATCCCGGCGGCTTCCTCGAGCATCGCGCGGCGTTCGGCGGGCTTGGCGGCGATGATCGCGCCGATTCGCCCTTGGCTCACCAGAGCGGGGGAATGCGCGCCGGTCGCCGAATCCGCGAACAGCAGCGCCACGTCCTTGGCGCGCACGTCGCGCCCGTCGATCCGGTAGGCGGAACCCGTGCCCCGTTCGATCCGGCGGACGACTTCGCTCTCTTCAAGCCCGGCGGAACCCGGCGTTTCGATCAACATCGAGACTTCGGCGAAATCGCGCGCCGGGCGAGTGGACGTCCCCGCGAAGATCACGTCGTCCATCCCCGCCCCGCGTAGCGACCGCGCCGAGGTCTCCCCCATCGTCCAGCGCAATGCTTCGAGCAGATTGGACTTGCCGCAGCCGTTGGGCCCGACGATTCCGGTCAGCCCGGGTTCGATCCGCAGATCGGCGGCGTCGACGAAGCTCTTGAACCCCGACAGCCTGAGCCGCTTGATCTGCATCCCCCCGGACCTGTCCGGGTCAGCCGCCGGCGCGCTTGAGCGCCTGTTCGAGCTGCGGCCACGCCGCACCGGTCGGTTCGAGCGCGACGGGCTCGTTGTTGATCAGGAAGGTCGGCGTGCTCGTCACGTTGTGATCGGCGTTGGCTTTGGCGGTCGCCTTGGTCAGCGCATCAAGTTGGGTCGAATCCGCAAGGCAGGCGCGCGCCTTGGCATCGGGCACACCGCGCTGCTTGACGAAATCGAGATAGCCCAGATCCTGCGCGAAGGTCGCCGCGATCGTCTGTGGCGATGCGCCCTGCATTCCCTGCACCTTTTGCGCGACTTCCTGCTCCTTGGCGAGCAGCGTCTGCTGGTTCGCCATCATCGCCTCGAGCAGCGGGAAGAACGCGGCATCGTCGACGCAATGGCCAAGCAGGATCGGCGCGATGTCGAGCGCGCCGTGGATCGGGTAATCGCGGAACTCGTACGAGACCTTGCCGCTCGCGATGTACTGCGACTTGAGCAGCGGGAAGCCTTCCGCCTCGAACTGTGCGCAGAACGGGCAGGCGCGCGAGCCATATTCGACCAGCTTGATCGGCGCATCGGGGTTGCCCATGCGATAGCCATAGTCGGCGGTCTTGACGACCGTGTCGGTCCAGCTCTGGCCAGCGGGTGCGGCCTTGCCTGCGACGGGGGCACTGGCAGCGGTGGTGGTGCCGGTGCCCTTGCTGTTGTCGCCACAGCCGGCAATGAGCAGAGCGGGCAGCGCAAGCGCCAGGATACGGTTGGTCATCTCAAGCTAGCTCCTAGGTATCGGATATTATTTAGCGGCAAGCGCGGTCTTCAGCACAGGCTCGAGCGTGTCCCAGGCGAACACGTTCGGGATGACCTTGCCGTCAAGAATGAAGCTCGGCGTCCCGCTGATCTTGTAGGTCGACTGGCCGATGTTGGCGCGCGAGACGATTGTGTCGATCGCCTTGGGGTCCGCCAGACACGCCGCAGCGCGCGGCCGCGGCAGGCCCATCTTCACGACCAGATCAGTATAGCCATAAAAATCCGCCAGATAGGCCGCGACGACGTTGGGGGTGGCTTTCTCAAGCTCCTTGCCCTTCGCCTCGGGAACCTCGGCGGGCCGGCCGACCAGGCTCTTCTGCTGCGCCATCATCGCTTCCATCACGCGGAAGAAGTGCGGCAGCGGTACGCAATCGCCCAGCAGGATCGGACCGAGGTCGAGCGCGCCATGCACCGGGTAATCACGATATTCGTAGCTGACCCGCCCGTTCGCGACATAGCCCGCGACCAGCTTGGGTTCCCCCTCGACCGCGAATTGCGCGCAGGTCGGGCAAGTGCGTGCGCCATATTCGATCAGTTTGACCTTGGCGTCGGGGTTGCCCATCCGCACGCCACCCTCGGGCGTACGGACCAGCGTGCGAGTCCAGTCGACCGCCGCGGGGCGTGGCGCGGGCTTGCGCTGTACCGGCGCAGCACCCGCCGAAGCGACCAGCGCTGCGCTCGCCACGAGCGCGACCAACCCCAGGCTCCGCATCATGCTTTCCGTTCCCCGATGACTGGCACGCCGCGCGATGCGGCCACCCCTGCGGCAAGCGCCTCGAGCACTGCCTTCAATTCCGGATCCGCGATCGTCCGCAGGCTCTCGCCCAGTTCGGGCGGGGCGGGCGGGAGCGCGGGCGGCGGCGTGCGCTTGGCCCGCGCAATCACGTCGCCTTGCCGAATCTGCACCTTGGAGATCGCGGCATAGCCGAAGAAGCGATTGACCCGTTCGATGATCTCGGGCGCGATATGCTGCATCATCGTCGCATGCGCGCCGCGCACGACCAGGTTGAGCGTCCCGCCGGTCCGCTCGCCATGCGGGAACTTGATCGATTCGGGTGCAGAAACATTGGCGTAGCGCGGGCCGACGATCTCGCCCCAGCGCGTCACGACCGCGCTCTGGACGAAGCCGAAACGGCGGAATGCCGCGCGTCCGGCATCAGGCAGAAGTTCGGCGACCGAACGCGCGCGACCGCCGCGGCGATGCTCGGGCTGCGCAGGGGGTAACTTGGTCTTGGGGGGGGCTTTGGTGCCGCTGGTGCTCATCCCGCCGTCCATGCCATAGCGATGCCGTGTCCGCCAAGCGTCCTTCCCAAATCGCCTCCCATTTGCTCAGCTGGTACGACGCGCATGCGCGTACGTTACCGTGGCGCGCCGCCCCCGGGAGTAATGCGCCCGACCCGTATCGCGTGTGGCTGTCCGAGATCATGCTCCAGCAGACGACCGTCGCGGCAGTCACCCCGCGCTTCGCGGAGTTCGTCGCGCGCTGGCCAAGCGTCGAGGCGCTCGCCGCCGCGCCCGAGGCCGATCTGATGGCGGCGTGGGCCGGGCTCGGCTATTATGCGCGAGCGCGCAACCTCCATGCCTGCGCGCGGGCGGTGGTTGCGGCGGGCGGGTTTCCCACCACCGAGGCGGGACTGCTCACGCTGCCCGGGGTCGGTGCCTATACCGCGGCGGCGATCGCCGCGATCGCGTTCGGGGAGCGCGCGGTCGTAATCGATGCAAACGTTGCACGCGTCGTCGCGCGGCTGTTTGCGATAGAAACTCCACTTCCCAATGGCTTGGCCAAAATCCGCACCGCGACCGACACGATCACGCCGGACACGCGATCGGGCGATTTCGCGCAGGCGATGATGGATCTCGGATCGAGCGTCTGTACCCCGCGCACCCCGCGCTGCCTCGCCTGCCCGTTGTCCGCCGACTGCATGGCCTACGCGCAAGGCAATCCCGAGGGTTTCCCGATCAAGCAGCCCAAGCCGGTCAAGCCGCAGCGCTACGGCACGATTTTCTGGCTCGAACGGGACGATCGCGTGCTGCTCGTCCGTCGTCCGCCGCGCGGGTTGCTCGGGGGGATGCGCGCGCTGCCGACGGGGGCGTGGGCGGATGCGCCGCCGGGGCTCGCCGATTCGCCGGTTGCCGCCGACTGGACCCCGCTGCCGCAGACGGTCGCGCACGTCTTCACGCACTTCCGGCTCGAACTGTCGCTTGCCGTGGCGCACGGCGGTGGGCATGGCGATTCGGGTGAATGGTGGCCCATCGCCGAGCTCGACTCGGCCGGGCTGCCGACGGTCTTCGCCAAGGCGGCGACGGCGATTCGGGTGGCAAACAGGAGAAGATGATGAAACGGTATCTGATTTTGGGAAGCGCCCTCGCCGCTCTCACCGCAGGCGTCGTGGTTGCACAGCAGCCGGCACCGCGCATGGCGCCCCAGATGGCCGCACAGCCGCAGACCGGCACGCCGTCGCTCCCCGCCACGCAGAAGCTGTTCGCCGACTATATTGCCGCCAACAAGATGCCCGGCATCGTCGGTGTGATCGGGCATGGCGATGCACCCCCCGCAGTGATCGCCAACGGCAAGCTCGGTGACGAACCCGGCGCGGCAATGACCGACGCCGACAGCCTGTGGCGCGTCTATTCGATGACCAAGCCGATCACCGCGATGGCGGCGATGATGCTGATCGAGGACGGCAAGATCGGCCTCGACCAGAAGGTCAGCGATTTCATCCCCGCGTTCAAATATATGAAGGTCCAGGTCAGCCCGGATTCGATGACTTCGCTGCCCGCGACGCACGCGATCACGGTGCGCCAGTTGCTGACGCACACCGCGGGGCTCGGCTATACGATCATCACCAAGGGCCCGCTGCTCAAGGCGTATGAAGAGGCAGGGATCACCCCCTTCACCGCCGACGTGAAGAGCGAGGCGCAGATGCGGCTCAAGCGCCCCGCAACGCTGGAGGCCTTTGCCAACAAGGTCGCGACGCTGCCGCTGATTGCGGAGCCCGGCACGCGCTGGAGCTATTCGATCGGGCTCGACGTGATGGGCCGCGTGATCGAAGTCGCGAGCAAGATGCCGTTCGACCGCTTTCTCCAGACGCGGATCTTCAAGCCGCTCAAGATGAACTCGACCTATTTCACCGTGCCGCAATCGGAAGTCCGCCGTCTCGCGACGGGCTATGCGATCGTTGGCGACAACCGTGTCCCGCTCGATCCGGCGGCGACCTCGGTCTACCTCCAGAAGCCGAGCTTCCCCTACGGTGGCGCCGGGCTGGTGATGTCGGCGCGCGACTACGATCGTTTCCTCCACATGCTCCAGAATGGCGGCACGCTCGATGGCAAGCGCGTCCTCAAGCCCGCGACGGTTCAGCTCGCCATGTCCGATCTGCTGCCGCTCGGCGTGGTCTATCCGGGGTCGGTCTCGGCAACGGGCGGCACGACCAATGCGCAGGGGTTCGGCGCGGGCGGTTCGGTGACGTTGTACGATACACCGGGCGGTCCGGGTAAGGGTACGTATAGCTGGGGCGGGGCCGCGGGCACGATCGCCTGGGTCGATCCGACCAACAAGGTCCGCGCGACCGTGATGGTCAACTACCTGCCGAGCGACAAATATCCGCTTCGTACCGATTCGACCAAGGCGATCTACGCCGACCTCGCACCGGTCCTGACCAAGCGGTGATCGCTCCGGGCTTTACCGGCGGGACGCTCGACCGGGCGGACGCGCTGCGCCACGACGACGCGGGGCTCGCCGCGCTGACCTCCGACTGGCGTTCGCGGCTGCTCCGGCTCGACGGATTCGACCCCGTGCTGATGGGCGACGGGACGCTCGGCTGGACGACGCTTGCCGACGTGCCGGACGGGGCCGAGCTGGTGCTGCTCGGGCTCGACGAGAACGGGCGCGGGCATTTCGCGGCCTATGTGCCGGGGATGCGCGCGCCGCCAGGGCGCTCGCCCCGGCTGTTCGGGCTGCTTGGCCAATTCGCGCCGGGCGAGGCGGCGACCTATGCCGCCGCGCGCAGCGTGCTCGACTGGCACAGCCGGCACCAGTTCTGCGCGAATTGCGGGCAGCAGACCGAGATGTTCCGCGCGGGCTGGGGGCGGCGTTGCCCGTCGTGCAAGGCCGAGCATTTCCCGCGAGTCGATCCCGTCGTCATCATGATCGCGGAGCATGACGGCCGCGCCTTGCTGGGGCGGCAACCCGCCTTCCCGCCCGGTCGCTATTCGGCGTTGGCGGGGTTCCTCGAACCCGGCGAATCGATCGAGGAAGCGGTTGCGCGCGAGATCATGGAGGAAGCGGGCGTCCGCGTGCGCGACGTGCGCTACATCGCTAGCCAGCCGTGGCCGTTTCCGTCGTCGCTGATGGTGGCGTGCGTCGGCATGGCGGAAAACGACACGATCACGCTCGATACCAACGAGTTGGAAGACGCGATCTGGGTCTCGCGCGAGGATGTGCGCGCGGTGCTGGCCGGGGGTGACGGGCCGTTCCTGCCGCCGCCCGCTTATGCGATCGCGTTCACGCTGCTGACGGCCTGGGCGGAGGGCTGAGGCTCAACGCTGCTCCTCCCCTCCCTGGAAGGGAGGGGTCGGGGGTGGGTCGCTTTCCAGGACGAAAGACATCCGAACAACGGACCAACCCACCCCCAGCCCCTCCCTTCCAGGGAGGGGAGCAACGTACGCCCCCTACCCCCGCGCACGCGCCTGTCGGTATGTCCCCAGCACGCGCACCCATTTCGAATGGAACGCCAGTTCCGCAAGCGCACGCCCCAGCCCCGGATCGCCCGGGCGCCCTTCGACGTCGGCATAGAATTCGGTCGCCGCGAAGCTGCCGCCGCGCTGGTAGCTTTCGAGCTTGGTCATGTTGACGCCGTTGGTCGCGAAGCCGCCCATTGCCTTGTAGAGCGCTGCCGGAACGTTGTTCACCTCGAAGATCAGCGTCGTCATCCACGGCCCGTCACCGATCGGCTCATGCCCCTCGCGGGCGAGCACGACGAAGCGGGTGGTGTTGTGCTCGGCGTCGGCAATGTCGCTCGCGAGCGTCTCCAGCCCGTACAGCGCCGCCGCGCCGGGGGGCGCGAGCGCGGCGAGCGTCGGGTCCGCGCGCTCCGCCGCCACCGCCGCGGCTCCTGCGGTATCGGGATAGGCGACCGGCAGGATTCCCCGGTCGCGCAACCACAGGCGGCATTGCCCGAGCGCCTGCGGATGGCTCATCGCCTCGCGCACTTCGGACAGCGGCCCCGTCCCCATCAGCGCGTAGCGGATCGCGAGGAAATGCTCGCCGGTGATGATCAGCCCCGATTCCGGCAGCAGGAAGTGCATGTCGGCAACCCGCCCGTGGAGCGAATTCTCGATCGGAATGATCGCGCAGTCCGCGCGGAAATCGCGCACCGCGTCGATCGCATCGGCGAAGTCGAAACACGGCAGCGGCAGCCCTTCCGGAAACGCCTGAAGCGCCGCGATATGCGAGTTCGCCCCCGGTGCACCCTGGAAGGCGACCGCGCGGGACGGCTGGGCGGCGGCGGCGTTGGTCATCTGTTCGACGAGCGCGCGGGCGGGGGCGGCAAAATTGTCCATACGGCCCCGGCGCGTACCCGGCTCGCATCGGAACAGCAAGCGGTGGAAAACGCGCGGCTTGCGATGCGCGTCCGGCGAATCTATGCACGGTAGGATTATCGCGGCTCCACTGAGGGCCGAACATCGGCAGGGGTAGCGGCACGACATGGACAACCGGACCAATACGATCGCAGGCTGGGTGCTCGGCACGATGGGCCTGGCGCTCGCGCTGACGATCGGCGGCAACATGCTCGTCAAGCCGATCGCTTCCGAAAAGGAAGGCTATCCGATCGAAGCCCCCGCCGAGGGTGGCGAAGGCGGTGCCGCCGCTGCCGAGGAACCGATCGCCGCGCTGCTCGCCAAGGCGGACGCCGCGCACGGTGCCGAAGTGTTCAAGAAGTGCACCGCCTGCCACTCGGTCGCGCAGGGCGGCGCGAACGGGATCGGGCCGAACCTGTATGGCACGGTCGGCGAAGCCATTGCGCAGGGCAAGGGCGGCTACGCCTTCTCGGATGCGCTCAAGAAGGCGGGTGCGGGCAAGAAGTGGGACTTCGAGGAGCTCAACAAGTGGCTCACCTCGCCGCGCGGTTATGCCGCCGGGACCAAGATGACCTTCGCCGGGCTGACCGCGGGCAAGGATCGCGCCGACGTGATCCTGTATCTCAACCAGCAGGGCTCGAACGTGCCGCTACCGCCGCCGCCGGCGGGTGCGCCGACCGCGACCGACGCCAAGGCACCCCCTGCCGCGGGTGAGGCCGATCCGGGTGGCAAGGCGTCGCCGAGCGTCGAGGGGCTTGGCAACACCACGGTTCCGGCGGCCGCGGGCAAGTAACCCGCGCTGACGGCACTATTTCGGGAGCGACGGGGCAGCGCTTCCGCGAACGGGACGACTTTTGATAGTCCCCCCTCCCCGTTCGCTTCGAGCGAAGTCGAGAAGCCGGGCACAGCGCAGGTTTCTCGACGACGCTCCAAACGAACGGACGGTGTGGGAGGCGTCGACCTCTAGAGCGCGCGCGGTTCACCCTCGGCGAGGAAGTGCGTGCAGAGCTGCGCCTCGGGCGTATCCCCTGCCTCCAGCGCAGCAACCGTGACCCAACCCGCCGCCCGCATCTGCGCCGCCACCGCGGGATCGGTCCCCAGCGGCACGAACAGCCGTCGCCGGTCGACCTCCGCCAGCCCCGCCGCGACGATTGCGTCGGCATAAAGCGAGAAGCCGACCGCGGACTCCTCCGCGCCGCCCTCGTGCATGATCGTATAGGTGCCGCCGCGCCCGATCTCGCCGCGCACGCCGCCCGCGAAGATCGAGAAGCCGAGCCAGCTCTGATATTCGAAGCCGTGGCGTTCGGTGGGGTCGAGCGTGAGCGCGACCCGGTCCTTCAATCCGTCCGCGATCTTCCACAGCGCATCGAGCCGCGAGGTCAGCGCACCGCGCGCGTCGAACGCGCACAGCCGGTCGTGCGCGGTCTCGAACGGGCCCGCGGCTTCGATCAGCGGGAGATAGGCGGGTGCGATCGCCGCGACCCCGCCCGCGTCCTTGGCATCGAGCCGGTCGCGCAACGCATCGATCTGCGCCGCGTCGATCGGGAACGGGCCGCCTGCGAGCACGTCGATCAGGTCGGGGAGCGTGAAATCGATCGAGATATTGGTGACGCCAGCCGCCTCTAGCGCGGCGACCGCGACCTCGACCACTTCGCGCGCCGCCGCGACCGTATCGAGCCCGATCAGCTCGCAGCCGATCTGGCGGAGTTCACGCTCGGGCGCGAGCTGCGAGGCGCGGAGTTTCAGCACCGGGCCGGCATAGGACAGCCGCACCGGGCGCGGATGATGCGCCATGCGGGTGGCGGCGATCCGGCCGATCTGCGCGGTCATGTCGGGGCGAATCGCGAGCGTCGCCTGGCTGACCGGATCGACGAAGCGCACCGCATCCTGCGCGCGCGCGGACTTGAGGCGACCGGCGAGGCCAGCCTCGAACTCGGCGAGCGCGGGGTCGGCGCGTTCGTAGCCGTACGCATAGGCCGCGGCGAGCGCTGCGGCCTCGAGCCGGGCGGCGGCATCGGCGAAGGGGGGGAGCCGGTCACGAAAGCCGGTCGGGAGGAGCGCGGTGGTGCTCACTGCTCCCTCTCCCCGCTTGCGGGGAGAGGGCCGGGGAGAGGGGGGCTCGCAAGGGCGACGAGAATCGCCTCAAGGACTGCCGCCTCATTTCCCATCACGTCGGCATTATTAAATCGAATCACGCGGTAGCCCTGCTTTTGCAGCCAATCCGTCCGGCTGCGGTCTTTAGCCTCGTTGCCGCCGTGCGTGTCTCCGTCAACCTCAACGATCAATTTGGGCGAACGTGCGACGAAATCGGCGACAAAGGGACCGATCGGGACCTGGTGTAAGAACTTGATACCATTGAGACGGCGGGCTCGAAGCCGGTACCACAGGCGCGCTTCTGCGACCGTGGGTTCGCGGCGCATGGCTTTGGCGCGCTGCAGCATCGTGCCGTGCGAGTGTTTCATGTGTCCCCCTCTCCCCGCAAGCGGGGAGAGGGAGAAGAAAGGGTACCGCGTCTTTGTTAGAACGCCAGACCCATCGCCGTCACCACGCCCGGCAGCGCGCGGACCTGCGCGAGCAATTCCGGCGTCAGCGCCTCGTCGATCGACAGCAGCAGCACCGCCTCGCCACCGGCAGTCCGCCGACCAAGGTGGAACGTCCCGATGTTGACCCCGCCCGTGCCGAGCAGCGTCCCGAGGCGCCCGATGAACCCAGGCGCATCCTCGTTGACGACGTACAGCATGTGGCCCGCGAGATCGGCCTCGACCTTGATCCCGAACAGTTCGACCAGCCGCGGCGCGGCATCGCCGAACAGCGTGCCCGCGACCGAGCGCTCGCCCGCATCGGTCTTGACCGAGACGCGCAGCAGCGTGTGGTAATCGCCCTCGCGCTCGGTGCGGACTTCGCGGACTTCCATTCCGCGTTCCTTGGCGAGCAATGGCGCGTTGACCATGTTGACCGTGTCGGTCTGCGTCCGCAGGAACCCGGCGAGCACCGCCGACACCATCGGCTTCTGGTTGAGCTCGGCCGCAGCGCCCTCGCTGTGGATCGAGATCCGTGCGATCGAGCCCGTGGTGAGCTGACCCACCAGCGACCCGAGCTTCTCGGCAAGCGCCATGTACGGCTTGAGGCGCGGCGCTTCCTCGGCGGAGAGCGACGGCACGTTGAGCGCGTTGGTGATGCCGCCCGACATCAGATAATCCGACATCTGCTCGGCGACCTGGATCGCGACATTGACCTGCGCTTCGTCGGTCGAAGCGCCGAGATGCGGCGTCGAGACGAAGTTGGGCGTGCCGAACAAAGGCGAGTCCTTGGCGGGCTCGGTCACGAACACGTCGAGCGCCGCGCCGCCGATGTGGCCGGAATCGAGCCCGGCCTTGAGCGCCGCTTCGTCGATCAGGCCGCCGCGCGCGCAGTTGATGATGCGCACGCCCTTCTTCGTCTTGGCGAGATTCTCTGCCGACAGGATGTTGCGGGTCTGGTCGGTGAGCGGGGTGTGGAGCGTGATGAAGTCGGCACGCGCGAGCAACTCGTCTAGCTCGACCTTCTCGACGCCGAGTTCGACCGCGCGTTCGGGCGAAAGGAACGGATCATAAGCGACGACCTTCATCCGCAGCCCGAGCGCGCGATCCGCGACAATCCCGCCGATGTTGCCCGCGCCGATCAGCCCGAGCGTCTTGGCGGTCAGCTCGACCCCCATGAAGCGGTTCTTCTCCCACTTGCCCGCTTGCGTGCTGGCATCCGCTTCCGGAAGCTGGCGCGCGAGCGCGAACATCAGCGCGATGGCGTGTTCGGCGGTGGTGATCGAATTGCCGAACGGCGTGTTCATCACGACGACGCCCTGCGCCGACGCGGCGGGGATATCGACATTGTCGACGCCGATGCCGGCGCGGCCGATGACCTTGAGGTTGGTCGCGGCGGCGAGAATCGCCTTGGTCACCTTGGTCGAGCTGCGGATCGCGAGGCCGTCATACTGGCCGATGATCGCGATGACTTCTTCCGGGGTCTTGCCGGTGATCTCGTCGACTTCGACGCCGCGTTCACGGAAGATCTGCGCGGCTTTGGGGTCCATTTTGTCGGAAATGAGGACTTTTGGCATGTCGGTGTCCTTTAAGGAACGCGGTGCTCCTGCGCAGGCAGGAGCCCAGGATTACGGGGTGCAGCACTTGTAGCTCTGGGCTCCTGCCTTCGCAGGAGCACAAACCGGCGGATCAGGCGGCCTTGACGCTCGCATAGGCCCAGTCGAGCCACGGCCCGAGCGCGACGATGTCCGCGGTGTCGACGGTCGCGCCACACCAGATCCGCAGGCCCGGAGGTGCATCGCGGTAGCCCGCGATGTCATAGGCCGCCTTTTCCTTCTCGAGCAGCCCGGCGAACGCCTTGATGAACGCCTCGTCCGCACCCTCGACCGTCAGGCAGACGCTGGTCTTCGAGCGCGTCGCTTCGTCCGCCGCGAGGTGCCCGAGCCACGGCCGGTCCGCGACGATCTGGTCGAGCGCTGCGGCATTGGCGTCGCTGCGCGCGATCAGCCCGTCCGCGCCGCCGACCGTCTTCGCCCATTCGAGCGCTGCGATACAGTCCTCGACCGCGAGCATCGACGGCGTGTTGATCGTCTCGCCCTTGAACACGCCTTCGGTCAGCTTGCCCTTGGAGACCAAGCGGAACACCTTCGGCAGCGGCCAGGCCGGCGTATAGCTTTCGAGCCGCTCGACCGCGCGCGGCCCCAGGATCAGCACGCCGTGCCCGCCCTCGCCGCCCAAGACTTTCTGCCAGGAGAAGGTCGCGACGTCGATCTTGTCCCAGTCGATGTCGTAAGCGAACACCGCGCTGGTCGCGTCCGCGAAGGACAGCCCCTCGCGGTCGGCGGGAATCCAGTCGGCATTGGGGACGCGGACGCCCGAGGTGGTGCCGTTCCAGGTGAACAGCACGTCGTTCGACCAGTCGACCGCGCCCAGATCGGGCAGCTGGCCATAATCGGCGCGGACCACGGTGGGATCGATCTTGAGCTGCTTGACCGCATCGGTGACCCAGCCTTCACCGAAGCTTTCCCAGGCGAGCGCGGTGACGGGCTTGGCACCCAGCATTGTCCACATCGCCATTTCGTAAGCACCGGTGTCGGAGCCGGGGACGATCCCGATGCGATGCGTATCGGGGAGCTTCAACAGCTCGCGCATCAGGTCGATCGAATATTGCAGCCGCGTCTTGCCGATCTTCGAGCGGTGCGAGCGCCCCAGCGAGTCAGTGGCGAGAGTGGCGGCGGACCAGCCCGGAGGCTTGGCGCACGGGCCCGAGGAAAAATACGGGCGTGCAGGCAGGTGCGCAGGACGCGCAGGCAGTTCAGTCATGTAGTCTCTCCTTACAGAGAGCACGCGCGGCGTTGGGACCGCGTGGCCCGTCGCCGCTCCTAAGCCCGTGCCGCGCAACGTCAAGTCGTTTCGGTCGACATGAGCGCAACGATCGTTCAGGATGCGGGCTTACCGGGGGGTAAATTCGTGCAGAACAGCGAACCGCACGACCATGCCGTAGTCTATGCGATCGTTCTTTGGTTGGTCGCCGATGCGCTGATGGCGGTGTCCGGCGGCCTGAACCTCATGATCCTTGCGGATACGGCCAGACACTTTTCCGACAGTGCCTTACGGGGTGCAGGACATGTCGCAACCCTCACGATCGGGTTCTACGGGATCGCATCCGTAATCTGTGGAGCGTGCGTCGGGCGTTGGATATACCGTGCCAACGCCAAAGCCCATTCGGTATCGGATAGCATGACGATCTCGGCGTTCTGGAGCGTCGGTTCCTTCTTCGTGCCGGTTGCCAACCTGTTTCTACCCTACTGGGCAATGCGCGAGACTTGGCAGGTCAGCATTGCGCCAACAGCATCTCTCGATGTGCCCGTACCGTCCATCATGCGGATCTGGTGGGGGCTGTGGGTGCTCCGAAACGTCCTCGGCAACGATGCATTCAGATTTTACGTCAATGCCAGTACAAAAGCGGAATTCGTTTGGGGAAGTGGTCTCAACATCGCTGTTTTCTTCGCGGATATCCCTATCGCGCTCTTGTTCCTCGAGATTATTCGGCAGCTCGGCGCAAATCAGCGCGCGCTCGTCGATACCGGAATTTTTGAGTAGCGATTGGCCGCCGGGAAGACGCTAACGGTGCGCCATGTTTCGTAGCCTTGCCGTTGTTCTGCTGACGCTTCCACTCGCCGCCTGCGCATCGGGAGACCGACGTAACGCGCAAGCGCCGCAGCGCCCGACCGGGTCGCGCCCGATCACGCTCGACCTGCCGACCAGCCGCGAGACCAAGGCGTGCTTCGCTGACCTGTCGCGCGCCGAGGTGCGCTACTCCCCCCTGCCCGACCGCGATTATGGCGGCGGATGCCAGATCGTCGGCGCGCTGCAACTGCTCGACATCGGGATCCCGGTCACCAACCTGCGCGCGATGCGGTGCGGGCTTGCGAAGAGTTTTTCGGGCTGGGTCGAACATGCGGTCGTCCCCGCCGCGCATCAGATGCTGGGGAGCGATCTGGTGCGGATTGAAAGCATGGGCACCTATGCCTGCCGCAACGTCGTCGGCACCAAGGCGGCCTATGCCGCGCGCCGGTCCGGCCATGCCACCGCCAATGCGGTCGATATCTCGGGGTTCGTGCTCCAGGACGGGCGGCGGATCACGATTCAGGGGGGATGGAACAACCCGGATCCCAACATCCGCGCGTTCCTGCGGACGATCCGGGCGTCGGCGTGCCGGCGGTTCGGCACGGTATTGAGCCCGGATTACAATACCGCGCACTATAACCACCTCCATATCGAGGACGATCGCGCGGGGTTCTGCCGGTGACGGTGGCACGTCTTGCCTTCAAATCCGCCACCGAAAGGCCTATTTGGCGCAGATGAGTCAGTCCCCCAAGCACGACACGCACGTTCCCTCGCGCGTATTCCCCGCCGCCCGCACCGATGCCGAACAGGCCAAGACCGGTGTCAGCACCCCGCAGACCGAAACCCCGGCGTATCGCCTTGCCTTCCAGGACATGGATTTCCTGCTGCGCGAGGATCTCCGCCCGATCCGTTTCCAGCTCGAATTGCTCAAGCCCCAACTCATCATGGACGAGGCCAACATCGCCTCGACCTTCGTGATGTACGGCTCCGCACGCATCCCCGAGCCTGCCAAGGCGCAAGCCGTTCTCGACATTGCCCATGCGGCGGTCGACAATCGCGAGCAGGCGATCCGCATCGCCGAGCGGCTGGTCGAGAAGTCGAAATATTACGACGTCGCACGCGAACTCGCGCAACTGGCGAGCGGATTTCCGCTCGATACCGAAGGCAAGCGCCACTTCGTCGTGTGCTCGGGCGGCGGCCCTTCGATCATGGAAGCCGCCAATCGCGGTGCCGCGGAAAGCGGGCATGAATCGATCGGGCTCAACATCGTACTCCCGCACGAACAGGCCCCCAATCCGTACGTCACCCCGGCGCTGTCGATGCAGTTCCACTATTTCGCGCTGCGCAAGATGCACTTCCTGCTCCACGCGCGCGCGCTTGCGGCGTTCCCGGGCGGGTTCGGGACGTTCGACGAACTGTTCGAGCTGCTGACGCTGATCCAGACCGGCAAGATCGCGCCGATCCCGGTGCTGCTCTACGGCCGCGACTTTTGGAACCGGGTCGTCAATTTCGACGCCTTGGTCGAGGAAGGCGTGGTCAGTGCCAAGGATCTGTCGATCTTCACCTTCGTCGAGACCGCGGAAGAAGGCTGGGACGTCGTCCAGGAGTTCTACCGCGACCGCGACTGATGCAGGCCGGCTCGGGCGGTGTCGATGCACCGCCCGAGCCGCAGCCCCTTACAGCGCCGGTTCGCGCAGCAACGGCGCGTGCCGGTCGACCAGCGTCGCACTCGCGGCGTTAAGCCCGATCACCTCCACCGCGATGTCATGCCGCCGCATCTTGGACACGACGTCCTCGAGCGCGCCGACCGCGGTAATGTCCCACAGATGCGCACGCGTGAGATCGATCCGGGCGTTGCGCGCGGTATCCGCCACGTCGAACCGGTCCGCGAAGATGTCGGCGCTGGCGAAGAACACCTGCCCCGTTACGTCGTACAGTCGGGTGTCGCTCGCTTCGTCGTAAGCGACCGCGACATCCATCAGCCGCGTGACCTTGAACGCGAAGAACACCCCGCTGAGCAAGACCCCGACGACAACCCCCATCGACAGGTCGTGCGTCAGCACCGTGACCAGGACGGTCGCGAGCATCACCACGCCCGACACCTTGGGATGCCGCGCGAGATCGCGCAGCGAGCCCCAGGAGAAGGTGCTGATCGACACCATGATCATGATTGCGACCAGCGCCGCGACCGGCACTTGCGCGATCCACGGGCGCAGCGGCACCATCACCACCAGCAGGAACACGCCCGCCGCCAGCGTCGACAGCCGCCCGCGCCCGCCATAGCGGACGTTGCCGACGGTCTGCCCGACCATCCCGCACCCGGCGATCCCGCCGAACAACCCCGCCGCGAAGTTGGCGAGCCCGAGCCCGGTCGATTCACGCGCCTTGTCGCTCTTGGTCTCGGTCAGGTCGTCGACCACGGTTGCGGTCATCATCGATTCGAGCAACCCGACCGCGGCCATCGCCACCGCATAGGGCGCAATGATCGTCAGCGTGTCCCAAGTGAACGGCAGGTTGGGGAGCGCGAAGGTCGGCAGCGATGCGGGCAGCTTCCCGAGATCCGCCACGACATGGACCGGCATCGGAAACGCTATGCTGATCGCGGTCAGCACGACGATGCAGATCAGCGGCGACGGGATCGCGGTCGTCACGCGTGGGACGAGGTAGATGATCGCCAGCCCCAGCGCGATCATCGCATAGGTATGCCAGCTGACCCCCAGCATCTGCGGCACCTGCGCCGAGAAGATCAGGATCGCGAGCGCGTTGACGAACCCGGTCCGCACCGAGCGCGAAACGAAGCGCATCAGCACGTCGAGCTTGAGCAACCCAAAGACGATCTGGAGCACGCCCGCGAGCAACGTCGCAGCGAGCAGATATTGCAGGCCATGCGCATGGACGAGCGCGGCGGCGACCAGCGCGACCGACCCCGCCGCACCCGAGATCATCGCCGGACGCCCGCCCGCGAAGGCGATGACGATGCCGATGACGAAGGAGGCGAACAGCCCGACTTGCGGGTCGATCCCTGCGACGAAGGAGAAAGCGATGACTTCTGGAATGAGCGCGAACGTCCCCACCATGCCGGCGAGGACATCGCGCCGCGCGCCGGTAAGATCGGTGAACCATTCGGCGCGGTAGCGCGAAAGAGACAGTGTATTCATGAAAATGAGGTCCGCATTGACCGCCGACACGCGTCGCTTACCTGCGACACGCGGATGTTTGAAATGGCGGATTGCGTTGTCCGGCGGATCGGCGGCCGGAATAGCCACCCGGGTTTTCACCGGGTCCTTACGAATGGGGGGCTGCTAGGCGAGAACGCGCGGCGGTGCAACCACCCTTGTGCGATAGCCTTGTCGAACGAGACTGCCGGTCGCATCGGATCCCGGGGGCGGGCTGCGCAATGCGCCCCCGTCACACCCGATGTGTTCGCATCCGGCAACTCCGCATATCCTCTGCGGCAAGGTCGCACGGCTGGCGGAGCAATCCTGCGAACGGGCGCGATTTGACATCCGGCCGTCATTTTCGCGGCATTAAACAAGAGTCATTTATTACTTATCATTGCCTTGCGCAGTGTTGTAGCGAGATTTCCCGCTTGGTATTCGGAACGATATGAAATCAATCTATGCAAACGCACGCATGGCCGTTGCTTTTCTTGAAGTTCACGATCTTGAACCACGGGGAGAAACTTTCGAGATTGCGTATGACATCACCGCGAACCCGACGACGGATTTTGCCCGCGCGATCGCGGAGGAGATCGACGCCGGCGTGCGGCTGACACCGGAAATCCTGGCAAAGCTTCATACGCGGTTCGACCGTGCGCATCGTGCCACCGACGTTGCGACGCGCGAACGCTCGGTCGAGCGCCGGGCATCGCGCCTCAACACGCTGACGTCGGACGCGCAGGACATCACCCGTACGCTCGGGCACGATGTGACCGCGCTGGCGAAACAGGCGGACAACTGGCCCAGCACCGAGGATCTGGTCGTTCGGCTGTCGGATGCCGAGCGCGATCTGTCCGAACTGCGAGCCGAATTCGCGAAATTGCGCGACGATGTCGTCGCGACGCCCGGTGGTGAGGAAGACCTCGACCATGACAGCCTGACTCGCCTCCTGAACCGCAACGGCGGTGGCCCGGCGCTGGACAAGCTGGCAAGCGAAGGCCCCTTCATCCTCGTGATGTTCGGGATCGATACGCTCGATCCGATCAACGCTCGCTATGGCCGAGCGGTGGGGGACAATATCCTCAACGCACTCGCCACCACGCTCCGCCAGACCTTCGCCAGCAGCGACGTCATCCGCTGGAGCGGCAACCGGTTCATCGTCGCGACGGCGGACTTGTCCTTTGCCGCGGCGCGGCTCGTGGCCGAGGATGTGCTGTCGTCGTTTTCGGCGCGGCGGTTCAAGTTACGCGGGACCGGCGAATGGATCGGGATCGTGACCGCATCGGCGGGAATCGCGATGGGAGCACCGGGGGCAATCGACGCGACGCTCGAACTCGCCCGGCACAACATGCAGACTGCGCTTGAGAATGGCGGGAACGCTGCCGAGTCGTAAAATCCGCCACGCATTACAGATGGACCCCCCGCCCCGCCCGCATTAGGGCTGCACGCTTTGTCACAGACGATGTGTGGAACAGGCCGTGGGAAACGTAGCAGTAATCGGCGCTCAATGGGGCGATGAGGGCAAGGGCAAGATCGTCGACTGGCTCGCCGAGCGTGCCGATGTCGTCGTGCGCTTCCAGGGCGGGCACAATGCCGGCCATACGCTCGTCGTGGGCGAGAGCGTCTACAAGCTGTCGCTGCTCCCCTCGGGGATCGTGCGCGGCACGCCGTCCGTCATCGGCAATGGCGTGGTGCTCGATCCGTGGGCGCTGAAGGCCGAGGTCGAGAAGCTCCGCGGCCAGGGCGTGACGATCACCCCCGACACGCTGATGCTCGCGGACACCTGCGCGCTGATCCTGCCGTTCCACCGCGATCTCGACGCACTGCGCGAGGATGCGAGCGGTGCTGGCAAGATCGGCACGACCCGGCGCGGGATCGGGCCTGCCTATGAGGACAAGGTCGGCCGCCGTGCGATCCGCGTATGCGACCTCGCGCATCTCGATTCGCTTGATGCGCAGCTCGACCGGCTGACCGCGCATCACGACGCGCTTCGGGCTGGCTTCGGCGAACCGCCGATCGATCGGGCCGCCTTGGTGCAGGAACTGCGCGAGATCGCCGATTTCGTCCTGTCGTTTGCCAAACCGACGTGGCGCGTGCTCAACGACGCGCGCGCGAACGGCAAGCGCATCCTGTTCGAAGGCGCGCAGGGCGTGTTGCTCGACGTCGACCACGGGACCTATCCGTTCGTCACCTCGTCGAACACCATTTCGGGCACCGCGGCGGGCGGCTCCGGTCTCGGCCCGAGCGCGGTCGGCTTCGTGCTGGGGATCGCCAAGGCCTATACCACGCGCGTCGGCTCGGGCCCGTTCCCGACCGAGCTCGAGGACGAGACCGGTGCACGGCTCGGCGAGCGTGGGCATGAGTTCGGCACGGTCACCGGGCGAAAGCGCCGCTGCGGCTGGTTCGATTCGGTGCTGGTGCGGCAGTCGGCGGCAGTCGGCGGGATCACCGGGATCGCGCTGACCAAGATCGACGTGCTCGACGGGTTCGACGAGGTGAAGATCTGCACCGGCTATAAACTGCGCGGCGAGACGCTCGATTATTTCCCCGCACACGCCGCCGATCAGGCCGAAGTCGAGCCGGTCTATGAGAGCATGCCCGGCTGGCAGGAAACCACCGCGGGTGCGCGCAGCTGGGCCGATTTGCCCGCACAGGCGATCAAGTACATCCGCCGGATCGAGGAACTGATCAAATGCCCGGTCGCATTGGTCTCGACCAGCCCCGAGCGTGACGACACGATCCTCGTCCGCGACCCCTTCTCGGACTGACACGCAAAAGGCCCCGACTGCTTTCGCAATCGGGGCCTTTGCTATCTACCTTGACGGCAGAATGATTACATCGGGCGCTTCTTGGTGCGCTTCGACTTGGTCGTCGTCGTCGTGTCGGTCGAGCTACCGGTGGTCATCGCCGAGTCGGTCGACGTTGCGGGATCCGCAGTCGTCGGGGCGGTCGGCGTGCTTGGCTGCATCGACGGATCGGCCTGCGCCGAACCTGCTGGCGCGCCCGGCATCGCGGACGGATCGCCCGGCATCGTCGACGGCGCGCCTGGCATCGAACCGGGGGCACCCGTCTGCGCGCCGCCGGGGGCTGGCGTCATCTGCGAGACGGCTGCGGTGGAAAGTCCAAGTGCGGCAATTGCTGCCAAAGTTGCGATACGCATGGGTCTGGTCCTCTTCTGTGACATGACCTTCGAATGGGTCGGGGTAATAACGCCCGACTTGCGTTTTGGTCCCTCTTTCCGTCGCCGATTTTAACCAACCTATCAGTTTATTAACCGTTTTTGGCCCCGCATTGCGCCATGTGCAGCAGTTTCTGGTCAGCCAGCACGAGCGCCACCATCGCCGCCACCACGGGTACGCCCCGAATGCCCACGCACGGATCGTGGCGCCCCTTGGTGGCGATTTCGGCGGCTTCCCCGTCGGGCGAAATCGTCGCCACCGGGGTCAGGATCGAACTCGTCGGCTTGAACGCAACGCGCAGCGTCACGGGCTGGCCGGTGGCGATCCCACCCGCGATCCCGCCAGCATGGTTGGCCAGAAACTCCGGGCCATCCGTGCCCGGGCGCATCGGATCGGCATTGTCCTCGCCGCGCAACGTCGCTGCGGCGAAGCCGTCGCCGATTTCGACACCCTTGACCGCGTTGATCCCCATGCACGCCGCGGCGAGCTCGGCGTCGAGCTTGGCGTAGAGCGGCGCGCCCCAACCCGCGGGCACCCCCGTCGCCGCACACGCCACGACCGCGCCGAGCGAAGAGCCCGACTTGCGCGCGGCATCGACCAGCGTTTCCCAGCGCGCCGCCGCCTGCGCATCGGGGCAGAAGAACGGGTTGCGGCCGATCTCGTCCACGTCGAAATTGGCCGGATCGATCGCGTCGCCACCGATCGCCTCGACCCAGGCAGTGATCGTCACTTCGCTGACGACCAGCCTTGCCACTGCCCCCGCCGCGACCCGCGACGCAGTCTCGCGCGCAGACGACCGCCCGCCGCCGCGAAAATCGCGGAAGCCGTATTTCGCGTCATAGGCATAATCGGCATGGCCGGGGCGATACGCCTTGGCGACCTCGGAATAGTCCTTCGAACGTTGGTCGATATTCTCGATCATCAGGCTGATCGGCGTCCCCGTCGTGCGCCCCTCGAACACGCCCGAGAGAATGCGGACCCGATCGGGCTCCTGCCGCTGCGTGGTGAAGCGCGACGTGCCCGGGCGACGCTGGTCGAGCCACGGCTGGACGTCCGCCTCGGTGAGCGGGATCCCCGGCGGGCACCCGTCGACGACCGCGCCAATCGCGGGACCGTGGGATTCGCCCCAGGTGGTGAAGCGGAAGACGTGGCCAAAAGTGTTGAAGCTCATCCCCTCCCTGTCATCCGCCTGTGCGTGCGGGTCAAGCCATCGGGCTTGATCAGCCCTGCGTCCGATCGCCGATCAGTTCAGGCGAATTTGCAATTTTGGTGGGCGGCTTCGACCACCGGGGTTGGGATAGCGTGCATTCGCCTGGCAAACAAAGACGCGGGCGGAGCGCTGCACGTGAGGGCAACCGGCGGAAAATCTTTGGTAGAAGCAATCGTCCTGTCAAATATGACGTCTAGATCTACCTGCCTTGTCCTGGTCCGCGCTGCTGATACCCGCACTGGTCGCAATTGCTCTCGCAGCAGTAATTACCATCAGCGCGCAAAACTGGAACCGCTTGGAACCGGCGTTGGCAATGTGGGGTTGGCTCGGCACATTGCTTGTCGCAATCCTGCAACTCTGGGTGGCATACGATGGCTGGACCCGTGGCGACAGCATAAGGACGGCGGTATTCGGAATCGGTGCCGTCGTTCTGTCGATGGTAGGTATCGCAGAATATCGGCGGACGCGTCGGCAAACTGGCCACTGAGCGGCGCGCGTCCCTGACGAAGGTCCGCCTTCAACGTGGTGAAGCACGATGTCCCCGGGCGGCAATGATCGAGCCGAAGATGGATATCGGTTTCGAGTCAGCGAAATATCCGGCGGGCACTCGTCGACCACCGTGCGATCGCGGGACCGCGAGATGCTCCCTGGCGGCGAAGCGGAAGACGTGGCCAAGGAAAGTTGGTATTCCAAGAACGTCTGGTTGGGTAGGCAAAAAGTCTCTGAAGCGATCGAGATTGCCTTGCTGAGTTAGGATCGTGCCCCTGCACAACGAGTATCAAAGCCGCGCCAAACCGGAAGGGGGGTGGCCTTCGTGATCTGCACGCGAGTCACCATCAGTCATCAGCTCTGAAATAACTCAAAGTAATACCAATATCATTCGATTAGTTTCATTAGAGTGATTATTTGTTCGTTTTCTCAAGAATTATATTTACTTCACTAGAGGTCTTCATACACTACCATTATGCTCACATGCGATGTAAGTACGCCGTCTGAGATTAGCTGAATCGTTTCCACTCTCGCAGACATCATGTTCATATCACGAGATTTTAAAAGCGAAGTATGTCTGTAATGTCCTTCCTCAACCGCGCATGTCCGGTCTGTGCTTCCGCTTCCTCACATGCCGAGATGTCCTCTGATCAGCGCGCCGAGGAACTCTCGCTTGATCAACTCCGCCCCTATTGGAGCGGCCTGTTCAAGGAAAAGATATTCTTCTCCTACGATCGGTGCGCGATGTGTGGCGTTTTGTTCGCACCGACGTATTTTTCAGACGAGCAACTCGGGCAGCTTTACGCCGACATGGCACCGAACATGGAAATGGTGCCGACCGCCGCGCTCGAAGCGACACAGCGCGGATATTGGGATGTCGCGGCCAAGGCTGCGCCGCTTGATGGTGGATATCTCGAAATCGGCCCCGACGTCGGCTATATCGTTCGCCATGCGGTCGCCGAAGCGCGGTTTGACCACTATTGGCTGTTCGAGCCGAATGGTGCGGTCCATGACGCGCTTGCTGCAGCGACAGGGGATAAGCCGCACGATATTGCGTTCGAAATGAACGACCTGTCCATGGTTCCCGACGGTTCGGTCGGCCTCGCTGTCATGGTCCATGTGCTTGACCACTTGCTTGATCCGCGAGCGATGCTCGAGCGTATCCGGGTCAAGCTCAAGCCCGGCGGTCTCGTAATGATCGTTACCCACAATGAGGCGTCGTTGCTGCGCAAGGTGATGGCTTCGCGCTGGCCGCCTTTCTGCCTCCAACACCCCGAAATCTACAGCCCGGCCTCGATAAAGAACCTCGTCCGCCGTGCTGATTATCAGAAGGTCGAGGTGCAAAGGTCCGTCAATTATTTCCCGATCGACTTCATGATACGGCAAGCCGCCTACACGGTAGGGATCAACCTGGGCAAAACCCCCTTACCTAAGACGGCCTTGGGCTTGAAGCTTGGCAATATGATCACGCTAGCGCACGTCTGAGATTGCGTTCCCGGTTCGCGGTGGTTTTGGAAGCGACTTGGGAGGGGTAACGGCCGCGTCTGGGCCTGACCGGGACTAATCAGCACATCGAGGACTCGGAAAGTTCGTCGAATTCTAGCGCCACTTCCGGCTGAATAGAATCGCTCATCTGCGATCCATACTCAGCCGCGGATGGGCGTTACTGACCATCCGCTCCGACCAGCCGAACATACAATAACGAACAATGCGCACAACTGCGGCTCACCCCAGCTGGATCAGTTCCAGGCGGTTGCCGAACGGATCCTCGGTAAAGAACCGCGTGCGCCCGGGGATCGGCACGTCTCCGCCGATGGGGCACCCCGCATCCCCCAGTCGAACGCGCAGCGCGCCAAGATCGTCGGTCGTCAACGCGACATGCGCCTTGCGCGCGGGGTGGAAATCCGCGTCCGCGCCGAGATGAAGCTGGTGGAGGCCGAGATCGTACCAGCACCCGCTCCGCCCCGCGAGACTCGCGGGACGGTCGAGTTCGCGCAGGCCGAGCAACGTACCGTAAAAGGCACGCGCAACGTTCTCGCTACCCGGCGGGATCGCGATCTGAACGTGGTCCAGCGCGAACGCCATTACGCCAGCGCGATGTCCGGTGCGTCCTCGGCTTTCATACCGATCACGTGATAGCCTGCGTCGACGTGATGCGTCTCGCCGGTCACACCGCTCGCCAGATCGCTCAGCAAGTACAGCCCGGCCCCGCCGACGTCCTCGATCGTGACGTTGCGCTTGAGCGGCGAGTTGAGCTCGTTCCACTTCAGGATCAGGCGGAAGTCGCCGATCCCCGAGGCGGCGAGCGTCTTGATCGGCCCGGCCGAGATCGCGTTGACGCGGATATTGTCACGCCCGAGATCGACCGCGAGATATTGCACGCTCGTCTCGAGCGCGGCCTTGGCGACGCCCATCACGTTGTAATGCGGGATGACCTTCTCAGCGCCATAATAGCTCAGAGTCAGCAGCGATCCGCCATTGGGCATCATCGCCGCCGCGCGCTTGGCAACCGCGACGAACGAATACACCGAGATGTTCATCGTCATCAGGAAGTTGTCGAGCGACGTATCGACATAGCCGCCACGCAGCTCATTCTTGTCCGAGAAGCCGATCGCATGGACGACGAAATCGATCGTCGGCCATTCCTTCGCGAGATCGGCGAAGGTCGCGTCGAGCGCATCCATGTCCGACACATCGCAGTTGAACAGCCGCGCCACACCGAGCTGCTCCGCCAGCGGCCGCACGCGCTTTTCCATCGCTTCGCCCTGATAGCTGAATGCGATTTCCGCACCCGCTTCGCTCAGCTTCTTGGCAATTCCCCAAGCAAGCGAACGATCATTGGCCAAACCCATGATCAAACCGCGTTTGCCCGCCATCAATTCCGTCACGCCGCTACCGCCTCCTGTTGGTCTGCTCCGCTCTCTACCCCGTGTTCGGTCGGTTCCGCCAGTGCTGCATTGAGATGCGCGCCAAACACGATCCCCAAACCGACCAGAAAGAAGAACAACAAGGCGACGATCACACCCGCGAGACTGCCGTAGGTAAGGTCATAACTGCCCAGCTGCGACAGCACGAGCGGGAGCAGCGCGGTGATGCTGATCCACCAGACGGTGGTGAACATCGCGCCGGGCCATTTGGGGCATTTGCTCAGGCGGTACTTGGACGGCGTCACCGACAGGAACAGCATGTACAGCGCACCGAACATGACGACGCCCGGCACGGCACGCGACAGGCCGACCCAGCCCGCGATGTCCTCGGCGAACGGCAACAGCGCATAGATGAAGCGCTCTGCCGCGGTCAGCACGCCCTGGATCAGGAACGATAGCAATGCGAGAACGACCGACGCAATGATCACCAGCATCGAGCTCAACCGATAATGCCAGAACGGCTTGCTCGATTTAACGCCGTACGCGCGGCGGAAGATGTCGCGGATCGTCTCGACGAAACTTCCGACCGACCACAAGGCGACCAGCGCACCGATCCACAGCAGCGAACCGGTCCGCGCAAGCAGCACGTCGTGAATCGGCTTCTCGAGCAGTTCGGCGACATTGCGCGGCAGCACGTGGAGGAACGAGGCGACCGCACGCTGCGTCTCTTCGCTCTGGCCAATCAGCGAGGCGATCGCGGCGGCTAGGATAAAGAAGGGGAAGACCGTCAGCAGTGCAAGATAGGCGAGGTTACCCGCGTGGATAAAGCCGTCGGTGAAAACGCCGATCAACGCGCGCTTGGTCACCTCCCACGCGCGGGCCAGGATATTGGCGCGTCCCGCTGCGGTTTTGAGGTGGTTGCCCGCCCCTCCACGCAGCGCACGCTCTTCGGGGGAGGCGGGGGAAACGTCACTCATTCGGCGTTAGACGCCCATATCACCCCGAGGGTTCCCTAAGTCGCGGTCTTTCCAGCCTTGTACGAACTCGATCAACGCGTCGTCGCCGACCGGCAGGTCGACCATCAGCGTCACCAGCTGGTCTCCGCGCGTGCCATCCTTGCGGTGAAATCCCCGCCCACGCAGCCGCAGCATCTTGCCCGAGGAAGAGCCCTTGGGGACCGTCAGCATCACCGCGCCTTCGACGGTAGGCACGCGGACGCTCGCGCCCAGCACCGCTTCCGACAGGCTGATCGGCAGGTCGAGGAGGACGTTGTCGCCATCGCGTTCAAAGAAGCGGTGCGGCTGGATCTCGATCGTGACGATCCCGTCGCCATTGCCCCCCGGGCCCGGCTGTCCCTTGCCCGCAAGCCGCATCTGCGCGCCGCTTTCGAGTCCCGCCGGAATCTTGAGGTCGATCGTCTTGCCGTCCGCGAGCGTGATCCGCTGCGGCTTGGCGGCGGCGGCATCTGCGAACGACACGTCGAGCTTGTAGAGGACGTTCGCGCCCTTGGGCTGCTCGCGCCCTCGACCGAAGCCGCCGAACCCGCCCGAGAATCCGCCACCGCGCCCGCCGCCTGAGAACATGCCCTCGAAGATGTCGCTGAGGTCGGGGCCGTCCGCCTGGAACCCCTGCCCGCCCGGCCCAGGGCGGAACCCGCCGCCCCCGCCGCCCGGACCACCGAAACCGAACGGCGACGCGGGGTTGCCCTCACCGTCGATCTCGCCGCGGTCGAAGCGCGCGCGCTTGTCCTTGTCGTTCAGGATATCATAGGCTTGCGTCACCTTGCCGAAGCGGTCGCTGGCCTTGGGATTGTCCTTGTTGCGGTCGGGATGGAGCTCCTTGGCGAGCTTGCGATACGCCTTCTTGATGTCCGCTTCGCTGGCGGTGCGTTCGACGCCCAATGTCGTGTACGGATCGGCCACTTCTATCCCCGGTGTTGGTCTTTCCCCATAGTTGGGGAGTCATTACGCCCAGCGCAAATACCGGCCGCAAATCTCAGACGGCAGCTTCTAGCACAGGTGCGACGTCGACGCTGACATCCATCTTCTGCGCGCTCGACCCGAGCACGACGCCATCGATCGGTGCGATCTCACCGTAATCGCGTCCGATCGCCATGACGATGTGGTCGCCCGCCATCCAGATCCCGTTGGTCGGATCGACCCCAACCCAGCCGAGCTCCGCGCCACACCACAACAATACCCAGGCATGCGTCGCATCCGCGCCGACCAGTCGTGGCTGGCCCGGAGGCGGGAGCGTGCGGATATAGCCCGAGGCATAGGCCGCGGGCAGCCCCGCCGCGCGCAACCCCGTGATCATGATCTGCGCGAAATCCTGGCAAACGCCGCCGCGCTTGACGAACGCCTCGTGCGGGGGCGTGTCGACCAGTGTCGCATGCGGATCGAACGCGAAGTCGTTCTGGATGCGCTGCGCAAGCGCGATCGCGGCGTCGAGCGCTGGGCGATCGGGGTCGAGATCGATCGCGCAATAGTCCGCAATGTCCCGGTCGAGCGGGATCAATGGCGAGGGGAAGAGATAGCTTGCGGGCCCCGCCGGCGACGCATCGCGGCTGGCGCGCGCCGCTGCGGCGATATCGTGCAGCCGGGGTGACCCGTCCGACGGCATCGGGATCGGGCGGTCGATGTCGATCCGCGAGATGCTCTCGATCACCAGATGCCGCACGGGCTCGTCGACCACCAGCCGGACGACGTTGGCGAGCCCCGCTTCGGCGCGCGCGGGGGCAATGCGGCCCGCGGGGGAAATGCGCAGGTCGTAATCGAGCAGCGTCTGCCCCGACCAGTGGATCGGCTTAAGCCGGAGGTTGCACCGCGCGAACTTGACGTTCCCGCCATAGTCGAACCGCGTGATGTGGCGAATGTCGTAGATCACGCGAGTACCATCCCCGCCGCGCGCAGCGGCTCCGCGCCTTGCAGGAAATACCGCCGCGCGATCGCCTCGGACAATTGGAACAGCCGCCGCTCGACATCGCCTAGGATATCGTCATCGAGCGCGGCCGCGGTCGCGGTCGTGATGATCGCCTGCAACACGGTGCCCTGCGCCTGTTGCGGTTCTTCCATCCCGTCGTCTTCCAGCACCGGCAATTGCCCGAGATGCTCGCAAATCCGCACGATCTGATACGCCAGCGAGCGCGGGTTGTTGGGGTCGAGCGCGACCAGGTCCACCACCGGCACGCGCGCGAGCCCCGTCAGATAGCGCTGGCGATAGCTGATCTGGCTGTCGGCAAGATCGAGCAGCGTCGACAGATCGTCCCCGCTCGCGCGCGCCAGTCCGAACGCACGGACCGCGCGCGTCATGCCCGTCGCCCGTTCGAGCCGCCGCCCGAGATCGTGGAACCGCCACGATGCGGTGCGCCCCATATGCTCGGCGGACAGCCCCGACAGCGCGGCATAGCGCCGCTGGAGCGACCCCGCACGGTCGAGCATTCCGCCCCGGCTCGGGAAGGGCGCGTCGAGCAAGCGGATCACGTCGGCGGCAAGTCGGTCGCGCGACCCCTGCCCGATCCCGCGCGCGAGCCGGTTGATCGTGCGAACGCTGTGCCAGTCGCCATCCTCAAGCGCGGTGCGCGCGAACGCAGACAGGTCCGCCCGGCGCAGCGTCGCGGGCTGCGGTGCGCCACCGCCGTTGACGACCAGCGACACCAGCCCGCCGACCGTTTCCGCCCCCAACGCAGCCCCCGCATCGGCGTCGATCGAATTGCCCAGCATCACGCGGATAATCCCGAGCAACGCCTCACCGCGTTCGAGATAGCGCCCGAGCCAGAAGAAATTGTCCGCGACGCGGCTCGGCAGCGTCCCCGGATTGCGCCGCACATGGATCGTATCAGTGGGTTGCAGCAACGATACCGGCGGCACCGTCTCCCCCCCGTGGACGACCACGTCGGCGGACCATGTCCCCTGCCCCATCACCGACGCACGCGGGTCGGGATGTTCCGCGATCCGCGCGAATCCGCCGGGCAGTACCGTCCAGCCGCCATCCCCGCCGCGCGCGGCAAAGACGCGCACCGTGAACGGGCGCGCAGCCAGCCCGCTGTCGGTGACCACCGGCATGGTCGACAGGCGGACGATTTCCTGCCCGACATAATCCTGCGGGCGCCGTTCCATATCCGCGAGCAGCGCGGCGCGTTCGGGGCCGGTGATCTCCGACCCCGGTCGGGCAATCCCATCGGGCAAGCCGAGCGGCGCGACCCCGAACGCCGAGCCGATCAGCATCGTATCGAAATCCTCGGTCACGCAGGCGCGCGCGGCATCCTGCCCGCACCACCAGGTCGCGATATTGGGGAGGATCAGGTCGCGCCCGGTCTCGCGCGCGGCGATCCGCGGCAGAAATGCGCCGAACGCGGGCGATTCGAGCACACCCGCACCGGGGGCGTTGGCAATGACGAGATTTCCCGCCGCCGCCGCATCGATCAGCCCCGCGACCCCGATCCGCGAATGCGAATCGAACGCAAGCGGATCGAGCAACCGCGGGTCGACCCGGTTCCACAGCGCATCGACGCGTTTGAGCCCGCCGATCGTGCGGACGTAGAGCTTGTCCTCAAGCGCCGCGAGATCCGCGCCCTCGACCAGCAGGAACCCGAGATAACGCGCGAGATGCGCCTGTTCGGCATAGCTCGCGCTATACCGCCCCGGCGTCAGCAGCCCGATCCGCGGCTCGACTCGGCGACATGCCGCCGCTAGCCCGTCGCGGAAGGCGGCGAAGAACGGCGCGTGCCGCTGGACGTTGAGCCGCGCCTGCAATCCGCCGAGCGTCCGCGCGATCGCGAGCCGGTTCTCGAGCGCATAGCCAGCGCCCGCGGGCGCGCGCAGATGATCCGCCAGCACGCGCCATTCACCCGTCGGTCCACGCCCCAGATCGATCGCGACGAAATGCAGGTGATGCCCGCCCGGCGGGACCAGCCCTGCCATCGGGCGCAGAAAATGCGGTGAACCGCCGACCAGCGCGGCGGGCAGAAGCCCGCGCGTGACGAGGCTGGCGTCGCCGTAAAGGTCCGCAGTGATCGATTCGAGCAGATCGGCACGCTGGACGATCCCCGCCTCGATATGCCGCCATTCGTCATGATCGATCAGCAGCGGCACCGGGGAAAGCGGCCACGGCCGTTCCTCGCTTTCGCCGATGATGCGGAAGCCCGTGCCGATATCTTCGGCATGGCGCTGCACCCGGTCGCGCGCCTGGCCGAGATCGTCGCCCGCGATGGCGGCGAGTTCCTCGAACATCCCGCTCCACGCGGAATCGGGCTGCGCGCACAGCACATCGCCCGATGTCGCGCGCGCGCGATATTCGGCGATCCAGCGCGCGGCGTGCGTTCCGGCGTCGAGCAGCGAGGAGGCTGGGGCGGTTGCCATCAGTTCGCCCGGCCTTGTGGGAGACCATGCCCAAATGCTTGCCGTGCTCCTGCGAAGGCAGAAGCCCAGGGGTTGCACGCGCCAACCGTGGTTGTTTTGCTTGGCTCTGGGTTCCTGCCTCCGCAGGAACACGGGGCGAGCGGTGACCCGGACGCGGGCACACGCCCCGACGCCCGTCGAAGCGCGCCCGCCGATGCAGGAGAACGGCAGAAGAATGGCGTGACGATCACTCGGGCCCCTTTGATCCCCGGAGGACTTGGCCACAAGTCCCTCGCATGTGCAACACGCCAATCAAAGATCGGGAAGAACCTGATTCGCAATTCCCCAGCCAGCAAGATCGGGGGAGGCCGCGCGGACGATCAGTTCGTCCGCATCCCCAACGCTCCAACGGTTCGCGCGATCCAGACCCCGTAATTCGGTCCACGAAACAGGCGCCGCCACCGGCGCCCCGGCCCGGGCGCGTGCGACATAGGGCATCACCGCAGTCGCGCCGCGCTGATTGCGCAGCCAGTCGATGAAGATCCGTCCCTTCCGCTTCGCCTTGGACATGGTCGCGACGAAGCGCGCGGGCTCCGCCTCGCCCAGCGCCCGCGCGAAGCGTTCCGCAAAGTCCTTGACCGCGGGCCATTCGGCCTCGGGCGTCAGCGGCACGACGACATGGACGCCCTTGCCCCCCGAAAGGAGCGCGAAGCTGACCAGCCCGAGTTCGGCGAGATGCTCCTTCAAATCTTCGGCGGCCTTCTTGACCACGTCGAACCCCAGATCCTCATCGGGGTCGAGGTCGAACACCAGCCGGTCGGGCTTTTCGAGCGTGGCGATCGACGATCCCCAGCCGTGGAATTCGATCGTCCCCATCTGGACGCAGGCGACCAGTCCATCGGCATCGTCGACGTAGAGATATTCCTCGGTCGTCCCGTCCTTCTCGAGGATCGGCACCTTGTGGACCTGATCCTCCTTGAAGCTGCCCGCGTCATGCTTCTGGAAAAAGCATTGTTTCGCGCGACCCTGCGGACAGCGAACGAGGCTGATCGGCCGGTTGCCCGCGAAGGGCAGCATAATGCCCGCGACCTTGGCGTAATAATCCGCGAGCTGCCCCTTGGTGACGTTCGATTCGGGGAAGATCACGCGGTCACGGTTGCTGACCTTGACGTTGGTCTTGGGGACTTCGCCGGTTTCGACGGGGGTTTCGACGGGCTTTTCCGCGACGACTTCGGATGCCTTCTTGTCCTCGCGTAGCCCCAGGAAGCTCGAATGGCGCAGCACGCCGTCGGGCGTCGTCTCGGCGAAGGCGACCTCGGCGACGAGCTTGGGAGTGACCCAATGCGCGCCCTTCACCGCCGCGCGCGGGGCCTCGACCGTCGGGGTCTTGCGCTCGATCTTTTCCAGCCGCTCGCGCAGGTCGAGCATCGTCGCGGTATCGAAGCCGGTGCCGACCTTGCCCGCATAGACCATCCCGTCCGGACCGTTGACGCCCAGCAGCAACGACGCGAACCCGCGCGCCTTGGCGCTCGGGGTCCAGCCGACGATGACGAACTCTTGCCGCTGGATGCATTTGATCTTGAGCCACGCCTGCGTGCGCTTGCCGCGATACGGCGCGTCCGCGCGTTTCGACACGACGCCTTCATAGCCTTCGCGACACATCGTCTCGAACAGCGCCTCGCCCTGCCCGATGACATGATCCGAATATTGGATCCGCGCGTCTTTGCCATCGATCAGCGGCTGAAGCCGGTCCTTCCGCGCGCTGTTAGCGAGTGCGGTGAGGTCCTCGCCGTCTATGCTCAGCAGATCGAACGCGAAGAAGGTCATATCGCCGCCCGCCGAGATCGCGTTCTTCAAGGTCGAGAAATCCGGCTTGCCGTCCTTGAACGCGACGATCTCGCCGTCGAGCAGCGCAGTGTCGACGGGGAGCCTGGCGGCGGCATCCGCTATCTTCTGGAACTTGTCGGTCCAGTCGAGGCCGGAGCGGGTGAACACCTTGGCCTTGCCTTTGGCGACGGCGATCAGCGCACGATAGCCGTCGTATTTGACCTCATGCAGCCACTGGTTCCCCGCCGGAACCGAGTCGACCAAGGTGCAAAGTTGCAGCTCTTGGAACTTCAATTCCTCCCCGGCACGGGGAGGGGGACCGCCCGGCTTCTTCAGCCGGGTGGTGGAGGGGGCCTTCCCCGAGCGCGACGCTGCCTTCCCGCCCCCTCCACCATCTGCTGAAGGAGCAGATGGTCCCCCTCCCCGTGCCGGGGAGGATTTGGACGGCTTCCCCTCGGCGATCTCTACCATCGTCCGCCCGGTCGAAACACTCGTCAGCGCGGTCTCGACCAGTACGTCGGTCCCGCCCGCCTCGGCATCGCCGACCTTGCGGAGCAGCCAGTTCTCGCCCTTCTCCTTGCCGCGCGGCTTTAGCCGGATCAGCATCCACTCGCCCTTCATCCGTTCGCCATTGAGGACGAAGTGGAGGTGGCCGTGCTCGAGATCCTTCGCGCTCTTGCCCTTGATCGGTGACCAGGTGCCGCTGTCCCACAGCATCACCGTGCCGCCGCCATATTCGCCCTTGGGAATCGTCCCCTCGAACTCGGCATAGGACATCGGATGATCCTCGGTCCTGACCGCAAGCCGCTTCTGGTCGGGATCGATGCTGGGGCCCCGCGTCACCGCCCAGCTCTTGAGCACGCCGTCGACCTCGATCCGGAAGTCCCAGTGGAGGCGGCTGGCGTCGTGCTTCTGCACGATGAAGCGGTTGCCGTTTCCGGGCGCGAGCGTCCCGGCGGGCTCCGCGGTTTTGGCGAAGTCGCGCTTGGCGTTGTATTTCTCGAGCGGATCAAGGGGCATTTCTACTCCCCTCCCTGGAAGGGAGGGGTTGGGGGTGGGTCGCTCTGAAAGAGGCGACCCGTTCCACCGCGGGCCGACCCACCCCCTACCCCCTCCCTTCCAGGGAGGGAAGAATGACACACGTTACGCACGCTTCTTCGCCGGTGCGCGCTTGGCGGGGGCCTTCTTCGCCGCAGACTTGTCCTCGACCTTCGCCCCGCTCGCCCCCATCGACTTCTTCAGCGCCGCCATCAGATCGACCACGTTCGATCCCTTGGCCGATGCGTCGTCGTCCTTCTCCTCGATGATCTTGCGCCCCTTCGACTTGCGCTTGCGCTCGATCAGGTCACGCAACGCATCGACATAGCGATCGTGGAAATCCTGCGGATGAAACGCCGCGCTCTTCTTCTCGATCAGCGCCTCGGCCAGATCCATCAGGTCGGCGTCGGGCTCATCATCAGGAATGTCGCGGAAATAGCCCTGCGCCTTGTTGACCTCGTCCGCATAGCGCAGCGTCTCGAGCACCATCCCGCGCCCGCACGGCTTCAAGCTCACGACATATTCGCGCCCGCGCATCGCAAGTTGTCCTAGCCCGACCTTCTTGGTCCGCCGCAGCGCCTCGCGCAGCACGATGAACGCCTCCTCCGCAAGGTCATCGGCGGGCACCACGAAATATGGCTTCTCGTAATAGAGTACGTCGATCTCGCTCGCATCGACGAACTGCGTGAGTTCGAGCGTCTTCTTCGATTCGAGCTTTACCGCGTCGATCTCGTCCTGTTCGAGCAGGACGTAGGAGCCCTTTTCGTATTCGAAGCCCTTCATGATTTCGTCGGTGTCGACCGGGCCGACCCCGGTGACGACCTTGTCGTAATGGATCGGCTTGCCGCTCGGCTCATGGATTTGCTTGAAGCTGACCTGCGCGCCCGATTTGGTCGCGCTGTAGATCTCGACCGGAATCGACACCAAAGCCAGCCGGATCTGTCCTTGCCAATAGGCGCGTGCGGCCATTGCGATCGGTCCCTTCGTTGCGAAACCGATTCAATCCGCGGGCGGGGCAGATGTTCCGGTCAGCGCAATCGTTGGTCGAGGGTCGGACCGATGTCCCTGGCAGAATGGACGATGCCGATGATCGTCACGCGGCCACGACCGACACGATAGAAGATGATGTATCGGCCATACGGACGACGATGGATTTCGATCGGCAGATACCGCGGATCGATTGGATAGGCTTGCGGGAACGCCAGCAGATCGCGGCAGGTCGCCCGTAACTCCTGGACGAACGTCTTTGCGCGGGAAGGATCGTCGTACGCGATCCAATGATCAATCTCGCGAAGGTCATCGACCGCAGGACGCGAGAAGACGAGTTTCAAGCGGGGTTTTTCAGGGCTGCATATTTGGCGAGAAGCTCTTCGAAAAAGGCTTCGCCATCGACGACATCGTCTGCATCGTCCGCAGCAATCCCCGCCGCGACTCGCTCGTCGACATACTCCTGGAACGTCTCGCGCTCCTTCACCAGACGAACCCCCTCGCGCAGCACCTCGGTGCGCGATTCGAAGCGACCGGAATCGACAAGCTGATCGACATAGTTGTCGAGCGGTTCGCCGAGATTGACCCTGCTGGCCATGACGCGTCTCCTGTTGGTCTCATCATAGCAGGGGGGCCGCCGTCACGCCACAGGTGACGCGCGCGCCGTCACGCGGTAGAGCGCCCTGATGTCCAGCGACCCCTTCCCCCTGTTCGACGCCTGGTATGCCGAGGCGCGCGCGAGCGAGATCAACGACTCCAACGCGATGACGCTGTCCACCGCCGATGCGGCCGGGCGGCCGTCGTCGCGGATGGTGCTGCTCAAGGGGCATGGCCGCGACGGCTTCGTCTTCTACACCAACCGCGAAAGCCGCAAGGCGCGTGCGATCGCGGAGAACCCGCAGGTCGCGCTGCTGTTTCACTGGAAGTCGCTCCGCCGCCAGATCCGCATCGAAGGCGCGCTCGCGCCCGTCAGCGACGCCGAGTCCGACGCCTATTTCGCCTCTCGCGGTCGCGATTCACAACTTGGCGCATGGGCAAGCGAGCAATCGCGCCCGCTCGACACGCGCGACACGTTCGAGGCCGCGTTTACCGCAATGACCGAACGGTTCGCGAGCGGCGATGTCCCGCGCCCGCCGCATTGGGGCGGGTACCGCGTCGTCCCCGACCGCATCGAATTCTGGCAGGACCGCGCGCACCGGCTCCACGAGCGCCGCCTGTTTACCCCCGACGCCGACGGCAACTGGTCGGAAGGACTGCTTTTCCCATGACCGAGGAACAACGTCTCGCGATCCCGCATACCGTCCGCGCAGCCCTCGCGAGCGTGGCGATGGCGTGCGGGCTGATCGCGCTCAAGACCTATGCCGCCTGGACGACCGGCTCGGTCGCGATGCTCGGCAGCCTCGCGGACTCGGGGCTCGACCTGCTCGCCAGCCTCGTCACGCTGTACGGCGTGCGGCTCGCGGCACAGCCCGCCGATCACGACCACCGCTTCGGCCACGGCAAGGCGGAAGCGCTTGCTGCTTTGTTCCAGGTCATGCTGATCACCGCATCGGCTGCGGGCATCGGCTGGCGCGCGGTGCTCGCGTTCGGGAGCAACGAGCCGACCAAGGGGGCCGAATTCGGCATCGGCGTCTCCATTATCGCGATCGTCGCGACGATTGGCCTGCTCGCCTATCAGCGCTCCGTCATCCGCCAGACCGGGTCGGTCGCGATCGTCGCGGACAACGTCCATTACCAGTCCGACGTGCTGCTCAACGGCTCGGTGATCATCGCGCTCGTGCTCGACCAGTATCTCGGCTGGCGCAGCGCGGATCCGATCTTCGGCATCGTGATTGCGCTATGGCTCGCGTACGGCGCGTTCCGCGCGTCGTCCAACGCGATCGATCAGTTGATGGACAAGGAATGGCCCGAGGACATGCGCCGCGACTTCATCGAAGTCGCCGCGCGCCAGCCGGGCATCAAGGGCATCCACGATTTCCGTACGCGGCATTCGGGCGCGCATGACTTCGCGCAATTCCACATGGAAGTCGCGCGCGACATGACCGTTGCCGAGGCCCATCACGTGGTCGAGAATGTCGAGGTCGCCCTTCGCCGTGCCTTTCCCAAGGTCGAGGTGCTGATCCATCTCGACCCCGAAGGCCATGTCGACACCGACAACCCCCTGGTCGAAGCCGACGTCACCCCGCACTGGTTTGGAAAACGGGTATGAAGCTCCCCATCGCACAGATCGACGCGTTCGCGACGAAGCCGTTCGAGGGCAATCCCGCAGCGGTCATGCCGCTGACCGAATGGCTCGACGACGCGATGCTCCAGGCGATCGCTGCGGAAAACAACCTCAGCGAGACCGCCTTCATCGTTCCCGACACGACCGGCGCGAGCGAGTTCGAACTCCGCTGGTTCACTCCGACGTCGGAGGTCGTGCTGTGCGGCCATGCGACGCTGGCGAGCGGGCATCATGTCCTGAGCAGCGACCCTGCCCTCACGACGGTGCGGTTCCGCACACGCAAGGCGGGGATCCTGTCGGTGACGCGGGCGGGCGACGGCTATGAACTCGCGCTCCCCGCCTGGGCCGCCGAACCCAGCCCGCTGCCGCATATCGTTGCCGCGCTCGGCCTGACCTCGGCGGTCGAGACCTTGTGGCACCCGCATCGCTACGCGCTGATCGTCCTCGAGAATGCCGCGCAGATCCGCGCCTTGGACCCCGACTTCCGCGCGCTCGGCCGCCCGTCGGAAGCGGACCCTACGGTTTCGGGCAGCGCCGAACCCGACGTGCTGACGATCGTCACCGCACCCGGCGACGACACCGACATCATCAGCCGTGTCTTCGCCCCCGGTGCGGGGATTGACGAGGATCCGGTGACGGGATCGGCGCATGCGGTGATGACCCCCTATTGGACGCAGCGGCTGGGCCGCGACCGTTTCACCGCCTATCAGGCAAGTGCGCGCGGCGGGCATCTGACGTGTCGGCTCGACGGCGACCGGGTCGTGCTCGGCGGCCGGTGCGTGACGGTGCTGGAGGGCGTCTTCTTCCTCTAGCGCGATACCGCGGCGGGCGCGTCGTCCCGTCCTATCCGCGACAGAAGGCCGACCGTGCGATTGTTTCGAAACCCCTTCAAGACCGAGCGCATCCCGCCGACCACGCCACCCGACAGCCGCGTCTATGCGGTCGGCGACGTGCACGGGCGGCTCGACTTGCTGCTGGACCTGCTGGCCCGGATCGGAGCGGATCGACGGTCGCGTCCCTGCACGAACGAGCGGGTCGTCTTCCTCGGCGACCTGATCGATCGCGGTCCGCATTCCTGTGGCGTCCTGCAACTGCTCGCGCGCAATCAGGCCCATCTACCCGATCCGGTGTTTCTGATGGGCAATCACGAGGAAATGCTGCTGCGCGTGCTCGGGACCGATCAGGAGAGCATTTTCGACTGGCTGAGCTTCGGCGGGTATGAATTCGCCGAAAGCTATGGGATCGATGTCGATGCGTTCGAGACCGCGGACGCTGCGACCGTGGCGCGCATGATCCGTGCGGTCGTGCCCGAACGCGACCTAGCCTTCGTCGCACGCTTCGAGGACTCGTTCCGCTTCGGGGATTATCTGTTCGTCCACGCCGGGATCAAGCCGGGCATTGCGCTGGAAGACCAGAAAGCCGTGGACATGCGCTGGATCCGCGAGGCGTTTCTGGACAGCCGCGTGCAGCATCCGGCGTTCGTCATCCACGGGCACACGATCAGCGCTACACCGGACGAGCGCGACAATCGGATCGGGATCGACACCGGTGCCTATGCCAGCGGCATATTGACCGCGATCTGTCTGGAGGGAACCGAGCGCCGCTATATCACCGCACAGCGGCCCGCCTGAACGACACGGGCAGTGCCACGCCGGTAGCGGCCGACCGGCGTTCCGTCCAAGCGCTTCCCTAAGGCCCTTCCCCGGCGAAGGCCGGGGCCCAGGAGCGAGCCGAACGTAATCCGCGTGCTGCGCTTCGTTACCTCGGCCATCACGACTGGGCCCCGGCCTTCGCCGGGGAAGCGGGCGGTACAGAGGGGTATGCGTCTTGCCTCGACTACCCCGTACCGCCCGCTCGGCTTACTTCAGCAAGTCGACCGCGAAGATGCGGACCGTCTCGGCGATCTCGGGCCGGGTCAGCGCGACCGCAAGGTTGGCGGTCATATAGCCCGCCTTGTCGCCGCAATCGTACCGTTTGCCCTGGAAGGTCAGCCCGTGGAACGGCTGGTCGCCGATCATCCGCGCCATCGCGTCGGTCAGCTGGATCTCGCCGCCGGCGCCCTTGCCCTGCGTCTCGAGGATGCGCATCACCTCGGGCTGGAGGATGTAGCGCCCGATCACCGCGAGGTTCGAGGGCGAGGTGCCCGCGGCGGGCTTCTCGACCAGGCCCTTGACCTCGGTCAGTGCGCCGTCGCGCGTGCCTGGGGTGATGACGCCGTACATGTGCGTCATGTCGTCGGGGACTTCCTGCGCACAGATGATGTTGCCGCCGGTCTTTTCATAAGCAGCGACCATCTGCTTGAGGCAGCCCGGCTCGCCGACCATGAAATCGTCTGCGAGCAGCACGGCGAACGGCTCGTCGCCGATGATGTCGCGCGCGCACCACACCGCATGGCCAAGCCCCATCGGCTCCTGCTGGCGGACATAGGCGACCGCGCCGGGTGCAAGGCGGGTCTGCTCGAGCAACTTGAGCGACTTGCCGCGGGCGGACATCGTCGCTTCCAGCTCATAGGCGATGTCGAAATGGTCCTCGATCGCGGACTTGCCGCGACCGGTGACGAAGATCATTTGCTCGATGCCGGCTTCGATCGCTTCGTCGACCGCGTACTGGATCAGCGGACGGTCGACGACCGGGAGCATTTCCTTCGGCACGGCCTTCGTCGCCGGAAGGAATCGCGTGCCCAGTCCGCCAACCGGGAAAACAGCCTTGCGCAGAGGTTTAATGGCCATCGCAATATTCCTTCGAGAACGTATCAATTCCCGAAGGCGTTACCGCGCCGCAACACGAATTTAAAGGGCGTTGACCCCGACAATATGCCGGTCCGGCTGCTTATACGGTAAAACTCTCGCCACACCCGCATGCGCCCTTGGCATTCGGGTTGTTGAAGACGAACCCGGCGGTAAAGTCGTCTTCCACCCAATTCATAGTTGACCCAATAAGATACAAGATCGAGCCGCCATCGACGAACAATGTCCCGCCGGCGGTATCGATCCGTTCGTCGAACGGTTTCGCCTCGCTCACATAATCGACCGAATAAGCGAGGCCCGAGCAGCCGCGCTTGGGGGTCGACAGCTTTACGCCGATCGCATCCGCCGGCGCGCGCTGCATCAGGTCAGCGATGCGCGCTTCGGCCGTAGGGGTCAGGTTGAGCGCGGCAGGCCGCGGGCGGGCGATCGTCGCCATTACAGCATCCCCAGTTCGAGTTTCGCGTCGTCCGACATCTTGGCGGGATCCCATGGCGGATCCCAGATGAGGTTGACCTCGGCCGAGCCGACCCCGGGGACCGACCCGACACGAAGTTCGACTTCGCCCGGCATCGATTCCGCGACCGGGCAATTCGGCGTGGTGAGCGTCATCATCACGACGGCGTGTCCGGCCTCGGTCACCTCGACGCCGTAGATGAGGCCCAGGTCGTAGATGTTGACCGGAATTTCCGGGTCGTAAATGTCCTTGAGCGCTTCGATCACGCCTTCGTACACCGCGCCGCCGGGCGCACCCGCCGCTTCGACCTGCGGCTTTTGCGTGAGGAAGCCCTCGAGATAATCGCGCTTGCGCTCGAACGTCTCGGTTGCGGCTTCGACGCGGGCGCGCGGGGGCTGCTCGACGCCCGTCACCTCTTCGATCTCGATCCGGTCACTCATGTGAAAGTCCTACCCAAAAATTCGCGTCACGCGCTCGATCCCACGGACCAGCGCCTCGACGTCTGCGGCGGTGTTGTAGACACCGAAGCTCGCTCTAGCCGTCGCATCGACGCCGAGCGATGCCATCAGCGGCTGTGCGCAGTGGTGGCCGGCACGGACCGCCACCTTCGCTTCGTCCAAGATGGTGCCGATGTCGTGCGGATGCACCCCCTGAATCGAAAAGCTAACGATTCCAGCAGAATCCTCAGGCCCGAACAGTGTCAGCGAGTTGATCTGCGACAGCGCCTCGCGCGTCATCGTGACGAGCGCGGTTTCGTGCGCGTGGATCCGGTCGAGCCCGATCGATTCGACATAGTCGATCGCGGCATGGAGCCCCAAAGCGCCGACGATGTGCGGCGTTCCCGCCTCGAACCTACCCGGGGGCGGCGCGTAGGTCGTGCGTTCGAAGCTGACACTGTCGATCATCGATCCGCCACCCTGATAGGGCGGCATAGCCTCGAGCAATTCGGGCCGTGCCCACAGCACGCCTATTCCGGTCGGGCCGTACAATTTGTGCGCCGAGAAAACGAAAAAATCGCAATCGAGCGCAGCCATGTCGACCGTCATCCGCGGGACCGACTGGCACCCGTCGAGCAGGATCTTCGCGCCGACCGAATGCGCGATCTCCGCCGCGCGCTTGCCGTCGAGCACCGAGCCGAGCACGTTCGAGACATGCGCGAGCGCGACGAGCTTGTGCTGCGGCGTGATCATCGCCGCCATCGCGTCGAGATCGATCCGGTGATCCTCCGTCAGCGGAAGCACGTCGATATGCGCACCGACGCGCTCGGCGACCATCTGCCACGGCACGATGTTGCTGTGATGCTCGAGCTGCGACAGCAGGATGCGGTCGCCCGCCTTGAGCTGCGTCCCCGCCCAGCTGTGCGCGACGAGGTTGATCCCCTCGGTCGCGCCGCGGACGAAGACGATCTCGTCCGCGCTGCCCGCGCCCAGGAAGCTCGCGACTTTTCGCCGCGCAGCCTCATAGGCGAGCGTCATGTCGGCGGAGCGCTGGTAGACGCCGCGGTGGACGGTTGCGTAGGACGAGTCATAGGCGCGGGTGATTGCATCGATCACCGGCTGCGGTTTCTGTGCGGTGGCTGCGGTATCGAGATACGCCCAGCCGGCGGGGATCGCGGGAAAATCCGCGACATGGTCCAGCGCGGCGGTGCGGGTTTCAGTCATCACGTTCACACCAAACTCCCGTCATCCTGAACTCGTTTCAGGATCCAGCCCTCCACGAGTCCGGCCAGCCGGTGCGGCGCAGTGGATGCTGAAACAAGTTCAGCATGACGCTGCTGGTGGGAGGGCACCCCCCTCACAACAACCGCTCCAACGCCGCCTGCGCCGCCGCCTCGACCCGCACACGCTCTGCGGGATCGTCGATTCCGTCAAACACCGACCCAATGAACGCGCCCAGCAGCATCACCTTGGCCTGCGCCGGCGCAATCCCGCGCGACGCGAGATAGAACAATGCATTCGCATCCAGCTCACCCACGGTCGCGCCATGCGCGCACTTCACGTCGTCGGCGTAGATCTCGAGTTCAGGCTTGGCATTCGCGGTCGCGGTGCGGCTGAGCAGCATCGCCTTGACGCTCTGCGACGCATCGGTCTTCTGCGCATGCCGCGCGACCGCGACCTTGCCGAGATACGACCCCGTCGCGCGCCCGCCGAGCACTGTACGCACCACCTGGTTGGAGGTGGCATTGGGCTCGATATGGTTGAGCGTGGTGACGATCTCCAGCGTCTGCTCCCCCGTCCCCAGCATCGCGCCGCCGAGTTCGAAATGCGAGCCTGAGTGGCATGTCACATCGATCGCAATGCGCCCGAAGCTGCCGCCGGTATTGAGCACATGGAAGGTCGCGGTCGCGCCTTCGCGCAGGATCACGCGGTAATCGCGGATCGCGACGGTGTCGGTCGCGGCGTCCTGCACGATCACGCGCGCGATCGACGTGCCGGCCGGCACGTCGATCACTTCGGTCTGGACGGGCCAAACCGAAGCCACCGCTTCGAGGTTGCTATAATGCCACGTCTCGTCGCGGCGGGTCGGGACGGCGAGCACGCTCATCTCCCCTCCCCTTCAGGGGAGGGGGTGGGGGTGGGGGTGGGGGACGCCTCGCAGAGAGCACCACCGGCGTACGACGCGCGGCACGGCCCCACCCCAACCCCTCCCCTGAAGGGGAGGGGCTTTGTGTTGCGCGCGCTCACGCAACCACCCCGGCATACCCTTCGCGCTCCAGCTCGGTCGCGAGTTCCGGTCCGCCCGAGCGGATGATGCGCCCGGCTGACAAAACATGGACAAAATCGGGCGCAACATAGCTCAAAAGTCGCTCGTAATGGGTAATTAGGATGACCGCTTTGTCTGGTTTCCGCATGATTCTGTTGATGCCGTCGCCAACGATCCGCAGCGCATCGATGTCGAGCCCACTGTCAGTCTCGTCCAGAATCGCGAGCTTGGGATCGACGATCCCCATCTGCACCATCTCGTTGCGCTTCTTCTCGCCGCCCGAAAAGCCCACGTTTACCGGGCGCTTGAGCATTTCGGCATCCATCGACAGCGCCGCCGCCTGCTCGCGCGCGAGCTTGAGGAACTCGGCACCCGACAACGGCTTTTCGTCACGACCGCGGCGCTGCGCGTTCAAGGCTTCGCGCAGGAACTGGACGTTGGAAACACCGGGAATTTCAACCGGATACTGGAAGCCGAGGAACAGCCCCGCCGCAGCACGCTGGTGCGGTTCCATCTCAAGCAGATCCTGCCCGGCGAATTCCACCGAACCCGATGTCACTTCATAGCCAGGCCGTCCGCCGAGGACATAGCCGAGCGTCGACTTGCCCGCGCCGTTCGGGCCCATGATCGCATGGACTTCGCCCGCGTTGACGTCGAGGCTGAGCCCCTTGAGAATTTCCTTGCCGTCGATTTCGGCGTGGAGGTCGGTGATTTTAAGCATCTGTCTTCCGCAAATTCGTATCAATATATCCAGCGTCACGCCGGTGTGTGGTGGGGTTCACCCCACCGAGCCTTCGAGCGAGATCCCCAGCAACTTCTGCGCCTCGACCGCGAATTCCATCGGCAGCTGCTGCAGCACTTCCTTGGCAAAGCCGTTGACGATCAACGCCACCGCGCTCTCCGAATCGAGCCCGCGCTGCATCGCGTAGAACATCTGGTCGTCGCTGATCTTCGAGGTGGTCGCCTCATGCTCGATCTGCGCCGACGGATTGCGCACCTCGATATAGGGCACGGTATGCGCGCCGCACTGATCGCCCAGCAGCAGCGAGTCACACTGGGTGAAGTTGCGCACGCCCTCCGCGCCCGGTGCAACGCGCACCAGCCCGCGATAGGTGTTGTCCGAACGCCCCGCCGAAATCCCCTTCGACACGATCGTAGAGCGCGATCCCTTGCCGTTGTGGATCATCTTGGTGCCGGTATCCGCCTGCTGGCGATTGTTGGTGACCGCCACCGAATAGAATTCGCCGACCGAATTCTCGCCGTTGAGCACGCACGACGGATATTTCCACGTGATCGCGCTGCCGGTCTCGACCTGCGTCCACGACACCTTCGAATTTTTGCCCTGGCACAGCGCGCGCTTGGTGACGAAATTGTAGATCCCGCCCTTGCCGTTCTCGTCGCCCGGATACCAATTCTGGACGGTCGAGTATTTGATCTCGGCATCGTCCAGAGCGACCAGCTCGACCACCGCGGCGTGGAGCTGGTTCTCGTCGCGCATCGGGGCGGTGCAGCCCTCGAGATAGGAGACGTACGACCCCTTGTCGGCGACGATCAGCGTGCGCTCGAACTGGCCGGTGTTCTCGGCGTTGATGCGGAAATAGGTCGACAGCTCCATCGGGCAGCGGACGCCCTCGGGGATGTAGACGAAGGTCCCGTCGCTGAACACCGCCGCATTGAGCGTCGCGAAGTAATTATCGGTCATCGGCACGACACGCCCGAGCCACTTGCGGACGAGCTCGGGGTATTCCTTGATCGCCTCGGAAATGCTGCGGAAAATGACGCCCGCGGCCTCGAGCTCCTTGCGGAACGTCGTCGCGACCGAGACAGAGTCGAACACGGCATCCACTGCGACACGACGCTTGGGCTGGCCGTCCTCGCCAAGCTCCTCGACGCCCGCGAGCATCTTCTGCTCGGCAATCGGGATGCCGAGCTTCTCATAGACGCGCAGGATCTCGGGATCGACCTCGTCGAGCGAGCCGAGCTTGGGCTTCGGCTTGGGCTCGGCGTAGTAGAACGCGTCCTGGTAATCGATCGGCTCGAGATTGAGCTTCGCCCAGTCGGGCGATTCGAGCGTCTGCCACAGGCGGAACGCCTTGAGCCGCCAGTCGAGCATCCACTGCGGCTCGCCCTTCTTGGCGGAGATGAACCGGACGGTGTCCTCGCTCAGCCCCTTGGGCGCGAAGTCCTGTTCGATGTCGGAGTGGAAGCCCCACTCATAGGTCTTGTTGACGGCCTCATAGGCCTGCGCATTCATAGTAGCCATCATGCAATCCCTGCCGCGCGGCGGCGTTCAGCTAATCTAAAATTCTTCGTGGCTTTGTGGCTTTGTGCGAGAAAGTCTGCCTCGCACAAAGGCACTAAGCCACGAAGGAGGAAGGGGGTGGTTTCGATCATGCCGGTGCCCTCGACAGGCTGGCCAGCGACACGCCATCGAGCGCGCCACGGACGGCACCGTTGACGACGTTCCAGTGCGGCTTGACCCGGCAATCGCCTTCCAGCGCGCAATCGTGGCGGCCCTCGTCGACACAGGTCGTCATCGCGATCGGCCCCTCGACCGCCTCGATGATCTCCGCCAGCGAGATCGCCGCGGCAGGACGCGCGAGCCGGAAACCGCCACCGGTGCCACGCGTGCTTTCGATCAATCCGCCTGCGGAAAGGCGGCTGACGAGCTTCTGTACCGTCGGCAGCGGAAGCCCCGTCTCCTCGGCGAGTTGCGTCGCGTTGAGCCGACCCGACGAACCGCAATGTCGCGCGGCGGCGGACATCATCACGACGGCATAGTCGGCAAGGCTGGAAAGACGCATGAGCTCCAATCGGACTGATCTGGTAGGATTGCAAATGGGGGTGCGGGGTGAGTCGGTCAAGCCCTGTGGGTCACAACGCCGCCGCTCATTTTTCGGTCACCCTGAACGCGGTTCAGGGTCCACTGTGCAGCAGGCACGGACCGGACTTGCGGCGCAGTGGACCCTGAAACAAGTTCAGGGTGACGGAGAAGGGCGCTTTGACGCAGGCCAGCACCAGTGTCATCAGGCGCCATGCTCTTCCCCCTCCTCCGCCCCGCGCTGTTCGCGCTGGATGCCGAACAGGCACACGGCCTGACGATCAAGTTGCTGGCGCGCTTCCCAGGCTCCGCGCCAAAAAGCGCTCCGATCCTGCGGACCACCGTCGCCGGGCTCGATTTCGCCAACCCGCTCGGGCTCGCCGCCGGGGTCGACAAGAATGGCGAAGCGATCGACGGCTTCTTTGGATTGGGCTTCGGCAGCGTCGAGATCGGCACGCTGACCCCGCTCCCGCAAGCGGGCAACCCGCGCCCGCGGCTGTTCCGGCTGGTCGAAGACGAAGCCATCATCAACCGCATGGGGTTCAACAACGGCGGCATCCACGCCGCCCTCCCCCGTGCGAAAGCGGCGAAGCGGCGCGGGGTGCTCGGCATCAACGTCGGGGCGAACAAGGATGCGCCCGACCGGATCGCGGATTACGCCCACGGCGTCGCGGCGGCGGCGCCGATCGCGGATTATGTTACGGTCAACATCTCGTCCCCCAACACGCCGGGCCTACGCGATCTCCAGCATGGCCGCGAACTGACCGACCTGCTCGCCGCCGCAGACGATGCGCGCCGGATCGGCAAGACACCCCGCCTGTTCCTCAAGGTCGCCCCTGATCTCGACGCGTCCGCGATCGACGCGATCGCGCGTGCGGCGAACGACCATCATGTCGATGCGCTGATCGTCAGCAACACGACGATCTCGCGCCCCGACCTGCGCTCGGCAAATGCGGTCGAGACGGGCGGCCTGTCGGGTGCGCCGCTTGCGCCGCTCGCCCGCCAGCGGTTGCGCGATTTCCGCAAGGCCACCGGGGGCGCAATGCCGCTGATCTCGGCGGGCGGGATCGACAGCGCGGACGAAGCTTATGCCCGCATCCGCGCAGGTGCGAGCCTGGTCCAACTGTACAGCGCGCTGGTCTATCGCGGGCCGGGCTTGGCACGAAGGATCACGCATGGCCTGGCGACGGCGCTCGAGCGCGACGGCTTTATAAATGTGGCGGCTGCGGTTGGCGTCGACGGCTGATCAACGTTGCTGCCATTGGTTTGAAATCTGGTCCGAACCCACCGATGCGCTGGCGTGACCCCAGCCCGATGGATAGGGCGCGTTGATCCGCTTCGAAGGAATGGTCCGATGTCTGCACCCGAACTCATCCACATCGCCACGCCGCATCTGTCCGCCGCGATCAATCCGATCGGCGCGGAACTGACGCATCTCCACGATGCGGATGGCCGCGAATTGATGACCAACGCCGATCCAGCCTTCTGGGCGGGCCATGCGCCGTTGCTGTTCCCGATCGTCGGGCGATTGAACGGCGACGAGCTGCACGTCGACGGCACTGCCTATCCAATGAAGCAGCATGGCTTCGCCCGCCGCAGCCTTTTCACGCTGATCGAGCACGATGCGAGCCGCGCGGTGTTCCTCCTCGAGGACAATGCGGAAACCCGCACCGCCTATCCCTTCGCTTTCGCGTTGCGCGTAACCTACACGATCACCGACGCGACGCTGGCGATTTCGGTGGCGATCGAGAACCGCAACGACACCAGCCTCCCCGCGAGCTTCGGCTTCCACCCCGCCTTCGCCTGGCCTTTGCCCTACGGCCTGCCGCGCGGCGAGCACCGGATCGTCTTCGCGGAGGACGAACCCGATGACTTGCGCGAACTCGCGGGCAACGCGATCATCGAACAACGCCGTCCGTCTCCCCTCGACGGTCGCACGCTCGCGCTCGATGATGCCTTGTTCGAACGCGATGCGCTGATCTGGGATTCGGTCCGCTCGCGCAGCGTGCTTTATGGTGCGCCGACCGGGCCGCAGCTTCGCGTCAATTTCCCCGACATGCCGATGCTCGGGATCTGGACCAAGCCGGGTGCCGCGTTCATCTGTATCGAGCCGTGGCACGGCATCGCCGACCCGACGGGCTTCGCGGGCGACATCCGCGAGAAACCGGGCATCGTCGAGATCGCGCCCGGCGCTACGCTCGCCTGTGGGTTGCAGGTGACGTTGGAGGGCTGAGGCGCTACAGCGCAACGATGAATCACACGTCCGACCGCCGCACCTTCGCGATCATCTCCCACCCTGACGCCGGCAAGACCACGCTGACCGAAAAGCTGCTGCTGTTCGGCGGCGCGATCCATCTTGCCGGCGAGGTCAAGGCGCGCGGGCAGAACCGGCGTGCACGCTCGGACTGGATGAAGATCGAGCAACAGCGCGGCATCTCGGTGACGTCGTCGGTGATGACGTTCGAGCGCAATGGCCTCACCTTCAACCTGCTCGACACACCGGGCCACGAGGACTTTTCCGAAGACACCTATCGCACGCTGACCGCGGTCGACTCCGCGGTCATGGTGATCGACGCCGCGCGCGGGATCGAGGCGCAGACGCGCAAGCTGTTCGAGGTCTGCCGGTTGCGCTCGGTGCCGATCATCACCTTCGTCAACAAGGTCGATCGCGAGGGGCGCCCCCCGTTCGAACTGCTCGACGAGATCGCCGAGATGCTCCAGCTCGACGTCACGCCGATGAGCTGGCCGGTCGGGATGGGGAGCGATTTCGAGGGGGTGTACGATCTCCACAATAACAGCCTGAGCCAGCCCGAGGGGCCGAGCCGCGAGTTCCTCGGCAAGGCGCTGAGCTTCACCGGGCTCGACGACCCAGCGCTCGCCACCACGCTGAGCCCGGCGGGGCTGCAGTTGCTGCAGGACGAATCCGAGCTCGCACTCGGCGGCTACGGCGCGTTCGATGTCGAGGCGTATCGCGGCGGGGACCAGACCCCGGTCTATTTCGGATCGGCGCTCAAGGAGTTCGGGGTCGCCGAACTGATCGACGCGCTAGGCCGTCACGCACCCGGTCCGCGCCCGCAGCCCGCCGAGCCCGAGCAGGTGCTGCCCGAGCGTGCCGACGTCACTGGCTTCGTGTTCAAGGTTCAGGCGAACATGGACCCCAACCACCGCGACCGCATCGCGTTCATGCGGCTGTGTTCGGGGACGTTCAAGCGCGGCATGAAGCTGACCCCGACCGGGCACGGCAAGCCGATCGCGATTCACTCGCCGATCCTGTTCTTCGCGCGTGAACGCGAACTGGCGGACGAGGCGTTTCCGGGTGACATCATCGGCATCCCCAACCACGGCACGCTGCGGGTGGGGGATACTTTGTCCGAGCGCGCGGACGTGCGCTTCACCGGGCTGCCCAATTTCGCGCCCGAAATCCTGCGCCGCGTCGCATTGAAGGACCCGACCAAAACCAAGCAGTTGCGCAAGGCGCTCGACGACATGGCCGAAGAGGGCGTGACGCAGGTGTTCTATCCCGAGATCGGGTCGAACTGGATCATCGGCGTGGTCGGGCAGCTTCAGCTCGAAGTGCTGCTGTCGCGGCTCGAGGCGGAGTATAAGGTCGATGCGGGGCTCGAAATGGCGCCGTATGACACCGCGCGCTGGGTGTCGGCGGCGGATCCGGCGGACCTCAAGGCGTTCATGGATTTGAACCGCACGTCGATGGCGAAGGATCGCGACAACAACCCGGTCTATATGGCGAAGACCGCGTGGGACGTGGGCTATGTCGCGGATCGCTACCCCAAGGTGACGTTCGCGGCGACGCGCGAACGCTGAGCGAGCGCGAAGGATTTTAGCCTGAGTCCCGTCCCCCGTTCGGGCTGAGCGCAGTCGAAGCCCCACACACACCGCAGGGGCCTTCGACTTCGCTCAGGCCGAACGGATGGGTGGGTGCTCCGACGTACCCACTCAGGACGAAGCGTCCTGTTCCAGCGCCTCGACTATGCTTGAGACGAACAGGGGGTATTTGAGCCTGCGTCCCGACCCCCCGTTCGGGCTGAGCGAAGTTGAAGCCGCCAGCCCAACGCAAGGGCCGTCGACTTCGCTCAGGCCGAACGAATGGGGTTTAGCCGCGCCAAGCCGCTAGGCCGCAGCGTCCTGCTCCAACGCCTCGACCAGCGCCTCGCGCACCGCGAGGATCGTTCCGTAGCTTGCGGCTGGCAACGGTGCGCTTGCGACGGGGCGCTTGCGCTCCGCCATCAACGCCTGCTGCACCCCGCGAATGGTATAACCATCCTCGTTGAGCATCTTTGCGATGCGCTGCACCAGCGCCACGTCGGCCGGTCGGTAATAACGCCGGTTACCGGCGCGTTGCAGCGGCCTTAGTTGCGGGAAACGCGTTTCCCAATAGCGCAGGATGTGCTGCGGCAATCCCGTATCGCGCGACAGTTCCCCGATCGTGCGATAGGCGCCTTCCGCCTTGACGGGCGGTGTCGGTAGTGTTGCCATGGTGCTGCTCAGTCGGCTTCGACGATGCGGTCACGCATCATCTGGCTTGCCCGGAACGTGAGCACACGGCGCGGCGCGATCGGAACCTCGATCCCGGTCTTGGGGTTGCGCCCGACGCGCTCTCCCTTGTCGCGGAGAACGAAGGTGCCGAACCCCGAAATCTTCACATTGTCGCCCTTCGCGAGCGAGCCGCACATGTGCGACAAAATCTGTTCGACCAGTCGCGACGAGTCCGCGCGGGACAGTCCGACCTGATGATGTAGTGCTTCGGCAAGATCTGCCCGTGTCAACGTTCCTGCAGGTGCCATTCCGGTATCCCTCCCCAAGCGGCAAGACGTTGGTCTAACACACAGAAGGCGATAACGGAAAGTGCTAGTTACAGAAGCGTAACAATGGTTGCCCTAAAAGCGGACAACTGCGGCGCCCCAAGTGAAACCACCACCCATTGCTTCGAGCACGATGAGGTCGCCGCGCTTGATCCGGCCGTCCTTTACTGCGGTGTCGAGCGCGAGTGGAACCGATGCCGCGGAAGTATTGGCGTGTTGATCGACGGTCACGACGACCTTGTCCGGGGACAGGCCCAACTTGCGCGCGGTCGCATCGAGGATACGGGCATTGGCCTGATGCGGGACGACCCAATCGACGTCTTCCGCCGACAGCCCGCTGGCCGCCAGCGTTTCGGTCATCACACCCGCCAAATTGACGACGGCGTGGCGGAACACCTCGCGGCCCTTCATGCGAACCTTGCCCACCGTGCCCGTGGTGGAGGGGCCGCCATCGACATACAGCAGCTCGTTGTGCCGACCGTCGGCGTGCAGGCGAGTCGCCAGGATTCCCCGCCCCTCCGCGCCGATGTCGTTATTTTCCTGGCCTTCCAGAACGATGGCACCGGCACCGTCGCCGAACAGGACGCAAGTGGTGCGATCTTCCCAATCGAGGATGCGGCTGAACGTCTCCGACCCGATCACCAGCGCACGGCGCGCCGACCCGGCGCGGATCATGCTGTCGGCGACCTGCAAGGCATAGAGGAAGCCCGAGCATACCGCGGCCACATCGAACGCGACGCAGTCGTTGATCCCGAGGCTCGCCTGGACCTTGGTCGCGCTCGACGGGAAGGTCTGGTCGGGCGTCGCGGTCGCAAGCACGATCAGGTCGATGTCCTGCGCCGACAGGCCTGCCGATCCCAGCGCAGCGCGGCATGCATCTGCCGCGAGCGTCGCGGTGGTCTCGTCGGGGGCTGCGATGTGGCGGAAGCGGATACCGGTGCGTTCGACGATCCATTCGTCCGTCGTATCGACGGTTTCGGCCAGTTCGGCATTCGATACGCGTCGCGCGGGGAGTGCCGACCCAGTGCCGACGATTACCGAACGAATCATGCTGCCTTCGCCTCGAATTCACGCAGATCCTCGGCGATTCGCCGAGTCAGGTCATCCCGCACCATCTTCGCAGCGGCAGCGATCGCGGTCGCCACGCCGATCGCATTGGCACTGCCGTGGCTTTTCACCACCAGCCCGTTGAGGCCGAGAAAGACCGCGCCGTTATGATTGTTAGGGTCGAGATGATGCCGCAACAGATCGGTCGCGGGCTTTGAAATGAGGAAGCCGATCTTCGAGCGCGTCGAGGATCGAAATGCGCGCTTGAGCAGATCCGCGACGAATCGTGCGGTGCCTTCGGCGGTCTTGAGCGCGATGTTGCCCGAGAAGCCGTCGCAGACGATCACGTCGACATCGCCGCGCGACAATTTGTCGCCTTCGATGAAGCCGGTAAACTGCAGCGGCAGATGCGACGCATGACGCAAAGCCGCGGCTGCGTCGCGAATCACATCGGTGCCCTTCTGGTCTTCGCTGCCGATGTTGAGCAGCGCGACTCGCGGGCGTGCAAGCTCGAGCGTAGTGCGCGCGTAGGCAGCGCCCATCACCGCGAACTGGATCAGGTTGCGCGCGTCGCACTCGGTATTGGCACCGAGGTCGAGCACGACCGTATCATTGTCCCCGAGCGTCGGCATCAAGCCGGCGAGCGCGGGACGATCGATTCCGGGGATCATCCGCAGCGACAGCTTTGCCATCGCCATCATCGCGCCGGTATTCCCAGCGGAGACGCACGCGGCAGCGCGACCCTGCTTCACCATATCGATCGCGATGCCCATCGACGTCTTTTTGGATCGGCGAATCGCCTGGGTAGGCTTTTCGCTCGATCCGACGACTTCGGGGGCATGAACGATCTCGGCGTGCGGGATCAGGTCCGGATGCCGCTTGAGTTCGGCAGCGATTGCATCCTCGTCGCCGACGAGGATGAACTGCATGTCCGTGAATCGTTGCCGCGCACGGGCGACTCCGGCCAGCACTACTGCCAGCCCTTCATCGCCACCCATCGCGTCGACCGCGATACGGGAGCTGTTCGTCACGCTGGCCGCTCCCTGTACACGCCCGATGGCACGATCCGCTGCCGATCCCTTTGGGATCAGCCTTCGACCGAGACGATCTCGCGGCCGTTATAGTGGCCGCACGACGTGCAGAGGTTGTGCGGACGCTTCAGTTCGCCACAGTTCGGGCATTCCTGGAACGACGCAACGGTCAGCGAGTCGTGCGCACGACGCATGCCGCGCTTGGAAGGCGTGGTTTTTCTTTTTGGGACGGCCATTTCGGCGAAACCTTATACTTGTCTAAACCGGTGCGATAAGCCCGAACCAGTTACGACGCAATCGACACAAGGTCGACCGCGCAAGCGGCACCGGCAGCCAGACATCTCGCGAAGATGGCGGGCTATAGCGATTCTGCGCGGCGTTGCAAGCATTGCGCGCCCGTGCGACGGGGTCGATCAACGAATAAAGGGACGATTTTCGATGATAACCGGTTCTGACATGGCAATCTCGCTCGCAACCGCGGGTGCGGCGGCGATCATCAATCTGTGGCTGGCAATTCGGATCGGCGCCGTTCGAACCAAGGCCAAGATCCTGGTCGGCGACGGCGGCAACGAAATGCTGATTCGCCGGATGCGCGCGCATGCCAATTTTGTCGAATATGCCCCCTTCATCCTGATCCTGATCGCGCTGATAGAATTCACGAGCGGAAGCTCGTGGTGGCTGTGGGGCGCGAGCGCCGCGTTTGTCGTCGCGCGCATCCTGCACGCCCTGGGGATGGACGGCTTCAAGATCGGGCGAATGGTCGGCACGATCCTGACCTTCGTGCTGCTGCTCGGGCTTGGCGGTTACGCCATTGTGGTGCCGTTGCTCGGGCATCCCACGGCGGGCGTCGTCGCGCCGAGCGTTGCGCCAGCGGGCTGATGAGGTTCTGCCCGATCCAATTACCGCACTGTTCGGGCTGAGCGAAGTCGAAGCCCCGTCTCACCGTCGACGATGATCGGTGAGACGGGCAGGCCTCAGCGCCGCTTACGCAGCCAGCGCCGAGTCGCTGACGAACATGTTGGTCGCGCGCTCGTGCGCGAAGGTGCTTGCAGGACCGTGCCCGGGGAGGAAGGTCGTGTCGTCGCCCAGCGGCCATAATCTGGTGACGATCGAGTCGATCAGTTGCGGGTGGTTACCCCGCGGAAAATCAGTCCGGCCAACCGACCCGGCGAACAGCACGTCGCCGACGATCGCCAGTTTCGACGGCGCATGGTGAAAGATGACGTGGCCCGGGGTGTGCCCCGGGGTTTCATAGACGTCGAGCACGAGATCGCCGACGGTCACGGTGTCGCCCTCGACCAGCCAGCGGTCGGGTTCGAAATTGATCCCCGGAATGCCATATTGCGCGCCGCTCTCGGACAGAGTGGAGGTGAGGAAGCGGTCCTCCTCATGCGGCCCCTCGATCTGCACGCCATAGTCGTCGGCAAGCGGCTTCGCCTCGCCGCAATGGTCGATATGGCCGTGCGTGAGGATGATCTTCTCGATCGTCACGCCGTGCTGCGCCGCCGCCGCGCGCAATTGGGGAAGGTCGCCACCGGGATCGACGAACGCACCGCGCATCGTCGCGGTACACCATAGCAAGGTGCAATTCTGTTGCAGCGGCGTCACCGGGATAATTGCGGCGCGAAGGGGCGGTATGCTCATACGCCTTGGATAGAATGCCACGGCGGGTCGGGCAAGGATCGGGTTTCGCGGTGCAAATGGACACTGCGGGGTTGCCCCGGGGGCCTCAAGCGGGGCATCTGACCGCCAGTGATGCTCAGCAACCAGACCAAGCCGTTCGTCCTGCTGGACGATGCCCGCGCGGACGGAGCACCCGCACGCTTGTATCTCGATCCGGTCCGCATCCTGACCGCGCATACGATCGGCGAGATCGATGCGGTGCTGGCAGCGGTGCGCGCCGCGCGCGATGCCGGGCACGATGTGGTCGGCTATCTTGCGTACGATGCCGCCGCCGCGTTCGAGCCTGCACTTGGGCACGCCGCTCCAGACATCGACGAACACGCACAGCCGGATGCATCTCCTTCGCTACCGCTTGCCTGGTTCGGCGTGTTTGCGGGCTATCGCACAATCGCGCCGGGCGATGTTCCCGCCCTGCTGCCCAGTCCCGCAGGTGCGTGGAACGCCGCGCCCGAACCCGATATCGCGCTCTCGACCTACGACACGCAATTCGCCGCCGTGCAGGCGGAGATCATCGCGGGCGGACTGTATCAGGCAAACCTGACCTATCGCGCGCAGATGAAGGTGCACGGCGATCCGCTGTCGCTTTATGCCCGACTGCGCACCCAGGCGGACGCAGGATTTGGCGCGCTGATCGATACGGGCGACGCGACGATCCTGTCGCTGTCCCCCGAATTGTTCTTCGCGCTGGACGGCGATCGGCTGACCTGTCGCCCGATGAAGGGCACCGCGCGCCGAGACCCCGATCCGGTGGCGGATGCGGCCGCGGTTGCCACACTTGCGCAGGACCCAAAGCAGCGCGCCGAGAATCTGATGATCGTCGACCTGATGCGGAACGACCTTGCACGCGTCGCCCGCGCCGGGTCGGTCGCGGTGCCGAGGCTGTTCGCGGTCGAAAGCTATCCGACGGTGCATCAGATGGTATCCACCGTCACCGCCGACCTCGCCCCCGGACTGGACGCGATCGACGTGCTCACCGCGCTGTTTCCGTGCGGGTCGATCACAGGCGCACCCAAGATCGCCGCGATGCAGGCGATCGCACGGATCGAAGCCAGCCCGCGCGCACTCTATACCGGCACGATCGCGCGGTTCGATGCGAACGGCGACGCGATGGCGAATGTCGCGATCCGCACGCTGGTCTGGCCGAAGGACACCGAGACGGCGTGGCTCGGCGCAGGCGGCGGGATCGTTGCGGATTCGGACCCGGCGGCGGAATGGGACGAGGCGAAGGCCAAGCTTGCGTTCCTGACGCATGACGTGCGTCGCTTCGATCTGATCGAGACGATGGCGTTCGATCCGCACCACGGGCTGCTGCTGCTCGAGACGCACATTGCGCGCCTGTCCGCCAGCGCACAGGCGTTCGACTTCGTCTTCGATCGGCACACCGTCCGCAACGAACTCCAGGCCGCGACCTTCCGCTTGCGGACCGCGGCGCGCGTGCGGCTGGTGCTCGCGCCGAGCGGGGCGGTCGCGGTCGAAATCGGGGGAATGCCCGCGCCTTCCACCGAACCGGTGGAGGTGGGGGTCGTGCCACTGCCGGTCACCGCTGCCGACATCCGGCTGCGCCACAAGACGAGCGACCGGACCTTTTACAATACCGCGCGACAGGGATCGGGGTGTTTCGAAGTAGTGTTCGAACGCCCTGACGGCCGGTTGACCGAAGGCAGCTTCACGTCGCTGTTCGTACCGCGCGGCGATATGCTGATAACACCCCCGATAACCGACGGATTGTTGCCCGGCGTGTTACGCGCAGACCTGCTGGCCAGCGGACGCGCAGTCGAAGGGCATCTCACCGAAGCGGACCTTGCGCACGAATTTTTCATCGGCAATGCGCTTCGCGGATTGATTCGTGCGCGACGGGCGGTTGCGGCGTCGCCCGTCGCACGATAAGCGCTCGCGCGTCCATTCGTCATCCGACCAAGGCTCTTCACTATGAACCCCTCCGCCGCGCTCAACCGTATCAAGCCGTCGCCGACGCTTGCCATCACGTCGCGGGTCCAGGAGCTGAAGCGCGCGGGCGTCGACGTGATCGGCCTGGGCGCGGGCGAACCCGATTTTGACACCCCCGATTTCGTCAAGGAAGCCGCGATCAAGGCAATCCGCGACGGCCAGACCAAATATACCAACGTCGACGGCACGCCCGAACTGAAGGCGGCGATCGCCGCGAAGTTCACGCGCGACAACGGCCTGACCTATACGCCCGACCAGATCAGCGTGAACGTCGGCGGGAAGCACACCCTGTTCAACGCAATCGTCGCGACGGTCGAGGCGGGCGATGAAGTCATCGTCCCTGCGCCTTATTGGGTCAGCTACCCCGACGTCGTGTTGTTCGCGGGCGGCACGCCGGTGTTCGTCGCGGCCGGCCCCGAGCAGGGCTACAAGCTGCTCCCCGAGCAGCTCGAGGCGGCGATCACGCCAAAGACCAAGTGGGTGATCCTCAACTCGCCGTCCAACCCGACCGGTGCCGCCTATACTGCCGCCGAGCTGAAGGCATTGGGCGACGTGCTCGAGCGGCATCCGCACGTGTGGATCTTCTCGGACGATATGTACGAGCACATCCTGTACGACGGCTTCGAATTCGCGACGATCGCGCAGGTCTGCCCGTCGCTCTACGAGCGCACGCTGACCGTCAACGGCTGTTCCAAGGCCTATGCGATGACCGGCTGGCGAATCGGTTTCGCGGGCGGCGCATCGTGGCTGATCAAGGCGATGGCCAAGCTCCAGTCGCAATCGACCAGCAACCCCTGCTCGATCGCGCAGGCGGCGTCGGTCGCGGCGCTCAACGGTGACCAGTCGTTCCTCAAGGACCGCGCGGCGGCGTTCCAGGTGCGGCGTGACCTCGTCGTCGGCATGCTCAACGCGGCCGAGGGGATCACCTGCCCCAAGCCCGATGGCGCATTCTACGTCTATCCGGAGTTCTCCGCGCTGATCGGCACGTCGACCCCGTCGGGCAAGCTGATCGACTCGGACGAGGCGATGGTCGCCTATCTGCTCGACGACGCAAAGGTCGCGGCGGTCCAGGGCGCGGCGTTCGGCCTGTCGCCGGCGATGCGCATCTCCTATGCGACGTCGGATGCTTTGCTGACGTCGGCGTGCACGCGGATCCAGGAGGCCTGCGCCGCGCTTCGCTGAACCGGAGCCGAAACGATCGTTCAGCTTTTGGCAACGCAGAGTTTGCGAAATGTCTCTTGCCGCAGCGCACAATCAGGACGATTGGCGCTACGGCATTTGGCATTCCTGCCAAGGCAAAGAGGTATCGTGATGCGTCGCATCTTCAAATCGGATTTCGTCTGGCAGTTCGTTGGCGGCTTCGCGCTGGGCGCGATTGCACTGGTGACGCTGCATCCGGTCGAAGGCGCGCATGCGGCTACCCGCCCACAGATCGAGGCGACGCGCTGAGGCGGCACTCTGCCCGCTAACTGCTAACCGCTTCCCCGGCGAAGGCCGGGGCCCAGTCGTGATGGCAGAGGTAACAGCGCGTAGCGGCTTGCCGCGATCCGGTGCGCCCCTGGGCCCCGGCGTTCGCCGGGGAAGCGCAGCAGCCCGCCTTCCCTACCCTTCTAAACTCCGCGACGCCTGTTCGAACATGTCCTTCGACAACCCCAGCGTCGCCACGATCCGCTCCAGTTCGGCGCGCATCAACCCCGCCCGCACCGAATCGAACCGCCGCCAGCGCCCGAGCGGCGGGATCAGCTTCGCCGCGGTCTGCGGGTTGAGCTTGTCGAGCGCAATCAGCTGGTCCGCGAGGAAGCGATACCCCGCCCCCGACACTGCATTGAACGCACGCTGGTTGACCCCGAACGCGCCAATCAGCGCGCGCGCACGGTTCGGATTGGACAGCGTGAAATCGCGGTGCCGCGACAGCGCCTCGACTGCCGCGCCGGTATCGTCGCGCGGGGCCATCGCCTGCACCGAGAACCATTTGTCGAGCACCAGCGCATTGTCGCTGTAGCGCTTGTAGAACATGTCGAGCGCGGGCTCGCGCTGCGGTGCGTCCCCGCCGACGAGCGTCGCCAGCGCACTTTGCCGGTCGGTCATATTGTCCGCCGCCTCGAACTGCGCGAACGCGAGATCGCCCGCATCTGCCGCGCCCGATGCCGCGATATAGCCCAAAGCGACCGCCTTGAGCCGGCGCTGGCCCTTGGCGTCGGGAGAATAGACATAACCGCCATCGGTATTGGCCCGCGCGCGATCATAGGCATCGCGCCATTCGCCCTCAAGCGCGCGCCCGATGTCGCGCCGGAGCGACTCGCGCGCGCGGAAGATCGCCTCGGGGTCGACGATCGCGAGTTGGTCGCCGATGAAGCTCTCCGACGGAAGCAGCACCGCTTCGGCGACGAACGCCGCGTCGAGCTTTGCGTCGGCAAGCGTGCCCTTGATCGCGGCAACTACCGCGGCATGATCCGCCTGCCCCTGCGACGCGCCCTGGACGAGCGTGTCGAGCATCAGCTGCTGGAGCGCCTCGTAGCGCGCGAACGGATCGTCGTCATGCGCGCCGAGAAAGGCGAGGTCGTCCGCGGTCCGGTCGGTCGCGATGATCGCAGGCGCGGAGAAGCCGCGGTTAATCGACAGGACGGGCCGCTCGGTGACGGTCTCGAATACGATCGTCTGCTCGGCGTCGGTCAGCAGGATCGTCTGTTCGTCGGTCAGCGCATGGCCGGTTTCCGCGCCAAACAGCTTGATCTTGAGCGGGAGCACCACCGGAAGCTTGTCCGGCTGCCCCGGCGTCGGCGGCGTGCGCTGCGTCAGCACCAGTTCCGCACGCGCCGACCCCAGATGATGCGTCAGCGATGCCGTTACGCGCGGCGTCCCCGCCTGACCGTACCAGCGACGGAACTGCTTGAGATCGACGCCGCTCGCCTCCTCGAGGCTCGCGACGAAATCCTCGCACGTTGCCGCCGTCCCATCGAACCGGTCGAAATACAGATCGGTGCCCGAACGGAACCGCTCCGCGCCCAGCATCGTCGCGAGCATGCGGATGATCTCGGCACCCTTGTTGTAGATGGTGGCGGTGTAGAAGTTCGAAATTTCCTGATAGGCGTCAGGCCGGATCGGGTGTGCGAGCGGCCCGGCATCCTCCGGAAACTGCGCCGCGCGAAGCCCACGCACGTCCTCGATCCGCTTGACCGCGGCGGAACCCTGGTCGGCGGAGAAGGTCTGGTCGCGGTAGACCGTGAAGCCTTCCTTCAGCGAGAGCTGGAACCAGTCGCGGCAGGTGACGCGATTGCCCGACCAGTTATGGAAATATTCGTGCGCGACGACCGCGGCGATCGCGTCGTAATCGTAATCGGTCGCGGTGTCGGGGTCCGCCAAGATGTAGCGGCTGTTGAAGACGTTGAGCCCCTTATTCTCCATCGCGCCGAAGTTGAAATCGTCGACCGCGACGATGTTGAACACGTCGAGGTCATATTCGCGGCCATAGACCCGTTCGTCCCACGCCATCGACGTCTTGAGCGCGTCGAGCGCATGGTGCGTGCGCTCCAGATCCGCTGCGCGGACCCAGATGCCGAGCTCGACCGTCCGGCCCGAGGCGGTGACGAACGTGCCGCGGTTGACCGACAGATCACCCGCGACCAGCGCGAACAGATAGCTCGGCTTGGGGAACGGATCGTTCCATTCCGCCCAATGCCGCCCGTCGCCCGCATCGCCCTGCGCAACCGGATCGCCGTTCGCGAGCAGCACCGGATAGCGCGCCTTGTCCGCAGTCATTCGCACGCTGTAGCGGCTCAGCACGTCGGGCCGGTCAGGGAAGAAGGTGATGCGACGAAACCCTTCCGCCTCGCACTGGGTGCAGAGGTTTCCGCCCGAAGCGTACAGCCCCATCAACTGCGTGTTGCGGTCGGGCGCGATCTCGACGACCGTCTCAACGACATGCGACGATCCGGTGAGCGGCAGCACCAGCGCGCCGTCCTCGATCACCCATTCGTTGATCGCCACGCCATCGACCTTGAGCGAAACCAGCGTCTGCCCTTCACCGTCCAGCCGCAGCGGGCGATGATGGGCATCCCCGCGCACGACCTGCAAGCGCGCGCTGACGCGGGTGCACGCCGGGTCCAGATCGAAATCGAGTGCGATCTCCGGCACCTGCCAGTCCGGAGCGGTGTAATCCGCACGACGGGTGACGTGCGGCTGGGCGAGGCTGGTCTGGATATCGAGCATGACGAAGATGTAGGCAGCGTGGTGCCGCCATGCCACCGAAATCGCCGCGGAGCGTGCAACCGACTTGCCTCGCGTAGCCTCGCTGCTACCCGGGGTTAATGATGCACAAAGCCCTTCTCGCGGTCCTCGCCTCGCTGGCCCTCGCTCCCGCCACGTACGCACAAACCGCACCCGCCGCCTTGCCCGACGATCAGGCACAGATGAAGGCGCACGTCCTGTTTCTCGCGTCCGATGCGATGCGCGGGCGCGAGGCGGCGAGCCCCGAATATCGAATCGCGGCGGAATATGTCGCGGCGCAATTCTTTGCGGCAGGCCTTGTCCCCGCCGGGCAGGACGGCGGCTATCTCCAGAAGGTCCCGCTCGTCGCCTACCGTGCCGCCGACCACGGCGATGTCGTGCTGACGCGCAAGGGGGCCGGGCCACAACCGCTGCTGTTCGGCGAGGATTTCACCCCCGGCGCGGTCGCGGGCGCGGCGCGGACCACGCTCGACGCGCCGATCGTGTTCGTCGGGCACGGGATCGTCGCTCCGCGCTACAAGCGGGACGATTATGCGGGCGTCGACGTACGCGGCAAGATCGTCGCCTTCTTCGCCGGCGCGCCTGCAAGCTTCCAGAGCGAAGAACGCGCGCATTTCCAGAGCGGCGCGACAAAGGCCGCGATTGCCGCTGCACACGGGGCGGTCGGCACGATCCTGCTGACGCGCAGCACGCTGCCGCCTGCGGGCGGTGCCTGGGATCGCGCACGCACGACCTGGGCGAAGGCGGACGGCACCGGCGACATGGCGGGCGCGCCGCAACTGGCGACGCTCAGCGCGACCGGCGCGGCCAAGCTGTTCGCTGGCGCGAAGGTGCCGTGGAAGGGGATCCTCGCCAAAGGCACCGACGCCGAAGCACGCTTCGCCGCCGAACCGCTCGGCGCGCGCCTCGCGGTTGCGCTGCGGACCAGCTTCGAGCCCGGCACCAGCGCTAACGTCGCGGGCATGATCCACGGCAGCGACCCTGTGCTCGGTAAGGAAGTCGTCGTCTTGTCGGCGCATCTCGACCATCTCGGGGTCAAGGCCGAGGGCAAGGGCGACCTGATCTACAATGGCGCTGAGGACAATGCGGTCGGCATCGCCGCACTGATCGAGGAAGCCAAACGCTTCAAGGCCTCGCGCAAGCCGCCGCGCCGCTCGATCCTGTTCCTCGCGGTCACCGCGGAGGAAAAGGGCTTGGTCGGCTCGGACTATTTCGCGCGGCACCCGACCGTGCCGATCAAGAGCATCGTTGCGGACGTCAATCTCGACATGCCGATCCTGTCCTATGCGTTCGAAGACATGACCGTGTTCGGCGCGGATCGCTCGACGCTGGGACCGATCGTCGCAAAGGCGGTCGGAACGCTCGGGGTGACGATGTCGCCCGATCCGGACCCGGCGCAGGGGATCTTCGTGCGTTCGGATCACTATCGCTTCGTCCAGCAGGGCGTGCCCTCGGTGTTCCTGTGGCCGGGGCAAAAGGGACCGGGCAAGGCGGCGACGGCAGAGTTCTTCGCGCACCGCTACCACCAGCCATCCGACGACCTGTCGCAGCCGATCGACTGGGCGCAGGGCATCCGCTTCGTGAATGCCAATTACGCGATTGCGCGCGAAATCGCTGATGGCGACGCCCGCCCGCGCTGGAACAAGGGCGACTTCTTCGGTCTGCTGTACAACGGATACGGCGCGAAGTGACGCGCCGTATCAGGCCAGCCGCTAGAGGTTGATGCGCTGCCCCCTGCCCGCTCGAACCGAACGGGACGACGGGGATTAGCGCCCCGACGCGATGCTAGCCCGCGCGATCCTGCAACAACGCATCCGCGCTGCTTGTCGGCGCGAGCGCGCTGCGCGCGGAGACCGTGAGCGTCACCGCCAGGTCCATCACGACATTGCCCATCGTGCGGAAGATATCGGGGATCGTCTCAACTGCGACGAGCAAGCCGAGCGGCGCGACCGGCACCCCCAGCGTGACCGCGATCGGCGCGATCGCGCCGATGAAGCTGATCTGTCCGGGCAGGCTGACCGACCCGAGCGAGGTCAGCACCGCAATCGCGGTGGCCGCGCACAGCGTGGCGAAGCTGACGTGCACCCCGAACCAGTTCGCCACATAGATCGCAACCGCAAGGTTCATCGCCGGGCCGGTCGCGCGCAACATCGCCACCGCGATCGGCAGGACGACGCCAGACGTTGCCACCGGCACGCCCATGTCCTCGGAACTCCGCAACATCGCGGGCAGGCTGGCGAGGGAGGATTGCGTGCTCATCGCCACCGCCAGCACCGGCGCCGCACCGCGCACGAACCGGGTCAGCGCGATGCGTCCGCCCAATACCGCGAGCGGAAAAGCGAACAGCGACACCACCACGCCGACGCTCGACACCGTGACGATGTAGTGCAGCAGCGCGCCGACCGCAGCGGTCCCGGTCTTGGCGGCAACCGTGATCGCCAGCGCGAACACTCCGATCGGCGCGATCCAGATGATCCAGCCGATCACCACCAGCATCGTGTCGCGGATCGCGGAGAAGAAAGTGATTAGCAACGCGCGTGGTTCGGGTGCGATTTGCGCAAGCGCGAAGGCGAATACCAGCGCGAACAGGATTAGCGACAGGAACCCGCCGTTCGCCGCCGCCGCGACGACGTTGCTTGGCACCATGCCGACCAGGAATTCACCAAGCGGCTGGACCGGCCCAGCCGGTGCCGCCCCCGCCAACGCGGCCCGGAGCGCGATGCCTGACGCTGCGGGCATCGGCGCGAGATTGAGGAACAGCGGCGTCAGGATGGCTGCCATCACCGCGCTGAACACCATCACCGACACGATCATCGCAATCGCGCGCGCAGCTACTGCACCGCTGCGCGCAGCCTCGGCGGTCGCGGCGATCCCGGTGACGAGCAGCGAGAAGACCAGCGGCAACACCGTCATCTGCAACGCGTTGAGCCACGCAGTCCCGATCGGTCCGGCAATCTCGACCGTCACTGGCACAGCCCCCGGCGCCCACCCCGCCAAGGCGGCACCGACGGCAAGCCCGAGGATGAGCGACAACAGGATACGACTGGATTGCGACATGCAGGCCCTTTTGCAGATGCACGGCCCGTTTTGGCCGCTTATGAGTGCAACGCACATAACCGAACGGATGCGCGCGTAATGGCAAGAAAATATTTCGGTACCGACGGGATTCGCGGCCTGACGAATACCGCACCGATGACCGCGGCGATGGCAATGCAGGTCGGCATGGCGGCAGGCGCGCACTTTCATCGCGGCGAACACCGCCACCGCGTCGTGATCGGCAAGGACACGCGACTGTCGGGCTACATGCTTGAATCCGCGATGGTTGCCGGCTTCACCAGCGTGGGGATGGATGTCGTGCTGCTCGGTCCGATGCCGACGCCTGCGGTCGCGATGCTGACCCAGTCGATGCGCGCCGACCTCGGCGTGATGATTTCTGCAAGCCACAACCCCTACGCCGACAACGGCATCAAATTGTTCGGCCCCGACGGCTACAAGCTGTCCGATGCCGACGAAACCGCGATCGAGGCGCTGATTGACGGCGACATCGCGCTCAGCCCCGCCCCCAAAATCGGCCGTGCGCGGCGCGTCGACGATGCGCAGGGGCGCTACATCCATTTTGCCAAATCGACCTTCCCGGAGAACCTGCGGCTCGACGGGATGACGATCGTGGTCGATTGCGCGAACGGTGCTGCCTATCGCGTCGCACCGACCGCGCTGTGGGAACTCGGCGCGAACGTTGTGTCGATTGGCGTCAGCCCCGACGGCAAGAACATCAACGACGGCGTCGGCTCGACCGCGCCCAAGGCGCTGTGCGAGACAGTGGTCGAGACCGGCGCGCAGCTCGGCATCGCGCTCGATGGCGACGCGGACCGGCTGATCGTGGTCGATGAAAAGGGCCATGTCGTCGACGGCGATCAGCTGATGGCGACGATCGCGAGCAGCTGGGCGCGCGCCGGACGTCTGAAAGGCGGCGGGCTGGTCGCGACGGTCATGTCCAACCTCGGGCTGGAACGCCATCTCGCGACGCAGGGAATCGGGCTGATCCGCACCAAGGTCGGCGACCGGCATGTGCTCGAGGCGATGCGCGCGCAGGGCTATAATGTCGGCGGCGAGCAGTCCGGGCATATCATCCTGTCGGATTACGCCACGACCGGCGACGGCTTGGTCGCGGCGCTCCAGATCCTCGCCGAACTGGCGCGCTCGGGAGTTCCGGCAAGCGAATTGCTCCACCGTTTCGAGCCGCTCCCGCAATTGCTCAAGAACGTGCGGTTCGCCGGCGGCAAGCCGCTCGAGGCGGAGTCGGTCAAGGCGGTGATCGCCGAGGCCGAGGCCGAATTGAAGGGCAAGGGCCGCCTCGTCATCCGCCCGTCGGGCACCGAACCCGTCATCCGCGTGATGGCCGAGGGCGACGATGCTGCGCAAGTCGAGGCGGTGGTTGACCGCATCTGCGACGCGGTGCGGACGGCGGCGGGGTAATCTGCTATATCCTGCCCGCAGGGCTCGACCCCGAGTCCGCCTGGGGGCAGGGATATGGACACGATCGATCCGCGGACGGATTCGCGCGGTGGAAACACGCGCGAGTTGGTCGGCGAAGCGCTGGACGCTGCGATCGCGGCGCATCCCGCTCTCACGGCGGTGCTGGCCGCTTCCGACTCGGTCGACCGGGCGATCGTGACTGGCGACAAGGCGACGTTCCTCGCGACACGGGCGGACGATTGCGTCGTCAACACGCCCGGCAATAGGGTCGCGGGCAAGGCGCAGATCGCCGACTTCTTCGAGCGCGGGCAGATCGATTACGCGTATTACCACAAGCGCATCGAGCATCTCGAACCCTATGGCCCGAATGTGCTCCGATGGGCGAGGAGACCTATGTCCCCCGCGACGGAACGTCCTCGCCGCCGACCGTCTCACGGCGTTTCACCGACCTGTGGCGCACCGACGGCGACCGCTGGGTGATCGCGATCCGTCAGGCGACGATCTTCCACATCTCGCCCGGCGGAGCGGACTGACGGCGTGCCAATCCCCGTCTTGTTGCGAGGGCGTGGCCGCGAAACCACAAGTGTTCTCCCGCGAAGGCGGGAGTCCAGGAGACGCGAGAGCTGTAAGTCGTTGCTCTGCTTGGCTCTGGACTCTCGCCTTCGCGGGAGAACGAATAGTCTTGTCCCCACCTTCATCGCGCCACGACCCCACATCCTCGGGGTGACGTCCTACCAAACCCCCGCTAAACCGGCGTCATGCTTGAAATGCGCCCCGACTGCGAACGCTGCGGTACCGACCTCCCTGCCGACGAAGCAGGGGCGTTCATCTGTTCGTTCGAATGCACCTTCTGCGCACCCTGCGCCGAAGCGCTCGACGACCGCTGCCCCAATTGCAGCGGCGAGCTGATGGACCGCCCCGCGCGGGTGGACGACGCGCTTGCGCGGCATCCGGCGGGGACTGTGCGCTATCATCGCCCGGCGGCGGCGCGCGGAAAGAGCTGAGCCGCGGCGCGCCAGAGCGGATGCGGAGGACCTGTCCTACAGGAGTAGTTTCGTGCGATGATCGTCGGACCATGCCGTCGATCCGCTTCTCTCTCCCGCTCCCCGCGCAAAACCCGCGATCACGCGGCGGGATGCAGGATTGCAAACCGATTCCGCCTAACTTTCCCCTAACCTTCCGATTGCACCACCAGCCATGACCCCGCGCATTCTCATCATCGCAGGCTCGGATTCGGGCGGCGGTGCGGGCATCCAGGCGGACATCAAGACCGTCACGATGCTTGGCGGCCACGCGATGACCGCGATCACTGCGATCACCGCGCAGAACACGCTCGGCGTCCAGGCGGTGATGCCCGTACCCGTGGAGATGGTGCTCGCGCAGATCGATTCCTGCATGTCCGACATCGGCGCGGATGCGGTGAAGATCGGGATGATCGGGTCGGCCGAGACGGCTGACGCGGTCGCCGACCGGCTCGAAACGCTCGACGTGCCGGTGGTGTTCGATCCGGTGATGGTCGCGACCAGCGGCGCGACGCTCGCCGACCCGGCGACGATTTCGGCGTTCGCGCGGCTGATGCGGATCGCCACGGTGGTCACGCCCAACACGCCCGAACTCGCGGCGCTGGGTGGCGAAACCGCGATCCTCGCGCATGGCTGCCGATTGCTCGCCAAGGGCGGCCACGTCGAAGGGGCCGACGTCGTCGACCGCCTGATCGGACCGGACGGAGAGATCGCGCACTGGTCCGCCCCCCGGATCGAGACGACGAGCACGCATGGCACCGGCTGCACGCTCGCCTCGGCGATCGCCACCCTGCTCGGGCAAGGACGATCGCTACCACAAGCGGTCGGGGCGGCGCGCACCTTCGTGCGGCTGGCGTTGCGCGATGCGCCGGGGCTCGGGCGCGGGCACGGTCCGATGGGACATCAGGCGGTCCGGCTCGACCTCGGCGCGGATCTGCGGCTCAACCAGGTTACCGTGGGCAGCACCGATCACGCAGCATCGCGCGCCTTCTATGCGGCTCTCGGGCTTCGCCAGATCGTGGACAGTACCAACCATTATGCTCGGTTCGAGACGGCGGGCGGCGCGACGGTGTCGATCGAGCGGGCAGCGGAAACAACGCTGTTTCTCGAATGCGACGACCTCGATGCCACCGTCGCGCGATTGCAGGCGACCAAAATCGCGTTTGATCAACTCCCAACCGACCAGAGCTGGCTCTGGCGCGAGGCGCGGCTGCGGGATCCTGCGGGCAATAGGGTCTATCTCTACCATGCTGGCGAGAACCGCCGCTATCCGCCATGGCGGTTGCCTGATGCCTAGTCTCAAACACGAAAAGCTCTGCCTCGCCCCCGTCGCGGGTGTCGACGAAGCGGGCCGCGGTCCGCTTGCCGGGCCGGTCGTCGCCGCCGCGGTAATCCTCCCGCCCAAGGGCATCCCGCGCGGGATCAACGATTCGAAGAAGCTCTCCGCCGCCGAGCGATTGCGGCTGCACGACCGGCTGCGCGACTGCGCGACCGTCGGGATCGGGATCGTCGAGGCGGACGAGATCGACGTGCTCAACATCTACTGGGCGACGATGAAGGCGATGACGCTCGCGGTCGAGGCTTTGGGCGTCGTACCCGGGCATGTGCTGGTCGACGGCAACCGTCTGCCGCGCTGGACGCATGCCGCCACGCCGCTGGTTTCGGGGGACGCGATCAGCACCTCGATCGCCGCCGCGTCGATCATCGCCAAGCACACGCGCGACACGATCATGCTCGCCCATGCCGAATCGCATCCGCAGTACGGATGGCACTCGAACAAGGGCTATGGATGCGCCGCGCATCTGGCGGCTTTGCGCGAACATGGGCCGACCCCGCTCCACCGGCGCACATTTCGTCCCGTCGCCGACGCGTATCTTCTGCTCTGAGTCTTTTGCGTCACACACTATCGCTTGAGTCCGCCGATCACGACGGACTCAACATCTAGCTCGCGTCCCGGGAATGTTCCGGACGCCCAACGAATCTGCGACGAATCCGGTTAACGCATCGCCCCTTGACGCGAGTCCCCAGATTCGCAGGGATGCGCGCGACAGTGAATCAGGGGCGGCGGTTATGGGCGTTTTGGAAAAGATAAAGGTCGGCAAGCGCCCGACCATCACGCCGATGGCGGAGCTCCCGCTCGACCAGATCCTGCGCTCGGACTGCATCGCCGCGATGCGTGCGCTCCCGGCCAAGTCGGTCGACATGATCTTCGCCGACCCGCCCTACAACCTCCAGCTCGGCGGCGACCTCGCGCGGCCCGACGGCAGCCATGTCGATGCGGTGACCGACGCGTGGGACAAGTTCGACAGCCTCGACGCCTATGACGCCTTCACCCGCGCGTGGCTGGCGGAGGCGAAGCGGATCCTCAAGGACAATGGCGCGATCTGGGTGATCGGCAGCTATCACAACATCTTCAAGGTTGGCGCCGCGATCCAGGATCTCGGCTACTGGATTCTCAACGACATCGTCTGGCGCAAGTCGAACCCGATGCCCAATTTCAAGGGCACGCGCTTTACCAACGCGCATGAGACGCTGATCTGGGCGTCGATGGGCGAGAAGGCGCGCTACACCTTCAACTATCGCAGCATGAAGACGCTCAACGACGAGCTCCAGATGCGCAGCGACTGGGAATTCCCGGTGTGCGGCGGGCCCGAGCGGTTGAAGAAGGACGGGATCAAGGTCCATCCGACGCAAAAGCCCGAGGCGCTGCTGTACCGCATCCTGCTGGCGTGCACGAAGCCCGGCGACGTGGTGCTCGACCCGTTCTTCGGCACCGGCACGACCGGCGCGGTCGCCAAGCGGCTCGGCCGGCGCTGGATCGGGATCGAGCGCGAGCCCGATTACATCGCCGCCGCCGAGGAGCGGATCGCCGCGGCGCTTCCGCTCGACGAGAGCCTGCTCAAGACGATGCAGAGTCCCAAGGCCGCGCCCAAGGTCGCGTTCGGCGTGCTGGTCGAGAACGGCTTCCTCACCCCCGGGCGGTTCGTGGTCGACGCCAGGCGCAAGCACCGCGCGATGATCCGCGCCGACGGCAGCCTCGAGAGCCTGTGCGGCGCGACGGGGTCGATCCACAAGCTCGGCGCGACGCTGCAAAACGCGCCGTCGTGCAACGGCTGGACCTATTGGCATTTCGAGACCGGCGAGGGGTTGAAGCCGATCGATTCGCTGCGCCAGGAGTATCTGCTCGCGACGCAGCCGTAAGGCTGCGATCGCGACGTCACGCGACCTTGCCTGCCCGACAAAGGCCGCTACGGTCGCAACGATGCACAAGCCGTTCGTCACTTTAGCTCTCCTCCTCCTCACCCCGACCGCGCTCGATGCGCGGCGGACCGATCCGAAGCCTGCCGCGACCCAGGCCGGCACCGGCATGGTCAGCGCCGCCGACCCGCGCGCCGCCGCCGCTGGCGTCGAGATCCTCAAGGCAGGCGGCAGCGCGACCGATGCCGCGATCGCGACGATGCTCGCGCTCAACGTGGTCGAGCCGCAGAATTCGGGGATCGGCGGCGGCAGCTTCATGGTCCACCACGATTCCGCCGCCAATGCGACGACCAGCTTCGACGGTCGCGAAGCCGCCCCTGCCGCCGCCGATGCGCGCTGGTTCTATGGCAAGGACGGCCAGCCCCTCCCCTTCACGCAAGCCGTCCCCGGCGGGCGCAGCGTCGGCGTACCCGGCAACCTCCGCATGATGGCGCTCGCGCACAAGCGTTACGGCGTGCTCCCCTGGGCACGGTTGTTCGCGCCCGCGATCAAGCTCGCGCAGCTCGGCTTCACGGTGACGCCGCGGCTTCACAACGGGCTCGCCAATTTCGGCGACCGGCTCGATCCCGCCGCGCACGCGCGCTTCTTCCCCGTCGGCAACCAGCCCGTCGCGGTCGGCACGATCTTCCGCAATCCCGCGCAAGCCGCGCTGTTCACGAAGATCGCGCAGCAGGGCCCCGACGCCTTCTATAAGGGCGCGGTCGCGCAACGGATCGTGAAGGCGGTCAACACCTCGCCGCGCAACCCCTCGAAAATGACGCTTGCCGACCTCGCCGGCTACCGCGCCAAAGAACGCGCGCCGATCTGCGGCATGTACCGTGTCTACAAGATCTGCGGCATGGGCCCGCCGGGATCGGGCGGGGTCGCGGTGCTGATGATCCTCAAGCAGCTCGAACGCTTCGACATGGCGGGCCTCGGCAAGACCAGCCCGGTCGCGTGGCATCTGTTGGCCGAATCTGAGCGCCTCGCTTATGCCGATCGCGACATGTATCTCGGCGATCCCGAGAAGGTCGACGTCCCCGCCAAGGGCCTGCTCGACCCCGCCTATCTCGCGCAGCGCTCCGCGCTGATTGCGACCGACCGCACGATGCCGAGCGTCAGCGCGGGCACGCCCCCCGGCGCTCCGGCGCGCCAGCTTGCCCCCAACGCCGACGTCCCCGGCACGAGCGATCTCGTCACGGTCGACCGGCGCGGCAACGTCGCCGAAGTCACCACCACGATCGAAAGCTATTTTGGCTCGGGACTCTCGGTCGATGGCGTGCAGCTCAATAACGAGCTGACCGACTTCGATTTCGTGCCGGAAAAGAACGGCAACCTCGTCGCCAACCGCGTCGCCGGGGGCAAGCGCCCGCGCAGCTCGATGTCGCCGACGATCGTCTATAACCCGGACGGTTCGGTCCGCATCGCGATCGGCGCGGCGGGTGGCTCGACGATCATCGCGCAAGTATCCAAGGCGCTGATCGCGGTGCTCGACTGGAAAATGAGTGCGCAGGATGCGATCGGCCTCGGTTTGCTCTATGCTCCGGGCCAGACCGCGGCGGCGGAAAAGGGCACGCAGCTCGACACGATGATCCCGGCGCTCCGCGCGCTCGGCGAACGCGTGGTGAGCGCGCCGCTCGGGCTGAAGGCGAATGCGATCGAACGCGTGGATGGCCGCTGGGTCGGTGCGGCCGATCCGCGCAGCGAAGGCGTCGCGATCGGCGAGGACGGGCGCATGACCGAGATCGTTCGGGTCGGCGCACTCGCCAACCGCCCGCCCGAATAAGCCGCCCGAAGTATCACGCGCAGTCGAACACGACGCGCCAAAAGGGAGAGACCGATGCGTACTCTTGAAACCTTCCCCAACCTCGTTGCGATGTTCCTCGCGCGCGTGAGCGAGCAAGGCGATGCGCCGTTCCTGTGGCACAAGGCGGGCGGGGCCTGGCGCGCGCGCAGCTGGACGCAGACCGCGCGCGAAGTCGCCAGCCTGTCGGCAGCGCTGAAGGCGATCGGGCTGGTGCCGGGCGACCGCGTCATGCTGGTCAGCGAAAACCGCCCCGAATGGTGCATCGCCGATCTTGCGATCATGGCGGCGGGGTGCATCACCGTGCCGACCTACACGACCAATACCGAGCGCGACCACACCCACATCATCGAGAATTCGGGCGCCAAGGCGGTGATCGTCTCGACCGCGAAGCTTGCAAAGACGTTGCTCCCCGCCGCGATCCGTGCGTCGACCGCGAAGATCGTGATCAGCATCGAGGATCTGCGCAGCGGCCAGCAGGGCGCGCTCGAATTCCACCATTGGGACACATTGCTCGCGGACCATGCCGCCGAACCCTCGACGATCCGCACCACCGCGACGCGCGACGATACCGCGTGCATCATCTACACCAGCGGCACCGGTGGTGCCCCGCGCGGGGTGATGCAGCATCACGGCGCGATCCTCCACAATGTATTCGGCTGCTGCACGATCATCTCGGAGGATTTCGGCTGGGACGACGAGATCTTCCTGTCGTTCCTGCCGCTGAGCCACGCCTATGAACATAGCGGAGGGCAGTTCTTCCCGATCGCGCTGGGGTCGCAGATCTATTATTCGGAAGGCCTCGACAAGCTCGCCTCGAATATCGAGGAAGTCCGCCCGACGATGATGGTCGTCGTGCCGCGGTTGTTCGAATTGCTGCGTGCGCGCATCTCGAAGGCGGTCGAAAAACAGGGCAAGCTCTCGACCTATCTGCTCGGGCGCGCCGAGGCACTCGGGAGCAAGCGGGCGGCGGGCAAGGCCGGGCTGCTCGACAAGCCGATGGACCTGCTGCTTGGCGCGACGCTGCGGCCCAAGATCCAGAAACGGTTCGGCGGGCGGATCAAGGCGATGGTCTCGGGCGGCGCGCCGCTGACGCCCGAAGTCGGCACCTTCTTCGACGCGATCGGGATCACGGTGCTGCAAGGCTATGGCCAGACCGAGTCCGCGCCGGTCATCTCGTGCAACCGCCCCAAGGTCGGGATCAAGATGGACACGGTCGGCCCCCCGCTTCCCAACACCGAGGTGCGCATTGCCGACGACGGCGAGATCCTCGTGCGCGGCGAGCTGGTGATGAAGGGCTATTGGCGCAACGACGCCGAGACCGCGCGCGTGCTGAAAGACGGATGGCTGCACACCGGCGACATCGGGGTGATCGATACCAAGGGCAGGATTCAGATCACCGACCGCAAGAAGGACATCATCGTCAACGACAAGGGTGAGAATGTCGCGCCGCAGAAGGTCGAGGGGATGCTGACGCTGCAACCCGAGATCTCGCAGGCGATGCTGTTCGGCGACCGGCGGCCGTATATGGTCGCGGTGATCGTCCCCGATCCCGAATGGACGCAGCAATGGTGCGCGCGGAACGGCGATGCGTGCAACTTCGCGCGGCTGGCCGAAAACAGCGAATATCGCACAGCGCTCGGTCACGCGGTCGAACGCGTCAACGCCGAACTGTCGCTGACCGAACGGATCCGGCGCTTCGTGCTGGCGGACGAGCCGTTCGGGATCGAGAACGAGCAGCTGACCCCGTCGCTCAAGATCCGGCGGCACGTGCTGAAAAAGGTGTATGGCGCGCGGCTGGAGGGCCTGTACAAGTCATAACATACTGATTCGTATACGTTTTTAATCCGACCACCGGTGGTGGCTGGACGTGCGTCGAGGCGGATGCGAGGATGCCGCCACCATCCGCCATATCCGGACATCGTCCATCGTGTCGTATCAGCCTTCCCTGCCCGGCCCCGTCGAACGCGCGCCGAACTGCCCCACCCGCCGTACGATGATCGGCGGCATGGCCGCGCTAGCCACGACCCCCGTCTGGTCGGGCACAGCGGCGGCCGCGAGCACCGAACCGACACTCGAACGGCTGTCCCCGCTGGCGGACCGCTTCCTTGCGCCGGGCACCAGGATCGAGACGATTGCGAGCGGGATCCGCTGGGCCGAAGGTCCGGTGTGGATTCCCGCAAGCAACGCGCTGTTGTTCTCCGACCCTCCCGCCAACCTGATCCGCCGCTGGACCCGCGCAGGCGGTGTCACGCCGTTCCTGACGCCCTCGGGCCTCGCCAATCCCGACCCCAAACTGTTCCGCGAGGCGGGATCGAACGGGCTCGCCCTCGGGCGAGACGGCGCGCTGGTCATCGCCGACAGCGGCAACCGCGCGGTGATGCGCTACGACTTCGTAGCCAAGAAGCGCGCGGCGCTGGTCGATCGCTATCAGGGCAAGCGGTTCAACAGCCCGAACGACCTGCACATTGCGCGGAACGGCGCGATCTATTTCACCGATCCACCCTATGGCCTCGTCGACGGCGCAACCTCGCCGCTGCGCGAACTGCCGCACAACGGCGTCTATCGCTGGACGCCGGGGGGAGAGGTGGTGCTGATCGACGGCACGTTGAGCTATCCCAACGGAATCGCGCTCTCGCCCGATGAGCGCAAGCTTTATGTCTCGGTGTCGGATGACAAGGCACCGCGGATCATGGTCTATGATCTCGACGCGCGCGGACTGCCGCTCAAGCGGCGGGTGTTCCTCGATGCGTCGACGCTCAAGGGACCCGGCCTGCCCGACGGAATGAAGGTCGCAGCGGACGGGACCCTGTTCTGCAGCGCACCCGGCGGCTTCTACCTGATGACCCCCGAAGCCGAGCCGATCGCCCGTTTCGCGCACGGCGGCCCGATCGCCAATGGGGCATTCGGCGAGGGCGGGAAGACGCTGTTCCTCACCGGGAACGACCGCGTCATGCGCGTGCCGCTGGCAAAGTCGGCGACCGCACGGGGGTAGCGGCCCGCTCCGCGAAGGTTGAACTTGTTGCCAGCGTCACCCTGAACTCGTTTCAGGGTCCACCGCGTCACGAGTCTGGTCCGTGCCCGTCGCGCGGTGGATGCTGAAACCAGTTCAGCATGACGGAAGGGGGCGGGTGAACGCCACAAGCTTACTTCCCCTTGGGCACCACCTGCATCGTCCAGTCACGCTCGGGCCGCAGATATTTCGCCGCGGTTTCCTGCAACTGCGCAGCGGTCATTGACGAAATGTCGCTGTAGAGATGCGTCAACGCGATGATCCGCGCCGGATCGTAGGTCGCGCCATCGAGCTGGTTCATCCAGAACTGGTTGCCCGTCGACTGACGCATGATCGATTGCTGCATCGGCCCGATCGTGCGCTTCAGCTCATCCTCGTCGATCGGCTTGGACACCAGTTCGGCGGCGATTTCGCGCGACAGCTTGAAGAACAACGGGACGTTCGACGGTGCGACCTGCCCGATCGCGAGAATGCGCCCGCCGCCCGGCTGACCCACCGGCCAGCTGCTCGACACGTTCGGGCTGTAGCTTGCGCCTGCCTGTGAGCGCAGCCGGTCGAACAGACGGTCGCTGAAGATCGCGGCGAGCACGTCGAGCCGCCGCGCATCGGTCAACCCGGCGACCCCGCTGCCGGTCGGCCAGGCGATCACCGCCGCCGCCTGGTTTTCCGGGCCGTCATGGGTGCGGACCACCGGAGTCTGGTTGTGCGCGGGGAAGCGGACCGGCGGCGCGACGAAATTGGGCGTGGCGGGACGCGGCGGGAGCGACCCCAGCGTCTTCTGCACCGCTGCGACCGCGACGTCGGCCTTGATGTCGCCGAACACCATCACCTCGACCGGCCCGGTCTTGAGCAACGGCTCCCACAAGGCGCGGAAGTTGGCAGGAGTCGTCTCCTGGATCGCGGCGAGGCTCGGGGTTCCCCAGCGAGGGTCGCCATCGTGGAGCAGCCGTTCCAGATCGCGCTGCAAAACGCCGTCGGGGGACGAACTGTATCCGGGATAGGCGGAAACCGCGACGCTGCGCGCGCGCGCGACAGGTGCGGGGTCCCAGCCCGGTGCGGAGATCGCGGCCGCCATGATCCGCAACTGATCGGGCAGATCGGTCGGTGAGGTCAGCGCATTGTAGGTGAAGGCATCCTCGTCGACCCCGAAGTCGAGACCGATCCGCCGCCCCGTCGTCAACGCATCGAGATCACCCTGGTTGAGCTTGCCGATCCCGCCCGCGGTCAGCGCGAGGTCGGCGGCCCAGGCGGGCGATTCCTTGTCCACCGGCAACGCATTGTAACCATTGCCGAAGCGCACGCGGACATAGACGCGGCTATCCTCGGACGTGGTCGGATACACCAGCACGCGCACCCCGTTCGACAGCGTATATTCCTGCATGTCGAACGGCTTGATCGGCGTGGTCGAGGCGATCGTGGCGGGTGCGCCGAGCTTGGGCAGCTTGTCGAACGACACCGCGCCCTGGCGACGGCGCGTGCTGGGGAGCGGCTTGACGTTGGCCTTCAACGCATTGGCAAGCGAGGTCTCGATCCCCTGCTCCGCGGTCGGCGTCGAGATGAGCGCGCGCGGCGGTGTGCCCTCGAACAGGCGACGGGTCGATTCAAGGATCTTGGCGGGCGCAAAGAAGCCCTTTGCCACCGCATCCTCGAACACCTTCTGGATCACCGCGGGCGAGGTCGTCGTCTCGCGGATATCGACCGCCTGGACCATGTCGTCGGCTTCCTTGGCGCCAGCTTCGGCGCGATAGGTGTCGACCTGGGTGCGGAACTGGACGCGCTGCTCGGCGAGTTCGCGTTCGATCTCGGCCTTGGTGGGGGGCGACTTTTGCGCATCCGCGATCACCGCACGGACGTCCTTCAACGCGGGCTCCCACGCATTGCCGACCGGCAGGATCGTGACGAAGGTGCCGTTCGCCGAGCGCGACGGATCGTCGAGTCGCACCGCTGCAGCAATGAAGCTGCCACCCGAGCGCGCCAGCGTTTCCAGACGGCGGTTGACGATCGCGAGGCCAAGGAAGTCGACGAGGCGCTTCTGGTTAAAGATCACCGTATCGTCATTGTACTGCCACGGCCGCAGGATCGCCATTTCGATCCGCGATGCGATGCCGGGTTCGACGACCGCCTTGGCGGCTGACTGCTTGGGATCGGGCTTGCCGAAATCGGGGTCCTTGGGTGCTTCGCCACTTCCGCGCCAGTCGCCGAAATTCTTGGCGACCATCGCCTCGAGTTGCGCAGGGTCGTAATCGCCCGCGACGACGACGACCGCGCGTTCGGGGCGATACCAGCGATCGTGGAAGGCCTTCACGCTTTCAGCCGTCGCGGCCTCGAGTTCCTTCACATGCCCGATCGGCGAGCGATCGGCGAGCGGCTGGCCCGCGAAGAAGGTCGCGTTGAGGGCGTTGATGAAACGCACCTGCGGCCCCGGCGCTTCGCGCTGTTCGGCAAGCACCGCGGGACGCTCCGCGCCGAGCGCGGCCTGCGTGATGTTGGGGCGCGACACCATGCCCGACAGGATCTTGAGGCTTTCGTCGATCCCGGCGGGCGTCGCGCTCGGCAAATCGAGCTTGTAGACGGTCTGCGTCGTGGTGGTCTGCGCATTGGTGTCGGACCCGAAGGTCGTCCCCATCCGCTGCCAGATGCGCTTTGCCTCACCGTCGGGGACATATTGCGATCCACGGAACGACAGATGCTCGATCATGTGCGCATAGCCGCGCTCGGAATCGGTCTCGTACAGCGAACCGACGTCCATCCGCACGCGCACGGCGATCTGGCCGGGGGGCACGCCGTTCTTGCGGACCGCATAGCGCAGGCCGTTCTTGAGCGTCCCGAACTTCCACTCCGCGTCGGGGGTGATGTCGCTGCCCTTGTACAGCCACGCGTCGCGGTTCGCGATCGCCGCGTCCCCTGCCTGCGCGATCGCCGCCGCCGATACGGGTTGGGTCGCCGAAGGAGTCGTGGCGGGCGGCGGGGCGGTCCCTGCAGGAGGATTCTGCTGGGGCGCGGCACCGATGATGAGGGACGACAATAGGGCGAGGCGCATCTTGCGCTGGAGCGAAGTCATGTCCTGACAATAGCGGGGAAATCCCGCGACCGCCAGCATTGGGGCTTGGTAGCCCCTACGCGGCATCCCGGCGATGATCCCTTGCGATCCCCGCCACTGCGCGCCACATGACGGTTATGCTTATCGAAACCGAACTGACGCCCAACCCGGCGACCCTCAAATTCCTGCCCAACCGCACGGTCATGGCAGCAGGCACGCGTGACTTTGCAACGCCGGAGGACGCCGAAGCATCGCCGCTGGCGGATGCGCTGTTTGGCCTGGGCGACGTGACCGGCGTGTTCTTCGGGAGCGATTTCGTGTCGGTGACGGCAGCGGCGGGCACCGACTGGGCCTCGCTCAAACCCGACGTGCTCGGCATCCTGCTCGACCATTTCAGCGCGGACATGCCGCTGTTCCGTCCCGGCAGCGCTGGCGAGATCAGCGTCCCGAGCGACACCGGTTTTGCCGATGATCCCGAGGACGCGGACATCGTTGCGCAGATCAAGGACTTGATCGAGACGCGGATCCGTCCGGCGGTGGCGAATGACGGTGGCGACATCGTTTATCGCGGGTTCGAGAAGGGCAAGGTATACCTCGCCATGCAGGGTGCCTGCGCAGGCTGCCCATCGTCGAGCGCGACGCTCAAGAACGGGATCGAGCAGTTGCTGCGCTATTACGTTCCAGAAGTCACCGAAGTACGGGCGATCTGATGGACCGGCTCGATGATGCCGCGCTCGACCGGATCTTCCGCACCGCGCGCACCTATAACGGCTATACCGACACCCCGGTCGGCGAAGACGAACTGCGCGCGATCTGGGACCTGATGAAATGGGGCCCCACCTCGGCCAATCAGCTTCCCGCGCGGCTGCTGTGGTGCACGACCGATGAATCCAAGGCGAAGCTCGCGGAATGCGTTTCCGCGCAGAATGCGCCCAAGATCCTCAAGGCCCCGGTCAGCGTCATCATCGGGATGGACCGCGAATTTCACGAGCATCTCCCGATGCTGTTCCCGCATGTCGATGCGAAAGCATGGTTCGATGGTAACGCCGAACTGCGCGCGGCCTCGGCGTTTCGCAATTCGTCGTTGCAGGGGGCGTATTTCATCATCGCGGCGCGTGCGCTCGGGCTCGATACCGGGCCAATGTCGGGTTTCGACGGCGGCAAGATCGACAAGGCGTTCTTTACGGATACGCCATCGGTGAGCGTCAATTTCATTTCCACACTCGGCCACGGCGACCCCGCGACGATCCATGATCGTTCGCCCCGGCCGGACTTCGAGATGTTCAATACGATCGTCTGAGCAGATGCGCACGCTCGTCATCGAAACCGCGACCGCCGCGTGCTCGGTTGCGCTGATCGACCATGATCGCGTGATCGCGCGTCGGCACGAAGTCGTCGGGCGTGGCCATGCCGAACGCCTGATCGCGATGATCGCCGAACTGCCCGATGGCGGGCGGGCCGGGCGCATCCTTGTGGATTGCGGCCCGGGCAGTTTCACCGGCATCCGCGTCGGGATCGCCGCTGCGCGTGGCCTCGCGCTCGGCTGGGGCGCGGCGTTGTCGGGCTATTCCTCGCTTGCGTTGCTTGCGGCGGCCGCATTCGGCAGAAATCCGGCATGTTCCGATCTTGCGGTGGTGCTGGAAGGCGGGCATGGCGAAGTCTTCATGCAAGGTTTCGCCGCCCCGCTCCGCGCGACCGCTCCCTTTGCTTCGCTTCGACCGGAAGCGACGCTCGACGCCTTGTCGCCGGAGCTTGCACTGGTCGGCAACGGAGTCCGCTTCATCACCGCGCTCGATCCCCGGCGTACCGCTGACGACGTTCTGCCCGACGCCGCGAATGCGGTGCTGCTTCCGCCCGAATTCGCTGCATTGCCCCCGGTGCCGATCTACGGTCGTGCGCCGGATGCCAAGCCCGCCGTGCCAAAGGCGGGCATCGCCGGATCCATCGCATGAGCACGATGGTGCGGGTCGACCTGCGCAACGGCGCAGCAAGCGACCTGAAAATCGTCGACCAGATGATGCAGGCCGCGTTCGAACCCCGCTTCGGGGAAGCATGGACTCACAATCAGGTGCTGGGACTGCTCGCCATGCCGGGCGTCTGGCTGACGATCGCGACGATCGACGGGGACGCGGCGGGATTTGCGCTGTCGCGGCGTATTCTGGATGAAGCGGAACTGTTGTTGTTGGCGACCGTCCCGACGTTTCGTCGTCGCGGCGTAGCGGGAGCGTTGCTGCGCTCGGTCATTACGGACTCGGCAAGTCAGGGCGCACTAACGCTGCACCTGGAAGTGCGAAGTGGTAACGATGCGATCAGTTTGTACCGATCAGTAGGGTTCGAAAAGGTCGGCGAACGTCATCAATACTATCGAGGCCGGGACGGTCAGGCATTCGATGCCCTGACATATCGACGCAATCTATAATACCGATTACGTTAACTTCGTAATTGATCCTTGCATTCGATTGAGTGCAGGACGATAGCCCGCCACTGCCACGGACTGTAATCGTGTGCAATTGAGTTGAAAGGATTCCAATGGACATCAACAGCGAGCTTCAGGACACCCTGATCACGCTTACCGCTGACATCGTCGCGGCCCACGTCAGCAATAATAGCGTCGCGGTTTCTGACCTGCCCGTGCTCATCGCCAATGTGCATGGCGCCTTGACGACGCTTGGTGGCCCTGCCCCCGTCGCCGAAGTTCGCCAGGAGCCGGCTGTGTCGGTCCGTTCGTCGATCAAGCCCGATTTCATCGTGTGCCTCGAGGACGGCAAGAAGCTGAAGATGCTCAAGCGTCACCTGATGACCCATTATCAGATGACCCCCGAACAGTATCGCGCCAAGTGGAACCTTCCGGCAGACTATCCGATGGTTGCTCCCAACTATGCGGAACAGCGCCGGACTCTTGCCAAGAAGATCGGGCTCGGCACCAAGCGTCGCAAGCCGGTCGGCCGCTGACTTTCGGCAACAGGCCCTTCCTCGTCGCGGGGAAGGGCTTGTTGCGAGTCACTATCCTCTTTCGCAATAAATCGAAGACGCCTACATCGGCGTCATGCCGCGTCATATCGATCTAGAAGCCCTGTGTGCCGAAAAGGGCCTGCGCATCACCGACCAGCGTCGGGTCATTGCGCGCGTCCTGTCCGATGCCGAAGACCATCCGGATGTCGAGAAGGTGTACGAACGCGCATCCGCGATCGACCCGGGTATTTCGATCGCCACCGTGTATCGCACCGTCCGCCTGTTCGAAGAAGCGGGTATCCTCGATCGTCATGATTTCGGCGACGGCCGCGCACGCTACGAGCCTGCGCCCGAAGCGCATCACGATCATCTCATCGACGTCGAGAGCGGCAAGGTGATCGAATTCGTCGATCCCGAACTGGAACAATTGCAGAAGGCGATCGCCGAGCGGCTGGGGTTCCGGCTGGTCGACCACCGGATGGAACTGTACGGCGTCGCGCTTGACCGCAAGGGCTGAAGCCGCTGCCGCGCGCGTGGCAGCGCGCGCCGATGCGGCGGCCGGACGGCCACCCCCGATCAATCGGCTCGGCTGGATGCGGCTGTGGACGCGCGTGGCGTTGCTCGCAGTTTCTCTCCTGTTCGCGATTCCGCTGCATTATCTGTGGCGTTTCGTTCGCCTTTCGTCGCCGTGGCCGCGCCTGTTTCTTGGGACTGCGGCGCGCATCTGTGGCGCGCGGGTCCGTGTGGTCGGCGTGCCGCTCAAGCGCGACGTCTTCTATGTTTCCAACCATGTCAGCTGGGTCGACATCTGCGCGATTGCCGGCGCCAGCGGCACGGCATTCGTCGCCAAGGCGGAAATCCGCGAAGCCCCGGTGGTCGGCTGGCTGGCGACGCTCAACCGTACCGTGTTCGTCGCGCGCGAGGACCGGCTTGGGGTCGCGGAACAGATCAACGCATTGCGCGAGACGCTGGCGGAGAATTGGTCGGTGACCGTGTTTCCGGAGGGCACGACGACCGACGGGCGATCGCTGCTGCCGTTCAAGACATCGATGCTCAAGGTGCTCGAGCCGCCGCCGCCGGGGGTGATGGTCCAGCCGGTGCTGCTTGATTATGGCCCCGTCGGCGCGGACATCGCGTGGATCGGGGAGGAGAGCGGCAAGGCCAATGCGATGCGGCTGCTCGCACGCAAGGACGGGTTCCGCGTCGCGGTGCACTTCCTCGAACCGTTCTACCCGCGCGACTTTCCGGGCCGCAAGGCGATTGCGGCGGAGAGCAAGCGTCGTATCGAGGCAGCCCTGTCGGTCGTGATGTGCGGCCCGGTGCCGCCGTTCATCGGTCATGACGTATGGGCCGGCAAAGGCCCGACCCTGCCCGCCGCGATCGACATCAAGGATCATGTGCGCGCGCCCAACGGCTAGGGGTTCAGTCGCAGCGCAATTACGCCTATAGCCGCGCCGATCATGACACCGGACCCAAAACTTCCCCACAAGGCGCCGCGGACCTTCGCGGTCAAATCGTTCGGCTGCCAGATGAACGTCTATGACGGCGATCGCATGGCTGAACTGATGGCGGCGCAAGGTCTGACCCAGGCCGACCCGACCGAGGCCGACCTCGTCGTGCTCAACACCTGCCACATTCGCGAACGCGCGACCGAAAAAGTCTATTCGGACATTGGTCGCCTGCGCAAACACGGCAACGACCCGATGATCGCGGTCGCCGGGTGCGTCGCGCAGGCGGAGGGAGCGGAAATCGTCCGCCGGGCGAAGGTCGATGTCGTGGTCGGGCCGCAAGCCTATCACAATCTGCCAGAGCTGGTCGCGAAGGCGGCGCGGGGCGAATCCGCGCTCGACACCGACATGCCAGTCGACATGAAGTTCGGGCATTTGCCGGCGCGCCGTCGGGTCCCACCGAGTGCGTTTCTGACCGTGCAGGAAGGGTGCGACAAGTTCTGTACCTATTGCGTCGTACCTTATACGCGCGGTGCGGAAGTCAGCCGCGGGTTCACGCAGATCGTCGACGAGGCGAAGTCGCTGGTCGATGCGGGCGCCCGCGAGATCACGTTGCTGGGGCAGAACGTCAACGCGTGGACCGACGATACGCGTGGGTTGCAGCATCTGGTCGCGACGCTTGCCGAAATCCCGGACCTTGCGCGGATCCGCTACACCACCAGCCATCCCAACGACATGACGCAGGGGCTGATCGATGCGCACCGCGACATCGACAAGCTGATGCCGTTCCTCCACCTGCCGGTGCAGGCGGGCAGCGACCGCATCCTCAAGGCGATGAACCGCAGTCACAGTCGCGATTCCTACCTGCGCATTCTCGATCGCGTTCGTGCTGCGCGTCCCGATATCGCGCTGTCGGGCGATTTTATCGTCGGGTTTCCGGGCGAGACCGAAGCAGACTTCGCGGAAACGCTGAGCCTGGTCGATGCGGTTGGCTATGCGCAGGCGTTCAGCTTCAAATATTCGCCGCGCCCCGGCACGCCTGCCGCGACGATGGGCGATCAGGTGCCCGCCGAGGTGATGGATGAACGGCTGCAGCGTCTGCAAGCGGCGCTCAATCGCGACCAGGCGGCGTTCAACGCGGCAAGCGTCGGGCGGCGGTGTGCGGTGCTGATCGAGCGCAAAGGCAAGTTGCCGGGGCAGATGCTCGGCAAGTCGCCGTGGTTGCAGTCGGTCCACTTGGTCACCGATGCCGCGATCGGCGACCTCGTGACGGTGGACATCACACAGGCCGGACCCAATTCGGTTTCGGGGGCCGAACCCGTGCTGACCGACGTCAGCTAAGCGCGGCAGCCGCAGCGACGACCCCGGTCACGACCACGCCCCACAAGGCGAGCGACGCGCCGACGATGACGAGCGCACGTGTGCGCAGCGGCAGGCGCTGGAATTCGGGAAGTGCTTCGGTCATGTCCGCACCGGTGGGAAGCGGGTCGGCGGAAGTTGCGAAGGGCACAACGGTTTCCACTGCACGTGCCGCGAGGATCGCGGCATCGCTCAGCCGCTCATCGAACGCACACCCGTAGCGCGAGCCGTTACGGCGCACGATCTGTGCGGAAACCCTGCCGATCCCGGCGATCCCGATGCTGATGTTCGACGGCACCGCGATCACGCCGTCCACGACGATCAGGCAGCCGGTGGCCGACATGTCGAGGACCTTGGCGTCGATCGGCCGGGCGCTTTCGTCGCGCACCGTGGCACCCGCCACGATCGGCTGACGCGGCGCCTGACGACCGCTGGGACCCTGCGCTTGCTGGGCATCATCTTCCTGCAGAAACAGTTGTGCAGTCATAACCATATGCCGTTCTCCGAGAGCGGCATCTTTGACAGCGGAGTCCTAAGATTTCGTAACGCGGGTTGATCGGTAGTGGAGGTAACACCCCGCAGCCGGCAGCCTGCAGGCTGTATCCGCATCGACCTGGGCCGGCGACGACGCGACGCCTGCGACGACAGCCGCGTACACATTTCCTCGACAAACATGCCGATTTCTAGCAGCATGCGAACAATGTTCCCCGACCCCGCCCCCCTGGAACTCGCACCCGGCCAGTGGAAGCCGAATCCACCGGCGCTGTGGGCCTACATCTTGCTGGGTGTCGGGCGAATCCTCCTGTCCGGAGCAGAAGTCGTGCTGATCCGCCTCGGCCTGCGGCGCTGAAACTGCAGCGGCGTCCCACCCGCGCGCCGATAGGTCCGCGCTCCGTTGTGCCGCGACTCGATCGGCGCTGGCAAAGACATCTTCAGGATACCGCCATGCAGCGTGCCGCCGTCCTTGCCGGGATCGCCATCGCTCCCCATGTTCGCGTTCCGTTCAGCGCCCATTCTCGTGGCGTCCACCGTCTGCGCTGTCCCAGCAAAGGAATTGCATGAGCCGCAAGCCAGTCCCCGCGCAATCCGGCGATCGTAGCCGCACCGAAGTCCTGTTCGACCGTCCGCAACTGATGGCGCAGCTGTTCGGTGAATTCGACCAGAACCTGCTCGCGCTCGAGAACAAGCTCGGCGTCTATATTACCGCGCGGGGCAACAAGGTCGGGCTTGAGGGGACCGCGGAGGCGGTCGCGCAGGCGCGCGACGTCCTGCACGGTCTGTACAACCGCATCGCGCGCGGCGAAGTGGTCGACACCGGGCTGATCGACGCGGTGATTGCGATGTCGAGCGAGCCGACGCTCGCGGGGATCCTCCAGGCGGATTCGGGCGGCGGCGCGGTGCCACAGATCATGATCCGCACGCGCAAGAAGACGATCGTCCCGCGCACGATCGCCCAAGCGCATTACATGCGCCAGCTTCTCAACAACGACATCATCTTCGCGCTTGGGCCAGCGGGCACCGGCAAGACCTATATCGCGGTCGCACAAGCCGTCGCACAACTCATCACCGGCAGCGTCCAGCGACTGATCCTGTCGCGCCCCGCGGTCGAAGCGGGCGAGAAATTGGGCTTCCTCCCCGGCGACATGAAGGAGAAGGTCGATCCCTATCTCCGCCCGCTGTACGATGCGCTCAACGACTGCCTTCCCGCGGAGCAGGTCGAGCGGCGCATCGCGAGCGGCGAAATCGAGATCGCACCGATCGCGTTCATGCGCGGGCGGACGCTCGCGGACGCGTTCATCATCCTCGACGAGGCGCAAAACACCACGCCGGCGCAGATGAAGATGTTCCTGACCCGCTTCGGTGAGAACAGCCGGATGGTGATCTGCGGCGATCCAAAGCAGACCGATCTTCCCGGCGGCATGAACGCCTCCGGGCTGAACGACGCGGTCGGGCGGTTGGAGGGGGTCGAAGGGCTGTCGATCTGTCGCTTTGGGTCGGGCGACGTGGTGCGCCATCCGATCGTCGGCCGGATCGTCGAGGCGTATGAAGGCAAGTCGGATTGACGGTGGGGAAATCCTGAACGTATATTTGGGATATCCCGGAGGCTGCGATGGCATCGCTCTACATCAAGAACCAGGACACCGCAGACCTGGCGCGAGAGGTCGCCGCGTTGCTGGGGACCAGCAAGACGGCGGCCGTCCACGACGCGCTCGAACATCGCAAACGGGCCCTGCAGGCCGAACGGAGCGGCAGCATCCACGATCGGCTCGAAGCGTGGCGTGCAGCCCATCCGCTCGGCGAACCGACCGGTCTCGACGCCGACAAGGCGTTTTACGATTCGCTGAATGACGAGGACGAGGATTGATCCTCTTTCTCGATGCATCCGCGATGGTCGCGATGATGACCGGGGAGCCCGGCTCGCCCGCACTGGAGGAACGATCGGCGCGGCTGACGAGATATTATGTTCGGCGATCGCGCTGTGGGAGACGGCGCGCCGTCGCCAAGGTTCGAACCGTTCCCATCCCGCTCGCGTCTTCCGAAATTGAGAGCTTCGTCGCCGACTTCGCGATCCGTCTGATTCCGATCGCCGCCGCCGAGAGCCGCGTCGCGGTCGAGGCGTATCATCGTTACGGCAAGGGCACCGGTCATCCCGCCAAACTCAACATGGGCGACTGTTTTGCGTACGCCTGCGCCAAGACCAACGCCACGACCCTGCTCTACAAGGGCGACGACTTCCTCCATACGGATCTTGCCTTATGCTTGAAATTGCCCTTTCCCACGAAGACATCTGGCCCGAGCACGACTGGGAGGCACTTGCTACCCGCGCCGCCGCCGCTGCGATCGAGCGCACCCCGCACGGTCAGCTCGCCACCGGCGCGGCGACGGTCGAGATTTCGGTGCGTCTCACCGACGATGCCGAAGTCCAGACGCTCAACGCGCAATATCGCCACAAGGACAAGCCGACCAACGTCCTGTCCTTCCCGATGGTGCAGGCCGATCTGCTCGACACAATCGCGCAGAATTCGGACGATGGCGAGGTGCTGCTCGGCGATATCGTCCTCGCCTATGAGACGTGCGCGCGTGAGGCGGCGGAAAAAGACGTGACCGTCGAAACCCACACGACGCATTTGATCGTGCATGGCACGCTGCATTTGCTAGGGTATGATCACATGGACGATGACGAGGCGGGGGCGATGGAAGCGATCGAGATCGCGGCCCTCTCCGCACTTGGCATCGCCGACCCGTATATGATCGCTGAGGACTGACGTAACCCCATGCCCGACGGCCAAAGTACCACCGGCACCGCCACGCATAACGGCGGTGTCACCCATGCTCCCTCGGGGCATGAAAACAGTATCTGGCGGTCGTTCCGCAGCTGGATCTCGGGCCATTCTGGCGACGAATCACTCCGCGCGACGCTCGAAGAAGCGATCGATGCGCATGAGGACGATCCCGGCCCCGACGCCAAGGGCGATCTGTCCCCGCTTGAACGGACGATGGTTCGTAACCTGCTTCACTTCGGAGAGCGTGATGCCGGCGACGTCGGCGTGCCGCGCGCGGACATCATCGCGGTCGAGGAAGCGACCAGCTTCGCCAACCTCGTCGCACTGTTCGCGGAAGCGGGGCACAGCCGCCTGCCGGTGTACCGCGAGAAGCTTGATACGATCATCGGCATGGTCCACATCAAGGACGTGTTCCAGATCCTCGCGACCGGCGCGGAACATCCGCCCAGCATCGCGCCGCTGATTCGCGAACCGCTCTATGTGCCGATGTCGCGCGGCGCGCTCGATCTGCTCGCGGACATGCGGCAAAAGCGCGTCCATCTCGCGATCGTGCTCGATGAATATTTCGGGACCGAGGGCCTCGTCACGATCGAGGATCTGATCGAGGAAATCGTCGGCGACATCGAGGACGAGCATGACGACGCGCCGACCGCGCTGCTCGTCCCGCTCGATGGCGGTGCGTGGGATGTCGATGCGCGCGCCGAGCTCGAGGATGTCGGCGAGACGATCGACGAGCGGCTGGCCGAGGTCGATGGCGATATCGACACGATCGGCGGCTTGGCCGCGGTGCTGGCGGGGCATGTGCCCAAGGTTGGCGATTGCATCGTGCATGACAGCGGCTGGACACTAGAGGTGGTCGCAGCGGATACGCGCCGCGTGCTGAGCCTGCGGCTGCATCCGCCACGCCCGGAGCCTGAGGGGCGGGACGACTAAGCGGGCTCCCCTTCCCCAATCGTCGCTTCCCCAGCGAAGGCTGGGGCCCAGGAGCGGAACGCTAAAGGTAAAGACGGCGCTTTGTTACTTCGGCCATCGCTACTGGGCCTCGGCCTTCGCCGGGGAAGCGTATGGTTTCAACGAGCTCCAACGGTTTCCGGATGCCGTCATCACACTTCGCGCACCACCGCACTCCAAATATCACCCAACCGATCACTATCTTCGGATTAATGCATTTCATCGATCGCCCGGATCATGGCAAACTCCCGACTGAGTTTAGAAGAGTCGAATGGAGAGACCCATGGACGCAATTACATCCGGCAGCCCGCTGAGCGATCCGAGCAAGGAACCCGCCGCAATGCGCACGCTGCTCGGCCGCACCAACCGCGATTGGTGGCCGAACCAGTTGAGCCTCGAAATCCTCCAGCAGAACGGCTTGTCGGCAAACCCGATGGGCGACGACTTCGATTATGCCGAAGCGTTCAACGCACTCGATTACGCTGCCGTAAAGCGCGACCTGACCGCGCTGATGACCGACAGCCAGCCGTGGTGGCCGGCCGATTACGGGCATTACGGCCCGTTCTTCATCCGCATGGCGTGGCATTCCGCCGGCACCTATCGCACCGGTGACGGGCGCGGTGGCTCGTCGTCGGGCTCGCAGCGGTTTGCGCCGCTCAACTCCTGGCCGGACAACGGCAACCTCGACAAGGCACGCCGCCTGTTGTGGCCGATCAAGTCCAAGTACGGCAAGCAGCTGAGCTGGGCCGATCTGTTCATCATGGCGGGCAACGTCGCGATCGAATCGATGGGCGGACCCGTGTTCGGCTTCGGTGGCGGGCGCGAGGACGTGTTCGAGCCGATGAAGGACATCTACTGGGGCACCGAGGAAGAGTGGCTCGGCCAGACCCGCATCGACGAGGAATCGGGCAAGGCGCTTGAGAACCCGCTCGCCGCGATCCAGCTTGGCCTCATCTACGTCAATCCTGAAGGCCCCGGTGGCTGCCCGAACCCGCTGGGCTCGGCGCGCGATATGCGCGAGACGTTCGCGCGCATGGGGATGAACGACGAGGAAACCGTCGCACTCACCGCGGGTGGCCACACCTTCGGCAAGGCGCACGGCGCAGGTGATGCCTCGCTCGTCGGCGTCGAGCCGGAAGGCGCCGACATCGCGACGCAGGGCATGGGCTGGGTGTCGACGCACGGCACCGGCATGGGCGACGACACGATCACCTCGGGGATCGAAGGCGCCTGGACGCCGACGCCGATCACCTGGGACCAGACCTATTGGGACATGCTGCTCGATCACGAGTATGAACTCGTGAAGAGCCCGGCGGGCGCACACCAGTGGCAGCCGGTCGGCAACCCCGAGGAAACGCTTGCGCCCAAGGCGCATACGCCGGGCGTCAAGGTCCCGACGATGATGACGACCGCCGACATGGCGCTCAAGAAGGACCCGGCCTACCTCGAGATCAGCAAGCGCTTCCAGAAGGATCCGGCGGCGTTCGCCGATGCCTTCGCGCGCGCCTGGTTCAAGCTGACCCACCGCGACATGGGGCCGAAGGTCCGCTATCTCGGACCCGACGTTCCGGCCGAGGACCTGATCTGGCAGGACCCGATCCCCAAGGCGGACTATCCGCAGATCGACGCGGGGGATGTCGGTGGCCTCAAGCAGGCGATCGCCAATTCGGGGCTTACGGTAGCCGAGCTGGTGACGACCGCCTGGGCGTCGGCCTCGACCTATCGTCAGTCGGACCACCGTGGTGGTGCGAATGGCGGCCGTATCCGCTTGGCCCCGCAGAAGGACTGGGAGGTCAACCAGCCCGAGCAGCTCGCCAAGGTGCTTGGCGTCTATGAAGGCATCAAGGCCGAGTTCGACGGTCACGGTAGCAAGAAGGTCTCGATCGCGGATCTGATCGTGCTCGGCGGTTCGGTCGGGATCGAGGCGGCGGCGAAGGCGGCCGGCAAGACGATCGAAGTGCCGTTCCTGCCGGGTCGGACCGATGCGTCGGCCGAGCAGACCGATGCCGAGAGCTTCGACGTGCTCGAGCCCAAGGCGGACGGCTTCCGCAACTATCTGTCGGTCAAGTTCAGCGTTCCGACCGAGGAACTGCTGGTCGACAAGGCACAGTTGCTGGGGCTGAGCGGCCCGCAGATGGCGGTGCTGCTCGGCGGGCTTCGCGTCCTCGGCGCAAACCACCCCAAGGCCGAGAACCACGGCGTGTTCACCGACCGCAAGGGTCAGCTGACCAACGACTATTTCGTCAACCTGCTCGACATGCAGACCGCATGGAAGCAGATCAGCGACGAAAGCGACGAGGAATATCTCGGCACGCTGCGCGAGACCGGCGAGCAGAAGTGGACCGCCTCGCGCACCGATCTGGTGTTCGGCGCCAACTCGCAGCTTCGCACGATTGCGGAAGTTTATGCCTCGGCGGATGCGGGCGACAAGTTCGTCAAGGACTTCGTCGATGCGTGGGTCAAGGTGATGAACGCGGACCGGTTCGACGTCGCGTCGGGCCATGTCGAAGGCGAGCCTGCGGTCGCGTAACGTCGACCGTGCTCCTGCGCAGGCAGGAGCCCAGGGTTACGGGCGCTACGCCGGTAACCCTGGGCTCCCGCTTTCGCGGGAGAACCTGCTGAATACGAAATGGCGGTGGCGCTAGCGCCACCGCCATTTTTGTACATCGGAGAATTCCCCCTCCCCCGGCTGCGAGGATGACGCACCGCCAACTCTAGCCCTTCCACCAAGCGCCGCTGCGCCCTATCAAGCGGCTATGCGCAAACACATTCTCATCATCCTCGGCATCTTCGCGGTCGTCGGGGTCGCGGTCCTCTGGTGGATGTTCCAGCCCGAGCCCGCCCGGCTCCCGATTGCTCAGGTCGAAGGCGAGCGCCCGACCATCTCGGCGCCGCGCGAACAGACGATCCCGACGACCAAGGTCGCCAAGGCGGTCGGCTGGCCCGCAGGCGCGACTCCGGTCGCCGCAGCGGGGCTCAAGGTTGCCGCGTTTGCGCAAGGACTCGAGCATCCTCGCTGGCTCTATCGCCTCCCCAATGGCGACGTGCTGGTTGCCGAAACCAACTCGCCGCCACGCAAGGGCCGCAGCATCACCGACACCGTGATGCGCTACCTGCTCGGACGCGCTGGCGCTGGCGTTCCCTCGGCTAATCGCATCACGCTGCTGCGCGACGCCAACGGCGACGGGGTGGCGGAACAGAAGACCGTGCTGATCGGCGGACTCAACTCGCCGACCGGCATGGCGCTGCTCGGCGACTATCTTTACATCGCCAACACCGACGCGCTCGTCCGGGTGCCGTTCAAGCCCGGCCAGACCAAGATCGACGCCAAGCCCGAGCGGATCATCCCGCTCAACGGCGGCGGCAACCATTGGGCGCGCACGCTGATCGCGGACCCGAACGGCAAGTATCTGTATGTTGGTGTTGGTTCGTCATCGAACATCGCCGAGAACGGCATGGGTGCGGAACGCTACCGCGCGAACATCCTCCAGGTCGACCCGCAGGCAAAGAACTACCGCGTGTTCGGCGCGGGCCTGCGCAATCCGCAAGGCATGGCGTTCGAGCCGAAGTCGAACGCACTGTGGGTCGCAGTCAACGAGCGCGACATGCTGGGGTCGGATATCGTCCCCGATTACATCACGCGTGTCGGGCTGGGGGATAACTTCGGCTGGCCTTGGTATTATTGGGGTGGCTATCCCGATACACGGGTCAAGCCCGAGAACCCGGCATTGCAGGAATATTCCAAGCGCCCCGACTTCGCGATGGGGCCACACGTGGCGGCACTGGGGCTGACCTTCGCGTCCGACGCGAAGCTGGGGGCGACCTACAGCAATGGCGCGTTCGTTGGCGAGCATGGCTCGTGGAACCGCGTGCCGGTGTCGGGCTATAAGGTCGCATTCGTGCCGTTCGGGGATCTCGGCTTCCCCAAGAAGGGTGCGAAGCCGGTCGACGTGCTGACGGGCTTCCTTAACGCCAAGGGCGAGGCGCAGGGGCGCCCGGTCGGGGTGACATTCGATCGCACGGGTGCACTTCTGGTTGCGGATGACGTTGGCAACACGGTGTGGCGGGTCAGCGCGAAGTAATCGTCCTTGCTCCCCTCCCTGGAAGGGAGGGGCCGGGAGTGGGTCACTATGGGGCAGGCGCTGGTGGTCGCTTCACACCGACCCACCCCCACCCCCTCCCTTCCAGGGAGGGGAGACGCCTACAACCAGCGTTATTCCAGCATCTTGGGCGCTTCCTTCGCCAGCTTCGCGCGGATCTTGTCCGCGAACAGCGCGAGGAACGGTGGCAGGTCGACCTCGGCACGGACCGAGGTTTCCGCAACCGTCAGCTTGCTCGCTACACGCTGCCCCATCGCCGCGACGGTGAAGAACATCGTGTCGCCTTCCCAGCGATGATCGACCGCAGCGCCGCCCGGAAACATCCCTGCAAGTTTGCCGATCCCGCCATCGACGCGCGCACGCGCCCCCGCGAGCCCGAGCTTGTGGGGAAAGTCGACGACGATCGGTTCACTCATGTCAGGTCCTTCACGCCTCGGCGTATCATTGCGCGAAGATCATCGCGTCGTCGGCAAACGCCTTGAACTCGAGCGCGTTGCCGCTCGGGTCATAAAAGAACATCGTTGCCTGCTCGCCCGGCTGCCCGACGAAGCGGGTATGCGGTTCGATCCCGAAGCGCGTTCCGGCCGCAGTCAGCCGTTCGGCGAGCGCCTGCCAGTCGGGCATCGTCAGCACGACGCCAAAATGCGGCACCGGCACCGCGTGGCCGTCGACCGCGTTCGACACCGCGACGGGCTTTGCCGCGGGGTCGAGATGCGCGACAATCTGATGGCCGTAGAGATCGAAATCGATCCACTGGTCCGAACTCCGCCCCTCGGTGCACCCGAGCGTCTCGCCGTAGAAGGCGCGCGCGGCGGCGAGGTCGTGGACGGGGAAGGCGAGATGGAAGGGGCGGGTCATGACGGCATGATAGCCGCGGGGTGGGAGCGCGTCACCTTCAACCTGTTGGGCGCCACATCCAAACCAAAGGCGCTTCCCCGGCGCAGGCCGGGGCCCCAGAGAGGAACAGAAGATTGCGGGCTGCTACGCTTCGTTACGTCGGCCATCACTCCTGGGCCCCGGCCTTCGCCAGGGAAGCGCAAAGAGGGGAAGCAGCACAAAGAGGTAAGATCGCTCCGCCGTTGCGTCCCCTCCTCGATCACGCGATAGCCACCCCATGACCCAGCGCCCCGCCCTTTTCTCCTTCCTGCTCGGCGGGATCGCCGCGGTCGGTTTCGCGCCGCTCGCGCTGTGGCCCGTCACGCTCGCCTGTTTCGCCGCGTGGATGTGGCTGGTACATCAGGCCCCTACTCGGCGTGCGGCGCTCTGGCGCGGGTGGCTGTTCGGCTTTGCGCATTTCACGATCGGCAACAACTGGATCGCCAAGGCCTTCAGTTTTCAGGACGCGATGCCGCATGCGCTCGGCTGGTTCGCGCCCGCGTTGCTATCCTTGTATCTTGCGATCTTCCCGATGCTGGCGGCGGGGGTCGCGTGGAAGCTCCGGCGCCCGGTGCTGGACGCGAGCTATGTCCTGATCTTTGCCACAGCGTGGATCGCGACCGAATATCTGCGCGGGACGCTGCTGACCGGCTATCCATGGAATCCGCTGTCCGAACTGTGGCTGCCGACCCCGGTCGCGGCAAGCGGGCGCTTCCTCGGCACCTATGCGCTGTCGGGGATCGCGGTGCTGTCGGCGGGTGCGATCCTACTCGCAGCCCGGCGGGCGTGGCGGTTTCCCGTCGCGGTGGCCGGCGTGGTCGCGGTGCTCGCGTTGACCGCGATCGACACGACTCCCGCCGCACCCTTCGCAGCCGATGCCCCGCGCGTGCGCATCGTCCAGCCCGATCTCGACCAGGAGCAACGCCCGCGCGACGATTATGCTGAGACGAACCTGCGCACGCTGGCCGGCCTCAGCGGCACACCGCATAGCGCGCCCCGCCTGATCGTCTGGCCCGAGGGCGCGCTGCGCTATCTGCCCGAGGATGGCTATCCCCCCGGATATTACGGCGACTCAGCCCCGTTCCTGACCCGCGCACGGATTGCGGCGCTGCTCGGTCCGCGTGATGTCGTGCTGACCGGCGGGACGGCGTTGCTGTTCGATTCCGCGGAGGAAGTCACCGCCGCGACCAATGCGATCTTCGCGATCGACGCGCAGAAGCGGATCGTCACCCGCTACGACAAGGCGCATCTGGTGCCGTTCGGCGAGTATCTCCCGCTGCGCCCGCTGCTGTCCGCGATCGGGCTGTCGCGGCTCGTCCCCGGTGACTTCGACTTTGCCCCCGGCAAGGGGCCAGACGGCGTCGACCTGCCCGGCATCGGGCGCGTCGGGTTCGCGATCTGCTACGAGATGATCTTCTCGGGCTCGATCGTCGACCGCCGCCACCGCCCTGCCTTGATCTTCAATCCCTCCAACGACAGCTGGTACGGCAGTTGGGGCCCTGCGCAACATCTGGCGCAGGCGCGGATGCGCGCGATCGAGGAAGGCCTGCCGATCATCCGCGCGACCCCGACCGGCATCTCCGCGATCATCGATGCGAGCGGGCGAGTGCTTGCGGCGATCCCATGGGAGACCCGCGGGGCGATCGAACTTCCGATCCCGCGCGCGGCACCGCCAACCCTGTTCGCGCGTATGGGCAACCTGATGGCGCTCCTGTGCGGGGTCGTGCTGGCGTTAACGGCAATTGCCATCCGCCGGTTGGCACGATAGGAGCACATATAAGGAAAGCTTTATATGCGTGTTCCGGTCATCCCGGTTCGCGCCCAGACGAGGGTTTCATCAATGCGCGCTTCGTTTCTCTTCACCTCCGAGTCCGTCTCGGAAGGTCATCCCGACAAGGTTGCCGACCAGATTTCGGACACTGTCGTCGATCTGTTCCTGAGCAAGGATTCCCAGGCGCGCATCGCGTGCGAGACGCTGACCACGACCAACCTCGTCGTCCTCGCGGGCGAGATCCGCTGCAAGGGCGTGTACGAGAACGGCGCATGGGCCGATGGCGCGCTCGCCGAGATCGAGGCTGCGGTGCGCAACACCGTTCGCGAGATCGGCTATGAGCAGTCGGGCTTCCACTGGGAAAACTTCCGTTTCGAGAACAACCTCCACGGCCAGTCCGCCGAAATCGCAATGGGCGTCGACGAAGGCGCGAACAAGGACGAGGGTGCCGGCGACCAGGGCATCATGTTCGGCTACGCGACCGACGAGACCCCGGGCCTGATGCCCGCGACGCTCTACTACAGCCACAAGATCCTCGAGCGGATGGCCGCAGACCGTCATTCGGGCGCCGCCCCGTTCCTCGAGCCCGACGCCAAGAGCCAGGTCACGCTGGAATATCGCGATGAAAAGCCGGTCCGCGCGACCGCGCTGGTCGTCTCGACCCAGCACAAGGCGGGCTATTGCCTCCAGGGCGACAACGCTAATCCGGCGCTGTACGAAGAACTGCGCAGCTACGTCGCCGGCGTGATGAAGGACACGTTGCCTGAGGGCTTCGTGACCGACGCGACCAAGATCTACATCAACCCGACCGGCGCGTTCGAAATCGGCGGTCCGGACGGCGACGCTGGCGTCACCGGGCGCAAGATCATCGTCGACACCTACGGCGGTGCGGCCCCACATGGCGGCGGCGCGTTCTCGGGCAAGGATCCGACGAAGGTCGATCGCTCGGCGGCGTATGTTTCGCGCTATCTCGCGAAGAACGTCGTCGCGGCAGGCCTCGCGCGCCGTTGCACGATCCAGCTGAGCTATGCGATCGGCATTGCCGAGCCGTTGTCGCTCTACGTCGACCTGCACGGCACGGGCACGGTCTCCGAAGCGAAGGTCGAGGGAGTGCTCCCGCAGCTCGTCCGCCTGACGCCGAAGGGCATCCGCGAGCACCTCAAGCTCAACGCGCCGATCTACAAGCGCACTGCAGCCTATGGCCACTTCGGGCGCGAGCCCGATGCGGATGGCTTCACCTGGGAAAAGACCGATCTAGTCGACGCGCTCAAGGCTGCCGTCGCCTGATCCTGCACCGGGCGCGGCTCATGCCGCGCCCGGACAACAGCTTTATTGTTGGACGCCTGAATAGGTCCCCGGCTCGAAACGCGCAGGCATTGGACGCTGGCCGGTTACATCCGGCACCGCCATTTCGGCTTGCACGGGTAAAGACTGAACCCGGAAACGGAGATCATCGGCGAGATAGGCGGTCATGGCGGTATTTGCTGGGACTCGGCCGCTTGTTCCATGGATGAACAACATCGGCCATAGGACGACGATCCCGCCGCCAATTGCAAGAAGCCCCTGCCCCGTACCCTGACGCGCCGAATGCCCGGAAAGACGTACGGGACCGTTGGGCGTATGGACATAATTTAGGCGAATATCGATCTTGCCGCGCTTTCCAAAATGCCCATTGCGTTCAGCGCGCATAACCTCGCCTACGGCCACCGCCCCCACTGGAATCACGACTTGGCCACGGTACACGACGGGCTCAGCGACTTCGAGGTAGAAGCGATCCCCCGAGTGAACTTCCTTGGTATTGAGCTCAGTTCGGGTCGTCAGTTGGACCGGTGTTCCCATCGGGAAGAACGCTGTCCGATCCGTCGCTGCCATTGGTGCAGACCACTGAATAATGTCCTGTGCGCTGGCGGTGACGGGAGCCAACAAGGCGAGAATGACACTCGCCGAGAACGCAGACTTCATAAACAATTTCCCCTCTTGATCGAGGGACCAATCTAATCCTTTAGTATTGCGTGGCACTTATTGGGCATAGTGAACGCCAGCTTCACCATGCCCCCGTTCTTCCGCATCATGCAGACCGTCCGCGCCGTCCCATCGCCCTGACGATCACGCGTTCCGTCACACGGACCGCAGCGCTCGCCGCGCGTTGCGCGACGAAGCCGATCGCGGCTCCGGCGACGGTATCGAGCAGATAGTGTTTCCCGCGCGGCAACTGCATCGCCGCGACCCCGCCGGCCAAGGCATAGGCCGCAGCCCCCCGTACCGGGGCACCCTGCGCCAGAGCCCCCGCCACGGCGACTGCGCCCGCGGTATGCCCCGACGGGAAGGAGCTCTGGTCATGCTCCTTGCTGTCGCCTGCTTCGAACTTGTGCTTGCCCGTCTCGATTGCCTTCTTGGGGCGCGTGCGATCGACCGAACGCTTGATCACCGTCTTCATGCCAGTCGCGACGATCTCGCTTGCGAGCATCCGAGCGCCGGTGCGCAGAATCGTCGGCTGGCGCAACAACGCACCGACCACGAGCGTCCCCGCCCCCAGCAGCAGCAACGGCGGCTGATCCGCACCCTCGCTGAGCTTTCCGAGCAGTTTGACGCTGGGCTTGTCGCGGTGCTTGGCGGCGTCGTGCGCCACCTTGCGGTCCATCCGCACCAATTCCTTCGCTGCCTTGGTTACCTTGCTCATCGTCCGCGTCTCCCAATGTGTAGCGCCGAACGGGCGAACCGGGGAAATCGGTCCATTGCGGACATGATCATTCCCCGTCCTCCTGTACCTGCCCGTGCGCGAGCACCGCAAACAGCCCTGCCCCGCCCAGCAGATTGCCGAGTACCGCGGGCACGAGGAATGCGAGCACGCCACCGATCCCGATCTCGCCCGTCCACAACAGCAGGAAGGCTTCGCTCGACCCGACGATCGAATGGCTGAACCCGCCAATCGCGACGACATAGACGATCCCGAAGATCACCAGCAAAGCATGTTCGCGCGCGTTGGGCAGCGACCAGGCTACAATTGCGATGAGGAACCCCGCCGGCACCGCGTTGAAGAAGGTTTCCACCGCGCCGTGGTGGGTAATCGCCATCGACACTTCGATCATCCCAGCGTCGAGCGTAGAATCGCCCAGCGCCATTCCCGCGAAGGCGCCCGCTGCCATGGCGGTCCCGATGCAATTCGCGCAGAGCACGACCGCCCACAACCGCAGCGTCCGCCCCAGCGCGTCCCATGACGGCGTGGTGACGAGCGGTAGCATCGCGGTCACCGTACTTTCGGTGAACAGCTGCATCCGCCCCAGGATCACCATCACGAAACCGATCGGATAGCCGAGCGCGATGATCAGCGCGCGGGATGGCCCGGCCGGTACATGCGCCGCGATCGCCCCCTCCGCGACGAGGGACGCCGTCACTGCCAGGCCCGCCGCCAGCCCCGACCAGAACAGCGCGGAAACCGGGCGTTCGAGTTCTTCCGCGCCGGACTCGCGCACCGCGCGGTGCAGTTCCTGCGCATTGGCGGCCTTGATCGCCTCCACGTCGCCGTTCCCCGCCATATCCCCCGGCCGGTCGCCAGCCTCGTCCGCGCGGCCTCGCTCGATCATTCCCATCATCCCGTCGTTGTAGCAGTGTAACGACCGCTGGGGCCCTTTGCTCCGCCGCGATCCCGCGCTACACGCCCGCGGGATGACCGATCCGATGACGACACGCCGCCTCTATGGCCGGCGACAGGGGCACAAATTGCGGCTGGGCCAGGCCGATCTGGTAGAAACGCTGCTCCCGCAGATCAGCGTGCCGACCGATGGCCCGCTGGATGCGACGACGCTGTTCGGCGCGGACCGCCCGCTCGAGGTCGAGATCGGGTTCGGGGCGGGCGAGCATCTCGCAGGACAGGCAGCGATGCGCCCTGATACCGGGTTCATCGGGTGCGAGCCGTTTCTCAACGGGGTGGTCGGCGCGCTCGCGCACATCCGCGACGACGCGCTCGACAATGTCCGGATCCACATGGGCGACGCGCTCGACGTGGTCGAACGGCTCCCCGATGCGTCACTGTCGCGGCTGTATCTTCTGCATCCCGATCCGTGGCGAAAGGCGCGCCACGCCAAGCGGCGGATGGTCAACCACGGCCCGCTCGATCTGATCGCCGCAAAGCTCAAGCCCGGATGCGAATTCCGGCTCGGCACCGACGACCCGACCTATTGCCGCTGGGCGATGATGGTGATGGGACAGCGCCGCGACTTTGAATGGACCGCGCGCGGCCCCGCCGATTTCCTCACCCGGCCGGACGACTGGCCGGAGACGCGCTACGAACGCAAGGCCCGGCGGCAGGGCCGCGAGGTCTGGTACTTCCGCTACCTGCGCGTGTAATGCTTATCGCTTGCGCGACCGGCCGCGCGTCATCGGGTCGGGCTTGCGCGGCGGGGTCCAGCCGGCGGGCGGGGTCATCCGTTGCTGGCTCGATCCAAGCCCCATCGCGCCAGGCTGCTGCCGCACCAGACCCGCCGTGTCGGCCGCCGCCGCGTCGTCGGCTTCGGCGCCACCACGCAACAGGCTGATCCGGTCGCGCAGCCGCCGTGCTTCTTCAAAATCCAGAGCGGAAGCAGCGGCTTCCATTTGTTCCTGAAGACGATCGAGTTCGGTCATCACGCGTCAACGCGGAACTGCGGCGTCGGCTCCGTGCGGCTTGCGTCGGCCGAACGCATTGCGCACAACACCCGAGATGAATCCCTATCCCGCCGTTACGACGATCGCACAGACGATCCAGCTGTCCCTGTCGCCCGTCTTCATGCTGGCGGGGATCGGCGCGTTGCTCAACGTATTGGCGGGGCGATTGTCGCGCGTGGTCGATCGCGCCCGCGCACTGGAGGCGTTGCATCCCGCCTCGCAAGGTCCCGAACACGACCGCCACGTGTGGGAATTGCGCCTGCTCGACAAGCGGATGACCGTCATCAACGCATCGCTCGTCCTCGCCGTGTCGAGCGCGGTGATGACGTGCCTCGTTGTTGCGCTGCTGTTCGTTGCCGAACTGGTCAAGCTGCACATCGGCACCGTCGTCGCGCTGTCGTTCATTCTCGCGATGGGGCTGCTGATCGCCTCGCTGATCTCCTTCCTGATCGAAGTGCGCATGTCGCTGATCGCGATCCACATCCGACCGGAATTGCTCGAATAAGCGTCGGGACGCGCGTTACCGCGCGCCCCCGAGCCCCGGCCCGGCGTCGTTGGTCGGCAGATATTTCGGGACGACGCGCGCCTTGGCCGCCTGCTCGAACACATAACCCGCATTGAGCACCGCCTGGTCCGCCCAGCGAGTCGCGATGAACGACAGGCCGACCGGCACGCCGCGCACCAGCCCCATCGGCACGGTCAGATGCGGATACCCCGAGATGGCGGGCAATTCGCTCGCGCTCGGCCCGTTGAAATTGTCCCCGTAGACCGTGTCCGACAACCACGGCATCCCGTAGGTCGGTGCAACGATCAGCGTTGCCTGCGCCTTGGCCAGCACCGCATCGATCCCTTCGGCCCGCGCAAGCCGCAGCGACTTGGCGCGCGCGCCGAGATATTCCGGATCGGTCAGGCCGCGCGTTTTCGCCGCGGCGACGAAGGTTTCCTGCTCGAAAAACGGCATTTCGGTGACGGCATTGGCGGCGTTGAACGCAATGACCTGATCGAGCGTCCGGGTGGTCACGGTCTTGGGCGTCGTCGCAAGATAGGTGTCGAGGTCCGCCTTGAGTTCGGTTTGCAGGACGAGCAGTTCCGCCTCGCCGATCCCGTCGAGCTTGGGCATGTCCGCATCGACCAGGACCGCGCCCTGCGCCTTGAGCACCTCAAGCGTCGTTTCATAGTGACGCTTGAGGGCATCGGGCATCTCGGGACGCAACACCGCAACCCGCACGCCCTTCAGCGATGCCGCCGCCAGCGGGGCGGCGAAGTCGTGGATATGCCCCTGGCTCTCGCGGGTCGCGGGGTCCGCCGGATCGACCCCGACCATCGCGTTGAACAGCAGGGCCGCGTCGCGCACGCTCCGCGCCATCGGGCCCGGCGTGTCCTGGCTGTGGCTGATCGGGACGACATGCGTCCGGCTGACCATGCCCAGCGTCGGCTTCAGTCCGACCAGCCCGTTCATCGACGACGGGCAGACGACCGATCCGTCGGTCTCGGTGCCGATCGCGACCGCAGCATAGCTCGCCGCGACCGCCGCCCCCGACCCGCTCGACGATCCGCACGAGGTCCGATCGAGTGCATAGGGATTGCGCACCAGCCCGCCGACCGCACTCCACCCGCTGATCGAATGCGTCGAGCGGATGTTGGCCCATTCGCTGAGGTTGGTCTTGCCGAGGATCACCGCGCCCTGCTTGCGCAACGCCGCCACCACCGGTGCATCGCGCCGCGTGACATTGTCCTTGAGCGCGAGGCTACCCGCGGTCGTGGCGATCGGATCCCTGGTCTCGATATTGTCCTTGATCAGCACCGGGATCCCGTCGAGCGCGCCGAGCGGCTTGCCCGCCTTGCGTCGCGCGTCGCTTGCCTTGGCCTGTGCCAGCGCATCGGGATTGGTCGCGATGACCGCACGCAGCGTCGGCCCGGTGCGATCCATCGCCGCGATCCGCGCGAGATAGGCCTGGGTGATTGCGACGCTGCTTGTCCCCTGCGTCATCTGTGCGCGCAGGGCATCGATGGATTGTTCCTCAACCTGCACCGGAACGTTGGAAGCATCCTGCGCCGCCAGCGCGGTCGGCAGCATCAGCAATGCCACGGCTGCAGTTCGGATCATCATCCCATATTCTCCCCGGTCATACCCTGCCCGGATCATGCGGCGGTCGCGCCGGAACGACAAGCATTCCCAGTGCGATACCCCAAAAATGAAAAGAGGCTGCCGGGGGTCTTCACGACACCCCGGCAACCTCCTGACATGGTCAGCGGCCGGAAGCTCCAGCTTGGGAGACCATGCGAACCACCAGTGCCTCGATCCGGTTACGGCGTTGACTGAGGGACCATACCCTCCGCCCTGCGGATCGAACGGGTTTCCCCGAAGGCCTAGCGGTGCGTCCCCCGAACGAACTGAACCGACCCCATTGCTGAACCATGAGACATCGGATCACCTCCTTTCGCTAGTTGAAACGGCGTGACCTGCGGTGGTCACGACACCTGTGTGAATCAGATATTCACGCGAAACAAGTCTTGTAATGTTGGTCGGAATCCACGATTCTCTTTCGCCTGCGCAAAGCCGGTCGAAGTTGCGTTCAGCGCCGACAATCCTCGGTTACACGGGCGATTTCGGCCCAGGCGGGTACCACCAGCGTCGCCGCCCCGGCCTGTTCCACGATGAAGCGTCCACGGCTGTACACGATCGCATCGAGCAACGGATCCCGCGCCGCGAGCCGCGTCGCGACATAGGTCGGCGATCCGGCTGGCCCGGGACTGGTCGGCTGGACCGGAAGGCTCCGCGCTACCGTCGATGTACGGATCGTGAGCGGTGTTGCCGCACTCCCCTGGCGAGACAGATACAGCGTCGCACTGGCGGCGTCGCAGCGTAGTGTCAGCACCGCATTGCCACCGCCCGCACCGAACAACGCGGTCGATCCGCCCTGATCCTGCCGATATGCCCAATCCCCTGCGGTGACGGGCCAATCCCGCCAGTCACTACCCTTCGGCGGAACAGGTCGCGGAACCACCGCGGGACGCGCAGCCGGTGCGGCTGCGGGCGCGCGGGCCGGTGCAACCGGCTTTGCCACGCACCCCGCCAGAACGGCCCCGGTGAGAACGACCATAGCAAACAAGGGGATAGTGTTACGCATCCAGCGTCTATGCGCGAAGCCGTCCGAGCGCTCAACCGCAGTGGCCACGTCGCCGCGCGTTTTTCCACCGATCCAGCCGGTAAGCGTGCGGAACCGGGAACCCCCCATCGCCGTTACGATCGCGAACCGAAGGAAGTGTGCCATGTCCCAGACCGAACCCACCCAGTTGCTGCTCCAGTCGAACAAGAGCGACGCAATGCAGGTCCGAAGCCGCGACGGCGACAAGATCGGCTCAGTGCTGTCGTTAATGGTCAACAAGCGGACCGGCCAGACGATCTACGCGGTACTGACGATCGGTGGGTTCCTCGGCATGGGCAAGGCCTATTACCCGATCCCCTTCTCGCTGCTCCAGTTCGACCCGGTCAACGACACCTACATCGTGACGATTGACCGCCGTGTGCTCGAAGGCGGCCCGAGCTGGGCAAGCAACGCGCCGACGTTCGACCAAGCCTATGCGGACCGCGTGTCAAAATATTATGACGTGGCGGTTGAGGATCTCTCGCTCGATTAAGCGGCGCGGGGGACGATCCGGTCAAGTGCGCCATTTAGGGCGCGCTTGGCCTCGACAATTTCGTAATCGCTTTGAAGCCCCAGAAAGAAACCTGGGCTCATTCGAAAATAACGTGCCAATCGCAAATCAAGATCGCCGGTCATTCGCGCCGTGCCTGCGATCGTATCTCTGAGCGTTGCCTCGCTTACCTCGATTGTCTCCGCAAGTTCGTGCGCAGACAATCCCAGAGGTTGCATAAACTCAAGCGTAAGCATTTCGCCGGCATGCGGGTTGGGCAGCCACTCCTCATGGGCATGCCCGCCCGGCTCAATGATAGTCGGTGATTTCGACATCTGTCATCATTCCGTCGATCGGGGTAAACGCGATGCGCCATTGCTGGTTGATCCATATAGCATATTGCCCGGCGCGATTTCCAGCGAGCGCGTGAAGCTTGTTTCCCGGCGGGTAGCGCAAGTCGTTCCAGTCATCGATGCGCGCCATGATGCGAAGCAATCGATATGCTTTGGCCTGTATCTCTATTGGTCGCTTACGACTGCGCTCGCCGTTCGCGATCTTAGTAGTCTCTTCGTCCTTGAAGTTACGTATCACAACGGCCTCCAGAAGTGGCGTCGGGTACGCTCCCGTTTCAGTCGGAGGTCACTGGGTTTGACGTAGTGTCGAGATACCAGATCAGGCCATCATTTCAATTTTGCTTGGGTCTATTACCGCGCCCGCCGACTACTCCCCGCCATTCCAGCCCGCATCTTCTGGCTCTTGCCGTACCGCGTCTTGCGAGTCCCCGGCTTGCCCTCGTTCGAGCGCCCCATGATCGGCGCCTTCTGCTGCTCGACCGGAAGTCCGAGCTCCTCCTGCTCGAGCTGCCGGATCTCGTCGCGCAGCCGCCCAGCGGTCTCGAACTCGAGATCCGACGCCGCCGCGCGCATCTTCTTCTCGAGATCCTCGATGTATGCGCGCAGATTGTGGCCGACCATGTGCGGCCGGTCCTCGTCGATCTCCACCGTCACCTGATCGCGGCTCGACACGTCCTGGATGATGTCGCCGATGTTACGCTTGATCGTCGTCGGCGTAATGCCGTGTTCTTCGTTATACGCACGCTGCTTTTCACGGCGGCGCTCGGTTTCGTTCATCGCGCGCTCCATCGAGCCCGTGATGCGGTCGGCATAGAGGATCACGCGCCCGTCGACGTTGCGCGCCGCGCGGCCGATCGTCTGGATCAGCGAGGTTTCCGAGCGCAGGAAGCCTTCCTTGTCCGCATCCAGGATCGCGACCAGCCCGCACTCGGGGATATCGAGCCCCTCGCGCAGCAGGTTGATCCCGATCAGCACGTCGTACACGCCAAGCCGCAAGTCGCGGATCAGCTCGATACGCTCCAGCGTCTCGACGTCGCTGTGCATGTAGCGAACGCGCAAACCCGCCTCGTGCATGAACTCGGTCAGATCCTCCGCCATCCGCTTGGTCAGCGTCGTCACCAGCGTGCGATAGCCGAGCTCGGCGGTCTTGCGCGCTTCGACGATCAGGTCCTGCACCTGTTCCTCGACCGGCTTGATCTCGATGGGGGGATCGATCAGCCCGGTCGGGCGAATGACCTGCTCGGCGAACACGCCGCCGGTCTGCTCCATTTCCCATGCACCCGGCGTGGCCGAGACATAGGTCGTCTGCGGACGCATTGCCTCCCATTCGTTGAAGCGCAGCGGCCGGTTGTCGATCGCCGACGGCAGACGAAAGCCATATTCGGCGAGCGTCAGCTTGCGGCGGTGATCGCCGCGCGACATGCCGTTGATCTGGCCGATCGTCTGGTGGCTCTCGTCGACGAACAGCAGCGAATTCTCGGGGAGATATTCGAACAAGGTGGGCGGCGGTTCGCCGGGCATCCGCCCGGTGAGGAAGCGCGAGTAATTCTCGATCCCCGCGCAGGACCCGGTCGCCGCGATCATCTCGAGATCGAAGTTGGTGCGCTGTTCCAGCCGCTGCGCCTCGAGCAACTTGCCCTCGGGCACCAGCTCCTTGAGCCGCTCCTGCAACTCGAACTTGATCGCTTCCATCGCCTGCTTGAGCGTCGGCCCCGGCGTCACGTAGTGCGAATTGGCGTAGATGCGGATGTAGCCGAGGCTGGCGACCTTCTTGCCGGTCAACGGATCGAACTCGACGATATCCTCGATCTCGTCACCGAAGAACGACACCCGCCACGCGGTGTCGTCATAATGCGACGGGAAGATCTCGAGCGCATCGCCGCGCACGCGGAAATTGCCGCGCTGGAACGCCGCGTCGTTGCGCTTGTACTGGAGCGCGACGAGCTTGCGGACGATCTCGCGCTGATCGACGGTCTGCCCCTTCTTGAGGTCGAAGATCATCGCCGAATAGGTCTCGACCGAGCCGATGCCGTACAGGCACGACACCGACGCGACGATGATCACGTCGTCGCGTTCGAGCAGCGATCGGGTTGCGGCGTGGCGCATCCGGTCGATCGCCTCGTTGGTCGAACTTTCCTTCTCGATGTACGTGTCCGACCGCGCGACATAGGCCTCGGGCTGGTAGTAATCGTAGTAACTGACGAAATACTCGACCGCATTCTCGGGGAAGAACGACTTCATTTCCCCATAAAGCTGCGCCGCGAGGATCTTGTTGGGCGCGAGGATCAGTGCGGGGCGCTGCACCGCTTCGATCACCTTCGCCATGGTGAAGGTCTTGCCCGAGCCCGTGACGCCCAGCAGCACCTGGTCGCGCTCGCCTGCCTCGGTCTGCGCGACGAGCTCGGCGATCGCGGTCGGCTGGTCGCCCGCCGCGGTATAGTCCGAGACGAGCTTGAACCTTTTGCCCCCTTCCGCCTTGGGCGGACGCGCCGGGCGGTGGGGGACGAAGCTGACCCCGGTTTCGGGTTCATCGAGCGTGGTGCGAATCTGGATTGCCATCACGCAGCAATATGGGAAGGGATGCGGCAACAGACAATCGTGCCCGACGCCTCGGTTGCGGGTCAATCGGGGTTAAAGATTATGGCGTTTCATCGCATCGCGCAGCTTGGCCTGGCCCTGCCGTTACTGACGATCGTCGCTTGCTCCCCCGAGCAGGTCATCAAACGCGAGCCGGGCAGCTGGACGCAGAAGGTCGAAATCCTGCAACTGGAGGGCAAGGGCGCGACGCCGCAGGTCAAGGCGCAGATGCAGGCGATGTTCGATGCGATGGCAGGCATGTCGATGTGCCTGACGCCAGACGCCGCCGCGAAAGAAAATCTGGCCGAAACGATGCAGCAGATCGGCACGCGCGGGCAGAATTGCACGGTCGACAAGCATGACGACACCGGTCCGACCATCGGCCTCAGTGCGGCTTGCCCGCAACCCGGTGGCGGCGTGGTCAAACTCAACGTGACCGGCACCAACGCGACCGGGGACCGCAACCTGACAATGAAGTCGGAAGGTTTCACCGCGAAGGGCGCCAAGGAAGGCGTCATGGAAATGCGCGTCCATGCGATCCGAAGCGGGCCATGCAAGCCCGGCGACATCACCCCGCCCGCAACCCCCGCGACAACGCCAGCGGCGAAGCGCTAGCGCCGGACGGGTTGGGGCACGGCTTCTCACGCCGGGACGACATCCCGTTACGGTAATGCCCGCGCCGCAGCAGGCAACCGTCCGACGATCTCGATCCGGTCAATCGGTGCGGGACGCGTGCGTGCGACATAGGGTGGGATGACGCTCGGGTTTCCCAACGCGACAGTCCCGAACCCGCGCAGCCCTGCAACGCGATTGACTGCCGCCAGTAACCGCGGCGGCGTGTCGTACGCTTCCGCCGACAGATGGAACGTCCCCCAGTGGATGCCGATCCCGGTCGATGCGCCCAGCCGGCGATAGACTTCTGCGGCATCGATCGGTCCGATATGGCTCCCCGACACCATCTGGCCGGGCACGAAGCGGAACGCGCCAATCGGGATTAGCGCCAGCCTGACGGGACCATAGCTCGCCGCCGAATCCGCCCAGGTCAGATCGCCTGGCCCGGTATCGCCTGCAAAGAACACGTTGCCGCCCGGCAGCCGCACGACGAAGCTCGACCACAAGGCCCGGTTGCGGTCGGTGAACCAGCGGCTGCCCCAATGGTGGTTGCGCGTGACGACGACCTCAACGTTCGGCTTGACGGAAATCCGGCCACCCCAGTCGAGTGCATGCGACGGAACCCCGGCTTGCGCGATGACACTGTCATTGCCCAGGCTGGTGACGATCAACGGATGGTCGCGCTTCCACAGACGCTGAAGCGTTTCCAGATCGAGATGATCGTAATGGTCGTGGCTGATCAGCACGACATCGATCTTCGGAAGCTTCTCGAACGCGATACCTGGCTCCGCAACGCGGGCAGGCCCAACCCTGAGCGGTCCGGACGTCCGGCTCCACACCGGGTCGGTCAGGATACTGAGCCCTTGCGTCTGCACGAGCACCGTGGCGTGCCCGACCCAAGTCGCCGTCATCGCTTGACCGTCCACCCGCGCAGGCGGAGCAATGGCGTGGACCGGGACGTGATCGGGCCATGCCGGACGCCCGTCGCTGCGGGTGAGATAGCGCAACAGGAAGCTGCCGCGATTGCCGCCCGTGCCCGCCAGATCGTCCTGCTCGCCATCGGGATTGAAAAACCGTTGCCCGTCGAAATGTCCGCCGGGTGGCCCACTGTAATAGCGTGCGTCGAGAAAGCGCGGGACAATCGTGATCAGCAGACACAGGACGATCACCACCCACAGCAGCGCCGTGCCGATTCCCTTCGCGATACTTCGGACGCTCAATGGCCTGACTTTCTCTGCGACCCGCCGAAGCGACCGTTACGGGATCCCGCGACGGGGTTCCGCCTTAATGGCGGACCTCGACACGTTCTCGCTATCGTAAGGCCCAACTCCTGCAAGACCGGGTCGATCCCCGGTGCAGAATAGTCCGCGCACAGGTGCCATTTTCGCACCCTGCACGACGGCGTTTCAGGCGGCGCGACGCTGTGTCGCGCGCAGCCAGGCGCGGGCCGCACCCTGTGCCGTCGCGATCTCGCGCGCGGTCATGTCCTCGGCGATCTCGCCACGGCTGACCATACCAGCCTCGCTACCGGCCACCGCCGCCAGATTGAACCATTTGTGCGCCTCGATCAGATCGACGGCGATCCCCGCCGCGCCGCTCGAATACACCATGCCGAGTTCGTAGCAGGCATCGGCATCGCCGCACGCCGCTTCCGCCAAACGACTGTCGATCAGAAATTGCGCATTTTTCAGGCTCGTGCCCATGTCGATCCGTCCCGGTTAACCATTCTCTGCGGCCGACATTGCGTCGGACCGAGTCAAATAAAGGTTAACGGCGGCATTGAACTTTAGGCGTACGACCAATGGGTTAGACGGTAGCCGGTACGTCGAGATTGTCGATCAGACGCGTGGTCCCGAGCCGCGCCGCCGCAAGCAACCGGCGTGGGCGGGACGGATCCGTATCCGCGGCCAACGTCGCTGCATCGACCAGTTCGACGTAATCGACCACAAAACCGGCGGTCGTCAGCGAGTCCCGAGCCGCGGCCAGGACATCGTCCGGCGCGTCGCCGCGCAGAATCGCCCGTGCGGCCTCCCCCAAGGCGCGTGGCAACGCCACCGCCGCTGCGCGCTGTTCGTCGTCGAGATAGACGTTGCGCGATGACAGCGCGAGGCCGTCATCATCGCGCTGGGTTGGCACGCCCTCGATCGCGATCCCAAAATCCAAGTCCGCGACCATCCGGCGAATCACCGCGAGTTGCTGGAAATCCTTCTCGCCGAATAGCGCAATGTCCGGGCGCACCTGGTTGAACAGCTTGGCCACCACCGTGGCGACGCCGTCGAAATGGCCTGGCCGAGCCGCGCCATCGAGTCCTTCGCTGACCCCTGCCACCGAAATGTTCGTTGCAAAGCCCGCGGGATACATCACGTCCACCGGGGGCAACCACAGCAGGTCGCACCCCGCCTCGGTCAGCATCCGCGCGTCCGCCGCCTCGCGCCGGGGGTAGCGCGCGAGATCCTCGTTTGGGCCGAACTGCTTGGGATTGACGAAGATCGACGCGACCACCTTGCGCCCCTGCCGCCGCGCGGTCTCGATCAGCGCGATGTGGCCGGGGTGCAGCGCTCCCATCGTGGGGACCAGCGCGATGTCTGATCCGGCACTGCGGAAGTCGGCGATCGCGGCGCGAAGCGCTTCGAGTGTACGGATGGTTTGCACGCGGGTTGGGCCTTCGGTAAGGACGGAACGGCCTTCTATGGGGGCGGGCCCGACCGAACAAGACGTAGGATACCATCCCGTTGGCAAGTGCTGCGCGAAAACCACATATTATCGTTTTCGCCAACGAAAAGGGCGGCACCGGCAAATCGACGACCGCGGTGCATGTGGCGATCGCATTGGCAGCGCGTGGGGCCAAGGTTGCCGCCTTCGATCTCGACCATCGCCAGCGGACCATGGGGCGCTATTTCGACAATCGCGCCGCCACGGTCCAGCGTACCGGGCGCGCTTTGCCGATCCCGCGCCACGCGACGCACGACGGGGAGACGGACGCCCGGTTCGAGGAGCTGTTCGCCGATCTTGCACACGATACCGACTTTCTGGTGATCGACACGCCGGGCCGTGACGATCGGTTCGGACGTCTGTCGGCAGCGCGCGCGGACACGCTGGTGACGCCAATGAACGACAGCTTCGTCGATTTTGATCTGATCGGACAGGTCCATCCCGAAACCTATAAGGTCACACGGCCCAGCTTTTATGCTGAGATGATTTGGGATGCGCGCAAGGCACGCGCCAGGGCGGATGGATCGACGATCGACTGGGTCGTGCTGCGCAACCGCGTCCAGCATATCGAGGCACGCAACATGCGTCGCGTGTCCGACGCACTCGACCAGCTCGCCAAGCGCGTGGGGTTCCGCATCGTGCCGGGGCTGGGCGAGCGCGTGATCTACCGCGAACTGTTCCCCGCCGGACTCACCATGCTCGACGCGGGCGAATTCGGCGCGATGGGGCTGGCACATGTCGCCGCGCGCCAGGAGCTTCGCGAGATGATGGGCGCGCTCGCGCTGCCCGAAGCCGTGTTGCCGCAGGTCGCGTGATGACCAAGGTCCTCCTCTTCGTCGCGCTGATCGTGGGTGCGTGGTTGCTGCTGCGCCCCAAACCCAAGGCGACGCGGATCCAGCCCCCCGAGGAGACCGAGGCGCGTGCGGTGTTGGGAGTCGGTCCGCGCGCGAATGCCGCCGATATCCGCGCGGCACATCGCCGTCTTGTCACTGCGCTGCATCCCGATAAGGGCGGATCTGCCGAACTTACCCGCCGTATCAACGCGGCGCGCGACACATTGCTCAAACCATAGTCTTTGAACTTTCGCACGTTTGGTCGATTGACCCGTGCACAGACCCCAGGAGGACAAACATGACCCATCGTTTCGACCCGACTTCGCTCCGCGAATATGACATCCGCGGCATCGTCGGCAAAACGCTCGGCACCGCCGATGCGGACGCGATCGGTCGCGGCTTCGGCACACGCGTTCGACGCGCTGGCGGCACGCGGGTTGCGGTCGGCTACGACGGTCGCCTGTCCTCGCCCGAACTCGAGGCGGCACTGATCGGTGGTCTCACCGCAGCGGGCGTCGACGTCGTGCGGATCGGCATGGGGCCGACCCCGATGCTCTATTACGCCGAAGCCACGCTAGAAGTGGATGGCGGCATCGAGATAACCGGCAGCCATAATCCCTCCGATTACAACGGCTTCAAGATGGTGCTGCAGCACAAGCCGTTCTTCGGCGCGGACATTCAGGATCTCGGCCGCATGGCGGCGGAAGGCGATTGGGAAACCGGCGAAGGCACCGTCTCGACCGCCGATATCGAGGACGAATATGTCGGCCGTCTGGTCGCGGGTTTCGCCGGCGGCACGTACAAGATCGGCTGGGATGCGGGCAACGGCGTGTCGGGCCCGATCATCGAGAAGCTCGTCAAGTTCCTCCCGGGTGAGCATCATCTGCTGTTCACCGATGTCGACGGCAATTTTCCCAACCATCATCCCGACCCTACCGATGAGGCCAATCTGGTCGATCTCAAGCGCCTCGTCGCGGAAAAGAACCTCGATTTCGGGCTGGCCTTCGACGGTGACGGCGACCGGATCGGTGCGATCGACGGCGAGGGCCGCGTGATCTGGGGCGACCAGATCCTCTCCATTCTGGCCGAACCTGTCCTCAAGGAGCTTCCGGGCGCAACGATCATCGCCGACGTCAAGGCGTCGCAGATGCTCTACGACCGGGTCGAGGAACTCGGCGGCAAGCCGCTGATGTGGAAGACCGGGCACAGCCTGATCAAGATGAAGATGAAGGAAACCAACAGCCCGCTCGCAGGCGAGATGAGCGGACACATCTTCTTCGCGCATGAATATTACGGGTTCGACGACGCGCAATACGCCGCCGTCCGTTTCATCCGTGCGGCGCACATGATCGGCAAGTCGGTCACCGAACTGCGCGGCGCGATGCCCGCGCTGGTCAACACGCCGGAAATGCGGTTCCAGGTCGACGAGAGCCGCAAGTTCGCGGTGGTCGAGGAAGTGCTCGCGCGGCTCGAGGCCGACGGTGCCGAAGTCGACCGCACCGACGGCGCGCGCGTCAACACGCCCGACGGCTGGTGGCTGCTCCGTGCGTCGAACACGCAGGACGTGCTCGTTGCCCGCGCCGAGGCCAAGGACCAGCCTGCGCTCGACCGCCTGCTCGCGATGATTGACGACCAGCTCGAGAAGAGCGGCCTGCAGCGCGGCCCGCAGGCAGCGCACTAAGCGTTGGACCGTCACCCCGGGTTCGTCCCGGGGTGACGGATACGCCCCTCGCAATCCTCGGCTAAACACGCCACTTAGGCGCAATGCCTCCCCCCGCTCCCCAGATCATCCGCGTCATCGACCTAGAGACCACCGGCGAAGGCCCGCCGATCCACGGCGTGTGCGAAATCGGCTGGCAGGACGTCGCGCTCCAGAAGGACGGCCGCTGGGAGATCGAAGGCGAAGGCGGCGCGCGCCTCGTCAACCCCGGTCGCCCGATCCCGCCGCTGACGCAGGCGATCCACCACATCCTCGACGAACAGGTCGCCGACGCACCGTTCTGGCATGACGTCGCGCGCGGGGTGCTCGATCCCTATCCACGCCGGATCGCGCTCGCGGCGCACCGCGCGGATTACGAACAGAAGTTCTGCACGACCCCGCTGACGCGCGGCGCGCCGTGGATCTGCACTTGGAAATGCGCGCTGCGGCTGTGGCCCGACACGCCGAGCTTCTCCAACCAGATGCTACGCTACTGGCGCAAACCCGAAGGGATGATCCATGAACGCGGCCTGCCCGCGCATCGGGCCTTCCCCGACGCCTATGTCACCGCGTTCCACCTGCGCGACATGCTCAATGAGGTCGGCCCCGAGCAACTGCTCGCCTGGTCGGCGGTCCCTGGCCTGTTACCGCGCGTGATTCGCCCCGGGCCGGATCGCGGCAAGAGCTGGCAGGAGATCAGCGACGATTCGCTTTCGATCATGCTGGGCGATCGCGACATGGACGTTCGCTTCACCGCCGAGACCGAGCTAGCCCGGCGGCGTGGCGGTGGTGTCGTGGGTCGACCTTCTCCGCAAGGGAAGTTGCTCTAAAGCCACAAGTTGCTTGATCGGCGTTAGTGCGGCGGTACTGGTGTTTATCGTTGCCGATGCGTAAGGACGACCGCATGTACAGGCGGTTGCTTCCCGGTTTCAGCGTCAGTGAAGGGCGCATGGGCCGTTTCCTGGTGACCTGCATGGCGCTGGGGTTCTTCGCGTTGATCGTCGCCGGAGTCGCCGCGGCATGGTCAACCGCACAGAATGAGCAGCACACCGCCGATGTCGGCCATACCTATCAGGTGGAGATCGCGATCAACCGCGCGCGCGTGCTGATCGAGCAAAGCGAGACGGCCCGACGCGGGTTCCTGCTGACCAGTGACACGGCGTATCTGCAATCCTATCGCACCGTCATGGCCGCCCTCCCCGGCGCGATCGGGCGGATCGCTACGCTTACCGCAGACAACCCGGGACAACAGTCCAAGGTCGCCACGCTGCGCCGGCAGATCGCCGATCTTGAGCAGCACCGTGAGCGCACGATCAGCCTGTCGGTGCGCGGCGACCAGTCGGCCGCGCTCGTCCAGTTTCAGCAGGAGACGAGTATCCGCCGAATGCGCGCGGTACGGACGCTCGCAGACGGGATGATCGCGGAAGAACAGCGCTTGCTGGCGATCCGCGATGCCGCACAGCAGGCGAGCGTCCGGGTCTTCTACATCACGTTGATCTGTGCCGGCCTGCTGCTGGTCCTGGTCGCGATCATCACGCTCGTGACGCTGTTGCGCTACACACGCGAGCTGGCCACGTCGCGCGACGCGATCCGCGATTTTGCCGATACGCTTGAGGATCTGGTCGAGGAACGCACCGCCGACCTGAGTCGTGCGAACGAAGAGATTCAGCGTTTCGCCTATATCGTCAGCCACGACCTCAGAAGTCCGCTGGTCAACGTCATGGGGTTCACGGCTGAACTCGAGGCGGCGACGGGGACGATCGGCGAACTGATCGATCGCGCCGAGGAACGCGCCCCCGAGCTCGTCACCGAGGACGTCCGCTTTGCCGCCCGCGAGGATCTGCCCGAGGCGATTCGTTTCATCCGCACCTCGACGCAGAAGATGGACCGTCTGATCAACGCGATCCTCAAGCTGTCGCGCCAGGGCCGCCGCGTGATTGCCGCCGAACAGCTCGACATGACGACGCTGATCGACGGGATCGGCGCGAGCCTGACGCAGCAGATGGAACAACGCGACACGATCCTGACGATCGAGCAACCGCTGCCGGATCTGGTCAGCGACCGATTGGCGGTAGAGCAGATCTTCTCCAACCTGATCGAAAATGCGGTGAAATATCTCGATCCCAAGCGCCCGGGCCGGATCGTCGTGCGCGGGAAGCGTGACGGCAAGCGCATTCACTATGAGATCGAGGACAATGGCCGCGGCATTGCCCCGTCGGACCACAGCCGCGTCTTCGACCTGTTCCGCCGCTCCGGGACGCAGGACCAGCCCGGTGAAGGGATCGGACTCGCGCATGTCCGTGCGTTGGCGTATCGCCTCGGCGGGGTGATCGACGTCGCGTCCGAATTGGGACGTGGTGCAACCTTCCGCCTGACACTGCCGGCAACGTATGCCGAACCCAAGACCGACACCCGAGGACGTTGACATGACCGACCACCAGACCGTCAGCATCATCATGATCGAGGATGACGAAGGTCACGCCCGGTTGATCGAGAAGAACATCCGCCGTGCAGGCATCCTGAACGAAATCCAGCATTTCACCGACGGCACCAGCGCGCTCGAATATCTGTTCAACGCCGACAACGGCCCGGGGCGCGGTGGCCCGGCGCTGGTGCTGCTCGATCTCAACCTGCCCGACATGGGCGGGATCGACATTCTCGCGCGGATCAAGGGGTCGGACGGTCCGCTCAAGCGCACCCCCGTCGTGGTGCTCACCACCACCGACGACAAGGTCGAGATCCAGCGCTGCTATGATCTGGGCTGTAACGTCTACATCACCAAGCCGGTCAATTACGAAAGCTTCGCCCAGGCGATCCGCCAGCTCGGCCTGTTCCTGTCGGTGATCCAGGTTCCCGACGCCGAGGGCCACGGGTGATCGCAACCGCCGAACCTGGCACCGGACCGGCGGTCCTCTATATCGATGACGACGCGGGCCTGCGGCGGCTCGCGGCGCGGTCCTTGTCGCGACATGGCTTCATCGTGACCGTTGCCGAGGGCGGTGCCGAAGGGCTTGCCCTTGCGCAGCAACACGCCTTCGATCTGATCGCAGTCGACCATTACATGCCGGGCATGGACGGGATCGAGACGCTGGAGGCGATCCGCAAACTCCCGGTCTCGCCGCCGGTGGTGTACGTCACCGGGTCCGAGGAAGGTCGCATCGCGGTAGCAGCGCTCAAGGCGGGTGCGTCCGACTATGTCGTCAAGACGATCGGCAGCGACTTCTTCGACCTGCTGGCTAGCGCGTTCGAACAGGTGCTCGAACGCGCTGCGCTCGAGCGTGACAAGGCCGCCGCCGAGGACCAGTTGCGCGCCAGCAACGCGCGGCTCGAGGCGCTGCTGCGCGAGGTCAACCACCGCGTCGCCAACAGTCTGCAGATCGTGTCTGCGATGGTGCGGATGCAATCCGCTGCCTTGCAGGATGACGGTGCGCGTCTCGCGCTGGAGGATACGCAGCGCCGGATCGCCGCGATCGCGCAGGTCCACCGCCGTCTCTATACCAGCAACGATGTCGAACAGGTCGACATGCGCGAATATCTGAAGGCGCTGGTCGACGAACTCGGCGAAACCTGGTCAACGCCGACCGCACCGCGCGTGCTGTCGCTGTTTGCGGAACCGATCCGGCTTGCCACCGATCGTGCGGTGTCGCTCGGTGTGATCGTCACCGAACTCGTCAGCAATGCGTGCAAATATGCCTATCCGACCGGTGGCGGCGAAGTCCGCGTATCGCTTCGGGGGGATGGCGAGGCGCATTTCTGGCTCGCCGTGGAAGACGACGGGGTTGGCATGGGGCCAGACGCCACGCCGCAAGGCACGGGCGTCGGGACCAAGCTCATCCGCGCGATGGCGCAGAGCCTGCAGACGATCGTCGAATATGACAGCATCGGCACAGGCGTCCGCGCGACCTTGCGCGCGACGCGCGACTGACAAATCGAAGATATCGGCGGCGCTCCAACTAAAGTCTCATGCGATGTTGCCGCCTGACTTACCTGCTATTAACCGCGACACCGTAATTCGGTCGGATGCGCCATTCCTCGACCGCCATTGTCCTTTCCCTTCACGTGACGGCGATTAGCGCATCGCTGCTCGGGATGGCGTTGTGGCCGCCTCGATCGGGTGCGATGATGCTGGTGCCGCTTCATCAAAACGTCGCGTCGGTCGCAACGCTTGCGCGCGCGGGTGGCGCAATGCTGCTGGGCAAGGGGCCGTTTCCCGGCTCGCTCGTGGTGGTCGGCAATCGCGCGCAAATTGCCCGTCACATTCCGACCGGCGACGTGCTGATCCTCGCCAGCCTGCCGACCGGGTGTGGTGACGCGAGCGCTCTGGAGACCGTCGCATGAACCGCTTGTCCACGATGATGACCAGGCTCTCGACCTTCACCGGCGATGCCATCCCCGGCAATCCGCTCGATACAATGCGGCGCCGTGGCGTGCGGATCTGGGCCTTGATCGGGTGGCTCTCGCTTGCCCTGCTGCTGATCGGCAATAGCGCGCTCGGCGCGGGAGCCGGGTTGCCGCTGATCGTCATCGGCGTGGCGATCAATATCGCCCCGACACTGGTCGCTCTGCGGGGGCGATATGATGCACCGGCGCGGACACTGATGGGGTCGACCGCGGCGATCCTTCCCGCGATGCTCGTCTTCCTGCTGAAGGGCCATGCCTGGCAGATGGACGCGCACATGTATTTCTTCGTCGGCATGGCGGCGTTGGTTATTCTGGCCGACTGGCGCCCGATTGCACTCGCGACGGTGCTGGCCGCGCTGCACCACGTGTCGCTGGAATGGCTTGCGCCGCAATATGTGTTTTCGGGGACGGGCAATATCGGGCGGATCCTGTTTCACGTCGTCGCGGTCGGCCTGCAATTCGGCGTTCTCGCCGCGCTGACGATCCAGCTCGAACGGCTGATCCTCGGGCAACAGGCAGCGCTCCAGCGCGCGCGAGAACTGGCCAGGACTGCCGAGGATGGCCAGCGCCAGACCGAACACGCAATGCAGCAAGCGCGCTTCGCCGCCGCCGACGCCGCCCGCGAACGCCAGCACCGTGAAGAAGAGGCGCGCCGCACCGCGCAGGAACGCCGCGCCGAACTCGTCACCATCGCGAACGAATTCGAGCGGTCGGTAACGTCCGTCATTAAAATGATCGGCGATTCGACCCAGCGGCTCGAACAGTCGGCGGTAAAGCTCGAGGATCTGACCGACAGCACGACGCACGATGCGGACGAAGCCGCGGCGGGGGCCGGGCGCGCGGCGGTGGACATCGCACAGGTCGCGGCGTCGATCCGCACGCTGTCGCAATCCGTCCAGACCATCGCGATTGCCGCGGATCGTCAGTCGGTCCTGACCGAGACCGCCAGCGCGGAGGCCAAGCGCAGCGTCGAGACCGTCGCGATGCTGGAGGGGCACGCGGTCCAGATCGAAGGCTTCCTCGACGACATCCGCAAGATCGCGGCGAAGACCAATTTGCTCGCGCTCAACGCGACGATCGAGGCCGCACGCGCTGGTGACGCAGGCCGCGGCTTCGCGGTTGTCGCGGGCGAGGTGAAGGCGCTGTCCGCCGATACGACGCGTGCGAGCGACCGCATCGGCAACCTCATTTCCGGCATTCGCGAAGGCGTCGCGGACACCAGCACCAAGCTCAACAGCGTCAACGGTGCGATCCGGCAGGTCTCGCTGGCGGCATCCGGGATCGCGACGGCGGTCGCCGAACAGCGCTCCACGGCAGAAGACGTCGACGCCGGCGCAGACCGCGCGGCATCGACCGCGGACGAGGTCGAACGGCGGATCACCGACGTTGCCCGCGCCGGGGGCACCGCATCGTCGCTCTCTGCCGACGTCAGCAAAAGCGCGGGCGAACTCGCCGTCAGCGCGCGCGACCTGCTGCGGTCGACCGATCGGTTCGTGTCGTTTCTGCAGGACGACCACGCCGTCGCCGCCTGACGGCCACGGCGGGATCGCGCAGTCCGGACCGGCTTTAGCGCGGTTTGCGGAAACGATAAACGAACTGATCGGTCTTTCCGCGGATCGCCGGATCGAACACCGCCGCATTATGGTCGTCAGCGGGGTTGCGCAGCGCATCGCTTTCGCCGTCGAACACGAAGCCCGCCTTGACGACCTCCGCCTTGACCGCGGCGGGATCGATCCGGTGTTTGGTCGACGTGCCCGCCAGCCCGCTGCCGGGTGCGTCGGCATGGTCGATCACGACATAGGTGCCGCCAGGCTTCAGCGCCGCGAACACCTGCTTGTTGAACGCGTCGATCGCCGCTTCGCCCGCAGGCGTGTTGGCGACGTCGTGGTAGTTCTGCACGGTCCAGAACAGGTCGACCGGCTCGGACGCGCGGATGCTCGGTCCCGACATGACCGTCAGCGAAGTGTTCGAGAGATGCCGTGCCTCCAGCGCGGGAAGCGTTTTCTCGGCATATTTGGCGCCCGCCGCGGGCCAGATCGCATAGACGTGCCCGGCCTTGCCCACCGTGCCCGACAGGATCCGCGTCCAATATCCGGCACCCGGGAAGAAATCGACCACCTCGTCCCCCGGCCCGACACCCGCGAACGCAAGCACGTCCGCCGCCTTGCGCCGCGCATCGTCGCCCTGCGCATCGGCGCGCGCCGGATCGGCCAGGGCCTTGGCGACTGCGCGTTGCGTCTCCTTGGGATTGTGCTTGGAGGCGACCGCCACCGACGCGGCATTGGCGTTAACCGATACCACGGCCCCCGCGATCAACCCTGTTGCAACAAGACCCGTCCACATCGTCCGCATTGTCCTCTCCCCCGGCCATGACGGCCTGTATCGATTGTATCTCATTTCCAGCGTTGCTGCATCGCCCATCCTGACGGAGTGTTGCGCGGGGCGTACGGATCGATAAGCAAGCAGCGGTGTTCCCTTGAGACCGGACGTCCCGGCGCCCGTCTCGTCCAATCGAAAGCCTTCACATGCCCTCTGGTCTGGTCGCCCTGCTCGACGACGTCGCTGCGATCGCGCGCCTTGCCGCCGCGTCGGTTGACGATGTCGCGGCCGCTTCGTTCAAGGCATCGTCCAAGGCAGTCGGCGTGGTGGTGGACGATGCCGCGGTCACGCCGAAATACGTCTCCGGGCTGACCCCGGCGCGCGAGCTTCCGATCATCTGGCGGATCGCCAAGGGGTCGCTGCGCAACAAATTGCTGTTCCTGTTGCCGGCTGCGTTGTTGTTCAGCGCGTTCCTGCCGTGGATCATCACGCCGATCCTGATGGTCGGCGGCCTGTATCTCGCCTTCGAAGGCGCGGAGAAGATCCTCGGTGCGCTGCTCGGCCACGATGCGCATGCCGAAGACGCCGCGCTGGAAGGGCAGGACGCCACCGCGATCGAGAACACCAAGGTCGCGGGCGCGGTCCGCACCGACCTGATCCTGTCCGCCGAAATCATGGCGATCGCCTTGTCTGAAGTGTCGGACCAGCCGATCCTGACGCAGGCGGCGGCGCTGATCGCGGTGTCGTTGCTGATCACCGCCGGTGTTTACGGCGTGGTTGGGCTGATCGTGAAGATGGACGATATCGGCCTTCATCTGGCGCAGCGCGCGAACGCGACGTCGCGTGCGATCGGCCGCGGGATGGTCGCGGCGATGCCGGTCGTGCTCGGCGCGCTGGCGAAGATCGGGACGGTCGCGATGCTGTGGGTCGGCGGCGGGATCCTCGTGCACGGGCTAGAAGAGTTCCAACTCCTCACGATCCCGCACGTCGCCGAGGGTATTGCAGCGTTCTTTGCTCGCCTGCTGCCCTTCGCTCCCGGTGTCGGCCACTGGTTCGGTTTCGCGCTCGCATCGGCGCTGGTCGGGCTCGTCGCAGGCGGCGTTCTCGCGCTGATCGTGCCACGCGTGATGGCGTTGTTCGGCAAGAAGGCCACCGCCCACTGAGCGACCGACGCCGCTGCTAGACGCCCCGCCCGACCTGCATCAAGGCTGCGTCCGAGGGCAGCAACTGGTCGAGGAAAGGCAGCAGCGCCGCGCCGATAACCGGCGCGTCGCCGCCCAGCGCAGCCCGCACGATCGGGGCCATCGTCGGCAATGGCATCTCGCCGAGCAGCACATGGAGCCGCTTGATCAGCGCATCCACCAGCGGCTCGGACAGGCGCCCGCCGATGATGATGGTATGCGGGTCGATCAGGCAATTGATGCTGACGAGCGGCGCGATCAACGCACGCGATGCCGCATCGACCCAGCGATCCAGAACGTCGCGTACCGCCGGGTCGCTCGCATCGATGTCCGCCGGGCTGGCGACGCGGATGCCTGCCGTTTCCAGTGCCTGCGTCAACGCTGACAGCGAGACGATGTCCTGGACCACCGCGCCAGCGACCGCGCTGGTCGGATCGGGAAGCAGCCCCAGTTCCGCGCTGCGCCGGTTCGCGCCCTCGACATAATGGCGATCGATCATCAAACCGCCGCCGAGCCCGGAATTGATCAGGATGTAGAAGAAGCTCGGCTCCGAACGGCCCATGCCCGACTGCGCCTCCCCGATCGCCGCCGCCGCCGCGTCGTTGTCGACGAGCACCGGCCACGGCAGCACGGGGGACAACAGATCCGGGATCGATAGGTTGACCCAGTCGCTATACCGCTCCGGGCGGCCGGGGAGCGCGATGTTCCCCAGATCGTCCGGTACCGCGACCCCGACGCCAAGCACGCGGTCGCGTCCGACCTTCGCCTCGGCCAGCAACGGATCGAGCGACGCGGTTACGAAGGCGACCACATCCGCGGGAAGCGCGAACGGGATATCGTTGGCGATCCGCGCACGGACCTGCCCGGCCAGATCCAGCGCGACCAGTGTCAAATGATCGCGATCGATGTTGAGGCCGATCGCGACACACCCCAGCGGCTCGATCGTAAGGCGGATCGCGGGTTGCCCGCGCGGCCCCTGCAGACGACCGATCTCCTTGACCAGTCCCGCATCCATCAACCGGCGCGTGATGTTGGCGATCGTCGGCGCGGTCAGCCCGGTGGTGCGGCACAGGTCGACCCGCGTGGTTTCCTCGCTGTTGCGGATGACCTGAAGAACGACGCGCTGGTTATAATCGCTGGCACGCGCGAGATTGGTGCCCGACAAGGACACGGCCAACCGCGCACCGCGCGGCTCTCGAACGGGTTCAACGGTCATCATCCTGCCTTTCAACGATGGGCATAAGGATCATGGGTAACCCGTCATCCGCCCCGTTCGCAATCTCGTACCCGCGGGCATGGGGCGGTGTCACGCGCGACCGTACCGCTGGGAAGTAACAAAATTAAATTTATTAAATTGCTTGCTCGGGCCGCGCCCCTGCCTTAGCTTTCGGTTGCTTCAACGGCAGGCGACTGACCTGCCCGCCATAACAACAAGATACGCCGCATTGGTCGCAGGAATGCGCCAGGTGGATCGGGAGAAAGATCGTGGCGGTTCGCACGCCAATTCCATCAGGCCTGACAGCATCGGTATTGATGCCCTCGGCACGTCGGCATGACTGATCGTCCGTCCGCTTCGCTCGGTCGCCGCGATCTGCTGATCGCCGGGGCAAGCAGTGCTTCGCTCCTTGCCTTCCCCGGAACCGCTTTTGCCGCCACCCTCGCGCCGGGCGAAGCGACGGCCAGCCGACGTCCCCCGCGCAACCAGCGACGTTTCGTCAGCCCCGCGGTCGAACGCGAGATCAGCCGGGTCAAGGCGCGCATCGCGGACCCCGGCCTCGCGCAACTGTTCGAGAATTGCTACCCGAACACGCTCGACACCACCGTCTTCACCAGCACCATCGACGGCAAGCCCGACACGTTCGTCATCACCGGCGACATCGAGGCGATGTGGCTGCGCGACAGTTCGGCGCAACTCCAGACCTACGTCCATCTGTGCCGCCAGGACCCTGCCCTGCGCCGGTTGTTCCAGGGCGTGATCCAGCGGCAGGCGCGCTGCATCCTGATCGACTCCTACGCCAACGCGTTCATGGCGGACCCCACCGCCAAGTCGAACCTCGGCGCGATCACCGACATGACCGAGATGCGACCGGGCGTCGCCGAGCGAAAGTGGGAACTCGACTCCCTCTGCTATCCGATGCGGCTGGCGCACGCCTATTGGAGCGAGACGAAGGACACCGTTCCGTTCGATGGCTTGTGGGCAAAGGCGATGGCGCGCGCCGTTGCGACGATGCGCGAACAGCAGCGCAAGACGAACGACGGACCGTATAAGTTCGAGCGCGTCAATCGCCATGCGACCGAGACGCTGATGCTGAAGGGCATCGGCGCGCCGACGAGCAAGGTCGGGTTGATCCATTCGATGTTCCGGCCGTCCGACGATGCCTGCACGCTGCCGTTCCTGATCCCGTCCAACCTGTTCGCGGTCGCCGCGCTGCGGATGCTGGCGAAGATCCACGCCGAGGCGCGCCACGATACCGCCGCCGCCGCAGATTGCATCGCGCTGGCGGACGAAGTCGATGCCGCGCTCAAGGCGCATGGCCAGATGGACGAAGGCAAGGGCAGCAAGGTCTGGGCGTTCGAGGTCGACGGGTTCGGCAATGCGATCTTCATGGACGACGCGAATGTACCGAGCCTGTCCGCGCTGCCGTTGCTGGGCGCCGCCCCGCGGACCGATCCGCTGTATCGCCGCACCCGCGCGCTTGCCTGGAGCACGCGCAATCCGTATTTCTTCACCGGCACCGCCGCCGACGGGATCGGCGGCCCGCACAAGGGCCTCGGCATGATCTGGCCGATGTCGATCATCGTCCGCGCGATGACCAGTGATGACGATACCGAGATCCGCCAGTGCCTCAAGTGGCTGAAGACGACCGATGCGGGCACCGGCTTCATCCATGAATCGTTCGACAAGGACGATCCGGCGCGCTTCTCGCGCCCGTGGTTCGCCTGGGCGAACGGTCTGTTCGGCGACCTGATCCTCGATCTCGAGCGGCGTCGCCCCGCTTTGCTGGCCGAACGTTTCTGACCTGCTTCCCCGCACCGTCCCCGATTCAGGAGAGTATCGCTTGATCCGCGCCAACCGTCGCCAGTTGCTCGCAGGCTCTGCCCTTGCCGCACTCGGCACCGCCTTGCCGTCCATCGCTTCGGCGCAATCGTCCAGGGCGGCGGTCCAGAACACAGCCCCCAATCTGTTCGTCGGCACCGGCGGGCACGGCCACACCTTCCCCGGCGCGACCATGCCGTTCGGGATGGTGCAGCTGTCCCCCGACACCAACAATTTCGGCTGGGATGCCTGCTCGGGCTATCACCAGTCGGATCGCTCGATCATGGGCTTCTCGCATACCCATCTGTCGGGAACCGGGATCGGCGACATGCTCGATGTGCTGGTCGTGCCGACGCGCGCACCGTTGAAGCTCGTCCCCGGATCGCGCGAGAACCCGTCCTTGGGCTATCGCCAACGCTATAGCGAGGAACATGCCGAGCCCGGCTATTACCGCGTGAAGCTTGAATCGGGTGTCGTCGCGGAATTGACCGTGACCGAACGGACCGGATTGCACCGCTACACCTTCGCCAAGGGGCCGGGACACATCCTGATCGACTTCACGCATTGCAAGCAGGAGACCGAGGCAGAGCTGATCCGGATCGAGGATGCCTCGCTAGCCCTCAGCGACGATGGGACGCTGACCGGCAGCCGGCAGGTATTCCGCTGGGCCGAAGGACGCCGGATCCACTTCGCAATGCAGCTTTCGCGTAAGCCGGACCGCGTGCAATTCTATGGCGACGACGATCGCCCCGTGGCGCCGGGTGCGAAGGGTGTGACCGGCCACCGGCTCAAGGTGGCGTTGTTCTACGATGATGCGGGCGCTGCACCGATCCTCGTCAAGACCGGGATCTCGGGGGTCGACGTCGCTGGCGCGCGCGGCGCGCTGGCGGAAGCGCCCGGCTGGGCATTCGATCGCGCCAGCACCGCCGCACGCCGGACCTGGGCAAAGGAACTCGACATCCTGCGCGTATCCGGCGGCACGCCTGCGCAACGCACGATCCTGTCAAGCGCGCTGTATCATACGCTGATGGGGCCGACGTTGTTCAGCGACCGTGACGGGCGCTACATGGGGCTCGACCAGCAAGTCCATACGCTTGCCGCCAGCGAGCGTGCGTACAGCGCCTATTCGCTATGGGACACCTATCGCGCGCTGCATCCGCTGATGACGCTGGTGCGCCCCGACATGGCCGAACGCTTCGTCCACGACCTGATCCGCCAGACGCAGCAAAGCCCGTACGGTCCGCCGACCTGGCCACTCCAGGGGTTCGAGACGGGCTGCATGAACGGCTGGCATTCGGTCGTCGTTCTCGCCGAAGCGCATGCCAAGGGGATCAAGGCCGATTACGCGGCGGCATGGCCCAACATCCGGAAGCGCGCGTTCGACGCAAGCTACAAGGACAGCCTCGCGACGCTCGGCCGCGACCATTACATGAAGCTCGGCTATATCCCGGCGGACAAGATCAAGGAGTCGGTCAGCCGTACGCAGGAATATGCGTATGACGACCACGCCATGGCGGCACTGGCGGACGCGATCGGCGAGCGCAGCGATGCGGCCGCCCTGCGCAAGCGCAGCGGCAACTGGCGCAACGTGATCGACCCCAAGATCGGGTTCGCGCGCCCGCGTTTTGCCGATGGAAGCTGGTGGGCGGCGTATGATCCAGTCACGCTCGGTCACATGCCGCAGCCGCGCTGGCGCGATTATACCGAGGCCAACGGCTGGCAGGCGACGTTCCTCAACCAGCATGACGTCTACGGCATGATCGCGCACATGGGCGGCGATACGGCGTATGAGGCGAAGGTCGATTCCTTTTTCAACGCGCCCTCCACCCTCCCCGACAATGCGCCACCCGACATCGCAGGATTGGTCGGGCAATATGCGCACGGCAACGAGCCTGGCCACCACGTCGCCTATCTCTATGCCTATGTCGGCGCGCCCTGGAAGACGCAGGCGATGGTTCGGCGGCTGTGTGCCGAGATGTACAAGAACGATCCGGATGGCGTGATCGGCAACGACGATTGCGGGCAGATGAGCGCGTGGTTCATCCTGTCGTCGCTCGGCTTCTATCCGGTCGATCCCACGACGGGGATCTATGTGCTGGGATCGCCGCTGTTCGACACCGCGGAACTGCGCGTCGGTGCGGGCAAGACCTTGCGCGTCCGCGCGATCGGCAATGCGCCCGACCGGCCCTATGTCCAGTCGGTGCGCTGGAACGGCAAGCCGTGGACGAAGAACTGGATCGCGCACGCCGACATCATTGGCGGCGGGGATCTCGAGTTCACGATGGGCGCGAAGCCGTCGCGCTTTGGTGCAGGGATCGCGGATCGTCCGCCGTCCGCACCACGCGCCTGACAAAACCGGGCGGGGGTCGCCCCCCGCCCGCCTTCAGAAGAACGTCTCCACGACGTCGATCACCGTGAAATCGTCATCGACCACGAGGATCTTGCGCCATTTGTCGAAGGTCAGGCACGGGTGCGAGATGTCGAACGCGATCACGTCGCCGACCGCGATGTCGTCGCCCGGCGCGATCGTCAGATACGCGTGCTGGTCCATCAGACCGGTGACTTCCCAATGGACCGGTGCCTCGGCGGGACGATCGTCCCGCTCGGGGCGGAACAGCGTCGCCGGCCGCGGCAGCCCTGCATCGAACGCGACGTCGCGCTTCCCCATCGCGATGATCGCGCGCGTCGGATCGGGGATCGACTGCACCACCGCCCAGATCCGCAGCGCGGGCAACAACGCCTCGCCGAACGTCGGGGCGACGGCGTTGCGCTTGAGGATCGCTTCCTGCGCGACGCGGTACAGTCCGTCGTCATGGCTGATGTAGCAGCCCGGACGCAGCACGATCTCGACCTCGCCCGCCTTCGCCATCGATGCGGTTTCGTCGGCGACGATGTCATACCAGGCGGACCCCGCCCCCGACAGGATCGCAGGCGTCCGGTCGATCCGGTCATCCGCGATCAGCCGCTTGGTCACCTCGACCGCGCGACGGACGAACCGCCGGACATGCGCTTCGTCGGGAAGCACGCCTTCGTAAAATTCCACACCGCCGAGCCGCAGATGATCGCGCCATTCATCCAGCGCGGCGAGAACCTCCGCAAGCCCCGCTTCGTCACGAACCCCGGCACGATACCCGGGCTGATCAGGCTCCGGCGCGAGTTCGATCAGCACGTCGAGCACCACGCCCGCCGACCGGCATCCCTCGCCCAGCAACGCCACGCCCGCTGCGGAATCGACGATGCAGATCACCTGCTGCTCGGGGATCGCCAGCAGACCGACGACCGCCGCGACATTCGCCTTTCCGACGATCTGGTTCGCGATCAGGATCCGACGGACTCCGTGCGCGGCGGCGACCTGTGCCTGCTGGCTCGTGGCGACCGTGATGCCCCACGCGCCGTGCGCGATCTGCCGCTGGAACAGCTTGGGGGCCATCGTCGTCTTGCCGTGCGGCGCGAGCGAGACGCCATAGGCGTGGATGAACGACCGCATCCAATCGAGATTATGCTGCATCCGCCGCTCGTTGAGCACGGCCGCCGGGAAGCTGACATCGCCCCGCAGCAGGTTCCACGGATCTGCGTCCACGACGCCTATCCCCTTGTGAAACTCCAGCTTCTGATCGTCCACGCGCCTGCTCCTCGTTAAAGAAAATTGTTTACATTATTACCCGCCAAGGTGACAACGCCGTTGTGACCGGAAGCGTCGGGGATAGTGGAATGACACGGACGATCATCGCCGGGGTGAGCGTGTACGACGGTACCGGCACCCCCGCTTATGAAGCGGATGTCGAAATTCGCGACGACATCATCGCGAGCATCTGCCCGGCCGCCAGCCATCCCCCGACCGCGTCCATCGATGGACGCGGGCTGGTGCTCGCGCCGGGCTTCATCGATGCGCACACCCATGACGATTTCGCGGTAATCGCCGCGCCCGCCATGACCGCCAAGGTGACGCAGGGCGTGACCACCGTCGTCGTCGGCAATTGCGGGATCAGCGGCGGCATGGATGTCACGGCGCACGGTAACCTGCCCGATCCGCTCGTGCTGTTGGGTGCTGCGGACGCATTCCGGTACGACGACTTTGCCGCTTATGCCCAGGCGGTGGATCGCGCGGGCCCGGCGACCAACGTGGTCGCGCTGGTGGGGCATACCGCGCTTCGTGCGCGACACATGGACGCGCTCGACCGCGATGCGACAGGAGCTGAGCGCATGGTGATGCGCGCCGATCTGATGACCGCGCTCGATGCCGGCGCGTTCGGGTTTTCCACGGGTCTCGCTTATGCCAACGCCAATGCGGCATCGACCGAAGAGGTGATGGCGCTCGCAGAGGCGCTGCGCGACACCAATGCACTCTATTGCACGCACTTGCGGAGCGAAGCGGGCGAGATCGTCGCCGCGCTCGACGAGGCGTTCGCGATTGGTCGACACGCCGCCGCGCCGGTGGTGGTCTCGCATCTCAAATGCGCGGGCGCGCCGCAATATGGCCGCAGCGGCGAAATCCTCGCGATGCTGGAAACGGCCGCGTTGGCGCAGCCGGTCGGGTGTGACTGCTACCCGTATACCGCCAGCTCCTCGACGCTCGACCTGAAGCAGGTGGTCCCCGAGACCCCCATCAAGATCACCTGGTCCGAAGCCGAGCCTGCGCAAGCCGGCCGGATGCTCGCCGACATCGCGGCGGACTGGGGCACCGATCTGCGGACGGCCGCCGAGCGGCTGCAACCGGCGGGCGCCGTCTACCACTGCATGACCGACAGCGACGTCGACCGGATCCTCGCACACGACCTGACGATGGTCGGGTCGGACGGCCTGCCGTGCGATCCGCGCCCGCATCCTCGCCTGTGGGGCAGCTTTCCCCGCGTGATCGGCCATTACGCGCGCGACCGCGGGCTGTTTTCGATGGCAACCGCGATCCGTAAGATGACCGGCCTTCCCGCCGACCGCTTCGGCCTGAGCGACCGCGGCTATGTGCGCGAAGGGCTGGCGGCGGATCTCGTGCTGTTCGATCCCGGGCAAATCGGCGACCGCGCCACCTACGACGATCCGACCGTTCCCGCAGCCGGGATCGTCGGCGTGTGGGTCAACGGCATCGCGACCCTTACGCTTGCGGGCCCGACCGGCGCACGCGGCGGCCGGATGCTGCGGCGTCCAACCCATCCCACCACCAAAGGACTTTGAAGACATGACCGACGAACTCAAGCGCTACGGCGTCGAAGGCGGCAGCGGCACCGGTGGCCAGCATCTGCCGTTCGCGCGCGCGGTGCAGGCCGATGGCTGGCTCTACGTGTCGGGCCAGGTCCCGATGGTCGATGGCGAAGTGATCGACGGCGGGATCATCCCACAGACGCATCAGGCTATCCGCAACGTTCTGAAGATCCTGGAAGAAGCCGGCTACGGCCCCGAACATGTCGTCCGTTGCGGCGTGTGGATCGACGACGCGCGCGACTTCATGTCGTTCAACCGCGTGTTCAAGGAATATTTCGGGGCGAACCCGCCGGCGCGCGCCTGCGTCGTTTCGCAGATGGTCGTCGACTGCAAGGTCGAGGTCGACTGCATCGCCTGGAAGAAGCCCTGAGATGGCGCCGGGCGGCCTGCTCCTGATCGAGGCGGGGGTCGCGGTCGCCCTGCTCATCGTGCTGATTGTCCGGGTTCGACTGAGCCCGTTCATCGCGCTTACCCTCGTCTCGCTCGGGCTGGCGCTGGTCGTCGGGATTCCGCTGGGCGGAATCGTCAAAAGTTTCGAGGCGGGGGTCGGCGGCGCGCTCGGCCATATCGCGCTCGTCGTCGGGCTCGGCACCATCCTCGGCAAGATGATGGTCGAATCGGGCGGGGCCGAGCGGATCGCGGATACCGTCATCGGCTTCTTCGGGCCCGCCCGCGCCGACTGGGCGATGATGACGGTCGCCCTGATCGTCGGCTTGCCCGTCTTCTTCGAGGTTGGGTTCGTCCTGCTCGTGCCGATCGTCTTCACGCTCGCGCGGCGGCTCGGGCAGCATCCGATGCGGATGGGGCTACCAATGGCGGCTGGCCTGTCGGTGGTTCATGCGATGGTCCCGCCGCATCCCGCCGCTTTGCTCGCGACGCAGGCGTATAACGCCGACGTCGGCCTGACCGTGCTGTTCGCGCTGATCGTCGGAATCCCGACGGCGGCGATTGCCGGACCGCTCTACGGGCGGCTGATCGTCCCACGGCTGGCGCCCTTGCCGATCGCGCCTGTCCCGGTCGCGGACGAACATGACGACCGGGTCCTCCCCGGCTTCGGGATAACGCTCGCGACCTTGCTGCTTCCGGTCGTGCTGATGATGGCTGGCAGCCTGGCAACCGCAGTGGCGGTGCCGGGATCGACCCTTGATGGCATCTTGCGCTTCATCGGAACCCCCGTGGTCGCGCTGCTCGCCGCAGTGCTGGTGAGCTATTGGACGCTTGGCCTCGCGCGCGGGATGAACCTTGGCACGATCCAGAAATTCACCAACGACTGCCTCGCGCCCACCGCGATGATCACGCTGGTGGTCGGCGTCGGCGCGGGGTTCGGACGGGTGCTGATCGACAGCGGCGTGTCGAACGCGATCGTCGCCGCAGCGACCAGCGTGCATCTGCCGATCGTCCTGCTCGCCTGGCTGATTGCCGCCCTGATGCGCGTGGCGACGGGATCGGCGACGGTATCGATGGCCACCGCCGCCGGTATCATCGCGCCGCTTGCCGCCGCCAATCCTGGCATCCGCCCCGAGTTGCTCGTCCTCGCGACGGGCGCGGGATCGGTGATCCTGAGCCACGTCAACGACGGCGGCTTCTGGCTGGTGAAGGAATATTTCGGGCTCAGCGTCGCCGACACGATCCGTAGCTGGACGGTGTGCGAGACGCTGATTTCCGTGATCGGGCTGGTGCTGACGCTCGCTTTGTCGGTGGTGGTCTGACCGTAGGCGCGAGTTTGATACGCTGTTTTCCTGCGAACGCAGGGATCCAGAGCCAAGCAAAACAACGGCTTATTCTTTCGAGACCCTAGGGCTTTAGCTATCGCAGGAGCCCTATTGCGCAGTCCCGCGAACGCTTGCTTCCACCACGTTCCACCCGCGCAGCCGTACCGTGGCGGCACCGCGATTGCCCGGATAGCGCACCGTCACCGTGCGCGCCTCGCCCGGCAGCAACGAGACGTAATTGTCGCTGAAATAGGCGGGCAGAACCTGCACCCCCTTCGCATCGAACAGCGTCAGCTTGGCCTGGAGCGCAGGTCTCTTGCTCGGATTGGACAGCGCAACTGTGACGGTCCGCTCCCCATTCGCAGCGCTCCCCGCCTGTGCATCGGCCTTGAGGGCCACCTTGGGCATCACTTCCATCGCCCGCAGGTCCGCAGGCTTTGCCGCCTGCCAGTAGAAATTTTCAGACAACCGCCCGCCGTCGGCACCGATCGCCTCCACCCGCACCAGCACCGGCCCCTTGGCCAGCGCCGGATCGAGCGCGAGCTGGAAGGTCGAAACGGTCTGGTTCGCTGGGACGTCGACGGTCTGCTCGCGCGTCGTAACGAGCGTCCCCGCCAGATCGGTCACCCGCGCGTGGACCGTCACGCCACGCAACATCGCCTGCGTCGTGTTCGCCATCACCACCGTCCGGTCGGGCTGGTTCATCTGGACGTGGACCGGTTCCGCCCCCTTCTTGGTCCCGTAGAAGGCCGCGTGGGTGTCGTAATCCGACGAGTAGATCTGGAAATCGCTCGACGGCCATGCCGGGTGCGTCATCCACAGCATCCGCGCGCTGTTGGTGGTCCACAGCCCTGCGGTGAACCCCTCGAAGATCGCCCGATACGATTCGTAGTTGAGCATCTGCGCCTTGCGCTCGAAATCGGCGAGATCGCGCGGTGCGCTGAACTCGGTCTCCAACGCCTTCATGAAGCTCGCCATCGAGACGCCGCGCTCCTGATGCCAGTCGTGATAGACCCAGGTGTCGCTGATCGGCCAGCGATCCGCCGCAGGCACCGTGCGCTGCCAGGATTCAAGCGTCGGAAAACTCGACGTGCCGACTTCGATCGCGAAGCCGTGCGGATAGCTGGTGAAATAATCCTCTGGCGGATGCCATTCATACGGACCCGATCCGCCGAGGTTGATCACGCGCGAATTGCCCTTGTAGATCCGCGTGCCGTCTTCCTGCCACACCATGTCCTGCAACGCGGTCTGGAGCACCGGCTGCGGCACACCTTCGTTGCGCCCGAACCACAGCACGATCGAGGGATGCGTGCGATACCGGCGCACGACATCGCGCGCATTGGCGACGAACAACGGCACGTCCTGTGCCTCGGCGTCATTGTCCTGCGTCGATTCCCAGAAATCGTTGAGCACCATCAATCCGTTGCGATCGGCGAGCGCATAGAACGCCTCCTCCGTGCTCTGCCCCATCCAGTTGCGGATGATGTTCATCCCCGCCTCGCGGTGCAGCCGGAAATAGGGCGCGAGCCGGTCGGTGCCGACACGCTTCATCATGTCGTCCATCCCCCAATTGCCGCCGCGCGCCGCGATCCGCACGCCGTTGACGCGGAGTACCATCTGCGGTGACAGCGGGTCCTCGGGCAGGCTTTGCACCGCAGGCGACGTCTCCGCCCCCGGCATCAGCGAATTCGCCCAGCCGCCGCGCACCTTGCGCAGCGCAGGATGGCGTTCATCGATGACGGGCTTGCCCAGATCATGCGCCAGCGCACTGTCGACCAGCACGCGTCGCAGCGCACCCGCGGTATCGAGCGACGACAGTTCGTAGGTCACGCTGCGCATCCCGAAATCGAGACTGCGACGGTCCGATACCGCCTGATCGCTCGCCACCGTCAGGTTGAGCGTGTGCAGCGCAGGGTCGCCATAGCCGTTGGGCCACCACAATTTCGGCTTCTGCACCGCGAGTTGCGGGAAACTGGCTGGCGTGAAGCGGACGACCTGCGTCGCACCCGCCGGGAGCGTGACGCTCTGTTCCACCGCGACGTCGTCGAAGGCGGCGCGCACCATGGCTGTGATCGGCGCGCTGCCATGGTTGGTGACGGGGACGTCGATCGAGACGTCCGCGACCGAATTGTCGGGGCGCGGCAGGCGCGTCGAGACCGCCGGATCGCCGATCGTCACGATCCCCGTCGCCGCCAGGTCGACGCCTTGCCACAACCCCATGTTGCGGTCGCGCACGCCCGGGATCCAGTCCCACCCCTCGCTCGCGCCGAAGGTCGGGCCATCGCTCATCAATGCGCCGCCATTGTCGCCGCGTCCGCCCGCAAGCGACTGTTCGTGCGCGATCCCGGGATGCGGCGGCGGCGAAATCAGCACCGCGACGCTGTTGCGCTGGCCCGGCTGCAGCCGATCGGTCACGTCGAACGTGCCGCGGATGAACGCACCCTTCACGTCGCCGACCGGACTGCCGTTGACCCACACCTGCGCGGCGTAGTTGATCCCGTCAAAGGTCAGCGTCAGCCGTTTCGCAGGCGTCTCCGGAAGCGTGAATTCGGTGCGATACCAATAGGCTTGCCGCGACAGGCTTTCCGGGATCGCCATGTTGTTGAGCCCGATCGTCGGATCGGGATAGACGCCGCGATCGACCAGCGTCGTCAGCACGGTCCCCGGCACCGTCGCCGCATGCCAGCGCGCCGCATCGAACCCGGGCTGCGAGATCGTCGCGCCGCCCGCCTGAACCGCGGGCGCCTCGATCAGCCGCCACGCATTGACCGCATAATGGCCTTCGCGCGTCGGTTGCAGCGCAGGCACGGTCGACACCGGCTTGGCGCGCGGCTGCGGGAACGGCGCCTTGCTCGTCGGCAATTCCCACGTCGGTTGCGGCGTGGTCAGGCCATATTGCGTTTTGACCTGCAACGGCCAGGACGGGCTCGCGTCCTCGAACCGGACGAGCGCTTCGTCCGGCGCGGTCTTGCCGAGCGCCGCGATCTGCGATGCCGACAGCATTTTCGGTTCGAGCGTCACGCCAGCGATCCGCCCCGCAAAACCGGGCAACCCCGCCAGCCGCGGCCCAAGCGCGACGATGGCGGCAGGGGGTGCCGCCTCCGCCTGCATCGTCCCCGCTGCACGTCCGTCGACATAGAAGCGCACGGTTGCGCCATCACCGGTTGCGACGAGCAGGTGCCAGCGATCCGGAGTGATCGCGCCACCGGCCTTGACCGTCTTGCCTGCCAGCGTGAACCGGGGCCGGCCATCCTCCAGCGCGAAAGCGCGCGCGGTGGCGCTGCCGGGCTTGCCGATCGCGGCAACGGGAACGAGGCCGGTCGGCACTGCCGTAGGCTTGATCCAGGCGCGAAGCGTCCACTGCGGCATCGCAGGCAGCGTTTCGCCCGCGGCATAGCCCTGCGCCGGACGCTCGATCCCGTCCGATCCCGCCAGGAATACGGCATTGTACGGCCCGATGACGGACTGCTTCGGATGCGCGATGCGCGTCGATGGCCAGTCGACTTGTTGCGCCGAAACCTGCGCCACCGCGGAACCGGTCAACAACAGCGCGGCGTAGCTCGTGACTTTGCGCATGTGCGGGGCCTTTCGTTCAATTCGGGTGATCGTCATTTTGGCAGGACGGTGCGGTCGCCCGTGATCGTCACGTCGGTCCACACCCCTTGGCCTGCTGCCGCGGGATCCCCGGGTTGCCCGCCTGCCACGAACAGCCGGTAATGCCCTGGAACGATCGCGCGCGTACCGTCACGCTCGACAAGGCTGAGGCTGCGGGGCTCGATCGTGAGCGCAACCGCACGGCGTTCGCCGGCGCGCAGCGTGGTCCGGCTGAACCCGACGAGTTGCCGCTGCAGCACGGGCGTGGTGCGGCCCTGTTCCTGCGGTGCGGTCGGCGCGAGATAGGCCTGTACGACCTCGTCGCCCGCGACCTTACCGACATTGCGGAGGCCGACCGTGACGACCAGCGGCTGCCCCGCCATGATGCTAATCGTCGCGGGCGAGACCGCATCATACGCAAACCGCGTGTAGCTGAGCCCATGGCCGAACGGATACAGCGGCGTGCCGGTAAAGAACCGGTAGGTCCGGTTCTTCATGCTGTAGTCGATGTACGCAGGCATATCGCGCGTCTGCGCATAGACCGTCACCGGCAGCCGCCCGCCCGGGTTGATATCCCCCGCCAGCATCCGCGCGATCGCCGTCCCGCCCGACTGCCCCGGATACCAGGCCGCGACCACCGCATCGGCGTTCTGCTTGCTCCATGCGTCGGCAATCGCCGAGCCGGTCATCTGCACCACGACCAGCGGCTTCCCTGCGGTCGCGAGCGTTTCCAGCAGCGCACGTTGCGGCTGGGGCAGTTCGATCGCGGTGCGATCTCCGCCGATGAACCCGGGTACGTCGAGCCGCAACGCCTCGCCCTCCAGTGTCGGGGACAGCCCTGCGAACACCACCACCACGTCTGCCGCGCGCGCGACGGCCAGTGCTTCCTCGCGTTGCGCCGCATCGGGCGCGACCCAGCGCAACCCGATGCCGCCGTCTTCGCTGACATGGCGATATTCGATGCGGATCGCGTGCGGCTTCGCATCGTCGAGGTCGACGCTCGCCTCAACTGCACTGTCATCGCCGACATCGGTGATGATCGCCTTGTCGTCGAGCCACAGCTGCACCGGATCGTGCCCGTCGCAATCGAAACAGCGCGCGACGTCCAGCCGCAGGCGATAGCGTCCCGGCGCGGGCGGCGTGAGCTGCCCGGTCCAGCGGACTCCGTAGCCCTTTTCCGCCAACCCTGGTGCAGGCGGCGCGCGGTCCCAGTCGAAGTCGATCTTGCGGTCCTGCCGGGTGACCGAGGCCGCCCCGGTCATTGCGCTGGTCCGGAAATACTCGCCCTTCAGCCCGGGCTTGCCGCCTGCCGACAAAGCTGTCTCGGGCACGGGCAACGGCACACCTTCGGCAAGGCCGCTGCCTTGTGCATAGCGGACCTGCGCCGCACCGAAGCGCGTGCGGATCCCCTCCAGCGGGGTGACCGGGGCCGCGGCCGTGCCGTGATAATTCGCCTCGAGCACGTCGAGCGAGTCCGCGTTCGGCCCGATCACCGCGATCTTGAGACCGGGCTTGAGCGGAAGCCGGTCCTTGTTGGTGAGCAGTACCAGCGACTTTTCCGCCGCGGTCTGCGCCAGCGCGCGGTGCGCCTTCGTATCCACCTGCGACGGCTTGATCCGATCCCACGGACTGCGTTGCCCAAATGCGATCCCGAGCGCCGCACGCGACGCCAGCACCCGGTGCAAGGCGGCATCGACGGTGGCTTCTGGAACAAGGCCCTGGCGGACCGCTGCGGGCAGCGCATCGTAGCTCGGCCCGCAATCGAGATCGGTGCCCGCTGAGAGCGCCGCGGCGGCGGCGCCGGGCAGGTCGGGCTTGTAGTAATGGAAGGTGGTAATGTAGCCGACCGCGTCGCAGTCCGACACGACCATCCCGCGGAAATTCCAGTCACCGCGCGCGCGGTCGTTGAGCAGCGCTGCCGACGCGCACGCCGGCGTGCCGTGCAACGAATTATACGCGCACATGATCGATCGTGCGCCGCCCTCGATCACCGTGCGGCGGAAGGCGGGGGTATAGGTTTCCGCCATGTCGCGCGGCGACACGTCCGCATCGAAGCTGTTGCGCCCGGCCTCCGGCCCTGAATGCGCGGCATAATGTTTGGGGGTGGCGATCGCCTTGGGGTGGTCGGGGTCCGGCCCCTGAACCCCTCGCACAAACGCGACGCCGAGCGTGCCGGTCAGATACGGATCCTCGCCATAAGTCTCCTGCCCCCGCCCCCAGCGCGGATCGCGGAAAATGTTGACGTTGGGCGACCAAATATGGAGCCCCGAGAAGCGACGCCGGTCGCTGGTCTTTGGCCTGGCATTGTATTTCGCGCGTGCCTCGGTCGAGACGACGTCCCCGACCTGATGGAGCAGGTCGGTGTCCCAAGTGGCGGCAAGCCCGATCGCCTGGGGGAAGACGGTCGCGATCCCGTCGCGTGCGAAGCCGTGGAGCCCCTCGCTCCAGTAATCGTAACCCGGCAAACCCGCCTTGGGCAGCGCGGGCGCGCTGCTGCCAAGCTGCGCGGCTTTCTCCTCGAGTGTCATCGTAGCGATCGTACGATCGATGGTCGCGGAGGCGGGTGGCACATCGGCGGCCATCAACAGGAATGGCAGCATCAGCGTTCCCCGAAATAGTGCAGGATAAGGTGGAGCCGGTCACGCCATAGGGCGCGCCGGCTCCATGCGCTTAGAAGTTCGCGCGCATGCCGACCCGGAAGACGCGCCCGGAGACGTCGTACAGGCTCGGCGTCGTGCTATCCGCGGGAACGTTCGCCGCGTCCTTGTTGAACGCATTGTCGATCTTGATGTAGCCTTGCACCGCCTTGGTGAACTTATACGCGGCACCGAAATCGACGTACAACGCACCGGCGATCCGGTTGTGATCGACCGTTGGATTGTTGACGGTGGAAACCGGGCAGTTGGTCTGGCAGACGATGAACTCGTTCGAGATCACCCCCGCGCTGATCCACCGTTCCTGCGCGGTGACGGTCAGGTTACCGAGGCTGTAGTCCTGTCCGGCAAGCACCTTCCACTTCGGCGTCGCATTGCCGCCGATGTTCACGCCCGCACCCTGCACCGGGATGGTGTTGGGCAGGCCGCGATCCGAGATGTAGTTCTTGATATGCGTCGCGAACGACCGCAGCGCGAGCTTGCCCGGCAGACCAACGCCGTCGAGGTTGGTCTGGTAGCTGGCTTCGATGTCGAACCCGTCGGTGAAGATCGACGCGAAGTTGAACGGCTGGACCGTGACGAACGCACTGTTCACGTTGCTCAGGTCAAAGCTGCCGCAGGTGAACTGGACGCCCGAGAAGCACAGGTTGATCTGCTGCTGCGCATCCAGCGCCGAGATCGCGCTGTTGATCTTGATCCGGTAGTAATCGAACGAAATGTTGAGGCCCGGTGCCCAGCTCGGCCGCGACAGGACGATGCCCGCCTCGGTGTTGCGCGCGATTTCCGGACGCAGATTGGGGTTGCCGGTGGTCGTCTGCAACACGGTCAGCGACGTGTTGGTGAACGGATCGATCGTGCCGGTGCGGTTGCTGGTGACGGGGGCCGCGAACAGCTCGCTCAGGTTCGGCGCGCGAATGTCCCGCGAGGTGACGGCACGCAGGCGGATACCGTCGAGCGGCGTATCCCAGGTACCGCCGACCTTCCAGGTGTAGACCGTGCCCGACGTGCTGTAATGCGTGCCACGGCCAGCGACGTTGAGGTTCGCCTTGCCGATCGCGTCGGAGTTGAACAGCGGGGCGTTGAGTTCGAGGAACCCTTCGTACACGCTATAGGCGCCCGTACCGTTCCGGTAATTGCCCGCATACCAGTTGCCGCCGTTGGTGTTGAGCAACGGATCCGCCGGATAATCGGCGCTATTCGCGCTGGTAACGTTGCCATTGCCGTACGGATCGGCGTTCACCTGGTAGAATTCGTGGCGATATTCGCCGCCGAATGCGATCGCGAGCGGCCCTGCGGGCAGGCTGAACGGCTCGCCGCTGACCGAGAAGCTCGCCACGTCCTGCGTCTGGCGCGTGTGCTGATATGGTCCGTTTTCCGGCAAGACATAAGCGAGCGCCGCGGCGCTCGGCGTCTGGCCACCGAAGATGTTGATCGGCTGACACCCGCTCGCGACCGCCGCCGGGTTCGCGCAGGTGATCGTGCCGTCCGGCTGCCGCACCGCCTGGATCGCCGCATTATACCGCGGCATCAACGGGATGTTGCTGACGTTGATGTCGGTCAGCTCGAGGCCATGCTCGTAATAGCCGTCATAGCGCCATGCCGTGCCGAACACGTTGACCTTGCCCTTGGCGCCGGCGACGAAGCGATACTGCTTGCGCTCGGTATCGACGTCGATGAAATCCGGGAACAGCGCGTTGTCGACACCGTAGCGAAAGCTCGTGATCCCGTTGGCGGTGCAGGCCGCCTGGACCGATGCCGGCACATACGGGTTTGAGCACTGCATCGTCAGGTTGCCGAACTGCGCCGAACCTGGGTTTGGCGTGTTGCTCGAGCGGACCCGCGCGATGTTGGCGGTGGCATAGATCTCGTTGTCTGGATCGATATCGAAGCCGACCCGGCCATAGCCGTTGAGCCGCTGGAGCGACGACTTCAGGCTGTTGCCGTTGGTGACGTTGCCCGACCGGTCGCCGCCTTCGCAAACGCCGTTGAAGCACCCGATGACCGCGCCCGACGCATCCCGCGCCGGAACACCGTTCGAGCCATATTGGAACGGGAACGGATTGCCGTTGTAATCGAACGCGGTGCCCTGCAGCGGGCCAGCGGTGATCAGGCCGTACAGACTGCTCTGGTTGGACTGGGTGAAGCTGCGGTCGAGATATTGCGGCAGACCGTCGTTGGTGATGCCGCGGTTGATCAGATTGCGCGAGATCATCCACGTGCGCCCACCAGGGCCGCTGCCGTTCGGGTCGTTGCCGACGCCGAACCCGGCCGATCCGATCCCGTCTTCCTGGCTGTATTCACCGCTGCCGATGACGTGCAGCCGATCGTTGAGGAACGCCTTACCGAACGCGGCTTGCGCCGTGTAATTGGCGTCGTCGCCGTAGGTGCTGATGCCCGACTGGATGTTCGCGCGGAAACCCTGGAACTTGGTGTTGGTGATGAAGTTGACGACACCGCCGACCGCATCCGAGCCGTAGGAAGCCGACGCACCGCCGGTCACCACGTCGACGCGCTCGATCAGCAACTGCGGGAACAGGCTGACGTCCGCGACGCCGGTCACATTCGCACCGACAACGCGCTGGCCGTCAAGCAGCGTCAGCGTGCGGATCGGTTGCAGGCCGCGCAAGCTGAGCGTGCTGAGGCCCTGGACGCCGGTCGATGTGCCGTTCGACCCGACCGACGAACCGGTGCTGCCCTGCAGAGAAGGCAACTGCTGCACGGTCTGGAAAATGTTCGGCTGCGCGTTCTTGGTGATCGCGTCGTAGCTCAGGACCTGCGTCGGCGTCGGTGCCGAGAAGCCCGACGAGGTGATGCGCGATCCGGTAACGACGATGTCGCTCTGGACGGGGGCCGGTGCGGCATCCGGGGCGGGTGCGGCCGTTTCAACGGGGGGCGCTTCCGCAGCAGGGGCGGTTGTCGCAGGCGCAACCGGTGCCGGCGCAGGGACGGTTGGCGCAACCTGTGCGAACGCGGGCGTCGCCAGCATGGTCGATGCCGCGAGCGTCGTGCGCAGGATCCGAATGTTGAAAAGTCGCCGCATGAGTATCTCCCCTTTATGCGGTCGGGCGCTCAATCCGCCTTAACTACCGCTTTTGGCGAGCATAAATCGAAACGGTTCCGTGGTGCAACATAAGTTTCGTAAAATTTCTTAATAAATTACATAGGCTGTTTGACGAGGGGTTCGCTTCAATAGAGGCAAGTGGGCGCGCTTCGGCGGCGCCTGTGATCGATCGGAAGCGTGAGAATCTCGCCGCGCTTTTGCAAAACGGGCTGGCACATTGTTCGCGGATGCGAGACAAACGCGGCATTGCCGCCACCACGAGGGATTGTGTGATGCCTGGACTCGCTACCTTCAAATCATTCTCCCTTGGGGCGTTTGTCCTTTCGGCAACCGTCCTGACGGGTTCGATCGCGGCGAATGCTGCCCCAACCGCGGATGCGGTCATCGCGACGCGGGTCGCGGGCTTCAAGAAGATGGGCGGCGCGATGAAAGCGCTCGGCGATCAGCTCAAGAGCGGCGCGCCGGCAAAGGCCACGATGGTGGCGGCGGCGCAAACGATCGCGACGACCGCCCGCGGACAGGGCAAGCTGTTCCCCGCGGGCAGCGGCCCCGCCCCCGGAGTCAAGACCGACGCCTTGCCCAACATCTGGACCGATCGCGCCACCTTCGATGCGCAGATGGCCAAGCTGGTGGTCGAAGCCGACAAGCTCGTCGCGGTCACCAATAGCGGCGACGCGGCGGCCATCGGCGCTCAGGCGAAGGCGACCGGAGCGGTCTGCGGCGGATGCCATCGCAAGTTCCGCGCGGAAGACTGATCGGCATGGCATCTTCCCCGTCCAGCCGGGGCGCAAGCCTGTGGGATCTCCCGATACGGATGTTCCACTGGCTTCTCGTCGCGTTGCTTGGTTTCTCCTGGTGGAGCGGTGAAGAGCATCTGATCGACTGGCACCGGCTGTCGGGGCTGACGATCCTCGCGCTATTGCTGTTCCGACTATACTGGGGCCTAGTGGGTAGCCCCACCGCACGTTTTGCGCGGTTCGTGCGCGGTCCGGGTGCGGTGCTGGCGTATGTGCGGGGCACCGACAGCACGCCTGCGCCGGGGCATAATCCGCTTGGCGGGTGGAGCGTCGTCGCGATGCTTGTGGTGCTGTTCACGATGGTCACGGCGGGGCTGTTCGCGGTCGACGTGGACGGGCTCGAATCCGGGCCGCTGGCGGATTACGTCAGCTTCGAGCAGGGACGGCTTGCCGCCGAAATCCACGGGTTTGTCTTCAACGTGCTGCTCGGGCTGGTCGCTTTGCACCTGCTGGCGATCGTCTTCTACCTGGTTCGCGGCAAGAACCTGACCGCGCAGATGATCACCGGCCGCAGCCATGCGCCCGATGCCGCGGCACAGGCTTCGGACCAGGCCCGGCCGTGGCTGTGGAAAGCCGTGCTCGGCGCGGGCGGTGCCGCGCTGATCGCGGTCGCCTTCGCGCGCGGCTTCCGCTTCTAGGCGTCGTCGCTCACCCCTGCCCCTCGACCATTTCCGCCAGTTCGAGCCAGCGCAACTCGGCCGCGTCCTTGTCCGCTTGCGCCTGGCCGATCGCTTCCATCAGCTTCTCGAACCGGTCGGGATCGCGGATGTACAGCTCGGGATCGGACAGCAATTCCTGATCACGCATGATCGCCGCGTCGAGCGTCTCGATCCGCTTGGGCAGCATCTCGTAATCGCGCTGGTCCTTATAGGTCAGCTTGACCTTGCCGGGTGCCGCCCCGCCAGTAACCGGCGGAGCGGAGGTCGCATTCTTGGCGATCGCGCCGCGCTTGGTTGGGGCGGCGGCCTTGCGGCGGCGTTCCCAATCCTCGTAGCCGCCCGCGACGACATCGACCGTGCCAGACCCGTCGAGACCCAAAGTGATCGTCACCGTGCGGTCCAGAAAGTCGCGATCGTGGCTTACGATGAGCACGGTGCCGTCATAGTCGCCGATCACGTCCTGGAGCAGATCGAGCGTCTCCAGATCGAGGTCGTTGGTCGGCTCGTCCAGGACTAACAGATTGGAAGGCTTGGCGAATTCCCGCGCGAGCAACAGCCGCGAGCGTTCCCCGCCCGACAGCGTGCCGATCTTCGCGTCCAACACGCCAGGCTCGAACAGGAACTCCTTGAGATAGCCGACAACATGCTTGCGGATGCCCTGCACCTCGATCCAGTCGCCGCCGTCCGCGAGCACGTCGCGGATCGTCTTGTCGGGCTCCATCTTGCTGCGTTGCTGGTCGATTACGATCCGTTCTATGGTCTTTGCGAACCGGATTTGGCCAGAGTCGGGCTGTAATTCACCCGTTAATAGCTTGAGCAGCGTCGATTTGCCCGCGCCGTTTGCGCCGACGATGCCGATCCGGTCCTTGCGCGTCACGCGCAGCGACAGATCGCCGATGATCGTGCGGTCGCCGAATGCCTTGGAAATGTGCTTGGCGTCGATCACCACCTTGGAGCGCGCATCGTCGGTTCCGATCGTCAAGTTCGCCGCCCCCTGCGGCCCGACCATCGACGCGCGTTCGGCGCGCATCTCGACCAGCTTGGTCAGACGGCCCTGGTTGCGCTTGCGCCGCCCGGTGACGCCGCGCAGCAGCCAATGCTCCTCGAGCTTCAATTTCGCGTCGAGCTTCTCCGCATTGCGCTGCTCATCGGCGTAAACCTGCTCGGTCCACGCATCGAACCCGCCGAAACCGATCTCGGCACGCCGCAGATTGCCGCGATCCATCCACAGCGTCTGCTTGGTCAGCTTGGTCAGGAAGGTGCGGTCATGGCTGATGACGACGAACGCGCCCCGGAACCGCTGAAGCCATTCCTCGATCCATTCGATCGCGCCGATGTCGAGATGGTTGGTCGGCTCGTCGAGCAGCAATACGTCGGGGTTCTGCGCGAACGCACGCACGATCGCGGCACGACGGCGCTCGCCGCCCGACGCCTTGGCGGCTTCGCGCGTGAGGTCGATCCCAAGCTTGTCGGCGATCGCCTCGGCTTCATATTGCTGCGGCGCATCGTCGCCGCCGAGGACATAGTCGGCGAGCGTATGGCAGCCGGTCATCGCGGGTTCCTGCTCGAGCTGGATCACGCGCGTGCCGGGGACGATCGTGCGGCGGCCCTCGTCTGAATCGATCTTGCCGCCGAGCAATTTCAACAGCGTGGTCTTGCCGGCGCCATTGCGCCCGATCAGCGCGAGCCGGTCGCGCGGGCCGACGTGGATGTCGAGCCCCCGAAAGAGCCAGCCCGAGCCCTGGATGATGCCGAGATTTTCATATGCTAGGATAGGTGCAGCCATGACGGGCGCGTTAGGCTGCGGGGGCGTTGCAAGCAAGCGGTGTGGCGCGAAGGCAACCCGTTGCGGCGGAATCGCAAGGGCTTCGATTCATCCCGTAAGCCGCACCATTCACAGGCTGTTCAACGCACCATAGCTATGCCAAGCCCATGACGATGCTCGCCGCCATTCTCATGGGACTTGCCGTGGCCCCTGCCCCCGCGCTGCCGCCGGTCGCGGGGCTGCTGCAGCATAGCGACCAGCGCGAGGCGCTGCGCGGTCGGCGTGAAGGGCGGTTGCTGTCGGCCAGGGATATCGAGGCGCGCGTCGTGCCGACCATGCGCGGCGCACAGTATCTCGGCTTTGACTTCGATCCGGAGGGCGGGATTTACATACTCAAGTTCCTGCGCAATGGATCGGTCATCTGGGTCGAGGTCGATGGCCGCTCAGGCCAGATCCTCGGTCGCACCGGCAACTGAGCCACCGACCGGCGCCTTCAAGGAGAATTTCGATGCGCGTTCTGATCGTCGAGGACGAACCCAATCTCGGCCAGCAGCTAAAGAGCACGCTCGAGGGCGCAGGCTATGCGATCGACCTCGCGACCGACGGCGAGGAAGGGCATTTCCTCGGCTCGACCGAGAATTACGACGCGATCATCCTCGATCTTGGCCTGCCCGAGATTGACGGGCTGACCGTGCTCGACCGCTGGCGCAAGGAAGGCCGCACCGCCCCGGTGCTGGTGCTGACCGCGCGCGACAGCTGGTCGGACAAGGTCGCCGGGCTCGATGCAGGCGCGGATGATTATGTCGCCAAGCCGTTCCAGTCGGAGGAACTGATCGCCCGCCTGCGCGCGCTGATCCGCCGCGCGTCGGGCAATGCCTCGTCCGAACTGACCGCAGGCGGTGTCCGGCTCGACACGCGCAGCGGCAAGGTCACGCTCAACGGCGAATCGGTCAAGATGACCGCGCAGGAATATAAGCTGCTGAGCTACCTGCTCCACCACAAGGGCAAGGTGGTCAGCCGTACCGAGCTGATCGAACATATTTACGACCAGGATTTCGACCGCGATTCGAACACGATCGAAGTGTTCGTCACGCGCATTCGCAAGAAGCTGGGCCAGGACGTCATCACCACGATCCGCGGACTCGGCTATAGCCTCGAGGATCCCGATGCCTGAGCCGCATCGGGCCGGAGCCCATGACTGAAACGGACTCGCCCGCAACGCTCCCGCCGATCGAGGCGGAGCCGCGCATCAATCCGCGCGTGAAGACGACGGGATCGCTCAGCCGTCGGATGATCCTGATCGCGGCGGGGTGGATCCTCTTGCTGCTGACCGGCGGTGGCTATGCACTCGACAGCATCCTCGTCACCGCGGTCACGCGCAATTTCGACGACCAGCTGGAATATGTGCTGACCGCGCTGATCGTCTCGGCCGAGATCGGCCCCGAAGGCGAGGTGCTCAACAGCCGCGAACCTGCCGACCAGCGTTTCCTCGAACCCAATTCGGGGCTGTATTATCAGGTCAGCGCGCCGGGGCAGGAAAGCTATGCCTCGCGTTCCTTGTGGGACCGCCGCCTCGCTTATGGTGAGCGGCATACCGATCTTGCGGTCCACGCGTATGACAGCAACCAGTTCGTCGACCCGAAAGCCGATCCTGCCGAGCGCTTGCGGATCGTCGAACGCGACGTGACGCTGCCGGGGTCGAAACTGCGCTGGCGGTTCCAGGTCGCGCAGATCCGCGACGGGCTCGACGCGCAGATCCGGGTGTTGCGCAAGACGTTGCTGCGCAGCTTCATGCTGCTCGCCTTCGGGCTGATCGTGATGGCGGCGTTGCAGACCTTCTATGGGCTGTGGCCGCTGCGCCGGGTCAGAGACGAAATCGCCCGAATGCGCGCGGGCAAGGCGCGGCAGGTCGAGCGGCCGATGCCGATCGAGGTGGCGCCGCTGGTCGAGGAACTCAATGCGTTGATCGAACACAATGAACGTCAGGCGGAGGAAGCGCGGCGGCATGCCGGCAACCTCGCGCATGCGCTCAAGACGCCGCTGACCGTCATCATGAACGCGGCCACCGCCAAGGCCGACGATCTCGGCGAGACGGTGGTGCGCGAGGCGCGGACGATGCGGCGACAGGTCGACCATCATCTCGCGCGGGCGCGCGCGGTCGGGCGGCGCGGATCGGCGCACAGCCGCGCGGACGTCTGGCCGAGCCTGGAATCGGTCGAGCGTGCGGTCGGGGTCCTGTATCGCCACGTCCGCATCGACACGTCCGGCCCGCGCGACCTGCAGGTCCATGTCGAACGACAGGATCTGGACGAGATGCTCGGCAATCTGATCGAGAATGCCGCCAAATATGGCGGGGGCAGCGTGTTCGTCACGGTGTCCAAGCATTCAGGCTTCGTCGAATTCCTGATCGAGGATGACGGCGTCGGCATTCCGGAAGAGGAACGCATCCGCATCTTTGATCGCGGCGTACGGCTCGACTCCGGCAAGCCGGGGACCGGGCTGGGCATGGCGATCGTCCGCGATGTTGCGGAAATCTACGAGGGCACCGTATCGCTCGAGGAGAGCGAGGACCTCGGCGGCTTGTTGGTGCGCCTGCGGTTGCCCGCTGCAAACTGACCTCGCCCTGCGGTGCGACCCGAACGACCCGTCGATCTGTCCCCGCCCTGCACAAAAGAAAAACCGCCGGTCCGGGTGGACCGACGGTTTTTCCCGTCAACGGTGAACGCGGATGCGTTCAGGCGTAAGTCACGCTCGTGCGGACCTTGCCGCGCGAACGGAGGCCGGCACCGATCATGCCGAAGCCAGCAAGCATCATCAGCCACGTGGTGGGCTCAGGAACTGCGCCGGACACGGTGAACGAGAACAGACCGCTATAGTCGTTCAGGTCGCCACCGGGACGAGCGAACTTCTGGCTGACGACGTTCGACGGAACCGCGCGTGCCCAGCTGAAGCCGCCCATCGCGTAGGTCGTGCCGCCGACGGTGTCGGACGTGCTGATCAGCGTACCGAGCGGGTCAGCGGTGCTGAAGATCGCGCCGATGGTCGCGCCGTCTGCGAAGTTCAGGACGATCTGGTAAGCCGATGCGGCTTCGCCAGTCAAACCGAAGGGCTGGCCGTCGCCGAGCGTGGAGAAGCTGTTGAGGCCTTCGCTGGTCGCGATGTTGATCGCTTCGCTGCGCGGGTTGACGATGCCGGCGAAGTCTTCGGTGAACTGCTGGACGAAGACCGTGTTGTTGGCGCCGTTCAGCGTATCCCACGAAAAGCTGCTGCCGAGACCGTTGATCGTCACGTTGGTCAGGTTGGCGGCCGCATAGGCGTTCGAGGAAACCAGAGCCATCGTCGTTGCGGCGGCTGCCGCCAGAAACTTCGTACGCATTCCATACTCCTAAAACTACTTGTTCGGAGTTATGCAACGCCCGTGCCAAGTGCATTCGCGAGGGGGAACGGTCGACGGCGGCGCTTAACTGTAAGGTTCAGCGACAGCTGTGGGAAATCAGCAACTTATCGTTAATGCCGCGCGCTCGGGCGTGGCATCGGGACGATCGGCCGATCCTGCGAAACGGCGCAAATGCGTGCCATTCATGCTGCGTTCAGCCAATTCTGCAGTGTAAGCGGTAGCGACACTCCGGGCAAACCGGTTGTATCCGGCACGGTGTCTATCCCTTTGGGAAGACACGCTTAGCCGCCACCGCGCACCGTCGGGTCAGGCCGCGATCGCCAGTTCCTGCAGCGCTTGCGCCGTGATCGTCAGGCTCTGCTTGCGCGCTTCGTGATCATAGATCGAACTGGCGATCATCAGTTCATCGACCCCGGTCCGCGCGACGAACGCGGCGATCTCGCGCGCGACCTTGGCCGGGCCACCGACCGCCGAGCAGGACAGCACATGATCGAGGATCGCACCGCCCTGCGCGCCGAGGCTCTCGCGATAGCCTTCGACGGGCGGCGGCAGCTGGCGCGGGTTGCCGGTGCGCAAGGCGACGAATGCCTGTTCCTGCGAACTCGCGATCAGTGCGCCCTCCGCATCGGTGTCGGCCGCGAACACGTTGAACCCCGCCATGACATGCGGCTTGGCCAGCACCGCCGACGGGCGGAAGGTGCGGCGGTAGATCTCGATCGCGCTCATCAGCGCATCCGGCGCGAAGTGCGAGGCGAAGGCATAGGGCAGCCCGAGCATTGCCGCGAGTTGCGCGCCGTAGGTGCTCGACCCGAGGATCCACAGCGACACGTCCGCTCCCGCGCCCGGGGTCGCGTGGACGCCGGTCTGGCCATCGCCCGCGAAATAGCTTTGCAGCTCGAGCACGTCGTTGGGGAAGGCGTTGGGATCGGTGTTGAGGCTGCGCCGCATCGCGCGCGCGACGATCTGGTCCGAGCCCGGCGCACGCCCGAGCCCGAGATCGATCCGTCCGGGGAACAACGCGTCGAGCGTGCCGAACTGCTCGGCGATCGCGAGCGGGGCGTGGTTGGGGAGCATGATCCCGCCCGCGCCGACGCGGATCGTCGAGGTCGCCTGCCCGATATGCGCGAGCACGACCGAGGTCGCCGCACTCGCGATGCCGGTCATGCCGTGATGTTCGGCGGTCCAGTAGCGCGAGAAGCCAAGGCTTTCGGCATGGGCGGCGAGATCGCCGGCGTTGCGGAGCGCCTGGGCGACGCTGCCGCCTTCGACGACGGGGACGAGATCGAGCAGGGAATAAGCAGTCATGGACCCGATATGGGAAGCCGGTTTCAGAATGCTACCGACCACCGCGTGGCTGCGCCAAGATCCTGCCCCAGCGCGACGAAATTCCCCGCCTGGCGGCGGAGGAACAGATTGGTCTGGAGCAACCCCGTCCCCAGCGGCACCGCATAGCGCGCTTCCAGGTCGATCTCGCGTCCGGTCGGCGCGAGGTTCATCCGCTGTGCCGTCCACTGCGTGACGGCGAGCGTGTCGTAATCATAGCCCGTCGGCAGCGTCAGATCGATTCCGCCGCGCGCGACCCGCAATGGCTGCGCGACGCGCAGGCCGAAACTGTCGCGCTGACCGAACAGCCGGTCCTTGCCCACATCCGCGGCGAAGGCATTGGTACGCAGCGTTCCGCGCCCGCTGAGCCCGCCGCGCACGTCCGCGTTGGTCCAGCCCTGGCGCAGCGATCCGCCGATGCTCCACCCGTCCTCGTTCTCGAAACGGGCCGCGCCGTCGAGGAACCAGCTCGTCGCGCGCGTACCGCCGAGCGCATCGCCGAACCGCGCACCCAGCACCGTCGCGCGTTCCGCCAGCCGCGTGCCGGTCAGCGCGACGCTGAGGTTGCCGAACGCGCGGTCGAGCGTGATCGCGCTGCGGTCGTAGCCATAGCGGCGATAGCGGTTGCGCAGCGCGACGAGCGCGTCTGGATCGCGCGCCAAGGCGTCGCCGCTCTCGACCGCGGCGGTCAGCCCGAACGCGCCGACTTGCTGGCGGACCGCGCTTGCCCCGCGCGCGCGGCTGTCGAAGCCAGCGCCCTGCAACGGATCGCGCGCGACGAGGAACGCCGGGTCGCTGCGCCCGACAAGGCGCGCGGTCAGCACTGCGCCGCCCTCCGCGAACCCCATCGCGAAGCTGGCGTGCGGACCGATCCGGCTGGTCACCGTTCCTGCGATCGCGCGGGCCTGGTCAGCATTGCCGCGCGACAGCATCAGCCGCGACACGCTCGCCCCGCCGCCCGCGACCGGCGCGACGGTCAGCGCGACGCTCATCGTGCCGCCGACGCTGGTGGTGATGTTGCGCGTGGTCAATTGCAGCTGGCCGAGCAGCGTCGGCGCTGGGCCATCACGGTGGATCGTCCGCGCGAGGTCCACCGCGAAGGCACGGCTGAACCCGTCGAGGATCACCGCGCCGAGCGCGCCTTGCGCCGCATCCCCCATCGGCGCGGACAAGACGGCATTCGATCCGAGCGATGCCGCGGATTTCGTCCCCGCCACCGACGTCCCGCCGATCGGCTGGAACGCGCGGGTCAGGTCGAGCACGCCCTTGCCATACACCGCATCCTCGCCCGCTGCGCCCGCATCGCGCGCGGAGGCGTAGAGGATTGCGACGATCTGCGCGCCGGTCAGATTGGGAAACGCCTGCGCGAGCAACGCCGCCGCACCCGCGATCTGCGGCGCGGAGAAGGACGTGCCCGACCACAGGAAGGGCGTGCCCGTGGCATCGGGGGCGCGGACGCCTTCCCCGACCGCCGCAAGATAATGTGCGGCGGAATTGCCCGCGCGGTTGCTGAAGCTGGAGATGGTGTCGCCGCCCGCGGTCCGGCTGGCGTTCGCGCCGACCGACCCTGCGATGATGACGAGCCCGCGCGCGGCGGCGGTGTTGGCGACTTGCGCGAAACCGTCGGGGTTGACCGCATTCGTCGGGTCGGTCGCGAAATCGTTGCCCGCGGCGATCACGATAACGATCCCTGCGGCGGTCGCGCGGTTGACCGCGGTGATCACGGAGTTTCCGGCAGTCCCGCCGCCGAGCGAGATGTTGATGACACGCGCACCATTATTGACCGCAAGGTCGATCCCACGCGCGATCGCGCTGTCGGCGAAGGTACAATTGTCGGTCCCGCCTCCCGCCGTCGCGCAGGATCCGGGCGCATCCGCGCGCGCGGCGAGGATCGTCGCCTCGAACGCGATGCCGTGAGTCCCGGTATCGTTGCGCCGTCCGGCGAGCGTGAAGGCGACCGCAGTGCCGTGCCCGTCCTCGTCCGCCGCACTCGTCCCGCCCGCGACATTGGCAGATGCCGAAGAGATGCGTCCGGTGAACTCTTCGCTGGCGAGCGCCACGCCGCTGTCGACGATCCCGACCATGATGTTCCGCCCCGTCGCCCCCGCCTGATACAAAGCGAGTGCATTGGCCGACACCGCCCCCACCGTCGCGCGATATTCCGCAGTGTCGTAATTTGTCGCGGTAGGGGTGGGCGTGGGGGTCGGCGCAGGCGTCGGCGTTGGCGCTGGAACCGGCGTAGGCGTGGGGGTCGGGGTCGTTGCGGGCGGCGGCGCAGGAATGCCCCCTACGCCCCCGCCCCCGCCGCACGCGCCGAGCAGGCTCACCCCCGCAAACGCCGTGGTCCGGGCCAGAAGTCTCTTCGTCTGCGGTCGCATCGTCGTTCGCCCCCACTCTCGTCCCGCGAGGCGCGCGTCGTGTCCCGACCGCGTCGCCCTCGCGTCATCCCTGCCTTGCCCCCCGCGTGACCTGCGCGTAGGACCCGCCCGCAATGCTCGCGCGCCTCGCCCTTATCCGCAATTGGGTTTTCGATTTGGATAACACGCTGTATCCGGCGTCGGCGCGGCTGTTCGACCAGATGGACGTCAAGATGACCGCCTATGTCGCGAACGCGCTGGGTGTCGACCTGGTCGAGGCGCGGCGGATTCAGAAGGCCTATTTCTTCGATCACGGCACCACGCTTGCCGGGCTGATGGCCGAACATGGCATCGACCCGCACCATTTCCTCGCCGACGTTCACGATATCGAGATGGACGTACTCGAGCAGAACGCCCCCCTCGCCGCCGCGATCGCGCGACTGCCGGGGCGCAAGATCGTCTTTACCAACGCCGACACGCCGTATGCGGGGCGCGTGCTCGACCGGCTCGGCCTCGGCGAGAGTTTCGAGGCGATCCACGACATCCACGCGATGGACCTCAAACCGAAGCCCAACGCCTCGGCCTATGCCGGGCTGTGCGCGGCGTTCGACATCGATCCGACCGAGTCGCTGTTCGTCGAGGACATGGCGCGCAACCTCGCGCCCGCCAAGGCGATCGGCATGACGACGGTGTGGATCGACAATGGCTCCGAGCAGGCCGCCGCCGAGCAGGACCGCAGCTTCATCGACTTCACCACGCCCGATCTGACCGCGTGGCTTCACGACATCATGGGGGATTTATGAGCGACTTGCAGACGACGATCGACGCAGCCTGGGATGCGCGCGACACGGTAAGCTTCGAGACCAAGGGCGATATCCGCGACGCGGTCGAAAGCGCGCTCAACCAGCTCGACTCAGGGACGGTGCGCGTGGCCGAGCCCGATGGCGCGGGCGGCTGGCGCGTCAACCAGTGGCTCAAGAAGGCGGTGCTGCTGTCGTTCCGCCTGAACGACATGGCCGAGATCGCTGGCGGCCCCGACGGCGCGAACTGGTGGGACAAGGTGCCCTCCAAGTTCCACGGCTGGGGGTCGGCCGAATTCCGCCAGGCGGGCTTCCGCAGCGTTCCCGGTGCGATCGTCCGGCGCGGCGCGTTCATCGGCAAGGGCGCGGTGCTGATGCCGAGCTTCGTCAATCTGGGTGCCTATGTCGGCGAGAATTCGATGGTCGACACTTGGGCGACGGTCGGCAGCTGCGCGCAGATCGGCAAGGGCGTGCACATCTCGGGCGGTGCCGGGATCGGCGGCGTGCTCGAGCCGCTCCAGGCGGATCCGGTCATCATCGGTGACGGCGCGTTCATCGGTGCGCGCAGCGAAGTCGCCGAGGGCGTTCGCGTCGGCGAGGGTGCGGTGCTGTCGATGGGCGTGTATCTCGGCGCGTCGACCAAGATCGTCGACCGCGCGACCGGCGAAGTGTTCCGCGGCGAGGTGCCGCCGTATGCGGTGGTCGTCCCCGGCAGCATGGGCGGTGGCGACGGCAAGCCGAGCTTGTATTGCGCGGTGATCGTGAAACGCGTCGACGCGCGGACGCGGTCGAAGACCAGCATCAACGAATTGCTGCGCGACTAATCTCATAGCCCCTCCCCTTTAGGGGAGGGGTTGGGGTGGGGCGGTCCAGCAGAACCAACGCTGGGTCATCTGCACTGCCCCACCCCCAACCCCTCCCCTGAAGGGGAGGGGCTTAAGAAGCCCCCAAACTCGACATCCTTTGCCTCCCCGCTTAGTCCACTCGACAAACGACAAAGAGGATCCCAGATGACCACCACCCGCTCCCAGACGCTCGACCGCGTTCTCGTGCTCGAAATGGTCCGCGTGACCGAGGCAGCGGCGGTTGCCGCATCGACCCTTACCGGTCGCGGTGACGAGAAGGCGGCCGATGCCGCCGCGGTCGAGGCGATGCGCGCCGCGCTCAACGAACTCTACATGGACGGAACCGTCGTGATCGGCGAAGGCGAGCGCGACGAAGCGCCGATGCTGTTCATCGGCGAGAAGGTCGGCTCGGCGATCGGCAAGGGCCCGAAGATCGACATCGCGCTCGATCCCTTGGAAGGCACGACGATCTGCGCAACCGCGGGCCCGAACAGCCTCGCGGTGCTCGCGATCGCCGAGGAAGGCGGGCTGCTCAACGCCCCCGACGTCTATATGGACAAGATCGCCTGCGGCCCTGGCTATCCCGAGGGGATCATCGATCTCGACAAGTCGCCGAGCGAAAACGTCCGTGCGCTGGCAGCCGCCAAGGGCGTCGACCCCAAGGACATCATCGCCTGCGTGCTTGATCGTCCGCGCCACCAGAAACTGATCGCCGAACTGCGCGACCTCGGCTGCGGGATCATGCTGATCGGCGACGGCGACGTCGCGGGCGTGATCGCGACGACCAACCCCGATACGACGATCGACATCTACATGGGGGCCGGTGGCGCTCCGGAAGGCGTGCTCGCCGCGGCGGCGCTGCGCTGCGTCGGTGGGCAGTTCAAGGGGCGGCTGTTGTTCCGCAACGACGACGAGCGTGCGCGGGCGGCCAAGTGGGGCGTGACCGATCTCGACAAGCAGTACGACCTGACCGAACTCGCGCGCGGCGACTGCATCTTCGCGGCGACGGGCGTGACCGACGGCTCGCTGCTCGCGGGCGTCAAGCGCAAGGGCAAGATCATGACGACCGAAAGCGTCGTGATGCGCGCGAGCTCGGGCACGGTCCGCTGGGTCAAGGGCGAACACCGGATTTGATCGGCGCTAAAGCCCCTCCCCTTCAGGGGAGGGGTTGGGGTGGGGCCGTGCAGCAGAACTGACGTTAGGTTATCTGCACTGCCCCACCCCCAGCCCCTCCCCTGAAGGGGAGGGGAGATTCCCGGCAATCACCGCGTCGGCACAGGCTCCGCGCCGGAATAATCATAGAACCCGCGCTTGGTCTTGCGCCCGAACCAGCCTGCCTCGACATATTTCACTAACAACGGCGCAGGCCGGAACTTCGGATCCCCCGTCCCCTCGAACAACACGCGGGTAATCTCCAGACACGTATCGAGCCCGATGAAATCGGCGAGCGTCAGCGGCCCCATCGGATGGTTGAGCCCGAGCTGGCACGCGACGTCGATATCGCGCACCGTCGCAACCCCCTCCCCCAACGCGAAACACGCTTCGTTGAGCATCGGCATCAGCACGCGGTTGACGATGAACCCCGGCGCATCATTGGCATGGACGATTTCCTTGCCGAGCTTGCGCCCGAACGCCTCGACCGCCGCCACCGTCGCGTCGGACGTCGCAAGGCCACGGATGAGCTCGATCAGCCCCATGACGGGTACGGGATTAAAGAAGTGGACGCCCATGAACCGCGCCGCATCGGGTGATGCCTGCGCGAGCCGCGTGATCGGGATCGACGAGGTGTTCGACGCGAGGATCGCTTCCGACGCGAGCACCTTGCCGACCTCGGCGAAGATCGACCGCTTGATCTCCTCGCGTTCGGTCGCCGCCTCGATCACAAGGAACGCGGGCGCCATCGCGGACAATCCCTCGACCGGCTCGATCAGGCCAAGCGCCGCATCGCGCGCTTCGGCAGCGATCTTCTCCTTGGTGACGAGCCGGTCGAGCGCCTTGGCGATCCCCCCCTTGCCTGCATCCGCACGGTCCTTCGACACGTCGCTGAGCAGGACGTGGAACCCCGCCTGCGCCGCAACCTGTGCGATCCCCGCACCCATCTGGCCCGCGCCGATGACACCTACCGTCTGCATGTCCTGTCCTTCACTGCGTTTTGCCGCCGCTTTAGGGATCAGGCGATGCGGCGGCAATCACCGCGCGTCGATCACGGCGCGAGGCGCGCGGGCTGTGCCTCCGCGAGGATCACCGCGAACCGCCCCTCGGGGTCGGTCCATTCGCCGACCGGCGTCCACCCGCCCGCGCGGAGCAGGATCCGCGCGTCGCGTGGCCCGAACTTGTGGCTGTTCTCGGTGTGGATCGTCTCGCCCGCCGCCATCTCGAACGGCCGCCCCTCGATCGTGAAGGTCACGTCGCGCGTCGCCTCGAGATGCATCTCGATCCGGGCGCGATCGTCGTTCCAAATCGCGCGGTGGCGGAAGGCGTCGACCGGGATCGTCGCGCCGAGTTCGCGGTTGATCCGCTCGAGCAGGTTGAGGTTGAACGCCGCCGTCACCCCCTGCGCATCGTCATAGGCGGCTTCCAGCGTCGCCTGATCCTTGATCCGGTCCATCCCGATCAACAGCATCGCGCCCTCGCCGAGCGACATCTTCATTGCACGGAGCAGATCGACACTGGCGTGCGGGATCATGTTGCCGATCGTCGATCCGGGGAAGAACCCCAGCTTGGGCGTGTCGATCACTTGCCCGGGCAGATCGATCGGCTTGAGGAAGTCTGCCTCGACCGGTAGCACCGGCAATCCGGGGAAGACTGCGGAGAGATCGGCCGAGGATTCGCGCAGGAAATCGCCCGAAATGTCGATCGGCACGTAAGCCGCAGGGTTGACCGCGTGGAGCAGGATCGGCGTCTTGGTCGACGAGCCCGAGCCGAATTCGACCACCGCGCGTCCGGTGCCTGCGATCCGCGCGACGTCGGCGCAGCAATCGCGCAGGATCGCGGTCTCGGTGCGGGTCGGGTAATATTCGGGCAAGTCGGTGATCGCCTCGAACAGCTCGGACCCGCGCCGATCGTAGAACCACCGCGCCGGGATCGCGCGTGGCCGGATCGTGAAGCCCTGCAACACGTCATGACGGAATGCGGGATCGGCCAGGCTCGCCTGACCGTCCTCGATTTCTGGCTTAAGCATTAGAGATCCTTGGCAAGCCGGACGCCGGTGAACTGCCAGCGTTGATGCGGATAGAAGAAATTGCGGTAGGAAGCGCGCGCATGGCCGCGCGGCGTCGCGCACGATCCGCCGCGCAGGACGCACTGCCCGCTCATGAACTTGCCGTTATATTCGCCGACCGCACCCTCGACCGCGCGGAAACCCGGATAGGGGCGATAGGCGCTCCCGGTCCATTCCCACACGTCGCCGAAGAAAGCCGGGCCGCCCGTCGATGGGCGCGGCTCGACCGGGCCGGCGGTGTCGAGCTGGTTGCCGCCGAGCGGATCGTGGCGCGCCGCTGCGGCTTCCCATTCGGCCTCGGTCGGGAGCCGCGCGCCCGCCCAGCTGGCATAGGCATCCGCTTCGAAGAAGCTGACATGCGTCACCGGTGCCGCCGGGTCGATCGCACGCCGCCCGTCGAGCCCGAAGCGCGTCCACGCGCCGTCGCGCTGCTCCCAATAGAGCGGTGCCACTACCGCCTCGCGCTTGACCCACGCCCAGCCATCGGACAGCCAGTGGCGTGGCTCGGCATAGCCGCCGTCGGCAATGAATGCGGCCCATTCGCCATTGGTCACGGTACGGTCAGCGATCGCGTGCGGGCTTAACAGCGTCTGATGACGTGGACCTTCGCAATCGAAGGAGAAGCCGTCGCCGTCATGGCCGATCTCGACAATTCCGGCGGCGTGTTCGATCCAGCCGACCGGGGGCGGCATTTCCACCGGCACCTTGCGCGCAGCCGGCCAGATCGCAGGTTCGACCGGATTCTGCGCCATCAGATGCAGGATGTCGGTGACGAGCAACTCCTGGTGCTGCTCCTCATGATGGCAGCCCAGCGCGATCAGCGCCTGCGCCGCCTCGGGCAAATCCGGCATCGCCGCGAGCACCTGCGCGTCGACATGCGCACGATACGCGAGGATCTCGTCGAGCGCCGGGCGCGTGATCATCCCGCGCCGGTTGCGCGCGTGGCGCTGCCCCTCGGCCTCGTAATAGCTGTTGAACAGGAACGGGAAGCGCTCGTCGTACAGTTTATAACCGCTGACGAAGTCGCGCAGGATGAAGGTTTCGAGGAACCAGCTCGTGTGCGCGAGATGCCATTTGGCAGGCGAGGCGTCATCCATCGACTGTGCCGTCGCATCCGCATCCGACAAGGGCGCGACTAACGCGACGGTCAGGTTGCGGACTTCGCGGAATCGTTCGCCAAGCGGCGCGGCGTCAGTCCTTGGGGCAGTCCGTGTCGCCATCGCCTCGTCCGTTCCGGAAAAATCCTGCCCCCGCCGGGGCGTTCAACGAGGCAATCTCCCACCGATCTCACATCAGCGGGTTGCACCCGGTCGCCACAAAACGTCCCCGCCCGCATTTTGGTTCACGACACGGGCCGCGACGAACAGATAATCAGACAATCTATTGAGATAGGCGAGCGCGAGCGGATTGAGCGCGACCTGCCGCGCCGCCCCGACCGCGGTCCGTTCCGCGCGCCGGATCGTGGCGCGCGCGACATGCAGCGCCGCCGCGCCGCGCGTGCCGCCGGGCAGGATGAAGCTGGTGAGCGGCGCGAGCTCGCTGTTCATGCGATCGATCTCGGTTTCGAGCCGCTCGACCTGCGCCGCGACGATCCGCAGCACCATCTCCGACGGCGCGAAATCCTCCCCGGGCGTCGCCAGATCCGCACCCAGATCGAACAGGTCGTTCTGCACGCGCTCCAGCAAGGCGACCAGCCAGATGTTGTCGATGCCGGTTTCGCGCAGCGCGACCGCCGCTACGCCGATCAAGCTGTTCGCCTCGTCGACATCGCCGATCGCCGCCATCCGCGCATCGTCCTTGGCCACACGCGACCCGTCGACGAGCCCGGTCGAGCCGTCATCCCCGGTGCGCGTGTAGATGCGATTGAGCTTTACCAAACCCTGTCCCCCGATCCGGTCCCGTCAAGGACCGGTGCTTTCTGCGCGGTCAGCTCTTGCCCGCGAGCCACATGATCAGCACGACCAGGAAGATCGCGACTGCCTGGAACATGATGCGATATTGCATCATCTTGTTCGACTTGACCGCCGACGGGCTGATCCCGTCCGCACTTCCCGTCCCGTCGCGCGCCTGCTGGCTTGCACCAAGCAGGAAGACGACCAGGCCTCGGACCAGAACGACGACCGTGGCGATCATCGCCGCGATCAGCAGGATTGTCAGGAAAGTGCTCATGCCATCAACTTAGGCGTTCGGGACGAGAAAGCCAGTGGTCACAATGTCCGAGGGCACCCGCCCGGCGCGCAGCGTCCGCGCGAGCGCAATGCCGTCTTCCCCCGCCAGCCGCAACCGTTCGAGCGTGGGCGCATGCGTCCGTTTCGCCAGCCGCACGCCGTCCACATCGTGGAGCAATGCATGATGATGATAGACCGGCGTCGGCAGGTCGAGCAGCGCCTGGAGCAACCGATGGACGTCGGTCGCGCCGAACAGGTCGAGCCCGCGCACGACATGCGTGACGCGCTGCGCCGCATCGTCGACTGTCACGGCGAGATGATAGCTCGCGGGCGCATCCTTGCGCGCAAGGACGACGTCGCCGTGCGTTTCCGGCCGCGCGACGACACGGCCCGCGCGCTCGTCGTGCCAGTCGAGCGGCCCGGTCCGCGAAACCGCTTCGGCCATGTCGATCCGCCACGCATGCTGCGCGCCCGCCGCGATCCGCGCGGTGCGCACCGCACCGTCGATATGACGACACGTCCCGGGATAGACCGCGCCCGGCCCGTGTGGCGCGGACAGGCTCGCGGCGATCTCTGCGCGCGTGCAGAAACAGGGGTAGAGCAGGCCTTCGCCCCGCAATTGATCGAGTGCGACGGCGTAAGCGGGGAGCCGCGTCGACTGGAACAGCACTGCGCCGTCCCACTCCAGCCCCAGCCAGCGCAAGTCTGCCTCGATACCCGCGACATGTTCGGGACGGCTGCGCGTCCCGTCGATATCCTCGATCCGCAACAGGAACCGCCCCCCGTCAGACCGGGCGCGATCGTGCGCCTGGATCGCGGAAAAAGCGTGGCCGAGGTGGAGCTTACCGGTCGGGCTCGGCGCGAACCGACTGACGATCTGCGCGGTCATCGTGCCGTCGCGATCGGGGCGCGGTGCGCCGCTCCGGGAGCGTACCCTACGATCGTTCCCCTTGACCCCGAGTCGCGCCCTGTGCTGTGTTCGTTCAAGATTGGCGCAGCTGTCATGACAGCGTCATCCTAACCGGCAAGAAGCCGCGCAGGAAGCGTCACGCGACCGAGGAAAAGGGGGGCTTGAATGTACCATCCCGATCTCATCCGCCACCCCGATGGCTGTCCTGCGCTTGTGCTCAACGCAGACTACACCCCGCTGAGCTATTATCCCTTGTCGGTCTGGCCGTGGCAGACCGCGATCAAGGCGGTGTTCCTCGACCGAGTCGACATCGTCGCGGAATATGAACGCGAAGTGCGCAGTCCGACGCAGCGGATCAAATTGCCATCGGTGATCGCGCTCAAGCAATATGTGCGCCCCAGCGCGTTTCCGGCGTTCACGCGGTTCAACCTGTTCCTGCGCGACAAGTTCACCTGCCAATATTGCGGTTCGGGCAACGACCTCACCTTCGACCATATCGTCCCGCGCGCGCAGGGCGGGCGGACGACGTGGGAGAATGTCGCGACCGCCTGTTCGCCGTGCAACCTCAAGAAGGGCGGGCGTACGCCGAAACAGGCGGGGATGCCGCTTCATATCGACGCAATCCGGCCTACAAGTTGGCACTTACAGGAGCATGGCCGACGCTATCCGCCCAATTTCCTGCACGAAACGTGGCACGACTGGCTGTATTGGGACGTTGAGCTGGAAGCTTGACGCCGATACACGCGCGTCGACCTGTTCGGTCCGGGAGACGAAGATGCTGCGTATGGGGATTGTGGGTCTGGCGGCCCTGGTATTGGTAACGTCCGGCTGCGGCCGCTCCGCACCCAGCGACGACGCCCTGAACGACTTCGTACCGCCGACGCTCGCCAAGCGCGATGAGGTCCGGCAACTGCTTGAAAAGCGCTTCGACGAACGCGACGCCGACGGTGACGGTCGACTGAGCAGGCTGGAACTCGGCAACACCCGCGCGGACCGCATTGCGCGCGCGGATACCGATCAGGACGGCGCGATCAGCAAGAGCGAATTCGTCGCGCGCGGGCTTGAGCGGTTCGACGAGGCCGATGCCAACAAGGACGGCATGGTGACCAACAAGGAGCAAGCCGCTGCCCGCGCCGCGCAAGGCGCCAAGGCAACGCCCGCCACCCCGGCGGCGACTCCAGCAACACAGTGATGGTTGACCCCGGGGGTGTTGCGATGCAGCATCCCCGGATGGCTGACCTCCCCTCGATCACCAACAATCCCGACATCCGTTTCCTGGGCAAGCTGCTCGGCGACGTGATCCGCGCCTATGGCGGCGAAGCGCTCTATGAACGCACCGAATCGATCCGTGCGGCCTCGGTCGAGCGCCACCGCGGGGCGACCGACGACAAGAGCGTCGACCTTGCGCTCGACCAGCTCGACCTCGACGAAACGGTGGATTTTGTTCGGGGATTCATGCTCTTCTCGATGCTCGCCAACCTTGCCGAGGACCGGCAGGGCGTGACCGCCGAACAGGGCGCGGACCTTGCCTCCGCGCTCGACCGCTTGGCGGAAGAAGGGATCGACAAGGCAAAGGCGATCGCGCTGCTGCAGCACGCCTTGCTTGCCCCCGTGCTGACCGCGCACCCGACCGAGGTGCGACGCAAGTCGATGATCGACCACCGCAACCGGATCGCCGCGCTGATGCTGCTGCGCGACACCGGCGCGACCGACACGCCCGAAGGCGACGACGTAGAGCAGGCGATCCTTCGCCAGATCGCGCTGCTGTGGCAGACGCGCGTGCTGCGGCGCGAACGCCTGTACGTCACCGACGAGGTCGAGACCGCGCTCAGCTATCTCCGCGACGTGTTCCTCCCCGCGCTCCCCGCACTGTACCAGCGCTGGGATCGCGCGCTTGGCGAACGCACGCCGGGGTTCCTCAAGCCCGGCAGCTGGATCGGCGGCGATCGTGACGGCAATCCGTTTGTCACGGCCGACAGCCTGCGCGCCGCCCTCGCCAAGGCGAGCGAAGCGGTGCTGGTCTATTATCTCGATGCGGTCCACGCGCTCGGGGCCGAACTGTCGATCTCGACCAATCTCGCGCCCGCCGACACAGCGGTCACCGCGCTGGCCGACGCAAGCGGCGACAACGCCGAAAGCCGCAGCGACGAACCATACCGGCGCGCGCTGTCGGGCGTTTACGCCAGGCTCGCCGCGACGCATCTGGCGCTGACCGGCAAGGCCGCCCCGCGACCAGGACCGCTCACGGGCGAGCGCTATGCCGATCCGCAGGCGTTCCGCGCCGATCTCGTCATCATCGCCCGCGCGCTCGCGGCGGGTGGCGGGGGGACCTTGTCGTCGGGCGGCGCGCTCGGACGGCTGATCCGCGCAGTCGAAACATTCGGCTTCCACCTTGCGACGCTCGACCTGCGGCAGAACAGCGCGGTGCTCGAACGCGTCGTCGCCGAGCTGCTCAAGGTCGCCGGGGTCGAGGGCGATTATCTGGCGCTGAGTGAATCGCAGCGCGTGTCGCTACTGCGCCACGAACTGTCCAACGCGCGACCCTTGGGCAGCGCATTCGCGGACTATTCGGACGAGACCAAGTCCGAACTCGCGATCCTGCGCGCCGCCGCGACCGCGCATGCCACCTATGGCACGGCGTGCATCGTCCAGCATATCGTGTCGATGGCGCAGTCGGTGTCGGACCTGCTCGAACTCAACGTGCTGTTGAAGGAAGTTGGTCTGTACCGGCCGCAGGGAACCGACGGGCAAACCCCGCTCGCCGCGATCATGGCGGTGCCGCTGTTCGAGACGATCGGCGATCTGGAAGCCGCGCCGGACATTATGACCAAATGGTTCGCGCTGCCCGAGGTTCGCGCGGTGACCGCCGCGCGCGGTTATCAGGAAGTGATGATCGGCTATTCCGATTCGAACAAGGACGGGGGGTATCTCACCTCGACTTGGAGCCTGTCCAAAGGGTCCACCGCGTTGCGCAGCGTTTTCGCCGACGCCGGCGTCGGCATGCAGCTGTTCCACGGGCGCGGCGGCGCGGTCGGGCGTGGCGGTGGCTCCGCCTTCGCCGCGATCCGCGCACAGCCGTTCGGCACGGTGCAGGGCCGGATCCGCATTACCGAGCAAGGCGAAGTGATCGCGGGCAAATATGGCACGCGCGACAGTGCGATGACCAATCTGGAGGCGATGGCCTCGGCGACGTTGCTTGCCAGCCTCGAGCCCGAGCAATTGTCCCCCGCCGACACGCAGCGTTTCTCCGAGGCGATGGACCAGCTCTCGGCGAGCGCGTTCAAGGCGTATCGCGACCTCGTCTATGGCACCGAGGGTTTCCGCACCTTCTTCCGTGAGATGACACCGATCGCGGAAATTTCGGGGCTCAAGATCGGCTCGCGCCCCGCCAGCCGGACCAAGAGCGACCGGATCGAGGATCTGCGCGCGATTCCCTGGGTGTTCAGTTGGGCGCAGGCGCGCGTGATGCTGCCGGGTTGGTACGGCGTGGGCCAGGCGATCGACGCATTCGAGGACAAGGCACTGTTGCGCGACATGGCGCAGGGCTGGCCGTTCTTCGCGGCGACGCTCGCCAATATGGAACAGGTGATCGCCAAGTCCGACATGGGGATCGCCGCCCGCTATGCCGCGCTGGTCGAGGATCGCAGCCTTGCCGACGCGATCTTCCCGCGGATCGAAGCGGGGTGGCGGCAAGCGCATGACGGTCTGCTGGACGTGACCGGCCAGTCGCGCCTGCTCGAAGCGCATCCCGCGCTCGAGACGTCGATCCGGTTGCGGCTGCCGTACATCGAGCCGCTCAACCTGCTCCAGATCGAGCTGATCAAACGCCGCCGTGCGGGCGATGAGGACGAGCGGATCGGCGAGGGCATCCTGCTGTCGATCAACGCGATCGCAACTGCGTTGCGCAACAGCGGGTAAGGGTTGCGTCGGTGGCCTGAGTTCATAACTGCTTCCCCGGCGAAGGCCGGGGCCCAGTCGAAGAACAGAAGATTGCGAGCGGGTGCGCGCCGTTACTTCGGCCATCGCGACTGGGCCCCGGCCTTCGCCGGGGAAGAAAGTTAGGGGAACGCGACCCGACGTCAGCGCTCACGTGAGGTGTCAGGCGGCCACAGGCGCGCCATCATCCGGGACCACATCCGCCGGTTCGCCGCGCGAATACAGCCCGACCAGCAACCCTGCGCCGATCACATGGCCCGCCATTGCGTTGAGCACCGCACCGCGCCCCGGTGCTTCACCGATGTCCTCTGCCGCGCAATCCAGCGCGAAGATTTGAAACGCATAGCGATGGTCGCCGTGGCCGGTCGGCGGATCCGGCGCGAGCCACCCCTCGGACAGATACGAGTTGCGACCGACATCGCCACCATCTGGCTGCGCGTTCGCCGTGATCGCACCTTCCTCGATCCGCCCGGCATCCGCGGGCAAGCCCCAGAGAATCGCGTGCACCAGCGGTGCCGGCGTCGGTGAATCGGCATCCTCGACGACCAGCGCGACGCTCAGCGTCCCCGGCGGGACCGCACCCCAGGTCAGCGGCGGCGAAACCCCTTCGCCGTCCGCGGTGAAGCGTGGCGGGATGCGGCCTTCCTGCGCGAAGGCGGGGCTCGTCACCTCGATCGTCGTATAATTATTGCCGGGCACCGGCTGGGTGATCGTCAACTTGTCGGCACCGGCACGCACGCTGCGCAACGCGGCACCCAACCAATGGGGGAGATGTTCCAGCATCGCGGGCCTTTCCTTGGCGGGATTCCTCCATTCAAGCCCCCGAGGCGCCAAGCGGTTCCGTCAGCTGGACAAAAACGGCGCTGCAATCTCGTCCCGCACGCGCAGCAGCCGCCCGCTCGCGCGGTCGATCAGCGCCCAGGTCGTGACGGCCTGTACCTTTACCTTCCCGTCCGGCCCTAGGAACCGGACATGCCGGTCGAACCGCGCGCCGCTGGGCGGTGCAGGAACCCAGGTTTCGCCGGTCACCGTCTCGCCCGCCGCGACATTGCCGCGATAGTCGATCTCGTGCCGCGTCACGACCCAGACATAGGCCGCCTGCTGTTCGGGCGGCGCGAGTGCTTCCCAATGCGCGACCGCGATCTGCTGGATCCAGCGCACCCACACCGCATTGTTGACGTGGCCGAGCTCGTCGATGTCGTCGGGCGTCGCGGTGATCGAAAGCGTGAAGCGCGTCATGCCGCCTGTGTGCCCCGACCGCGCCACCAATGCCAGAGGCCCAGCAGCGACGCGACCACGACGATCACCCCGCCGACGATCAGGATCGCATGGTTGTCGGGGAGGAAGCGCTCGATCAGTTTCTCGAAACTGTGCCCGAACAGATAGCCGATCCCGGTGAACACGATCCCCCAGACGATCGCCGCGACCAGGTTGATCATGACGAACAGCTTGGTCGAGACCTTGGTCGTCCCGATCGCAATCGGGCTGATCGTGCGGAAACCGTAGATGAAGCGGAACGCGAAGATGAACCCGATCGGATAGCGTTCGAGCAGCCCCAGCGCGCGCTCGAAGATCGGCTTCTCTCGCGCTCGCCGGACCCACGGTTTGTCGCGGAAATACCGCCCGAGCGAGAAGAAGATCTGGTCCGCGACGAACGACCCCGCCGCCGCCGCCGCCATCGCGCCGGGCAGCGAAAACAGCCCCTTGTGCGCGAGCAGCCCGCCCGCGACGACGACAGTCTCGCCCTCGATCCCAGCGCCCGCGAACAACGCGAAGAGGCCGTAGTGCTGGATGATGGATTCGATCGTCATAAACGGCTCAAATCCGCGCGCGTGCCGATGTTCCCCCGCGACGGCGAGCGCCGGAGCAAAGCGCGACGGTCGTTTCGCCTACCCCTCGATGCCGAGCTGCCACAGCACGAACGCATGTTCCTCCGCGCCCTCGCGCAGCGACTCGAACCGCCCCGATTTGCCGCCATGCCCCGCGCCCATGTTGGTCTTGAGCAGCAGGATATTGTCGTCGGTCTTGGTCGCGCGCAGCTTGGCCGCCCATTTTGCGGGCTCCCAATAGGTAACGCGCGGGTCGTTGAGCCCGCCGCTGATGAACATCGGCGGATAGGCCTGCGCCTTGACCTGATCGTACGGCGAATAGCCGCGGATCAATTCGAACGCCGCCTTGTCCTCGATCGGATTGCCCCATTCGGGCCATTCGCCCGGCGTCAGCGGCAGCTCGGCGTCGAGCATCGTGTTGAGCACGTCGACGAACGGCACGTCGGCGATCACCGCGCCCCATAGTTCGGGATCGGAATTGACGACGGCGCCCATCAGCTCGCCGCCCGCAGACCGCCCCGCGATCGCGATCTTGCCCGCGGAGGTCCAGCCATCCGCGACCAGCCCCTTGGCGACATCGACGAAGTCGTTGAACGTGTTGGCGCGTTTCTCGAGCTTGCCGTCGAGATACCATTGCTGGCCGAGATCGTCCCCGCCGCGGATATGCGCGATCGCATAGGCAAAGCCGCGGTCGAGCAGCGACAACCGCCCGGTCGAGAAGCCCGGCGGGATTGCGTAACCGTATGCGCCGTAAGCATAAAGGAACAGCGGCCGCGACCCGTCCCTGGGGAAGTCGGCGGGATAGACGATCGACACCGGCACCTCGGTCCCGTCGCGTGCGGTGATCTTGAGGCGTTCGGTGCGATACTTGGCCGCCTGATAGCCCGACGGAATTTCCTGGACTTTCAGTGTCGTAAGCTCGCCGGTCGCGACGTCGTAATCATATTCGGTGCCCGGCGTGACCATCGATTCATAGCCGACGCGCAGCACGTCCATCGCATATTCAGGGTTGTTGCCGAGCCCCGCGTCATAGCTTGCCTCGGGAAACCGTATCCGTTGTGGCACGATTGTGTCGTCGTAGCGGTGGATTTCGATCTGATCGAGCCCGTTTTCACGCCCGTCTACGATGAAAAAGTCCCGGAAACAGTCGATTCCAGTCATGTAAAATTGCCGCGACGGCGCGATCTTCTCGACCCATTCGCCCGGCGCCGAGATATGCGCGGTGCACAGCCGAAAATTGGGATCGGTGTCGTTGGTGTGGATGAACAGCGTGTCGCCATGCATGTCGACGTCATATTCACGTCCCACTTGCCGCGCCGACACCAGCAGCGGCGTCGCGAGCGGGTCGGTTGCGGGAAGCAGGTAGATCTCGCTCGTCACATGATCGCCGCTCGACAGCACGATCCACTTGCGGTCGCTCGTCTCGCTGACGCCCACGCGGAAGCCCTCGTCGGCTTCCTTGAACAGTTCGATATCGTCCGCGATCGGCGTGCCGAGCCAGTGGAGCCGCGCGTTGTCGGTGCGCCACTGGTCGTTCGCCAGGCCGTAAAGGAAGCCCTTGTCGTCCGCGGTCCAGACGATCTCGGACAGCATCCCCGGAATGACATCGGGGAGATGCTCGCCGGTGGTCAGGTCCTTGACGCGAATCTCGAACCGCTCGGAGCCATTGTCGTCGATCGCATAGGCGAGCAGCCGCCCGTCGTTGCTGATCGAGAAGGCGCCCAGCCGGAAATATTCCTTGCCCTCGGCAAGCACGGGCTCGTCGAGGATCAGTTCGTCCTTGCTCGTGTCAGTGCCCGCGGCGACCGGGCGACGCCACCATTTGCGATACTGGCCGCCGGTCTCGAACGCGGTCCAGTACAGCCAGTCGCCGTCCTTCTGCGGGACCGAGGAATCGTCTTCCTTGATCCGCCCCTTCATCTCTTCGTACAGCCGGTCGATCAGCGGACGATGCGGCGCCATCACGCTTTCGAAATACGCGTTTTCCGCCGCCAGATAGTCGAGCACGTCGGGATCGGTCACCTCGGGATAGCCTGGATCCTTGATCCAGGCGTAGGGATCCTCGATCGTAACCCCGTGCGTCGTGAAGCTGTGCGGGCGGAGCGCGGCGACGGGCGCAACGGGAAGAGGGGCAGCGGGGGGCGTGGAGTCGGTCATCCGCGACCCCTACCCCGCCACCACCGCCCAAGTCGAGCCGCGCCTATGCGGGGAGCAATTCCCTCGCCCGCGCGGTGTTCGCTGGACCGCGCCGGTCGGCACGGCTGCCCGCGGACGCGCCGGTGCGGGGTTTACGCCGTTCGACCGCCACGGGAACGTCGCTTGCGCGCAAGTCATACTGGAACGCCGCCGCATGGCCGGCCAGCCTCTGCACGTCCCGCGCGAGTCCTCCCGCGGCGGCGGACGTCTGGTCTACCATCGCGGCATTCTGCTGGACGATCTGGTCGAGCTGCGACACCGCGCTGTTGATCTCGCCGATCGCGATGGACTGCGCGACATTGTCGTCGGCGATCCCCTGCGTCAGCGCGGCGGCTTCGGTGCAGCGCGTCAGGATCGTCTGGAGCGCGCCGTCGACCAGACCGACCGCCTCGACCGCGACGGTGACGTCCTCCTGCGTCGCGCTGAGTTGCGTGCGCGCGCGCTTGGCCTCCTCCTCGGCGCGCATCGCCAGCGTCGAGACGAGATCCGCGACCACCGCGAACCCGCGACCGGCATCCCCCGCCCGTCCCGCTTCGACCGCAGCGTTCATCGCCAGCACGCGGGTCTGGAACGCGATCTTGTCGAGCCCCTCGATCACGTCATCGATCCCGCTGGTGCTCTTGGACACGCGGTGCATCGCTTCCATCGCGCCATCGGTGCGGGTGCGGACTTCGCTGGCTGCGTCCAGCGTCTGCTGCGATCCGTCGGACGTCTTGCGCGCCGCCTCGGCGGTGCTGCGCAGCCGCTCGTCCATGCGATTGACCGCAGCCGACGTCTGCTCGATCGCCGCGGCACTGCTCTCGGTGCGCCGCGCGAGTTCCTCGGTCGCACCTGCGATCGATCGGGACGCGCCGTCGATCTCGTTGGTCGTCTCGACCACCGCGCAGACCATCTTGCGCAGGGTCTCGACCGCGCCGTTCAAATCGCTGTTGACGCCGGTGTACCCTACGGGGAATTCGATTGCAGTGCCATGCCGCAAGTCGCCCGCCGCCATCCGGCGCAGGACCTGCCCCACGCCGTCCGCGACGATCGCGGTATCCGCGGCGGCGCGGGCGTCCTGCGCCGCGCGTTCCTTTGCGCTGCGCCGGAAGAAGTCGACCGCTTCCGCCATCGCACCGAGTTCGTCGGTGCGCCCGAGATGCGGCACCGTACAGTCCTGCCCACCGGCGAGCGTAGTGGTCGACTGGATCAGTTCATCGAGCGGCGCCATGACCTTGCGCGTCAGATAGACCCCTGCGCCGATCGCAAGCGCGAGGATCGTCAACGCCAGTACCAGCAATGCGCTCGACGCCGTGGTCAGGCTGCGGTGGGCGTCCTGCTTGAGATTGGCCTGATAGTCGGTCGCCAGCGTGACCGCGCGGTCGATCTGAGTCCGGTGCTCGGCATAGGCAGTGGCGATCGCGGCATAGCTGTCGCGCATCGCGGCGGCATCACCCTTGCGCGCCGCGGTTTCCAGCCGCGCGACCTGCTGCCAGAAACGCTGTGCGGGGACGTTCGCATCCTGGGTGAGCGCTGCGGCGAGTTCGGGACTGATGTTGCCGGTTTTCCAATAGGCCTGACGCTCGTCATACGCCTTGCGCAAGGCCGCGAGGTGCGCGGCACGCTGCTCCACCTGTTCGGGATGATCGACCAGCAACGTGGCTTCCAGGAACGGTTCCAGCACATAGGCGGGCGGCGGGAGGATGTCCGCGACGTAATCCGATGCGGACTGGATCCGCTCGGCGACCGGACCACCGATCCTGACGAGGTTGATGCTGTACGCGGCGATCGCAATCGCCAACAGGACGATCATGGCGATCAGCCCCGAACCGAGCTGTAGACGCTTTGCAATTGACATGACGATCCGGCCTTCACCGCTGCTGTACCGTTGCCCATTGTAGAGCGGATCACCGCTGCCGGGCGGCAGGCTCGCCGGGATTTTCCACGGGAGCGTGCGGACCCACCGCGTTGCCAAAACCAATCGCCCGCGTAACAACTATTCTTGCAGCGTAAGGCGAGCGTGTGCGATAGGAACGCCTGCGCACTGTTGTTCGATTTGTGCTGGAAGGATTCGACCGATCGCCCTCCTTCCCCGCCAGCAACGCGCAAACGCCGTGATGTCGTAATGCCTAGCAGGCCCGTCACCTTTCTCGAGAAGTTGCCACTGCTGTCCAGTCGGCCAGTGTTGCGCCATGTGCTCGCTGCGGCCTTGTCGGTCGGTGCGTGCCTGTTGCGCAGCGGGCTCGACCCGTGGTTCCCACCCGGTTTCCCGTTCCTGACCTTCTTCCCCGCAGTCATCGTGTCGGTGTTCCTGCTGGGGCGCGGCCCGGGCACGCTTGCCGCCGTGCTGTGCGGGTTGATGGCGTGGTATTACTTCATCCCGCCGGCCCGCAGTTTCGCGATCGGACCCGGCACGGCACTTGCGCTGGGCTTCTATGGGGCGGTGGTGGTGGTCGACATCACGCTGGTAGAATGGATGCAGCAAGCCAACCACCGCCTGCGTCGCGAACGCGAACGCAGCCACGACCTTGCCGAACAGAGCGCGCGGCTGGCTGAACGCAACGAATTGCTGTTCCGCGAGCTCCAGCACCGCGTCTCCAACAATATCCAGATGGTCGGTGCGATGTTGACGTTGCACCGGCGCGGGGTCGACCATGCGCTTGCCAAGAAGGCGCTCGACGATGCCGCCGCGCGTGTCGGGCTGATCGGGCGGATCCAGCGGCAACTCTACGACATCGACGGCAAGAACACCGATCTGGCCGCGTTCCTGCAGGGACTCGTCAACGATCTGGCTGAATCGGACGGGCGCGTCGGCATTCGTTACGACATCGCGGTCGAACCCGGGATCACGCTGCACGGCGATTCGCTCATCCCGTTCGCGCTGATCCTCGCGGAAGCGGTCGCCAATGCCAACGAACACGGCTTTGCCGACCGTACGACGGGCGTGATCCATATTGCGCTTCACCGCGCGCAGGGCGGCGTCACGCTGCGGGTGACCGACGACGGCGTGGGGCTGCCCGAGGGCTTTGCCGTCGCCGGGGCGACCAGTCTCGGCCTCAAGATCGCACTGGCGCTGGCGCGCCAGTTGAACGCGCAGTTCGAAGTCCATCCCGGTCCCGGCGGTGGCACCGCGAGCGTCCTGACGATCCCCGATCGTCCGACGGTTCAACCCGCCTGATCGCTCGCAATGGCGCGTGACGGATCGTCTCGCGTCGCTTGATGCTCGCAACGCGGGAGCGGCTGGCCTAATCCGGCGTTCAGATCCTTGCTGCAACCATCCGGAAAGACCCTTGCCGATGTCTACCCACGCCGACCGCCTTGCTGCCCTGCGCGACCAGCTCCAGCGCGACCGGCTCGACGGTTTCGTCGTTCCGCTGACCGATGAGCACATGTCCGAATATGTCGGTGGCTATGCGCAGCGCCTTGCCTGGCTGACCGGATTCCAGGGATCGGCGGGGAGCGCGGTCGTGCTTCCGCAAGCTGCCGCGATCTTCACCGACGGACGCTACACGTTGCAGGTGCGCGAGCAGGTCTCGGGCGACGACTGGCAGTTCGTCGCGGTACCGCAAACGAGCGTCGCTTCATGGCTGGGCGACAATGCCGCCAACGGCGCGCGGATCGGCTATGACCCGTGGCTCCACACGCGCGCCTGGGTCGAGGAAGCGCGCGCGAAGCTGGCGGCGCGCGGTGCCGAATTGGTCGCGGTCGACACCAACCCGGTCGATGCGGTGTGGCCCGACCGCCCCGCCCCCTCCGCCGCGCCGCTCGGCGTGCAGGACGACGATCGCGCTGGCGCGACGTCCGCCGCGAAGCGGGCGTTGATCGCAGACTGGCTGGCGACCGAACAGGCCGACGCGGTCGTGCTCACCGCGCTCGATTCGATCGCGTGGGTGCTCAACGTCCGTGGCCGCGATGTCGCGCACACCCCGGTCGCGCTGGCCTATGCGATCGTCGACGCGGACGGCACCGCCGATCTGTACGTCGCGTCAGACAAGCTGACCGACGCCGTGCGCCAGCATCTCGGCAACGCGATCCGCCTGCATCCGCGTGATGCGTTCGCCGACGGACTTGCGCGTTATCCCGGCAAGACGATCGCAGCCGATCCCGCAGGCGCCGTCGCGGCGATCTTCGATGCGCTCGAAGCCGGTGGCGCGACCGTCATCGCACGCCGCGATCCGGTGCTGCTCGCCAAGGCGACCAAGAACCCGGTCGAGATCGCGGGGCACCGCGCGGCGTCGGTCCGTGACGGGGCCGCGCTCGCGCGCTTCCTGCGCTGGGTCGAGGCCGAGGCACACAAGGGCGAGCTGACCGAGCTCGATTGCGTCGCGCGGCTGCAACAGTTCCGCGAGGCGACCGGCGTGTTGCTCGACACGTCGTTCGACACGATTTCGGCGACCGGCGCGCATGGTGCGAGCCCGCATTACCACGCGACGCCCGAATCGAACGCGCGGCTGGAGCTGGGGCAGCTCTATCTGGTCGATTCGGGCGGGCAATATGCCGACGGCACGACCGACGTGACGCGCGTGCTGCCGATCGGCACGCCGACCGCGGAGATGCGCGATCGCTTCACCCGGGTGCTGCAGGGGCATATCGCGCTCGCGACCGCGGTGTTCCCGGCGGGGACGACCGGGGGGCAGCTCGATGGCTTCGCGCGGCGGCCATTGTGGCAGGTCGGGCTCGATTACGCGCATGGAACCGGCCACGGCGTCGGCGCCTATCTCTCGGTGCACGAAGGACCGCAGCGAATCGCACAGCCTTTCTACCCCGGTGGCGGCCCGGCCGAGCCGCTCCGCGCGGGAATGATTCTCTCGAACGAGCCCGGTTATTACAAGGCGGGCGAATACGGCATCCGAATCGAGAATCTGCTGCTGGTCGAGGATCGCAATTTTTCGGACGGTGCGCCGTTCCTCGGGTTCGAGACGCTGACGTTCTGCCCGATCGAGCGGAGCATGATTCTTCCCGAACTGCTCAGCACCGCCGAACGTGCGTGGCTCGACGCCTATCACGCCGAGGTGTTCGCGGTGCTGAGCCCGGCCTTCGACGACGAGGAACGCGCGTGGCTTGCGGAGAAATGCGCGCCTATCGCGTGACGTCGTCGGGGAGCGGCGCGGGCACCGATACGGGTTCCGCGGCGCGCGCCTGCGCCTTGCGCCGCTTCAGATTTTCGCGAAGCGCCGCTGCCAATCGGTCGGCCTTTTCGTTTTTTGTGTCGGCCATTGTGCATGTGCTCCTTGACATTCCCTGCTCATCCGTCTCTTACGCCGCTTCCGCTGCAAAGTGGAGTTGCTGCCGTAGCTCAGTGGTAGAGCGCATCCTTGGTAAGGCTGAGGTCGTGAGTTCAATCCTCACCGGCAGCACCATTTTCCCCGATCATCGTCGAGATCATTTCCCCGCCGGGGGAACCATCCTTTAATCCGATCCTGCTAGCCTCGGGCGTGCCGAGCCGGTATCGGTACATTTCAAGCGGTTGTATTCCGCGTGTTTGAAAGGTTGCGTATCAGTGGCATGGGCTCAGCCGAGGTCGATCGACCCGCTCTCCTCCACGTTCGACATGGTTCGGATCATCAATCTTCCGCATCGGTCTGATCGCCGCAAGGGTGCCATTGCCACGCTGCGGAACCTCGGCGCCGAAATCGACGGTCGCACGATCGCCTTCCACGACGCCACCCGACCCGACAGCCCGGGCGGATTTCCCACGATCGGTACGCGGGGATGTTTCCTGAGCCACCTCGGTGCCCTGCAGGCGGCAAAGCGCGCCGGTGTGAAATCGCTGCTGATCCTCGAAGACGATGTCGCCATCTCGCGCAGTGAGATGGCGCAGCTGCCCGTGACGCTGGCCGCGCTCGCGCGCGAGCCGTGGGATGTCTTCTATGGCGGCTCGCCTGCGACCCGGAATGCGAGTCCGTTGTCTGTCGTCGCGCCCGACGAGGAATTGCTGCTGGCGCACTTCATTGCGTTTTCACAGCGAGCGATCGACGCGCTGGTCCCGTATCTCGAAGCCATTCTGACGCGCGAACCCGGTAGCCCCGAAGGCGGACCGATGCACGTCGACGGGGCCTATTCCTGGTTCCGCGCGGCACGCCCGGACCTGCGCGCCCTCGCCGCGACCCCGCACATCGCGCATCAGCAATCGTCGCGCACCGATATCCATGCGCTGGGTGCGAGCGACACGACCACGGTGCTGCAACCGTTCCTGCAGGTCGCCCGCACGATCAAGAACGCGATCCGCAACCGTAACTAGGCCGGTTCGTCACGGCGCGATTGCCCGTTGATGTCGTACGATTGCTGAACGTTGGAATGCGCCCGCAGCCGGTCTGTTCCACGAATTAACCCGATCACCAACTGCGGAAATCCCGCCTTTGCGCGAATGCCTCGGTCGCATAACGCCGTCTTATCCGGGCGTGTGCGCATGCCCGCCCCCACCCCCATCGCCGCGACTTCAGGTCGCGCTGGAGAAACCACCGTGGCAACCAAACGTCCCGACGGAATCAAGGATTACACCGGCCCCGCAGGCGGATGGGGCGCGCTGAAGGCGGTCGCCATTTCGCTGAAGGCGCAGCAGATCGTCACCAGCGGCGCGCAGACGCTGCTCAAGTCGAACCAGCCCGACGGCTTCGACTGCCCGAGCTGCGCGTGGCCCGACCCCAAGCACACCAGCTCGTTCGAATTCTGCGAGAATGGCGCGAAGGCCGTCGCGTGGGAATCGACCGCGAAGAAGATCGGGGCGAAGTTTTTCGCCGAGCACAGTGTTTCGGACATCTGGAAAGAGAGCGATCACTGGATCGAGGATCAGGGCCGTGTCACCGAGCCGCTGCGCTACAATCCCGCGACCGATCATTATGAAGTCGTCGGCTGGGACGAGGCAATCGCCGAGATCGGCGCCGGGCTCGCTGCCGTACCCGATGCTGACCAAGCCGAATTCTACACCTCGGGCCGCTGTTCGAACGAAGCCGCGTTCCTGTTCCAGCTGTTCGTGCGGCTGTACGGCACCAACAACTTCCCCGATTGCTCGAACATGTGCCACGAGGCGACGTCGGTCGGCCTTCCCAAGTCGATCGGGATCGGCAAGGGCACGGTCAGCCTCGAGGATTTTGATCATACCGACCTGATCCTGTCGTTCGGCCACAACCCCGGCACCAATCACCCGCGGATGATGGCGACGCTGCGCGAAGTGTCGAAGCGCGGGGGCAAGATCATCGTCTTCAACCCGCTCAAGGAACGTTCGCTCGAGCGTTTCGAATCGCCGCAGTCGGTGGTCGAAATGGCGACGGGCAACTCGACGCCGATCGCGTCGACCTATCTGCAGGTGAAGGTCGGCGGCGATGCCGCGGCGATCAAGGGAATCGCCAAGGCGCTCGTCGCGCTCGACGATGCCGCGCGCTCATCGAACGCAGCCGGTGCCGCAGCGGCGGAGCCGACGCTCGACCATGATTTCATCGCCGAGCATACCGCCGGGATCGAGGCATATATCGCCGACCTGCGCGAAACCACATGGGAGGCGATCGAGCGCGGCAGCGGCCTGTCGCGCACGGATCTAGAGGGCGTCGCGCAAATCTATGCCGTCTCGAAGGCGACGATCGTCTGCTACGGCATGGGGATCACGCAGCAGCGCACCGGCACGAGCAACGTCCAGCAGATCGCCAACCTCCTGCTGCTCCGCGGCAACATGGGGCGGCCGGGCGCGGGCATCTGTCCGTTGCGCGGGCACAGCAACGTCCAGGGCGACCGTACCGTCGGGATCACCGAGCGGCCCAAGCCCGCCTTCCTTGACCGGATGCGCGACGTGTTCGGGTTCGAACCGCCGCGCAAGGACGGCCATTCGGTCGTCGAGAGCATCGCCGCGATGCGCGACGGCAAGGCCAAGGCGATCGTCTGCCTCGGTGGCAATCTTGCGATCGCCTCATCGGATCCGCAGGCGTGCGCCGAGGGGTTCCGCAACACGGATCTGGCGGTCCACATCACCACCAAGCTCAACCGCACGCATCTGCTGATGGCGAGGGCGACCTATGTGTTGCCGTGCCTCGGCCGCACCGAGGCGGACGAGCAGGCGGGTGTTCCACAGTCGGTGACGGTCGAGGATTCGATGTCGATGGTCCACGCGTCGCGCGGTTTTCTCAAGCCACCGGGCGCGAACGTGAAGTCCGAGATCTGGATCGTCGGGCAGATCGCCAAGGCGACGCTCAAGGGCAAGGGCGGCATCGACTGGGACGCGTTCATCGGCAATTACGACCTGATCCGCGACAAGATCGAGGCGGTGTTCCCCGATTTCGCGGACTATAACCGTCGCGTCCGGGAGCCGGGCGGGTTCCATCTGACCAACAGCGCTGCGCTGCGGGTGTGGAACACCGACACCAAGAAGGCGAACTTCCTCTGCACCCCGACGCTCGAGGACGATTCGACCAACGGTGATCCCGATGTCCTGCGGCTGACGACGATCCGCGCACATGACCAGTACAACACCACGGTCTACAGCCTCGACGACCGCTATCGCGGCGTGTTCGGACGACGCGACATCCTGTTCATGAACGAACGCGATATCGCCCGGATGGGGTTCGTCGAAGGCGATCTGGTCGACATTGCGACCGCGCTCGACTTCGCCCGCGCAGATCGTGTGGTACAAAAACTTACAATCGTGCGTTACGCGCTGCCTGAGGGATGTTGTGCATCCTATTATCCGGAGACCCAGCCGTTGATCGCGCTTGAAGACCATGATCCCCAAAGCTTCACCCCGTCGTACAAGTCGGTGCCGGTTACGATCCGCCCGACCGGGGCCGATCTAGGGTCCGAATTCGCCGTCGCCCGCGCGGGCGTCGTCGGTCGATCGAAACACGTGCCGGCGTGAGCAGCTACGCGCCAACGATCGATATCTACGCCAAGCTCGCTGCCACCAAGGCAGCGGCGCTGCGGCGATCACCAGCAGGGTTCTTTGCCGGCGCGATGCTGGCGGGCACGTACATCGGGATCGCGATGATCCTCGCGCTCAGCACGGGATCGGGGTTGCCCGCGGGCGTCCGCCCGCTGGTGATGGGCGCGACCTTCGGGATCGGGCTGATCCTGACGGCCTTTGCGGGTGCCGAGCTGTTCACCGGATACGTCATGTATCTGGGGTTCGGCCTCGCGCGGCGAACCATCACCCTGTGGGACGCGTTTCTGCTGATCGTCGTGGTGTGGGTCGGCAATCTCGTCGGCGGGGTCATCCTGTCGCTGGTGTTCGCGGCAGGCGGCGGCGGGGCGATCTTCGCCAATGCCGACACGATGTTCCACGCCTATGCCGCGCACAAGGTGGAGGCGAGCGCGCTTGCCCTGCTGTGCCGCGCGATCCTGTGCAACTGGCTCGTCTGTCTCGCGATCTGGACTGCGGCACGAATGCAGGGCGATGCCGCCAAGTGCATCGCGATGGCGTGGATCCTGCTCGCTTTCGTCGCGGCCGGGTTCGAGCATTCGGTCGCCAACATGACCGGGCTGACGCTGGGGCTATTGGTCGATCACCCGTCGATCACCATCGCTGGCATGGTCCGCAATCTCGCGATCGTCTCGCTCGGCAATGCGATCGGTGCGCTGGTGTTCGTGTGTGGCGGCTATCTCGCCGCGTCGCGGACCGACGTCGTCGCGGTCGCCAAGTAAAGGAACGCTTATGTCCGGTCCCCGCCTGTTCGAACCGCTGACGATCGACGGGCTGACGCTTGCCAATCGCATCGTCATCGCGCCGATGTGCCAATATTCCGCGGTCGATGGCTGCATGACCGATTGGCACCTTATCCATCTTGGTCAGCTCGCGCTGTCGGGCGCAGGGTTGCTGACGATCGAGGCGGCGGCGGTGGTGCCCGAGGGGCGGATCACCTACGCCGATGTCGGGCTGTATGACGATGCGACGCAGGCGGCGATGGGCAAAACGCTCGACAGCGTCCGGCGGCATTCGGATATGCCGATCGGTATCCAGCTCGCGCATGCCGGGCGCAAGGCGTCGACCGACCTGCCGTGGCGCGGCGGTGCGCACATCGCGCCGGGTTCGGAAAAGAGCTGGCAGACGGTCGCGCCTTCGGCGCTTGCGTTCGGGGCGGACGATACGCCACCGCTGGCGCTCGACCGCGACGGCCTTGCTCGAGTGCGTGACGCGTTCGTCGCCTCGGCCAAGCGTGCTGCGGATCTCGAGCTAGACCTTGTTCAGTTGCACGGTGCGCACGGGTATCTGTTGCACCAATTCCTGTCGCCGCTCTCCAATCGCCGCGAGGACGATTATGGTGGGAGCCTTGAGAACCGGATGCGCTTCCCGCTCGAGGTGTTCGATGCGGTGCGTGCCGCATTCCCGGCTGGCAAGCCCGTCACGATGCGGCTGTCGGGGACCGACTGGGTCGACGGCGGCTGGGGGATCGCGGACAGCGTTGCGTTCTCGCAAGCGCTCGAAGCGCGCGGCTGTTCGGCGATCCATGTGTCGAGCGGCGGGCTCGATGCCGGGCAGCAGATCCCGGTCGGGCCGAGCTATCAGGTGCCGCTCGCGCGCGCCGTAAAGCAGGCGGTCGGGATCCCGGTCGTCGCGGTCGGGCTGATCACCGAGCCCGAACAGGCCGAAGCGATCGTCGGTACGGGCGACGCCGACATGATCGCGCTGGCGCGCACGATCCTCTACGATCCGCACTGGCCGTGGCGTGCCGCGGCGGCGCTCGGCGGGACGGTGGTTGCGCCGAACCAGTATCTTCGCTCGCAACCGCGCCAGTATAAGGATCTGCTGCAACCGCCTGCGGCGCGATAGCGATTATCGTTTAAAGAACAGCTTCTTCCCCGGCAAAGGCCGGGGAACAGTCGCGCTGCCGGAGGTAACGAAGCGCATCCGCCAGCAATCTGCCGTTTCTCTCCTGGGCCCCGGCCTTCGCCGGGGAAGAAGACGTTGCGGGGGGCGACCGTTACTTCCGTGGCAACAGCTGCCACACCTTGACCCGCCCGGTCGGATGCGGTGTTCCATCCAGCCGGACCGCCCGCACGATCGACACCGGGCGGCGCAGCGTCTCCCCCTTCATCGGGCCCTCGCCGCCCTGGCTCGTCGGCATCGCGAGGATGCGTTTGACGACGTCCATCCCCGTCACGACCTTGCCGAACACCGCATAACCGGGCGAGCCGGGGCGCGCGTCCATGTTGGGGAAAGGCCCCGACATCAGCGAGAAATTGGCGGTCCCTGAATCCAGCGCGTCATAGCGCGCCATCGAAATCACCCCGTCGAGATGCCGCAACCCGGTCTTGCTGGTCGGTTCGAGCGGCAAGGTGCCGAGCCGGCGGCGGGCATCGGTGCCGATCCCTCCCTCGATGAACCCCAACCCCGGCTTGCCCGGTCGCCGCGATGCGCGGAAGAAGGCGGTGCCGTCGAGCCGCTGGTCGTCGACATAGGCGAGGAAGTTGGCTGTGGTGTTCGGCGCGTGGCGCGTATCGAGCGCGATCACGATCGGTCCCGCTGACGTCTCGAGCCGCACACGGACCATCGGTGGCTCGACCGGTGCCGCCGCCGTCAGCAGCGCAAGCGCCATCATCCCCACTACAAACCGCATGCATTCGTCTCCGCCAATCCGTGTGTCCCTAGGGACGAAGCCCATAGAACGGTATCCCAGACCGCTCAGCCGGGGACGCTGCAGGGTGAACCGAATGGCTGCGCCACGGTTCCGATGCCGCATACGGGTCTCCAGTCCGTCGGGGGTGCACGCTTTTTTGCAACGATCCATGCCGGTCATTATGTTGGATCGTGCAGGTAAAGCGCGTCATGACGGCCCCATGCCGCCCGCCGCCAGAACGCCCCCTTCGATCGATCGCGTCCTGTCGTGGCTGGCCGGTTCCGCTGTCATCGCTGCGGTCGTGCTTGGCTGGCGATACGCCCGACACACGCAGGTCCCACCCACGGCGGTGCCCCGCACGCGCGCAGAGATCGCGACCGCGGCGGCGCAGCGCGGGTTTGCCGTGCCCGAAGCGTGTCTCCCCGGCGTCATCGAGACACTGGCGGTGCTGGACGACCACGCCGCACGGTTGCTCGGCGATGCCCCCGGGGTCGCACGGTGAAACACGCGACCGAGATTGCCGCCGCGGTTCGCGCGCGGCGGACCACCGCGACGGCGGTCGTCGATCGCTGCCTTTCGGCGCTTGCGGCGGACGACAACCGGCTGGTCGCGGTAACGCGCGTGCTCGCCGCGCGCGCGCGGCGGGAGGCGGCTTTGGTCGATGCCGCGATCGCCGCGGGGCGCGACCCGGGGCCGCTCGCGGGGGTGCCGTATGGCGTCAAGGATCTGTTCGACGTGGCTGGTCTGCCGACGACGGCGGGGTCCGCGCTCTATGCCGAGGCCCCGCCCGCGACGACGGATGCCGTGGCGATTCAGCGGCTTGGCGCGGCGGGAGCGGTGCTGGTCGCGACGCTCAACATGGATGAGTTCGCTTACGGCTTTGCGACGATCAACGCGGTTCACGGCACCACGCGCAATCCACATGATCCCGAGCGGATCGCAGGCGGATCGTCGGGCGGATCGGCGGCAGTCGTCGCGGCGGGGCTGTTGCCCTTCACGCTGGGGTCGGACACCAACGGGTCGATCCGTGTGCCCGCCAGCCTGACGGGGATCTACGGCCTGAAGCCGACGCACGACGCCTTGCCGATGGCGGGGGTGTTCCCGTTCGCCAAAAGCTTCGACGATATCGGTCCGTTTGCGACATCGCCGCGCGATCTAGCGCTGCTTTGGGACGTGTTGCGCGCCGGTTCTGGTCGATCCGACACCGAAACCAACCCGGTTCGCGTCGCCCGATTGGGCGGCCGCTTCGCGCTCAACCTCGATCCTGCGCAACAGGCGGCGATCGACGCGATCGCGCCCGATGCACCGATGGTCGACCTGGGCGATGTCGCGCGGGCGCGCTCGGCAGCGTTCCTGATCACCGCCTTCGAGGGGGGCGCCGTCCACCGCGCGGCGTTCGCGCGCGGGGATGCGATGCGGTTCGACCCCGCGACGCGCGACCGGTTGCTCGCGGGCGCTTTGCTGCCGAATGGCTTGTACGACCGGGCGCAAGCGTTCCGCACAGCGTTCAAGGCCGCGCTAACGCCCGTGTTCGCCGAGCATGACATTTTGATCGCCCCCGCCGCCCCGTGCGTCGCGCCGACGATCGCCGATCCGTGGATCGTCATCGATGGCGAACGCAGCCCGGCGCGGCGCGATTTGGGGGTGCATAGCCAGCCGATCAGCTTCGCCGGGCTGCCCGCGCTGGCGGTCCCGCTCAGGCGGCCGGGGCAATTGCCGCTGGGGTTGCAGCTGATCGGACGACCGGGGGGCGAACGAATGCTGTTCCGTTTCGCCGAGATGCTGGAAGAACGGGGACTGACCGGCGTCTGCGCACCCGGCGAAGCACTTCAGGGGGACAGCCGATGACGCAAACGACCAGACCGATCGATCCCGGAACAGGCGTATCCGCCCCAAGCGGGCTCGACCGCTATTTCCGGCTGAGCGAGCGCGGCACATCGACCCGGACCGAAGTGCTGGCTGGGTTCACCACCTTCCTGACGATGGCGTATATCGTGCTGGTCAACCCGGCGATCCTCGGCCAGGCGGGAATGCCCGTCGCCGCGGTTGCAGCGGCAACCTGCTTTGCGGCGGCGTTCGGGTCGATCCTGATGGGGATGGTCGCCAACACCCCGCTCGCGCTCGCGCCCGGCATGGGGCTCAACGCCTATTTCAGCTTCACCGTCGTCCAGCAGATGGGCGTGCCGTGGCCGGTCGCGCTGGGGTGCGTGCTGATTTCGGGCGTGGCGTTCCTGATCCTGACGCTGACGGGCGTCCGCCAGATGATCGTCGCGGTGATCCCGGCGCATCTTTTCGCGGCGGTCGCGGGGGGGATCGGACTGTTCATCGGCTTCATCGGGCTGAAGAATGCGGGCATCATCGTTGCCAATCCCGCGACCTTCGTGGCGCTGGGCAATCTCAAGGCCCCCGGCGCGGCGGTCGCGCTGTTCGGGCTGCTCGCGATCGGGGCGCTGAGCGTATGGAACGTGCGCGGCGCAATGCTGATCGGGATCGTCGCGACGACGCTGGTCGGCTGGTTCGCCGGGTTGGTCGTCATCAGCCCGGAGCCGTACAGCCTGACCGCGCTGACCGGGACCGCGTTCCAACTTGATCTTGCGGGTGTGTTCGGGGTCGGCGGTCGCCACGGGCTCGGGCTGCTCGAAATTCTGTTCGTGTTCCTGTTCGTCGACCTGTTCGACAATATCGGCACGCTGGTCGCGGTGACCAAGCGCGCCGGGCTGATGGATGCGGCAGGGCGCATTCCGGGCCTCAACCGAATCCTGATGACCGATGCGGTCGCGACGATCGTCGGCGCGCTGGCGGGGACGAGCACCGTCACCTCCTATGTCGAGAGCGCTGCGGGCGTGCAGGCGGGCGGGCGCACCGGGCTGACCGCGGTGGTGACGGGGGTGTTGTTCCTGCTGACGATGTTCGTCGCCCCCTATGCGCAGATCGTCCCGCTTGCGGCGACCGCGCCCGCGCTGATCATTGTCGGCGGGCTGATGCTGTTGCCGATTACCGAGGTCGCGTGGGAGGACCCCTATTCGGCGATCCCCGCCTTCCTGACGGTCGCGATGATCCCGCTGACCTTTTCGATCGCGAACGGGCTCGCCTTCGGGATCACCGCGCACGCGGTGCTCAAGCTGGTGCGCGGACGGATCACGACTGCGGACTGGTTTCTGCTGTTGCTCGCCGCGCTCTTCGTCGTTCGCTTCTTCTGGATGAGTGCCGCCGCATGACCCGCATGATCCGCCGCCTCTTCCTCCTGCTGCTGTTCGCAGGATCGGTGCCTGCGATGGCGCAAACCCGCGACACGACGCCGCGCACCGTCGTGATGACCGCCTTCCTGCCCGAATGGACTGCGCTGATCCGCTCGGTCGACTCCCCGGTAGAGCAGAAGATTAACGGCCTCGTCTTCGTGACCGGCACGATGGCGGGCAAGCCCGTGCTGCTGATGCAAAGCGGCGTCAGCATGGTCAATGCGGCGATGAACACGCAGCTCGTGCTCGATCGCTTCACCGTCAAGCGGATCGTCTTCTCGGGGATTGCGGGCGGGGTCGACCCGTCGCTCGCGATCGGCGACGTGATCGTGCCCGAGCAATGGGGCCAGTATCTCGAGGTCTCCTTCGCCCGCAAGGGACCGCAAGGCTGGATTCCGCCCGAGGCGGTCGACCCCGAAGCCCCCGCGGCGTGGGACATGATGTTCCCGCGCGGCGTCCGCGTCGGCAATGCGAAGGAAGCGTGGCAGCGGCATTATCTGCTCGCCGCCGATCCCGCGCTGCTCGCGCTCGCGCGCAAGGTGGCGGGGTCGATCACGCTGCGCCGCTGTGTCGAGGATGGCGCGGCGACGGCGGCACGTCCCGCCGCGTGCCTCGCACATCAGCCCAAGATCGTGATCGGCGGCACAGGAGTCAGTGCGGGCGTTTATGCCGACAATGCCGCCTTCCGCGATTATCTGTTCGGGGCGTGGAAGGCGCGTGTGCTCGACATGGAAAGCGGCGCGGTGACTCAGGTCGCCTTTGCCAATGGCGTGCCGGTGATCGTGTTCCGCAGCCTGTCCGATCTGGCGGGCGGCGATGCCGGGTCGAACCAGATGACGACCTTCATGACGCTCGCCTCGATCAATTCGGCGGATGTCGTGCGGCATTTCGTCGCGGCATTGCCCGACTGATGCGCCACACCGTTCGCTCTTATCGCGGCATGGTGACCGCGCCACACCACCTCGCCGCGCAGGCGGGATTGGGGGTGTTGCAGGACGGCGGCACTGCGGTCGAAGCAAGCGTCGCGGTCGCGGCGACGCTTGCGGTGGTCTATCCGCATATGACCGGGATCGGCGGGGACGGCTTCTGGCTGGTCGCCGAGCCAGACGGTCGGGTTCACGCGGTGCATGGCTGCGGCTGTGCGGCGGCGGGTGCCGATCTCGCGCTCTATGCGGGCCATGCGGGCGTGCCGACGCGCGGGCCGTTGGCGGCGAATACGGTGGCGGGGACGATCTCCGCCTGGGCTGCCGCGCTTGATCAGGGCGGTGGATCGTTGCCGCTCGATCGGTTGCTGCGCGACGCGATCCATCATGCCGAGAATGGCGTTGCGGTGACCCGCGGCGGGGCGGCGATTGCGGCGGCGAAGGGTGCCGAGCTGCGCGGCCAGCCCGGGGCCTATGCCGCGATCTTCGAACCCGCGGGACGGCCGTTGCGCGAAGGCGAGCGGCTGTACCAGCCTACGCTCGCCACCACGTTGCGGATGCTGGCGGGGGATGGAGCGGAGGGTTTCTATCGCGGCGCGCTTGGGGCGTTGCTCGCCGAGGATCTGGCCACGCTCGGCAGCCCGGTTTCGGCGGCGGATCTCGCCGCGCACGAAGCGACTCGCCCAGTGCCGCTCCACACCCGCATCACCGATGCCGATCTCTACAACAGCGCCCCGCCGACGCAGGGTTTTGCCTCGCTGCTGATCCTCGCGCTGTTCGACCGGCTGAAGGTCGCGCGCGGGGAGGCGTTCGATCATGTCCACGGACTGGTCGAGGCAACCAAACAGGCGTTCCTGTTGCGCGACCGGCATATCGGCGATCCGGCGTTCCACGATTTCGACGTGCAGGGCCTGCTCGATGGTTCCGCCGCGCTCGACCGGCTGGCGGCGCAGATCGACCCCGCCACCGCGCTGCCGTGGCCACGCCCCGCGGCGCTCGGCGATACGTGCTGGTTCGGCGCGGCGGATGCGGACGGTCGCGTGGTCAGCGCGATCCAGTCGACCTATTTCGAGTTCGGATCGGGACTGGTGCTGCCGCAGACCGGCGTCACTTGGCAGAATCGCGGCAGCTCGTTCCTCCTCGCGGCGGACGGGTGGAATGCGCTCAGCCCCGGGCGCAAGCCGTTCCACACGCTCAACCCCGCGCTCGCGCGTTTCGATGACGGGCGCGTGATGGCGTACGGCACGATGGGTGGCGAGGGCCAGCCGCAGACGCAGGCGGCGCTGTTCTCGCGGTATGCGCACTTCGGCATGGGGTTGCAGGACGCGATCAGCGCGCCGCGCTGGCTGCTCGGGCGGACCTGGGGCGAGGCGAGCACGACGCTCAAGATCGAGGACGGTTTTGCGCCGGAGCTTTACACCGCGCTCGCCGTCGCGGGGCACGACGTCGAACGGATCGGGCCGCCCAGCGCGACGATGGGCCATGCCGGCGCGATCGTCCGCTCGGGCGACGGCCTGCTCGAAGGCGCGACCGATCCGCGCAGCGACGGCCAGGTGGCGGCGTGGTGAGCGCCCCCCTCCCCGGCGGCGCGCGCGCGGTGGCGCGGTGCGATATGCTCGGCGTCGCGCCGTATAGCGACACGGCGGAGGGGTTGTATCGCGGCTATCTGACGCCGGCACATCGCGCCACCGTCGATCAGGTTGGCCGATGGATGGTCGAGGCCGGAATGACCGTTGCGCTCGATCACGCCGCCAATCTGGTCGGCCGCTATCCCGGCAGTGACGCTGACGCACCCGCTTTGGTGATCGGCAGCCATCTCGACAGCGTCCGTGACGGCGGATGCTACGACGGCCCGCTCGGCGTGATGCTCGCGATCGAATGCGTCGCAGCGCTGAACGCACAAGGCCTCCGCTTGCCGTTTCCGATCGAAGTCTATGGTTTCGGCGACGAGGAAGGCTCGCGATTTCCGGCGGCGATGCTCACCAGTCGAGCGGTCGCTGGAACACTGGAGGCGGACTTGCTGGCCATCGGCGATGCGGACGGCGTTCCGCTTACCTCTGCGCTTCGCCTTTTCAATGCGGACGATGCTTCGCTGTGCGCGGGCCTGACGTTCGACGTCGATGACCGATCCGCGCTCGGTATTGCGGCGTTCGATCTGGCGAGACGCCCCGCGGGCACGACGCTCGCCTATCTCGAGGCGCATATCGAGCAGGGGCCGGTGCTTGAGGCCGAAGGTCTTGCCGTCGGGACAGTGACCGGGATCGCCGCACAGCTTCGCTACCGTATCGAGGTGATCGGGACGGCGGGCCATGCCGGGACATGTTCGATGCCGCTCCGGCGCGATGCGCTGGCGGGTGCAGCGGAGATGGTGCTTGCGATCGAGACGATCGCGCGTGACGCTGCATCGGATCTGGTCGCGACGGTCGGCACGATCGAGGCTTTGCCGGGTGCTGCCAATGTTATCGCCGGGAGCGTGCGCTTCACGCTCGACGTGCGCGCGGGCGACGCCGCGCGGCGCGATGCGGCGGCGGAGGCGATGCTCGACCGGATCCACGCGATCGCCGATGCGCGGGGTCTCGATTTTGCGATCGAGCGAATTCACGATCTTCCCGCCAGTCCGTGCGATCCCGCGCTGATGGACCTGCTCGACGCGGCGACGGTCGCGGCGGGGCAACCGGTGCGCAGGCTCGTCTCGGGGGCGGGGCATGATGCGATGGTGATGGCCGCTTTGTGCCCCACTGCAATGCTGTTCGTCCGCTGCAAGGACGGGATCAGCCATAACCCGGCCGAGCATGTCGACCCCGCCGATGCGGAGATCGCTTTGCGCGTCATGCTCGGCTTTATCGAACGACTGGGAGCGGCGCATGCCGAATGACGACGGGATCGACCTGTTCGGCGAGATCGATCCGCCGCAGCGGCTGTTGATGGGCCCCGGCCCGGTCAACGCGCATCCGCGCGTGTTGCGCGCGATGTCGGCGGATCTGCTTGGGCAGTTCGACCCGGAAATGACCGGCTACATGAACCAGGTGATGGCGCTGTACCGCCCGGTGTTCGGCACGCGCAACCCGTGGACGATGCTGATCGACGGCACCGCACGCGCGGCGATCGAGGCGTCGCTGGTGTCGCTAGTGGTGCCGGGCGACCGCGTATTGGTGGTCAATTTCGGGCGGTTCGGACTGTTGCTGACCGAAATCCTCGCGCGGATCGGCGCGGTGGTCGAGACGGTCGATGCACCGTGGGGCGAGACCGTGCCGCTGGACGCGATCGCCGCCGCGATCGAGCGGTTCGCGCCCAAGGTCGTCGCGACCGTCCACGGCGACACCTCGACGACGATGGCGCAGCCGCTCGAGGGTCTGGGGGCGCTCTGCCGCGCGGCGGGGGCTTTGTCCTATGTCGACGCAACCGCAACGCTTGGCGGCATGGAGATCGCGACAGACCGCTGGGGGATCGACGTGGTGACGGGCGGCTTGCAGAAATGCTTGGGCGGTCCTTCCGGCTCTGCACCGATCACGCTGTCCGACGGCGCCGCCGCGCACATCGCCGCGCGTCGCCATGTCGAACAGGGCATCCGCCGCGCCGACATCGCCGATGGCGTGGGGCCACGGATCGGGTCCAACTATTTCGATCTCGCGATGATCATGGATTATTGGTCGGAGAAGCGGCTCAACCACCATACCGAGGCGACCTCGATGCTCTACGCGGCACGCGAATGCGCGCGCGTGGCCTTGGGCGAAGGGCTCGACGCGCGGTTCGCGCGCCATGCCGCCGCGGGTCGCGCGATGACCGCGGGGCTGCGCGCGATGGGCTTGCGCGTGTTCGGCGACGATGCGCACCGCATGACCAACGTCACCGGCGTCTACATTCCCGACGGAGTCGACGGCGAGCGTGTCCGCACCGCGATGCGCGACCAGTTCGAGATCGAGATCGGCACCGCGTTCGGCCCGTTGCAGGGGCGGATCTGGCGGCTCGGCGCGATGGGCTATAATGCGATGAAGCATAAGGTGCTGATCACGCTCGGCGCGCTTGAAGCGTGCCTGCGCCGCGAAGGGTTCGTGCTGCCCGCAGGGGCAGCGGTCGAGGCGGCGATCGCCGCGTGGGACGCATGACGCCGCCGCGCGACCTGGTCGGCTATGGCGCCACCCCGCCCGATCCGCGCTGGCCCGGCGGCGCGCGCGTCGCGGTGCAGTTCGTCGTCAATTACGAGGAAGGTGCCGAGAATTCGGTGCTGAACGGCGATGCCGGGTCCGAGGCCTTCCTGTCCGAGATGGTCGGCGCAGGTAGCCATCCCGACCGCGCGATGGCGATGGAAAGCCTGTACGAATATGGCGCGCGCGTAGGGTTCTGGCGGTTGCACCGGCTGTTCACGGCGCGCGGTGTCCCAGTGACGGCGTTCGCGGTCGCAAAGGCGATGGAAGCGAACCCCGCGGTCGTCGCGGCGATGCAGGATGCCGGGTGGGAAATCGCCAGCCACGGCCTGCGCTGGATCGATTACCAGACCGTTCCCGAAGCGACCGAACGCGCGCATATCGCCGAGGCGATTGGACTCCATACGCGGCTTACCGGCGCGCGACCGCTCGGCTGGTATCAGGGGCGGACCTCGCCCAACACCGCGCGGCTCGTCGCCGAGGAGGGCGGGTTCCTTTACGATGCCGACAGCTATGCCGACGACCTGCCCTATTGGGACCGGCGTCATGGCGCTGCGCAACTGATCGTCCCCTATACGCTCGATGCCAACGACATGAAGATGGTCGCGCTCAACGGCTTTACCGAGGGCGAGCAGTTCTTCCGCTACCTGCGCGACAGCTTCGATCAGCTGCGCGAGGAAGGCGGGCGGATGCTGTCGATCGGCCTGCACGGGCGGATCGCAGGCCGCCCGGCGCGGGCGCGCGCGCTCGCGTGCTTCGTCGATCACGTGCTCGCTTCTGGCGACGCGTGGATCGCCCGCCGCATCGACGTCGCGCGCCACTGGCGGGAGGTTCACCCGGCATGACCGATATCCCGATCGACGATCCGGTGCTGCTCGCGGAAATGACGCAAGCGTTCCACGCCTATGAGCGCGCGCTGATGGCCGACGACGTCGCGGCGATGGACGCGCTGTTCCACGCCGCGCCGACGACCAACCGCTACGGCGTCGGCGAAGTGCTGTACGGCATCGACGCGATCCGCGCCTTCCGCAAAGGCCGCGGCGGATCGCCACAGCGTAGCCTCGGGCGCGTTGCGATCACCGTCTATGCCGCGGGGTTCGCCACCGCCGACGCCGAATTCTTCCGCGCGGGGAGCGACCGGCGCGGACGCCAGAGCCAGGCCTGGGTCAAGTTCGCCGACGGCTGGAAGGTCGTTTCGGCGCATGTCAGCCTCGAAGGGGACAGTCATTGAGCGCGCTGTTCGAGCATAGCCCGTGGGTCGAGCAGCGTGCCGATGCGAACCCGTCGTCGGGCGATCGCCATGTCGATCTGATGGCGGTGGTCGCCGCCGCGACGCGCGACGAACAGCTCGCGCTGATCCGCGCGCATCCCGAACTCGCTGGCAAGGCGGCGATCGACCGCACGCTGACCGATGCATCGGCGGCGGAACAGGCATCCGCAGGACTCGATCGGCTGACGCCCGAAGACTATGCGCGCTTCCACGCGCTCAACGCGGCGTACACGGCGCGGTTCGACTTCCCCTTCATCATCTGCGTGCGGCGGACCGACAAGGCCGGGATCCTCGCCGCGATGGAACGCCGCCTCGCGCAGGATCGCGACAGCGAGATCGCGACCGCGCTCGGTGAAATCGGCGAAATCGTCCGACTGCGACTGGAGGACATGCGATGAGCGACGCAATCGGCCTGCCCGCGCTCGAGGCAGAACTGCGGCGGCATTTGATGCTGATCGGGCACGGCGGGACGGACTGGACCCGGCCACGCAGCGTGGAGGGCACGCATGTCCATGACGTCGTGATCGTCGGCGGCGGGCAGAGTGGGCTGGCGGCGGCGTTCGGGCTGCTGCGCGAGCGCGTCTCGAACATCCTCGTGATCGATGAGAATCCGGCGGGGTTCGAGGGCCCGTGGGAAACCTATGCGCGGATGATCACGCTGCGCACGCCCAAGCACCTCAACCCGATCGACTTCGGCATCCCCGCGCTCAGCTACCGCGCTTTCTGGGAGGCGCAGCATGGCCGCGCGGGTTGGGACGCGCTCGACAAGATCGCGCGGGGCGACTGGATGGCGTATCTGCGCTGGTATCGCCGCGTGCTCGCGCTGCCCGTGCGCAACGATACGCGGCTGACGCTGATCGAACCGCTCGCGGACGGTATCCACCGGCTGCATCTCGACGGACAGCCGGCGCTGCTCGCGCGCAAGGTCGTGCTCGCGACGGGGATCCAGGGCGGCGGCGAATGGCATGTGCCCGCGATGATCAAGGATGCGCTGCCGCCGACGCTGTACGCGCATACCAGTGCGGCGATCGATTACGCGGCGCTGGCGGGCAAGCGGATCGGCATCCTCGGCGGCGGCGCATCAGCGTTCGACAACGCCCATTGCGCGTTGCAGGCGGGAGTCGCCGAAGCGCATGTCTTCATCCGGCGCAGCGTGCTGCCGCGGATCAACCCGATCCGCTTCATGGAACGCGTCGGCTTCACCGGGCGCTATCCGGCGCTGTCGGACGGCGAGAAATATGCGGTGATGGCGGCGTTCCTCAGCCACAACCAGCCGCCGACCAACGACACCTTCGCGCGCGCCGCGGCATGGCCGGGGTTCACGCTCCACCTTGGCGCGCCGTGGCTCTCGGTCGCCGCGACGGCTGGCGGCGCGCGCGTGACGACGCCGCAGGGCGACCATGACTTCGACTTCCTCGTCCTGTCGACCGGGCTCGTCAGCGATCCCGCGCTGCGCCCCGAATTGCGGCTGGTGGTGGATGGCGTCGCGCGCTGGCGTGACCGCTTCACGCCGCCTGAGGGCAGCGCCAACGCGCTGATCGACGCGCATCCCTATCTCGGGCCGGGGTTCGAGCTTCTCCCGCGCACCGAGGGCGATGCGGCGCGGATGCACGGGCTGTTCGCGTTCCATTACGGCGCGCTGATCAGCCTCGGCCTGTCGGCATCGGCACTGTCGGGATTGCAGGGGGCGTTGCCACGGCTGGTGCGCGGGGTTTCAGATCAGCTCTTTCTCGACGATCGCGCTGCGCTGATCGCCGACCTGCTCGCGTATGACGAGGCGGAGTTTGTCGGCGCATGGCCGCTCCCCGTCCCCACCCCCCAGACAGCGGCGGCAGCATGACCAGCCTTTCGACGCACGTGCTCGACACCACGCACGGCCGCCCTGCTGCCGGGATCGCGGTGCGGCTGACCACCGCCGATGGTGCACCGCTGTTCGAGGGCATCACCAACGCCGACGGCCGTTGCACCGGGTTGCCCACGCTTGCGACCGGCCGCTATCGCCTCGTCTTCGCGGTCGCCGCCTATTTCCGTGCGGCGGGTGTCGCCCTGCCCGATCCGCCGTTTCTGGACGTGGTGGCGATCGACTTCGGGATTGCCGACGACGGCCATTATCATGTTCCCCTGCTCGTCTCGCCGTTCGGCTATTCGACCTATCGGGGAAGCTGAGATGGACGTGCGCTTCCTCCTCGATGGCGAAACCGTCGCGCTGACGGGCGTCGACCCGACCGCCACCTTGCTCGATCACCTGCGCTACACCGCGCGCCGCACCGGCACCAAGCAAGGCTGTGCCGAGGGCGATTGCGGCGCGTGCACCGTGCTGGTCGGCGAACCCGATGCGGCGGGGACGGCGCTGTCCTGGCGCGCGGTGAACGCCTGCATCCAGTTCCTGCCGATGCTCGACGGCAAGGCGTTGCTGACGGTCGAAAGCCTCGCCGACGCAGACGGTGCGCTGACGCCGATCCAGACGTGCATGGCCGAGAACGGCAGCGCGCAATGCGGCTTCTGCACGCCGGGGTTCGTCATGTCGCTCTACGCGCGCTGCATCGGCGCGGCAGGATCGGCGCTGCCCGTCGCGGACGTTCTGTCGGGCAATCTGTGCCGCTGCACGGGATACGGCCCGATCCTCGCTGCGGGCGAAGCGGCCGAACCGGTGATCCGCGACGATGCCGCGTTGCTCGTGCAGCTCCACGCGCTCGGTGACGCGCGCGCCGATGCACCGCGCACGCCCGAAGACCTCGCCGATCTGCTCGCTGAGCATCCCGATGCGTGCCTCGTCGCAGGCGCAACCGATGTCGGCCTGTGGGTGACCAAGCAGTTGCGCGAGATAAAGACGCCGATCTTCATCGGTGACATCCCCGCCTTGCGCCAGATCGAGGAAGGCGCGAGCGGCATTCGGCTCGGCGCGGCGGTGCGCTATGCCGAGGCGCATGCGGCGTTCGCGCGACTCCACCCCGATCTGGGCGAACTGACGCGGCGCTTTGCCGGATTGCAGGTGCGCAACGCGGCGACGATCGGCGGCAACATCGCCAATGGATCGCCGATCGGCGACGGTCCCCCGGCGTTCATCGCGCTCGGCGCAGAGCTGACGCTGCGCAGCAAGGCGGGCCGCCGCACGATCGCGCTCGAAGACTATTTCATCGCCTATCGCGAGCAGGATTTGCGGCCGGGCGAGTTCGTCGAGAGCCTGTGGCTTCCACGCCCCGGCCCCGACGATCTGATCCACATCTCCAAACTGACGCGCCGCTTCGACAGCGACATTTCGGCGGTGTGTGGGGCCTTCAAGCTGACGATCCGCGAGGGGCGCATCACGGCGGCACGCGTCGCCTTCGGCGGGATGGCCGCGACGCCGAAGCGCGCGGCGGCATGCGAAGCCGCACTGACGGGCGCGGACTTCACCCTCGCGACGATCGAGCGCGCGGCGGATGGGCTGCGCAGCGACTTCACCCCGCTCGACGACGTCCGCGGGTCGAGTGCGTATCGGCTGGAGGCAGCGGGCAATCTGCTCCGTCGATTGTGGCACAAGGCGCACGGGGAGACCGTTTCGGTGCTCGATCTGGAGACGATCGATGGCTGAGCGCGACCTTGCCCAGCCCGTCCGCGCGCCCACCCGCGATACGCGCGCCCCGCCGCACGACAGCGCGCGACTGCACGTCAGCGGGGCTGCGACCTACGCCGACGACGGGACCGAGCCGCCGGGGATGCTCCACCTCGCCTTCGGGCAGAGCACGCAGGCGCATGCCGCGATCACCGGCATCGACCTCTCCGCGGTGCGCGCCGCGCCGGGCGTGGTCGCGGTGTACACCGCCGCCGACATTCCCGGCGCGAACGACGTCAGCCCGGTCGCGCATGACGACCGGCTGCTCGCGGACGGCGAAGTGCTGTGCGTCGGGCAGGCGGTTTTCCTCGTCGCCGCGACCAGCCGCACCGCCGCGCGCAAGGCCGCCCGGCTCGGACGGATCGATTACGACGCGCGCCCCGCCTTGCTGACGATCACGGATGCCCGCGCGGCGGAGTCGCTGATCGAGCCGACCCAGCGGATGGCGCGCGGCGATGCGGCGACGGCGCTGGCGGCCGCGCCGCACAGCCTGTCGGGCGGATTCGATCTTGGTGGGCAGGACCATTTCTACCTCGAGGGGCAAGTCGCGGTCGCGACGCCGGGCGAGGACGGGCAGATCCATCTGCTGAGTTCGACCCAGCATCCGAGCGAAGTCCAGCATCTCGTCGCACATATGCTCGGGCTCAGCTCGGCCGATGTCACGGTCGAGGTGCGCCGCATGGGCGGCGCGTTCGGCGGCAAGGAGACGCAGGCGGCTTTGTTCGCCGCCGCCGCCGCCTTGGTCGCGGCCAAGACCGGGCGCCCCGCCAAATTCTGCTGCGACCGCGACGACGACATGACGATGACCGGCAAGCGGCACGATTTCCGGATCGATTACGACGTCGGATTCGACGCCGAGGGGCATATCCTCGCGCTGCAGTTGCGCCTCGCCTCACGCTGCGGCGCGACGGTCGATCTCTCCCCCGCGATCAACGACCGTGCGATGTTCCATGCCGACAATAGCTACTGGCTGCCCGCGGTCGAGATCGTGTCCGAACGGCTCAAGACGCACACCGTCTCGGCGACGGCGTTCCGCGGGTTCGGCGGGCCGCAGGGGATGATCGCGATCGAGCGTGTGCTCGATGCGGTCGCGCGCGCGCTGGGTCTCGATCCGCTCGATGTGCGGACCGCCAATCTCTACCGTCCGGGGCGCGACGTCACGCCCTACGGGATGACCGTCGCCGACAATATCGCGCCCGACATTGTTGCACGACTGCGGCAGACGGCGCGCTACGACATGCGGCGCGCGGACGTCGATGCGTTCAACGCGGCGAACACCGTGCTCAAGAAGGGGATCGCGCTGACCCCCGTCAAGTTCGGGATCAGCTTCACCAGCACGCATCTCAACCAGGCGGGCGCGCTGGTGCTGGTCTATGCCGATGGCAGCATCCAGATCAATCACGGCGGCACCGAGATGGGCCAGGGCCTCTACGTCAAGGTCGCGCAGATCGTCGCGGACGTGTTCGCGGTGCCGCTGGCGCAAGTCCGGATCACCGCGACGCGGACCGACAAGGTGCCAAACACTTCGGCGACGGCGGCGTCGTCGGGGGCCGATCTCAACGGCATGGCAGCGTACCATGCCGCGATGACGATCCGTGACCGGCTCACCGCCTTTCTTGCGCGGAGCTGCGGCTGCGACGCGGCGGCGGTCGCGTTCACGCCCGACGGCGTCGTCGCGGGCGGCGAGCGGATCAGCTTCGGCCAAGCGTGCCGCAAGGCGCATATCGGGCGGATCTCGCTCGCGGCGACCGGTTATTACGCCACCCCCGACATCGCCTATGATCGCGCGGCGCATCACGGGCGGCCCTTTTATTACTTCGCTTATGGCGCGGCGGTGGCGGAGGTCGCGATCGACACGCTGACCGGCGAGCATAAGGTGCTGGCGGTCGATATCCTCCACGACGTCGGGCGCTCGCTCAATGCAGCGATCGATCTCGGGCAGATCGAGGGCGGGTTTTTGCAGGGCCAAGGCTGGCTGACGACCGAGGAGCTGGTGTTCGACGACGCCGGACGGCTGCTCACCCATTCGCCGGCGACCTACAAGATCCCGACCGCGTCGGACCGCCCGCGCCGTTTTGCGATCGACCTGTGGGACGGTGAGAATGTCGAACCGACGATCCATCGATCGAAGGCGGTCGGCGAGCCGCCGTTCATGCTCGCGATCTCGGTGTTTTCCGCGCTGACCGCAGCGGTTGCCGCGACCGCGCCCGATCGACGGACGCTGCCGCCGCTCGACGCTCCCGCCACGCCCGAGGCGATCCTGCGCGCGATCGCGGGCCATGTGGCGGCTGGGCCGGCATGACCGCGTGGCTCGGCTGGTTGCGCGACATTGACCGCTGCGACCCCGCCGCATTGGTGTCGGTGCTCGCCACCGAAGGCTCCGCGCCGCGCGGGGCGGGGACGCGGATGCTCGTGACCGCGGACGGCCTAAGCGGGACGATCGGCGGCGGGCAGCTAGAATTTCGCGCGATCGAGCAGGCGCGCGCGCTGCTGGCGCTGCCCCCCGGCAGCTGGCGGATCCAGGATTATCCACTGGGACCGTTGCTCGGCCAATGCTGCGGCGGGCGGGTGCGGCTGCTGATCGAGCATGCCGACCCCGCGCGTCTGGCGTGGGTCGCGGATGCGGGGGAACGGTGCGTGCTGGTCTCGACGCTGCTGCCCGACCGGATCGAACGCCACGTCAGCGCAGCCGCTGTGCCGATGGCCCTCTCCGCGCGCGGCGACCGGCCCCGCGCGGGGACCGACCTGATCGAGACGATCGGACACTATCGCCGTCCGCTCTATCTGTTCGGGGCGGGGCATGTCGGCCAGGCGATCGCGCGGCATGGCACGTCGCTCCCGTTCCGCCTCGCGTGGTTCGACACACGCCCGGTGTTCGATTCGATCGACGGAGTTGCGGTCGTGCCCGAGGCCGCGATCGAGCAGTGCGTCGCTGAGGCCCCCGACGATGCCGCGATGCTGATCCTGACGCACGACCATGCGCTCGATTACCGGCTCACCCGCGCGGCGCTCGCGCGCGATCGGGTCGCTTTCGTCGGGCTGATTGGCTCCGCGACCAAGAAGGCGCGGTTCCGGGCGCGGCTGGCCGACGATGGGATCGGGGCGGCGGCGCTCGCGCGGCTGACCTCGCCGATCGGGATCGCCGGGGTGACGGGCAAGGAACCCGACGTCATCGCAATCGCGGCGCTCGCGCAGTTGCTCCAGTTGCGGGAAACGGCATGACGCTCCTCGGCTTTCGCAGCGCGCTGCTGTCGGTCCCGCGCGATCCGCGCGACCACCCCGATGCGATCCGCCACGAGCCGGACGGATTGCTGGTGGTCGAGGACGGCATCGTCGTCGCGCGCGGCGACCACGCCGATATAGCACCGCGCTTCCCCGGTCTCACGATCGCGGCGTTGCCCGGCCTGATCGTCCCGGGCTTCGTCGACGCGCATATCCATTATCCGCAAATGGACCGGATCGCCGCGCACGGCGCGCAACTGCTCGACTGGCTCGACCGGCATATCTTCCCCGCCGAAATGGCGTTCGCCGACCGTGCCCATGCGGACGGCGTCGCGGCGGCGTTCCTCAGCGAGCTGCTCCGCAACGGCACGACCAGCGCGCTGGTGTTCGCGACGGTGCATCCGCAGTCGGTCGATGCGCTGTTCGAGGCGGCGGCGCAGCGCAACATGCGGGTCATCGCGGGCAAGGTGCTGATGGACCAGGGGCCGACGGGGCTTGCCGATACCGTGGACACGGGGCGCGCCGATAGCGCGGCGCTGATCCGCCGCTGGCACGGCCATGGACGGCTCGGTTATGCGGTGACACCGCGGTTCGCGCTCACGTCTTCCGATGCACAGTTGCACGACACCGGCGCGCTGCTTGCGGCGCATCCGGGGGTGTTGCTCCACACGCATCTTGCCGAGAACCTAGGCGAATGCGCTGCCGTCGCCGCGCGCTTTCCCGACGCGGCGGACTATCTCGACGTCTATGACCGGTTCGGGCTGGTTGGCTCGCGCTCGGTCTTCGCGCACGGCGTGCATCTGTCCGATCGTGCGTGCGCGCGGTTGCACGACAGCGGCGCGGGGGTCGCGGTCTGCCCGAGCTCCAACCTGTTCCTCGGGTCGGGCTTCTTCGATCTCGGACAGGCCGATCGCCACGCGCTCCGGCTCGGCCTCGGCACCGATGTCGGGGCAGGGACGTCCTTCTCGATGCTGTCGACCGCGGGGCTAGCGTATCAGGCGGCGCTCGCGCGCGGCGATCCGCTCGATCCGTTCCGCGCGCTGTATCTCACCACCGCGGGAAGCGCGGACCTGCTCCATATCGGTGACCGCGTCGGCAGCCTGGAGCCCGGGCAAGAGGCCGATTTCGTCGTGCTCGATCCCGCCGCGACACCGCTGCTCGCACGACGGACGCGCGGCGCGACGCTGGCCGAGCACCTGTTCGCGTTGCAGATCCTCGGCGACGATCGCGCGATCCGGCGCACCTATGTGATGGGCCAATGCGTATGGGACAGGGATGCCCCGGCATGACGCACGAAACGTCCCCGTGCGAAAATTGCATGACCCCGTCGTGTTCATTGCGTTTGATGGTGCGACGCAGCATCCCTAGATTATGCGCATGACCGATCTCGACTCCTTCATCGCCGGCTTGCCCAAGGCCGAACTCCACCTGCACATCGAGGGCAGCCTCGAACCCGAACAGATGTTCGCCTTCGCGCAGCGCAACGGGGTCGCGATTCCCTATGCTTCGGTCGACGAAGTCCGCGCGGCCTATGCCTTCGGGAATCTGCAGGATTTCCTCGACATCTATTATGCCGGCGCGGACGTGTTGCGGACGCAAGCCGACTTCCACGATCTCGCGACCGCCTATTTCGATCGCGCGGCGGCGGACGGGGTGGTCCATGCCGAAATCATGTTCGATCCGCAGACACATACCGATCGCGGCGTACCGTTCGGCGTGGTGATCGAAGGGCTGTTGTCTGCGATGACGGCGGCGGAGGAACGCCACGGGCTGACCAGCGCGCTGATCCTGAGTTTCCTGCGGCACCTGAGCGAAGACGCAGCGTTCGAGACGCTCGCCGCCGCCGAGCCGTGGCTCGACCGGATCGCCGCGGTCGGGCTCGATTCGTCCGAACTCGGCCATCCCCCGGAAAAGTTCGCGCGCGTGTTCGCCGCCGCGGCCGCCAAGGGGTTGAAGCTGGTCGCGCACGCCGGCGAGGAAGGCCCGCCCGACTATGTCTGGCAGGCGCTCGACACGCTGAAGGTCGACCGGATCGACCACGGCAACCGTGCGCTTGAGGACGAAGCGCTGGTCGCCCGGCTGGCGCGCGACGGCATGACGTTGACGGTGTGCCCGCTGTCCAATCTCAAGCTGTGCGTGGTCGGCGATCTGGCGGAGCATCCGCTCGATCGAATGCTCGCGCTCGGGTTGCGTGCGACGATCAATTCGGACGATCCCGCCTATTTCGGTGGCTATATCGGCGACAATTACCGCGCGGTCACTGCCGGGCGCGGGCTCGATCGCGCCGCACTCGTCACGCTGGCGCGCAACAGCTTCACCGGCTCGTTCCTCCGCGACGGCGCGGTTGCCGCCAACCTCGACCGGCTCGACCGCTACGTCGCGGCGCACGCGTGAGCGGCGCGCGGCGGTTCCTCGCAATCCTGATGGGAATCGTCGCGTTGACCGCGTCGGCGGCGACAGCAGCATTGCCGGAGCGGCGCAAGATCATCATCGACGACGAAGGCTTCGCGTTGATGCACGTGATGCTGCTCCAGGCACCCGACGTGGATGTGCTCGGCCTGACGACGGTGTCGGGCAACGTCTGGGTCAACCGCGCGACCGCGCAGGCGCTGCGCGGTCTTGAGATCCTGGGGCGCGAGGACGTGCCCGTCGCGGCAGGGGCGACCTATCCGCTGGTCAATAGCGAGCGCCAGACCGAACGCTGGGAAGCACTCTACGGCAAGCTGACGTGGAAGGGCGCGTGGATGAAGCAATGGGTCGAGCCGACCCAGCAAAGCACCCCGCCCTATCATGGCCCCGACGATCCGGTCGATTTGCCCGGCGGCAACCCGCATACCAAGCCCTCGCCCGAGATCGCCGCCAACTTCCTGATCCGGATGGTGCATCGCTATCCCGGGCAGATCACGATCCTGGCGACCGGGCCAATGACCAACCTCGCGCTCGCGCAGCGGCTCGATCCGAGCTTCGCGGGACTGGCCAAGGAGCTGGTCTATATGGGCGGCAGCTTCAACCCGCGGCAGATGCTCGACACCGTTTCGTCAGCACAATTCGCACGCGAGTTCGTCAACACCCCGCGCCGCGAATTCAACATCCGTTTCGATCCCGAGGCCGCAAGCATCATGGCGCGCAGCCCGTGGCGCAAGATCACCGTTGTCCCGGTCGACCCGTCCGCCGCCACCGAACTGACGCAGGATTTGCTCGACCGGCTCAAGCGCGCCGCGAACCCCGCGCTCGCCGCGTTCATCGCGACGATCGAGCCGGGCTTTCCGTTATGGGACGAGATCGCCGCCGGGGTGTGGCTCGATCCGAGCCTCGTGACCGAGCGTGAGACGCTGTTCGTCGATTACGACACGCAGTTCGGGGCGGGCTATGGCGACCAGCTGTCCTGGCGTGCGGGCTATCAGCCTGGCCTCGGTGAACAGTCCGCCGAGGTCGTCCGCCGGATCGACCCGGCGCGGCTGGAGGCACTGATGCTGCGGCTGATCGCCAACCGGCCGTTACGCCCGCGCCGCGCCGGTCAGGCGAAGCGTTCGGGTACCGACAGGGATTCCTCGACGATCGTCTCGTCCATGCCGACCGCTTCCCACGGGAAGACGAACCAGCGCTTGTCGTCGGTACGGTCGATCCGTTCGGCGCGGTAGTCGACCTGTACTTTCGAGCGGATGTTGTCGAGCAACACCGCGAAACGCACCTTGCCGGTGTCGCAGCCATTCTCGACCAACAGACGCCGGATATCCGCGATCGTCCCGCCGCTGTCGTTGATGTCGTCGACGAACAGCAACCGCACCCCGTCCGCGCTTTTCGCCGCCACCTTGCCGAGCAATTCGTCGGCGAAGCCCGGCACCTTGGACGAATGGTCGATCGACAGCATGTGGACGTTGAGCGCGTGCGACAGATAGACCGCGGGGACGAGGCCGCCGCGCCCGATGCCGATGACGAAATCGGGCATCCATCCCCCCTCGCGTACCGCCTGCGCGACCGCTTGCGTGTCGGCGACGAACGTGTCGTGCGGAATGTGATAGAGTTCGGGGCTGGCGGCGGTGCTCATAGCGCGGCGATCCATGTGGCGGCCCGTTGGGCGGCGGCGGGGAAAAGGCGGGGTATCCGGTCCGACCGCATTGGGCAACCGGAACGGCGGATCATGTCTCGGCTTCCGGGACGGCAAGCCCCGCGGTGGGCGTAATCGCGGCGGGATAGCTCAGTTGCGCGAACCCGTGTTCGATCTCGGTCAGCACCAGCCCCGCGGCATGCGACGGTGTTCGCGCGGATGCGGTGCACAGCGCAAGCGTCATCGGGCGCAGGACCGGGTCCGAGATTCGCGTGAAGGACAACAGCCCGCGCTGGATTTCGGTGATGATGTCGAGCGACGTCAGGATTCCGATCCCGACGCCTTGCAGCACGAGCGAGGTGATCATCTGGATATTGTCGGACGTCACTTTCTTGTCGAGCGCGACGCCGAGCGTCCCTTCCAGCACCGCGATCTGCTGGCACACCGCGAGCGGTTCGGCGGGCACGATCAGCGCCGATCCGACGCACGCCGAGAACCGCGCCTCGCGCCGTGCGCCGAACGGATGGCCCGCAGGGGTGACGAACCCGAGCACGACATCGACGAATGCGCGCACCGTGATGTCGCGGAAGGTCTGCGGCTCGAAGAAGATCCCGAAGTCGACCTTGCCGCTCGCGATCGCGAGCCGCACCGCATCGTTCTCCAGAACCTTCACGCCGATCGAGATGCCGGGATAGCGGCTCTGGATCGACTGGATCATGCCGGGGATATAGCCCTTGGCCAGCGCGTCGATGATCGCGATGTCGACATGCCCGCGCTTCAATCCCTGCAGATCCTCGATCTGCGCGCGGACGTCGGCCATGTTCTTCTGCCACCGCCCCCCCGCCGCCATCATGATCTCGCCTGCGGCGGTCAGCCGCAACCCGGTCGGCAGCCGCTCGAACAACGGCATGCCGATATCGGCTTCGACGTTGAGGATCTGCCGATCGATCGCCGAGGCGGAGACGTTGAGCTCGTCCGCGGCCTTACGGATCGACCCGAGCCGTCCGACGGCAATGAAATAACGCAGGAAACGGGAAAAGGCGGGCATACCACTCTAACTTTTGCAACGGTCCGTCGAATTCATTGCATTTGCTCACTGCACGTCAAGCGATTACCCATCGTGTAGCAAATTATCGCGCAGGCAGTAGCGTCAGAAAACCAAACAAACAGGTTTCGGCGCTGCCAATAGTAAGCATCTCAGCGGGTATCTCGCTGGGATTTCCAGGCTCGCCTTCCGTAGTTCTTGCTGCTTTCGGACATACATACCTTTGCACAAGACGCTCCGTTGCGTCTCGTTATTGCCACATCAGCTACATCCATTTCTACGATGGGCAGGATTACCAGTTTACAGAACAAACATTGTCGTTTTAGTTTGTGCAGCGCAGCATTACCGCGGCAAAGACCAGCGGATCGCAATAAAGTTTCGTCAGCCGAGGGGGCATCGTTCGGCTGGAGCATCATCAAGGGGGTCAACGTTATGACGGATCTAAGCTTGGATAATATCGCGACACCCGTCGTCACGCGAAGCCGGCGGACGCGCCGCGCGCTGCTCGGGGCCACGATCCTGTGTTGCGCCGCGCTCGGCACGCCAGCGATTGCGCAGACCGCCGTCGCCGAGCCCGACGGCACCGACACCGGGCAGGACATCGTCGTCACCGGCAGCCTCAACGCGCTGCCCAACAAGGACGTCGGCTCGATCTTCGGGTTCAACAAGACGCTGGTCGAGACCCCGCGGTCGGCATCGACGATCAGCAGCGAACAGATCGAACGCTTCGGCGTCACCGACATCTACGATCTCGTCGCGCAGGCGCCGGGCACGTTCACCAACTCCTTCTTCGGGGTCGGTGGTGCGCTCGATATCCGCGGTACGCCGGGCGAAGTCTATTTCCGCGGCGTGCGCCGGCTCGACAACCCCGGCAACTACCCCACGCCGATCGCCGCCTCCGCGCGGATCGACATCGTACGCGGGCCGGCCTCGCCGATCTACGGGCCGTCCAAGACCGGCGGCTACATGAACTTCGTCCCCAAGTCGGCGCGCGTGAAGGGCGGCGCGTTGCTCGATCATGCCGAGGGCCAGGTCAGCTACACCGGCGGCAGCTGGGACTATAACGTCATCAAGGCCGAGCTGCGCGGGCCGCTCCGCGTGGGGGGCACCGAATTCGGCTATAGCCTGTATGGCGAGATCGAGGATTCGGGCAGCTATTACCGCAACATGTCGACCCGCAACGTCGTCCTGCAGGCGGCCTTCGACAATCAGATCACCGACAGCCTGCGGGTCGAGTTCGGCGGCATGTACCAGAAGTACGACGGCCAGCAGAACGGCGGCTGGAACCGCCTGACGCAGGATCTGGTCGACAACGGCACGTACATCACGGGCAGCGCGAAGCCGCTCGACACCAATGGCGACGGGCAGATTTCCCCGGGCGAATTCACCAGCGTCGGCACCTTTTCGCCGTTCGGCGGCTTTTCGTGCGGCGGCAACGTGTTCGCCGCGTCGATCACCAATGCGTGCTTCAACAATCTGAAGGCCGCGAACGGCAATCCCGCGCTCAACAACTATCTCGCGCTGACCAACACCGGCACCGCGACGCTCAGCCGCAAGAACGTGCTGACCGGCCCCAATGATTTCCTGCGCAACAAGCAGACCACCGGCTATTTCGACATCATCTGGGATGGCGGCAACAGCCTGGAGATCAAGAACCAGTTCTTTTACGACAGCACCGACAACCGCAACAACAACGCCTACGGCTTCTCGCAATTCCACGATTCCTACGCGATCGAGGACAAGATCGTCGCCGCCAAGACGTTCAAGACCGATTACGCGACCTTCGCGGTGCAGCTTTCGCCGTCGATCCGCTATACCAAGTTCGATCACGGTGATGATTTCAACTTCGAATATTTCCACCGGGTCGATCTGACCAAGGGCTATGACGCGCTGTCGGACCGGTTGCTCTCGAACGAGTGCAACTGCGAATATGCGAACAACATGAAGGGCCATTATACCGATTACGGTTTTGCGGGCCTGATCGATGCCGACTTCGCGTTCGGGCTGGATGTGATCCTGGGCGGCCGATACGACCATGTCGACGTGTCCTCGACCAACCGGATCGAGACGCTGGTTTCGCCCGCGGGCGTGCTGCCCTCGGGGTCGGGCAGCAAGGGTGGCTGGTCGTACAATGCGAGCGTCTCGTACAAGCTGCCGTTCGGGCTGATCCCTTACGGCACGATCTCGCGCCAGACGACGATCATCGCCGGGCAAGGGTCCGAAGTCGCGGCGGCGGATGCGGCGGGCGGCACCTTCCTGACCGCGTCCAAACTGTTCGAAGGCGGGATCAAGGGCCAGTGGCTCAACGGCAAGCTGTACGCCGCACTGTCGGTCTACAAGCAGGAGCGCGTCGACCGGAACATCCAGTCCTCGACCGTCAACCAGTCGGTCGAGACGCAGGGGGTCGAGGCTGAGGCACGCTGGTCGGTCGACAAGCATCTGTTGCTCACCGCGGCCTATACGCGGACCAAGGTGTATAACCTGACCTTCCTCGATGCCGGGTCGACGTTCAGCTTCTTCGGGATCGAGGACCTCGTCAACGTGACCGATCCGACGCTGTTCCTCGGCGGGCAACCGGGCGGGCTGGTGCTAATCCCCGACAAGGAAGCGTCGCGTCGCCAGGGGATTCCGACCAATCTCGTCTCGGGCACCGCGACCTATGCGTTCGACAACGGCTTCGCGCTCAGCGGCAGCATTGTGCACGTGGACTCGGTCTTCTCGGGCCAGTCGCGCGTGGTCAAACTTCCGGCGTACACGCTGGTCGATCTCGGCGTGTCCTATACGCATGACGACTGGCTGTTCCGCCTGGTCGTCAAGAACGCGACCGACGCGACCTACTTCCGCGCGAACTTCACCGAGCTGTTCGGCAGCACGATCGTGCTCCCCGAAAAGCCCCGCAGCTTCCAGGCGGGCGTGACCTACAAGTTCTGATCCGCGCGCGGGCCCCGGTTAGCCGGTGGCCTGTCTCGTTTAAACATCAACGCGCCCACCAGACGAAAAACTATATATG
>JARUXA010000069.1 GCA_030433805.1 Sphingomonas sp. PsM26 | reverse complement strand
CTTTTATAGAATATGCAGCTTTTTATACATCCTTGATTTATCAATGTTTGGCCTCGGGCTGAGTGACAAATAGATGAATAAAAAACGTACCTTTTATTCATATGCTCAAAGTGCTCTTACATTGATTTAATTACATAAAAGTCGTAAAATTATTCTGACTACTTTTATAATATGTGATGTTGTCAAACCCCTTAAAATAAAAGGATACCTATTTTTAAAATTAGGTATCCTTTTATTTTGTTAACAAGAAAATATAAAAAGCTGTATCACAAGATACAGCCTTAATTAAAAAAACTTCTATATCCTTAAATTATCTAAAAATTTCATTGTTAAACTTGGTAGAGTTTGCTATGATTGAATCAACTAAATAGTCCGGAAAAGCGAAAAAGGCAAAGCGTGTTGTCGAAGGATCCGACCCCTTCTTCAACCGTCCACCGTAAACCACCTACGGTAAACACCTGCTTCACCTTTTCTTTAGTGTAATTCTATGTTCATTTTACGATAGAATTACATTAAAAACAAGGGGAAGTTCTATACTCTTTTATCATTTTAAAAGACGTGTTTACCTGTAAAACGGTATCACGTCTTTTTTCGTTTTCCATAAAAGGGAGCGAATAAAAATGGCAAAAGAAAAAATTGAAATTATTGCAAGTGTAGAAACATATAAAAATTTATCAAGCTTCGAATCTATTGACGCCCTAAACGAAGCTGTACGGACCTATATAGAACGTTTTAAGGATCAATTAAATAAAACCCATATTGCTGTATTAAAAGTGTTACATGGCCATTCAGCGAAGCACCTAGGAGTATCTTTTTTAACAAAAAGAAACATTGGTAAATTAATTGGTAAAAGTCGTGCTACTGTTATCCGTTCATGTAACCATTTAGAAGGTCTCGGCATTATTAAACAATTAGAAATGAAACGCAGCAGTGACATGAAACAAACAAGTAATGCGGTTATTATCCAACCAATTCAAAAAGAAGAGCCAGTGCAAGAAATGAATCAAATTGAGGAAAATGCAACACAAGAAAGTCCAAAAATGCAACACCAAAAAAACAAAACCTTTTTAAAACAAATACATAATATTAAACATCTAAATATGAGCAAATCAACATCTAATCGTAAAGCATATATAAAAATGGTTCCTAAAAGACTTCAACAATACCAAGCTTTCTTTGGTAATCAAGTTAAGTCTCTATACGGACGTATTTGGCTTGCAATGAAGAACTTTGGTGTATCAGTTGATAAAACGATTATGCAAGAAATCGCTCATATTACTTTTGATAAACTCGTAGATTACATAAAACAAGGACGCAACCTTTCTTCTGAAGAATTGCACAAGCTGGCCTATACTATTGCTTATAACCAACTTTCAGAGCGTGATGACACAAAAGCAATGGCAAGCTTTGTAGATAGTTTTATTGAACGAACTAAAAATCTTAAAAATCCAATTTGCACAACAAATATTACAGAATCGCTATGCCAATATGCCGAAAGGGATATTGGTGGAAATGTTGATTATTGAAAATCAATATAATCTTAAAATTAGACGGCCGTAATTCGCCACGGCAAGTCTTAAATATATTCGTTTGCAAGCTTTTTAATTGAAGGCTAATATAATGTCATGACGAATGAATTAGAGAGGGGGCATGACATTATGTCTGAAACAAATAACTTTGTTTATAAAACTGGTGAAGTTTTAAAGAGGTTGGATCTTAAGGATTCTGTTTTCAAAAAGTATATTTTTAGTCTTGAAAAAGAAGGTTATTCTTTTCGAAGAAACAATTTAGGACATCGCCTTTTCACAGAAGACGACATAAAAGCTTTGGAAATGTTTTTAGAATTGATTAGTTATGATGGTATGACTATTGAGTCCGTAGCCAGAAAGATAGGAATGGCAAACAAGAAAGAACTAGAGCCAACCGGTCATGAGGGTATACCTGAAACTGGCACTGACGGTCATGACATCATACACGAAAGTGGTTCTAGTAGTCATGACGCTATGTCACTGATGAACGCTCTTTTAAAAGAGCAAGAGCAGCGTTTTGTGAGACTTCTTCAGGAACAAGAACAAACATTTAAAAATGAAATACAAGCTATCAAAAATAATCAAACTCAAGAAGTTCATGAATTGAAAAAAATACTCCTTGAAAGAATTGATGAAAAAGAGGGAATAGAAAAAAGGGATGAACTACTTATCCAGGTTATGCGCGATGTTCAAGAAACAAAAAAAATGTTAGCTGTCTCTCAAGAAAAAACCTCTAAAAAATGGTGGGAGTTTTGGAGATAACAAGTAAGATTGATGCTATATGAAAGACATTAATAATAGATGAGGTGATTGGAAATGAGAATAAAATTTGAAGAGCCAGTTACACCTGAACTTATTGCTAGTACATTACAAGAGTTAATGGAAGAGTATGAAGTAACTCTTTCAAAAGCAAATCTATATATTAATTTTCGTAATGCTGATGGGGAGCTAGTGACATTAGTCAATAGTAACGGAGATGAGGTCGAGAGAGTCATAGTCAAGAAACCGAAAACCCAAAAGCCAAAAAAGAAAAAATCAAAAAGCAATTTAGTTGAATTTCCAAACAAAGAACGAGAAATTGATATGGAATAGTATAAGAACTACAAGGTTTCAAATTAGCTATTTTAGTTTGAGTGGTTTATTCAAACTAAAATAGCTAATTTGAAACTCTATAAACTTGCGTTGTAAATTATTCTTCGGCAGTAGCTATTTCAGCTGCTGCTTTCTTTTTTTCTTTTACAACCACATCATGATGCAAAATCTTATCTTTATTCTTTCCTACATAAGATTGCAGTGCCTTCGCAATCTTTTCTGCTTCTTCTTCACTTTGAATCTCAAAGTATTTCTCGAAGATCGCGCCAACTTGAATCAGTCGTCTTGTTCTTTCTTTTCTCTCTTTTTCTTTTTTACGCGCTTCAACTTGTTGTTTCTTCGCTTTCATCTTCTCAATTTTCTCTTCTAACTCCTGAAGAATCTCCTCATCTGTTCGCTTCTTTGGCACCCATCCTCATCTCCCTATTTCTGCTCTCTAATATTTAAATTGATTGTACCAAAAATTGAGATAAATTGGTACCCCTAGCATAGATTCTCTCACCAGGATATGGTATAATTCCCTTAGATCGAAGAGATAAGGGCGCACTTATACATCGTACCGATGTGTGCGGTTCCTTTGGAACGAAAAGACAAAACCAAAGACTCATTCGCCTAGATGGCGAATTTTATAAAACCTGTTTGCCTATCGGCAAAGATGAAATCAGCATCTGACACCTTCGGTGTTCATGATGCTGATTTCATCAAAAACGTTGATTAGCGCACTTTGTGCTCTTATCAACTTATTCCTAAACCACTAACCCATTCTCAAGAAAGGAGGAAAGAATTATGGCTATCTACCATCTATCGATGCAAATCATCAGTCGTTCAAAAGGACAATCAGCTGTCGCTGCAGCTGCTTACCGCAGTGGAGAAAAACTACATGATGAACGTACTGACGAACAAAAGTTTTATGCTCGTGATGTACAGCCAGAAACCATGATTCTGACTCCTTCTGATGCGCCAGAATGGATGAAAGATCGTAACCGTTTATGGAATGAAGTTGAAAAAGTAGAGAAACGTAAAGACTCACAATTGGCACGTGAATTAAACATTGCGTTACCAATTGAACTAAATCAGGATCAACAAAAAGAACTCATTCAGTCTTTTGCTCAAAATGAATTTGTTCAAAAAGGAATGGTTGCAGACATCTCTATCCATCGTGACAATGCCAATAACCCTCACGCTCACATCATGTTAACGATGAGAAACTTGGATCAAGATGGGTTTGGCAAAAAGAATCGTGACTGGAATGCTGATTTTGCCAATGCCAAAGAAAACAATCGTGGGTACGTTAAAAATAGCGAGGGTTGCTTGTCTATTCGTGAAGAGTGGGCAAACTATGCCAATCAAGCGTTAGAACAAGCTCAAAGTAAAGAGCGTATTACGCACCTTTCTCATGAGAACCGCGGACTTGAAGTCCTTCCAACCATTCACTTAGGTCATGTCGCTCATGATATGGAGAAGAAAGGAAAACAAAGTCATCGTGGTCAAATCAATCGAGAACGTCAAGAATACAACAAAGCTGTCATTGATCTACAAGCTTATCGTCGTCAAAAAGAAGCTCACGTAAAAAAGATGAAAGAAAAAGAGAAGCAATTTGGCTTCTCTACAGATATTGAAAAGACTTATATTCAAAAGGCAGCGTCGCTTTTAAACCAAAAAGCCATTTCCTTAGACGATATTTTAAAACGCCAGGAAGAACTACGCAAAATGAGTGATCGTCATGATCCAATTGAACGTCATTTCCACGTACAACAGCAACAATTCCTAAACGTCAGCAACTATTATGATCGTGTAAGAGATTTAAGTCGTGAAATTAAACAGAATGAAGAAAAGGTAGAGGAACTTAAAGGGTCACTTAATCCCTTTAAACTTAAAGAAAATAACATGATGAAACGCCGTCACCTTGATAAAATTTCTGACTTAGAAAGCAACAAATCAAGCTCTGAAAGCAGTATTGAAACATATAAAGAATCCCTTCGTTTCTCAAATGAAGAGGAGTTCTATGAACGCTATAAAGAATTCTCTGAACAAAAAGAGAACCGACTGTATCAAATTAAGTATGAAAAGCAACAGATTCAAGTAGAAACTAAAGTATTGTTACAAGCAGAGGAAGCCATTAAAACAGCTAAAATTCGTGAAGTAAGCTCTCACTATCCAGACTTAAAAACAGCTGGAAAATATTTAAGCTATGAGAATGCATTAAAACTAGAGAAACATATAGATATGGCCAAAAAGACCCCTGTAACGTTAGAAGTCATTGAAAAAGCAATTAAAAATCAACAAGACGATCTATACGAACTAAAGAAAGACCTAAAAATCTTTCAAACGGAAAAAGATCATCTAAATAACATACAGCGCCAAGTTACTAGCCTTGAAAAAGCAGAAAAGGAACTTGATACGTTAAGCAACAGCCCAAGTGAAGCAGCTAAACGCTTGGTTTCAAAGAAAGCACGTCAGCACTATGAAGAATTGCAACATGAAGCAAATCACTACCGAGATAACCTTAAGGAAAAAGGATATAAAGGACCAGAGGATTTAAACAAGCGACAAGCCGAAATTAGAGGACTTGAGGAAAATGTAATACCAACTATAGAAAAAGACATAAAAGTCAAAGAACACGTCACAGAAATAGTCTCAGGCATCTTTGATGCTATTCAGCAAGCTACTCGTAGTGAAGAACAAGGTCAACAGAGGCACCAACTTAGAAAAATGAGGAGTAGCAATATAAATAGATCTAAAAATCAAGGGCCCGAAATTGAACGTTAATAAAAAAGGCTTGTTCAATTATATGAACAAGCCTTTCTCTTTATAAAATTAATAATTTGAATAGCCTTCATGCTTACATTTACAACCAGAGTGATGATCTTTATGACCATCATAACCATCTTTACAGTTACAATTGCCATAATCACTGTCTTTGTTATATCCATCATATCTATCGTAATTACGACAACCACCATAATTATTATTATAGTTCCAACAACCACATCTACAGCGACGTCTACAGCCACAACCAAAGAAATTCCAACAACACATACCTTTCCCCTCCTTTAATTGCCTTAAGGCTTATTTAGTCAACTTAAGTTGACTATCATTTGCTAAGGGGGAACAGCCTGTACTAAGTTTGAGCCTTCATTGACTGCAAATTACCTTATAGTACATGTTATGGAGAAAATAAAATTTGGTATAGGTCAAATGTTTAAAAACATGAAAATTTATATATAATTTAAAATTGATTATACTTGTCCGTAACATTCCTATAACTCCGCATACCATACAATATGTGTATCAATAACTTTCAGATCTCTTGATATAAATAGCAAGAAACTTCTAATTCTAACGATATTCAGGAGTCTATTAAATTAGTTATGTAAAAAGCCTTCCAGTTGAAAGGCCTTTTTATCGATTTAGCAGAAGCCTCCGTAGCCACCACTAAAACAACTACATCCAATAATCAAAAGCAGAATAAATAAGACAATTAGAAGAACATAAACTTAGGGAGGAATTTTAAATACGCATTATTCATCTATAGCATTATATGTACAAATATCGATATCAATTGGATTTTAAGTTAACTTAGGCTACTATTCAGCAATATCTAACTTACATAATAAATTGCATAGATTAAATACCCTTCATTATTTTGAATGAAGGGATGGTTTTTTTATATTAGCACCAAGGACGGGGTCTAGGAGGGCAACTTGGCACACAAAAATGTTGGTGCGTCTCTTGACATACAAGAGATTCTGTATGTGGAAATGAGTGCATAAGCTACTCAAGATGTTCTAAAGCATCATCTCATAAAACCTAATTCTCTAAAATCGAAAACCAGAAAAACTTCCTGAACACATTCAGGGAGTTTTTCTGGTTTTAAATTGCACACAATATATGATAAGTGATTTTATTAATTGAAGGTAGGAAAATAGGCAAGTATATAAACCTTCCATTTTATTTCACATAGAATACAGTATTCTTATCATAACTTTAATTTTATCATCTCTGATGATATGTTTGGTGCCATTGTTGCCAATTACTATGAGGATGCTGCTGATGCCATTGTCCCCATGGTATATATGGATTTTGCTGATGCCATTGCTGCCATGTGCTATGAGGATAATGATGGTGCCATTGTTCCCATGACACGTATGGGTGTTGGTGATGCCACTGCTGCCAGCTACTATGAGGATGTTGCTGATGCCATTGTTCCCATGGCACATATGATGAGTGTCCGTATTGCATAGAATTCACCTTCTTTCGACTAAACTTTTATAGTTTATGTACATTAGTATATAAAGAGCTTATCTTCGTTAAATATGGGCTATCTCCATACTTTTATCTATATCGTAAAATTATCAAAATGAATATTATCTAAATAACATAAGCAAACTAATCAGGATGTACTAAACATCAAAATAAACCTTTAGGGCAAGGTTTGAAAAAAAGACTACTGCATAGGGGGACTGACCCCTGTTTTTGAGAC
>JARUXA010000068.1 GCA_030433805.1 Sphingomonas sp. PsM26 | reverse complement strand
TTCATTCAGATAGCTAACACTAGCTGCTATTTCGCTATTGGCTAGCTGTTGTTTTGCTGGCATTTTACTGTTTTTAGAGATAAGAGTACTAAAATCAACATCTAAAGGTTCTGATTCTTCTCCAACATAGCGATAAATACTTTCCTTACTGTCCCATTCATAGCCTAATTTCTTAATCTTTGATTGAATGGTACGAGTACTTACATCATACCGATCAGCTAATTCTTTAATGGTGATTTCTTTCATCATAATTCCATTTAACATCTTTTTTACCAGCATCTTACTAGCCCCCATTTTCGTTTTAAAATTATAGTACTAGTATTCAAATGCAAAGTAATATTTCCTGCTATTACTTTGCTACAAAATGAATAATTAAGATCAACATGAGCAAACTACTCGAGAAGTCTTTTAGTACTCCAATTACAACCTAATATTTATCAGTAGAAAAAGCCATTTTCCCCAAAGATGGCTTTTTCGCCTTTTAGTTAACATAAAACGTATTATCAGAAGTAAATATTTACAGCAGGATTAAGCCTGCTGCTATTTTATATTGACTCTAGAAAAATAATAATGTCCCATATATGGAACATATACATAACATTGATTAGGACAGTGATTTAACTGTCAATTCCAAAGAGGAGAGTGAAACATGTCTAAGACATGTATTATTGGAAATGGTTGTGCAGGGAAGACTACTCTAGGGAAAAAGTTAAGCCAAGATCTTTCACTTCCATTCTTTGAAATGGATGAAAAACTCAAATTTTTAAAAACAACTCCTTTTCCTACCAGGCAACAAATCAGACATTTTTCAAGAGAACTAAACAAATTATTAGATAAAGATAAATGGGTAATAGAAGGTTGGGGGTATAAAGAAACTTACGAAGAAAGATTTAAAAAAGCAGATATTATTATCTTTCTAGATGTACCTTTCCAAGTTTGTTTAGAACGATGCCATAAAAGATTAGGTTCAACCAACTTAGAAATTCTAAAACGAGGCGTAACAAAGTTAAACATATTTGATAAACATGTACGTCCATTGCTATTAAAGCTAATCCAGAAATATAAAAATGAACCTAAAAAAATAATCCTAGAGATTGATCAGGATTTCAAATATGAGGATATATTGAGACAAATTAACATGAATACAGTGCCTATTAATAAGAAATCTGAATATCAAACAATAATTTGAGCAAACTACTCAAGAAACTGATAAGGTTTCAACCCTTTGGATAAATGTAGTAGAAAAACTCCCTTAACGCTCTAAGGGAGTTTTTCTGTTTTTGAACTGTATACTCTATACAAAGGTAGTTGACATAATGTCTCTTTCCGGAACACATACAAAAAGAGAACCCTTGTGGCCGTAAGGGTTCCCAATAGAGTGTGTTTCTGTTTTATGCAGCTTTTTATACATCCTTGATTTCTCAACGATGATTTGAGGAATCATAAGCAGGAAGATGCATAAAAAGCGCACCTTTTATACATATGCTTCGTACCCAAAAAATAGCATTTGATACCATAATATGCTACACTACAAGTCAGACTATTTTTACAAATTTCAACGTAGCAAAAAAGCAACCTCAATCTCCTATGACAAAGATGAGGTTGCTCTTTTTTATTTCCAAAATTCCCACCACTTTTTATTGGGAGTTTTTTTAGCTTTTTCAATAGATGCTGCTATCTCTAATTTAGACTCTTGTAATTCTCTAATAGAGCTCATTAGCTTTTGATCACGATCATCTAACCTTTTAAGTAATCCTTCTTGAAATTTCCTCTGTTGTTCTTCTTGTTTAAGTGTCCATTCACTTAAGAAATGCTCATGCTTTTTCAATTCCTCCTGGACCCTTTTAGCAACCATTGATTCTATGTTCTGAACAGGAACAAAACCTTGATTCTCTAAGGATTGTTCGGGTTGTTGTTCAGAAGAGTTTATATTCTCTGTATCATAAATCTTAGGGAATCCTTCTTCTACTAAAAGTTCGAGTATTTGAGCAGATTGGAGACTTCGTTTATTTCTCATCTTAGCTATAAAAAGAAAAACAGGTAACGAAGATGAATCAATTAAGTACTTGTTTTTTTCACCTTGCTTAACATTTATAAAATCCTTATACGTTTGACAATTACGCTTTATAGTCATGGCCGACACTTTCACTTGTTTGGCCATCTCTTCAGCTGATAACCACTGTTTAGAGGTCTTCACTGTTCAGATCACCGCTTTCAAATTCAACTAAACATCTAAACTAAACACGATTCAAACACTTAGACAATTCCATGCTACATATAGATTAACCTCTTTTCTTGTTCAGATCATTGTTTAGTTAATTATTTTTAAAAATGATCTGAACAACTATCTAAACATGATCTAAACAATGAACAACCACGCAAAAAATCTTATTTATAAATGTCTGGCCGCCTTGAGGCGGTATATTAGCCTTGAGGCTTATTTATAGAAGAATATTTAGTACTTATCAAATTAAAATAGTTCATAGTGGCCGCTCGAAAAATTTAGTGTTTTAACTGAGGTTTTCAAACGAAAAAAATATAAAAAGATCCTTGCAATTCTATCAGCGAATTGCTATTTAATATAAGAGTGAGATAGTAAAGACTATGAAAAGCTCTATAAACGTTGTTATAACAACGTTTATAGAGCTTTTCATAGTTGTATGAGTTACAACTTTAGTTGTATGAGTTACAACTATGAAATTAAGCCTAAACACAAAAAAAGATCGTTAATAAACGATCTCTAAAAGAGTCTTACTGGTAAGCTTTTTAAAGCTTTTGGAGTTTTATAAAACATAGTTTTTAAGGGCTCTGGTATGTTATCTCTATCACCACTGTAAACAATATGAGGGTTTAAATATAAAGAATAGGCTCTTGCATTTATCCCCTCTTTAAAACCAACAGCTCGAACAATTACTCCTTTATCAATTAAAGATTTAATTATACGGCTAAGGTTTCCTTTGTTAATTCCTAAATATTCAGCAATGTCCGATTGCGTCATAGGAATTTGAGATTTAGCATGGATATCATGGACAATACAATTAGACAAAAAGCCAACTTTACCTGATATTTTCATAAGTAATAAAAGTTCATCGTTTCCAAAATAATCATTTGTAATTAGGTAATCCCAGTTGTCTTGGATAAACTGCACAAACCTCACCTTACTTTTTACTTTTCTATCTGGAACTAATTTCATCCCTCTTGCATTAGCCTTATTTTGCAGTTCATTTGCCATATCCATTTCTTCAGAACTTAATATTTGTTCTGCTTCAATATCTCTTAAACGTGCCTTTTTTTCAGAAGCATTTAGAGCTTGGCCTAGATTATTTTTACTTTTAGTCAAACTAATTCCTCTCCTTATGTGGCAGGAATCAGCCCCTTATGATAGAATATGTACATAAATATGTATATAAGGGACCCATTCCCTTTCTGTTTTTGAGAAACCGCCTGCCGACCAAAGCATGGGCGGTTTTTCTCATTTATACTACATTCAACACTATCAATAATTTCCCTCTTTTTCTAGTCTTTTCGCAGTTTTTCAACGAATTCTGCAAAAGCCTAATCTATTATCCTAAGTTAATACCAAATAACCCAAAGAACCATTTGAACAAGAAGAACATAGGCACCATAAAGACGGCCGCTCCAGCTCCATACTTCACCCAATCTAGCCAACCATTAAACGCCACACCTAACTTAGCGTTCGATATCATAGTCTTGCTGTTTTTTTCGACCTCGCTGAGTTCCGCCTTCGCTGTCGCGCTCAAGCTGTCGAATTTGCTCCCCAGGTTGTTGTTGATCTTCTCTAGTTCTTCCTTGATCGCTTGATTGTTTGTTTGAAACTCCTTGCTTAGAAACTCCTGATTTTGCTTCATTTCGTTGTGTAGGACTCTGATGGCCGTCTTCATCTCGCCCAAAGTTTCGTTTGTATACTGCTTGTGTGTGACGATGTCGTTCTCTAATTTGCTGAGCAACGTCATCGAAGTCAATTCCATCTCCCTCTGTATGTCTTGGCTCGTCTCTTTGATCTCCTTGAGCTCTTGTTCGATCATCATCTCTTTGTTCATATTTTCTTTCAGAAACGTCGAGAGATAGCCCTCTGTTGCTCTGAGACGTAAGATCATCTCCTGGTATAACTGCTGTAACTCCTCTTTCTGCTGTGGCTGCTGAACTTGTTGTTTCTCTTTCTCTTGCAACTTGTCTTTCAAAGCCATGTAAAATCGTCTCCTTTTCGTACGCCAACCCCAATTTAGTGCCACGTACCTTTTTATTCGATTCTAGATGCTCATACGTGATGTTTTTGCCTCTTAAAGTCGCTTGGATGCCCTGCTCTTTTAAATGTTCCTGGAACTCTTCAAAACTAGCTGTCTGCTCCTTGGCTTGATCAATAGCCGTTCTAATTTCATCCTTCCAACTAGATTCACCTTTTTCAAGTAATGATTGTTCAGCTAACGTATAGCGCACATCGGCCGAGCGCTCTTCTACAATGGAAAATCCATGTTTCTTACATAACTCGTCGCTCACGTCACGAAAACGGTCAATGGCCTCTTGGCCATGAGCATGAAACTTTCGACCATCCTCATAGTTCACAGCATTAATCACGATGTGGTTATGAATGTGATCCTTGTCCGTATGCGTGTAGACGGCCACCTCGTGGCCTTTGGCTAATTTCTCAGCTAGTTTTAACCCAATTTCATTAGCTTTCTGAGGATCTACTTCATCAGGTTTAAATGATTGAATGACATGGTGGGCTTGTATGCCGCCACTCTTGCCCCATATTTCCCTTGTAGCTTTAAATTGGTTCCGAACATAGTCCACATCGCAATCAAGCGAATTTGCCACCTCAGCGCGCTTCTCAGCGTACTTCAGTAACGCATTGGCATTTTTCGTCGTACTCAGCTTAATTGTTGCCATGCTGCAGCCAATCCCTTTTTAATTTCGTCGAGATTATATACCAATCTCTCAAGCTCCTGTTCACTCAATTGTTCGATGTCTCGTGCATTACACCATCTCGCAATCTGGTTCACATTGGTACCCACAGCACGCAATTCCTTCGCGATTGCCAGAGCACCCTCACGATTGATCTTCGGCTGTCGTACGCGGGTACCCTGTGCCTTTGCTTTCACAAAGGCAGGCACCGTCATTCCTACGTTATCCGCCATCAGCGATAGCCGTTCGAATTCCTCCTCAGTGACACGGAACTTCACCTGTTTAGGCTCGTTCCTACGCTCGCCTTTCGTCTCGCTCATTCCTTTATTCCTCCTTATGTTCACCTACTAGATGTGGTGAACTTGGTGTAAAATTCCAGCTTTATGCTTCCATAATACACCAAACAGTCGGAATAAGGCAAGCTCTACAATTGGTACCCAATTGAGCTTGGTTATGCTGAGCATAACAATCCCCCCAGCCCCCTTTTCAAGGGGGAGCCAAACCGCGGACGCTGTCCACACCTGCCAAAGGAAAGCTCCTTTGGAATGGCTTCTACAAACACCCCCAACCCCCTCAAAACTTTGAGGGGGCTCCCTCGCCGGTTGGCGTCAAACAAACGTGGTTGTTTGAGTGCCAAGAGGGTTCGGGTGTAGAGACATTGTCAATTCCTTAATGCTCCCTACGGTCCGCTTACCATTGACAATGCAGCTTATCTCCCCCTTTGTTTTGGGGTAGAGGCTGGCTTCTTATGTTTTTAAGAGTGTTGCTCACCTTGAAGTAAGATGAGCACTTTTGGGCGGCCGAGCTGGCGGTTCGGCAGGTATACTTGCGCAAACAAGCCGATTCTCAAATTCTTCGTTTTGGGTATGTCGGCTTGGCGAGAAATACAAACCTGCCGAAAGTCTTTGTACAAGGAGAAAAGAGTGGAGATTTTTTAAGTGGGTTTCTTAAAAAATACGACTCGTACCTTGTATAAAGACTAGCTATTTTTTAGGGGAGGTAGAAGATATTACAGTTTCTATTTTATAAATAAATTTAGACACCTATCCTTATATAGTTGAATAGCCTATAAAAGATTATTTTGAATAAAAAGTAGATAGGATGATTTCTATTGTTTTTTCATAAAAAGGAACTTCAATACCATGCAAAACCAGACCGTCCGGATCCTTTATTTGCAAAGCAACTGCAAGAAGTTTTAGGGGGGCAATTTGGTGAAATCTCTGTAGCATTACAATATCTATTTCAAGGATGGAATGTACGAGGTAACGGCAAATATAAAGATTTACTTATGGATACAGGAGCCGAAGAATTAGCTCATATCGAAATGTTAGCTACAATGATCGCCCGACTTCTTGATCGAGCACCTGTTGGAGATTTAGAAAAAGCAGCTCAGGATCCTGTCATTGGAGCGATTCTTGGAGGCATGAATCCACAACATGCTATTGTTTCCGGACTTGGGGCCATGCCAGCAGATAGTGTAGGAAACAGATGGCATGCAGGTTATATTGCAGCAAGTGGTAATCTCCTGGCAGATTTTCGCGCCAATTTAAATGCAGAGTCACAAGGTCGCCTTCAAGTTGTACGTCTCTATGAATCAACTAGTGATCGTGGAGTGAAAGATATGCTATCTTGGTTGATTGCTCGGGATACGATGCATCAAAATCAATGGATTGCAGCAATTAAGGAGTTAGAGGAAAAAGAAAATGTAGTTGTTCCAAGTACGTTTCCTCGACACTTAGAGAAACGGGAAGTATCCCATGTCCTCTTTAATTTTTCTGAAGGAGAAAAGAGTGCTACTGGACGCTGGGCAAGTGGTCCAAGCATGGATGGAGAAGGTGTATTTCAATATGTTCAATGCCCAGAAGGATTTGGAGGCAAACCAAAATTAAAACCAGCTCCCCCATATATTCATGATACACCACCTCAAGATTTAAAGAGAAATGATAACTTTACTCCACCTCCTCCACATTTAGCTTAAAAAGAATAACATTTAACAATTTGAGCAAACTACTAGAGATGAATGCATTATTGTTCTAAAGCTAACTCCTAAGGAACAGAAAAAACTACTTCTCAGACTCAGAAGTAGTTTTTCTATTTTTCTATATAAATCAAGGAGGCGTGAAGAAAAGGAGAACTAAAGTTATTGATTCCATCATCTAAAATATTCTTACTACACTATATGTTTTTGTCATCAATTAGGTAACTTGCCTATTTGGAATAAAATTTTATATCTTGAGCAAACTACTCAAGAC
>JARUXA010000067.1 GCA_030433805.1 Sphingomonas sp. PsM26 | reverse complement strand
GGCCAGACTAATAATGTATTCCCCCTTTTTCAATAAATTCAAAAACCCTTTACCTATAGGCAAAGGGTTCTTTTTTATATTAAGCGTAATTTATTATAAGTAAGGTTACGTAATAAACTTTATCGACATTTAAACATTCAGCCTTCTAATCCATGTCAGTCTCTATAGAATCAATAAAATTCAATGCAATGTTCGAAAGTTCATCTTTTTCTCTTGTACATAAGGAAATAGGATTTTTTAAATTAACTTCTTCTACATGTACAATTGCTACTTGCTCTTGAGCTAAATGCTCATTGACTTCAAGCGAAGAAACAAAAGTAACTCCATATCCTGCAATCACCGTTCTGATTGTTTCATTCAACCCATTAATTTGTAATCCAATAATTGGCTTACTGACATTATGGATCTTACAGAGAGAAAATAATTTTTCCCTTGAAGAACTGCCTTCTTCACGAAATACAAAAGGTTCTCTTACAATTTCAGATAATGCAACTTTTTTTCCAGCATATTTATGATTTTTATGTACGATAAACAACATTTGATCTTCAAATAGTTCATTACTCGTAATTAATGAATGAAATTCCCTTCTACCGCCTATCAAAGCGATTTCAGCTTGGTAATTAATCAAATAATCAATTGCTTTACTAGAATTAGTAGTTATTAATTCTACCTCTACTTCAGGGTATTGCTGCTTGTACAGTCCAATCCATTTAGGCAGTAAAAAGTTTGCAGGAAGGTATGTTGCTACAATACGCAGCTTTCCAGCTGTACCATCCCTGTAATGCTTAATAGAAGATTCAATCTCAAGTTCAAGAGAAAATAATCTTTTAGCATGCTTAGCAAGTTGTTCACCAGCAGGGGTTAAAAAAATCCCTCTCCCTTTAGGAGATACTAAAGTTAAATCAATTTCTTGCTCTAATTTTTTTATTTGAGCTGTTACTGCCGGTTGACTTATATTCAATTCCTCAGCAGCACGGGTTACACTTCTTTTTTCGGCTACAGTGTAAAATAATCTTAAAGCATGAAGATTCATATTTCGCTCCTCTAATCATAAATAAAAGTTATTAATACTAAATAAATATATATTAGATTTATAAAACCTCTTCCTTTATTCTAAAACTATAAAATGTAGTACTCAAGAATATTTCTTAATAAAGAGGTGAGAAGGGAATAGAGACTTCCCTTATAAAAATGAAATTAGTATGCATTGAATGTGGTAAATCAATTTCTTATGATAATTTTAGTTATTACTGTGAATGTGGTGGATTGTTTGATATTGTTCAGGACTTTCACAACCACGATGCAGAGCGATTAAAACGCTTATTTAATGAGCGTCTCTCAGAACGTATGACTCCTTATGCTAGTGGCGTATGGAGATATAAAGAATTAATCTTTCCTGAGTTACCTGAAGAATTTATTGTGACAAAATATGAAGGAAATACAGGGTTATATACACATCAACTAATTCAAGATTATATTGGTATGAGAAAAATCTACTTAAAAGCACAGAGCGAAAATCCCAGTGGTTCATTTAAAGATAATGGAATGACCGTAGCTGTTTCTCATGGAAAATCCCTAGGTTATAAAAAATTCACTTGTACTTCAACCGGAAATACCTCTTCATCCTTAGCTATGTATGCTTCCATAGGAAATTCAGATTCTTACATTTTTGTCCCTAATAAGGATATATCGATGAACAAGGTACTACAAACGATCGCATATGGTGCTCATGTATTTAGTATTCCTGGAACGTATGATGATGGAATTGAATTTTTAGAGAAATATAGTGAAGATTTAGGTTTATATGTTTGTAATTCAATTAATCCTTTTAGAATAGAAGGTCAAAAAAGCATTATTTATGAGATTGCTCAATACCTAAATTGGAATTTACCGGATTGGATTGTTGTACCTGGGGGAGCTTTAAGTAACGCAACTGCATTAGGTAAAGGACTACATGATTTATTTACACTTGGATTAATAGATAAACTTCCGAGGATTGCAATTATACAGGCAGAAGGGGCGAGTCCATTTCACCAAATGATAGATCAGAAAATGAAAGAACTTATACCTGATGGGTCTCCATACACCAGAGCTTCTGCATTGAATATTGGAAATCCACCAAGCTGGAAGAAGGCAAAACATGCTCTAAAAGAAACAAATGGAATTACAGCTTCAGTATCGGACACTGAAATTCTTAATGCAAAAGCTATTATAGATAGAAGTGGGATTGGATGTGAGCCAGCCTCTGCAGCTACAGTTGCCGGATTGAGAAAGTTAGTAGATCAGCAGAAGATTGATAAGGATGAGACCGCATTATGCATTCTAACAGGAAATATTTTAAAAGATACAGATGCTTTAAAGGAATATCATTCTGAAGATAATATGGTTGCAACTTTTAAAAATACACTACAAGCAACTTCCTTAGATTACAAAACTATTCAAAACTATATATAAATCCTTGTAATGGTTCAGAAACCTCCTGTTACTTTATCAGGAGGTTTCTCTTTTTATACTGTATACCATATATAATCTTAGTTAACATAAAACCCCTGTAGACGTCAAGTCGAATTTTACACTTTTTGCTTATTTGCTTTTTACACTTCTGCTGAAAATACACTTTTTCGATGTTTCATTCGATAACTATCTCCATCCATATGAATGACTTCTACACGATGGAGTAAACGATCTAAAATTGCAGTAGTAATTCCTTGATCTCCCATTAGTTCACCCCACTGTTCAGGGCTTTTATTGGATGTAAGAATGATAGAACTTCGTTCATACAAATGATTAATTAAATGGAAAAACAAATTTGCTTCTCGCTGATCCATTGCCATGTACATTAAATCATCAATGATAATCAGATCGGCGCCTCTTAAGCGCTTTAGCTGCACTTTTGATTTGTTTAGAAACTCTTCCGTTTTTAAAAGATGAATAAGCTCACCCATAGTTACGAAATAAACGTTGAAACCTCTGTGAATAGACTCAATCCCCAAACCAATCGCTAAAAATGTTTTACCAACGCCTGGCGGTCCCAATAAAATTAAATTATACTGTTGCTCAAGCCAGTTTAGCTCTGCGAGCTGGGTCAATTGACGTCCCGTTAAAGCTGTTTGCTCTTCTAATTTAAATTCACTTAATGACTTCACGTAAGGGAAGTGCGCCCACTTCATTCTTCTTTCTAAACTCTTTACTTCGCGTTTTCTAAGTTCGTAACGCGTAATAGATTCAAGAAATTCTAAATACGTCCAAGAAGATTTTTCAGCCTCACGTAGGAGCTTTGGTAGCTCCTCAGCTGTTTCAGATAACCTTAATTGGCGAAAGTGTTCCTGCAAGTCATTTACAGTCTTATTCACTGTGGATCACCCCCTAAAATACTTGTGTAAGCAGTAAGGGAGCGAGTTGTTACTATGATGTTGTCTTTACCTGAATGTTTTATAAAGGGAGGCTTAACCTTTTGGGTACATTCAGTTTGTAATGCATTTTGGTGGTTTGCGATATCTCGAAAGTCATTGGCGCTGTAAAGTTTATCTATAATGCATTTAGTCAAGGTGGCTTCAATCCACATTGGATATTTCTCAATGGTGTGTTGAATGATTATGAGCTGATCGCGCCGATACCGTGGGTATCTTAAACAAATTTCATTTAAATAAGAAGTTGCACGTTTCTGATCTTCAAAATGTGAAACCAGTTGTTGCTTAAATTCTTCAATACCTTTTGAGCGATCCCGGATATGATGTAGATGTTGAATAAGCTTTCCCTTTTCATTACTAATGCTATGTTCAGCAATTACTTCTCCATCTAACTGTTTACGGATAATCAACGTTGGCGGTTGGCTCGAAGTGACTTCAATAAAAACCTCATTATCGGAGGCTGCACTATACGTTCCGAGAGGAACGGAATAACGGTTTGATTTAAACCGTATTGTATTGTCCTTACTAATATTCCTTGTTATACTTGGGGTAATGACGCTTTCATATGAGAGTGGTGAAGAGACGGGCTGTAAGTGTTGCTTTTCGACGGGGAACACTTCAGCTGGTCTTTTTTTTGTTGTCTGATGAACATGTTGATTTCCAGTGCGATGTAGCCACTGCAATGCACGGTTATTCCAATCCTCAATATTGCTAAATACTCGGCTATCTGCGAAATTTCCCTTTATGTACTTTACAACGTTCTCAATCATTCCTTTTGATTCTGGGTCTGCCTTACGACATAAATGAACTTTAAACTTACGCTCATTTACATAGCTTTGAAACTCAGAAGTTAAAAGTAGCTGACCTGAATTTTCACTTACTGTAATTAAACGATCCTGATCATACACAATTTCTTCTGTACGTCCTCCATAAAATTGAAATGCATTTTCATGACATCGAATGGCATCATTTGTTGTAAAAGGCCGGTCCTGCCACTCCATATATTTGTATCGAGAGTGAGCCAAGACAAAAGCGATGAAATATAGTTTAATTTCATTCTTTTCAGTTGTCTTCTGTTTTGTTTCTCCCCAATCCACCTGGATTTGCTTACCCATAGGTTGTTCAGGGATTGCTTCATATTGCCGAATTATTACTTTTTTCTCAATCTGATAAATCTCCCGCATCTCTTTCACATAAGCTCTTACTGTACTCTCGCCAACAACTAAATCGGGATAACGCTCTAAGAGCCAATCGTGGATTTGTGCTGCACTGAGATGAGGGTATTCTTCAAGCCAAGCGATAATCCAATCCCTGTAGGGATCCAACTTCTTACCTTTGCCTTGAAGCTGTTCCATGTATGCTTTTGTCTCTTCAAACGTCATTTTTAAATATTTATAAACGGTTGGTCTTGATACTTTGAGTTCCTGTGCAATTTGAGATACTTTAAACTTCCGTTGATGTAATTGTTGAATATTTAAATAAAGCATTAGCTTCTCCTCCAAAACGCTGTCCCCCCAGTAAAATAACACCTTCTATTATTTTACTAGAGTTCTAGCTTATTGAAGCAAAAGTGTAAAATTACATTGAGCAAAAACTGTCAATTATATTCTAGCGTTTACAACCCCTTATCGGTACCTATTAAATAAACGAATTAAGGTGTGTTTCTTTATCACATATTAAAGCTTCAAGGTTTAGAGACTTAATTGTATCCTCAATATTTGTATCTTTAGCTAAAAGCAATGTTATAAACGAATCATAGATCCCCATAAATGCAAAATCCATATTTTCATCTGTGATAATTGACTCGTTAGGAGATAAGTTAGCTATTTCTAAAGATGACATATCATTGACTTTAAATGAACCGTTTGTGTCGTGAATAGGTTCAGAAAAATATAAAGTATTTGCCCCTTTTGAACAGAGGATCTCTACTAAACTATTTAGTATAAACAACGATGTACGATCTTCTTCGGGGTAATAAAAATCTGGATTAGAATTAACATAAGAAGCTAATTTTTTATATTCATCACTAGGCACACCAGTAAGGTGTTGCAACGCTTTGAATAGTTCCTTGTAGGATTTTAAATTACATTTGGCCATTACTTCTTTCCATGATATTGGTTCTCCAAGTTTAAGCATTTCCTCATCACTAGGATATATATGCTGATAAGGATTTTCTCTCTTTAATTTATCCCAACCAAAGGGCATTTGAATGAAAGGGTGGAATAGAATAGCAGCAGAATTAAAGTCATTAGGTAATTGGGACAAAATAGGTAAATCTGCATCGATCCATATATAATCCAACAAAACGAGACATCTCCTTTGAATATACTTAGTTACGTACAGTTTATATACAGAGAATAGTAATTTCTAGTCAACATAATCAATATTTTCGGAATACCTTTAGATAGGGTAGTTTTTTTAACTTTTAAGATGTATGCTATATACATCTTAATTTACCATGGTCACTTCTCTAGAGACATATTGTCGCAAGTAAAAAAATTCATTAATTTAAAGGAGCTAGAACATGGGTATTAGTAATATAGCTAAATGGATTCCTGTTCCTTATTTTCAAATTACTCAAGATGGTACCATTCTAAATTCTTCACATATAACCCATTCATATTTTCAACCCACCTCTAGCATATGGGATATTATTTATAAAGAAGACCGAAATAAAGCCATATTAATGCTGTCACAGATTACTAGTCCTCATCCTGTAACCCAATGTCTCATTTTGCAAACAAGTAACAAGTTATTTATGAATTTCAAATGTACGATCCAATGGCAGGGCAGTATAGGTCATCTAGTATGCACAGAAGCCAAAAATGTTAAAGTTCCATCTGTTTTATCTGTTCAAAAATCTTTAGTAAACACTCAAAAACGGTTAGAAGAATCAGAAAAGCATATAAACAATGTTATTAAGATACTTAATATGAGAAAACACTAAGTTTTTGTCTTTTCTAGGACCCTAATACCTAAAAACCCTTTTGATCTCATGAAGGATTTTTAGGTATTTTAAACGTGTAAAACAGAATAAAGATATCAAAGTATGTTAATCATGGATTAAAGATGTAAAAACGATTTTTTCACGTCCTTAATAATTCCATAGGAGAACATACATGAAAAACTATACAAACGATAATACAGCAAGACGCTATATAGCTCACGTTAGTATATTTGGAACCACTCAAATTCACTTAAGAAATCCCTACATCATAGCCTGGTGGTCAGCAGCCTTTCCGGGTTTTGGACATTTACTTTTATCCAAATATCTTCGAGGATTTGTTTTATTTATTTGGGAAGTGGTTATTAACCTTCAATCCAATATAAACGTGGCTATGATTCATTCCTTTCAAGGGGACATAGACATGGCGAAAGAGTCACTAAACACTAGATGGCTTCTTATTTATATTCCTGTATATATCTTTGCCATATGGGATAGCTATCGAACGACCGTTGATTTAAATAAGATATATCTCTTAGGTGAAAGAGAAAATCACACCTTTAATTCCTTTACTATTGGATCTATGGAGATTAACTACTTGGATAAAAGAAATCCTATTATGTCTATCATATGGTCCTTATTTATGCCAGGTTTAGGTCAACTTTATATTCATCGAATAATCGGTGCCTTTTTTATTGTTATTTGGACCGTTGTTTTCTTTTATTATTCTCATCTTCTTGAAGCTATTTCTCTGCTCTTTTTAGGCGAAATTCAGAAAGCTACCAACGTATTAAATCCAGAATGGTTACTGTTTTTTCCTTCTCTTTATGGGTTCGCCACTTATGATGCTTATATCAATACAGTTGAAAATAATAAGCTTGCTGAAAAAGAACAGAAGAACTTTCTAAAGAAAACCTATCAAAACCCAGATTTTTATATTGAAAAGAGAAAAAGATAAACACATAACCTGCAGATCTTTGCTACATTTATATGAATTAAAACATTGTAACCAGAGCAAACTACTCAAGACGCCGCGAGGCATCATTCATGAAACCCAATTACTTAACAGAAAAGACCTACCTCTTTTGACTGGGAAGAGGTAGGTCTTTTCTGTTTTTAAGTTGTATACACTATTCATTTCTAGTTAACATAATGAATTTTGCCGGTAGCAAAAAGCACATTATAATCGGGTAGATACTTTATTATTTTCAGCTCCATTCTGGGCCATAATAAGCAGCCTAAATCCTCTGAGGCAAACTATTACTCCAGTTCCCCATAATATTAGAGCTGAGCCAAAACCTACAGATACCCACCATGCCATAATTTGATGATCGCTTACTATTATTTTCACAGGAAAAGTTAACATGACAATAGTTGCAAGTAAGCAAAGGAGTGTCCCTGTAATATAATAAATTGGAACCTGAAACAGGGATGCTAGAGGAAAAAAATGAGCACCGACAATAAGAGCCATAACAGGAACAAACAAATTTAAGTGATTAGTAGATACGCAAATAAAAGCAGCAATAGCAATCAAGAGACCTTCTAAACTAAAAATAATACCGAACCATCTATTCTTTTTTCTCCAACGATCTCTATCCTCTTTAATTACTTCATTAGATAATTGACTAGAACTCTTTATTAATGCAAATGCACTGATAAATAATACGACTCCAATCAATAAAGATAGGGTGACAAATATAGGAAATTACCACCCTTGCATTCCTCTAATTCCAATTCCTGCCCAAAGAGTACCAAAAAACGCCATGAAGATAACTCCAGAAGCTGTACCACGCACAGCAGCTCTGGGAATAGTAGTTTGGGACATACATTGTAACCTCCTTTTTTATTTTAATCTAAGTTGTCCTATGTTTATAATTTATAAACCAATTTTATAACCTATTCTATTGAAACTATCTATAATGAATGAAAATTTGTTTATTGAGCAAACTACTCAGGATGCAATAGAGCATCAACGTAACATCTATAT
>JARUXA010000066.1 GCA_030433805.1 Sphingomonas sp. PsM26 | reverse complement strand
CAACAGCCGCAAAACGTACTTCAATTGTTACGTTAATTGATAGTTTAAAAGAGTCTCCGTTGTGGAGACTCTTTTTTGTCATTGGATTTAATTTATTTGTTTCTACCATATTAACGCTATTAATTGCTTAATTCCTCTCTTCTCAACAAAAGCTTTCCTTCTCAGCAAACTTCCAAAAACTTTTCTGATAGTTTATAACGTTATCTACTGCTTCGAATAAAGCAGGTGGTGTATTTCTTTGCGGCAAAACGTGCGGATCTTTCCAGTTCACATTTACACCCGTAAGGCCTTCAATAACTCCCATGGTTGCAATAGGTAGGTATGCTAGGTTATATCCTCCTTCTTGTGCTACAATGAGCCTTCCTTTACAATGTGTTTCTGCTAGTTCTCGAATCTTGTTTGCCATATATCTAAACCCTTCTCTTGTGACCATTAAACGCGAAATAGGATCCAATGCATTTGCATCTTGCCCTGCTGATATTATGATAAGCTCCGGCTTAAATTGACTAATAGCTGGTGCGATGATAGATTCGAATACATATTGATAACCTTCATCTCCAGTCAGGGGAGGCACGGGTATATTTATATTATATCCTTCCCCTTTTCCTTGTCCGATTTCATGTACCTGACCGGATTCCAATGGAAAATAATCTTCTTCATGAATGGAAATAACGAGCACGTCGTCACGTTCATAAAAGATTTCTTGCGTTCCGTTTCCATGATGAACATCCCAATCCAAGATAACAACTCTTTTTAACCCGTAATGTTCAATTGCATAAGCAGCACCTACAGCTACATTGTTATAAAAACAAAAGCCCATTGCTTGATCTGAAGACGCATGATGTCCTGGCGGACGTATTTGAGCATAGACTTTACTTATCGTTTCACTTTCCATTACGGTATCTACTGCTTTCATAACGGCACCTGCGGATAGCCTCGCAATCCCTTCTGTTTCAGAAGACGCATAAGCTTCAGGTCCAATTTCCCTTGTTCCTGCTTTACATGCTTTTTGAACACGCTGGATATGATCTTTAGTATGGACGCGCAGTAAATCTTCATCCGTTGCTTCATAGGGTGATTGTCTAACTAAGTGCTTTGCTAAACCACTTTTTTCAATCATTTCTTTAATCACAGTCATGCGATGCTTGTTTTCAAACTCGTCACAAGGCTCTACTACTTCTCCACCTTCAAATATGTACTGAACTTTTCCTGTATCATGGTGTAGAAATCGTTCATCCCAAATCCAGCTTGTTTTAGATATCATATCGTTTCGTTCCTTTCTTTTTATAGTAAGAGTTAAATTTACACGTTTGAAGGTGTACGGAAAGCTTCTTTTCTTAATAATAATTCGTACGTATCTGGTCTTCTGTCACGCATGAACTGAAGCAAATTACGTGCCGAATCAATTTCTTTCAAATCAACTTCTTGAATCAAAATCCCTTCTTCATCCGTTAAAGATTGTAGGATTTCTCCCATCGGATTGCTTACAAAGCTTCCTCCGTAAAAGGTCATCTCTTTTTCAGTTCCCACCCGGTTCACCGCAGCAACAAAAACGCCATTTGAAATCCCATGTGCTGAAATAGCTTTTTCCCATGCAGGACGAGTTGATAACTCAGGATGATCAGGCTCTGAACCAATCGCAGAAGGATAAAATAGGATATCTGCCCCTTGCAGCGATAAAATTCGTGCTACTTCTGGGAACCACTCATCCCAGCAAATTCCTACTCCAATTGTTCCGTATTTTGTTTCATATACAGGGTATCCCGTATTTCCTGGAACAAAATAATATTTTTCATGATAGTTCGGCCCATCAGGAATATGGTTCTTTCTTGTAATTCCTAAGCAGGTTCCGTCTGCATCGAATACGGCTGCACTATTAAAATAAATGCCTCTAGCCGCTTTTTCATAAAAAGGAACAATTAATACAACTTTCAGCTCTGCTGCAAGGTCTGCCATTTCTTTTAATAGGGAGCTCTCTGCTGGTATAGCCAGCTCATATCCTGCCGTTGAAACACTTTGAGGGAAATACTGAGCATTAAATAGTTCTTGTAGACAAATAATTTGAGCTCCATTCGCTGCGGCTTCTTTAATTTTTGTGAACGTATAGTTAATATTAGCTTCAACGCTTTCTTCACACTCAACTTGAATAAGACCAACTTTTACTGTTTCTTTCATTTTGACCTCTCCTTTTATGTTAGAAATTTCAGATAATTAATAATGTACTCTATCAAGATATATGTTCAGTTTTGAGCTCGTTTGGCTCTGTTTTTTCATTAAAAGCAAATTGCGGCGGTGCTTTTGTAAAAAACGACGTCTTGTATACTAGATACATAAAGCCTATAACAACCCAAATGCTCCCTAACGAAATAGATTTTATATCTAAGCTTGTCCATAGCCAAATTGTAAAGGCTGCTCCAAGAATGGGACTGATTAAATAACGACATGTGCCTTTAAAATCTCTTTGTTTTTCGCGGATATAATAGTGAAAGATAACTGAGATATTTACAAATGTAAATGCAATTAACGCGCCAAAATTGATAAAGGAAGCAGCTGTAACGACGTCCATTGCAAGTGCACTTAATGAAAGTAACCCAATAAATACAACGTTTCGCGATGGTGTTTTATATTTTGGATGTATATATGCAAATAGTCTTTTAGGCAGCATTGATTCTCTCCCCATTGCATAAAGCAGTCGTGAAGCACTGGCGTGTGAAGAAATTCCTGATGCAATCGTTGAAGTGATAATTCCGGCAAGAAAGACGGATGAGAAGAGCGTTCCTCCAATATAAGCTGCTATTTCAAACGAAGCTGAATCTACAACTTTAAATGAATGGTAGTTTGGGTAAACAAGCTGGGTAATGTACGAAACGAGTATAAAAAGTATTCCTCCTATAAATGCTACAAGAAAAATAGCCTTTGGTACATTTTTCTTTGGATCAACCGTTTCTTCAGAAAGCGTAGTCACAGCATCAAATCCAAGGAAAGATAAGCAAAGAATTGAAGCTCCTGCAAGAACAAAAGAAAAAGAAGCCTCTGAGTCGAAGAGCTGTAAAGAAGAAAAGAACAAAAGATCACTTTCTCCTTCTATCATTTTCTTAATCGATAAGATAACAAATAGAGCTGTCACAAGAAATTGAAAAAGAACAAGTATTCCGTTCACTTTTGCTGTCATTTGAATACCAAACACGTTTATACAACTAATAATAACAATAAAAAGCAGAATCCAAAGAGACGATGGAATAGACGGAAAAGCAGCTGATAAAAAGGTTCCCGCTAACAAAAAATTAATCATTGGTAAAAAAAGATAATCTAAAAGCACAGACCAGCCGACCAGGAATCCTACGTGAGGATTTATAGACTTTTGAGTATACGTATAGGCAGAGCCCGATAAAGGATATTCTTTAGCCATATGCCCGTAGCTGTATGCGGTAAATAGCATCGCTGCAAGAGCAAGGATATATGCTATAGAAACCATGCCATGCGTAGTTTGAGCTACAACTCCATATGTAGTAAAAACCGTCATTGGAGCCATATATGCAAGACCTAAAATGACAAGTGATCGGAGCGTTAACGTACGAGCAAATGTAGCATTTTGATTACCTTCCATCTTGTTTCACCTGCTTAACTAGTATCACTTTCATATAATACCCCCTTCTAATTTTAACGCCTATAAATGAATGACTATCATTCATTTATGAGTTGATATAACTTCAATTCAAAAATAACCACAAGAATAATGAATGACTATCATTCATTATTCTATCATTATAAACCATAGATTTTTCTTTGTCTTTACCTTTGTCAGAATCTTTAACATATTCCTCCGAAAAAATTTATTATATGCAATTATAAAGTAATTTACATATTTACTTACCTATTAACTTATCACTTTCCAGAATTCATCTCCCGCATTTTTTGCTTCAATTCTTTTTCTTCTCCCCACCCCATTCACAGGACCGTACATAACAAGATTTCAACTATCACTCTTTTTATTTTCTCCACTTCTCCCTCCACCTTATAACTGGTACAAATAAGACTATATACATAATTAATGACTAATATAAGAATTTATCTATATTTCTAATGTACTTGTATCGAAATTTGTCGAACCTTTTTAGGGTAATTCAACCTATTTTTATGGTAAAATTTAAAAAAGTAATTCGTTATATAGTATCATTTTTATAATTATGTTCTTTAAAGAAAACAAAGGCAGTGAACTTAACTTGTTCAGTTAAAGGCAAACCAGTCGAAAGGCTGGGACGCAAAACCTCAGGTCTAAGGTCATAGGACTAGGATGGCTGGGTTTCCTGATACATCAGGGGGTAAAGGAAAACATGAACAATCAGCGTGTCGTTACTGGAAGTATTGGAGCTTCATATATGAGGCCGCGCATCGTGGCATTTATTCCGGCGCACAATGAAGAGAAATCAATTCGCGACTGCTTGGCAGGGCTAGGCGATCAGCTTCTTCCGAATAATGTGGAGCTTGATGTATTTGTGATTGCAGATAACTGTACGGACCGCACAAAAGAAAAAGCGGAGCTGGCCGGAGATGAATTTGATTTAAATGTGAAAGTACTGGTCACTGAAGGCAATAAACAACGAAAAGTCGGCGCGTTAAATACGGCTTGGAAAAAAATATATGGAGATACACTGGATTTATATAATACGACGCTGACGAAATATCAGCAGCTGTATAAAGAGTCGATTAAAGCGATTTTAGGGATGGATGCAGACAGCCGCTTAGCTCCAAAAGCACTCATTAATTTATGGGAAGATTTAATGACGTCGCGAAACATCGGCGGCGTGATGGCCAAATATACAATGAGAATGCCTAAAAAGAAAAGCTCGCTTTCAAAAGATGATGTGCACTATGAGGAAAAGCTCGCAAGCGGCGAGTACGGCGGACCGATAGCCCGGTGGTGGACGCATCAACAGAAACAGGATATGGCAAGCTGGCTGCTGGATCTTCAGTATCACGGCGGAAGCACGTACGTACTCGGCGGTCAGGCTACGCTGTTTCGCCCTGAAGCGCTTCAAAATATAGTGGAAGAAAATAAACTTGACGGTCCTTGGCAAAATGACAGCGACGTTGAAGATATGCTGCTGACGTGGCAGCTGCAAAAATCCAATTGGAAAACGTTAATCAGTCCAGGCGCTCGCTGCTTTGTGGACTCGATGAGAAGCTATCACACGTATCGTGAACAGCGTAATAAATGGAAGTCCGGGACCGTTGATTTACTGACAAACGGAAACTTGGACGTCAGAACCAAGCATAAAGGAAAGCTTTGGCGTTCACAGATTAAAACGCTGTGTGATTTACTTATTCGCCTGCTGTTTGTTTTATTGTTATCCGCTGCGCTTGCGACCGATCAATTTTACTGGTCGTGGCTTTGGATTATTCCAATCGCTTTAGCTTCTGTGTTAAATATTATGCTCGCTGTCAAAACGCCGATGCACAGGCCGATTGATGTGATACTGGCCGGTCTTTTGATTAGTCCGGAAATTTATTTATGGGTGAACTTGATTACGTTTGGTCAAGTATGGATGGAAAGGCTTGCTGCGAATAAAAAAGACGGCTGGGCGAATCAATACAACGCCGAAAACGGGAAAACGCGCAGTAAATTAGGGCAAGGCATTTTAACGGGCTTTGCGTTTACAGGCATGATTGTTGTCCTGTGCATATATTTCCGTGATTACTTAACAAGTCCTTCTGTTCAGCAAGCTATTTACCCGTACTTAATGAACGGCTGGATTCTGCTGACGTATTTGACCATCTATCAGTCTCTTTATATGTTTTACCAGATTTGGACGCTGCGAAAACCTATTCAAGCGTAAAAAAAAGTGATGTCTCCGTGGAGACATCACTTTTTTTATAGAAATCGTTTCTTTAAATAGTCTGCGATTTTTTGAGGAGCAGCCGGCTTACTGACAATATAGCCTTGAATAAAAGAACATTCATGCTTTTGTAAAAAGGTCAGCTGCTCTTTTGATTCAACGCCTTCTGCGATCACTTTCATATTAAGAGCATGAGCTAAGTACAAAATGCTTTTTGTAATCGCCTGCTGCTTTCCTTTATCGGTCGCGTGTTGAATAAACGTTTTATCGATTTTAAGCGTGTTAAATTCGAAGTCTTTTAAATGTGATAACGAAGAAAAGCCGGTGCCAAAATCATCTAAAGCAAATGTTACGCCAATTTTCTTTAATTCGTCCATCACTTTTTTTACGTGTTCTTCATACTGAATGATGGAGCTTTCCGTTACTTCAAATTCAATGAATGAAGGGTCGATGTTGTATCGGGCTAACGTTTTTTGAACGTGTTCTACAAATCCTCGTTTCAGCAAATGTTTGGACGAGACGTTGATCGAAACGGGCACAGTTTGTAATCCTTGATTCTTCCACTGCTGCAGCTGCTTGCACACATGATCAATTACCCAGTCGCCGAGTTCAATAATTAAATGAGTTTCTTCCGCTAATGGAATAAAGTCTTCAGGTGATACGCGTCCCCACTCCGGATGATTCCAGCGAATTAATGCTTCGATACTATCAATCTCTCTGCTGTTTGTATGAACCTTTGGCTGATATTCAATAAAAAATTCATTTTGAAGAAGTGCGTTGCGCAGTCCTTTTTCCAGATGATAGCTTTTATACGTCTCGCTGTCCATTAACGGCGAATACAGCTGCCAGTCGCTTCGCCCGATTTCTTTTGCACAGCGCATAGCAAGGTTGGCATTCGTTAATAAGGTTGTCACATCTTCACCGTCATGCGGGTAGATGCTGATTCCTATACTGGCCGTGACGTACAGTGAAAAGTCATCAATGGTAATTTCTTTTTCGATTTCTTGAAAAAGAGCAGAAGCCAGATTTTGACATTCATTGATATGTGCAAGAGATAAAAAACAAATCGCAAGCTCGTCTTCTCCTACTCTAGCTAGCATTACATCTGGCGTTACGAACTTTTTTAACCGACTGGCAATATGCTGCAGCAGGCGATCGCCTATGTCGTAGCCTAATGTGTCGTTAATATGTTTGAAGCGATTCAGTCCTAGATAAAAGACCGCTAATGAATTTTTCTCTTTTTTCATTTGTCGAATGAAATTTTTTAATTCTTTTTCAAACTTTCTTCGATTCGGTAAGTTTGTTACATGATCATGAGTCGCAAGATATTCAACTTGATCCATGTACTTTTTTTCTGCGGTGATATCTTCAATAATGCCGTCTATGCGCACTAGCTTACCGTTCTCAACAAGTGTTGGAATGCATCGATCTTTTACCCACTTCATCTCTCCTGTTTTTGTATAAATCCGATACTGCTGGCGAATCGTTTTTCCTTTTTGCAGCTGATGCTGCGCTTTTTCCACAGCTGGTTTATCGTCAGGATGAATAAAGCTTTCCCACAGATCTCTATCTTCTAAAAATTTAATCGCATCTTCTCCGTAAATGTTGCTAACACCACTCGAGCATACAATCATTTTATTGCGCTGCACATCAACGGACCATATTCCTGCATCCAGATTATTATAAATCGTTTGAAACTGCTGTTCTTTTTGCTTTAATTCATTCGTAATCACTTTCGATTCAGTAATGTCATGAACAACGCTAATCAGCTGTATGACGTTTCCTTGCTCATCTACTAGTGCATCCGCTTGCTCAAACACCGTACGTTCTTCACCGTTTGGCCGCACCAGCGCGTATTCAATTTTATAGCTTTCTCCTGTTGAAAGTGCCTCTGCAACTGCTTTTTCTAACCTTTTTTGATCACACTGGTTGATAAATTGAAGAACGTCTTTAAAAGAAGGAGTAAAGAGCTGATGAGGTTTTAGTCCGTAAATATTATGCAGCTGAGGCGACCAATAGCTTTTATCTTCCATCACGTCATAATACCAGCTTCCTACATTCGCAAGCTTTTGCTCCATTTTCAAATGTGTTTCTAATTGAGAAATGTGATTGGAGCGCTCCTGTTCTTTTGAATCATCTCGGCATACAGCATAAACACCCGCTACTTGCTCATTTACGATAATAGGAATAAGCGTAATATATAAATGAAGTTCTTTTTTTGTTTTGTGATTGATTGTCGTTGAAAAATAAACTTTTTCCCCTTTTAAAGCACGTTGAAAAAGCTCTTGTGCCTGCTGTTGTTTCGACTTATGTATAACAGCTGTCAGCTGCTGGCTTTTTTGTTTGTGCTCGTTTCCTGTTAGCTTGAAGGCTGCTTCGTTGCTAAACATGATATCCCCTTCACAGTTGATAAAAAAAATACCTTCACTGTATTCTTTTAAAAGCTGTGTATTCAAACGATCAAGATGTTTCATGAGTATGATCGACTGCTCCTTCTCCGTGTTTTTATCTGGCAAGGTCTCATGCTGCCTCCTTTTATCTATTTCTTCTATACTAGTAGAATAAGTTACATTTGACATATATTTTACCCTAATTTCCCCAAATGAGGAACATCTCAGGTAAAGATAGCTGAAAAGGTTTTTAAAGTCTTTTTCATTTGGTAAAATAAAACATATAAAGGAGGGATAGCTTGACGCAAAGTGTTAAAAAACATGATTTATTTTCTAGAGGTTCCTTTCAAACCGCTACTTTTCTGCTTCTTTTCTCGCCTCTTTTTACTCATTTGTTTCAGCAGAACGTCTGGGCGTATATAACGTTCGCTACTATCATCGTTCTTTTTAATTTCATTACCGAGTGTATTTTAGTAAAAAGAATCAGCGCCGCTCCGAAAAACTACATTGCTTTTTTCCAAACGATTTGTCTGCCTGTGAACGTACTTCTGCTATGTTTCTTTTATTATGTTACGTAAAGAAGCATCTATCAATTTGATAGATGCTTTTTGATATTATGACTTTTTCAAAAGGCTCGATACTTGCTTGGCTACAATCGCTCCTTGAC
>JARUXA010000065.1 GCA_030433805.1 Sphingomonas sp. PsM26 | reverse complement strand
GCCTCCTATATCACTCTTAAGCCTGTGAAAGTTAAAGGTTTCCATCTGCATTTTATCATATATAAATTAAAGAAAATATGGAGAACTTAGTAAATTCTATTTGATTAGTTTTCCTTCTAATTTTTTTAAGAGTATACAGATAATATAAAAAGAGCATTTATAAGAGAATAATGTGCAACAAGTAATCTTAATTCCCTATAGGTTTGATAATTTGCAAAGGGAATTAGTGATATTAATACTCCGTTTATTTTTAAAGCTAATAGTTCAAGGCAGGGGGGGTGATTTCCACACATCATCTTTTCCCTATTACAGACAGCGCATGTAGCAGGCTAACTCACACCAAATCAGATGAAAAAAACCGACACGATAAAGATATTTTGCTATTTTATTGCTTATATAACATATTGATCCTCAGTGCTAATAATGTTCTTCTCGATACACTTCCCGATACGTTCTCAGTTATAAAGTCTTTGTAGTCTTCAAATACGAGGAATTATGTTAATTAGTTATTTAAAAGGGGATTGAAGGCTAAGTTTAAAAAGAATTTCTATAACAACAATTAAAGATGCTGTATGATACCGCATCTTTAATTGTTATTAAATGGATTTATTATTACATTTTAATTACATCAACAAAAAAACATTGACACGATTTTATCAAAAACAGCCAAATTCGTTAGCCTTTTCCTGCTCAATCTGAGTAAAAGTCCAATATGTATAATGAAAGTTAGATAATAAAACGTTTTGTTAACAACATCTATAAGCATGCGAAGATAAGTATAAGAGCAATAAAAAATAAAGGAATGAAAATCTAATACAGGAAGGTTCATTAATTTAAAGAAAGGTTGTTAAACACAGTGTCAAAGAAGTGTAGTAAGTGTAAAAAAAATAAATCAGTTACAGAGTTTCATAAAAATAAAGCTAGAAAAGACGGGCTTGAAGGCTATTGTATAGTGTGTGCGTGTGAAAGAAAAAAGAAACGTAGAGAAAATGGTGGTGACTTCACTCTAAAGCAAAAGGAAGCAGCCTTTAAGAGGTTCGGTCATTTCTGTCAGATATGCGGAAACTATGATAGGAATAAATTGCAAGTTGACCATTTAATGCCACAAATTATCTGCAATCCGAATACAGCTAGTGTTGAAGCTAACGCATGGGTTTTATGTGTTTCATGTAACAGAATAAAAGATAAGCGAATAATACTAGAATTAATTGCCAAAGTTCCAAGGAATACATTAAGAGGAATGCTGGTTCAGGAATATGCTGATGCAATTGTAAAAGGTCTATTTGAAAAAGTACCAGTAACAATCAATGGAGCGCAGTTTACTGAAGTCAAAGTGAAAATTAATTGAATTGTGAGAGCATTTCAAGCCTATTATAACCTATTCATTCAAAAAAACACAAACTATCTAAAATCTAGGTGTGGTTTAAAAATAAGGTGTAAAACTACACCTGAAAATCAGGTCTAAGCTTTATAAACTAGACCTAAAAAATAGGTGACCCCCTATCTTTAAATACGCTAGTATTTTTCAGGATTTGCGGTTAATTTCAGGGGGAGAATAGATAGAAGATTACTAGATAGAAAACAATTTAATAGATACAAATGTAGGGGCGGAAGTCGGCGAAGCCTCCTTTCTCCCCTCAAACAAGTTTGTCTAAACACTCTATTATATGGAGAAGATAAAAAATTCAATTGAAAGGAAATTTAAGAGTGAACACTGAAACAAAATCAACTACAAAGCAAGAAAGATTAGAATCATTTATCAAGATTTCTAGGTCACTAACGGACACAAAAAAACTAGGTAAAAATGGTGAATTAGACGTTTATCATTTAACAATCATTAAATCATTAGCAAACAACTTTCAAGGCATAGCCTATACTGGGATTAATCATATAATGAAATTTATTGGCATGAGTACAGAGCAGAGTGCAACAAAGGCAAGAACAAAAAAATCCCTACTTAGGTTACAAGAAATGGGACATATTGAGATTTATGAAGATAGAAAAGCGGAAAGTATGGTTAATGATTTAAAACCAGCTAATAACTATTTTATCAAACCAACAGGGAAAGACGAAGAATGGGGCTTTTCTAAAGTCTTTTACAAAGATATTCAAAAAATTATTGCTATGAAGAGCGATTATAAGCCTAAGATATACGCAACCTATCTTAATGTAATTAGTTATATGTTTTACGATAACACAGGCACGGATAAAAACGTTCCAATATCATTTGTTTCAATTGATACAATTGTAAAGGATACAGGAATTAACAGGAAATCTGTTGTAGAATATCTTAAAGCATTGTTTAAAGAAGATATTTTATACTTTATACACTTTCATATTAATAATTCTACTACAAAGAACTACTGCACAAGGTGGATTCATAAAGAACATACTGCTGAATGGGCTATACCGTTCGCTGAGCATCACTACAAGATAAAAAAGAGTAAGTTTAAAGGGGGAGGAATTGGAGTATCAGAGGAGTGAAGAGGCTCTCGTAATTGAGCCTCTCTTTTTGTATTAGAATAGATAATTGTACATTGGGCATAGAATTGGCAACATTGACTTATACAATAGAATAAAACATTATCAACAGTTAACATGGGAAAGAGGTTTTCGAGATTATCGAACCTATTATAGAAAAGTTGCAGGTAGTAGATATAGAATATATCAACAAAGTATTTACGAAAGCGTTACTTAAAAGATACTGCCTTTTTTGTATCTATATGGTATGATTTTCCTAGAAATTAATACAAAGGAGCAGTCTGTTTATGAAGATAGCATTAGTTAGTTGTACAAAAGTAAAAGCTAATTATCCTTGTGTTACTAGAGAGATGTATCAACAATCAACTTTGTTTAAGAAAGCAATTAAGTTTATTGAACAGAGGGATTATAATAATTGGTTCGTGTTATCTGCAAAATATGGACTCTTAAAACAACATGAGGTAATCGAACCGTACGATTTAACCTTAAACAATATGAAAGCATCAGAACGAAAAATATGGGCAGAGTTAGTGCTTAAGCAAATAGAAAATATGAAATTGAATCTGTCACACATAGACTTTTACACTGGGATTAAATATAGACAGTACCTAATTCCTGTTCTTGAACAAAAAGGTATTGAATGTACTGTGCCGCTTCAGGGAAAAGGAATAGGTGAACAGTTGAAATTTTATACAGAGAACAGTAATTAATATATGCTTTTTAGTAAGAGGTGATAATAAGATGTCAATTCCAAAGAATATTAATAGAGAGCATGTAATAGAAGCTATAGAAAAAATCAAAAGAGAAGGAATACCATGGAGAAGACAATCAATAAAATACAATCTCCTCTATGAAAAAGAGTATTATCCACCCAAATATGTATTATCAATTGCTAACTTGTTTGCAAATGGTGAGGAATATTCATCTTACGACTTTAGTGGTGGAGACGAAACTAATATCTTCCTTGAAAGGCTAGGATTTGAAGTAATTGACATTTCTAAAAAGGAAAAAGAGTTAACCACTTTTCAGGTTTCTATACTCGAGCCAGTCAATCGTTCTAGAGAATATCAATTATACAATGAATCTACTAGAGATTTAATCGTTTACGAATACCTTTTTCATTCAAGAACTCACCGTTGGCTCGATGAGCGTATTTTAGGCTTGAATCCAGATGAAAGTCGGGGTTATCAAGCCATGGGTATACTACATTTCATTGGGTTAAAAGAGAAACACAAAGGCATCTTTAAGGAGTTAGGTATCCAAGAAGCTATACATCTGTTAGAGCAGCAGGATACTGACTTTAGTTTAGTTATTCAATGTCTAAATAGACACGAGAAACAAGGGAATAATAGTTTAGACATAACGATGGAGTCAGCTAAAGATGAGTATGATGAATTAGAATCATTTGTAACAGTTACGCCAGAAATAATTAAAATATTAGAGACTGAGAGAGAACAAGTCATTAAGGCTAGAATAGGTCAATCAACCTTTAAAAGAGATTTAGTGAAAATTCAAAAGAAATGCAGTTTGTGTGGTGTATCCGATGAGCGTTTTCTAGTAGCAAGTCATATCAAACCATGGAGTCAATCTAATCACCAAGAGCGGCTAGATATCAATAACGGACTGCTCCTTTGTCCCAATCATGACTCTTTATTTGATAAAGGATATATTAGTTTTGATGATAATGGAGCAATTTTAACTTCTAGTAGCTTAGATGATAATGAAAAACTCTTTCTTAATATCAATGATAAGCTGAAAATTAAATTAGGTTATGCTCAACAGCAGTATATGAAATGGCACAGAAAGAACAAATTTAAATAGTTTAATAATGTAATTAGGCTAATATTAATGTAAAGGACTGAGTGCAATGAATACATGGATATTTCAAGGAAATCCCAAAATTTTTGATATTGATACTTATATTAAGAAGCATAAATATATTTGGTGGTCATTAAGGCAAGAACATTTTTTAGATAGGATTGAATTAGATGATGAAGTCTTTTTGTGGAGATCAGATGGAAATAATAGAGGCACAGGTGGAATACTAGCTAAAGCTAAAGTAATAAGTTTGCCTGAAGAAAGAACCAATGACGAAACTTCGCAAAATTACTGGTATACCGATGAGTGGGAAAATCCATATTTAGCTGTAAAATTGGAGGTTCTACAGGTACGGTTGGAGGATGGCTTTATAAGCAGATTATCTCTCCTTGAACATCCTGTTTTAAAGGAGTTACTTATCCTGAGACTTAGACAGCAAACAAACTATCTTTTATCAAAAGAACACGCAATTGAACTTCAAGGTTTATGGAGTGCTAATAATCATTCAACTTTGTTGAGAAGTCATTCATGGGAGGTTATAGGTGAAGAAATAGCAATAAAGGAACTTGATAAGTCCACATTTCTTCATCATGGGACTGGTATTCCAAAAGAAGTGAGAAGATTTTTTAGTGCTATAGATATGAAAAGAGGAGAAAGAAGAGAAATCGCACTTGAATATAGGCAAAGAGTTTATCATGCACGTTTAGAAATGGATAAGCATTCCTCTCCACGAAGCAGACTGCTTTGGAAAGCAGATTTTTCAGAGACAATAAGAAATCAATTTCAAAATGCTTATTCTCATTTCCTAAACAAAGATGACGAATCGTTAAATGAAGTTACAAAACTTAGGTTTGAAAAAGTAGGCAGCAGTTCAGATACATATTTAGTGGAATTTCTAAGTTCTATTGATAGCGAAGTCTTAATTGAAGATTTAGAGTCGGAAGAAATTGAATTATATGAACCTAGAGCGGAAGGCAATCTAGTAACTTATTATGGAAGAAGATATGAGCGTGACCCTATTAATCGAAAGCGTGCTATTGAATTCCATGGTTTGTCTTGTAAGGTATGTGGTTTTAATTTTGAAGAGGTTTATGGAGAGCGTGGGAAAGATTTTATAGAGGTACATCATGTAAAGCCGCTAAGTACATTAGAAAAAGAGATAGTTATTGATCCTGAACGAGACCTTGTTCCTGTTTGTGCTAATTGTCACAGAATGATACACAGGAATAAAGATAATATCTTGACAGTGGATGAATTGAAAGCATTGGTAACTAATCGTTAATGGGCATGGATATAATTGTTTAACAAATTTTAAACGGTAAGTGTTTTAAAATAGGATTGTAATAGAACTTTTCAAGGGAGAGATGTATTTTGATAAATAGAGAACAAGAGTTTAGAAATGCTTTTTATTTTTTAAAAAGGTGGTCAAAATCTCCACTGACTCCTAGTTACACAATAGGATATAGTAGAGGTCTTGCAGATAGAGAACCAGCACAGAGATGCTATGATTATATTTTATTATTGGGCAAAGATTCTACTATTAGTTTTGAGGAGAAGTTGAATTTATTATATACATTTTTAGAAAAAGCAAATGAAGAAAATAGAAAAAGAACAGTGATGGGTACTGCTTTTTATAGCATTCTCCAGTCTTATATAAGAAGTTCAATAATTAATATTGAAAAAGGAGAACCAGTTCAAACAAGGAGAAAATAACAGTTGGATAATATTGTGACATTTTAAGTGCTTTTTCACCTAACGGTGCAAGGCTTGAACTCCAAATGAAAAAGAACATGATAAATATCTCAAGCAACAACTACATTCACTTATTTAGTGGGGTTTATACTTTTCAATCGTTACCTTGTTTCTATTTGTTGTTTCTTATTTGCCAGAGGGATCAATAGAATTTTCGATTAGATTCTGCTTTGTCATTTCCATTGCCACGCTCCTAGTGATTTTATGGAAGTTCTTCAACTTTACGTAATCTTTAATAAAGTAAAACTGAACTTATTTACTAGAGAAAGTTAATAAAATTTTGATTTTATTAGGTTGATAATTATTTATATAAAATCGAGAAGGAGTAACAATATGGACATATTCGGAACACTAACGGTATCGACAGTAATATCGGCACTTATTACTTTTATAGGTGGACTATTTGTTAAAAGTTATTTACCTACCTACATGAAAGAAAGAGGGAAAAATCTTGCTACTAAAAAAGATATTGCTGATATTACAAGGAAAACAGAAGAAGTTAAAAGTGAGTTTCTATCAAAATTAGAATTAGAAAAAAAAGAAATCAATATTGAAATTGAAAAAGTAAAATTAGAACAAAATCAGCTGTTTAAGAACTTTGAGTTATTTACTCAGAAACGACATGAATGTTACCCAGAGTTGTATAAATTATTGGAAGTAGCAAATGGTCAAATTAGGCAATTAAGAGGTAGTAGACGAACCCTGACATTTCAGAATGTGTCTGCCACTGATATTGAGAATTTTATGAGAGAAAGAAATTTTACAAGTTATGATGTAGATTCTATTTTACAAAACTGGGATAATAATAAACCTGTTGCACTTCAAAGTTTAAATAACCGATTAAGAAGAATAGAATATGAGGACGCCTGGTCAAAATATATTGAAGCGAATGATTACTTTTTCTTCAATCAAATTTATATGTCCGATGATGTTGAAAGGATTGCATATGAAATAAAAAATGACTTACATGACCTTTGGTTAAATTATGATTTGGACATTGGTGTAGCTATTCCTTTAGAAGAAAACCAAAGATTAATTCAAAAAATTGATTTAAATAGACAACAATTAAAAAGCATTATGAGAGAAGAATTATATAGTAGATAGAGAACTGATAATGAAGAAATCAAATGTGACTAACGCTACATTCTATCGTGGGGTTAAAGAATATAAGGCATGTTAAGGAGACCCCCTGAGGGAGTCTCTTTATTTATAGCGAGGACATGGGGGCTATTTCCACATTATTAAGTAGGTCATAGTTAGGATAAACCCATAGTTGGTTCATTCACACACTATGAAAAATTGAGCGTTCTAGACCAAGTAGTTATCCTTCGTTAATACGGATTCCTATTTGTCCTATATATAGATAGGGTTATACCCCTTATGAAAAAATTTATATTTGTAGAATGAACGGGGATATTTTCGGAAGTATCTAACTATATATGAGTGTTGGAGATAGTAAGTACAAACCCACATCAAAACGGTTTTTATGAAAAAGTAATTAAAGGGTGGGCTGCTTTTTTGTATCAGCGTAGTATTCTTTGTGTGAATTATATTCCTTCACTGCTTAATACAGGAGTTAGTAGTCTGAATTTTCTTGAATTTTAATCTCTGATTTGATAATATGGTCCTAGTTATATTGTTATTTTTGGAAAAAAGGGACCTTACAAGGAGGGGTTATATGAAAAAGTCTAAATATAGCTACGTCGAAAAGTGCTTAAAAATGCCTCACGCAGAAAAATTGGGTTATTTAACAATAGAGGATGAAAAAATTTATGTTGCTATTAATGAGAATGGAGATTGCTATTTTAATAGAGAGCAGCAAGACTTTGTAGAAGAAAATATGAACAATATAAACCTTAATAATTTTGTCGAAATTCCAAGAGCTGTGGTGGTTGAGTCTGACCTATATATTGGAGATACCAAGTTACAGTGTTCAGTGTTAAGCGATGGTAGGCGAGTTATTAAAGATACAAGCTTATTTGCTGCTTTAGACCGTAAGAGAAAGGGAGAAACAAGAATAGAAGGTTTTCCTCCTATAATTGGTTCAAAATCGTTAGCAGCACTTTTAATGGATATGTATCCCGAACACCTTTCTACCATAACTCCTTTTGAAGTTGCTCAGTTTAACGGTAAAACTGGAAAATGGTACGATGCTAATACCATTCCTATAATTTGCGATATGTATATGGAAGCAGAAAAAAGAGGATTAATTACTGTTTCACAACAACACGTACTCGATAAGGCAAAGATATTATTGCGCTCACTTGCGAGAGTAGGAATAACCGCTTTAATTGATGAAGCAACAAACTATCAAAATATGAGGGGGAAAGATGAGTTACAGATTTTATTGGAAGAGTTTATTTCAGAAGAATTAAGACAATACTCAAAGGAATTTAGAAGTGAATATTTTGAGCAAATTTTTCGTATTTATGGGCGACCGTACGACCCTACCACAAACAGAAGACCTAAATTTTTTGCATGGTTTACTAGAACTTACGTATACGACATGCTTCCACCAAACGTTTTCGAGAAACTTGATGAAATGAATCCTCTTATCTACAATGGTGATACAGGACGTGCTGACCGAAAATATCGTTTGTTTCAACATTTGTCTGACGAAGGAATTCAATATCTTCGTAGTCATCTGGAAGGACTTATTTCCGTAATGAAGTTATCCACTGACAAAGATGATTTTAAAGATAAATTTAAAATGGTCTATGCAGATAAGATTAACCGTCTAGAAAAGATGAAGCAAGATAATCATCAACTTAGTATTGAAGATGTGCAAGAAATTGAATTCGATGAAGTATTTGATTAATAATAAAAGAAAGCAAAACAATTTGCTCTCCTTTTATTTAGTGTATTTATGAAGAACATATATTAGGAAACCGTTAATAACAAGCTTAAGAGCC
>JARUXA010000064.1 GCA_030433805.1 Sphingomonas sp. PsM26 | reverse complement strand
ATATGCAGTCGAAAAATAGAAAAAACTCCTGGTTCCTGTTCAGGAGTTTTTTCATGGATTATGGCGAGATGATGATATGAATCATCTTGGATAGTGTTCTCGAGAAGTGAAGTTTTATTCGTATAGGCAAGTTACCTATATGATTATTAGTGAATACAATAATATAGGCTTATACTTTGCTCTTAGTATTAAGTTTATGGCCCTAGAATCCTTATATTTTGTTTTTTTTAAAGTACCCTTTGGGTTTTAGATTCTAATGGGTACTTTTTATTATCAGAAAGTATGTCTTTAACGACAGGATAGATTATTATGGATAATCAGTTAAAAGAAATCTTTGGTGCTTGGTTAGCAGCTATTGGTACCGTCACAGCTGCTGTAGGCAGTACTCCTTTCCGTTCATTAGGAAGCAGTTTCAGAAAAGATTTAAATTTAATTGGAAATGAACTACAGGCCGTGGGAAACGCTCTAGAGGCTGATGGACAGGGGGAAGAGAATCTCGAGAAAGTTGGGAATGAACTTCAATCTGTGGGGAATGTGACCGTGATTTCTGGGCTTGTCATAGATTTTGAAGATGTAACACAACAGAAACTGATTATTAGTGGAAATTGGATTCAAGCTTTAGGTGGAGCTACTGCTTTAGGAGATGAATTTCAAGATACGTCAAATATAAATGAAATCTATAATATTATTGGAAATTTACTTCAGGTAATTGGGAATTCATTGCAAGCTTTAAGTGGTGTAAATGAATTGAAAGCAAGTTATATAGGTAACAACAAAGAGTCATCTGAAAAAGAAGAAGATAATAATAGCATATGGTCATTAGATGTTGTAGGGAGTTGGATCCAGGCGATTGGATCCGTTATTTCATTAATTGGACAGATTCAAGAAGAAAGTGAAGAACAAAGCAATGAAAATGAAGAAAATAATTCTGAAGACAGTGATGATAAACAAGATAATCCGACACAAGAAAATAGGGGGAGATATAAGAATGTCATATCAAATAAATATTTTTAATATGGACATTAACTATTGCGGTAAGGATGGAAACATTAATATAAATCGTACAATAAGTAAAAATAATTACTTGAAGGATAAGGGTAATAATACAAATTCTTCAACAGAAAATATTCAAAAACAGTAAATTTTCATATAGGTAAAATAACCGTTAGAATGACTACTTCTAACGGTTATTTGTTGTTAAAAAATGTTTTATTTTAATTAAACATGTATAAGATATACAGTTTAAACAAGAAAAAACTACCTGCGCATAAGATAGTTTTTTTCTCTAATTGGTATTTTAGAGACGATGCCTCACGGCGTCTTGAATAGTTTGCTCAAAACGTTAGAATTTATTCTTTAAGTAGAGGCAAGTTGCCAAAAATAGAAAAGTGAATATGTTGGAATTAAGAAAACCATATGGCAATGGTTTAGTTTACTTTCATCCTCTAATTAAAAACCCTTGAAATCATTGATTCCAAGGGTTTTTATGCTATGTTGATAATTTATTACTAGTTAATTACTAACTACACGGGATATTTGGCTTTTGTATTTAGAATATAAGTATTAAAGTGAGTTTTAAAAAAGGAGGTGCATTTTTGAATGCAGAAAAAGCTTATTATCTTTATGCATATTCCTAAAACTGGAGGAACCACGTTAAATGAAATTTTTAAAAGATCTTATACTGAGAATGAGATATATGATCATGTTCCTCTAGAAGCAATGAATAAGCATTTTAGTCAATTAAAAGAAGAGGATAAAAAAAGAATTAAAGCAGTATCTGGTCATCATTTCTATGGTATACATGATCTCTTTTCTAGACCTTATACTTACTTTACTATGATGCGTAATCCTATTGACCGTGTCATATCGTTATATTATTTTTTAAAAACGTATCCAGGTTATTATGAAGAAAATATGAGAAATATGTCCTTTGAGGAATATATTGATTGGGACCCTCAAGCCAGTAACGGACAAATTCATCAAATTTGTGGGCAAAATTCTCAACTAAGTTTAGAAAAAGCAAAAGAAAATTTAAAAGTATTTGAAGTAGTGGGAATAACAGAGATGTTTAATGAATCACTTTTATTGCTAAAGAATAAATTCAATTGGGCTAATATTGAATATAAGAAAGAGAATGTTACAAAATCTCGCCCTCGAATTAGTGAAGTATCACCTGAAATAATTAAAAAAATAGAAAAAAATAACGAATTAGATATAGAACTATATGAATTAATAAAATCTAATTTTATTAAACAACTTAAGGGTGCTGAATGAAAAGGTTTTAGACATATTTAAATAAAAAAATTTGAATTTGATGATTCTATATAAGTCTTAATCCACTTATTAAAATAATTATAGCTATTATAACTTGAAGGGGCTTGGTAGGAACTTTGGTAGATAGCCTACTACCTACTGACACTCCTAGAATTGATCCTATTAGCAAATTAGCTGCCAACATATAATCCACGTTTCCAAAACTAGCATTTAACATACCCGCAACCGTTACTAAAAAAAAGGCGTGTGTAATATCTGTACCCACTAATTCGGAAGTGTTCATTCTGTAAAAAAATAACATAGCAATAGCAAATAAGGAGCCAGATCCAATAGATGTTAGTCCAACTATAAAACCAAAGATAACACCGATAATAATAGTTAATGCTTTCTTTTGTTCAAGTGATTGCATTTGCCAACGGTTGGGCTTTATTTTTTTATCAAAAAAGATTCGGATTAAAAAGGAAACAGCTACTAAAGTTAAGATATATCCAAGTGCATATTTAATAATTTGCTCTTGATGCTGATGAAATATTGGCAATAAATGAATGATCCCAATCGCAACCATAGCACTAGGAATACTACCTAATGACAAATATTTCACTAATTTAAAATTGATAGTACCTTGTTTCCAATGTTGACCTAGTCCGAATAGTTTTGTAATGGAATTATAGATAAAATCTGTTCCTACTGCGATGGAAGGGCTAATACCTAATAATATTAAAAGAGGGGTCAAAAGGGCTGCTCCTCCTACTCCTGTTAACCCTACTAAAATCCCTATTACTAGTCCCATAACGGCAATACTAACGCTCATCTTTTTTCCTCCAATTTAAATCGGGATACGATTATTTAACTAAAGAACATTGACATGCTCTAATAAATAATATTCTGAATGGCTTTCATTCGTTCTTTTAGAGAAAGATCAAATTATTAAGGGTTATCCCGCATATATATTTAGTTCCAATGAAAAATAAGAGTCTCAGTGGTTAAACTGAGACTCTTATTTTGAAGTTTATAGAGTTACTGAAAAATCAAATTAGATAAATTTTTCTCAACCTATAAAACAGTGATTATATGCTTTTTTTCGATAACAAACTTTATACTAAGTCAGGTTGGTACTAGCATCTAGAAGTAGTAGCAACTCTAAGTTGTTTCTAATTGTCTTAAGGCAATTTTTTATCCTTAACGGCTAAGATCTGGACCTTTATTCTTTGCTCTATTTATAGTTGTGCTTCTCATTCTTCCTAATTGGTGTCTTTGTTGAGCTTGTTCTTGGCTACGAGTAGCTTGTTGAATAGCATTAAAAACCGTATCTAAAGCGTTTATGTTGCTTTCATGTGTTTTTATTTCTTTTTCTAACCATGGGACGACTGTTTTCTCCATTGTGTTCATACGGCTTTGTTGTTGTTGTAAATCTTGTTGTCCTTTATAGCCCAGTTCTTTTAGGTTTTCACGTCCATATTTAGCTTCACTTTGCAATTCTTCATAATCTTGACGAGCTTTTTTTGAAACAAGCCGTTTGGCTTTTTCTCCTGGACTTCTGTCTAATTCATCAAGCTTTTTTTCCACGGTACTGAGCTTTTCTACCTCTTTACTCATAGTTGAGACATGTTCTTTCTCTATACGAACCATTTTCTGATGTTTTTTGAACTCGTCTAGCTTCTTTTGGTTAGCATCTAGACTTTGTTTAATGTTAGATAGTCTAAATTGATTTTGTTGAGCAGTATCGTGATACTGTTCCAGTCTTAATGCATTGCTGTACGTGAGATACTTTCCAGCTGTTTTAAGGTCCGGATAATAAGAGCTTATCTCACGGATTTTGGCTTGTTTAATAGCTTCTTCAGCTTGTAATAGTACCCTAGTTTCGACTTGAATTTGTTTTTTCTCATACGTAATCTGATTGAGTCGATTTTCTTTCTTTTGAGAGAATTCTTGGTAACGCTGATAGAACTCTTCTTTGGTTGAAAAACGAAGAGATTCTTTATGCTTTTGAATGCTTCTTTCATAGCTTTCTTTGTTACTTTCTAAATCAGATATCTTATCAAGATGACGTCGTTTCATCATGTTATTCTCTTTGAGTTTAAACGGATTAAGGGACTTCTTAAGTTCCTCTACTTTTTCTTCGTTCTGTTGAATTTCACGCTTTAAATCCCTCACACGATCATAATAATTGCTGACATTTAGGAATTGTTGTTGTTGTACATGGAAGTGTCGTTCAATAGGATCATGACGATCACCTATTTTGCGTAGTTCTTCGTGGCGTGCTGTAATATCTTCTAAGGTAATAACCTTCTGACCCACAAGAGACGCAGCTTTTTGAATATAGGTTTTCTCTATATCTGTAGAAAAGCTGAATTGTTTCTCTTTTTCTTTCATTTTCTTTAAGTGTTCTTCTTTTTGGTGGCGGTAGGCTTGTAAATCAACCACGGCTTTATTGTAGTCTTTGCGCTCTCTATTGATCTGGCCACGATCTGTTTTCTTCCCTTTCTTCTCCATATCATGTGCGACATGGCCTAAGTGAATAGTCGGAAGAACTTCAAGTCCACGATTTTCATGAGAAAGGTGTGTGATACGTTCTTTACTTTTAGCTTGTTCTAATGCTTGATTGGCATAGTTGGCCCACTGTTTGCGAATGGATAAGCAGCCTTCGCTATTTTTGACGTACCCACGAGTGTTTTCTTTAGCATTGGCAAAGTCAGCATTCCAGTCACGATTCTTTTTGCCGAATCCAGCTGGATCTAGGTTCCTCATCGTTAACATGATGTGAGCATGAGGATTATTGGCGTCATCACGATGGATGGCAATATCAGCAACCATTCCTTTTTGAACAAACTCGTTTTGAGCAAAAGATCGAATGAGTTCTTTTTGTTGGTCATGATTTAATTCAATTGGCAAAGCAATGTTTAATTCACGTGCTAATTGTGAGTCTTTGCGCTTCTCAACTTTTTCAACTTCATTCCATAAACGGTTCCGGTCTTTCATCCATTCTGGCGCATTGGAAGGAGTCAGAATCATGGTTTCCGGTTGCACGTGACGGGCATAAAACTTTTGCTCGTCTGTGCGTTCATCATGTAGTTTTTCGCCACTGCGATAAGCAGCTGCAGCGACAGCCGATTGGCCTTTTGAACGACTGATGATTTGCATCGATAGATGGTAGATAGCCATAATTCTTTCCTCCTTTCGCGAGAATGGGTTAGTGGTTTAGGAATAAGTTGATAAGAGCACAAGGTGCACTAATCAACGCTTTAGATGAAATCAGCATCATGAACACCAAAGGTGTCAGATGGTGTTTTCATCTTTGCCGATAGGCAAACAGGTTTTATGAAATTCGCCATCTAGGCGAATGGGTCTTTTGTTTTGTCTTTTCGTTCCGAAGGAACCGCACACATCGGTACGATGTATAAGTGCGCCCTTATCTCTTCAATCTAAGGGAATTATACCATATCCTGGTGAGAGAATCTATGCTAAGGATACCAATTTATCTCAATTTTTGATATAATCGACTTAAACATTAGAGAACTGAAAAAGGAGATGAAGATGGGTGCCGAAGAAACGAACAGATGAGGAAATTCTTCTGGAATTAGAAGAGAAAATTGAGAAGATGAAAGCGAAGAAACAACAAGTTGAAGCGCGTAAAAAAGAAAAAGAGAGAAAAGAAAGAACAAGACGACTGATTCAAGTCGGCGCGATCTTCGAGAAATACTTTGAGATTCAAAGTGAAGAAGAAGCAGAAAAAATTGCAAAGGCATTGCAAGCGTATGTAGGAAAAAATAAAGAGAGGATTTTGCATCATGATGTTGTGGTAACTCAGAAAAAGAAAATAATGCAAGAAGCAGCATCTACAAAAGAATAATGTCTTTTACTATACTTAATCCAAAAGTTACACTATCAGATTAAGCAAAAAAACATCTTAAAATCGTCGAGGAATTTATCGGATGAATTAAGATATAGTTATCCCCTCTTTTAACTAGAGGATCCAGTTAATCCGCCAAAGTCTATAAAAAATACCGTAAAAACCAAGTAAGTTTAGACTATTAAAATCTAAACTAAAAAATTCATGTATATGTATGCATAACTCTTCTCCTTAGCTTGAAGTGTTATATATAGCGAAATTGATTTCTACAGCCATATAACAATATTCATAGCTAAATATACTTGTTTTGATATATTTTGCTAATTTTTATTGAATTATGAGACGACTTAACGCTATAATAAAACTAACAAAAACGTGCGGATAGAAAAAAGACTTCAACTGTTTAAGTAGTGTGAACCCACTCTTAAACCGTTCCCCCTATCACAACTAGGGAAAACACTTGTCGAAGTCTCTTGTTAATAGTTTCATTATCGATAAGATAAAACTTATAGTTTTATTTTATATGAAATTGACATCTATTTCAAGGGCTTCGTTCATCTAAATCAAGACATTGTTTTCCTTTCACCAGGGAGACAGTGTCTTTTTTGTGTTCCTTAAAGGAGAAGATGAACAGATGAACAAGATATTGACTTGCTATTTAAAAGATGTAGATACCTTCAATGGACGATTAAAATGGTTATGGCAACAAAAATCTACCCTTCGTACAAAAAAAGAAGAATGTCTGGAAACACTCCGTACTTATTTTAAACAACGACAAGTAGCCTTACATAAGGAATTTCCTAAAAAACGAATGGAAATGTTAGATTACGTAATTTATAATCTTGTAGCTACGGGTGTTCAAGCGATCCGTTCAGAAACACTGATGAAAAAATTTAACGCATCTAAAAGTACGGTTTCTCGTTTTGTGAAATCATTAAAAGATACACCCTTTATACTTGTGGCACGTTACATTAAAGAAGACACAACAGGTGCTCACCCTGACAGCTATGTATTTGTCCTTAAAAGCCACAAGAATTTTAATCGAATTTGTGATGAGATATTTTTTGCACATGATACAACAGGTGTCCAAACACTTCAACAAGAAGAAATGACAACTCCTGTGACAACTCCTGTGACAACTCCTGAGGGTGCTAAAAACGTTGATACAGCAAGCTTAGAGGGCCAAAAAACGTCCAATGCCTTTATTAACCTTGATTTACCTGTAAATCATATAAATAATCATTTAATGTCTGTTACACAGTCATTCTCTTATATCAAAGGTGTGCCTAAGAAAGTAAATAATGTGTATGCAGGCAAATATGGTCATCAACTAAAAGATTTTTATGCTCGTATTCAAAATGCTGCAAAAGCTGTAAAACGAGATACAGAGATTGAGATTGTCAAAGAGCAAGTTCATGAAGTCGCTTATACAGCAATTGTTGGTTTAGATAAATATGTTCATGAGGCTAATCATAAGGGTACTACCCTATCATTAGATGAAATGTGCCGTCTTGTTTATCAAATTGCCTACAATCAATTTACCAATCTACTAAAAGGGAATACAGAAGAACAACGATCTAAGTCAGACATACATACTGAAGCTGAAATAGCAGCACTATTTACGCCTAAACATATCATCCGTAAGGAATTGGTTCCTGCTTGGCTAAAAGCTGAACAGGAACAAAAAAAGTCTACACAAGAAACAACTATTTCTCTGGATCAACAGCTTGAAATGATTCAATTAAAGCAAGATTTGGGGCAAGAGTTAACGCCAGAAGAAAAAAGCTTGTTACAAGAGCACAGTTCTACGTACAGTTCGTTAGAAATGGCACAGCTGAAACATGATATAGGAAAAGCACTAAACCCAGAGGAGCAAGATTTACTGCATCAACATGACCAGTTAAAAGGATCAGTTTCTTAATCAAAACGCATAGAAATCTCCTAGGAGATAAAGTATTAATAGAGTATGTTTATTTAAAACATATTTCTAAATGATAAACACCTAAGTAACCAGGGAGAGTTTCCTTCCCTTATTAAAAGTAAACTATAAAACAATCACCTATAGTGGGAAACTTGAATACTGTGAGAAAGACTACCAAATTAAAATCCGGGGGGCACAATGTGACTAAACTATTTGCTATCAATGCAGGTATGTCCTTTTTTGCTGTTGTTAAAGCTGAGAATGAAAAAGAAGTCCTTACTATTCTTGTTAACCGAGAACTAGAAGAACAAGAGGATTTTGGTATCAGAGCGCACATTGATGATTTTTCGATTGAAGGACTGTATGGTGATTTCTTTCACGATGAAAAGGGATCATTTATTGAGGGACACATTCTAGACTATCCTCGCCATATAAGGAAAATGAGCACCAAAGAGCGTGATACCTATATCCAATCACATGTTGAAAAGAACGCTAGATCTTTTTGGGGAGAACACCCATTTTATGCAGAATTGTACTTGCGGGAATTTAAAAAGTATAAGGCAGTAGAGAAAGAGGTAGGAAACACGTTCCGTCCTCATTTTTCGGATGAATTTTATTTCATTACGGCCAAATTAATTATTACTGAAACGGATTGGTACGGAGAAGATTTTCAAATCATTGAAATCGACTTAACTGACCGTAATTATCAGCTTATTTTTGAATTTACTCTAGAGGAATAAATATTGAGAGGGTTTTACACCTCTCTTTATATACATCAATCAAAGTTAATAAAATTTTTATAATATCAGCACTTGTCCAAGCACTTTTATTTACTTTACATATCATAAATTATGCATAGAAACCTTCTGTATCTTTCTATAAATAAGAGAAAAAACTACTGATTGCACACACCAGTAGTTTTTTCTCTTTTTAAACTGTATATGACATACAACATTAGTTAACATAATGAATTTTACCGGAAACAAAAAGCTTTTAGACTAGCCATGTTTACTATTATTATTTATATCTTTCTAATAGTGAAAAATTTTCTTAAAAGCCAAGGTCCTGGAG
>JARUXA010000063.1 GCA_030433805.1 Sphingomonas sp. PsM26 | reverse complement strand
ATCCAATCCATCTTGAGTAGTTTGTTCAAAAATACAACTTTTATTCCTCTTAGTTATAATCAAATACAGTGTAGATTTCATAGCATGTTTGAAATGGAAATATTAGCCCATTTTACATATTTAAAAGTTAAACAAACTCATTGTTTATTATTTTCACATATGATGTTTCAACCCATGTGTATTAAAGTCTTTGCTCCTTTAGTCAAATTTGATAAAAAAAGGAGTGTTTATATGTCTAGTTATGGTGGATCTGGATTTGGATCTGGTTTTGCTTTACTTGTTGTACTATTTATTCTTCTAGTCATCATTGGATGTAGTTGTTATGGCGGCGGCTATGGCGGTTGCTAATAATTAGAGATTATTTTTATTTTAATTATTAATGATTCTTTGTTCTCGACATAAAAGAGTTAGCTTAATGCTAGCTTTTTTTTACTTTACCTACGTAGTGAATATTGCCTTCTTTTGCATATAAATTAATTTCTAGTATGTAGGACCCTTTTTATTTAGAAAGAATAAGATTCTGTTTTGAAAGTAAACAACTTTTTTCACTCTTTTTTTACTATATTTATAGTCAACAACATAAACATTCTATAGAAGAAAATTACTTCTATAGGAGGTTTCTATGGATCAAAAGGATCAAAGTCATCAATTAGACCAAATAAAACAAATGCAACAAATGTTTAAAGCGAACATGAAAACTCAACCTTATCCCATGTATCCTAACTATGGGAAAATCACACGTTACCAAGAAATCCCGATAAGTTTACCTGAACAGCGCCAGCTTCGCCATCCCGGAGTGGAAAAACTTATGGTACCCCTTCCAATTATCGAAAACCCGAACTATAAAGGGAGTGGAAAGTTAAGAGGAAAAGTAGCACTTATTACGGGGGGTGACAGTGGTATTGGGGCAGCAGTAGCAATTGCATTTGCTAAAGAAGGCGCAGATGTTGCTATTTCATACTTAGATGAACATGAGGATGCAAATAGAACAAAAACAAGGATTGAGCAACTCGGACAACGTTGTTTTCTAATGCCTGGTGACTTGCGAGACAAACAACAGTGTATTTCCATTGTAGAACAAACAGTAAATACGTTTGGACGTCTCGATGTTCTTTGTAACCACGTTGGTATCCAATTCCAACAATTAAGTTTGCTTGACATTACAGATGAGCAATTCGATGACACCTTTAAAGTTAATATATACTCTCATTTTTATACAACAAGAGCAGCGCTTCCTCATTTAAAACCAGGCAGCTCAATCATTGGCACTTCCTCAGTGGTAACATATGTAGGCGAGCAGCAAATGATTGATTATACGGCCACAAAAGGCGCAATAGTTGGTTGGACACGTGCCTTGGCTAAAAATGTTGTGAAACAAGGGATTCGAGTCAATGCTGTCGCCCCTGGTCGAATTTGGACCCCACTTATTTCAGCAAGTTTTTCGTCAGACCAAGTCGCTGTATATGGAGCATTTAATCCAATGGAAAGAGTTGCTCATCCATTTGAACTCGCACCAACCTTTGTCTATCTTGCTTCTGATGATTCTCGTTTTGTCACTGGTCAAGTTCTGCACGTTGATGGAGGGGAATCTACACATTCTTAATTGAAGGAGGTTACCATTTTGAGGTATGAATTTAATCCAGAAGTAAAATTATTGCTAGTAAACCATTCAAATAAAAAAGTAAAGATGGTCTATATGGAGGATTCCTGGCTAATGTCTAAAATAGGACTTAGACCACCATATTATTGCTACCCAAGTTATGAGCTGAATTATCCAATAATTTAATAACAAAAGACAAAAAGATTTATATACAAAGTGTTAAAGTCCACTAACCTAATAAAAACACATTATAGTTGCCCCCATAAACATCTACTAATTGGACCGTTCCATATTTTTGCACAGCTTTTGTAGAAATTTGAATAGGTCCTACTCCTTTAGTCCTCAGCGAGGATCTCATCTTAATTAGCATTGTACGTATAATCCTTTTGGGACTTAAACAATTACGTTTTCAATTGCCTGCTTGTGTAAAAGCAGGAAATATCATATTGAATTTGAATACTAGTACTATACTTTTAAAACGGAAGTGGAGGCTAGTATTATGCTGGTAAAAAAGATGTTAAATGGAATTATGATGAAAGAAATTACAATTAAAGAATTAGCTGATCAGTATAATGTAAGTACTCGTACCATCCAATTAAGAATTAAGAAATTAGGATATGAATGGGACAGTAAGCAAAGTATTTATCGTTATGTCGGGGAAGAACCAGAACCTTTAGAAGTTGATTTTAATACCCTTATTTCTAAAAATAGTAAAGAGCTAGCAGAACAAAAGCAAACTACTAGTGAAATAGCAGCTAGTATTAGTAATATAAATGAAAGTGAAAGTACTAGTGCTAGCTTTTTAAAAGCTAGTACTAATGCTAGCAAAGTAGATGCAATTGATATTTTGCTGCAAAATCCAAAAGACCGATCTAAAAGAGTATATCGAGGGTTTTATTTCGATGATGACGTTTTAAGTATTATTGATCGAGTTCCTAAGAGTTATAAATCTGAATTGGTAAACGAAGCTTTGAGAAAAGTGTTTAAAGAAAAGGGATTATTAGAATAAGAAAGAAAACTCACCTAAAATGTAGGTGAGTTTTCTTTCTTATTCTACAAATAGGGTTTGCAAAAATGTAGGATTTGGTAGAAAATTAGACATAAGAAAAAGCCCTCAAGTTTTCGCCGACTCCGAGGACTTTCTCTAAAAAATATTAAGAAGGAATTAACCTTTTAAGGAGAGATTAACCTTCAACTACATAACTTTATAAAAATATTCTACCACAATAAGGTTAGTTCCTTCCATAAAAAAATGGAGGAATTAAAATGAAAAAAGCATTAGATGAAGCCGAAAAAAAAGCCAGAGTAAGAGATTCTAAGCTGGAAGAGTTAATAAACCAAGCAGAAGTTGGTCTTTCAGCAGATCAACAAAAAACATTATTAGAAATCTTACATAAGACTACTGGAGATAATTATTTCATCGGTAAGCGAAAGAAAAAAACTGATGGGGTGAGATTTGTGCAAATACTGATGGAAAATTATAATTATTTAAGTCAAATAAAGTACTTATCTAACGCACAAAAAGCATTTCTACTAGATTTAGTTCCCTATGTTGAATTTAAAACAAACATTCTTATAGAACGTCCTGAGGAAGACTTAGAAGAGGTAAGCGAGAATTCAGCTTCACCTAGCTATTTAGCAAAAAAACTTGAACGTGATCGTTCAACAGTATCCCTTATGATGAATGATCTTATGAAAAAGGGCATTTTAGCTGTTGCTGAGAGTGGTATGACTACAGAAGATGGTAGAGTATGTACCAGCAGGACTTGGTTTGTAAATCCTAATATTATGTGTTGTTCAGCAAGAGATGATGTAGATAAGGCAACACAAAGAATATTTAAACGCTCTCTAAAAAATTTCAAGGTTGAAGGAAGCTCTAAGAAACATCAATTACCTATATATTTATTTTAAGAAGCAAGGGGAAATTTACCCCTTGCTTTTTTTTGTTCGTGTCTTTTTTACATTTTTTAGGTGTTGGTTTTTCCCAACACAGGTGTTGGTTTTTCCCAACACCCCTACCTCTATAAACGTTGATATAACAACATTTTTGTACTTATCCCTTCTCACTCTATTTAAATAGCAATTCGCTGATAGAATTGCAAGGGTCTTTTTATACTTTTTTCGTTAAAACTATAAAACTTAAATAGCTATTTAAAATACAAGGTGCGAGTAGTATTTTTTTAGAAGATCATTTAAAAAATCTCCACTCTTTTCTCCTTGCATTTTAAATTTCGGCAGGGGTGGTTATATCGCCAAGCCGAACATACCCAAAACGAAGTTTAAGATGCTCGGCTTGCGACGGCCATCGTACCTGCCGAACCGCCGGAGCAACTGTGCAAAATTTCACTCTTTTTCATAATGTATCTACACTATTTTTAAAGCCAGCCTCACACCCCAAAACGAAGGCGGCCACGTGATCCTAAATTATAAGTCTAAATCATCTTTTAAAAGGAACTTTTCTTTTATATACTGAATGACATATCATAGGACATAGCAGGAGGTTGGGTGATATGTCAGGTGACACAAGGAAGCAGCAAAAGGTTTATACAGCAAGGGAAGTCGCTACCCTTTTAGCGATACAGAACACTACTGTTCGTAAGTATTCTCAGCTGCTTGAAAAAGCAGGGTACCATATCCATAAAAATGAGTTGGGCCACAGAGGTTTTTTTGATAAGGACGTAATCGTTTTACGTAAGATTAGAGAGTTGATACAGCACCCTGATATGTCACTGGATCAGGCTATAAATGCAGTGATATCAACGGTTGGCGAAGACGATGTGTCAGACCGTGACACAGAGGAATTAGTGACATATCAGGGGACACAACAGTATGAGCAATTACTAAAACAATTTGAAGATTTTAAAGAAGAACAAATGAAATTTAACCAAGAATTATTGAAGCAGATCCAACAAAGAGATGAGTATATTTCAAAGAAATTAGAGAATAGAGATCGTGAACTTTTAGATGCTGTTAAAGGAATGCAAGAAACTCAAAAACTTATTGCTGCCAGTGAAGAAAAGAAGTGGTGGGAATTTTGGAAATAAAAAAAGACTGCCGGCTAGCTGGCAGTCTTTTTTTATTTAAATGAATTGTTTCCGATAACATCTTAATCTCTACTTTTATTATAACCCTATTTGAAAATTATTTATAGACTGTTTTTTCACTCATGTCCGGCCTTATACTGTTATACGCAAGTCAAAAAGTATAAAGGGTGTGGCTATATGAATGACAAAAAGAATGTCTTAGATCCTGGTCCATTTTTTCATGGTACTAAAGCAGAACTGAAAATCGGAGACCTGCTTGAACCATTGTACTTATCTAATTATCAGGATAAAAAATCTAACCATATCTATTTTACTGGAACATTAAACGCTGCTAAATGGGGTGCTGAATTAGCAAGGTCTAATTCAAAAGAGAGAATTTATATTGTAGAACCATTAGGCGATTTTGAAAATGATCCAAATCTAACTGACAAGAAATTTCCTGGAAACCCGACACGTTCTTATAGATCTAAATCTCCTTTGAAAATAGTAGCTGAATTAGGTTCATGGGAAAGGCATTCCGATGAAGAAATTAATCATATGCTCACATCTTTAAAAAAGTTAAGTGAAGAAGGAAAAAATGTAATATACGATTGATTCTGATACTATTTAAACTCCAGTTAAATGCTAGATAAACAATGAAGGCCGCCTTATAAACTGATATATAATGGCGGCCTTTGTTATGAATATGAAAATTATGTTAAATGTAAGAATTTTGGGCACAATACTATAAGTTTATATAGTATTGGAGGTAACAAATTTGGATAATAAAATGAGATTAACGTCCTCGGAAATTACAAGTTTATGGACACAATATATTCAAGATACAATGGCTGTTTGTATTAACAAATACGTGTTGGCAACTGTTAAAGACCCTGAGATTTATTCTCTATACGAATTTACCCTAGGTATATCCAAAAAGCATTTAAAAGCGCTTAGCAATATTTTTAAATCTGAAAAGTTGGAGCCGCCCAAAGGATTTACTGAAAAAGATGTAAATATAGATGCTCCGCCTCTGTTTACAGATGTTTTTTGGTTAGGCTACATGCATGAGATGACAATGCACGGGTTAGCTGGATATAGTATATCTTTCAGTGTGTCTGCTCGTAAGGATATACGAGATCATTATTTCCAATGTAATATTGATGCTATGGAGATTTATAATAAATCGATTGAAATTCTTTTATCCAAAGGCATTTATCAACGATCTCCTTATTTTTCTAAATCTCAAAAGAGTCAATCAGTTACAGAGTTAGGGTATGTTATGGACTTATTTGGAGATAAAAGGCCTTTAAATTCAATGGAAGCAGGAAATATTTATTTCAATCTAAAAAAGAGTATTGCAGCTAAAGCTCTCGTCGTTGGATTTAAACAGGTAATTAAGGATAAAGATATTCATAAATTTATGGATAATTGTTTACATACAGTTAATAAAAATATAAATATTTTCTCTTCTGTACTTCAGGATGAAAATCTTAAACCTCCCCAATTATTAGACAGTGAAATCACAAATTCTGACATAGCTCCTTTTTCAGATAAATTAATGGTGTTTCATGCTGGGTTTTTGTTTAATTTAGCTACTACTTATTATGCTGCAGCTATGGTAACAAGTATGAGAATAGATGTAGCTGGACATTGTGATGCCTCCATTCTTCGGGATTTAAAAACGATTTCATCTTTTGGGAGAATTATGATTAAAAAAGGGTGGATAGAAAAACTACCAGAGGCGGATGATCGTAAAGAGTTACCTAATAATTGACGAGAGTTTTTACTCTTTTATAAATTTTTAAGATGTATTTTATAGTATCTGTCAACGGTAAATCGCAAGACCGACAGGTCGAGAATTTAAGGAGTTGATAGATTCACCAAACCCAAACCCTCTTGGCACTCAAACAAACCCGTTTGTTTGACGCCAACTGGCGAGGGAGCCCCCTCAAAGGTTGAGGGGGTTGGGGGTGTTTGTAGAAGCCATTCCAAAGGGGCTTCCCTTTGGCAGGTGGTGGACGGCGTCCACGGTCTTCATGAAAAAGGGCATCCGTTGAGGATGTCTTTTTTCATTTTGGCGGAGCCAAACACAGGGAGGAACCCCGACCGCCACCTCGTAGAGCGCGCTCCCAATTTGATCGAAGATGAAAAATTGGTGTAGTGCGTTACACCAAATCTGAAGTTGTGGTATGCTAGATCCAAGAATAGTGGTCGAAATGGAGGATGGAGGGATGGCCAAATATGGGATTATCCGCATGCAAAAGTTCCACAAGGATGCAATATTGGGGATCCAGAAACACAACCAACGAGAAGGTGAGCACAGTAAAAATAAAGACATTGATTCAAATAGGACGATGCTTAACTATGACTTCGTGAATGAGGATAAAATCAAGTACCATGAAGAAATTAAAAAGATGACGGCCACGCGTGTGAAACGAAAAATTAGGAATGATGCTGTCCTGGTGGCTGAATTCTTTGTGTCGGCCAGTCCCGAGTATATGCATGGGATGTCGCCAGACGAGCAGCGTAAATATTTTGAAGCATCATTGGATCATATTGCCGGTAAGTATGGCCAGCAGAATATTTTATATGCTGTGGTACATAACGATGAAGCGACGCCACACATGCACGTGGGGTTTGTGCCTATTACGGAGGATCGACGCTTGGCAGCGAAAGAGTATTTTCATGGTAAAACCAAGATTCGTAGAATCCAGGATGACTTTCATAACTACATGAACAAACGTGGCTATGACATTGAGCGTGGCGAGCCGAGCGAGCTGCAGCATAAGAGCGTGCATGAGTTTAAGAAACAAGAACGTGAAAAAGAGCTAAAGCATTTGCAACAACTAGTGGCTTACAAGGAAAAAGAGCTTCAAAAGATGGACAATTTAGTGGAGTTGAAAGCAGCACCACCCGTTGAGATACGTAGCGAGAGACGAATCGAAGAGTTATGTAGCCAACCTATTGAAGTAGAGGCGGCCAAGAGTGTCATGGGTTCCAAAGTGAAAGTGGAAGAAGCAGATTTTCATGATCTTATGAGTCTCACAAAAGAGCTGCAGCAAACATTGGTGACCGAGCATGAGCGTACCTATGCATTGAGTCACGAGGTAGATCGCTATGAGAAAGAGAATAAGGCATTAAAGCATGATTTAAGTGAGACAAGGCAAGAATTAGAGATATACGTGGCGCATCAAGATGGCCAAGTAGAGAAAGCCAAGAAACAAATGCGCCAGAAGCTTGTCCGTGATTTTTCAGCTGAACAGAAGGAAAATGTTAAAGCTGAGGTTAAGAGAGAACTAGATACGCAATATAAAGCCCATATAAGCTCTCTCAGCGATAATTTAATGATTGAGAAGCAGAAACATAAGAAAACGAAAAAAGAGCTTGTAGAGCTAAATGAAGTGAATGAGAGCTTAACAAAGATGAATCTTGGTTATATAAAGAATTATGTGCCAAAAGAAGAGCTTGAAAAAGCGAATGAGCAGGTTGATGAGCTGAAAGAAGAGAATAAAACGTTAAAAGCCTGGAAGGAAAAAGCTTTGAATTGGATTGATAAGAATGTAGAAAGGATGAAACAGATTTCATTTTTTCAATATGTTGGTGGAATTCAAAAACGAAATAAAAGACAAGATCAAGAAATAGAGAGATAAATAAAAAATAGATTTAGCTAAGAGCAGCAAGTATAAGAGCAATCTGGGTGACCAGCATCTCTTTTAAACTAGAATCAGTACATGTAGAGTGTTGATCCAGTAAAAATAATAGTTCTCTGTTGAATAAGAAAAGTTCATTTCTGGTTAACATAATATTTTTCCTCCTTTTTCTACATTTTTTATTAGCATAAAAAAGCTATCTAATTTCTATGAGCATTGGCTTTACATAGAAATTAGATAGCTTTTTAAAAGGGTTCAAACCTATTACAAATAAAGAAAAGATTACTGTAAATATATCATTCTCTTTTTATAAATACTATATTATTCTTTAGTAACGTGGTAAAAGAGATATATAAGAGTAATAAAAGGTTCATAATGAGGAATTAGAAGATGAAAAATGAGCATAAAAAAAGCTAATTCAATCGTATTGGCATCGGAGAGAAATAGCTTTTTTTATATTACATTGTTACATTCAAGAGTGTTCTGGTTCGTCATGGATATCTTTATATGTGAAGTATATCACAAACTTTTTCGGTTGTGAAGATGAAAATTGAAATTTGTATGACAATTTTGATTTCAAAATAAAATTCCGTTGTATAAGGACATTTGTATACTGTAAAATATTTGTATGAACATAAAAAGATAAAATGAATACAAGGTTGATCTCTTTTAGAATGATCAACCTTGTATTTGTTTTGCTATTAAAAGCAAATGGGTGAGGGGAATATTGGAGTGTCATAAAGTGATCTTAAAAGAAGCTTTAACCGTTGAGATTGAAAAAGAGAGGAAATCTCTGATTAAAACGGCATTTAAAGAGGGATTTACAAGTAGTAATACGGTAGAGATTAGTCAATTTATTGATGAGATGTTAAATGAATTAGAAAAGATTAAATAGAGCTATTAAAAACAACAAAAAAGCAACCTCTGCAGTGGACGGGAGGTTGCTCAAAAATAGGGTTACATTGAAATTTGTAAAAAATAGTCTGACTTTTAATATATCATATTTGTATACAAAATCAATTATTTGAACCGTTCTGCATATGTATAAAAGGTCCACTTTTTATACATCCTCCTTCCATTTGGGTATCGAGTAAACGTAGTCATATAAAGGATGTATAAAAAGCTGCAT
>JARUXA010000062.1 GCA_030433805.1 Sphingomonas sp. PsM26 | reverse complement strand
TCGAGCAGCCGTCTGTCGTATGACTGACGAGATTTGATACGTTCGAAATTTAGGAAATTAACGACATAGCGGCTTTCCTGTAGCTGTTAAGCGACCAAGCTGACGTCAGCGGTGCCACCTGCAGCCACCTTGACGATTGAACGCACAAGAGCCGGTTCGATCAGTTGGCGCGATGGTTTGCCAATTAGATAGCCCTGAATGGCTGAGCAGCCCTCTTGTGTCGCAATGCGGAGCTGCACAGGTTCTTCGATTCCCTCGGCCAGGACCGGGATGTCGAGCGTGGTGCCGAGCGCCACCACGGAGCGGAGCAGCGCCACGGCCTGCTTGTTGTCGGCGACGTCGGTAACGAAGGAGGCGTCGAGCTTGATCTTGTCGAACGAGAAGGAGCGCAGCACGTCGAGAGAGGAATAGCCGACGCCAAAGTCGTCCAGCGCAAGCCTGCACCCAAGCGCCTTGAGAGCACGAAGCTGGTCGAGCGCATAGTGGCGATCGTGGATAATCGCGCTCTCGGTCAATTCCAGCGTCAGACGCTCTGGCGCCAAACCGCTGTTGGTTAAGGCGTCGCGGATAGTCTCGATCAGCTCAGGGTCGGACAGATGCAGCGGCGACAGATTCACCGCGACCGGGTGCCGGTTGGGCCAGAGCGCCGCCTCGAAACATGCCTGGCGGATGATCCACCTGCTCAGCGGGATGATCTCGCCGAGCTCCTCCGCCAGCGGGATGAACGACCCCGGCGGGATTAGGCCGCGCTCTTCGTGCCGCCAGCGCACCAGTGCCTCATAGCCGGTGATCTCGCCCGTTCCGATGGCGGCCTGCACCTGATAATGCAGTTCGAACGCTCCATGCTCGATCGCGTCGCGCAATTCGTTGGCCAGCTCGCGCCGGTCGCGCACCGCCTCGTCCATGGTCGCGTCGTAGAAGCACGGCTTATCCGATCGCTCGCTCTTGGCACGATACATGGCGAGGTCCGCACGTGCGAGCAGCAGGTCGGCATCGATGCCGTCCCGCGGTGCCAGTGTCAGGCCGATGTTGGCGCAGATCGACGCCGAGAAGCGCTCAAAGGTAAACCGTTCGGCGAAGATGCCGGCAAGACGATCGAGGAAGGCAGTTAGCTTGTCGGGATCATCGTAAGATATCAGCGCCCCGAACTCGTCGCCGCCGAGCCGCGCGATACACTCGCCGGGACGTAGGATCTCGCGCATGCGCGCCGCCAGCGAAACCAGCACTTGGTCTCCCGCCTGATGACCGTACGTGTCGTTGACCGCCTTGAATCGCGACAGGTCAAGCATAACGACGGCCATGTACGACGCGCCGCCCCTGCGTAGCAGGCGGCTCGCCAGATCCTCCCCGAAGCACATCCGGTTAGGCAGATCGGTGAGGCCGTCATGAAGCGCCATCCGGCGCATACGGCTATAGGCCTCGCTCTGCGTCTGTCCGTCTATGAGCGCGCTGATCGCGACGCAGCCGATAAAGAGCAGGCCGGCACAGGTTGTCGCTACGGCGAGCGCCGTCATGGTCGCACTCGAAAGACCGTGATTCGGATTCAGCGCCAGGACGCGGATGGTCATCGCGGCCATGCCAGTGAAATGCAACGCCGCCACGGCGGCACCGAGCAGCAGGCTCCCGACGATCCTGTCTGTGACGCCATCCTTGCGGGCCGAGCTGAAGGCGAGGGCCGACAGAAGCACCGAGAACAGCATCGAAGCGACGACATAAGGCCAATGCCACTCGATAAATCCGTCGATGCGGTAAGCCGCCATGCCGGTATAATGCATGGCTGAAATCGCGCAGCCGACTACCACGCCCCCCGCCGGTGCAGCACGGCGCCGGCGCGACGCGGCGAGCGCTATGCCAGGTGCCGCGAACAGGATGGCGACACCGAGCGAAACTAGCGTCAGGTCGGTGTCGAGAGTGACCGGGGCATCGGAGCGGAAGGCCATCATCGCGACGAAGTGCGTGCACCACACCATCGTGCCGGTGCCGACCGCGCCAAGTGCGATCCAGCCCGCCCGGCTGCCGCCCCGCGATCCCATGATCCGCACGAACAACTGCATGGTCGCAGCCGAGCCCAGAATGCTGACGAGCACGGCGAGTCCGACAAGCCGCAGGTCGTGCTCCTGTACCAGGCAGGTGATAACGTCCATCATGCCGCGATCTGGCCCTTGGTGTCGGCGCGGCGCTCGATCGCCTGTGCCGCCTGGCGGGCAAGGCCTGCCAGGTAGGCGCGCTGATCGCGCGAGGCAGGTGGACGGGATTTTGTGTCGAGGACACACAACATCCCTACATCCAGATCGCGCGCCATCGTCAGAGGGGCTTCCAGATAGTAGCGTACGTAAGGCTCGCCGGTGACGCACGGCAGGGATCGGAACAACGGGGCGGCCGGTGCATCACACACCTCGAATAAATCGTCGTGATCCACCGCATAATGGCAGAAGCCGTCCTCTCGCGGCGCGCAGGCGACATCAAGGCCCACACTGGCGCGAATCCAGAGATTCTCGTTATGCAGGATGGTCAGGAACGACATCGGAGTCGCGAACGCGCTGGCCGCCTGCCGGGTAAACTGATCGAGGCCGGGCTCCACCGGCGCGCCGAGAATCCCGAGGTTGCGAACGGCGCGGGAGCGCGATCGCTCACGTAGGATTTTCCACAGCATAGCCGTTTTTGCCACGCAGAGCTTAACGTTTACCTGCCGTAGCCATGGTTCAATCACTAGATGCAGTCGCACAGCGTGATGCTAGCCGGCTACTTTTCTGCTCTAGCGGTCTCTCCGATCAGGGGGTGCCGGTGCCGCTTACCATTCAAAAACATGCCGACCACATCGCTGTCGCTGGCACGGGCCTTTATACCTTGCTCGAGGCGCAGGAGCATTTCCGCGATTTGTCTGCCGTTATTGGAGAGTACCGGAAAGCCAAGCGTGCGATCAGGGTCCTGGTCGATTTGCGTGATGGTGCGCCACAGATACCCGAGGTTGTCTCGCATATAGAGAAGGTGAACCAGATCATCTTCCGCGAAGGCGACCGCGTCGCGATCATCGTGTTGTCGGCGTTGCTGAAGTTTCAGGTCAAGCGCATTCATGCCCGGTTCGAGTCCGAGGCATTCATTTCGGACGCTGCGGCCGGGGAGTTCCTCTTCCGTAACGCATGACCTCCTTGCGATAGGAAGCCTGCCGGATAGGCGCATGATGGATACTCTCAAGCGTGTAGTGGCGGTGACGTCCGCAAACGAATACTTGGAAAAAGTAGGTGAGATCATCCAGCCACGATCTTGGTCACGGCAGCAGCACATAACCGACGTCGCCAATGCGCTGATGCTGACCGCCGACACCGTCAGAGATGTACATGAGTGGCAGGATCATCGCGCCTATTCATCTCACCAGCAGAGGTGCCGCGCAACCAGCTCCGTTTGTCCGCTGTCCACCGTCAGGAGACGTTCGCCGCGGTGGTGGCGCGAAGGTCCGCCAGCGCCAAGTTGCGGACATTCGACAGGCGCGGCATCGTGGGCGACATGGACCTGATGAGGGGTGCTCGTGATCGGGTTGTTGATGGCGATGCTAGCAGTCCAAGTCGAGATCGGTCCGCCCGAATGCACTCGGCCGAGCCCCGACGATATGCGGCCGTATACCCTATGTCTTGCCGAGACCAACGACGACGAAATTGAGCGACAGCTTAATCAGCAAGTGCACCTCACGCTGGGGTATGTGAAGCAAACGCGTGGTGACAGCGCAGTTTCTCGCATGCGAGCACAGCAGCGACTGTGGGAGCGTCAGCGCAATCGGAAGTGCGCCGCTGACGTGGCAGAGGCACCGATACCAGAGCAAGCGCGCGAAGAGCTGACATGCCGCGCGATGCGAGCGAAGTTAAGGATTTCGGTGTTGAAAGCGATGCGCTCCCGGTAAGGGTTCAGGGACCGTTCGAAAGCGGCGCTGTCATCTAAGCTATCGCCCAAACCAGACATTCCGCTGTCGCAAAAGCGGCGACATACGCAACGTCCGAAACTTAGCACTTCCGCGACAAGGCGGGGAGTCAGCGAACTGACACAGGTGGCAAGCCTTAGCGTAAACTCGCTACTCGACGCTGCGCACGGCGCCGGTACCAGACGGTCCAGAGCCCGAGCGCGCCCATGGATCCGTAACCAACGAATGGGCTGACCATCATGTAGTTGTGGATGCTAAGTGCGAACACGAGCACGCAGGCGAGGGCTGACGAAGCGAGCAGGCCGATGCCCCAGACCAAAGTCATGATCGTCATGACGCGTCGGAAATGCGGCATGTCCCGCTTTGCCTCGAACGCGGCGACCTCATCGGGCGACTTGCGGGCGAGGCCGGCACGGGCGAGCTGATAGATTAGCGGCCTGCGAACCGCAGCCGAACCAAGAAACACCAGCCCAATCAGCGCCGACACGAGGTTTTCGCGCAGCTGGAGGAAGCGGGCAGACCCGCCCCCCAGCATAGCAAGCAGCGAGAGGGCGATGCCGGCCAGGACCAGAACAGCTAGGGCATCGACGCGGCGCCGACGGACAAACTCGGCAAGCGACCACAGTAGAGGCGGTAGCGAGGACGCCATCAGCGCAACCACATCACCTGAGTGCGGCGCGACGCGGTCGTAGATCAGGATCGGCAGCCCGAAATTGATGCCGGCCTCGATGGCAAGGAGGCCAGTACGGCTGCCCAGCTGACGGTTCATTGCAGTGCTGTCCTTCATGTCCGTGACGATCGCGTTCACTGTGCCCCTCCCCCATTGATCCAGTTGCCGTGGAAACCCGGTGGTATGCGGTGGAGCAAGCGCACCGTTGCGACCGGGCTTCTGTCAAAGTTGGCTGCGTCGAGGATCACCAGCTCGGTGGTGTCGCCCGCCTCATCGATGACGAAGCCTATCAGCCACCCCTCATCCTCACCCGCATCCGCGTGCGCTGGCACAAAGACAAACTCGCCCGGATGGCGGCCGGCACCGAAGTCGTGAACCTGCCGAACGCCCTCGACAAGATCATACTTGTAGAGGCGCCCGGCGCTCTGGAAGCGCCGATCGGCTTGCACAGCCATGGCATAAGCGTACCGATAGGCCTGGCCGAACCGGCGCTCGTCGATGCGCGGAAACTCCTGCGGGGCAGCGTCGATGGTTCGGATTGTCGTTGTGCCGGTGGCCGGATCGAGCGTCCAGCGTTCCAGCCCGCGTGAGGTCGCGTCCGGCCCACCGGGCAGGTCATGGGCGTTGGCGACGTGGAAGACGTAGGCCGGATCGACATTGCACCAGATGATCGCGTGCTGGTCGCCGTCCCGCGGAATCAAACCCACACGGGCACGGTGCGCCGGGTTCCAGGCATAGCTGCTACCCTCGACCAACGCGAAGGTACGGCCGGCGAGATCGACGACGTTGGTGTTTACCGTGTCGGTCGGACCATGGTGCGGTTCCGGTGCCGGCATCGTACCGCGGGCCGCCGCGTTGGCCTGTGACGCGATCCAGCGGTTGCGATACCAGTGCGCCTTGCCCTCGCTGAGCGCCAGGCCATGCACCATGCCGTCGCCGGTGAACCAGTGATAGCTGGCGGGATCGGCGTCCACCGGGTTTGGGCCGATCCGCAGGTAACGGCCGCTGAGCGCCGGAGGGATCGTACCGCGCACTTCCAGCTGCGTCAGCGTCAGCTCCGCCTCCATGGGACGATGAATACCGGACAGGAAACGAACGGTCGGACCTGCTTGGCCACACACTCCATCATCGATCCGCGCCAGAACGCTAGCCATGTCCGCCTCCAATGTTTACACCGTGAGTATAAACAAGAAGATAACGGTGTCAACATGGAAAAGCGCTATCATCATGGTGACCTGCGCGCGGCCTTACTGGAGGTCGGGCTGCGGCTTCTGGCCAAGCGCGACGTTGAAGGCTTGTCGCTGCGTGAGATGGCGCGCGAAGTCGGGGTCAGTGCGACCTCGGTCTATCGCCACTTTCCCGACAAGGCGGCGCTAATGCGGGCGCTCGCCTTGGAAGGGCTGGATCGGCTCGCCAACGTGCAGCGAGACGCCGCCAGCGGCAAAGAAGGCGCCGCGTCCTTCGCCGCGACCGGCCGGGCTTATGTGCGGTTCGCGCTTGCCAACCCGGCCCTCTTCCGCCTGATCTTCACCTCGTCCGCGCAGCTACAGGCGACAGGCGAGGTTGAACCGTTGCGGATGCTGCGGGTCAACGCGGCAGAAGCGCTGCCGAGCGGCGTGGCGGCCGACGACGCCGAGACAAGCGCGCTACGGGCATGGTCATTGGTTCATGGCCTCGCCATGCTAATGCTCGATGGTCAGCTACCGGCTGACGACCATCTTATTGAGGTCCTCATCAAGGGGTAGCGGCAAGACCGTTCCGCGCCATCCGGCAGCAGTCTGTCGCATAACCAACGACATTCGAGACATCCGAAACTTAGCACTTCGGCGACAAGGCAGTGGTGGTCAGCGAGCTGGTACAGAGGGCACGCTTTGGCTGAGATGCGCCTGGCGCTGAGCGCGACTCCGGTACCACACTGTCCAGAGCCCGAGCGCGGCCATGGTGCCGTAGCCGACGAATGGGCTGACGATCATGCAGTCATGTATGCTGAGCGCGACCACGAGCGCGCAGGCGAGTGCCGACGAGGCAAGCAGGCCGATACACGTGCGGCGTGATCCTCACATCAGTCGGCTTTGGCGCAAAAACTGTAATAAAGTGTGACCGCACAGCGCGATTGGCAACAAGACGCTAATATCGTTGGTAAACCGCTCAGCGGCACATGGCCCGCCGCTGTTGGTAGGAGCCGGATGACTGCCAGCCAGATGGTCCAAGGTTGGGTAGCAGCTCATCCGGGTTAGACTTTAACTTCAACTGGAGAAAAAGGCGGGTCACGTCACCCCTTAACCAACCAAAACTTTGGGGAGCAAATAATGGAAAGAACTTCGGGCATTGACAAACCAAGACGTCAAGATAGGATCAGGTTAATGGCGGAAAGCATGATAGTCGCTTTCGGTGAGCGAGCTCTAGAGGTCGCGCAGAAGCAAGTTCGGGACAGCGTTGGTGAGGTCCGCGCCTCATGGGTTTCGATTACTGAGGACATTGAAAGATCTTTGTTAAATAAAGGTTAGTTCTTTATTAGACAATCTAGTATATTTCTACCTAGTTTCAATGGATCGAATGGCTTGGCTATGACGCTACAAAATCCGATTGCTTTGTAAAAATCCCGATCAGCGTTTCGCACGTGTCCGGTGCACGCTATCACTGGTGTTTTTCTATGCTGGTCTAACGCACGTATTTTTGCAAGTGCATGCCCAAATCGGATTGTTTGCATAGAAACGTCAAGTAGTATACCGTCCGGGTTGTACTCTCCCGTCGTAATATTCGTTAATGCCTTAACAGCATCGGGCTCGGTAATCGTGTAAAAACATCGATCAAAGCTGAGAGCTAAGCCCATAATCGTTAATGTATCTCTGTCGTCATCAATACATAGTATCGTTAATCGACGTTTGGTACCTAGCGTAAAATCAGTTGTGATAAATCGATCTAACAAAATAGACGTCCCTCTCGTCAGATATGGCGGACATACTAACTCGGTTGAGTAGCGACCCGTTTGCCGCCATGCAGGCCGCCGGAGTCCTCATGCCGAGCTGCAAAAGATAGCTGCGGAGGAATGGGCGGTCGTGGCCGCAAACGCACCAATCAGTGGACATTTGCGCGCTTTGTGAACACGCCGAGAAGTAACCAAATGACGCGTAGCAACAGCGCAAGCGTCTGGTCTGCCCCGCCTTACGATGATGTAAGCCGCTGGCCCCAGGTGCCCCACAGTGTCAGCCACTGGTGCGGCACCATGGCCACGACGATCGGCGAGGACGAGATTGTCTTTCTCGATCTCGGACCCGTCGTCGATGGCTGGGAAGCAGACGTCGGAAAGAGCTATGCGGTAGGCAGCGATCCGCGCATGTACCGCCTCTGCGCCCATCTCAAACGCCAGTTCGATCTCATCGCCGCACGCTCCCGGAGCGACCCTGCGATCACGGGCGTCGATCTGTACATGTTCGCCTGCGACAGTGCGCAGGAGGCTGGCTGGACCTTCGGCGGCAAGATCGCCGGACACATCGTTGCGGAGTTTCCGCATGCACGCCTGTCCCTCCCTCTGGACGAGTGAGTGGCGGACTCGACACGACAACTAGCCGATCGTGCAGGAAGGTGCCCCCGACGAGAGCCTCGTCGGGGGCGGGATTGACCCGGATCACCAGGTCGTAGCCCTCTTCGATCATGTCGTCCTGGCGGTCGTCGGTCGTCACTTCCAGCCGCACCGCCGGATGCTTGAGCGCAAAATCCGCCGCCAGCTTTCCCATCGCCGTCTGCGCGAACAACAGCGGGGCGCTGAGCCGCAGTCGCCCCTTGGGCCAGACGCTTGGCGCTGTCGCGCTGGCGGGTGATGCTTTGTGGATCTATGCACGAGTAGTCGCGACCGCCCGGATCAACGGCGCCACCATGGATTGGTCCCCCGCCGCCCCGCCGCCCCGCCGGCAGGGTGGCGCATTCTAGTCGCCCGCGCCGAACGCTTCCACGTCGCGAGCCTTGGGCGGTAACGATCGGGTTCCTGTGCCTTCTGACCGCCAGAGCGCTTTAACAGGAATGGGTGACCGGAGAAGCAATGACGTTTCCCGCGAGGGATGGCGATCAAGACGGCAGACGCTTTGCCGGAAGGATCGATAAATCGGAGATTTCGGGAGCAAGCACGAGCAGCGGTGTTTGCTGCCGAGATCTTACTGGGCGCCGTTCGGTGCCACCAGCCCGTCATTGCCATAGCTGCGCGGCACGCCATAGCTGTCGAGTGCGACGTCCACCTCACCCAAGGTGCCATTGTACGAGGCGAGTTCGGCCGCGCTGACAAAGCCCTGCTTTCGTTTCAGGTGAGTCATGCTCTCCTGCAATAGCGAGACCTGACGGGTAAGCCGTGCCGCCCGGGTGCGGGTAACCTTGCCGCTGCGCCGCCCTTCCGCGACCCGAGCCTGTACAGTAACGATGCGCGTCTTGAGCGCATCCGTCTTACGGCTGTTCTCGGCACGTGCGGTCTGCACGCCCTGCGCCTGTGCGGTCGCGGCAGGTGGAATGGTCGTCATCGCCGCAATCGAGATGGCAATAGCGGGCAGGAGCGCGTTGAATTTCATTGTAGCCCTCTAAAAAGCGAAGTGGAGCGACCGCAACGTCGCGGCTGCGTTTCGGCTCCTACTTGCCGGTTGATAACGACCGCATAAATGATGGCTCGCGCGCCGAGCGCCGTGCCTGAAGGCACGGTCGCAGGTTCATCCTTCCCGATTGGGAACGCCCAGCAAGATGGCGGGCGTTCTCGGAATCGATGGAGTTCCGCGAAGGGTTGAGGTGGTGGGAGTGGGACCGCCCGGCTTTCGCGGGAGGGGGCAATGCTCCCGACTATATCGCCAACTTCTCGGTCGAAATCATTCTCCAGTCACGCAGCACTCCAAGCACCGATGCGGTCCATAGGCACATCGCTGCTGCTATGCCGGCAAAATAACCGCCAAGAGGTGTTGGTGCGGCAAAACCGATCAAGGCCACGACGATCAATGCTGCGCCTAGGTGTTTAGTCCCGGCATCTGGTGGATCGGATCGACGATGAACCTGTCAGGC
>JARUXA010000061.1 GCA_030433805.1 Sphingomonas sp. PsM26 | reverse complement strand
CCGATGGCGAGCGGGCGGCGAATGCGCTCCGTGTAGCCCACCCCCCCAACGCGGGCGCCCGGGGCTACGCCCCGCAGCTGTGGTGGGGGGTCTTTGGGGGCTAGGGGGGCGGCGGGGGGCAAACCCCCCCGGCCTTTTTTGTCGTGCATAACGCTTGCTTCAGTGACTCGGGCATGATTCAAGAAGTTGCCGGACTGAAAACGTTCGGTTGAAGGATCTAGAAATGGCTGAGAACTCGCCCATCGAATGGACTGATGCTACTTGGAATCCGGTAGCTGGTTGTTCGCTTGCTTCAGCTGGATGCACTAATTGCTATGCGATGCGTATGGCAGCCCGCCTTGAGGCGATGGGGATCCCAAAATACGCTGGTTTAACAAAAAAGTCTGGTGGTCGTGCGAAGTGGACTGGTCAGATTCGCTGCGATCAATCCGCTTTGGCAGTTCCCGAAAAGTGGAAGAAGCCCCGTAAGGTTTTTGTGAACTCTATGTCGGATCTGTTTCATCGAGACGTTCCTGATGAGTTCATCGCTAAAGTCTGGGATGTCATGAAGAGTACTCCACGGCATGACTATCAGTTGCTGACGAAACGTCCTGATCGGATGCGTCAAATGCTATCGCATCCACGATTTGAAGTACTACCGAACGTATGGGTGGGGACGAGCGTCGAGAGCCAAGATGTAGTACATCGCATTAGCGAACTACGGGAGACGCCTGCTGCTGTGCGCTTCATATCGTTCGAGCCGTTGATAGGACCGATAGAATCTGCAGATTTGCAAGGTATTGCATGGGCCATCGTCGGTGGAGAGTCCGGTCCCCAAGCCCGGAGTATGCAAGAGGCTTGGGTCTTACAGATCGAGCGATTGTGCCGGGTCCATAGCACTGCGTTTTTCTTTAAGCAGTGGGGCGGAACGAACAAGAAGGCTGCTGGGCGGCTTCTTAACGGCCAAACCTACGATGAGATGCCGGCGTATATTTCCGCATGACGTGACGGACGCCGCGTTCGATCAGTGCGATCGCGGGTGGATTGTTGGATAGGCAATAAAGCTCAAAAAACTCGCTGCCGTTAACGATTAATGGGAGCGGGTCAGATACATAGCAGAAAAGTGTATTGAGCCGTTTTCGAGCATAAACACTGATTTGAGCTGGGTTTGCGATCCGACCTTTTGATTCTACGGGTATTGGATCAAACAGCGATGTTTGAGCCGGCCGTGACTCGTAGAATTGCTCTTCCCAATCATTACAACCAAATATTTCGGCCAATTTTGCGCGTTTTCCTTGATCGACGCCTTTCAAATCGTGAGCGAGTTGTTGAACGACGGCCTTGCGCGGGAAAAGATACCATACGTCAACGCGCTTCGTCGCCGCTAATATTTGAAGAGTCGCCCAATCGACGCTCATTCCGTACGGATCAAGGAATACTACTCCTCGTTGACGGCCGGAAGATAGGCCTCCGCGCCACGGCTTCGAAGAGAATAGGGCTCTCAATTCAGCATTTGCTTCGCCGGATCGTACCATGATATCGAACGGATAGTCTTGGCTTAGGGCTTGAAGCGCGTTAGCGCGTCCTTTGTGCTGCTCGGTAAACCAATAATGATTAAACGGCGGGTCTATCTTGAGTGCTTTACGTGCGCTACCGTCTAATATTCGCTGGACATGCTCGATTGGTTGCTCTTCAAAAATCCCGCCTTCTAACATCTCTGCATGGCGGTCACCGGTTCCAGCAAATGCGTCAATATACCACGTCTCAAATCCCTGATTTCTCAGAGCTTTTTGATAAAAGTCGAGATATTCTGTTAGAGCTTTGAGCTTGATTTCCGTCCAGACGCCGCCAAAGCGATGGGCAATCCGTTTTTCCAAAACCAAGATCATGCTCCCATTCTGCAAGCTAGACGAAGTTTCAAACGCGAGTATTATTTGCACTCACTAGTCACTTACTTGTGAGACATAAATAAAACAACTGAGCAACGTTATGTGATCAAGCTAGCAGATTAGAACAAACCCAGCACAAACCCCTGTCCTACACGCCCCAATCCTGCCTAATCTGCATGCCACCACCCCAACAGGAGGCAGCGTCATGCAGAACCGCACCCCCGTCGCGCGCAGCGATCGGCCGGATCTTCCCGATTTCGCGCCCGTGCCGCGCAAATACCGGCATGATGGCTGGACGCCCGAGCGGCAGAAGGCGTTCATCGAGGCGCTCGCTGATACCGGTTGCGTCAGCCGCGCCGCCGCGATGGTCAACATGGCGCAGGCCAATTGCTACACGCTGCGCCGCGCGCCCGGTGCGGAGGAGTTTCGCCGCGCGTGGGATGCTGCTCTGGATTTCGGGTTGCAGCGGCTGAAGGACATTGCGTTCGAACGCGCTATCGAGGGGTATCAGGTGCCGGTGTTCGTCGGCGGGCGGCTGATGGGCTATCGGCGCAAGACCAATGACGCGCTGCTGATGTTCTGCCTGCGCCATTATGGCCATGACGCCGAGGGGCGGCGCACCACCATCGCTTATTACAGCGCTGCCGCGATGGCTGGCGTGGGGGCGGGCGCGCGCGCCGGGGAAGGTGCTGCGGAAGGGGCTGGTGCCGTTGCGCAGGCCTCCGCCACGGTGCGGACGGTGACGCGCGGGCGCGCGCGGAATGGACGTGGACAGGATCAGCGCGGGCACGTCGTAACGGCGGCGGAGAGCGACGCAGGCGAGCCGCACGGCTCCGGCGCGAGCGAGCGGGCTGAGCGGCAGGATGCGCTGGCGGCGGCGCTCCACGACTTCGGCGGGGTGACGCTCGACGCGACTGCCGCCGCGGCGATCGCGGAAGCGGTCGAGGCCTGTGCGGCGCGGCGGCGCGAAGGCGATGCGCGGCTCAAGGCCGGCGGGGACGATGCGATCGCGCAGGCGCTCGACGACGGACGACCGGGGCTGGTCAAGGTCGGGTGGCGCGATGAACAGCATTGGGGGCAGTTCGAGCCAAGCCATGCGGACAATCCCGCGGACGCGTTCGGCGATGCGGAATATTACGAGGAAGGGCTGGGCGCGGACGTGGGGATGGACCCGCGATTCCTGGACGAACTGCCCTGGTCCTGTGCCGGGGTGGAGCTGCCCGAACTGCCGGGGGCGGTGGCGCCGGAAGACTCGGCCGGGTGAATCGCCTGTCCGATCCTGCTGCGTTCGGTCCGCGCGAGGTCGGCGAACCGGCGTCGTGTCAGGGTTCCCGACCGCGATCGCGCCGGACGGGGCCGGGGATCAGCGGGGAGGGGCGGTGCCTAGGACAGCCGTCGGTGGTCAGGCGACCGCGCGCGGGGCCGTCGGTGCGATCGTCGGGTGGCCGGTGTTGAACCGGTCGTACCAGCTCGCGAATGCCGACGCGTCCAGCGGGCGCGCGTAGAAGAAGCCCTGCGCTTCCTCGCAGCCGAGCGCGACGAGGGCTGCGTCGACCGCGGCGCTCTCGACCCCTTCGGCGACCACGCGCAGCCCGAGCTGATGCGCCAGCGTGATCATCGTGCGGACCAGAATGCGGTCGCGTTCGTCGCCGCCCGCCATGCCGCGGATGAACGACTGGTCGATCTTGACGATCTGCACGGGGAGCCGCTGGAGATAGGACAGGCTGCTGTGGCCGGTCCCGAAATCGTCGATCGCGATGCGGACACCGAGCGCGCGGATCGCCTCCAGCCGGTCGATCGCGCGCCCGCTGTCCTCCATCACCGCGCTTTCGGTGAGTTCGAGCTCGACCATCTGCGCGGGAACGTGATGCTTGAGTAGCGCGAGCTCGAGGTTGATCGCGAAATCCTCCTCCTCGAGATTCGCCGCCGAGATGTTGATCGCGATCGGAATGCGCAGCCCGGACAGGTGCCACTCGCGGATCTGCGCGAGCGCGGTATCGAACACCAGCGCGGTGGTGTCGCGCGCGAGCGGGGTGTTCTCGATCACCGGCATGAATTCGCCGGGGGACACGCTGCCGAGCTCGGGATGCTCCCAGCGCAACAGCGCCTCGGCCGCGACGCACCGGCCCGTGACGAGATCGATCCGCGGCTGATAGGCGAGGCGAAGCTGCCCGGGCTGTTCGAGCGCCTCGCCAAAGGCGCGCAGCAGGTCGAAGTTGCGCAGGTGCGGGCGATCCATCGCGGCGGAATAGATGCCGATCGCGCCGTCGCTGCCACGCGCATCCTGCGCCGCACTATGCGCTGCCCGCAGGACGTCGCGCGACCGCATCTGGCCGAGGCGGAACGGCACCACCCCCGCGATCGGCGTCGTCACGTAGCGCAGCGTCGACCCGCGCGTCGTCGCGCGCATCCCGGCAGCAAGCGTGGTCTTGTAGCTGTCGAGCGAATGGCCCGCTTCCGACACCAGCGCGAACTGGGTTTCGCCGACGTGATAGGCCTGACGGTCCGGCCCGATGAAATCGACCATCGTCTGCCCGGCCGATCGGATGAACTCGTCGAACGAGCAGGTGCCCATCACGCGAATCAGGCTCCCGACCTGTTCGGACCGCGCGATATCGACCAGCACCGCAAAGCGCAGCTCGCCTGGATGTTCGCGCGCGAGATCGTCGAGATCCTCGAGGAATTGCGTGCGGTTGGGGAGGTTGCTGATCGGGTCGATCCGGCCGAACGCGTGTTGCAGTTCGATCTGCGCCATCACCATCGCCGCAAGATCGGTGAGCGCGGCGACTTCCTGCGGGGTCGTGTCGCGCGGCTCGGTGCCGAGCACGCAGAGCGCGCCGAGGCCATATCCGTCGCTCGTCACCAGCGGTGCGCCGGCGTAGAAGCGGATGCCCTGATGGAAGAGCGGGGTGTCGATATACTCGGGGTCGGCGACCAGATCGGAGATGACGACCGCGCTGGCGGTTTCGGCGACCGCCGCGCAAGGGGCACCGGCGCGCGGGATCGACTGGTGATCGACGCCGACGCGCGACTTGAACCATTGGCGATCGGTATCGGTAAGCGAGATCGCTGCGATCGGCAGTCCGAAGATCTGCGCCGCCATCCGCGTGATGCGGTCAAAACTCTCGCTGATCGGAGTGTCTAGCAGGTTCAGCGCTCGCAGGGCATCGAGCCGAGCGACTTCGTCATGGATACGCATCGAAACACTCCGTTCGCTCAGTCCTCCCCCCTAAGATTCTCATAAGTAACGTAAGTTAACATAACTTCCGATTCGGCACCATCCTTTTGGATGATGGGATTATCCGCCGACTGTATCCTTTTGGGCACAGGTGTTTCGGAAATGTTGCAGCGCAATGCGATCCCGCTTGTCACGTTACGAAACATAGTTGCAAAATCGTATACGAGACGAGGGAATGATGTCTCGGACGCATCAAAGGGGGAAACAATCATCGTGCGCAAAACCGGATTGAACAGGATGTGGGGAACGAGCGCGTCGGTGCTCGTTGCGCTATTGGCAGCGGTACCGGTGGAGGCGCAGGTCGCCACGCCGGAGGAGTCCGCATCGGGCGATGTCGACATCGTCGTGACCGGATCGCGCATCCGCCGCAGCCCGCTCGATTCCGACAAGCCGGTCGTCACGGTCGACCAGACCTCGATCGCGCGGACCGGGCTGACCTCGGTCGCCGACGTGCTCCAGCGGCTGCCGAGTGCTGCGGGCGGGCTCAACACCAAGGTCAACAATGCCGGCAACGTCGGCGGGCCGCCCGACGGCACGGGCGTCAGCTCGGGCTCGGCGGAAATCGACCTGCGCTATCTCGCCGCCAAGCGCACGCTGGTGCTGGTCGACGGCCTGCGCTTCGTCAACGGATCGGCAGCGGGTGGCATTCCCGCATCAGTCGATCTCAACACGCTGCCGACCAACATGATCGAGCGGATCGAAGTCCTCCAGTCGGGCGCATCCCCGCTCTACGGGTCGGACGCGGTCGCCGGCGTCGTCAACATCATCACCAAACAGTCACAGGTCGGGCTCAAGGCCTCCGCGCAATATGGCACCTACCGCCAGGGCGACGGCCACACGCAGAATTACGAGGCGAGCTACGGCATCCAGAACAAGGCCAGCGGCACGTCGGTCGTGTTCGGCGGCAATTACACGCGGCAGGGCGGGGTGAGCACGGCGGACCGAGCGATCTCGCAATGGCCGACGCCGGGTGGCACGAGCTGCGCCGCAGGGGGCTGCTCGAGCGCGACGCCGAGCGGACGCTATGACGTGCTGGGCGGCAGCTATACGCTCCGCGCGCCCGTCATCGGGCGCAACAGCGTGTTTCCGACCGACTTCAAGAACTATTCCTCCGCGACCGACAGCTGGAACTTCGCACCGTTCAATTATCTGCTGACGCCGTCCGAACGCTATGGCGCGTTCCTCAATTTCAAACAGGCGCTGTCGGACAATGTCAATTTCCGCACCAAGCTGATCTACACGCATCGTCACTCGCAGACACAGGCGGCGTTCCTGCCGCTGTTCGTCGGGCCGGATGCGGGCAACGGCAATCTGCTCGACACCATCTCGATCGATGCGACCAACCCGTACAATCCGTTCGGCGTGACGCTGTCGTCGGGGGCCGACGGGACGCCCGCCAATTACTCGACGATCCGCCGCCGCTTCGTCGAAGGCGGGCAGCGCGTGTTCACGCAGGATGTCGATACCTTCTCGGCGACTGCCGGGTTCGACGGGTCGTTCCATGTCGGCGATCACAAATGGTATTGGGACGTCAACGGCGTCTACGGCCTCAACGACGCGCACCAATTGTTCACCGGCAACGTCAATGCGGCGAACCTGGCGCGCGCGCTCGGGCCGGTCGCCAATTGCACGGGCGCGTGCGTGCCGTTCAACATCTTCGGCGGCGCGACGATCGGCGGGGCGGGGTCGGTGACGCCGGAAATGCTGCGCTACGTGACGTTCGATCAGCGCGACAAGAGCCTGCAGCAATTGTGGGACTTCACCGCCAACGTTTCGGGTGAACTGTTCGATCTGCCCGCGGGTGCGGTCGGCGTGGCGTTCGGCTACGAACATCGTGACCAATATGCGAGCTACGATCCCGACCCGATCATCGTTGCGGGGCTCGGTGCGGACGTCCCTACCAGCCCGGCGGCGGGCGGGTTCAACGTCGATGAAATCTACGGCGAGTTGCGCGTGCCGATCCTCAAGGATGTGCCGTTCTTCAACCGCCTCGAAGTCGATGGCGCGGTCCGGCATTCGAACTATTCGTCGTTCGGGAGCAACACCACCTTCACCGCCTCGGGGCTGTGGAAGCCGGTTGCCGACGTGCTGCTGCGCGGTGGGTTCGCGGAAAGCCTGCGTGCGCCGAGCATCGGCGAACTCTATGCTGGGCCCTCGCGCTTCGATGCGACGATCGACGATCCGTGCACCAGCGCGGCGGGGGGATCGTTCCAGACCAACCCGACCGTCCGCGCGAACTGCATCGCCAATGGCGTTCCCGCAAACGGCAGTTATGCCGAACCGACCGGCGGGCAGCTCGGCGTTTTCTCGCAAGGGAATACCGCGTTGCGCCCCGAAACCTCCAAGACCTGGACCGCGGGCGGGGTCTACAGCCCGTCCTGGGCACGCGGGTTCGCGCGCGCGTTGAGCCTCGAGGTCAATTACTACAAGATCGACCTGAAGAACGCGATCGACTCGGTGCCCGCGACGCTGACGCTGACGCGCTGCGCGTTCAACGCCGATCCGGTCAGCTGCGCTGCGGTTCGCCGGACGCCGTCGGGCCAGGTCGGGGGGATCAACGGACGGTTGCTCAACCTCAACGGGATCGAGACCGAAGGGCTCGACGGAACGTTCCTGTTCCGATCGAAGGACGTACAGGGCGGGACCGTCGGCCTGACCGTCAACGCTGCCTATCTGCTCAAGTACAACATCCTGCCGCCCGCCGATCTTGCCGCACCGGTCCAGGAATATGCTGGAACCGAGCGCGGCAGCCCGGATCAGGCCTACCCGCGCTTCAAGTTCAACGCGACGCTCGATTGGTCGACGCTGGGCTATGGCGCGTCGTTCACCGGACGCTACATCAGCAAGGTCGACGAGCGTGACGGCATCCACACGATGGGTGCGACCTTCTACGGCGACGTGCAGGTCTATGTTTCGCCCGCGTTCATGGACAATCGCTGGCGCCTGACGGTCGGGGTCAACAACGTCTTCAACAAGGCACCGCCGCAGTGCTTCACGTGCCAGAGCGCGAACTTCGACCCGACGACGTATGATCTGCCGGGGCAGTTCGGCTATGCACGGCTGTCGTTCGGGTTCTGAGGGGTAAAGTCCGAAGCTTCACTGACACCCCGGGGTAGTCCCCCGGGGTGATCGGTGGTTCATTTGCCCCACAGCACGCGCAGCGCATCGAATAATGTCACGCCGGCAAGCGGGCCGATCACCAGCATCGCGAGATTGAAGCCGATGATCCAGGTGGTGAGCGTTTCGGCGCGTTTGGTCATGCGCGGGGGCTTGGGCTTTGGCTCCCACGGCTCGGGTGGCGGCCAGCCATTCTGGAAATCGACGAACATCCGGGACTCCGTTTCGCGCACGACTGTATCGGAAACGCCGGGGGTCGCCCAGAGGCTCCGCTGGTTCGACTCCTGCGCTCCCGCCCGCGTGGGAGCATGAAAGGGTAAAAGGTCCTGCCTTTGGCCAGGGTCCAAACTGAATGCGCGCTAAACGGCATATTCCGGGCCAGTTCAGACGGGCAAGCCCATATCCTGCAACACGCTAGCCCTCCATGCGTTCGACGAACAACAGGGCCTGCAGGATTGAGGAGATTGGACATGAACAGCTTGATGAAGAAAGCCGGTCTCGGCCTCGCGCTGGCGGCGACCGCGCTGACGGTATCGGCCCCGGCGGATGCGCAGCGTTGGCGTGGCGGTGGCTGGCACGGCGGATATGGCGGTGGCTATAACGGCGGGTATCGCGGTGGCTATCGCGGCTATAACAATGGCGCGGGCACTGCAGTCGTTGCCGGGATTGCCGGCCTCGCACTCGGCGCGGCGCTGACGTCCAACCGCAACGACCGGTACCGCGACGACTATTATCGTCAGCGCGGCTATCAGCCCTATTACGATGACGGCTATTACCGCAGCCACGGCTATTACCCCAACGACGGCTATTACGCGTATCGGTCGCAGCGCGACTGGGGCCGGTGCTGGATCGAGCGGCGTTATGACCGCTATTATGACGATTATGTCCGGGTCCGCGTCTGCGATTGATCGTGACGGACGCTTGACCGGCAACACGGCGGCGCGGACCTCGGTCCGCGCCGTTTTCGTGTCTGGCCTATTGTTGCGTTTTGCGTCATGAGCGCGAGCATCATGACCGACACCGATCTCCCCCCCGACCGCCTCTCCTCCAACCCGCGCAGCCCGTTCTTCGACGAGGACAAGCTGGCCCGCGGGATCGGCATCCGCTTCAAGGGTGCCGAGCGCACCGACGTCGAGGAATATTGCCGCTCTGAGGGGTGGATCCGCGTTGCGCTTGGCAAGAAGGTCGACCGTCACGGGCAGCCGTTGACGCTCAAGCTTTCGGGCGAGGTCGAGGCGTGGTTCGAGCGGCCTGCTGACGGCGCCGATACCGCAGAGGGCTGAGTCTTCTTCGTTAGCCCCTCCCCTTCAGGGGAGGGGTTGGGGTGGGGCAGTTCAGCAAAACCAACGTTTGTGGATCTGTACTGGGGGGGGGGGGGGGGGGGGGGGGGGGGGGGGGGGGGGGGGGGGGGGGGGGGGG
>JARUXA010000060.1 GCA_030433805.1 Sphingomonas sp. PsM26 | reverse complement strand
CACCGAGATATACACAAAATCTTGTGGGTCGGCCGCGTCAGTTGTTTATAAGAGACACCATGGTCTTCTCCTTTTCTCCCCGGGCGCCGGCGGGGGCCCAGTCGCGGAGGTTTTCGTAACTGTGTTCAGCGCCCGCCAACTCAAGCGACGCTCCTGGGCCCCGGCCTTCGCCGGGGAAGCGAAAGGTTTAAGTTAACGTGCTGTAGATCAACGTCTTTAGCTCGCGGCGGATCGGGTAGAGGCTGGACGGAGACAGCTGCGTCATGAACACCATGTGCAATTGCTCGACCGGATCGATGAAGAAGGCGGTCGAGAACATCCCGCCCCAATAATATTCGCCGACCGACCCGGGGATCATCGAGCGCGCAACGTCGATGTTGACTGCGAAGCCGAGGCCGAAGCCCGTCCCGGCATTCGCCGCCTCGCTGAACAGCGATTTGGACATTTTCGACAGGTCCGCGCCGCCGGGAAGGTGGTTCATCGTCATCAGGTCGATCGTCTTGCGCCCGAGGATGCGGGCACCCTCGAGTTCGCCGCCGTTGAGCAGCATCGAGCAGAAGCGGTGATAATCGAGCGCCGTCGAGACCAGCCCCCCGCCGCCCGACACGAGTTTAGGCGCGCGGCTCCATGCGCTGGCGGCGCCACGGTCATAGAGGATGCGGCCCTTGTCAGGCACGAAGGTGTAGCAGTCGGTGAGGCGGTCGATCTTGTACTCGGGGACGTGGAAGAAGGTGTCGTCCATTCCGAGCGGTGCGAAGATGCGGTCGTGAAAGAAGGTTTCGAGCGGCAAGCCCGATACGCGCTGGACGACCGCGCCAAGCACGTCGGTCGCGACCGAGTAGTTCCATGCGTCGCCCGGCGAGAATTCGAGCGGCAATTGCGCGAGCGCGGCGACGAAGCCGTCGAGGTCGTGATTGCCGTGCCAGCTTTCGAGCCGGAGCTCGCGGTGCGCGGCGTCGATGTTGGTGCGGTTCTGGAAGCCGTAGGTGAGGCCCGCGGTGTGGCGCAGCAGGTCGATCATCCGCATCGGCTCGGCGGTCGGGCGGGTCTGGAACGGCACGCCGCCACCGCCGCCGGCATAGACGCCGACGTGCTTGAGCTCGGGGAGGACGTGGTGGACCGGCGTATCCAGCGCGACGCGGCCTTCCTCGACCAGCATCATGAACGCCACCGACGTCATCGGCTTGGTCATGCTCGCGATGCGGAACAGCGAGCGTTCGTCGATCTGTGCTGCTTCTCCCTCGCGGGCCGGGCCGAGCGAGGAAAAATGTGCGATCTCGCCGGCTTGCGCGATCAGGATCTGCGCATGCGGAAGCTTGCCGGTGTCGAGGTAGCGTTCCTGCAGGAAAGCATCGATCGCCGCCAGACGGCGGGTGTCGAATCGGCCGGATACGGGTGACGCGATGTTCATCTCGGCTTCCATACCCCCCATTCGAAACGCTTGCCACCCTATTGCCTTGAGTGGCGCGCAAATCAACACTAACCTGTGCGAAACAGGATCGCGCGGCAAACCCGACCTTCAACTTCGGGAATGTGCGACGTCAGGAGAGAGTCGTCTTGGATATGCAACCGCTTGTCGCGCTCGACCCGGCCTGGCCCAGGATGACGCTCGCCGATGTCGCCGCCGCGCTGACCGCTGCGGGGACGAAGTTCGAGATGGAGACGATCGCCGTCGAGGGTGTCCCGACTCGCGTGTGGAAGCATGCGCCGCCGTCGCTCGGCTGGCTGGCGGCGGCGTCGCGGGCGCACGGGGAGCGGGTGTTCACGGTTTATGAGGACGAGCGCGTCACCTATGATGCCAATGCGCGCGCCGTGGCGGCGCTGGCGCAGGCCTTGCTGGCGCGCGGCGTGGCGAAGGGCGACCGGATCGGGCTGGCGATGCGGAATTTGCCGGAATGGCCGGTGATCTTCTTTGCGGCAGCGAGCGTGGGCGCGATCGTGGTGCCGCTCAACGCGTGGTGGACCGCAGGGGAGCTGGCGTACGGGATCACCGATTCGGGATGCCGGATGCTGTTCGTCGATGACGAGCGGTATCGGCGGCTGGTGGAGCATGGCGTCGATTTCCCGGCGCTGGAGACGATCGTCGTCGCGCGCGCATCGACGCCGCTTGGCGGGAATGCCGAGCGGCTTGAGGATCTGATCGGCACGCCGCATGATTATGCCGCGCTCCCCGAGCCGGTGTGGCCGGAGGTGGCGGTCGCGCCCGATGATCCCGCCACGATCTTCTACACCAGCGGCACGACCGGCGCGCCCAAGGGGGCTTTGGGGTCGCATCGCAATCTGACGACCAACATCCTGTCGGCCGCCTATTCCTCCGCACGCGCGAGCTTGCGACGGGGCGAAACGCCGCCCGAGCCGACACCCAAGACGCTGCTGATGGTGATCCCGTTGTTCCACGTCACCGCCTGTTCGGCGACGATGATGGGGTCGATCGCGGCGGGGAACACGCTCGTCTTCATGCGCAAGTGGGACACCGTGCGCGCGATGGAGCTGATCGAAACCGAGCGCGTCCATATGACCGGGGGTGTGCCGACGATCGCGTGGCAGATCCTCGAACATCCCGATCGCGCGCGCTACGATCTCTCGTCGCTCGAGGCGATCGCTTATGGCGGCGCGCCGTCCGCGCCCGAGCTGGTCAAGCGGATCTATACCGAGTTCGGCGCGCTGCCCGGCAATGGCTGGGGGATGACCGAGACGATGGCGACCGTCACCAGCCATGCGGGCGAGGACTATCTCAACCGCCCGACCAGTGCGGGGCCGCCGGTTGCGGTCGCCGATCTGAGGATCATGGACGAAGCGGGGGAGGCGGAACTTCCCACGGGCGAGGTCGGCGAATTGTGGGCGCGCGGGGCGATGATCGTGAAGGGCTATTGGAACAAGCCCGAGGCGACCGCCGAGACGTTCGTCGACGGCTGGGTCCGCACCGGCGATCTCGCGCGGGTGGACGACGAGGGGTTCGTCTATATCGTCGATCGCGCCAAGGACATGATCATCCGCGGCGGCGAGAACATCTATTCGTCCGAGGTCGAGAATGTCCTCTACGCGCACCCGGCGGTGACCGACTGCGCGCTGATCGGCGTGCCGCATCGCACCTTGGGGGAGGAACCCGTCGCGGTCGTCCACCTGGCACCTGGCAAGACCGCGACCGAGGCGGAGCTGCAGCAATGGGTCAAGGCCCGGCTGGCGATCTTCAAGACCCCCGTCGCGATCCGCTTCGTCCCCGAGACGCTCCCGCGCAACGCCAATGGCAAGATCCTCAAGAAGGACCTCAAGGCCTTGTTCGCGGATCGCATAGACGTGGCGGCGTGACGCCGCGGCGGGGCTAGCCGGACGCGCGGTCGCGCAGTACCGCGCGGCATGTCCTGGCGGTCCCGTCTCATTCTCGCTCTGGCGCACATGCGCCGGGGAATCCGCGCAAGCGAATTCGCGCTGATCGTGCTTGCCGTCGCGATCGGCGCGGCGGCAGGGTTGGGGACGGTGGTGCTCGGTGCGATCGCACGCACGTTGCAGCACTGGATGTTCGCCTTGCCGATCGGGCAGCGGCTCAGCGCGACCGATTCGCTGACCTGGGCGCAGCTTGCGATGGTGCCGGTCGGCGGCGCGGTGCTGTCGATCTTCTCCTGGGGTGTCCGCAGCAAGCGGCGGCGGATGGTCGACGCGGTCGAGGCCAATGCGTTGCATGGCGGGCGGATGTCGGTTTCCGACAGCCTTGTCGTATCGGGGCAGACGCTGATCTCGAACGGCTTTGGCGCCTCGGTCGGACTGGAAGCCGCTTATGCGCAAATGGGGAGCGTGATCGCCTCGGTTGCGGGCGCGGCGCTGCAGCTGCGCCGAAGCGATTTGCGCAATCTGGTCGGTGCAGGCGCGGGCGCGTCGATCGCCGCGGCGTTCGGGGCACCGCTCGCGGGGGCCTTCTACGCGTTCGAAATCGTGATCGGGGCCTATACCCCCTCGGCTATCGCGCCGATCGCGGCGGCGGCCATCTCCGCGGTCTTCGTCTCGCAACTGTTCGGCGCGCAGCCCTATGTCATCGATTCGTTCGCGAGCATACCGGCCGAGACGCACCATTACCTGCTGTTCGCCGGGCTGGGCGGGGCATGTGCCTTGATCGGCATCGCGCTGATGCGGCTGGTGGCGACCGTCGAGCAGGGCGTACGGGCGACACCGGTGCCCGACTGGATGCGGCCGATCCTGGGGGGGCTGCTGTTGATGCCGATCGCCTTCTGGTCGCCGCAAGTCCTGTCCTCGGGACATGGTGCGCTTCACATGGATATCGCGGTCGGCGCGTCGCTCGGGTTCGTGGCGCTGGTGTTTTTAGCTAAGGCGTCGGCCTCGATCGTCTCGCTTGGCTTCGGGTTTCGCGGGGGCCTGTTCTTCGCCTCGCTGTTTCTCGGCACGCTGATCGGGCATCTGTTCGCGGGGGTGCTGGAATGGCTTGCGGGATACCCGGTGGTCGATCCGCACAACGCCGCGATGGTAGGCATGGCGGCGCTTGCCGTGGCGGTCGTCGGCGGGCCGATGACGATGGCGATGCTCGTGCTGGAGGCGACGCAGGATTTTGCGCTGACCGGCGCAGTACTTGCCGCCGCCTTGGTGTCCTCGACGATCGTGCGCGAGACGTTCGGTTATTCCTTCTCGACGTGGCGGCTTCACCTGCGCGGCGAAACGATCAAGAGCGCACGCGACATCGGGTGGATCCGCACGCTGACGGTCGGCACGATGATGCGGCGCGAGACCCGTGCGACCGACAGCACCCTCAGCATTGCCGCATTCCGGCAGCGCTTTCCGCTCGGGGCGACGAGCCGGGTCGTGCTGGTGGACGGGGAACAGCGCTATGCCGGGATTGTGCAAACCCCGGCGGCCTATGCCGACGGGCTGGACCCGGAAGCCCCGGTCGGATCGATCGCGATCAACGGCGACGTGACCCTGTCGACGGAGCTCGACATCGCCAGTGTGATGAAACGCTTCGATGCAAGCGGCGCGGACGAACTGGCGGTGATCGACGGCGCGCGGCACGTGATCGGGATCCTGTCGGAGTCACACGTCCGTCGCCGCTACGCCGAAGAACTGGAAAAGGCGCAGAATGACCTGTTTGGAGAGCGGTAAGGCGCGAATGTACCTTTGCTCATCATTCGCGACTGAGCAAATTGGTAAGCGCGCTTATGCTGACCGATCCCGCACTTGAAAACTTCGTAATCCTAGAGGGATGAGCGGTAATCGTCAGAATAGTTGATCTGATTTGGTATTGCGCTGCACATGGTTAATATTCTAGCAGCGACGTCGTGTCGGCCGCATTCGTGCGGACCGGTTCGGTCTGCGGATCGGCCCGGCTAAGCAGAACAGAAGACGGCTACACCGCACTCGGCGAGGATAAGAACAGAGCCCCAAGATGCTTCCTGCGTATCCGGGATGGCATCTTCGTCCGATACACGTCGGGCGTAGTCGAAGTAAGAACACGGGAATTTGTGCTATGTCCTTGGTCGCAGGCTTGCGGGATCGTAACGTAAACGGACTGGCCGTGGGGCTGCTCGTCATCGGTGCGATCGAGCGCGTGGGGTGGCTGGTATCGCGGCACGAGTTTCGCTCGGCCAGCGGCGAGGCGTTCAATGTCGCGGCGTCGGTGGCGCGGGACGGCACGATTGCGGACGTGTTTGCCAAGGGCAGTGGCCTGACCACGCACTTCACGCCGATCCTGCCGTTCATCGCGGGGCACATCTACCGCATCTTCGGCCTGCAATCGCCCATCGCCGAATCGATCCTTGCGGCGTTTTCGATCGGGACGGTGCTGGCGACGGGCTATCTGCTGTTCCTGTGCCTCGGCAGGCTGGGTACGCCGCCGTTGTGGCGTCTTGGCGCACTGGCGATCTATTGCGTAGCGGCGATCTTCCCGGAACTCGAAACGACGACCTTCCGCATCTGGGAGGGCGCGCTCGCGTGTCTGCTGAGCGCCTGGGTCCTGTTGCGTGTGCTCGATGCGGATCTGGCGTCCGATCGGCGGCTGAAGACCTGGATGATCACGTGCTTCATTGCGTGCGTCCTGTTCTTCCTCAATCCGGCCACCGGCCTCGCTTGCTTCGCGATGCTGGGCATCTGGTTGCTGCGGCATTGCCCGATCCGCACCTGGCTTCCCTATTTCGTGAGCGCGGCGGTGATCCTGCTGGCGGTGCTGACACCGTGGACGGTGCGGAATTACGAAGCGTTCGGCCGGTTCATCCCGTTGCGCAGCAACATGGGGCTCGAACTGGCGCTGGCCAATCATCCCGCCGCGGTCGGCACCGGGGATCAGCGCGAAGTGTTCTGGAACAGGTTGCAGGAGATCCATCCGCAGGAAAGCCAGGCGGCATTCGACCGGATGCAGGCGATGGGCGGGGAGCGAGCCTATGCCGACGCACTGGGCGTCGAAGCCAAGCAGTGGATCCGTGCGCATCCGGTCGAGTTTGCCGCGCTCTCGTTGCGGCACGTCGTGCAATTCTATTTCCCGCCCGAATGGCAGTGGAACATCTACAGCAAAATCAATGCCGCGATGAAGCTGAAGCTCACGCTGACATGGGTCTTCGCGGGACTCGGGCTGATCGGCGCGTTGGCCAGTGCGCTGCTGTGGCGGGGCCGGTACTTCTATCCTGCGGCGCTCGTGCTGATGACCGCGCTGCCCTATGCGATGGTGCAGCCGGTGCTGCGCTATCACTATCTGATCTACGCGATCACGCTGTTCCTCGGCGTAGAACTGGTGCGGCGGTGCGTCATGGCCGTCTTGCCGAACCGCGCGTCGGCCACCGTAGACGTCGCTGCTGCTACCGGACGGCGCTGAGCGCTAGTCTCATTGGGGATCAGGCGGTCGGGACCAACACCGCTTATCCGGTGCAGGCATGACCTTTGTGAATCTAGCTGTTCTCCCGCGAAGGCGGGAGTCCAGGAGTCGCGAGAACTGTAAGCTGTTGTATTGCTTGGCTCTGGATTCCCGCTTTCGCGGGAAAATATCAAAGGGGCGGGTCGGTGCACCGGCTGTCGCAGAGCTCTGGCGAAGGCTAGATTTCAGTCGAAGGTGCCATAACCCTGGCGGAACTGCTGGGCTATGCGTCCTTGGAGCGGGCATATTCTAGCCAAGGGCTCACGCTGTCCAACCAACGCGAGCCCTCGGGAAACCTCAGTCCCGCTTGCCCGGCGCCGGATACGCCAGATACGCCAGCCGCCGCACTTCGAGGCGTCCGCGTACCACGGTGTCTAGGATCAGCCCGGTAAAGCCGTTGAGCGCCCCCAGGATAACCAGACCCGAGATGAGGATGAAGGTCGGGAAGCGCGGGACCAGGCCGGTCTGCATATAGGTAACCAGCAACGGCACCGACAGGATCGCGGCGATCAGCAGGAACACTGCGCCGATCGCGCCGAAGAACAGCACGGGGCGCTCGATCCGGTACAGCGCGAGGATCGTGCGCAGGATCCGCCAGCCGTCGCGATAGGTCGACAGCTTCGAGGTCGAACCCTCGGGGCGCGCATAATAGGGCGTCTCAATCTCGGCGACCGGCATCTTGAGCTCGAGCGCGTGGACGCTGATCTCGGTCTCGATCTCGAACCCCGCCGAGAGCGACGGGAAGCTCTTGGTGAAGCGGCGCGAGAAGACGCGGTAGCCCGAGAGGATGTCGGTGAAGGACCGGCCGAACAGCTTCGCCAGCATCCCGGTCAGCAACGCGTTGCCGAAGCGATGGCCGCGACGGTAGGATTCCTGGACTTCGCTGATGCGCGAACCGACGATCATGTCGAGCTGTTCATCGACCAGTCGCGCGATCAGCGCGGGCGCGGAGGCCGCGTCATACGTCGCGTCGCCATCCGCCATGATGTAGATGTCGGCATCGATGTCGGCGAACATCCGACGCACCACCGCGCCCTTGCCCTGGATCCGTTCGCTGCGCACGATCGCGCCTGCAGCCTTGGCGACCTCGACCGTACGGTCCTTGCTGTTGTTGTCGTAAACGTAGATCCGGGCGTCGGGCAAAGCAGCACGGAATCCCGCGACGGTCTGCGCGATCGCAGCTTCTTCGTTATAGCATGGCAACAGGACGGCAATCGACGGCGCGGTCATTATGAACTCCCTAAACTCGGTGTGGTTGTCCCCGCGTCAGGGATTTCCGAGTCGGGCGATAGCCGCTGCGGCCTGCCAGTGCCACCGTCGAGGCATTAATTTGCGGTAAAGTCGTCGGGAAAAGATGTCAGACCGTCAACGCGCGATGAGGGTTCAGCCAGCTTTTGCACCCACGCCGTCCGCAAGTTCCTCGGATCGGCGCTTCAATTTGATGGCTTCGTCGATCAATTCGGCGGCATGTTTCGCGTCGCGTTCGCTTACGGCAAAGGTCACGCAGTTCATTGCCTCACGGTGCAACCGTGTTGCGCGGGATTGGGATCTGTCAGGTTTTGCGGGCATTGGTCTTCAAATGGGTAAGGGGGTGATATGGAGAACAAAGCCTTCCCGGCTCAATAGGTTCCAAGGTGCGAACCGGATCGGACAGGCCGATGCGGCGGCACAGGCAGGGCGATTTGCACACGGCAAAGAATCGCCTCGATCTTGCCGATACCGTCGATTGCGCATCGACGGAATGGCGCTACGGTCACGGTCATGGCCGAACGAGACGACATCCCCACAGGCGCCTTTGGGCTGGCACCATCCGGTGGCGAGCCGGACGACGAGGCGCGGATCGCGCTCCGCCGTGACCGGTTGCTGGCGGCGCTTACGCTGACCGCCGGCGTGGGGCTCGCGATGGCGACGCCGTTCGCGCTCAAGGCGGGGGCGGAGTTCTTCCTGCCGACGACTGCGGCGCTGGTGATCGCGGTTGCGCTGGTCCCGATCCTCGAATGGCTCGAGCGTCGGCGCGTTCCGTCGGCGTTGGCGGCGTTGGTGTGCGTGCTGCTGTTCCTCGTCGCGGCGAACGTCGCGCTGGCGGCGATCATCGTTCCGGCGACCGAATTCTTCCGGCGGTTGCCCGAACGGATCGACCGGATCCAGATGAACATCGCGCCGCTGATCGACCTGTATTCGAGCCTCGAGAAATATCTCAACCGGACGGTGCAGCATCTTGCGGCATCGGGGCCGGTGAAATCGCCGCAGACGACCGCGGTGACACCGCCCAGCTCGATCCTGGAGCTGGCGGCCACCTCGGCCCCGCAAGTCATCATCCAGGTGTTCTTCGGGGTGCTGGTGGTGTTCTTCTTCCTCGCCGGGTGGACGCGGCTGCGCAAGCGCACGATCACCAGCCGGTCGAGCTTCGGCGGCGCGATGGCGACCGCGCGCGTGATCCAGAACGTCGTCGACGATACGTCCGCCTATCTCGGCACGATCACGATCATCAATCTTGCGCTCGGTGTCGCGATTGCGGGCGTATTGTACGTGATGGGCATGCCCTATCCGCTGATGTGGGGCGGGATCGTCGCGTTGCTCAACTACGTCCCCTATTTCGGCCCGATCGCGGCGGCGGGGCTGCTCGCGCTCGGCGGGTTGATGACGTTCCAGGACATCTGGGTAGCGTTGCTGCCCGCGTTCATCATGATCGGGTTTCATCTGGTCGAGGCGAACGCGCTGACCCCGCTGATCGTCGGGCATCGGCTGACGATCAACCCGATCCTGATCCTCGTCTCGATCAGCTTCTGGTCGTGGGTATGGGGCACCGCGGGAACGCTGCTGGCGGTGCCGCTGCTGATCATCCTGCAGACCGTGATCCGTGCGGCAGGCAAGCCCGACATCGCCGGATTCCTGTTCGAGCACGGCACGTTGACCCAGCGCGGGCCGGCAAGTTTCGCGACTTCTGCGGATGATGCAGAAACGGTTGTTGACAGGGTAGGGGGTGTCGCTTAGGAGCCGCGCCTCACGCTTCTCAAGCGGGTGTAGCTCAGTTGGTTAGAGCGCCGGCCTGTCACGCCGGAGGTCGCGGGT
>JARUXA010000005.1 GCA_030433805.1 Sphingomonas sp. PsM26 | reverse complement strand
CCCCCCCCGGGGGGGGCCCCCCCCCCAACCCCCCGCCCGGGCGGGCCCCCCGCCCCCCCGCGTCGCGCCCCCCCCCCCCCCCGGCCCCCCCGCCACCGCATCATCGTCAGAAGGCCAGGTTGATGCCAGTGCTCAGGCGGCGATCTGCCTGGAACCAGCTACGACCCACCAGCTTGCCACCGGGATAGCCGCCCATCAGCGTCCGCTGCGTCGAGGCGGTCAGGTTGGTCGCCTGCACGCCGAACGACAACTGATCGTTCACCTTGAACCGCACACCCGCGTCGATCGAACCATAGTTACCGCCGTAGATCGGCAAGGCGATCTGCGTGGTCGTATCGTTGCCGCCATCCTGATTGTTCACGACGCCGGGCGCAGTGTAATAGCTATAGGTGCCGTTGGTGCCGTTGCTGTTGGTCGACAGCAGATATTGCGAACGCCACGAATAGGCGACGCGCAACGAAACCGGGTTACGCTCATACAACAACGTCGCATTCAGATTGTGCTTCGACAGCCCAACCAGCGGCGCATCGTTGCGGATCGCACCGGTGATGTCGCGGTAGACGTCGCCCGGATTGCTGCTCTTGATGAAGGTGTAATTGCCCTCGAACCCGAACCCGGCAAGCGCGCCGGGCAGCATGTCGAGGAAGAAGCGGCCGCCGACCTCGACACCCTTGACGTTCGCCGCCTTGGTCGAGTTGGTATAGTCGGTCGCGGACGCCGTGACGTTCTCGGTGCTGCCGTCGGTGAACTGGACCGTAACCTGCCGGTTGGTCAGCGCATAGATCGGCAGATTGGTGAGCCGCTTGTAGAACGGGGCGATGTGGAACGACGTCCCCACGCGTCCGTAATATTCAAGCGAGATGTCGAAATTGTTCGACAGCGTCGGCTTGAGCAACGGGTTGCCGGTGTCCGCGGTAAAGTTGTTGAACGTCCCGATGCCGCCGGGAGTCTGGCTCGGGGTCGTTGCCACGCCGATCGAACCCGATGCGCGCAGTGCGTTGAAGGTCGGCAGATCCATCGTGATGTTGTAGCCGCCGCGGACCTTGATCTTGTCGGTCGGCGAATATTCGAGATTGACCGACGGCAGGACGCGCGTGAAGTCCGCCTTGCCGCCGCGGGCGAGGAACGTGTTCGCCAGCGTCCGCTGGACGCCGTTCTGGATGAACACCGTCCCGCCATTCTGCTGGATGAACCCGCTGCCCTCGTTCTCGATGTGAACGACCCGCACGCCGACGTTGCCCGAAATACCGCGCGCGCCATCCTGCGGTCCGAAACGGACCAGCGCATAGCCCGCGATATTCTGGGTCTTGTTGTCGACCTGATCGCCCGGAAGAACGAAGCCTGGCTGACGGATGGCCAGCGTGCCGTCCGCGTTGAACTGGCCGCCATAGCCCGTGCTCGGCAGAGGACCCGACGCCGAACAGTCGAACTCGCGCCCGGTGCAGAAGCCCGCCGGGGGTGCCGTCACCAGCCCGGTGCGGTTGACGTTGAATCGCGACGCAAGATTCTCCGATGCGAACATCAGGTTACCCGGCGACGCTGCGTTCCCGCGGAAGAAGTCCTTGAACGCATGGGTGGCAACGTCACCCGCTGCGGCGTTGGCGTAGGTCAGCTGCGGATCGCCGTTCCAGCCACGGCCAAGCGCCGTCCAGTTATAGCCGTTCGAAAGATCGCGCTCGGTCCGCTTGGCGTAACGCCCGCCGACCTTGACCGACCGGAAGAAGCTGTCGTCGAACTTGTATTCGGCGTCGAGCTGGGCTGCGTCGAGCCGCCCCTTGTTGCGTTCGTTGTGCGGCATGGAGGCCGTCCAGAAATACTTTGACGGATCGGCGAACCCCGCCTGCGCTTCCGGCCCGACGCTGATCTGGGGCAGATCCCCCCGCAGGTCGATGCCATAGCTCTGACCGAAACCGATATCGCGGAAGATGTCGATACGATCGTAGACCTGGCTGGAATCAACCCGCTGGAGCGAGCCCTTGATCGACAACGGACCATCCTTCGGCGCCCAGGCGAACGACAGCGAGTAATCGCGCGTCACCGTGTTGCTCTGGACGAAACCCTTGTTACCGCTGCTGTTGACCGCCTGCCCCGTCGGCTGGAAGTTTCCTTCCGCGCTGACATCACGGTTGAACAGCGCGTTCGTGCTGGTCAGCAGGCCGTTGCTGTCGAACGTGCTGCTCGCCGGATCGACCGCGAGCGTCTGCGAATCGAGCTGCGTGCCATAGTCGCTCGACTGGCTCTTGTAGCGTGACTGGAAGAAGCTGCCGGTGAAGGTCAGCGATTCCGCGGGCTGCCACTGTGCCGCGCCGTAGATGCCGTAGCGCTTGTACTGGAACGCCTCGTCACCATACGCGAAGCCGCTGGGAACGTACCGATCGTTGCCATCGCTGAGCCTGGTCTTGAAATAGGGGCTGGTGCGGATGAACTGCGACAGCGAGCTGAACTGGCTGAACGCGACATCGCCGAGCAACCCGATCCGCCCGATCGGCGTATCAAACGAATCCGTCACCAGGATCGAGCCCGACGGATCGACCTTGTTCGCCATGTCGCCAACCGCGAGTTCGCCCGTGCCCGCGACATGGAACTTGCCGTTGAAGTCGAACGGCATCTTGGTGCGCAGATCGATCTGGCCGCCGGTGCCGCCTTCGATCAGATCCGCCGTGGACGCCTTGTAGACATCGACTGCCGACATCAGTTCCGGCGTCACGTCGCTCCACAGGATCGCGCGGCCATTGTTCGCGCTGAAGATTTCGCGCCCGTTGAGCCGCGATGCCACGCCGGTCAGGCCACGCACCTGGACGCCCGAACCCTGGACCGAATAGTGATCGGGATCGCCGAGCGCGGCGAAGCGGACGATCGACACGCCCGAGACACGCTGCAGCACTTCGGTGATCGAGTTGTCGGGCAACTTGCCGGCATCATCGGCGACGATCGAATCGACGATCGTCTCGCTGCGGCGCTTGCGCTGGTCGGCGGCTTGCAGCGCGGCGCGGCGTCCGGTGACGACGATATCGCCCGTGATTTCAGCGGGCGCGGGCTCACCGACTTCCTGCGCAGGCGCTGCGGCCTGAGTCGTGTTGGGCGCGATCGCCTGCGTTTCGGCTTGTGCCCAGGCACTTGCGCTGGTGCCGGCGGCAAGCAACGCCGCCATCGACACGCCCGCGCGCATCGCGAGCACGCCGCGCGACTGCCGGCCAAGATTGAGTGTGAACGCCTTCATATATCCCCCCTGTGCGCCGCCCCCCACAGGGCGGTGCCATCGTCAAGATTGGCGCACCTTATAAAAGTGCTTCCATCCGCGGCTGTTAGCGGTACCGCATTTATAGGACAACACCGTTTTCATATTTGCGCCAGCAATGTCACGGACCTGTTGTCAAATTGTCGCACGGGTCGCGCGTCATTCGGCGCATCCGTCGGGGCGAAATGGATGGGCATATTGCCGAACGACGCCGGAAGCGGTGATATACCGGTCGGGGTGATACCGGCGTAACAATCAGGACCGCGAACCGCGGGGGGGAGAGTATGATGTCAGCCAGTCTTTCGACGTTCACCATTGCGCTGCTGCTGCAATCGGCAGCGATGCCGCCCGCGGTACCGCTCTCGGCGGTAGCGCACCCGGAACTCTGGCCAACCGCCAGCGCCCGCCCGCTTCGTGACCCGAAGGTCGAGGCGCGGATCGAGGCGATCCTCAAACGCATGTCGGTCGCGGACAAGGTCGGCCAGCTGATCCAGGTCGACATCGCCAGCATCGACCCGTCGGACCTGCGCACCTACAAGCTCGGTTCGATCCTCAACGGCGGCAATTCCGGCCCCCGCGGCAACGACCTTGCGCCACCCGTCGAATGGCTGAAGCTCGCAGATGAATTCTACGACGCCTCGATGGCGCGCAGCGACGGTCGCCCCGCGATCCCGGTGATCTGGGGAACCGATGCGGTCCACGGCAACAACAACATCCCCGGCGCGACGCTTTTCCCGCACAACATCGGCCTCGGTGCGGCGCTGGACCGCGACCTGATGCGCGACATCGGCCACGTCACCGCGATCGAGACCGCCGCCGCCGGGATCGACTGGACCTTCGCGCCGACCCTCGCCGTCGTCCGCGACGATCGCTGGGGACGCACCTACGAAAGCTATTCGGAAGAACCGACGATCCAGGCGGCGTACGCGGGCGCGGTGATCGAGGGCGTACAGGGCAAGGTCGGCACGAAGGAATTCCTCGCCCCCGACCACGTCATCGCCACGACCAAGCATTTCCTCGGCGACGGCGGCACGGGCGGACGCGACCAGGGTGATGCGCGGATCCCCGAAACCGAACTGCGCGACGTGCATCTCGGCGGCTATCCCGCGGCGATCGAGGCGGGCACGCAATCGGTCATGGCGAGCTTCTCGAGCTGGAACGGCGCGAAGATGCACGGCAACAAGAGCTTGCTGACCGGCGTACTCAAGGATCGTCTCCACTTCGACGGGTTCGTGGTTGGCGACTGGAACGGCCATGGTCAGGTCGAGGGCTGTTCGAACGAGAGTTGCGCCGCGGCGATCAATGCCGGGCTCGACATGTTCATGTATTCGGGCAGCGGGTGGAAAGCGCTCTACGACAACACGCTGAAGCAGGCGCAGACCGGCGAGATTTCCGCGGCACGGCTGGACGACGCGGTCCGCCGCATCCTGCGCGTCAAGATCCGCGCGGGCACGTTCGACCGCGGTCGTCCCTCGTCGCGGGCACTGGCGGGCAAGATGGCGCTGATCGGCGCGGCGGATCACCGCGCGATCGCACGCCGGGCGGTCCAGGAGTCGCTAGTGCTGCTGAAGAACGACGGCGCCCTGCTGCCATTGAAGCCTTCCGCCGACATTCTGGTGGCGGGCGGCGGCGCGGACAACATCGCGCAACAGGCCGGTGGCTGGTCGCTGACATGGCAGGGCAGCGGCACGACCAACGCGAACTTCCCCCATGCCGAGACGATCTGGTCGGGAATCAGCACGGCGGTCAAGGCCGCGGGCGGCACCGCAACGCTGTCCGAAGACGGCAGCTATAGCAGGAAGCCCGATGCGGCGATCGTCGTGTTCGGTGAACAGCCCTATGCCGAATTCAAGGGCGACCGGCCCAATCTCGATTACAGTCCCGAGGACAAGTCGGATCTCGAACTGCTGCGCAAGCTGAAGGCGGCGGGTGTGCCGGTGGTCGCGGTGTTCCTGTCGGGACGGCCGCTGTGGGTGAATGCCGAACTCAACGCCTCGGACGCATTCGTCGCGGCATTCCTGCCGGGGAGCGAGGGCGGCGGCGTCGCCGACGTGCTGTTCCGCAAGCAAGACGGCGGCATCGCGCACGACTTCCGCGGAAAACTCAGTTTCTCCTGGCCCAAGCGCCCCGACCAGTTCGTCCTCAACCGTTCCGATCCCGGCTACGACCCGCTGTTCCCCTTCGGCTACGGCCTCAGCTACGCCAAGCCAGGGGTCGTGCCAAAACTCGACGAAACGCGCCCCGCCGGCATGGCCGCGTCGTCGAACGGCACCATCTTCGGCAAGGGACGCGTCCCCGAGGGCTGGTCGCTGACACTGGTCGAACAGGGGCAATCGAAGGTCCGCCTGCTCGGCGCAACCGGCACGACCACGACCCGGCGCCTCACCGCATCCGCGGTCGATCGTCGACGTCAGGAGGATGCGCGTGCGTTCGTCTGGGCGGGTGGCGCTGCGGACGCGCGGGTCGAGACGTCCGGTCCGCTCGACCTGACCCGCGAAAGCAACGGGGAACTGAGCCTGGTCGTCGACGTCCGCGTCGATCGCGCAGGGACCGCGCCCGTCATGCTCGGCATGGTCAGCAACGACGGCAAGGTCGTGACCGTCCCGATCACCGGCGCGCTCGCGGCGGGCAAGGCAGGCGCGTGGCAACAGGTGATCGTCCCGCTGCAGTGCTTCGCCAAGCGCGGGATCGACATGGCACAGGTCACCGCACCGTTCGTGATCGCGACCGATGGCAAGCTCGCGCTGTCGATCTCCGACGTGAAGATCGATTCGGCACCCGTCCCGATGACCCAGTGCGGCGGATGAGCCGGATCCTGTCGGGCGCAGCGGCCCTGCTGCTGACGACGGCCGCCGCCCCGCCCCCGCCCGTACCGCCGCCCGCCCCGATCCGGATCGGTCAGGCCGGGTTCGAGACCAGCGGCACCAAGATCGCGGTCCTGGCCGCCGCCGAGAGCACCCCGCTGGCGTGGACGTTGACCGACGCGCGCGGCAAGATCGTCGCCTCGGGCAAGACGATCCCGTTCGGCCCCGACGCCGCATCCGGCGAAAGCGTCCACCGGATCGACTTCGGCGCGTTCCGCCGCTCGGGCAACGGCTACCGTCTTCACGTCGGCCCCAAAGCCAGCCATCCGTTCGCCATCAACGCTCGTCCGTTCGGGCCGCTCGCACTGACGGCCATGGCGTTCTTCTATCAGCAGCGCAGCGCGGTCCCGATCCTGCCCGACTACGTCGAGCGCCCCGACCTCGCCCGCCCCGCCGGTCATCCGTCCGACACCGCCACCTGTTTCGCCGGACGCGACCAGAAGGGCGTCCAATGGCCCGGGTGCGATTATACGCTCGATGCGACCGGCGGCTGGTATGACGCGGGCGACCACGGCAAATATGTGGTGAACGGCGGCGTCTCGACATGGACGTTGCTCGACCTGCACGAACGTCTTGCCGCGTGGGGCGATCCTCGCTTGTTTGCCGACAGCCCCATGATCATCCCCGAAACCGGGGATCGCGTCGACGATCTGCTCGACGAGGCGCGCGTCGAAGTCGCGTTCCTCCTGTCGATGCAGATCCCCGACGGCACCCGCTTGGCGATCGCGCCGGATGCAGGGCGTCCGGGCAAGCCGATCACGCGGTTCGAGACGATCGATGCTGGCGGCCTCGTCCACACCAAGATCGCCGACGAGACCTGGACCAGGATACCGACCGCGCCCGCCGAGGATCGGCAGACCCGGTTCCTGTACCCGCCATCGACCGCCGCAACGCTCAACATGGTCGGCGTCGCGGCGCACTGCGCGCGGATCTGGCGGACGGTCGATCCGGCTTTCGCCACCCGCTGCCTGACCGCGGCACGACGGGGATGGGCGGCGGCGCTGCGCCATCCCGATCTGCTGACGAGTTCCGACTTCACCGGCAGCGGTGGATATGACGACCCGGACGTGCGCGACGAATTCAGCTTCGCGGCGGCGCAGCTTTACGCAACGACGCGCGAGCCCGTGTTCCTCGAACGATTGCGCAAGGACGGGATCTTCACCGACCCCGGCACGGATATCAGTTGGGGATCGCTCAAGCTTGCGGGCGCGCTGACACTCGCAACGCTCCCCGCTGGGTTGCCGGACACCGACGCCGCGACGCTCCGCAACCGCATCACCACGCTTGCCGACGGGTTCGTCGCCGAGACCGGGCGCAGCGGTTATGGCATCCCGTTTAGCGGCACACGGTATCCCTGGGGCTCGAACAGCACGATCCTCAACCGCGCGATCGTGCTGGGCGTGGCATGGCAGATCGACCGGAAGCCTGCGTACCGCGACGCCGTGGTGGCGAGCCTCGACTATATCCTCGGCCGCAATCCGCTCGATCGGTCCTATGTGACGGGCGTCGGTGTTCGCCCGATGCAGCACCCGCACCACCGGTTCTGGGCAGCGGCGGCGGACGCGGGGTTCCCGGCGCCGCCCAGCGGTGTCCTGTCGGGCGGGCCCAATTCCGGCGCTGCGAACGATGCCGGTCCGATGAAGGGCTGCGCGCCGCAAACATGCTGGGTCGATGACTACCGTGCCTTCACGGTCAACGAGGTGGCGATCAACTGGAACGCCCCCCTCGTCTGGACGGCTGCGTTCGTCGACGCGACACGCAAACGATAGAGCCGGGTCGATGCCGGGGCAGCCAAACGCCGCGTCGAATCATGCCATTCCCAGCCCCCTCGACGGATCGTCATGCGGCGGTTTCGTTTTGCGCAGTCGTGATTGGAAGGAACGCAGTTGCGCCGAAACATGGGCGACGTCACATATTCTGCGAATGCTGCAGCGCAGCAATACTTCGCGAGGTTGCCATGTTCTCCCTGATCGCTCTCTACATCCAGTACCGCAAGGCGCAGTCTGCCGACGCTGCAGCGCTCGGGGCGACCGCGAGCAAGATCGGTCCGGCCAATGACGCAGCCGATATCGGGATTGCGAGAGCCGCGTAAATCCGCGAGAGACCGGGCCGGACAACGGGGCTCCCCGCTTTCGTTGCCGACCTTAACGAGCGAGGCTTTTTCCCGTGGTAGCGACCGTCATTACCCCCAGCGGCCCCGGCGCGATGGAAGCAGGCCTCGTGCTCGATGAGGACGGCCAGCGCTTCGTCGTGCTGACGTTCAAGGAACCCAAGGGTGAACCGACACTGGTCACCTTCACCGTTCCGATCTTCCAGAATTACGTCGAGCACCTCGTCCGCACGGCGAAAGCAGCCGACGAAGAAGCCAATTGGGGCATCCCGGGCTGAGAGTCGCACCGCGAGCGGCGGTCACCCGTACCTTGGGGATCGCAGCACCGAATGACGCCGTCGCGTTCCTGCGAGAGCGGAAAAACCGGATTTCGCGCCGGTATCCGGCCTCCATACGGGCAAATTAGGACGATTCAGCGCCAATTAGGACGATTCAGCGCCAAGAACGTGAACTCGTCCCTTGGCACGCCCGCGCATTGCCCATACAGCGGTGGAAATTCACCCGCATCACACCACGAGCTAACGACCATGCAGATTACCGTTCGCGACAACAACGTCGACCAGGCGCTTCGTGCGCTCAAGAAGAAAATGCAGCGGGAAGGTATCTTCCGCGAGATGAAGCAACGCCGCCATTACGAGAAGCCGTCCGAGAAGCGCGCGCGTGAGCGGGCTGCTGCCATCGGTCGTGCCCGCAAGGCCGATCGCAAGCGCGCGGAACGCGACGCCTGATTCTCTGGCGGGGTGCGGAACGCCCTCCCCGCCAGTCATCCTGTTTCCGGTGAACCTGACATCAGCGCCGCGCTCCGCGGCGCTGATGTTTTGCGTGTGCGCTAGCGACTCGACGTCAGTCGCATCGTTCCGTCGCTGTGGATCGTGGTGAGGCCGCGATAATCGCGAATTTGCGGATATTCCGTCGGGACGGGATGCGCATGGGTGGCGGTGATCACGACGACCGCTGCTCCTGCGGCACGACCGGCTTCGATCCCCGCTGGTGCGTCCTCGAACACGGCGCACTGCGTCACGTTCTTCCCCAGTCGGCGTGCTGCCTCGATGTAGCAATCGGGGGCGGGCTTGCCGTTGGCGATGTCCTCGGCGGTGATGAACAGGGGCGGCGCGGTCAGACCGGCCGCCGCCAGACGCGCCTCTGCCAGCACGCGGGTGGCCGACGTGACGATCGCCCAGCCGTCTTCCGGCAACCCCGCCACGAATTCGACCGCTCCCTCGATGGCGCGAACCCCGTCGAGGTCGATCGCCTCCTCGCGCGCGATCCACGCGGCTTCCGTGCGCGGATCGATTCTCGGAATGCCGAGCCGGGTGATCGTCTCGATCGTCTGTACCCCGTGAATGGTGGGGAGAATCACCACCGGATCGAGATCATGCGCGCGAAGCCAGCGCGACCAGACGCGCTCGGCGGATTCGATCGAGGTGAGCAGCGTCCCGTCCATGTCGAACAGACAGGCCTGGAACGAACGGTCCGCATACGGGACAAGCGATTGGGAATACTGATTGGTCATGGCGCGTGCGTTTCAGGAAAACCGCGCCCGATGCAATAGCGCGCGCGACCGCTGGGCAGCGGTTCACGACGAACATCTGCCCCACCGTCCGCCAGATCGTTACCTGTCAGGCGTGCTGACATTCGCTCTGACAATCCCTCGCTATGTCCCTGAGATCTAGAGCAACCACCGGATCGGTAACCGCTCCGCCACCGCGATGACCGCGTGATCGACGGCCGTCATGCCGGGTTCGCGGTCATGCAGGATCGTGGTCTCCCCCCGGACTTCGCGCCATTGAAGGCGGTCGCCGTCCGCCAGCACGACTTCATACGCTGCCTGAGGAATGGCGTCGTCAAACGTCTCCGCGATGCGGGCGGCGAGTTCGGGACTGTCGATCACGAAGCCAAGTTCGGTGTTGAGGTCGATCGACCGCGGATCGAGGTTGAACGACCCGATGAACAGACGCGCGCGATCGACCGCAAAGGTCTTCGCATGGAGCGTCGATGCCCCCGACCGCAATGCGGCAACGCGTCCCGTCCCCGATCCCCGCAGCGTACTCCCGATCCCGAGCCGACTGCCCTGCCGACGCGCCTTGTGATCGGGGAGATCGCGCGCGGTGCCGCACAGTTCGAACAGCCGCACCCCCGCCTGCAACAGCGCGGTGCGCGATGGCGCATAGCCCGCGTGAACCAGCGCGACGTCGGTCGCGGCGAAACTGTTGGTGAGCACACGGATCGACACGCTGTCCCGTGCGAGCGCGCAAAGCTGCTCCGTCACCGCGTCGCCGGGAACGAAATAGCCCGCCACCAATAGGAGTTCGCGGTCCGGCGCGCCGATCGCCGCGTCGAGCTTGCCCGCCAGCAACGCCTCGCGCGGCGCTGCGTCCAGTGCCTTGGCCGGGTCGTCGCTGATCATCCGCACGGGTGCCCAGGTCAATCTAAGGCTTCCGTCGATCAGGTCGCGGATCAGCGGCAGCGCGCGAAGCCGCTCGACGAACGCCCTCGCCCCCGGGTCGCGCTCGACCAGCGATGCTTTGGTGGTCAACTGGTCAAGCTTGCCGTCGCTGACCGGTGGCAGGATCTGCGCGGCGGGATAGGCCGAGGCGCTGTTCCAATAACGCGCGAAGTCGTCTTCGACCGCTTCAACGATCGGGCCGATCGCGAGCACATCGAGGTCGGCGAACAGCCCGCCGTCGCCCGCGCCGAAATATTCGTCGCCGACATTGCGTCCCCCGACGATCGTCGCGGCACCGTCGGCGGTGAAGCTCTTGTTGTGCATCCGGCGATTGAGCCGTTTGAAATCAGCGAGGTAGCCGATCGCCTTGGGAAAGCGGATGCGGAACGGATTGAACAGCCGCACCGCGATATTGGGATGCCGATCGAGCGCCGACAACACGGTATCGAGCCCGGCAATGCCATTGTCGTCGAGCAGCAACCGCACCTTCACGCCACGATCGGCAGCCTGATGAACCGCCTCGAGCATCAGCGTCCCCGTACGGTCGCCGTGCCAGATGTAATATTGCAGGTCGAGCGTCCGCTCCGCCTGCCGCGCCAACAGGACGCGCGCGGCAAAGGCATCGTGCGCGTCGGACAGAAGTTGCAGGCCGGTCAGATTGGGGTGCCGCGCCGCCGCTGCCGCCGCCGCCCGGCCCAATGCGGTGTCCCGGCCGCCCCGCGCTGCTGGCTCTTTCTCCGGCGTGCGCTCCGGCAACCGGCTCAGCAGCCGCAAGCCCCCCGCGAGCGCCGTCGCCCCGGCGAGCGCGATCAGAACAGCGCGCACCCTGCCCGCCGTGCGCGGGCGTTCAGCTTTTGGCGTTGCCATGCCCGTCCTTCGGCGCGCTGTCGTCACCGTCCACCGACCCGGGCGCAAGGCCAAGCCGCTGCTCGGTCAGGATGCTCCATCCGGTAAGGAACAGCGCACCGACGATCGGCCCGACGACGATGCCGCTCAAACCGACCAGCTCGATCCCGCCCAGCGTCGTGACCAGCACGAGCCAATCGGGGATCCCCGTATCGCGACCCACCAGGATCGGGCGCAGGATGTTGTCGGCAACCCCGATCACGACGACGCCCGACGCCACCACGACCGCAGCTTGCCAGAGGGCGCCGGTGGCAAACAGATAGATCGCGACCGGTCCCCAGATGATCGCCGGCCCGATCGCCGGGAGCAACGCGGCGATCGCCATCAGCACGCCCCACAGCAAGGCGGCGGGCAGCCCGACGATCCAGAACGTCACCGCCCCCAACGCACCCTGTACCAAGGCGACAACAACCGACCCCTTGATCGTCGCCCGCGCAACCGTCACGAACTTGTCGGCGAGCCGGACCGCCGCATCATGCTCGATCGGGCACGCGCGGATGATCGCCGGCCCGAGACGTTCGCCGTCGCGCAGCAGGAAAAAGGTGACGTACAGACCGACGCCGAACGCCAGCAGGAACGCCGCGGCATTCGCGCCGATCGAGAAGGCGCGGCTCGCCAGCATGCTGGCGCTGTTGCTGATCGCTTCCGAAATCTGCGCCTGAGCGCGTTCAAAGCTGCCGAACCCGCTGCTGTCGAGCAATTGCTGCAAGCGGCCCGGCAACGCGTCATGGATCTGTTCGAAATAGGACGCGAAGTTGATCTGCCCCGACCGGATCTGGCTGTACACGCCGGCAGCCTGGTCCACGACCATGCTGCCGACAATCAGCGCCGGGATGACCACCGCGACCGTGATGATCAGCAGCGTGACCAGCGCCGCGCGATTACGCCGCTCCGGCCAGCGCGCGAGCAGGCGCTGAAACAGCGGCTGGAACAGGATCGCCGCCAGCGCCGACCACAGCAATGCGCCGAGGAAGGTGTTGACGACCAGCCCCAGTCCGATCGTGATCAGGACGACGAAGAGGATGAGCCCGCCGTTTTCTAGGCGCTGCCGTTCGATAGCGATGGTCTGATCCTTTGACTTCATGCGTTTCGGTACGGCCCCGCGCCGTAATCACTCATATTCGTTGCGGGGGTGCAACTCCCAAGAGCCCGGATAGCTCCGCACCAAACGCTCATCCGTATGGCGGATGGTCGCGCAAGCGCGCCCGCCCGCCGCGTTCTGACCGAACCGCCTGCCGCGATCAGCGCGCGGCGTCGAACCGCACACGGACCGCGCGCCCATCGTACTGGACGACTTTCGCCGCCGCGGGCACCGTGGTCGCGCTCCCGGAGCGGTCCATCACGATCACCTTCAGGTTCCGCTGACGCACCATGCCGGGAAAAGTCCCACGCCGCGCGCCGACCGTCAGCGTCCGCCCCGCATCGTCCCAGCGCAGATCATACCGCGCCGACTGGCCCTTCTCGTAAGCATAGGTCTCGTTATCGTCCTCGTAGAGCGTAAATGCGCCGTCCGCCCCCGGATAGACGCGGATCTCATAGGGCGCATCCGGTCGCTCGGTAGCATATTGCAGCACCGGCCCCATCGGGACGATCGACCCTGCGCGGACATACAGCGGGATCACATCGAGCGGGGCCGCGCGCGCGACGGTCTCGCCACCACGGTAGCGCTGGTTCGTCCAGAAATCATACCAGTCGCTCCCGCGCGGCAAATACGTCCGCATCGTCAGGTCGCGCGGCGCGCTGAGCGCGACCGCATCCCGCTTCAGCTCGCTCGGGGTGCGCCAGACGAATCGGAACACCCGCCCGCCTTCCGGGTGGAAGAACTCAAGCCGCACCGGCAACCGCTCCCCCTTCCGGAGCATATGCCGCACCACCCGGGTGCGGGTCGCGCTGCGGTTCCAGTCGTCGATCGCCGGCTTGCCGCCCAGGAACATCCGCATCCCGTCGTTGCCCGTCAGCCCGATCTCATATTCCCCGTCCTCGGGCGCGACGAGCTCCCCCTGCCAGCGCGCAGAGAAGTGGCTGAGCGAGGTCAGGCCCAGCGGCAGTTCGGCGAGCGGCGGATCGGGCCAGGTGTGATCGATCTTCGCATCGGCCCCGGTGCCCGCCGGTTTCTCGAAATTCTCGCCGGCGAAATACTGCACGGTCAGCCCGGGCTTGCCGTCGGCGGTGCGGAGGGTCTGGGTCGGCACCACGGTCGCGCCGGACGGCAGGATATTGTACATCGCCCGCGTCACCGGGTGAACGAGCAGCGACGACCCGAACATGAAGCTGTCGTCGATGCTGCGCACTGCCGGATCGTCCGGAAAATCCATCGGCAGCGCACGCATCAGCGTGTACCCGTCGGACGTCACCTTCGCGCTCAGGCTGTAGATATAGGGCAGCAGCCGATAGCGCAGGTTCACACTGTCGAGCAGCGTCTTGTACACCGCCGGATCGAGCGTCTTGAAGATATACGGCTCGCGTTCGACGTTGGTGCCGTGGACCCGCATGATCGGGTTGAACGTCGCATATTGGAACCAGCGCGCGAACAGCTCACGCCACGCCGGGTTCTTCTCGCCGCCGGGAAAATCGCTGACGAAGAAGCCACCGGTATCCTGCGTCCAATAAGGGTTGCCCGTGATCGTGACGTTGACGCCGCCCGACACCTGCTGCGCGAACGTCTTCCAGCTCGCGTAGATATCGCCGGACCAGGACACCGCGCCCGTCCGCTGCGCGCCCGCCCACGCCGAGCGCGTCAGCGTGAACACGCGCTTGTCGCTGGTCGCGCGCTCGCCGTCATAGGTGCCTTGCGTCGTCAGCAACGAATAGGGGTTCAGATACCGTGTGAAATCGCCCATCGCATTGCTGCCGAGCGCCTTGGTATCACGCACATTGTCGACCGGGTTCCACATCGCGGAGCTGACCTCGACCTCGGTCCCGTCCATCCACAGCGCGTCGACGCCTTTGTCGAGCAGGCCGGACTTGATGTACTTGAAATAGATCCCGCGCGCCTTGGCGCTGTACGCATCATAGACGCGCGCCTGTTTGGAGATCCAGTGCAGCGGCGCGAACCGCAGGTTGGACTGGTCGAGCTCCTTCGCCAGTGGCGTGTCGTTGCCGACCGACGGCCAGATCGACACCATCAGCTTCATGTGCAGGTCGTGGATTTCGCGGCTCATGCCCACCGGATCGGGATAGCGCTTCGGGTCCCAGATCATCCCGGACCAGCTGCCGTCCTTGTCGCTGCCCCAATATTGCCAGTCCTGCACGATGTAATCGAGCGGGAACTGCTCCTTGCGGAAGGTCCGCCCGACCTCGACGATGCGGTCCTGCGTCGGGTAACGCTCCTTGCTCATGAACAGCCCGAACGCCTGTTTGGGGAACATCGGCGCTTCGCCGGTCAGCCAGCGATAGGCCTTGACCACCCCGTCCATCGTGTCGCCGGCTATGAAGTAATAATCCACCCCGCCCGGCGCGCTTTCCGCCCATAGCCGCGCCCCATCGGCATCGTCCTTGAAGCGCATCTGCGAATAGATGTCCCACAGCACGCCGTACCGCTCGGTCGAGACCATCACGGGGATGATGATGCCGACATTGGTCTGGACGAGCAGCAGGTCCTTGCCGCGCCGGTTCACCGCATCGTCGCTGGTGAAGCCAAAGCCGTAAATGCCCTCGTCGGGCTTCAGCGTGAAGCGGTTCTCCACTTCATAGGTCGGTGCGTCGGCTAGGACGCGCTTGTCGATCGACTGCGGCGCATCGCGCTTTTCCTGCGTGAGCAACCGTCCGGACGGAGCGTAATAGCTGACCGCTCCCGTGCGGGTGTCGATTACGACGCGCAGTTTTGCGCCTGACAGTTCGAGCGTGCCGGCGGTTTCGCGGACCGTGAACGGAACTGCACCGGGTTCGCGGATCACGACCAGGCTGCGCTGCGTCCAATAGGATTGGCCGAGATTGGCATTCACCCGCACCACGCCGGGGGCGTAGAAGATCACCGATTTGGTCACGCCGCCCAGCGTGAACTGCACCCCGTTGCGCAGCCGCTGGAAGTGGAACGCCGAGTCCGCTGCAGTGGCTGCGGTCCGCATATGCCCAAGCGGGTCGAGACCGGTCGGCGGCGTGGGCGACTGCGCGAGCGTCGGACTTGCCGTCAAGATGGCGGCGGCGGCGGTCGCCATCCAGCGAGCTTTCATGCGACATTCCCCTCTGTGCGAAATCTTCAACGGTCGAACCGCCAGTAATCCACATCGACCACCGACGGTGCATCGCCGCCCCGGAAGACCAGATACAGGTCATGAACCCCGCGCGCGCCGGACACCGCAACGCTCGCCTCGCGCCACTGCCCCGCCGCTCCGCCCGCGCCGACCGGCATCGTCCCGATCACCGCACCATCGACCCGGTCGAGCCGTAGTTCGATCTTCGCATTGGGTGCGCCATTGGCATAACCGGCGTGAAACGCCTTCGCGCCGCTCGCGCCGAAATCGACGCCCGCGACCTTGATGAAGCTGCGATCCGCGGTGCGCGTGACGTAGACCCGCCCACGATCATCCTGCGCGGTGGTGACCCCCGGCACCCACAAGAAGGCGCGGTCACGGTCGCGCTTGATCCGCGACGTCCACGCGATCGTTTCCGCCTCGACCCGGGCATAGGGATCAAGCGTCCCGATCTGCGGCGCGCGCGCCCTGTCCCACCAGCCGAGGTTGGGGATCGTGCCGTCCGCATTGTAGGTGAACTTGGCGACCGATACCGATCGGCGCTCGTGATGGATCGGCGTCAGCGCGAAGTTGAGTTCATAGCTGAACCCGAACACATAGGAGCCGCCCTTATAGTCGATGATCCCCGGATGATTGCCCGTCGCGCGGGTATCGTGGTCCATGATCGGACCCTTGTAGGTCCACGGTCCGGTCGGCTTCTCGCTCATCGCATAGCCGATCCCCTCCGAGCAGCAGGTCGAGGCGAACGCCATGTAGTAGCGGCCGTTGCGTTCAAAGAACCACGGCCCCTCCTGATAATCGGTGATCCGCGGCTGCACCTTCGTGATCGGGCCTGAATAAGACACCATGTCGCGGTTGAGCTTGACGTACCACAGGTCCGGATTGCCCCAGTAGAGATAGCCCTGCCCGTCCCGGTCGATCCACACGGTCGGATCGATATAGCCCTCCCCCGGCGCGATCAGCGGCTTGCCGAGGACGTCGCGGAACGGCCCGGCAGGCGTATCCGCGACCGCCACCGCGATCACGTTCTTGGGCGATCCCGCGACGCTGATCGGCGTGTAGAGATAGAATTTCCCGTCCCGCGCGACCACCTCCGGCGCCCAGGCGTCGTTGCTTTGCACCGCCCAGGGAAAGGTCTTGAGCGAGGCGACCACGCCCCGGTCGGTCCAGTTGGCCATGTCGGTCGAACTGTACAGCCGCCAGTCGAGCATCTTGAAGCCATCGGCGTCGTCCTCGTCGTGGCTGGTGTAGAGATAGACGACGCCGTCATGCACCAGCGGTGCGGGATCGGCGGTGAAGCGCGTCTGGATGATCGGCGCGTCGGCGTACGCAGGCGCGATGACCGCAGCCGCCGCAAGCAGCGCAGGCGCGAATAATCGACGAAAGGATCGCATGTGAGGTCCAACTCCTGGGAAAGCGTGGCTCAGGGTGTGATCGTGACGATCACGCGTTCGTATCGGCTGAGCGGCGGATCGCCCTTGTCGTTGACGCGGACGATGAAATGCGCCTCGCGCGGTTCGGTGACGGTCGGGGCGGTGAAATCGACGGTGTGGATATTGGCGGCGATGCCGTTCGCTATTCCCGTCTGCCAATGGCCGATCTCGGCATAGTGGAACCACTGGAAGCTCAGGCTGTCGCCGTCGGGATCGGTACTGTTGACCGCGCTCAGCACGAAGCGCTGGCCCGACTTGACCGTCAGCCGGTCGGGGTGGGCCAGATGTACGACCGGCGCATGGTTGGCCTGCGCGAACGGTCGGGTCGTCCACGCCATGCGGGCGGCGAAATCGTTCTGGAAATCGTCGCGCCACCGCCAGATGCCGGCGCGAAAGTCCTTGATCTGTCGCTCGCCGGGACCTTCCGTTCGGCCATAGGCGCGCGCGACCTGCGGCGTGTACGTGTCGATCGCGTTGGTCCAGATCGGCCGCGTTTCCGGTACGATCGTCACCCCGCTGAAACCGCTCGGGTCGGTGGTCGCGACCGGCGGGGTATAGAGTTCATACCGGCCGCCCCACCCGCCCCAGTCGGGATGCTCCGGGTCGCTCAGCCCGTTCGGAATCAACGACAGATACGCAGGCGTATCCCCCTCCATGTCGTAGGACACGTCGGGATAGAGTGCGCCAAGCGGTCCATGCCCTTGCTGGATGTTGTCGCGCAGCCACGCGTTGCTGATCGTCCTGTTGTCCGCCCCGTCGATCAGCGTGTGGATCCCGGTCCAGGTGCCCGCGCCGTACCCGCCGGGGCTGACGATGTAGAACAGATCGGGGAAGCTTTTGCGGATCCACGCACCGGCGTCGTCCTGGTCGGAGATGGTGTAGACCCGCAGCTTGGCGATCAGCCGCCGGGCGGTGTCGGGCGATCGCGTCTCTCGGATCGCGTGAAGCGCCTGCGCAAGCGTGTTCGCGCCGCCCCATACCGATATCCATAGGGGCCGCGGATCGGGCCGCTCGAGCGCCTCGACGATCAGCCGCGATCCCGGCGTGTCCTTGCCCGCGCCGACCGTCGCCATGCCATAGCCCGGCTGCCCGTCGCGGACGAGCGACCGCAGACGATCGGGGGTCGGGAAACCGGCCTCATGCTTCAGCAGATTGGGGTGCACCTGCGCATAGCCCTGGATGATTCGGCGGATCGAATCGGGGTGGATCGCGGTCCTCATGTGAACCGACGTCGTCGCGATCAGCCCTTCGAGGTCGATCTCGCTGGCGTAGAGAAACAATCGGATGAAGGACTGGGTGTCGTCGGGGTCGGCTTCGATGTCGCTCAGCACGATCATCCGCTGCTTCACGGCTGGCGCGGCGAGCGGGACCGCGGCGGCATTGGCCTTGGCCTGCGCATTAGGCGAAGCGATGAGCGCGCAACACGCCAGCACGATCGTCCCTGTTCGCATCCTACCCCCCGTCCCCGATACCCCGTCTCGGGTATTGAACGGCAGCGTAGCCGACCAAATCTATTAGTCCTACTAGATTATGCCTGCCGGCAAACGCCGGTGTGCCCGCGCTGCGCGCAATGGCTGCATAATATGGCGTCAAAATCGACCGAAACTGCGGCTTTCAGGCTGAAAACGTCAGTTGAAACGACGCGATCGGACGCAATTGTGCTGCATTATGCAGCTGTTTCAGCCGTTCGACTTGAGCGAGCGACGCCGTCATCACCGCGGCGGGCGCGAGCCGGTCGGCACGGTGCAGTGCAACAACCGTCGCATCGTCAAGCGCCGCCAGCTGCTCCTCGTCCAGCCCATAAAGCCCGGTAATCGCATGTTCGTGGCCATCCGCATGCCGCAGCACCAGCGACAGGGGCCGTATCACGCGGAGTTGCGCATAGGCGTCGATCAACGCCTGTGCGGCAGCGACGTCTTCGATCACCGCGCCAAGCGCTTCCCGGATGGACGTCAAAAACGGCGTCGCTGATCGGTCAGCCGCAAACAGTGGTTCGCCGCGAAAGCTTAAGGCGGGATCTGTTTCATCCACCCCAATCCCTTCTAATCCCTCGGGATCGAGCCGAAACGCAGTCAGCGAGGCGGCCCGCGGAAGGTAGGTCGATTGCATCCCGCCCTGCTGCCAGAACAGGTTGCGCTGCTCGATCAGACCGAACAGCGCGACCAGGTTGAACCGACCGGTTTGCCCATCCTTGACGAGAAACAGCGGCATGTCCGCCACCGCCAGCGCTATTTCCGACAGCCCGATCTGTACGAACTGCCGTGCCGCCGCGCCGGCCATTGCATCGACGCACACTGCATGGTGCCGTGCAGCATCGAGCGGAACGATCCGGCTCATACTGCCTGCAACCCATGCTCACGGATCGCACGGAGCAAACTGCGGTGACTCGGCATCTGCGCCACCGCATCCCCCCGCATCCGCTCGATCCGCCCGACCCAGCGTCGTGCTAAGACCGCGTCTGGGGATGACGCAGCAACCGTCGGATATTGCGTTTCAAATCCCATGCCGTGGAGGACATATTGATAGCTCGGCCAGGAGAAAACCTCGCGCGCATGCGCAAAATCCTGCGGCGCCGGGGGATGCTGCCGCCACAGGTCGAGGCGCTCCTTCAGCGCATCCGGGATCGACTCCGGCGCGGCATTATCCCGCCAGAAGGCGGTGTCAGTGCGCTTGGTGATCGCATAATGCAGCTTGAGGAACTCGATGATCCGCTCCCAATGGTGGCGGAAGGATTCGTTGAACTGACGCGCCGCGGTGTCCATCGCGCCGCGCGTGCGCGGCAGGCGATCGGCGATCGCGTCCATCGACGCCTCGACCAGCATCAGCGCGGACGCTTCCAGTGGTTCGAGAAAGCCCGCCGATAAGCCCACGGCAACACAGTTGTTTTGCCAGAACCGTTCGCGATGCCCCGCCTCGATCGAGATACGTCGCGTCGAAAGGTGCTCGGCCTGCGGTCCCACGTAAGCGCGCAATGCAGCCTCGGCAGCATCGTCGTCGATATGCGCGCTGCTATAGACATAGCCCGTGCCGCGGCGTGCCCATAGACCGATATCCCAGATCCACCCGGCATCCGACGCGGTCGATACGGTATGGCTGGTGATCGGCGTGTTCTCATCAGGATACGGCACTTGCATCGCAATCGCGCGGTCCGCGAAGAGGATGTCATTGCACCGCCGGAAGGGCACGCCATACACCTTCCCGATCAGGCGCGCGGCGAACCCAGTGCAATCAATGAACAAATCCCCGGCGACGCTCCCGCCGTCGGCCAGATCGAGCGAAGCGATGTCGCCATTGTCGGCCATCACTACGTCCGTCACGTCACCGATGATATGCTCGACGCCAAGCCGACCGACGGCGTGCTCGCGCAGCAACGTCGCGAATTTGCCCGCATCGAGATGATACGCGTAATTGGCGACCCCGCCATATTCGGGCGCGGTGATCGTCTTTGGGGCGAGGCCGGCGTCGCACAGCGCCTGCTGAAAATCGACCCAGTCGGCGAAATCGCGATCCGGTGATTCCGCAACAAACGCCTGCCAATGCGGCGACAAGTTCAGGTCGGCTGCACCCGCCGGGGGATTGAGCGGATGGTAATAGGCATCGCGCGCCGATCCGTCCTTCCAGCCGACGAACCGAGCCCCCTGCTTGAACGCTGCATCACACGATCGCAGGAATTCGGTCTCGCCGATGCCGATCTTGGCGAGTGTGTTGCGCATCGTCGGCCACGTTCCCTCGCCAACGCCGATCGTCGGCACGGTGGCGGATTCGACCAGCTTGACGATGATATCGTCCGATCCGCGCGCGCCCTTCGCGGCGAGCCGAGCGGCCGCGATCCAGCCGGCAGATCCCCCGCCGACGACCACGATCGTCCGGATTATGTCGGATTTGGTTCCGGTTTGCTGCTTTTGCATGCGCTCTCCCTGATCGCCCCTATCGCGCAAAACGGGCCCTGCGAATAGACCTTGATATATCGGACAAATGAAATAAACCGGCTTCAGGAAATCCGTACAGATGATGCGGAACGAGTAGAAAAGGGGGAGAGGATATATGTCGGACTTTTCGCAGACGCACTCATTCAATCGGCGTATTGTCGGCCTGATGGGCAGCACCGCAGTGGCCGCTGTCGTGATGCTGGCAGCCGCCATGCCGGCGCAGGCACAGACGCAGGCCCCGACTCAGGCACAGCCACCGTCACAGGCCGGGATCCCCGCGGATACCGCCGGTGCTGATACGTCTGTTCCGCCGTCGCTGGCGCAGGATGCCGCGTCACCGGACATCGTCATCACGGGCATCCGCGGAAGCCTCGCTTCGTCGGCCTCGCAGAAGCGTAACGCGTCTGGCATCCTCGATGCGATCTCGTCCGAAGACCTTGGCAAGTTCCCCGATGCGAACGTCGCAGAATCGCTTCAGCGCATTCCTGGCGTCGCGATCGATCGCAGCAGCGGCGAAGGCCAGTCGGTCACCGTCCGCGGGCTCGGGCCGGCGTTCAATACCGTGCTGTTCAACGGCCGCAGCTTCGCCTCGGACAATTACAGCCGCGCCTTCTCGTTCGATCTGATCCCCGCCGAACTGATCAGCGGCGCGCAGGTCTACAAGAGCACGCAGGCCCCGCTGCAGGGCGGCGGCATCGGCGCGACGATCAACGTCCAGACCCCGCGCCCGCTCGATCTCAAGAAGTTCAAGGGCGTGTTCAGCGCCAAGGGCCTGTACGAAAAGAACAGCGAGAAATTCACGCCGCAGCTGTTCGGCCTGCTCAGCGATACGTTCGCCGACGGCCGGATCGGGCTGCTCGCGTCGCTGTCCTATCAGAAGCGCATTGCGTCGATCGATTCGATTTCGAACGACGGCTACATCCCCAACACGTCGGTCGGCCCCAACAACGCGCCGCTGTTCACCAACGTCTACGCGCCGCGGAACCAGAACATCACCAACACCGTCGATCGCCGCACGCGGCTCGGCGCGACGCTGGTCGGGCAATATGCCCCGACCGACACGCTGACGTTGACCGTCGACGGCTTGTACAACCGCTTCAAGAGCGACCAGAGCGGCCACGGCCTCGGCAGCTGGTTCGAGCCTTCCAACTACACGGCGGCAACGATCGACGCCAATCGGTCGATCACCGGGCTGAGCACCAACGGCAACGCGGATTTCATCGCCTCGGGCAGCGTGCGTGAGACGACGACTTACGAATTCGGCGGCAACGTCGAATGGAAGCCCAGCGACACCGTCAAGGTCGTGCTCGATGCGACGCAATCGCGTGCGAAGAACTCGGGCGGCGGCAAATCCTATTTCGCGGTGATCGGAACCCCGACGCCGTACAGCTTCACGGCGGCAGAAGGCGGCGGGATCCCTTCGACCTTCGGCTATGCATCGGGGGCGCTGTCCGATCCCACGCTTGGGAAAACCCACATCGCCGGCGTCAGCGGCAATGACGTGACCGAGAAGGTCACCGAGTATCGCCTCAACACCGAGTGGAAAGCCGATTCGGGCGCGCTCAAGGTGCTCCGGTTCGGCCTGATGCGGACATCGCGCGACAAGCAGAACGTGCCGATCACGTCTGATCCGAACGTCGGCTGCGTCTATTGCGGTTATTCAACCTTCGCCGATTCCTCGCTGCTCTCGCCATTCTCCATCGGATCGTTCGGCTCGAGCCAGTTGCCGACGTCGTTCCTTACCTTTGATCCACGTGCCTATCTGAACTTCCTGACCAGCCCAGCCGCAACGGCGGCGCTGGACCGGGCGCGCGGGAACGCACCGGGGACGACGGCTGCGCTCTATGCAGCCTCGAACGGCTATGCCGCGACGGCGCAGCCTTCGACGCGGGTCCGAGAGACGGTCTACGCAGGCTATGCCGACGTCGACTTCGAGGGGACGCTTGGCGGCGTTCCGTGGTTCGTCAACGTCGGTGCGCGTTACGAGCACACAGAGTTGCGGTCGTTCGGGCAGCAATTGCAGTTGACGGACCTGCTGCCGGTGGCGGGCGATCCCACCATCTACAACGGTGTCTTTGCCAACAACCGTCAGACGGTCTCGGTCGACAAGGAATCGACCTACAACACGTTCCTGCCGAACCTGAACGTCCGGGTGAACATCGCGCCCAAGTTCCAAGCCCGCTTCGCCGCCTATAAGTCGCTGACGCGTCCTGCGATCGGCGATCTCGCGCCGAACCTCAACTATGATACGCTGCGTCCGGCGACGCTGACTGCAAGCGGGGGCAACCCCGAACTGAAACCCTATCGCGCGACCAATTTCGATCTGTCGTTCGAATATTATCCGACGCGGACGACGACGCTGTCGGCGGCGGTGTTCTACAAGAGCATCGACGATTTCATCGTTCAGACCTTCGCACCGGAAAACTTCACGATTGCCAATTCTGGCAACTTGCCCGTCGGCGGCCTGATCACGGGGCTGAACACCGCTCGGTTCAGCGTACGGCGACCGCGCAATGCGGAGTCGCTCGATATCCGCGGGCTCGAACTCAACCTCGTCCATACGCTCGACTGGGCACCGGGCATCCTCAGCGGCTTCGGCGTGCAGGCGAACGCCACCTTCGTCAGCACCAATCGGAGCTTCGACGTGACGCAAGTCGGCCAGTCCTTCGCTGCGGAGGGGATCGGCAACTCACAGAACGGGACGGTCTTCTATGAGAAGTACGGTGTCTCGGCGCGCATCGCCTATAACCGGCGCGAGCGGTTCCTGCAGACGCTCGCGGGCGGCCCTGGCAACGAACCCGTCTTCGTTCGGAACTACGGCCAGTTCGACGGAAGTGCGGCCTATACCGTGACCAAGAACGCGCAGGTGTTCATCGAGGGCACCAACCTGTTCAACGCCAAGTACATCACGACGGGTCGGTTCGATAACCAGTTGCTCGGCTATCAGAACTTCGGGCCGCGCTATGACATCGGCTTCCGGTTGAACTTCTAACCGGGCAACGATCACGGCTTCCGGTGCGCAACCGCGTATTGGAAGCCGTGATCGTTCCGTGCGCCTTCCGTTTGATCGAACGTGCCAAGTAGCAGGACCCTGACCTCATCGTCGTGAGGCTCGGATACCCGCGGGTAACGGACGGCTTACGCGCTCCCCAGTGGCCAATGCCAATCCTTGACGTCACGCCCCCAACCTTCGAGAGTTAACGCCATAGTCCATAGTGTTACTCCTCGAAGAGGTTGATCATGACCGGTTTTGCACGTCGCGACGTTCTGATGGCCGGTATCATGGGTGCGGTGGCTTCCCCGCTTGTGGCAAGGACCGACATCCCGCCCTCCCTTGACGTGCTGGCGCGACGCAAGGGCTTGCGGTTCGGCTCCGCTATCAGCTGGGGCACCGCGGGTGCCGATCGTGGATCGATTGCCAACCCACCGTACGCGCGGCTCGTCGCGGCGGAGTGCGGGGTGATCGTCGCTGAAAATGAAATGAAGTGGCAGGCCTTGCGGCCGTCGCCGACCGCCTTCGCGTTCGAACGGTTCGACGCCATCGTCGCCTGGGCCGAAAGTAAGCGCCTGGCTACGCGGGGCCATAACCTCCTGTGGCATCAACCCAAATGGTTACCCAGATGGCTCAACAGCTACGATTTCAGCGCGACGCCGAAACGCGAGGGTGAGCGATTGCTGACCACGCATATCGATACCGTCCTGGCGCGTTATGGGAAGCGGATCGAAAGCTATGACGTGGTCAACGAAGCCGTCCGCCCGTCGGACGGGCAGCTGTACGATACCAGCCTGTCGACCGCGATTGGCGGGGCGGAGGCGACGCTCGATCTGGCGTTCCACACCGCGCGTGCCGGGGCCCCACGCGCAGAACTGGTCTATAACGATTACATGAGCTGGGAGCCGGGAAACGCATCCCACCGTGCCGGCGTGCTCAAACTGCTCGAAGGGTTCAAGCGCCGTGGGACGCCCGTGGACGCGCTTGGCGTGCAGTCGCATCTCGTGACCCAGGGTCTGGATGCCAGGGCCAGCGTGACTCGGCTCGAACGGGACTGGCGACAGTTCCTCGATGCCGTGACGCAAATGGGCTATGCACTGGTGCTGACCGAACTCGACGTGCGCGACAACGGATTGCCGACCGAGATCACGCCGCGGGACCGCGCCGTCGCTGATTTCACGAAGGGATATCTGGACGTCACGTTGAGCTATCCGGCCGTGCGCGACGTGCTCAGCTGGGGGCTGTGCGACCGATACAGCTGGATCGAGGGGTTCGAACCGCGCAAGGACAAAGCGCTTCGCCGGCCGACGTTGTACGACAGGGAGTTCAGACCGAAGCCTATGCGTGAGGCGGTGGCCGCCGCATTCGCCGCCGCCCCGCCGCGAAACCGTGCCACGTGATAGCGCCCGGATTATTCTGACCGCCGTTCGCGCTCGTCGCCCGGGCGGCGTTTGATGTCCCGGGCATGGCGCAACCACTTTGCCCCGTCCGCGCGCGCCCGACCCTTTGAAGATGACGCTTACGTACGGTGCTTTCCCCTGTTATCGTCCCGCAGGGGTTTGAAAACGGGGGGATTGAATGCGACGGATCAGCAAAGGCTGGCTTCGGGTTGCGGCATGTGCGGCGGTTCTGGGGGGCGGTAGCGCCATAGCACAGACAGCACCGCAAACCCCTCAGATGCTGTTCGACACCGCGCAGGCGGCATTGGAAAAGGGCAACTTTGCCGCCGCCATCACCGGCTATCGCGCCGCGGTGGCGGGGTTGCCACCGTTGGCGCGATCGACCGCCGTGATCCGGGCGCGCCTCGCCTATGCACTACAGCAGAGCGGCCAGTTCGATCCCGCGATGGCCGAGGCGACGCTCGCGGTCCGTGCCTTCGCCGCACAAAAGGTCACGCGCGACGACGACCTGGCGTATTCCCTGCGGTTGCTTGGCAGCCTGCACCGTGGCGGGGCAAATAACACGCAGGCGGTTACCGAGTTGCAACGTGCGATCGCCGCCGAAACCGACACCAAGTCCACGGACGCCTTGTCGTTGCGCTACACGCTGGCGCTGGCCGCACTCACTGAGCAGCCCGATCTGGCCGCGGCGACGCTCGACGCGGTCCGCGCCGACGCCCCCAGCTTTGCCAAACTGCCCAAGACCGATCAGGCTAACTTCTTCAGCGTACGCGCGCTCGCCGACCTCAATCGCGGGCAGCCCAAACTCGCCGCGCCGTTCATCGAACAGGCGCTCGACCTGACCGGCCGGACCACGACCAAAGTCTCGATCAGTCAGGTGCGCATCCGCGGCAATGCGGCGCTTATCTATGCCCGCCTCGGCGATTCGGAAAAGGTGCGGCAATATCTGACTTATTCCGGCGCAGGGCATCTGCCCGACCAAAGCTGGATGACGATGTCGGACAAGGACCTGCCGGTGTGCGGCGGGGATGTCGCGCCGCAGGACGTCGCGGTGGTCGAGTTTGCAATCGAGGACAACGGGCGCGTCTCCGGGGCAAGTCCGGTGTATGCAAGCAAGCCGGGGCCACTGGGCAACGTGTTCGCCGCAGCCGTCGCGGAATGGCGCTGGCAGCCCGCTGCACTGGCAAAGCTCGATCCCTTCTGGCGGCAGTCGATCCGGCTCGAACTGCGCTGCGTCAAGCGCCCGCCCCTGCTCGCGCTATCGGATGCATTCAACGATCGGACGCGCGACTGGCTCACGCAGATCCACGTCGATCCCGACGTGATCACCCCTACGTTTGATCCGAACCAGCCCGGTACCGGTGCTATTCCTCGGGGACTCGCGGCGGTGCATACCGCAAAGGACAATCGCAGCCGCGCCGAGGCGGTTGCCGCGCTTGATGCTGTGCTGGTTTCGTTAAATGCGCCCGCAGAAGCGCGTGCCTACGCCCTGTTCGTCGGGGCTTCCCCGGTCCGTTCCGCCACGCGCAGCGGGTATGAAAGCGACAAGGCACGCGCTTTCGGCGTTGCGGTCGCGCGGCTGGAAACGCAGTCAGGTTCTGAACGCGCGCGCGCCTGGTTGCGCACCGAACAGGCGCTCGCGCTCGAAGCGAGCGGTACGCTCGCACCGGCACGCCAGCTGTTGCAGGGGGTGATCGCAACGCCCGCGGCATCACTTCCGCAGGACGATCCGATCCGCAGCCTCGCGCAGCTCCATTTGTCGCTGATCGAGAAACGCGACGGTGCCCCCGCACGTGCCGACCAACGACTGACCGAGGCGGGCATCACGCCCGAGCAATGCTCGCTGCTCGATGTCCGCCCCGTCCCGCAAAACACCAATATCTCAAGCGCCGCGTTCCCGAGCGAGGCGCTACGCTGGAACTTCGAGGGGAATGCGCGCGTGGCGTTCGACATTGCCGCCGATGGCCGGGTCGAGCAGACGCGCACGGTGATCGCCTATCCGCCGTTCGTATTCGGGCCAGCGACCGAGCGCGCTGTCGCACGCTTCCGATATCTTCCGCCGACGCTCGGCAACGAAGTGCTTGGGTGCGTCGGCCAGTCGGTCAACGTCCATTACCAGATGCCGAAGTAACCCCCAACAGCGTGTCGACCAGCCGGGTGATTTCGCCCGGCCGGAACGCCCCCGCCTCGACCCGCACGATGCGCCCGGAAGGGTCGATCACATACGTCGTCGGAACCGCGGCACCACGTGGGCGATATGGCGCGGTGATGGCGGTCGCGACAGGCACGCGCATCGCCGCCGCCTGACGCGCAAGCAGCCGCGGTTCGGTCCGCTTCCCGGCGTCGATCGCGAACACCGCAACGCGAGCGGCACCATGCCGCGCGAGCACCGCATCGAGCTCGACAAGCTCACGCTTGCACGGCGCGCACCAAGTCGCCCAGAAATTGAGGATCACGACGCGGCCGGCAATACTGCGCGAGTCAACCTCCCCGCCCTCATAGAGCTGGACCTTGAAAGCGGGAGCCTGCTCCTCGGATGCAGCAGCAGGGACCGGTGCAACGTAGAGCGGGGTTGCCGCCAATATGATCGCAAGCACGCAGGCCTTTGAGTAACGCTGCACCGTATCCTCCCCTGTCCCGCATTCCGGCGATGATGTCCGAACGCTACCCCGGCTCGCACGGTCGCACCAGACAGGGTTTGCGTCGGCAAACGGACCGTACGTCCAGCCCTTCATGCCTCAATTACGTGAAAACATTGGCAGGACGCTTGAACCCGATGGGAATCAAAGATCGCGTCAGGGCAATTGGAAGGTCCACCGCCCTGCATCGCTGCCGGAAGGGAATGCCGCAAGCGCCGGCGTACTTCTCCCCAAGGCTACCAACGCCACCGGTCCCTTCGCACCGACCGGACCCTTTGGCATGATCCGGTAGGTGCCGTCGGTCAGCTGATCGATCCGCCAGAGCTGTCCCGGGGAGCCATCGAAGGTTGGTACGGCGCGAACGGTCCCTTCCGGACCGACCGCCAGAGCGCGCTCGGTCCCGGCGATGACGATCTTGTAGTAAGGTGCACCGAAAGCACCGCCTGCCTCCGCCACCGGTGAGATCGTCCATTGCTGATGCGCGCGGATCATATAGTCGCCCAGATCCACCTCGGCGTCCCCCGCGGGCCACGACGTCCGACCTTCCGCCAGTGTCTGATTGGGGATCGGCGCTACGGGCTCGTTGCTTTTCGCCATGAAACTGCGCCGCACGTTGAAGGGCATGCGCACGAAATCGACCGCCAGTTGCAAGGCTCCGCCACTGCGCTCGGACTGGATTTCGTAGGTGCCGGGTACAATGTTCGCGCCACCGACGGGCCAGCCGTCTTTCCAGACCAACGGCTGGATCGCAAGGACGCTGCGACCGCTGCGATCGAGGTCTGCTTCATAATGCATCGAGTATTTCTCGACGCCGTCCCCAAGGTCGATCAGCCCGAAATGCCCGGGGCCATATTGCCGCCCCCGTCCGGCCACGACGAGTTTGCCACCCCCTTTGAGGAGCGGCACGCCCATGTTGTCGACATACGGTCCAAGCGGACTGCGCGAACGCCCGACCCGAATGTTGTACGACGAGTTGGGCCCGTCACAGCACGTCCCATGCGTCCCCAGCAGATAGTACCATCCATCCCGGTGCAGAAGCGCGGTCGCCTCCATGTCGATAGCGATATCAACGGGCTGGTTGCCCGCCAGACGACCTCCGGTCTTGGGATCGAGTTCGACCATGCGGATCGACCCGAAATATGTGCCGTAGCTCAGCCACAGATGCCCGTCGGCGTAGAGGAACGCCGGGTCGATCGCATCCGCCACTTCGATCCCGTTGGTCGATGCGACGATCCCGACGTCATGATAGCCGAACGCCGGCGATTTGGGATCGAGCGAGTTGGTCCACATGATCTTGACGTTGCTGGCATGGCCGCCGTTCATCCCCCCGCCCCCGACGGCATAAGCTACGTAATAGCGGTCGCCGATCTTGATCACGTCGGGCGCGACACCGCCCCCGGGCCGCTCGCCACCGCTATGCCAGACCCAGCCATCGTCGGACACGAGCCCACCGCCGCGGGTACCGAAGGTCCACCATTTGCCGTCCGACAAGGTCAGGGTCGAAGGATCGTGGATGAACGGCTCGCCCTCGAGTTGTGCCGATGCGGTGCCGGGAACCGCGAGCATTGCTGCTATTGCCAAGCCGATCGAGCGCTGCATGATGGTCCTCACTTCACGTCGACCTTGATATTCCGGATCGGACGGCCGCTTTCGTCGAGCAGGCGGACGCAGAAGTCGCTCAGCCCGGGTCCGTTGATCACCGCGCCGCGCAGGACGTTGCGCCCCTTGCGAAGCGTCACGGGGCGCGACAGCACGTCGTCCATGACCATGCGTCGATCGCCGAACAGGCCGACGGTTTCCTTGCCGTTGAGCCACCACACGGAAGCGGAATTGGAGCCGACCGCGAGACGAACGTCCCGCATCTCGCGCGGGCTGTCGACGACGGTGACCGCCCAGAAGATGACACCGTAGGTCGGCTTGCCCAGCCCTTGCGCCAGATTGAACAGCTTGACGTCGAACAGGTTGGTATCGAGCGCGTGCCACCGCGGCGTACCTGGTGCGGTCGTCGTTTGACCGTCCCGCGGCACGGCGTCGAACCGGCCAGGATAGTTTGCGGGCGACAAGGCATCGTGCACATAGGCCGATGTGAAGCCCGAGTTCGTCCGGTTGGGCTTGACGATCGGCTCCAGCAACAGCCAGCGGCGAAGGAATCCGTCCTCGTCCGGGGTACCGGGAGCAGCAGTCGCCGGACTGAAGAACGGTGCGAGTCCGGTTGGCGGGGGCAGCGCCTCGACCACGTTGCCGGCGGTCTGCGCGTGGAGCGTGACCGGTATGGACAGGCCCAGCAAGACGGTCGTCAAGACCCGCCATATGCCGCGATGCCGTATCGTCTGGTCGGACCCAGTCATCGTCAGCTCCTCAACCCCCTGGCGACTCGATGAACGGTCACCTTGTTATCGGTACCATGACGCTAGGTGGTGTTGGTCCCTGCCGTCAACCTGACACGGTTGGACAAGTCCGATGTCCATTTAGTCTCTGACTTCAGCCTATTATCGCCGATCGCGCCAGTCCCGTCTGGAAAAGGTCACTGCATCTCCGCCAGTACGACCGGAATGTAAGTGATCAACGGCTCCGCGCGCCCTGTTCTGCGACCCGCATATTCCAACGCCGGATTTGCTGTCTCCGTTCAATACTATTGTTTCCCTTGAGGGCACGCAGACGTCGATACGCTGCCGCGCGACTGCAACCCGCAACTTCAAAGTACAAAACGGGTCGTTCGTCGACGCCAAGATTGCATATTTCCCCTAGCGCATCCGGCTGGGCTGCGTGCGCCGGTCGCCCGCCACCAAGGTCAGCCGCGTAAAGCGCGCTGGCAATCAACGTTCCACGATCGGGGGATGCCTGCTCCGCTACCCAATAACCGGTCATCAACGCCCCTACGATAGCGCCGAGCGCCGGCTTGACGATCGACAAGCCGAGCATCGCGAGCAGCAACACCAACGTTCCGACCAAGACCAGGTGCGATCGGCCATTCGCGAACGCTTCGAACATCGGCGACAGCAGCGACAATAGTAACACCAGCCATATAAGGACGACGAACGCCGACAGCATGAAACCGGCGGACGGCGCGAAAACGTCTTTATGTGGGGGTGGCCGACCAGTTGCGGCCCAACCGCCTGCCATGCCGCCGAGAACCGTGCCGCCGATAAATGCGATCGCAAGCCGGTCGAGATCCGCAATCAACGTCACGGCGACGACAAGGACCGTGACAAGCGCCGTCACGCCACAGGCCAGCTTGATCTTGCGCTCCGGCATGGTTGGCGCATTCCATCGGACCACCGTGGTCCAGACCGCAGGCAGAAGGACGATTACGGCGAACATCGCGGACGCCAGGATACCGAACAAGAGCAGGAACACCCAGTCGCTTGCCTGACTGACGGGAATTGGCGGTTGGTTCAGCTGGCCGAGATATCCGTTGAAGATGAACAGCATCGGCAGCGCCAGCACAGCCCCTATCGCTAAGGGAATAGGGGCAAGCTTGAGGATGGTATCCAGCAGCGGCGCATAGCGCTTGTTCTGCTTCAGAAGCCAACCGAGTTTCGACGGTGCGGGGGCCATGATGTTATTCCATCGTCGCTGGGTGACCAACCAGTTTGCAACGCAGCCGCGAGCGTCAGTCTTCGTCGAGGCTTTCCGCCATTTCCATAAAGTGCCGCGCAGCCGCGCGGTCCGCTTCGGACGGGAAGGCGACGTCCAGATCGGGCGCGGCACCGAGCATGTGCAGTAGCGTCCACAAACCAAAGCGGCGGTCGCGATCCTTTTCCAGTCCGAAATCGACCCGCATGTGCTCGATCCCTGCATCGAGCGCGGACGGGTTCAGCGTGGCAAGATCGCTGGTGCCGAAATAGCGGCGGAACTGGTCGTCGAGGTCCATGCGCCTATTCTTTCAATGCGGAGCGAACGCTGGGCAGCATACGCCCGACGATGATCTCGACGCCGCGGGCGTTCGGGTGCAGGCCATCGGCCTGGAGCAGCGGGCGATTTCCCGCGACGCCTTCGAGGAAGAACGGGTAGCGCGCAACCCGATGGTGCTTGGCGAGCGCGGGGTAAATGCCTTCGAAAGCGCCGACATAGTCCGGCCCCAGATTCGGCGCAGCGCGCATTCCGGCGAGCAGCACGGGGATATGCCGGTTCCGCAATTCCGTCAGGATCGCGTCGAGATTGGTTCTGGTCTGCCCCACCGGAAGCCCCCGCAGCATGTCGTTCGCGCCGAGTTCCACGATCACCAGATCGGGGGTCGTGCCAAGCCCACGCAGCCCCCAGCGCAACCGTGCGCGCGCTTGCGCAGCGGTATCCCCCGCGACGCCGCCATTGCGCACAGTCGCCGCGACACCCGCTTGCCGAAGCGCGGCCTGTAGCCTTGCGGTGAAGCCCGCAGCGGGCGGGAGACCGTAGCCGGCGCTGAGGCTGTCGCCGAAGGCCCAGATCACCGGGGCCCGTGGTGATGCGTGCGCGGTCGACACAAATACCGCAGGCGACAGCAATGCGAGATGGACAATCCCTCGCCACCATCCATATCGCTTTAGGCGTGACCATATCATCCCCCACCGATAGCGCGCTGATCGAAGCACGCAACGTCTCGCTGTCGCTCGGCCGCGCGCCGGCCCGCGTGGATATCCTTCGCGGTATCGACCTCAGCGTGTCCGCGGACGAAAGCGTCGCGCTGCTCGGGCCCTCAGGATCGGGCAAGTCGTCGTTGATGGCGGTGCTTGCCGGACTGGAGCGTCCGAGCGGCGGGACCGTGACGGTCGCCGGGCTGGATTTCGCAGCCTTGGACGAGGACGCACTCGCGATCGCGCGGCGCGGGCGGATCGGTATCGTGCTGCAGGCATTCCATCTGCTGCCGACGATGACCGCGCTCGAGAATGTCGCGGTTCCGCTGGAACTGGCGGGCGCGCGCGACGCGTTCGAGCGCGCCGAGACAGAGCTTGCCGCGGTCGGCCTCGGCCACCGCACCGGGCACTATCCCGCGCAACTGTCGGGCGGGGAGCAGCAGCGTGTCGCGATCGCACGAGCGCTGGTCGCCGCACCTGCGTTGATCTTCGCCGACGAACCAACCGGCAATCTCGATACCGCGACGGGTGCCGCGATCATGGACTTGTTGTTCGAACGCCACGCCGCCAGCGGGACGACGCTGTTCGTCATCACGCACGATCCGGCGTTGGCAGCGCGGTGCGCCCGGGTCGTCACGCTGGCGGACGGCCGCATCGCCACCGATCGGCCGCGCGCTTGAGCATCGCGTGGCGGCTGGCGCTGCGGGACCTGCGCCGTGGTGGGCGCGGACTGGTTCTGCTGGTGGCGTGCCTGTTCCTCGGGACCGCGGCGCTTGCCGGGATCGGTAGCCTCGCTGCGAGCATGATCGCGGCGCTCGACGCGAATGGCCGACAGATCCTTGGCGGGGACGTCGAGTTCACCGTGTCGCAACGCCGGGCCACGGTGGCGGAACTGGCGACGTTCGCGCAGGCGGGCCGGGTGTCCGAGACGGTATCGATGCGAGCGATGATGAGCAGGGGTGTAGGCACCCCCGCGATGCTCGTCGACCTGCGCGGAACGGACGCGGCGTGGCCGCTGGTGGGGCGTTTCCGGCTTGCGGCCGGGGCGCTCGCTTCCCGACCGCACGATCGCGAGATCGCGATCGCGGCGGCTGCGGCGGACCGGCTGGGCGTGAAGGCTGGCGATACCGTCCGCATGGGTATGACTCCCTTGCACGTTGTGGGGATCATCGCGGAGGAACCCGACCGGCTTGGCGCGGGATTCACGCTAGGGCCCCCGGCGCTGGTCGACCTGAAAGGACTGGACGCAACCGCGCTGGTTCAGCCGGGCAGCCTCTACGAAAGCCACTACCGCATCGCGCTCGCCAAGCCTGCCGATGCCAAGGCGGTACGGGATCGCTTGCTCGCGCGTGTATCAGACTCAGGATGGTCGGCGCGGACGAGCGACAGCGCGGCGGGCGGTTTGCGGCGCGGTATCGACCAGTTCGGCCAGTTTCTTCTGCTCGTCGGCCTTGCCGCGCTCGCCATCGCGGGCGTCGGCGTGGGGAGCGGCGTGGCCGCCTATCTGGCGGGGAAGACCCGGATCATCGCGACACTCAAGGTGCTGGGGGCGACCTCGCGGACGATCGCGACGGTGTTCCTTGCGCAGCTCGGCATGGTCGCCGCGGTCGGGATTGGCGGCGGCTTGCTGGTCGGTGCGGCGGTACCATGGCTGGTCACGGGGATCGTCGGAGCAGCGCTTCCGGTGCCGCCACGTCTGGCGCTGTATCCCGTGCCGTTAGCGACGGCCGCCTTGCTGGCGCTGCTCGTGGCGCTGCTGTTCGCCTTGCCCGCGCTGGCACGCGCGCGCGATGTGCCCGCGGCGACCTTGCTGCGGGATGCGCTCGGCACCCGCCGCCGACCATCCGCGATCGTGCTGGGGGTGATGGCACTGCTGGTCGCGGCACTAGTTGCGCTCGCGGTTCTCACGGCGTCCAACCGGCTTCTGGCGCTCGGATTCGTCGGGGCGGTGTCGGCATTGATCGTGCTGTTGTGCCTCGTTGGCCTTGCCATCCGGTTCACCGCTGCCGGACTTCCGCGTGCGAGAAGGCCGCTGGTGCGCCTCGCCATCGCCAATCTGCACCGACCCGGCGCGCAGACCGACCGGCTCGTGGTGGCGCTGGGCCTGGGCTTCTCGCTGTTCGTCGCACTGGCGGTCATCGATGCGAGCCTGTCCTCTGAACTGCGCAACGCAGCCCCCGCCAAGGCCCCGCGTTTCTTCGCGATCGACCTGCAACCCGAAGACGCCGCCACCTTCGCTCAAGCCGTCAAGGGCGCAGCCCCCGCCGCGAAGATCGAGGCACTGCCATCGCTGCGCGGGTCGATCGTCGCGTTGCGCGGGCAACGCGTGGCCGACATGAAGACGCTGCCCGAGGGTGCCTGGATCCTGCGCGGCGACCGCACGATCACCTGGTCCGCGACGCTGCCCCCGCGCAACGCGGTCGTCGCCGGCCGGTGGTGGTCTGCCGACTATCGCGGCCCCCCGCTCGTTTCGCTCGAGGACAAGGCGGCGGCGGCGCTTGGCCTGAAGATCGGCGACACGATCACGGTTTCGGTGCTCGGCGTCGATGTGCCCGCGCGGATCGCCGTCTTGCGCAAGATCGACTGGGGTGGGCTCGGGCTCAACTTCGCGATCGTCTTCTCACCGGGCTATATCGAGGAAGCGCCGCATGGCCTGCTCGCCAGCGTCTATGCCGCCCCTGCGGACGATGGGGTGATCATGCGCAGCGTCGGGACTTCCCTACCCTCGGTCACGCTGATCCGCGTCGGTGACGTAATCGGGCAACTCGGCGCGGTGCTCGGCCAGATCGCGGTGGCGATCCGCGCCGCCGCGGCGGTGACGGTAGCGGCGGGGATCGCTGTGCTGATCGGCGCGGTCTCGGCATCGGCGCGGGCGAGGCGATACGATGCGGTGATCCTCAAGCTGCTCGGCGGCAGCCGACGGCAGGTGTTGGGCGCGCAGGCGCTGGAATATGCGATGCTGGCGACGATCCTGGTAGTGGTCGCGTTGGCGGTCGGAACGGGAGCGGGATGGTATGTCGTGACGCAGGTGTTCTCGATCGCCTGGGCACCGCGCTGGGACATCGTTGCGGCGACGCTGGCGATCGCGGTCGCGATCACGCTCGGGATGGGGATCGCGGGTAGTATTCCTGCGCTTCGTGCCAAGCCCGCCGCGGCGCTGCGCGATCTTTGACGGCGCCGTTACTTGCGGCGCTCGCGCCAAACCGCGTTGAGGCCGGCCACCGCGTCATAGGGGATCGCGGCAAATTCACGGGCCCACATCTTGGCTTGCAACCGCTTCGGGCCGCGCGCGACGATCGGCACCGCGCGGGTCGAAAACCCCATCAGGCGGAACAGCATGATCACGCGCGGCTGATGATAGGCATCCGTGCAGGGCTGGATCTTGGCATATCCTTGCTCGCGCCCATGCGCGACCGCCGCCGCGACCGTCTGCAGCGTGTCCCGGCTGGCTTCGTCGAGGATCAGCCGCTCGGCGGACACGACGCCATCGACCATATCGGCCATCACGCGTGCTTCCGACGGGCGATACGTCCCTACCCCGCCCGACAGGAACAGATCTACGCTTGGATCACTTTGCGCAACCGCAGCGGCATAGCCGACGCGGCGCGCGAGCGCCGGGCTGGCGGTGCCGTCGGAACGCACCGCAGCGCCGAAGACGACGACGAGCGTTCGGTTGGCTTTTTCCCGTTGGGTCATGTTGTTGGTTTGGCCTTTCGGGTCGGGATCACGGGCTGATAGCAGTAGGTAAGTCACCCGGGCGCATAAAGCGCGCGCGGCAGTTCTTCAGGAACGCTTACTGCAGGGACAGGGCGCGACGCGGCCTTGGCGAGCCAAGCGGCACCGCTATCGCGCGAGCGGGTGGACCCGTCGCTGCGCGTCGCAACGCGCCCGTAGACGGGGCGGTCGGTATCCCCGGGCGACCCGCCGAACATCGCGGCGATATTGCCGTACGTCGCGGGATCACGACCATCCAGGCTCAGCCTGTCGTTGAGGTAACAGGCCGTTGCCCAAGCGGTTTCGGGGTCGGGCGTCATCGCGATGATGCGCTTGCCCCAATACATCCGCAGGTTGTTGTGCATCCAGCCGAAACGCAGGAACTGGCGCTGGCAAGCATTCCAGCTTTCATCGCGCGTCTCGCCGCGCAGCATCGCCGTCAGGCTTTCCAGATGGGACCGCGGGTCGCCTGCGTGGTCGGCGAGCGTCGCGCGCGCCCAACCGGCGACACGGTCGTACTGTTCTGGCTTGGCCAGAGCGCGTGCCTGATAATGGAACCACTCGCGCCACCCGAGCAGTTCGTCGGCGAACTTGATGCTGTGGCGTGCCCCGACAGCCGCCTTCTCCACCGCGCGCATCACCTCGCGCGGCCCGAGCACTCCGAAATGGAGATAGGGCGACAAGCCGCTCGCGCCCTCGCGCCGTGTCGCATCGTTGCGGGTCGTGGCGTAACCGGGCAGAACGTCCTGGATCAAGCGCATTAGCCGCGTTTCCGCCGCCGCTCGTCCTGCGGGAAAGCCGGCGCTTGCTGGCAGGCTGTGATCGATATCCAGCTCGGCGATCAATGCGTCGAGGTCGCCCTCCAGCGTATCGGGCACGAACGGCAACGTACCGTCATAGGGCGCGATGTCGGTCGACTCGTCGTCGGCGACGGTCCATGCCGCCCGCTCCGGTTCATGGCGTCGCAGGAAGCCGGAACGCCCCCCGATCCCCTCGCCCAAAACGGCAGGCGGTACGAGGCACGCGGCGTTGACCGCATAGACCGGGATTTTGATCCGTTCGGCCACCCGCTCCGCCTGCCAGCGTGCCACGAACGTCGGCTGGTCTTCCAGCACCAGCGCAGCGGCGTCGGCACCGAGCCTGTAGACCAGCCCTTTCTCGCGATGCCCCGCGCGATCGACGTGCTGGACGCAGGCAAGACCCCGCGCCCGACATCCCGCGGCAAGATCGCGGCTCGCACCAAGGATGAAGTGATGCAGCCGGTCGGAGGCATAGGGATAATCCTCCCGCACGCCGTGATAGACGAGCACCGGCAAGCCCAGCACATTGCCAAGCCGGACCGCTGCGTCGATAACCGGATTGTCGGTTGCACGCAGCGCCTGCTGGAGCCAGCACAGGACGTAACGCGCACCTTCCGCGACGGGGCGGTCATTCATCGCACGAACCCGCGGCACCTCGCGCCAGTCGGCGAGCCCTTTGCGGTAACGTCACACTCACCATCCCATGCTGCCGGGGACGCCCTTGAACGGCCCTGCAAGGTCGGACGTGATCCAGCCCCCATAGAAACCGCCGGGCTGGGGGATCACCCGCTCGCCATCGACCGCGCACAGGTCGAAAGGTGCCGCGTAGAACGCGACATGATCCCGAAGGATCGCGAAGGCAGGAGTGGGGTTCGCATAGCTCCAGCCCACGTCATTGAACGTGCGTCCGGCTATTTGGACATGCCAGTAGCGCGCCTCGCCCTTCCATTCGCAGAACGAACGGCGGGTCGACGGACGCAGCAGGCCGGGCGTGATTGCATCCGGCGGGATGTACCAGCTCGGCGGATGGCTCGTCTCGAGCGTGCGCACCGCCGCATTGGTGTCGGCGACGATGATTCCGGCGTGTTCGATATGAATCCGGCGGCGACTGGGCTCGGCGATCGCCGGCCGCGGATAGCGCCAGACACTTTCCTGTCCCGGGGCGGGCGTATCGGGCTTGGGCCTCACTGGCTCATCGCCCCTTTTCCGGATTGTCGCGCCAGATCCGTTCGGCAAGCAGAGTCGCAAAACCGAGCCACGCAACGAAGGGGATCCCGACCGCAGCCGCCGGTTTGTCCACCCGCGCGGCCGCGGCGACGTAAGCGGCGCTCGACGCGACCATCGCGCCCGATGCAGCGGCGCTCGCGCCGAGTTGCTTCTCGCGGAAGAACAATTGCGTCCAGCCGCCGACCATCGCGGTGCTGAGCAACCACAATCCGACGGCAGTATTGCGCGCGGTGCCCGAGGGTTGGCGCAACAGCCGATACCCGCCGACAGCCAGCCCGGTCTCGAGCACGGGCCACACCGCTCCGAACGCCGCATCGGGCGGCGTGAAACCGGGCTTGTCGAGCCCGCGATACCATTTGCGGATCCGGGGATGTGAGGGATCGGGCGCGTTGCGCCGCCCGACGACCGCACTCACGCCGAGAACGAGACCAACTGCGCCGAGCGCCAGCAGCGGCGACAGTGCGCCCTTTCCGGCTGCCGTCACAGAGCGCTCAGGTACATCGGACGACCCGTCCGTGCGGTTTTGATCATATTGCGACAAGTCCGGTTCCTTCGTGCTACCGCCAAACAGCTTGCCGGTCAGGCCGCGCACAGCGGGGCGGCTTGCCATACTCAACGCACCATGCAGCAGACGGATGCCAAGCCGACTGTGCGGATTCATCAGTCGCGGCGCGATCTTGGGGACGCCCTGTGCATCCTCGACCATCGGGCGCATCGCGCGCTCATAGGCGGCAAACGCTGCTACGACATCGTTGGACCGTGCCATCTCGGCCGCCAACACGTAGGCCCCGGTGATCGCCAACGTCGTACCGATCCCGGCGATCGGCGTGGCGCACCACGCGGCATCTCCGGTCAGCACAACCCTGCCCTTCGACCATCGCGGCATCCGCACCTGACGTAGTACGTCGAAATAGAAGTCGTCGGTTGTGTCCATGCCGTCCAGCACGCGCGCGGACTGCCAGCCGGCATCGCTGAACCGCTTGCGCAGCCATGTCTTCTGGCGCTCCTGGTTCCAATCCTGTTCGCCGCCGGGCGGCTGCTGGACCGACAGCATGACCCGTGTCGTGCCGTGGCGATCGGGTCGCAACGACACGCTTCGACCCCCGGGCGCGTTGTACCAACGCCAGAGCCGGTCATCATCCGCCGCGCGCGGAATGGTGAAATAGGCGATCGTCAGGTCCATCCAGCGCGGCGCGTTCTCCTGTGCAAAAACGTGCGCGCGCGTTGCCGAGCCCACGCCCTCCGCCACGATGACCGCATCGTAGCGCTCCGTCCGCCCGCTGGCGAAGGTGACGCAGGCGGCTTGGTCCTCCTCGACGATGGCCATCACACTATCGCCGAAACGATAGGTCGCCCGCTCCGCCGCGGGTTCGTACAACAGCCGGGCAAGGTCGCCGCGCAGGATCTCCATCTCGGCGGTGGGTCCATCGCCGTTCTGATCCGCAGTCAGGAATTGTGCGGCGATGCGGCCGTTCGCATCGACCCAGGCCGTGCCTTCCTCCCCGGTGCCCTGTTCCAGAGCGGACTGCTCAAGCCCCATCCGACGAAGCACTGCCCGCCCCGAACCGCGGACGTCGATATTCTGCCCGCCATCGCGGAACGCAGGTGCGCGCTCGACCACGGTTACGTCGAAACCGGCGCGGCCAAGCCACCATGCGGCGGTGTTGCCGGCAACGCTGGCACCGGTGATCAGAATACGGCGGGACATGGCATTGCGCTCCTCTGCACCGCACAACGGTCGAGCAGCGTTTAGGTCGCCTGATCTTGTGCGCGTCTGCAATCCCCCGCTACCCGGGTCCACCCACCAGCAGAAGCGCTAGGCCTCGGTGCCGAAAACCCCGTAATGCTCGCGCCATGCCGCAACTTCGTCTCGCAGGTGCGCAGGGGCCGTCTCTCCGGACAGGACCAGGCTGGCCACGTCGTCCGTCGGGTGCATCAACATCTTCTTCGTCCCGTCGCTGAACCAGACGGGTACGAGCTGATGACACAGGCTGTCGAGAACGGCCCCCGCCATGCCCTTGTCGATCGCACCGCCGCGACTGGTGGTGCGGACGATGATCGACACGCCTTCGAAGCAATTGCGCGGCGCGCGTTCGAAATTGAGCGAGACGAGGAGGCCGGACAGATCCGGACGTGCTTGCTCCGGCATCGCCGCGGTGCGTCTCCAGGCACAGAACCACGTTCGGCAGATTGTAGGCCGCGTCGCATGGATGCCGCACCCCTGTGGCGTGAGGTGCATGCAGGGCGTTTCGCCGGGCTTCCGAAACTCCGGCGTATCCACGGTCAGGACGGTGCAACAGACGGTGCAGTCACCACATACGCGGTCGGGGAGGACCGGCCCGAGCAAGATGGTTTCCAGATTTGCCTCGGTATGCATTGCGCGGGGTTGCCTTGGCTGCCGCGGAAAGACAAGCGCCGTTGGCATGCCGCGAACTGGTCGGCAGGTTCGTTCAGGCACGAACGATCCTTGCCGCTATCGGCACGATTATTGGAGCACGCGATGAGCAACCCGTCAAAGATATGGGATGGCGACCAGGTCCGGAACTGGCTGACGCGGCGCGTGGCGGCGGCGAAGCTGGACCAGGCGGCAGCGGATCGTCGCGGCTATGAGGCGCGCGACGATTACGATAAGGCCGCCGCCGAGGAGTGGGTCTGCAGCAGGCTTCAGGGCGCTGCGGACGTCAACGACCAGCCTGCGTTTGCCAAGCGCATCAAGGACCTCATCGGGCAGGACGACTATCCCGTAACGGGGATCTACGACGACGTGCGTTTCGAACGACATGTGCGTGGCTATCTCCGGAAGCTGGCGAAGATGACCAAGACGAACGAAGGGTTCGAGAACGCTCTGCGCTATCAGTGACCGCGGGGCATTGAACCGGGCCGTACCAATCCGGCACAGCCTGATGATGGCCGTTTCTACGGGGTATGGAACTGTCAGAGCAGGTCGGCGTTTGCGTGCGGGATTAGTTAACTCGCTCTTCAGGAAGCAGAACATGGTACGCAGGACTTACGGATCGGCCTTGTCCAAAAGGGCTGCACAGGCTCCACGGCGGCTCAATGACGATCCGCGCGCTGGTCTCACGCCGATCGAACTGACGATGCTGGACAAGTCGCTCAAGGTCGCAGGCTAACCCACGGCTTTTGGTGGCGCGGCGATCCGCTCGCTAGTCCGTCGGTCAGACGATGGATGAAGCAGGCCCCGCCCGCCGCCACTCGCGATATCCCGCAATAGCAAGTCCGATCATCGCCGCATATAATCCTGCGGTCAGCGTCAGCCCCTTAAAGGCAAACATGCCGACGTAGGCGACATCAACGACGATCCACAGCAGCCAGTTTTCGCGATGACGTTGCGCAGTCCAATATTGCGCGACAAGGCTGAAGCTGCTGAGCGTGGCATCGATCCACGGCAGTGCAGCGTCTGTATGGTGGCTGGTGAACCACCCGATCGCGATCGCACCGATCGCCCCGCCACCCAATCCCATCAGCGCATGCGATCGCCGCAGAGGCACCACGACGACCGCCCCCGTATCACGCTTGCCGCGGGTCCAGACCAGCCAGCCATACAGGATGCCGACGGCGAACACCGCCTGCAGCGCCATGTCAGCATAGAGGCGCACGTCCAGGAACAGTTTGAAATACAAGCCGCAGGCGACGAGGTTCAAGGGCCAGCACAGCAGATTGCGCCGTGCCGTCAGCCAGATCGCCAGGAAGCTGACGACGACCGCAACGATTTCCAGCGTCGACATCAACCGTTCGCCGCCATGCCGACCTGCGCCAGGAAATCCTGGCCGGGCGACGACAGAAACCATTGGGCATGGCCAACGGCATACGTGTCCCAGGCATGCCTTGCGGCCACATGATCCCCCAAGACGCCCGCGAAATACGCGATCTCGGACAGCGCGAATTCGATATGCACCAGCGGCAGCAGTCGAACGACCGTCTGGATGTCGGCGCAGCTCAAGGGACGGATCGTCGCATACCCCGTGATCAACGACAGCGCCGCCGCCGGATCGGCAATAGCATCGTCCTCGCCAAGCCGCAGCCATTCCACCGCCGTCCGATCGATCGCGGTGGCGAGGTCGTGCAGCGCGCAAGTCCGGTCGGACAATCCGAAGTCGAACACCGTCGCAACCGTGCCGTCCGCAGCCCAGAGCAGATTGGACGGATGCCAATCGTTATGCGTCCAAAGCGAAGGCTGATCGGCAAGGCGCGCCGCCAGCCCCCCCGCCAGCGCCGCAAACAACTGTTCCAGTTCCTTTTGCCACGGCAGCGCGCCAAGGAACGCCGCCAGCGCCGGACGCGCCGCGACATAGGCATCCGCCGCCGCCATCGGGTCGTCCGCGGGCAAGATGGTGAAACTCGCGACCAGTGGCTGCACCGTGCGCACCGGCGCGTCGAACCCGCGGGACGCCTGATGTACCTGGGCAAGCGCGACACCCGCCGCGTGTGCGTGGACATAGGAGAGGAACGGGGTCCAAGAGGGCCTGTCCCGATACAGGTCGGCCCCGGCCGCGCGGCGCTGAAGCTCGAAGGTCCCCTCGCCCATCGCAAGGGTGCTGGCACCGTCCGTCGTCCGCACGATTTCGGGCAGCGATATTCCGGCCGCCGCGAGATGCGACACGAACGCATGTTCCTGAGACAGCTCCGCCGCCGACCGCACGTGGCGATCATGCCGTTTCAGCAGGAACTGCCCGCGCGTCGTATCGATCAGCGTCGCCGCGGAAAACGGCCGCGGCGAATGCCACAGCAATCGCTCGATACGGCCCGCCGCCGGAAAGCGGGCAAGGACCGCGTCGGCCTCGCCCACCTCGATCATGGGCCAGGCGGGCGTCTCCAACGCGGTGCCCATGCCGTGCACCAGATGCCCGGTGGACGCGGGTGCGGCCTTGGCCATGCTCAGAAGCTACGCGACACGGTCGCGATGACCGCCGCACCGCTGCCGATGTAATAGGCGGGCGCATAGCCCGAAATGACAATGCCGCCGCGCCCTACTACATCGCGCGCGTTGGTGCTGACCGCCTGCACCCCCGCCAGGACGTCCGGATTGGTCACGTTGATCGCGTTGACGCGCAGATCCGTCCGTTTCCCGTCGATCCAGTCGGCCAGATGGAGGCCGACCGACAGGTCGAGCGTCGCATATCCCGCGATCCGCTCGTCGTTCATGAACGTGGCATATTGCGGCCCGAGATACTTGCCCGCGATGGTGCCGAACAAATGCCCGTCATCATAGGTGCCGCCCGCGCCGAACTGGACGCTCGGGCTGGACACCGCATGCTTGCCGCGCGTGGGGAGGAAATCGCCGCCGACCGGCAGATCATCGTCGATCCGCGCATGCAGATACTCGCCCGAAAGATAGACGCTGACGCCCTTCGCCGGGCGATAATCGATTTCCGCATCGACTCCGTACGTTGTCTGCCCCCCGGCGTTGAGCGTCGAATTGACCTGCGCGCCGCCAACGTCGATCACCGTGGCCAGTTGCCGGTTGCGGAACTTGTAGTGGAAGGCAGTCGCCGATGCGGACAGATTGGGCCCGATGTAGCGATAGCCAAGCTCCTGCGAGACCGAATATTCGTTCTTCAGCGCGTTCGTCCCGCGGGTAGAAACCACGCCGCCGTCATAGCTGTCGTAGAGCGTGAATTCGTTGGGCGTCCGGAAATTGGTCGTGATGTTGGCGAAGATCTGCTGGCGATCGCTCAACGCATAATGGACCGCGGCGCGCGGCAAGGCCGCAAAGCTGTCCTTGCGGACCCGCGTTTGCGGCCCGGGGAGATAGTTGCGACCATTGCGCAGCAGGTTGACGCCCTTGAAACCGGCGTCGAGCGTCAGGCGCGGGGTAAGCGCGATACTGTCGGCGAGGAAGAAGCCCTTGGTAACCGTGACGGTCCGCTGGTTCTCATAAGCGAGCAGGCGGCCATCCGCAGTCTGGATCGCCCTGTCGCGGTATCCCCACCGGTCGGTCGGCTTCCCGTCCGGATCGACCGTCGTGTAGGTTTGCGTGACCCGGTCCGTGCCGTAATCGAACCAAAGGCCGCCCGTGATCCGGTGGATGCCCGCCTGCAACGTCAGCTTGGTGACATTGCCGGTGCGCATCTGGTCGCCGGTGTAATTGCCGAGCACCGTTGCAACGCCATCCACCGCCCCCGGCAGCGCGATCGGCTGCGTCAGTTCCTCATTGCCGAGGAAGTTGCCGGTCGTGGCAAGCTGCGTACCGTACGGGGAATTGCCGTAGCCGAACTGCAGATAGGTCGTGCTGTCGAGCGTCAGCCGGTCGTTCAGTTTGAGATGCACCGGAGCCGACGCATAAAGGTTACGGAACGGGGCCCGGTACAGCCGCCAGTAATTGGTGTTTCCCGCGATGTAGCGCGCGTCATAGTTGAACCCGCGCCCCTGGGCCTGCCAGTCCGCGAGTGTCGGGCTGGGATAGCTCGATGCATTGGCGTTGTTGTACGACAGCGCCAGGCTGGCGCGGTTGCCGTCGCCCCAGTCACGCAGCAGCTTCGCGTCGACATGCTGGCGCGTGTCGAAGCCAGCCCCGCGCCAATTGTCTGCGCGCGTGTACGAATAGGACACGAACGCCTTCACGCCCGTCCGCCCGATCTCGCCCGTATCGACCCGCGCGAACACCCGCCGCGCATCGTACGAGCCGAGCGACACGTCGAGCAGTGCTTGCGGCGCGGCCTTGGGGTCGTCCAGCGTCAGCGACAGTAGCCCGCCTGCCCCGCCCACGGTCGGGGAATCAATGTCCACCGACCCTTGCGCCAGGGTGATCGTGCGCAGGTTGCCCGGATCGGCGAATTGCGACGGATAAGCGTAATAATAGCCGATATCGTTCTGCGGCGCGCCTTCCATCAGGACGCCGATCTGATCCTGCCCCAGCCCGCGCAGCGTCAGGCTCGAACTCGTCGACAGGCCGTACGGGTCACTCGACGCTACGTTTGCACCCGGCAACAGGTTGACGAGCTGGAACGCGTTGAGCGTCGGCGCCTGCTTGACGATGAAGTCGGCGGAAATTTCGCTCACCGCCTTGGGCGCGGTCTGGTCGGGCAACAGTCCTTCGGGATCGCGGTGCCCGGTGACGCGAATGTCCGCGGTGTCTTCGGTGGTCTGTTGTGCCCATGCGGATGCCGGCACCGTCAGAAACACCGCCGTCAGCACCAACGCCCTGCGCCGGCTCCTCAACCCATCATACGAAATCATTGCCGGCATTGTCTTACGTCCACTCCACACGGAAGGACGACGGACGTTCCGCCAACCCTCCCTACGCCGGTATCAGCCGGATCAGGTTCAGCGGGTCATGGGCTGCAGCCCACCTCTCAGCCGCGCGTCAGCGGCCCCCCGGGGATAGCGCCCTCTAGGCGATCCGATCGCGTGTGCAAACAGGGATTGATGGCCCCACGGTCGCCCCTCTCCGAGCCGGCACGGACTTTGGCCGGATAGGCGTGGTGATGAAGCCTCTGCGGTCCCACGTCTCGGACGACAACAACAAGACAGCTGGCACTGGCACTATTCGCACAGAACAGGCAGCGTTTGCATATTAAGGCGTTGCGGGCGGCAAAGGTTGTTGCAATACCTTGGTCAAGATCAGTCGATCGCCAAACAGGGCGGCACGAACACTTCAGGGAGAGCATGATGAAACGCATAGCAGCAGCGTTGTTGATGGCCGGTATTTCGGCCTTCCCGCTTGGTGCGCAGACAGTTGCGCCGTCCATTTCCGAAGACTTCAAGCCGTCATCGCTCAACCAACCCGGACAGCAATACCCGCAGGTGAACTCGCAAGGCTATGCGCGTTTCCGGATCGTCGCGCCGGATGCGACAGCCGTGAAGGTCAGCCTCGGGTTGGGCGGACGCGGCGGTACCGTTCTTGCCAAGGCACCCGATGGCACCTGGATCGGCACGTCGGAAGGTCCGCTCGACGAAGGCTTTCACTATTACCACGTCACCGTGGATGGCGGCACTTTCAACGACCCGGGCGCGCTCAACTTCTATGGATCGACCCGCTGGGAAAGCGGGATCGAGATACCGGCGCATGATGCTGATTTCTACGCGCTGAAGGACGTGCCGCATGGCCGGGTCGAGCAGATCCTGTTCCCGTCGCCGAGTACGGGCACGCCACGTCGCGCCTTGGTCTACACGCCCCCCGGTTACGGGGACAAGCCGCAGACCCGCTACCCCGTCTTGTACCTCCAGCACGGCTGGGGCGAAGACGAGACCGCATGGAGCAACCAGGGCCATGCAAACCTGATCATGGACAATCTGGTCGCGGAGAAAAAGTCGCTGCCCTTCATCATCGTGATGACCTACGGCATGACGAACGAGATCAAGCCCGGCAGCCCGGGCGGGCTTGCGAGCTTCGACATCCGTCCCTTCCAGACGGTCCTGCTGAAAGAACTGGTTCCGTATGTAGACCGCACCTACCGGACCGTTGCCGATGCACGACATCGGGCGATGGCGGGGTTGTCGATGGGCGGTTTCGAGACGAAGCTGATCGCGCCCAAGAACCTCGACACGTTCGCCTATATCGGCCTGCTGAGCGGCGGCACGGTCGGGATGGACGACGTCGGCGCAACGCCGGGGTTCAAGGACAAGGTGAAGCTCGTGTTCGTCAGCTTCGGCAGTCGTGAACTCGAAGGCAACCGCCCGCCCGCGCCCGGCGGCGGCCCCCGCCCCGATCCGCGCGCAAATGCGGCAGCGATCAAGGCCGCCGGGATCAACAGTGCGTTCTACGTTTCGCCCAACACGGCGCACGAGTTCCTGACCTGGCGCCGCAGCTTGCACGAAATGGCCCCGCTGCTGTTCCGGGATTGAGGGTTCGCGCGCCACGCCGGTCGGCGGCGTTGCGGTTGTGGTGGTCCCTTCTTCTTGCCCCTCCCCTTCAGGGGAGGGGTCGGGGGTGGGGCGGTGCCTCGCAGAGAACTCGGTTCTGCTGGACTTCCCCACCCCAACCCCTCCCCCGAGGGGGAGGGGCTTAAGTTGAGGTTGGCGTGATCCCTTCTTCTTGCCCCTCCCCTTCAGGGGAGGGGTTTGGGGGTGGGGCGGTGCCTCGCAGAGAATTGGGTTCTGCTGGACTGCCCCACCCCAACCCTCCCCCGAGGGGGAGGGGCTTTAGGTACGCCAGATCCCGCCCCCGCATTCTCCCCGCAAGGACCCCGCAATCTCTTCGGGCGTGCCAAAGGCGTAGCGGCTCGGTACCATGCCCCATGCAGCGCCCACGAACGACGATCCGCCAACTCAGCTACTTCGTCGCACTCGCCGAGGCCGGCAGCTTTACGCGTGCCGCCGAGCGGATGGGGGTGTCCCAGCCCTCGCTCTCGCAACAGATCCGCGCGCTGGAGACGATCCTCGGTGCACCGCTGTTCGAGCGCGGTGGTCCCGCGATCCTCACGCCGCTTGGGCGTGAACTGCTGGAGCGGGCGCGGCGGATCCTGTTCGATCTGGTCGACCTGGAAGACGTCCGCGCGGCGTCGGCCGACGCGCTGGTCGGCACGATCCGGCTGGGCGTATCGCCGACGCTCGGCGCCTATCTGCTCCCTGGCCTTGTCGCGCGGCTGCACCGCGAACATCCGACGCTGCGGATTCACGTGCGCGAAGGGCTCCCCTCTGCGCTGACGGCAGGTCTCACGGCCGGGGATCACGACCTGATCCTCGCGCAGTTACCCGTTGCAGGGCGCGGCTTCCACAGCGAGCGCTTGTTCCGCGAGCCGCTGTATCTGGCGATGGCCGCCGATCATCCGTTCAGCCAGAAGACGTCCGTGACCGTCGGCGATCTGGCGGGGCAAAACCTCCTGACGCTCGTCGCGGACTATCGCCTGGCGCAACAGGTCGCCGTGATTGCCGAAGAGGTCGGCGCGGTCGTGCTCAACGATTATGAAGGCACCAGCCTCGACGCGATCCGGCAGATGGCCGGAATGGGCATGGGTCTCGCGCTGCTGCCGAACCTGTACGTCCGCCAGGAAATCCGCGACGGCGATGACGTGGTCGTGCGCCCCTTCGAGGGCGGTCGCCCGTATCGCGAGATCGGCCTGCTGTGGCGTACGGGTGCCGGTCGGGCACCCGCCTATAGGTTGATCGCCGAAATGTTGCGTGCGGTCGTCCGATAGGTATATCCTATCGGAAGTATAGCTTACCCATTCTTGCGCCAATGGCCCGCCGGAACGATCCTGTGTCCGGGGTCAGTTAGGACGGACGATGGACGTGGCAGGAAAACGGATCGGTTGGCGTGAAGCGGCGGGGTGGCTGGCGGAGATCGTCGGGCCCGACATGCCCTATCTGCGGCTTGCAATGGTCTATGGCCTTGCGATCAGCCTGTTGTCGCTGGCGACCCCGATCTCGGTCCAGTTGCTGATCAACAGCGTCGCCAACACCGCCCTGCCCGCCCCGCTCTGGACGCTGGCCGGGCTGCTCCTGCTGCTGCTGCTGTTCGTCGCCGGGCTGAGCGCGCTCCGCTTCTGGATCATGGCGCTGTTCGAGCGGCGCTTCTTCGCGCGGGTGGTCGCCGAGATCACCCAGCGTGCGGTCCATGCGCAAAACCCGTTCTTCGCCGACCAGAATCGCGGTGACCTGTTCAACCGCTATTTCGACCTCGTCGTGGTGCAGAAGGCGATCCCAAGCCTGGTGATCGGCGGCTTCACCATTCTGCTGCAATCCGCGGTCGGGCTGGTGATCACCAGTTTTTATCACCCGTTCTTCCTGGCGTTCAACGCGCTGCTGATCCTCCTGGTGCTCGCGATCTGGTTGCTGTGGTCGCGCGGATCGATCCGCTCGGCGGTCGCGCTCAGCCATGCCAAGCATGACGCCGCGCGCTGGCTGGAAAGCGTCGGCGGGTCGAACGGCTTCTACAAGTCGAGCCGTCATCTCGATTTCGCGATGGATCGCTCCGAAGCGGTGACCGCCACCTACATCGACCGGCATCGCCGCTATTTCCGCTACAGCTTTGCGCAGACGGTCGCCTTCCTGCTGCTCTACGCGTTTGCCAGCGCCGCGCTGCTCGCGCTCGGCGGCAACTTGATCCTGCGGGGCGAACTGTCGATCGGCCAGCTCGTCGCCGCCGAGCTGATCCTGAGCGGCGTGTTCTACGGGATCTCGCAGCTCGGCTGGTATCTCGACACGCTGTACGACCTCGTCGCGAGCGCCGAGGAACTGTCGCTGGTGTTCGCGATCCCACAGGAACAGGCCGTTGCCGCCGCGGGACAGGCGCCGGCGGACGGCGCAGTCCGGCTCGAGGGCGTCGCGATCGAGGACGCCCGTTTCGACTTCGCGGTCGCTGCAGGCGAACAGCTCGTCACGCTGGCAGACGGGGGTGCCGAGCGACTGCTGGCGATGGTGCTGAAGCGCCACAGCGTGCCCGAGCGTGGTCTCGTCACGGTCGGCGGCACCGATCTGGCGACCTTCGACATGTACCTGTTGCGCTCGGAAATCATGGTGCTCGACCGGCCGACGATCGTCGAGGTCACGATCCGCGAATATCTTGCGCTTGGTGCTACGGGGGCGATGTCGGGCAAGATGCTCGATGCGCTCAACGCGGTCGGTCTGCGCGAAAGGATTGCGCGACTTCCCCACGGGCTCGATACCCAGCTCGCAGGATCGGGCTATCCGCTGTCGATCCGCGAGGTGATGGCGGTCAAGCTCGCCAACGCGCTGCTCGTCCAGCCACGCGTGTTGATGCTGTCGCAGCTCTACGATCTGATCCCCGCCCAGCGGCTGGCAGACGTGCTGCAGCGGTTGAAGGCGGCGGAGACGACCGTCCTGCTTTGTACCGGTCGGCCCGAGGACATTGCGCTCGATGGCTGGTTCCGGCTCGAACCCCACCGACAGCGCCGGTTCGCGACGCGTGACGCGCTGATTGCCGATATGAACGACGATCAGCAGCGTGGAGGCGATGATGGCGTACCAGCCTGACCGCGTCGCGCATTTTCCGACGCTGGCGTCGATGCGCGCGCCGCGTATCGCACTGACTATTGCGGGCATGTTGATCATCGGGATCATGGTCGCGGTGGCGATCATGGGGCTGGTCCCGTGGGTGCAGACCGCGAGCGGCACGGGACAAGTCGTCGCGCTCGATCCCGACGACCGCCAGCAACAGGTGACCGCTTTCGTTCCCGGTCGCGTCGAACAATGGTACGTCCAGGACGGACAGCATGTCGCCAAGGGCGACCCGATCGCACGGGTCGCGGATCTCGATCCCGACCTGCTGTCCAGGCTCCGGGCCGAGCGCGCGCAAGTGCAGGCGGAGATCGCCGCGGTTCAGCAGAGCCGCGCGGTCGCCGGGATCGACGTGAACCGCACAAGCCAGCTGTTCGCCGAAGGGCTCGCTTCACGCCGCGACTATGAGCAGACGCAGATCAAGGTCGCTGACGCGGGTGCAAAGCTGGCCGAGGCGCGCGCCAAGCTCAACCGGATCGACATCCAGCTCAACCGCCAGTCCGCGCAGATGGTCCGCGCGCCGCGCGACGGGCGCGTACAACAACTTAACGCCGCGACCGGCGGATCGATGGTGTCGCCGGGAACGGTGCTTGCGGTGATCGCACCCGAACGCGTCCAGCGCGCGGTCGAACTGTATGTCGACGGGCGCGACATGCCGCTGGTCCGCCCCGGCCGTCCGGTCCGGCTGGAATTCGAGGGCTGGCCCGCGATCCAGTTCAGCGGCTGGCCCTCGGTCGCGCAAGGCATGTTCGACGGCCGCGTCCGCGCGATCGATCCCAATGCCGCGCCCGACGGTCTGTTCCGCATTCTGGTCGAACCCGCGCCGGGCAAACCCGCCTGGCCGACGCGCGACTATGTCCGGCCCGGCGGCAAGGTGCGCGGCTGGGTGCGCGGGGAGACCGTGCTGGTGGGCTATGAACTGTGGCGTCAGCTTAACGACTTCCCGCTGGAATTCGGCCGCCGCCCTGCCCCGCCGGCCAAGGCGGGCGCCAAGCCTGCGGAACCGAAGGACACGGCCAGCGACGAAGGCGGCAAGAAATGATCCGCCTGATCCTGTTCGTGGTTGCAGCCCTGTGCCCTGTCGCCGCCATCGCACAGACCGAGCCCCTCACGCTCGAGGAGGTGTTGCAGTCGTCCGCACGGTCCGCGCCACAGATTGTCGAGGCGCTGGCGCGGGTTCGGCAGGCGGAAGGGCGCGCGCTGTCCGCCGACGGCGCGTTCGATACGGTGTTCGACGTCGACGGCCGTTCGCGGGTCGCGGGCTATTACGACGGCACCGTCGTCGAGGGCCGCGCGACCCGGCCGCTGACGAACAATGGCGGCTATTTCTACGGCAACTATCGCGCCTCGCGCGGGACCTTCCCGGTGTATGAGGATCAGTCCTACACCAATCGCCTCGGCGAGGCGAAGGTCGGCGCGTTGTTCGCGTTGCTGCGCGACCGTGTGGTGGATGAACGCCGCACCCGGCGACGCGTCGCCGGTTCCGATATCGACGTGGCCCGGTTTGAGGCGGCGATGGTCGCGATCGGGGTCCAGCGTCGCGCGGTCGATGCCTATCAGACGTGGGTCGCTGCGGGATTGCGGCTGCGCGCCTATCGCGATCTGCTCGATCTGGCCGAACGGCGGCGTGGTGCGATCGCGCGGCAGATCGCTCTGGGTGCCCGCCCGGATATTCTGCTGACCGAGAACGACCAGAACCTCGTCCGGCGTCGTGCGCTGGCCGTGCGCGCGGAGCAGGATCTCGCGACGGCGGCCAACGCGCTCTCCTTCTACCTGCGTGACGAAAACGGGGCCCCGATGCTCGTGTCGACAGAGCGGCTGCCCCCCGACAGCAGCGCGCTGTCCGGGGTGGCGCTGCGCGGCAATGGACCCGCGCCGGTCGAGCGCCCCGACTATCGCGCGATCCTGACTCGGATCGACCAGTCGACCGCCCGGCTGATGCTGGCCGAGAACGACCTTGCGCCACGGCTCGACCTGCGCGGCGAGGTCGGCAAGGACGTCGGCGCGGTCGGGCTCGGCGGCCCGACCAAAACGCCACTGGAAGCGGTGGTCGGCTTCCGCTTCAGCGTGCCGTTGCAGAACCGCGCGGCAAAGGGCCGCGCCGCCGAAGCCCGCGCCGAAATCGACGCGCTGACCCAACGCAGCCGCTTTCTGCGCGACCAGATCGCGGTCGAGGTCGAGGGCATCGTGATCGCGGTCGGCGCGACTGAACGACTGGCGACCATCGCCGCGGAGGAGCAAGGCCTGGCCGAGCGTCTCGCGGTAGCGGAACGGCGGCGGTTCGCGCTCGGATCGGGCGACTTCTTCCTGGTCAACCAGCGCGAGGACACCGCCACCGACGCACGCGTTCGCCTGATCGACGCACAGGCCCGCATCGCCTCCGCCCGCGCGGAACTGGCGGCGGCAACCGCCGACCGTGGGGCCTTGGGTCTGGAGGAGTAAGGCTGCAACCCCCCGGCGGCGTTGGTCGTAACCGACGAAAAATGCGTCAACACTATGCGCGCACTATGCCTTTTCCCGGAATCGATCTCGAAATCGAACGTTGGATGCGCCTAATCGCCCATCCCTGAAGGCATCGTCGTGGGACGAGCGCCGCTCAAGGGGTGTAGCAATGAAGTTCCGTCATGCGGCCGCGGTCGTCGCGATCTCAATGTTTCCGATCGCCGCACACGCGCAATCGACTCCGGACGACAAGGCCGCCGCGGCCGAGGCCACCGCACACCCGCCCACCGCACCCCCTTCCGCGCTGACCGTCAGCGGGTCGGTCGCGCTCGCCTCCGATTATCGCTTCCGCGGCGTGTCGCAGTCGGACCAGGAGATGGCGATCCAGGGCGGCGTCACGATCGCGCACCAGAGCGGGCTCTACGTCGGTACCTGGGCGTCGAACCTCGCGGGCTGGGGGACGTTCGGCGGCGCCAACATGGAGCTCGACCTGATCGGCGGCTACAAGACCAAGCTGACCCACAGCGCGACGCTCGACGTCGGCGTGACCTGGTACATGTATCCGGGCGGGGCGGACAAGACCGACTTCGCCGAGCCCTATGCCAAGCTGACCGGCACGACCGGCCCCGCCACGCTGGCCGCGGGCGTTGCGTATGCGCCCAAGCAGCAGGCGATCGGCAAATGGTACAACACCGGCGCGGATGCCGCGGCCGGCGTCTACAACCGTCCGGGCGCGAAGGACGACAACCTCTATCTGTGGGGTGACGGCGCGCTGGCGGTTGCCGGTACGCCCATCACCGCCAAGGCGCATGTCGGCCACAGCTCGGGGCAGGATGGCCTCGGCCCGAACGCCACCGCAGTCGCGCCCACCGGCGACTATTGGGATTGGTCGCTAGGGGCGGATGCCACCTACAAGAACCTGACGCTCAACGTCAGCTACATCGACACCGACATCTCGAACCAGGAGGCGAGCTACCTCCGCCCGAGCTTCAGCAAGGGCCAGGACGGCACCGGCAACATCGCCGGCAGCACCGTCGTGGTCTCGCTGACGGCTGCCTTCTGACCTCGAAAGGACATCTGATGCAGGACGTTCTCTGGATCGCCATCATGGTCGGGCTGGTGGCGCTGACGCTCGCCTTCGCCCGCCTCTGCGATAACGCGTGAGGAGCAGGCAATGACCCTCGACCTCTGGCTCGCGGCGCTGACCGCGCTCGGCCTTCTCCTCTACCTGGTGGCGGTTCTCATCCGCCCCGAACGCTTCTGAAGGAGGCGGACCAATGACATTCCAGGGCTGGTTCCTGATCCTAGGCTTCGTTGCCATCCTGCTCGCGCTGACCAAGCCGGTCGGCGTGTGGCTTTTCACGCTGTACGAGGGACGGCGGACGCCGCTCCACGTCGTGCTCGGCCCGGTCGAGCGCGGCTTCTACAAACTCGCCGGAATCGATCCAAACGCCGAGCAGGGCTGGCGGCGCTATGCGCTGCACATGCTGCTGTTCAACGTCGTGCTGATGGCGTTTACCTATGCCGTGCTGCGCTTGCAGGGCGTGCTGCCGGGCAATCCGCAGAGGCTGGCCGGGCTGTCGCCGGATCTCGCGTTCAACACCGCGATCAGCTTCACTGCCAACACCAACTGGCAGAGCTATGGCGGCGAGAGCACGATGTCGAACCTCAGCCAAATGCTGGGGCTGACGATCCACAACTTCCTGTCGGCAGCGACGGGCATCGCGCTCGCCTTTGCGTTGTTCCGCGGTTTTGCGCGGCGCGAGACGAAAGCGATCGGCAATTTCTGGGCCGATATGACCCGGATCACGCTGTACCTGTTGCTGCCGATTTGTGTCGCACTGACCCTTTTCTACATTGCCAGCGGCGTGCCGCAGACGATGGCGGGCGTGGTCGACGTGCAGACGCTGGAGGGCGCGAAACAGTCGCTGCTGCTCGGCCCGGTTGCGTCGCAGGAAGCGATCAAGATGCTCGGCACCAATGGTGGCGGCTTCTTCAACGCGAACTCGGCGCATCCGTTCGAGAACCCGACCGCGCTGACCAACCTCGTCCAGATGCTGTCGATCTTCCTGATCGGCTTCGGGCTGACCTGGACGTTCGGCAAGGCCGTCGGCAACACCAAGCAGGGCTGGGCGATCCTGTCGGCGATGGTGATCCTGTTCCTCGCGGGCGTGACCGTGACCTATTGGCAGGAAGCCGCGGGCAACCCGGTGCTCCAGCATCTCGGCGTCGCGGGCGGCAACATGGAGGGCAAGGAGGTCCGCTTCGGGATCGCCGCATCCGCATTGTTCTCGGTCGTCACGACCGCGGCGTCGTGCGGCGCGGTCAACAGCATGCATGACAGCTTCACTGCGCTCGGCGGGCTGGTTCCCTTGTTCAACATGCAGCTCGGCGAGGTCGTCATCGGCGGCGTCGGCGCAGGGATCTACGGCTTCCTGCTGTTCGCGATCCTAGCGGTGTTCGTCGCGGGGCTGATGGTCGGGCGCACGCCCGAATATGTCGGCAAGAAGATCGAAAGCCGCGAAGTGAAGCTCGCGGTGCTGGCGATCGCGGTGTTGCCGTTGATGATCCTCGGGCTGACCGCGCTGTCGTCGGTGTTGCAACAAGGGCTGGCGGGGCCGCTCAACAAGGGGCCGCATGGCTTCTCGGAGATCCTCTACGCCTTCACCAGCGCGGTCGCCAACAACGGCTCCGCCTTTGCAGGGCTCACCGCCAACACGCCCTATTACAACGGGCTGCTGGGCGTCGCGATGTGGGTCGGGCGGTTCTTCATCATCGTGCCGATGCTCGCCATCGCGGGGAGTCTCGCCGCGAAGAAGTACACGCCCGAAAGCGCGGGCTCGTTCCCGACGACGGGCGGGCTGTGGGTGGGGCTGCTGGTCGGCATCATCCTGATCCTGGGCGGTCTCACCTTCCTGCCGAGCCTCGCGCTCGGTCCCATCGCCGATCATCTTGCGATGATCAGCGGCAAACTGTCCTGATCGGGGGCCAATATGGCAAAGACCCAGACAAAAAGCCTGTTCACGGCCGACCTCGTCGTGCCCGCGATCAAGGCCTCGTTCCTCAAGCTCAATCCCAAGGAGCTGATCCGCAACCCGGTGATGTTCGTCACCGGCGTGGTCGCGGCGTTGATGACCGTGCTGCTCGTGGTCGGGCAGGACAATCTGTCGCTCGGCTTCAAGCTCCAGCTCGCCATCTGGCTGTGGCTGACCGTGCTCTTCGGCACGTTCGCCGAGGCGCTCGCCGAAGGGCGCGGCAAGGCGCAGGCGGCGTCGTTGCGCGCAACCAAGGCGGAACTCACCGCCAAGCGGCTCAAAGGCGACGGCCGCGATTTCGACGCGGTCCCCGCCAGCCAGCTCAAGGTCGGCGACATCGTGCTGGTCGAGACCAACGACCTGATCCCGTCGGACGGTGACGTCGTTTCGGGCGTCGCCTCGGTCAACGAGGCGGCGATTACCGGGGAGAGCGCGCCGGTGATCCGCGAGGCGGGCGGCGATCGCTCCGCGGTTACCGCGGGCACGTGCGTCATCTCGGACGAGATCCGCGTCAAGGTGACGGTCGAGCCCGGCAAGGGTTTCCTCGACCGGATGATCGCGCTGGTCGAAGGCGCCGAGCGCCAGAAGACGCCGAACGAGATCGCGCTGACGCTGCTGCTCGTCGGGCTGACGATCATCTTCCTGATCGCGGTCGGCACGATCCCGGGCTTCGCGTCCTACGCCCACGGGTCGATCCCGGTGGCGATCCTGGCGGCGTTGCTGATCACGCTGATCCCGACGACGATCGCTGCGCTGCTCTCGGCGATCGGCATCGCGGGCATGGACCGGCTGGTGCGCTTCAACGTGCTCGCCAAATCGGGACGTGCGGTCGAGGCGGCAGGCGACATCGACGTGCTGCTGCTCGACAAGACCGGCACGATCACGATCGGCGACCGGCAGGCAAGCGAGTTCCGCGCGGTCTCGGGCACCAGCCCGCAGCAACTCGCCGAGGCCGCCTTGCTCGCGAGCCTCGCTGATGAAACGCCTGAAGGCCGCTCGATCGTGGTGCTCGCGCGGCAAGCGTTCAGCGTCGCGACGACTGAGCTTCCGACCGGGGCCGAGATCATCCCGTTCACCGCGCAGACCCGCATTTCGGGCGTGCAGATCGGCGACACGTTGATCCAGAAAGGGGCGGTCGATTCGATCCTGCGCGCCAATGCCGGATCGGGCGAAACCGCGGCGGCGACCGAACTGCGCCGGATCACCGACGAGATCGCCCGCGCCGGCGGCACGCCGCTGGCGGTCGCACAGGACGGACGCCTGCTCGGCGCGATCTTCCTCAAGGACGTCGTGAAAGCCGGGATCCGCGAACGGTTCGGCGAGTTGCGCGCGATGGGAATCCGCACGGTGATGATCACCGGCGACAACCCGCTGACCGCCGCGGCGATCGCGGCGGAAGCGGGCGTGGACGATTTCCTCGCCCAGGCGACGCCCGAGGACAAGCTGGAGCTGATCCGCAAGGAACAGACCGGCGGCCGGCTCGTCGCGATGTGCGGTGACGGCACCAACGACGCGCCTGCCTTGGCGCAGGCCGACGTCGGCGTCGCGATGAACACCGGGACACAGGCTGCGCGCGAGGCGGGTAACATGGTCGATCTCGACAGCGATCCGACCAAGCTGATCGAGGTCGTCGGCCTCGGCAAGCAGTTGCTGATGACGCGCGGGGCGCTGACGACCTTCTCGGTCGCCAATGACGTGGCGAAGTATTTCGCGATCATCCCGGCGATGTTCGTCGTGCTCTATCCGGGGCTTGGCGTGCTCAACGTTATGCAGCTGGGGAGTCCCGAAAGCGCGATCCTGTCGGCGATCATCTTCAACGCGGTCATCATCCCGTGCCTCGTCCCGCTGGCGCTGCGCGGCGTTGCCTACAAGCCGATGGCAGCCGGACCGCTGCTCGCGCGCAACCTCGCGGTGTACGGCCTGGGTGGCCTGATCGCACCATTCATCGGCATCAAGCTCATCGACCTTGTGGTCGGTGGCCTCGGTCTCGCGTAAGGATCAACAGACATGGGCAAGGATTTCTCTTCCGCACTCCGACCAGCGATCGTCATGACGATCCTGTTCGCGGTCCTTCTCGGGCTCGTTTACCCGCTCGCCATGACCGGAATCGGCCAGGCGCTGTTCCCGAGCCAGGCGAACGGGAGCCTGGTGCGCGACGCCCAAGGTACCGTGATCGGCTCCACCGTGGTGGGACAGGCCTTCACGACCGATCGCTATTTCCAGACCCGGCCATCGGCCGCCGGCAAGGGTTATGACGGGCTCGCGTCGTCGGGGTCGAACCTCGGCCCGGCGAGCCAGGCGCTGGTCGATCGCGTGAAACCCGACATCGCCAAACGCCGCGCCGAGGGCGTGTCGGGTCTGCTGCCCGCGGATCTGGTCACTGCCAGCGGTTCGGGGCTCGACCCCGACCTGTCGCCCGCCGCCGCGTTGGCGCAGGCACCGCGGATCGCGCGCGTCCGCAGCGTGCCGGTCGAGCGGGTTCGCACTTTGGTTACCGATGCGACGGATGCGTCGATCCTCGGTGAACCGCGCGTTAATGTCCTCGCGCTCAACCGCGCGCTCGACGCTTTGCCAGCCTTCGGCGCGCCCGCGCGCTGATGCTGGTTTCGGGCGACGGCAGACCTGACCCCGACGCCCTCCTGCGCGCCGCCGCGCAGGAGGGCCGAGGGCGTCTCAAGGTCTTCCTCGGTGCCGCGCCCGGAGTCGGCAAGACGTTCGAAATGCTGTCCGAAGGCGCGGCGCGCAGGCGTGACGGGGCGGATGTCGTTGTCGGCGTCGTCGAAACGCACGGGCGCGCGGAGACCGAGGCGCTTACGCGCGGGCACGAGATCATGCCGCGCCGTCCGATCCCCTATGAAGGGCGCACCCTGTACGAGATGGATCTCGACGCGATCCTCGCGCGCGCGCCGGGCCTTGTCCTCGTCGACGAACTCGCGCACACCAATGCAGCGGGCAGTCGCCATCCCAAACGCTATCAGGACGTCGAGGAACTGCTCGCCGCGGGGATCGACGTCTATTCGACGCTCAACATCCAGCACGTCGAGAGCCTCAACGACGTGGTCGCCAGCTTCACCCGCGTCCGTGTCCGCGAAACGGTGCCCGACAGCGTGCTGGAAATGGCCGAGATCGAGGTCGTCGACATCCCGCCGGACGAGCTGATCGATCGCCTGAAGGCGGGCAAGGTCTACCTGCCTCAGGAAGCGACGCGCGCGCTGTCGCATTTCTTCTCCAAATCCAACCTGTCCGCCTTGCGCGAACTGGCGCTGCGGCGCGCGGCACAGGCGGTCGACGCGCGGATGCTCGACGATGTCCGCGCGCTGGGGCTCGGCGGCACCTGGGCGGGCGGCGACCGGATCGTCGTCGCGATCAACGAACTGCCGGGTGCCGACACGCTGGTGCGCGCGGGCAAGCGCGTCGCGGACGGCTTGCGGGGCCCTTGGACCGCGGTGTTCATCGAAACCCCGCGCGCTGCGCATTTCACCGACCTCCAGCATCAACGCGTTGCCGCCGCGATGACGCTGGCGACGCAACTCGGCGCGGCGGTCGCCACCGTCCCCGCGACCGATGTCGTTTCGGGACTTCAGAGCTTCCTCATCGACGCCCGCGCGACGCAGCTGGTCATGGGCAAGTCGCGGCGGTCGCGCTGGTTCGAATGGCTCCACGGCTCGGTCGTCGACCGCGTGATCCGCGATACGCCGGGGGTGACGGTCCATGTCCTGCCGATGGTCGCCGAAGGGGGGGCACGCGAGCGCGGCCGCCGCCGACCCGCGCGCTGGGGCACGCCCGGCGGCTATGCGGTGACCACCGCGATGATCGCGGGCATCACCGGCATCGCCAGCGCGCTGCTCCACATCCTCGATCTCGGCAATGTTGCGTTGCTGTATCTGCTGCCGGTGATGGCCGCGGCAAGCCTGTATGGCCTGCGCACCGGCCTGTACGCGGGGATCGCCTCGAGCCTAGCCTACAACTTCTTCTTCCTGCCGCCGGTCGGCACGCTGAGCATCAGCAACCCGGAGAACCTCGTCTCGGTCGTCGTCCTGCTCGGCATCGCGATCGCGACGAGCCAGCTGACCTCGCGCGTCCGCGCGCAGGCCGATCTCGCCGCGGCGAGCGCGCGGACCAATGCGACGCTCGCCGGTTTCCTGCGCCAGATCACCAGCGTCAACGACATCGACGTCGCCGCGCAGATGATCTGCGACGACGTCGGCGGGCTGCTCGACGTGCAGGTTATCCTGCTCGTCGCCGGGACGGGCACCAACCTCGAGATCCTCGCGGCGAGCGATGCGGCCTACCATCTCGACACGATGGATACCGCCGCCGCCACCTGGGCGCTCGACACCGGAATGGCGGCGGGAAAGGGCTCGGGCACGCTCGCGGCATCGGAATGGCTGTTTCAGCCGCTGAAAGCCGGTGGCCGCGTGCTCGGTGTGCTCGGCGTCGCCAAGGAGACGACCGCCGACCCGGTCCGCGCCGACCAGCTGCCGTTGCTCAGCAGTTTGCTCGACCAGTCCGCACTGGTGCTCGAGCGGTTGCGGCTCGAAGTCGAGATGCGCGATGTCGAGACCGTGCGGACGCGCGACCGGTTGCGCGCGGCGCTGCTGTCCTCGGTCAGCCATGACCTGCGCACCCCGCTCACCGCGGTCATCGCTGCGGCGGACCAGCTCGAGCATGGCGCGACCCCCGAATTGATCGGGACGATCAAGGCCGAGGCCGCCCGGCTCAACCGCTTCGTCGCCAATCTGCTCGACATGGCGCGAGTCGAGGCAGGGGCGCTCAAGCTCAACGTCGAACCGACCGACCTCAGCGATGCGGTAACCGGCGCGGCGCACGATGCGCGGCGCGCGCTGGAGGGGCATGCGGTCCGGCTCGACGTCCCGCCCGATTTGCCATTGGTTTATACCGACCCACAGCTGCTCCATCATTGCCTGCTCAACCTGCTCGACAATGCCGGGCGTTACGGCGATCCCGGCACCGAGATCGTGATCGAAGGGCGGCACCGCTTCGGCGAGCTTCGCCTAGCGGTGAAAGATCATGGCCCCGGCCTGCCGCCGGGCAAGGAAACCGAAGTGTTCGAAACGTTCCGCCGCCTCGAGGGGTCCGATCGCGCGATCGGCGGGACGGGTCTCGGCCTTGCGATCGTCAAGGCGTTCGCCGAGGCGATGGACATGACGGTCGAGGCCGGGAACCGCGACGACGGTCCGGGCGCTGCCTTCACGCTGATCTTCCCGCCCGCGCTCATCGTCCGCGATCTCAAACCCGAAAGCCTCGCCTGAATGCCCGCAAAGATCCTCGTGGTGGACGACGAAGCCGCCATCCGCCGCCTGCTCCGCAATACGCTGACTCGCGCGGGCTATGCCGTGGTCGAGGCGGAGGACGGGCGGCAGGCGCTGCACCAGGCGGCGGTCGAGCATCCGAGCGCGGTCCTGCTCGATCTCGGCTTGCCCGACCGCGACGGGCTGAGCCTGATCCCGTTGCTGCGGACGCACGGCGATGCGGTGATCCTGGTCGTGTCGGCGCGCGATGCGGTCGACGAAAAGGTCACCGCCCTCGATCTGGGGGCGGACGATTTCATCACCAAGCCGTTCGACAGCGAGGAACTGCTCGCCCGCCTGCGCGTGGCGCTGCGGCATCGCGGACTGTCCGAAACCACGCCCAAGATCGTCCGCACCGGCGACGTCAGCATCGATCTCGATCGCCGGATCGTGTTCCGCGGCGACGAGGAACTGCACCTCACCCGCAAGGAGCACGACGTCCTCGCGGTGCTTGCGCGGCATGTCGGTCGCGTGGTCACGCACCAGCGCGTGCTCGCCGCGGCATGGGGCGGCGAGGAGGATCCGCGCGTCGAATATCTCCGCATCGTGATCCGCAACCTGCGCCAGAAACTGGAACATCCGGGGCCGGTCGGCAGCGTCATCGCCAATGAACTGGGCGTTGGCTACCGCCTGCGTTCCGACGCCTGACGTTCCGCAAAACGCCCGTCACAATCCTTAAATGCAAACAAATCGCTTAAATTCCAGCGACAGAATACAGTAAGCCGGTCGCCATCACCATCGGGAGCGATCATGCACCGCCGTCAATTCCTTGCCTCTACCAGCCTCCTGTCTGCAGCTGCGGCAACACTGCCTCAGGCGGTTTTCGCAGCCTCGCGCAGTCAGGACGCAGACTTCCGCGCGATGCTCGATCGTTTCTTTTACGCCCGCCTCGAGGACAGCCCCGAACAGGCAACGTCGCTCGGCCTGGATACCGGCACGCGCGCGCAGTTGAAGACGAAACTGGACGACACATCGCGCGCTGCGCAAACACGACAGTTCGCGCGGGCCAGGCAGGAACTCGCCGCCTTGAAGACAGTCCGGCGCGACGCGCTGGGCGAAGCCGCACGCCTCGACTATGATGTCGTCCGCTATGGCGTAGAGCGGGTGCTAGACGGCGAGCGCTATGCCTATGGGGCCAGCGCCGGTCGCTACGCGCCCTATGTCCTGTCGCAGCTGACGGGCGCGTACCGGAATGTCCCTGACTTCCTGGCCAACCAGCACAGGGTCCAAAACGCTTCCGACGCCGACGCCTATGTCGCGCGGGTGGAGGCATTCGCCGGCGCGATCGATGCGGAAACCGAACGGCAGCAGGAAGACGCTGCCAAGGGCGTCTTTGCCCCGGATTTCATCCTCGACACCACGCTGAAACAGCTGGCTGCCGTACGCGACAAGGCACCCGGCGCAAGCGGTCTCGTGGCGGACCTTTCTGCCAAGCTCAAGGCGGCCAACCTGCCGCCGGAACGCGCGATGCTCGTCGAGAAGCTCATTGGCGATCGGGTCTACCCTGCGCTGGACCGGCAACGCGCGCTGGTAACCGAGCTGCGCGGACGCGCACGCCATGATGCCGGCGTCTGGCGCCTGCCCGATGGCGACGCCTATTACGCTGCGGCGGCCAGCGCAGCGACCACGGTGGACATGACCGGCGACGAGATCCACAGGCTCGGCCTCGCACAAGTGGCGGAGATTGGAGCGCGGATCGACACCATCCTCCGGTCACAGGGACTGACCCAGGGTAGCGTCGGCGACCGATTGGTGGCCCTCAACAAGCGCCCCGATCAACTCTATCCCAATACCGATCCGGGGCGCGAACAGCTTCTCCTGCAACTGCGCGGGCAGATCTCGGCGATGACGAAGCGCCTTCCCGAGCAATTTGCCGTTCTCCCGCGGGCGCCGGTCGAAGTCCGTCGGGTGCCCGAGGCCATTCAGGCAGGTGCTCCCGGAGGATATTACCAATCCGCCTCACTGGACGGCACGCGACCGGCGATTTACTTCATCAACCTCCGCGACACGTTCGACCGTCCGAAATTCGGACTGGCGACGCTCAGTTATCACGAGGCAGTACCGGGTCATCATCTCCAGGTCATGTCCGCGCTGGAGAGCCAGGACATCCCGCTGATCCGCCGCCGCGGGTTCTATTCGGGCTATTCCGAAGGGTGGGCGCTCTATGCCGAGCAGCTTGCCGACGAGATGGGCCTGTATGAGGGCGATCCGCTAGGCCAAGTCGGTTATCTGCAGTCGCTGCTCTTCCGCGCGACGCGCCTCGTGGTGGACTCGGGGATGCACGCCAAACGGTGGAGCCGCGAGAAGGCGACCGACTATCTGATCGCCACCACCGGCATCGCGCGTGGCCGTAGTCAGGGCGAGATCGACCGCTACACCGTCTGGCCGGGCCAGGCGTGCAGTTACAAGATCGGCCACACCGTCTGGGTCCGCTTGCGTGACGAGGCCAAGCGGAAGGCGGGCGCGCAATGGGATCCGAAGGCGTTCCACAAGATTCTGACGATGGGCGCCATGCCGCTCACCGTTCTGGAGAAAGTCGCCCGCCAGCAAATGACGTGATGCGCAACCGGGCGACGGTGCCATTGCCTAATTGGCTAGCAAGGCACCGCCTCCATAGATCGTGCGGGCATCGCGTTTGAAGGCCGCGCCGCTGTCTTCGCGGCTGTAGAACATATGGCCGCCGGGATAGACGGTGAGCTTTACCCGTTCCACCGCACCGAAACTCGGCAGTTGGTCGACGATCAGCCGCGAGGCGAAGAACGGACAGGACAAATCGTCCCAGCCGTGCACGATCATCACGGCCATTCTGGGATCGTTGGCGATCGCCTTGCGCAGGTCGGTGACCGGCGTGTCGTCCGGCTTGCCACGGTCCCATGCCGCATTCACCTCGTACGACAGCGCATGATAGCGGGCGTCGGTCTTCCACCCCACTTCGCGCGTCATGAAATCGACCACCGCGCTGGTCGTCGGCGCGATCAGCGCGTCAAGGATCGGATCGCTCGACTGGCGTGCGGCAGACCAGGGAAACGGATCGAACGCGGTCACGTTGGAATCGTAGATGCTGCCGATGGTCCCGTCTGCACGGTGGATTTCACGGAGGAACGTCGCGGAGTCGACCCGCCCGCCCAATTTCTGGACCAGCCCCGGATCGAGCCCCGTCAACCGGCTGACATTGGCCACAAGCCGCGACACCGCCTGCGGATCGGTCCGCCCGCGCAGCAGGTCCGTTGCGAATGCTCCGCGGGTGTACGCTTCGACGTCGGCCATCGCCGCAGGCGTCAATTGCTTCTGTTGCTCGAGATGCGCGGCGGCCATCGACGGTAAGGCGATCATCCACGGCAACGGCGACAGCGCCGTCGCGCCGTCGCCCGACGCGGGGTCAAGATACGGCGAGACCATCACGATCCCGTTGACCCCAACCCCGATCTGAGACTGGAGTTCATAGGCGATGCGCGGCGCGCGGTAGCCGCCGTAGCTCTCGCCCATCACGTACTTCGGCGACCGCAACCGGCCCGCCGTAACGAGCCAGTCGTAGATCACCTTGGACAGATATTTGATGTCGGGGTCATTGGCGTAGAACGCCTTCTTGGTCTTCTCTTCGTCGACCAGACTGCGGCTGAACCCCGTGCCGACGGGATCGATGAACACCAGATCGGTGAAATCGAGCCAGCTGTTGGGGTTGTCCGTCGTGATCGGCGCATCGGACGGTGCGTTGCCCTGGGCGCCGAACTGGACCCGCTTGGGGCCTACCGCGCCAAGGTTCAGGAACACCGACGACGCGCCGGGACCACCGTTGAACGCGAACGTCACCGGACGATTGGGTGCGGCACCCCCCTTTCCCGAACCGGCCGCGACATAGGAAGTGTAAACGACCTGACCGATTTCCTTTCCCTTGTCGTCCCGCACCGAAATCTTGCCGACGGTAGCGTCGTACGCGATGCGGCGACCACCGATCATCGCCGACTGTCGCACCGTCTTGTCGGCGGGCAGCGGCGGCAGCTTGACCTCGTCGTCGACCTTCTTCTCGACGGTCGAGGTTTCCTTCTTGTCCTGCGCCGCGATCGGCGTTGCGACCAGGCTTGCCACAGCGAGCAAAGGGATCAGGCGCAGCATCATTTCGCGGGGCCCCCGCCGATGGCAACCCAGGCGTCGATCTTGCGTTCGAGGACCGGCATCGGCAACGATCCCGTGTCGAGCACCTGCGCATGAAAATCGCGCGGGTCGAACTTCGCACCCAGCGCCGCCTGCGCTTTCGCCTTGGTCCGTGAGATCGTCAGCTGCCCGATCTTGTAGGCGAGCGCCTGCCCTGGAATTGCGATATACCGTTCGACCTCGGCGGTCGCATCGGTGCGCGACATCGGCGAATTGGCGAGCATGTAATCGATCGCCTGATCGCGCGTCCAACCCTTGGCATGGAGGCCGCTGTCGACCACCAGCCGCATCGCACGCAGCATCTCGTCGTTCAGCCCGCCCATCCGCTGATACGGATCGCTCTCCACCTCGAGCTCTTTCCACAGGGTCTCGGCATAGAGCGCCCAACCCTCGACATAAGCGGTGTTCCCGCCGAACCGCATGAAGGCAGGCAGCGCGGTGTTTTCCTGCGCAAGGCTGATCTGGAAATGATGCCCTGGCACGCCTTCGTGGAGGAACAGCGTCTCCATCTCCCACATGTAGCGCGAGGGCAGGTCGTAGCTGTTGTAATAGAACACGCCCGGCCGCGACCCGTCGGGCGTGCCGCCGTTGTAGGAGCCCCCCGCCTCGGTCTTTTCCTTGAACGCGGGAACCGGGCGGATGTCGAGCGCGGTCTTTGGCGTTAGCGAGAATTGCTCGGGAATGCGCTGATAGATACGCTTTTCGATCGCCTTGTAACCGTCGCGGAGCTGGTCGACCGAACTCGGCTGGAACTGTTTGTCGGTGCGCAGGAAGGTGAAGAAGGCGGGCAGATCGCCGGTGAAGCCGACCGCCTGTTTCTGCGCCTCCATCCCCTTAAGGATCCGCGCAACCTCCGACAGCCCGAGCTGGTGCACCTCCTCCGCAGTCATCGGCAGCGTCGTATTCTGCCGGATCAGATACGCGTAATAGGCGTCGCCGCCGGGCAGCGCGGACAGCCCCACCGTGTCGCGCGCGACCGGCAGATACGTCTTCGTAAGGAAGTCGCGCATCCGCTGATGCGCGGGTGTGATGACGTCGCGGATCTGCGCCGCATAGGCCGCCTTCAGGCGCGCCTGGTCGGCGGCGGAAATCGTCGCGGGAAAGCTCTTCACCGGGGCATAGAAGGTCGACCCCTCGACGCCTTCGGCGATGAGATTGTCGAACTCCTGAATCATGTTGGTGACGATCAGCTTCGGATGGACGATCCGGTCCGCCATGCCCTGACGAAACAAGCCGATCGCGCGGTCGAGCACCGCGGCATATTGCGCGTTGCGCTTGAGGTTGTTCTCGTAATCCGCGAGCGTCTTGAACGGTGCCGCGCCCTTGCCCGAGGCGAAGTCCGGGTAGAATGTCTGGAACCCATTGAAATGGTCGATCGGCAGGACGCGCTGGACCTTGAGGATCCCGGGCGCATACCCGGCGAGATCGGTCTCGTTGCTGGTCTTGAACACGTCATAGGCGATCTGGTTGATCGGGGTCAGCCGGCGCCGGTCGATCGCCTTGAGCGCAGCGAGATTGCCGTCGATCGCGGCGCGTTCGCCCGCAAGATACGCATCGGTCAGATAGTCGCCGAGCCGGTCCGCATAGCGCAGGTCGCCGCGAAAGATCGCCGTGATCGGGTTGCGTTTCAGGCTCGCCTCGTCGCTGTCGTAGAAAAGCCTTTTGAGGCGGGTGTCATCTGCGCCCTCCCCTGGCTGTGCGACCGGCGGGGGCAGTGCCTGCGCCGTGGCTACGGTCGCGCCGAGCGTGGTGGACAGTAAGGCGGCAATCAGCAGTTTCAGCGACACCAGGCGTTCCTTCAGGTGGGACGGGACGGCGTAGAATACCGCAAGTGCCCTCGCAAGCTCGGGCGGTCCTGTCGGCGCAGGCCAACCAATCTGCGATCGCAACGCTGGCGGTTAACCGCGAATAGGCTAGCGTGCGCATCCCCTGTCGCGGAGCGAGTCATCCATGATCCTATACCCAGTTCTGCTCACTCTGGCCGCCGCCCAACAGACCGAGGTCCCGGCGCCAGCGCAGGCCGAGCACGTTGCGATCCAGGCCACGGACATCGATCGCAGTGCGGCCTTTTATCACGAAGCGTTCGGACTGCGGATCATTCCGACACCCCTGAAGAACCGCCGGTGGCTCGACCTCGGCAACGGGATGGCACTGCACATCCTCGACGGACGCGTCACTCCCAAGCCGTCAAACCGGAACGAACACCTTGCGCTCCACGTCAACGACCTCGCGACGGTCACGGCATGGCTGGACCGGCACAAGCTTGTCTGGACCGACCTCGCTGGTACGGCGCGCACGATGCAGAACCGTTTCGACGGCGTCCGGCAAATCTACGTTCAGGATCCCGACGGCTACTGGCTGGAAATCGGGGACTCCCGGGGCGTTCGGACGCAGTGATGCAGCGGCCGCAAAGGCGGCTGACGATTGCGTATTCGAGGTGAACCGGCTTTCCGGTTTTGTGGCAAAACCCCGCCGCGTTTGAGATCTGAGTGCATCAGATTTCGAACGCTGCGACCTCGTATTCCATCAGCCCCGGGACCGTGAAGCTGAGCTGACGTCCGTCCTGTTTGAAGACCAATTCGGTATCTGCCCGCAGCAGACGAGCCCGCTGGATCCTCGTATCGGTGGGCAAGGTCATGCGGACAGTCTGCGGCCCAAGGGGGTAATGTTTGCGCACCGTGTACGCGAGCGCGTTGGGGTTCGTGTAATTCAGCAGGTGAACTGCGTAGCCCGGTTCGGTTTGCCACGCGAAAACCTCGATCAACCCATTGCCATCCACTACCGGCCCGATGTCGTCCCGCAGGATCCACCGCACCGTATTTGCGACAAGTGTGGCAAGATCATTGTCCCCGGTGCGCCAGAAACTGCCCTCTACGTCGCCCGCGAAATGCGCCAAACGCGATTTACCCCGTTCGCGCAGGACAATGGCGGGCTTGCTGGTCCGGTCTGCGCGACTGTAGGTCTGCTCCGTCGGGTAGATCGGCCACGGATCGATCAGCGTCAGAATGGGGTCCCCACCCGCTTCGATCGGGATCGTCCAGTTCGGACCCGCAAGCCAGTTCGTATCGTCGAAACCCTTGAGGGTCGCGTGGGTCGCTTCGATCCGGTGGTAGCTGGCAAAGGTCGGCGGATATGGCACCGTGTTGCCCGGCAGCGGCTCATGGGAAGAGGCCCGGTCGCCCACCCGGCGCATCCCCAGCAAGGGGCCGAGCGCGAAATCGGGTCGCAAGATCCCTTTCGTATCGTAAAGCCCCGTCTCGAAGCTCGACATCAGCGAGCCCCCGTTCTCGACGAAGGCGCTGATCATCCCCAGTTGCGCGTCCGTGAGGATCGCAACGTTGGGCAGGAGGACGGCACTGTATTGCGCCAGCTTGTCACGCGTCAGGTTTTCGGCCGTCAGAACGTCAAACGGAATGCGTGCTTCCAGCAGGATCGCATACAGTCCCTGCACCGAGTCCGTTGCCTCGCTGCCATCGGGTTTGGGATAGACCCGGTTCGTCAGCGGGGAAACGATCATCGCAACCTTGTGCAAAGACCGCACCGTATGGAAATGCGCATCGTTTCTTGCCTGCCAGGCGAGGTATTCGCGACCGATCGCTTGCCAGCGGCGATCCTCCTTGAATCCCTGATGCGCGCCGAGCCAGTGATAGTGGATCGCCCCGCCAGCGGCTGCGGTCTGCGCCATGCGGGTCTGGAGCTCCGCAGGGTTCTGGGTCGCGTTACGCCACCAGATGTTGTTCCCGCGCGCCCATCCCCCGGTCAGGTTCAGAACGGTACGCTGGCCCATCACGTCGCGGGCAATGCGCGCCTGCTGCGCCGAATCCCACACCGGAAGGTTGGCTCCGCGGTTCTGGTTATCGCACAGCAGGACTTCCGCGTTCTCAGTAAGCGAGGTCAGATCGAGTTCCCCGCCGCGAAGGCCACCCGTGATATTACCGGTGTAGAAGCGGTCGCTCCGCCCGGTCTTGGCGATGCCGGTGTAGAGGTTCCACAGCTTGATCGCGCGGGTCTGATAGGCACCCACATAGGCCGGGCTGTCGGCGTCCGCGACTTTCTGACAGGCAGCACACCAGCATTTGCGCACTTCGGTGTTCGGCCAACCGTTCGTGTACAGTCCATCGACGTCGTATCGCGTGACCAGCTCGCGCATGATCGCGGGAATCTGCTGGTCGTAATACGCCGTAAACTGGCATGTCTCGCCGTAAGTGGGCGGCAGCACGCCGCCGCCTGCGCCATGCCGGGCAATCGTGCCGTCGCGTTCGCGCCGAAACCAATCCGGGTGCTTTTGCGCGGCCCTCAGCTGAACGATGTCGGGGCTGAACCGCCCCACGACCCGGATGTTGCGCTTGCGCAGCGCACTGACGCATTCTCCGAAGAGATCGCGGCCATTCAGGCCCGCCGCCGGGTAGAAATCCGGGACCGCAGAGGGATAGAAGGACACCGAACCTGTCACGCTCAGGAAAGTGACTTGTGCCTGCGCAGCCGCCAACAGGTCGGCATAGGCTTCCACATCCATGTCGAGCGGATCGAGTTCATTGAAGTTGATGTGGAGAACGCGCTTGATGCGTTGATGCCAAGGGGCCTTCACAGCGGCAGCCTGACCAGCCGCGGGTAGCGCTAACAGCGCGGTTGCTGCTGTTCTGGTCGCGAACTCGCGACGGTTGATCGCCATGCCATCCCTCCAGGAACTTTGTTATCCCCTCAGCCTAGCTGGCTTTTCTCCACGCGAAAGACCAAATGTTTCCGCGTGTCGGTAGCGTCATCACAACGGCGCGTCTGATCGCAACCGTCGTACCGCCAACCACCTGCCATGCCCGCAGCGCTATCCCGACAAACGCTCGGACTAGGGGTTTGCCCGTAATCGCCAAATAAAGCGGCCGTAACGAATATCCCGATACGACGAAGGCTACCGCGTTCTGGGGGTCGTGAGTCATGTGGTCGAAGCGTATTAATGGAGAAGATCCCGCCGAGACGTTCCCGGCAATCCCCGATCTGGTTGTCGTCTTCGGCCCGACCGATCGTCTGGCCGACGGGGGTCTGACAGACCGGCTGATGTCCAGCTGCGGCGACGCAATCGTGATCGGCTGCAGTTCGGGAACGATGGTCGATGGCGACGGTCTGGACGATGATGCCGTCGTCTTGCTCGGCATGGGGTTCGAACGAACCAAACTGGCGCTCGCGGTCCAGCCGCTGCCTTCGGCGGACAGCTCGTTTGCAGCGGGCGCGGCGATCGGTGGGGACCTCGCCGACGACAGCCTGTCCGCGATATTCGTGTTGTCCAACGGGTTGAACGTCAACGGCAGTGCGCTGGTCGCCGGCATTCGAAGCGGGACCGGTGACGCCGTTTTGCTGAGTGGTGGGCTTGCGGGCGATGGAGCACGCTTTGGCGACACGCGGATTCTGGCGGGCGGGGACTGTCTGTCCAACGCGGTGGCTGCCATCGGTTTTTACGGGGAGCATGTCCGCTTTGCCCATGGCAGCGCGGGTGAATGGCAACCGTTCGGACCGGTGCGCACGATCAGCAATGCGAACGGCGCGGAATTGTGCCGCCTCGATCATGAACCGGCGCTCGCGCTCTACGAGCGCTATCTGGGGGACGAAGCGGCGGACCTGCCGGCGTCCGGACTGTTGTATCCGCTCGAGATCTGGGATCCCGCAAAGCCCGACGACCGCGTCGTTCGGACGTTGCTCGCGATCGACCGCGACCGGGGCACGCTGACCTTTGCAGGAGACATGCCCCAGGGATGGAAAGCACGGCTGATGCGCGGCATCTTCGACGACCTGGTCGACGGGGCATCGACCGCGGCGCAGCATGCGCTCCATCAGGCCTCGACATGGGGTGTCGCCCCCTCCGCCTGCCTGGCGATCAGCTGTGTCGGGCGCCGGTTGCTCATGGGACAGCGTACGGAGGAGGAGATCGCTGCGGTCGCGGCAGCGCTGCATCCGGACATCGCTCTTGCGGGCTTTTATTCCTACGGCGAGATCGCACCCCAAAACGTTACCGGCGTCCCGTGCCTTCATAACCAGACGATGACGATCACGTTGATCGGCGAGCGCGTATGAGCCCCCCCACCTCGGTCGTATCCACAATCGGGCCCCCGATCGAACCGCCCCGGCTGCACCCGATCGCGCTACGACAGGCCCGCCGCGCCCGCATGCCGGACGGAAGCATCGACGTCGATCGCCTGTTAGCCCTGATGTCCGAAACCTACACCGAGACCGACGTCGATCGCCGACGCACCGATCACGCCAACCGGCTGATGGCGACGGAACTGGAAGCTGCCCTGTCGGAAAGCGCGTTGCAGAACCTGCGGTTCAAGGCTGCACTGGACAACATGAACCAGGGCCTTGCACTGTTCGACGTCTTTGGGCGGCTGGTGCTGACCAATCAGCGGTTTCTCGACATTTACTGCCTCGACGACGCACCGCCGGGAAACACGGTGGATCAAGTGCTGGGCCGCAGCCCCTGCCTGTTGCTCGGAACGGCTGTCGAGCATTGTCGGCTGATCAACGAATATCGTGATGTTACATCGGTTGGCGGTGCCAAGATCGAACAACGCCTGCCGGATGGCCGGACCATCACGATCGAACGGACGCGACTGGCCGATGGCGGCTTTCTCGACACGGTTGCCGATGTGACCGAAGCGCGGAACGCATCTGCGCAGATTGCGCATCTTGCGCGACACGATGCCTTGACCAACTTGCCCAACCGAACGCTTTTGCATGAACGGCTGGCCGAGATGGTGCGTAACGCGCGCCGCGGCGACCGGTGCGCCATGCTGGGCCTGGACCTCGACCGGTTCAAGCTGGTCAACGACACGCTTGGCCATCCCGTTGGCGATGCCTTGCTGGTCGCGGTGGCCGAGCGGCTCGTCAAACTCGTGCGGCCGCATGATGTCGTCGCGCGGCTGGGGGGTGACGAATTCTCGATCCTCGTGCAGCACGTGACGTCGGACGACATGGTCGAGCAGCTGTGCCAGCGGATCATCGACACGCTGACGCAGCCATTCGAGATCGCCGGCAATCATATCCAGATCGGCGCGAGCATCGGCATCGCTTTGGTCGAGGTCGACACGATCGATCCCGATACGTTGCTGCGTGACGCCGACCTCGCGCTCTACCGTGCGAAGCGCGGAGGGCGCGGAAGCTATCGCTTCTACACGCCTGACATGCACGTCTTCGCGACCCGGCGACGCCAACTTGAAATCGAATTGCGCCAGGCGTTGTCGTCCAACCAATTCGAAGTCCATTACCAGCCACAGGTCGACATCACGACGCATACGGTCATCGGCTTCGAAGCCCTCGCGCGCTGGTATCATCCCGAACGCGGGGTCGTTCCGCCGGGCGACTTCATCGGGGTGTGCGAGGAAATCGGCCTCATCGGGGCCGTCGGCGAACTCGTCCTGAAACAATCGTGCCGCGATGCGGCGCTTTGGCCAAAAAGCATCAAGATCGCGGTGAACCTGTCCCCGCTTCAGTTCAAGTCGGGCACCCTGCCCGCAATCGTTTCGCAAGCCCTGTCCGAAAGCGGTCTTGATCCAAAGCGGCTCGAGCTCGAGATCACCGAAGGTGCCATGCTCGAGGACACGGCCAGTGTGATCGAGCAATTGCAGCGATTGAAAGAACAGGGCGTGCTTATCTCGCTCGATGATTTCGGCACCGGCTACTCGTCGCTGAGCCACATCCGCAATTTCCCGTTCGACCGCGTCAAGATCGACCAATCGTTCGTTCGCGACCTCGGCACCAACAACGACAGCCTTGCCATCGTTCGCGCGGTGACGGGATTGTGCGGCAGCCTGGGGATCATGTCGATCGCGGAAGGGGTCGAGACGCTCGACCAGTTGAACATCCTGATCGCCGAAAAATGCGACAGCGCGCAGGGGTATTTTTACAGCCGCCCCGTCCCGCTTGCCGAAACTCTCCCCTTCATCTCACGCATGCTCGAACCCCAGCCAAAGGCGGCCTAGCGAAAGGGGTGCGCGCAAACGGGTGATGCCAGGCTCCGCCTTCACCGGTCGGTTCTATTTCGCGCAAACACCGGGTAGAGGACCCTCCCGCACGATGGCAAAGGGAGGGCGGCTTGCGCACTTTTATCGACCGATTACTGGTTCGTTCCGATTTGACGGAAGGTGAACAGCTCGCGTTGCTGGGGCTCCACACGCGCGAAGCCGTCATCCCCGCGGGCCGGGATCTGCGCCGATATGGCGAACAGTCCGACTATGCTGCGATCATCTCTGCAGGGGTGGTCGGTCGCTATCACCAGGCGAGGGACGGACGCCGGAATTTCGTTGCCATGCACCTTCCGGGCGACATGGCGGACCTGTGCACCACCGTTCTGAAGGACGTGTCGTTCGGGCTCGAGGCGATGACCGACGTCACGGTCGAACTGGTTTCCAAGGCGGACTTGCTCGCCCTTGCCCATCTCCATGCGGCAATATCCCAGGCCTTCTGGCGCGATTGCGTTTCAGACACGCTGTTGATCGCCCAGCACGTCGTCCGGGTCGCCGGGTTATCCGCCCGTCAGAAGATTGCCCATCTGCTGTGCGAGATGGCGTACCGGTTGAGCGTATCGGACCATCAACCCCGGCTGCAATTCAACCTGGGTCTGACGCAATCCCAGTTGGGGGACTTCCTCGGGCTGACTGCCGTTCACGTGAATCGCATGGTCAGGGAAATTCGCGACATCGGACTGGCGGTCGTCGACCGGAGGTCTGTCTCGATCGATGACTGGGACGGCCTGAAGCGGCAGGGCGACTTCGATCCGAAATATCTTTCCATTCCGCACGCCAGCGAACAGATCTGACGGTCCAAGGCAGGCGCTCGTTTGCGACTAAGCCACCGCCGTCGCTCTAACGCTTCACTCGAATCGCCGTCAGGCTTGGTGCCCGGGCAAACTAAAGAATAGCCCAAAGCTGAAATAGTCGCCCCGGCAGTTTCACTCCAGGCATACCTTTAGAGAACCAACGCGGTACAGTCGGCGTCTCCCTTCCCGGTTTCCGCGCGCCGACGATAGAATGCCCGTCCCGCTGCCGTCGCAGTCCGACGCGTCTGAACTCGGTGGCCGAAAACGCTGCAAAGCGGGCGTTACCGCGATCGATGTGCGCTTCGCGAAATCCGCTCGATGCATCTTGCGGTCGTAGTGTGTAAACCTGCCTCCGGGGCATGCCGCCTTGAGCATCGTACGCCCGTTCCTACATTACAATTTTTTGGTAATGTTTTGGTATTTCCAGTTCGCAATATTGCTGGTACCAGCCCGGTATGTTGCTGAGCGTGAGCGCACGCCATCTGGATGAGGTTGCTATGATTGTACGGAACGTTGCGTCGCAAGCTGTATTGGCTGCCGTTTTCCTGTTGAATGCGGCACCTGCCGCTGCGCAGGAAACACCCGAACAGGCCAAGACCGAGGCAGACGCCACCACGGCGACCGTCGCCGCAGAACCCGATCCGCAAGCGGATGCATCGATCGTCGTGACGGGGTCGCGGATCCAGCGCCCGAACACGACCTCCGCCGCCCCCATCACGTCGGTGACCGCACAGGACATCAAGGCGCAGGCCGCGATCAACGTCGAGGACGTGCTCAACCGGCTCCCGCAGGTCGCGCCGGATAGCCAGCAGACCTATAACGATTCGGATGGTCGCCAGCGGATCAAACTGCGCAGCCTCGGATTCGAGCGCACGCTGGTGCTGATCGACGGCAAGCGCATCGGCACGCAGAACGGCCAGGACGTCGGGATCATCCCGCCGTCGCTGCTCGAGCGGGTCGACGTCCTGACGGGCGGCGCCTCGTCGGTCTATGGTTCCGATGCGGTCGCGGGTGTCGTCAACTTCGTCCTGAAGAAGGATTTCGAAGGGATCCAGCTCGACGGCAACTACAATTTCTACAACCACAACAACAAGGACACGGTCGTGTCGTCGCTGGCGAATGGCGCTGGTTTCGGCAGCAAGCGCGGGCTGAGCAATGACGGTGGCCGCGCCGACGTGACGCTTACCGCGGGCAAGAAGTTCTTCGACGGCGCGCTGCGGCTCAACGGGTTCGTCAACTACAAGCACACCGACGCGATCCTGCTGTCGGATCGGTCGAACTCGGGCTGCTATCTGACGCAGACCAGCCTCAACGCGCCCTTGTCGTGCGGGCTGACGCCGAGCAGCTCGACCAGCGGCCTGGTCACGCCGCTCAGCGGCGCGAACGCCAACGCGCAATATGTGAACAACCCCAACGGCACGCGCACCTTCGTTCCGTTCGGTGCGGGTGCCGGAAACGCGTCGAACTATTTCAGCAACTACGCTTATCAGCGCCCCTCCGAACGCGTGAACGCCGGTGGTTTCGCCAGCCTCGACATCTCGCCCAACGCCGAACTCTACGCATCGGGCATCTGGTTCCGCGACAAGTCGTACAACAATTACCCGGCGATCGCCGGGGGCAACGTCCAGGTGAATTGCAACAATCCGTTCCTGTCCGCGAGCCAGGCCACCGCGATCTGCGGTGCTGCCGCCGGAACCGCGGCGACCGCACCAATCGATCTTCGCTACCGTCTGGGCGAAGGCAACGACCAGCCCGACGCCTATCTCAACACCGGCGTCCGCCTCACCGGCGGCGTGCGCGGCAAGGTCGGCGATGCGTGGACGTATGACGTCGGCGGCGTCTACGCGCGCAACCATCAGGATTATTCGCCAAGCTTCGTCGATCCGACGCGGTTGCAGAATGCGATCAACGTCGGCGGAACCCGCGCTGCACCGACCTGCGCTGCGACGGCCGACGCGGCGTGCGTTCCCTTCGACGCCTTCAGCGCGGGCAACAGCGATCCGGCGCTGATCGACTATCTCTATAATCAGGGCACTGCGGTCACCGTCGGCACGCTGTACGACGTCCAGGCCAACGTGACCGGCGACCTCGGGAAGTACGGCATCACGTCGCCGTTCGCGGAGCAGGGTCTGGCGGTCGCACTGGGTGCGGAATATCGCAAGGATACGCTCAAATCGCGGGCGGACAGCGTGTATCGCGCCGGCCTTGGCGGAACCGACAACTTCCTCAGCCAGGATGTCTGGGAAGGCAATATCGAGGTCCAGGCACCGCTCGTTCAGCACAAGCCGTTCGTCGAGCAACTGCAGGTCAACGGCGGCTATCGTCTGTCGAAATACAGCAGCAACCCCAGCACCTTCAACACCTGGAAGGTCGAGGGCATCTACGCCCCGATCCGCGACCTGACGTTCCGCGCCTCGTTCAACAAGGCACAGCGCGCACCGACGGTGGTGGAGATCCGCCAGGCGACCAATGTCGAGTTCGCGCGCGGCGGTTCGGGCACGTTCAACGATTTCTGCGCACCGACGGTTACCAGCAACCCCAATGGCGGCGTGACGTACGGGTCGCCGGTCGCATCGCGCGACGTCTGCCGCGCGACGGGCCTGTCGGACGCGCTGTACGGCAGCCCGACACTGCTCTGCCCGGGCGACGCCTCGACCGGCGCAACCGGGTGCACCGTGCGCTCGGGCGGGTTCACCGCCGATCCCGAAACCGCCTACACCCAGACTTACGGCCTGATCATCAAGCCGCGCTTCGTGCCGGGGCTGTTCTTCTCGGTCGATCGCTACCGGATCAAGATCAACAACTCGCTCGGGTACAACGATTTCAGCTATTACACCGATGGCTGCCAGCGTTCGAACGGCGATGCGTTCTTCTGCCAGGGGATCGTGCGCAACCCGGGCACGGGTACGTTGTATTCGTCGGCGGCCAGCAACCCGACGACGGGCTTCATTCGCCAGGGCACGACCAACTTCTACACGTCGATCGCGCGCGGCTATGATTTCCAGACGCAATACACGCTCAACCTCGACAAGCTCGGCAAGATCGACTGGAATTTCAACGGCTCGCTGACGACCTTTGCCGGCGGCCAGGATTCGCCGGTGCAGCCGTCGCGCAATTGTGCGGGCTATTATGGCAATGGTTGCGGCCAGTTGATCCCGAAGTGGTCGCACGGCCTGCGGGCAACCTACACCACGATGAGCAAGGTGTTCAGCGCCTCGGCCAACTGGCGCTATGTCGGGTCGTTGACCAACGCCGACAATTCGGGCGATCCCGCGATCGGCGGCACGCCGGAGCGCGCGCGGACGGGCTATTTCCGGGTCGCGCCGCAGAACTACTTCGATCTGGCGCTCAACTTCGCGGTCAACAAGGCATTCTCGCTGCGGTTGATCGCGAACAATCTGCTGGATCGCAGCGCGCCGATCGTGCCGGACTCGTACAACGTCGCGCTCGCCCGCACGAACACGATCCCGCAGCGCTATGACTCCCTGGGTCGTAACCTGTCGGTCGGTGCGACCGTCCGGTTCTGATCCGCTCGCCGTATGTGTGCCGCTACGTCCCGACGTGCGGCACACATACGGCCAAGCCCTTACCGCTCCCTGGACCGAGCGCACGCTCGGTCCACAGGCTCATCTAGCCGGCGGGAACGCAACCATAGCAGCGCAGTCTCGCTTTCAACTGCCCGCTCGTGCCTTTCCGCATAGCGCCCCGTAGCGGCAGGATCGAGCCCCCCAACGACCGGTCCGCATGTCATCCGCATTGACTATCGGGCGAACGCATGACTAACTCCCGCCATAAAAACAAAATGGCTAGGAGAGGCGAATGACCATTGGTCATCAGTTCGACACAGCGTCGCATGGCAGAGTGTTAACGTTAACTGGATGCGAGCCGGCATTCTCCCGCGCGGTCCCCCTGACCGCCCGGGGTGCCGCATGATGATCGACCGCAGGGCTGCGCTCGTCGGTCTGGTGGGGGTCTTCGGGGCGAACCTGTTCGCGCCGCTCGCCCGCGCCGTCGGCTATCAGCCAAATCCCGCCATCAACACCGGCGCACCCGCCGTGGTCTTCACACCGGCGCAACGCGCGCTGGTCGCAGCACTCAGCGAGCGCGTGCTGCCGACCACCGACACACCCGGCGCGATCGCGGCAGGGGTGCCCGAATATATCGAGCATATGCTTGGCGACTGGGCGGTCAATGACGACCGAGCGACGATCCTCGACGGCCTCGCCGCGATTGATGCCCGCAGTATCGCCGATTACGGCAAGCCTGCGCTCAAGGCCTCGGCGGCGCAGCAGGATGCGCTGCTGACGCTGGCGATGAAGGGTGCCCTGCCCGGCGCGCCGGCGTTCTTCGAGCCGTTCCGCCAGCTCGTCATCACCGGCTATTACACGTCCGAGATCGGCATCACGCAGGAGCGGCATTACCTGCCCGTGCCTGGTGATTACGACGGCGCGTATCCCTACGCGAAGGTCAAGCGCATCTTCTCGGCCTGACCGCGCGGTTCGCGCCCCCCCCCTATCCCCCTCTTCGATCCGGTGGACAATCATCATGGCAGCAACAGATCGCTACGACGCAATCGTCATCGGCTCCGGCATCAGTGGCGGCTGGGCCGCAAAGGAACTGACCGAAAAAGGGCTGCGCGTCCTGATGGTCGATCGCGGCCGGATGGTCGAGCATGGCGAGGATTATCCGTATGACGGCAAGTCCGCCTACGACATCCCGGCACGCGACCGCATGCCCGCCGCGCTCGCCAAGAGCGACTATTTTGCGCTCAACGGCTGGGTCCAGCCGAGCACGCAGCCGTTCTTCATCAATGACCGGCTCAATCCCTACGATTACGATGCCCCCAACAAGTTCAACTGGGTGCGCCCGTCGGTGGTCGGCGGAAAGTCGCTGACCTGGGGGCGGTGGAGCTTCCGTTGGGGCCCGAACGACTTCGAGGCGAACAAGCGCGAGGGCGTCGGCACCGACTGGCCGATCCGCTACGAGGATGTCGCGCCGTGGTATACCTATGTCGAGAAGTACATCGGGGTCTCGGGCGGGCGGGAGAACCTGCCCTATCTGCCCGACAGCGAATTCATGCCGCCGATGCCGATGAACATCGCCGAAAAGTGGCTGAAGACCCGGCTCGAAGATGAATTCCCCGGCCGCAAGCTGATCAACGCGCGCCTCAGCAACATCACCGAGGACAAGCCCGAGCAGAACCGCTCGCGCTGCCAGAAGCGCGCGCAATGCCATCGCGGGTGCAGTTTCGGTGCCTATTTCTCGACGCAGGCAGTGACGCTGCCCGCCGCCCGCGCGACGGGGAAGCTGACGCTGCGTTCGGACGGCTGGGTGACCAACCTCGAATATGATCCAGCGCGCAAGCGCGTCACCGGGGTGCGGCTGGTCGACGGCAATACCGGCGTGGCGGAAGTCATTCCGGCGCGGATCGTCTTCCTGTGCGCCTCGGCGATGAGTTCGCTGCATATCCTGCTCAACTCGCGACCGGCCGACAGCCAGCGCAGCTATTTCCATTCCAACGGCGCGCTGGGCAGCGCGGTGATGGATCACATCTTCCGCGTGAACGTGTCGGGCGAGATCCCCGGCATGACCGACTATGTCGAATATGGCCGACGCCCCGGCGGGGTCTACGTCCCCCGCTTCCGCAACCTCGCCGACGAGGATCTGCCGTTCAAGCGTGGCTATGGTTATCAGGGCGGCGCAGGCCGGCAAGCCGCCGCCCCCGAAGGCTTTGGCGCAGCGATGAAGCACGGCATGCGCGAATATGGCCCGTGGCGCTTCCAGATGGGCGCGTTCGGCGAATGCCTGCCCTATGACGACAATCGCGTCACGCTCAACCATAACAAGGTCGACCGCTTCGGCACGCCGCTGCTGCGCTTCGACGTCCGGTTCCGTGACAACGAAATCAAGATGATGGACGATGCGCAGGAGCAGGGGATGATCATGCTGCGCAAGGCAGGCCTGACCAACGTCACCAGCTATCGCGGCAAGCATGTCCCCGGCGAGGCGATCCACGAGATGGGCGGCGCACGGATGGGTCACGACCCCGCGACGTCGGTGCTCAACAAGTGGAACCAGGCGCATGACGCGCCCAATCTGTTCGTGACCGACGGATCGCAGATGGCCTCGGTGTCCTGCGTCAACCCGTCGCTGACCTTCATGGCGATCACGGCGCGCGCTGCGGATCAGGCGTTCAAACAGATGCAGGCCGGCGTGATCTGACGGAATGACGCCGGGAGCGCGGGCGACCCCAGGTCGCCCGTCGTTTCAACTCATGTCTTATGAAGAAGACATATCTTTCTTACACTTGGTTGTAGATGCTATCTGGCGATCCCACGTCTGAGTCAGACACGCTCGACGAGCAAGGCGAGCCCCTGCCCGACGCCGATGCACATGAACGCCAAGGCATACCGGCCTTTCGTACGCTGCAGCTCCTCGACCGCCGACATCGTGATCCGCGCGCCCGACATGCCGAGCGGATGTCCCAGCGCTATCGCACCGCCGTTCGGATTGACGCGCGGGTCCGCCGGATCGACGCCAAGATCCCGCAGCGTCGCGATCGCCTGCGCGGCAAAGGCTTCGTTTAATTCGATGACGTCGATCTGATCGAGCCCGACGGCCGTGCGCACCATCAGCCGACGCGCGGCCTCGATCGGCCCTATGCCCATCACGCGGGGCGCGACGCCATGCGCCGCCATGCCGATCACGCGCGCGCGGGGCACCAGTCCGTGGCGTGTTGCTGCCGCTTCGGAAGCCACCAGCATTGCGGCCGCACCGTCGTTGAGCCCCGACGCGTTCCCCGCAGTAACGGTTCCGTCGGAGCGAACGACCGGGCGCAATTTTGCCAACGCTTCCAGACTGGTAGCGCGCGGATGTTCGTCGGCTTCGAAGACAATCGGGTCACCTTTGCGTTGCGCGATGGTGACCGGGACGATCTCCGCGGCAAGACGGCCGTTCCGCTGCGCGGCGGCCGTCTTCTGCTGGCTGGCGAAAGCAAAAGCATCCTGATCCTCACGACTCACGCGCCACTCAGCCGCGACGTTCTCCGCGGTCTGCGGCATCGTATCCACGCCGTACTTGGCCTGCATCGCCGGGTTGACGAAGCGCCAGCCCAGCGTCGTATCCTCGATCTTCTGCGATCGATCGAAACCGCTGCCCGCCTTGCCCATCACATAGGGCGCTCGCGTCATGCTCTCGACCCCGCCTGCGATCATCAGGTCGGCATCGCCGCTGCGGATCGCCCGCGCCGCCGATCCTATCGCGTCTAGGCCGGAGCCACACAGCCGGTTGATCGTCGATGCCGAGACCTGTTCGGGAAGCCCCGCAAGCAGCACCGCCATCCGGGCGACGTTGCGATTGTCTTCCCCCGCCTGGTTCGCACAGCCGAGGATCGCGTCGTCGACCGCATGCCAGTCGACGTGCGGATTGCGCGCCATCAGCGCCCGGATCGGGATCGCGGCAAGATCGTCCGCCCGCACGCTCGACAAGGCACCGTTGAGCCGACCGATCGGGGTGCGGATCGCGTCGCAGATGAAGGCGTCGGTCATGCCATGAGCTCCTGTGCTACCGTGAGGGGTGCGCCCGTCCTTGCGCGAATGTCATCGATGCTCGTCCCGGGGGAACATTCGATCAACCGAAGGCCGGGCTTGTCACAAGCGATGACCGCGAGATTAGTGATGATCAGGTCGACGCACGCCTTGCCGGTCAGCGGCAAGCTGCATTCGGGCAGGATCTTGGGCGTGCCGTTCTTGCTGACATGATCCATCACCACGACCACCCGCTTCACCCCCGCGACCAGATCCATCGCGCCGCCCATTCGCTTCACCATCTTGCCGGGGATCGTCCAGTTGGCGATGTCGCCGTCAGCAGACACTTCCATCGCGCCGAGGACCGTAAGGTCGATATGGCCCCCGCGGATCATCGCGAAGCTGTCGGCCGAGGAGAAGAAGCTCGACGTGGGAAGCTGGGTGATCGTCTGCTTGCCGGCGTTGATGAGATCGGGGTCCGCTTCCCCTTCAAACGGAAACGGCCCCATGCCGAGCATCCCGTTTTCCGACTGGAGCGTCACGTCGATCCCGTCGGGAATATAGTTCGCGACGAGCGTCGGAATACCGATCCCCAGATTGACGTAAAAGCCGTCCTCGAGTTCTGCCGCCGCGCGCGCGGCCATCTGTTCACGAGTCCAGGGCATCAGACAGTCTCCCTTGCGCGGGTCGTAAGTTTCTCGATCCGCTTCTCGTTGATGGTGCTGAGCACGACCCGGTCGACGTAGATGCCGGGCGTATGGATGCAGTCCGGGTCGAACGTGCCCGCGGGGACGATCTCCTCGACCTCGACGACCGTCACCTTTCCCGCCGTCGCCATAGTGGGGTTGAAATTGCGCGCGGTCTTGCGGAACATCAGGTTACCGGCCGGATCGGCGCGCCACGCCTTGATGATCGACAGATCCGCGCGCAGCCAGGTTTCACGGACATAGGCCTCCCCGTCGAACGTCTCCACGGGCTTGCCCTCGGCGACGACGGTGCCGACGCCCGTCTTGGTAAAGAAGGCAGGGATGCCAGCACCGCCCGCACGGATCCGTTCCGCCAGCGTGCCCTGCGGGGTCAGTTCGAGCGCGAGGTCACCCGACAGATATTGCTGCTCGAACAGCTTGTTCTCACCGACATAGCTTGAGATCATCTTGGCGATCTGCCGACTTTCCAGCAGCATCCACAGCCCGAACCCGTCGGCCCCGGCATTGTTCGAGATTACCGTCAGCCCGCCGACCCCGCTGGCGCGAATTTCGGGAATCAGGCTTTCCGGATTGCCGGACAGACCAAAGCCGCCCGACATGATCGTCATGCCATCGACCAGCAGTCCGTCCAGCGCAGCCGCTGGCGTATCGAAAATCTTGCCAGACATACCGTCTCCCTTGTTCGTTGATCGAACTGAACGTTCGACCCGTGAATTGCGTTTCGGGTCTGCACGGGCAAGCCGTTTCGGTGGAGTTGCACGCTCAATCCACCCGCCATCGCGCTAGACGGTGCCTGATCCGCTGGATGTGCGGGCTTACCGATCGCGCAGATTTTGCGTCACGCGCTTGGCATGCCCCGTGGGAAAGAGATCACCACCCTCAGCCCGCCACCGACACCAGCCATTGCCCGGATCGACCCGCCGTGCCGTTCGACCGCATACTTTGCGATGGCAAGCCCAAGCCCGAAACCAGTGACTTCGACACCGTCGGTATCGACGCGTTTGAACGGTTCGAAGATGTCGGCTTCCATTCCGACCGGAACACCCGCGCCGCGGTCCTGGATCGACACGACGGCACATTCACCGTTCACGTCTGCCGTCACGTCGACAGACGTATTGGGCGGCGAAAACTTGATGGCATTCCGGATCACGTTTTCGAACGCCCGGTAGAGGAGATCGCCGTTACCCAGAGTGACGAACGGTGCCGCGGGAGAATATCGTATCGTGCACCCCTTCGCCCGGCCCTCGAAATTGGCATCGTCGACGATCGCGGTCAGCAGATCGATGAGGTCGACCGGGCTGACGCCGAAGTCCGCCGAACTCGATTTGAGACGTGCCAACGTCAGCAGTTCCTCGATCAGGCTGTTCAGTCGCTCCGCCTCGCGCTCCACGCGCAACAGCATGTCCGGGATCTTCTCCGGGGATTGGCGCAACAGGCCGATCGCCAGTTGCAGCCGCGACAAGGGCGACCGCAACTCATGCGAAACGTCATGGAACAGCCGCTCCTGCGTCTGAAGCAGGTGCTGAAGTTGCGCGGCCATCCCGTCGAAGTCGCGCGTCAGATCGGCGATCTCGTCACGGCGCGTACCGACCAAGGGATGGACCCGGGTCGTCAGTTGGCCGTCCGCGATCGCGCGGAACCCGCGGCTGAGATGCGTGATCGGGCGGGCGAGATACCACGCCAGTCCGGCACTGAAGAACAGGCTGACGACCGTGCCGATCATCAGCGGCATGGTGCGGTTGAACGGCAGCGCGTCGAACACGGCCCGCTCCGCCGCATCCGGCCTGGTGAACGCGAACAGACCCGCACCGATCAGGAACGACGTGCCGCTCGCAAGCAGGAACGCGACGAACAGCTTCCAGAACAGCCGGCCGGGGCGGCGCGGGGCGAACGGTGTCATCACTCGCACGCCAGCTGATAGCCCTGGCCACGGATCCCCAAGATCCACGGCTGGCCATCGGGACGCGGCCCGAGCTTCTGGCGGATGCTGCTGATGTGGACGTCGATCCGCCGATCATAGGCGGTGAGCGCCCGCCCCAGCGCGTTGCGCGACAACTGCTCCTTGCCGACGATATGCCCCGCATTGCGCGCCAGTTCCTCGAGCAGACTGAACTCGGTACCCGTCAGATCCAGTGCCGCGCCGTACCACTCCGCGCGCCGCTTGCCGGGCAACACGGTAAGCGGGCCAGCGACGATCGGATCGGCCGGGCCATTGTCGCGGTTACTGGTGACCCGCCGCAGGATTGCGCGCATCCGCGCCACCAGTTCGCCTGCCGAACACGGCTTGGGCACATAATCGTCCGCGCCGAGATCGAGCCCGGAGATGCGATCGATGTCGTCACCGCGCGCGGTCAGCAGCAGCACCGGGACATCGCTGGTCCGCCGGATCCGTCGCAGGACCTCGATCCCCGACAGGCGAGGCAACATTACGTCGAGCACCACCAGATTGTAGCGCCCCGACAGCGCTTCGGTCTCGCCGCTCTGTCCGTCATGCACGGCGAACGCGCCAAGGCCCTCGCCAGCGAGATATTCGGCCAGCATCGCGGTCAGTTCGCGATCGTCGTCGATGAGCAGGATCTTGGTCATTTTCTCCGGTCGGCGCGTGTCGGGTTCCACTGTCATGCTCGGTAAAGAGGCGTCAGGCGTGCACCTTTACAAAACTAAACGCACCTTTTTCCTAACTTTACACCCGCCACGAACACCCGGACATGGCGCTCGGCTAAGCGAGGGGGACCATGATCCCCCTGCCCACCCTTGCCCGCACACGCCGGTCGCTTTGCTGGACGCCGCTGTTGACGGCGGCGTTGCTCGCGGGCTGCACCGTCGGGCCCGAATATAGCCGCCCGCAGGTCGCGATGCCCGCCGCATGGGTAGCACCGCTGCCCCACGACGCCAGCGCGACCGCGCTGAAAGGCTGGTGGCAGCGGTTCGACGATCCCGTCCTGCTCCGCCTTCAGGAACAGGCGGAGGCGTCGAGCCCCACGCTCGACCAGGCGGTCGCGCGGATCCAGCAGGCGCGCGCCACGCTCGACACCAACCGCGCGCAGGGGCGCCCGCTGGCGAACGTCGGGGCATCTTTTACCGAAAGTGGCCAGCGGACGAGTTCCGGCGGCCAGAGCTTCCAGTTCGTCACTGGAGGCTTCCAGCCTAGCGCCGACGCCAGCTGGGCGCTGGACCTGTTCGGCAAGATCCGCCGCAACAGCCAGGCCGCCCGCGCCCGGATCGAAGCGCGTGGGGACGATCTCGCCGACGCGCGGATCGCGCTCGCGGCCGAGGTGGCGGACGATTACGTCCAGTATCGCGGGTGCGAACAACTGGCGGCACTCTACGATCAACAAGCCACGTCGCAATCCGAAACGGCGCGGCTGACCCGGATCAGCCAGCTTGCGGGCTTCACCGCCCCCGCCGACGCCGAGCTGACCGATGCCAGCGCAGCCAGCGTGCGTGCCAGCGCGACCGACCAGGTGGCGCAATGCGACCTGCTGGTGAAAAGCCTGACCTCGCTCACCGGATCGGGCGAAGCGACGCTGCGCGCGACGTTGCTGCCCGGTAAGGGCCGCTTGCCGATGCCCGCGATGCTGTCCGTGACGACGCTTCCCGCGGATCTGGTGCGGCAGCGCCCTGACATCGCGTCGAGCGAACGCGAACTGGCGGCGTCCAGCGCCGAAATCGGCGCGGCGACCGCGGAACTCTATCCCAGCCTGTCGCTTTCGGGCTCGATTTCCACCGGCGGCGGGCTGTCGCAATGGTCGTTCGGTCCCTCGCTCAGCCTGCCGATCCTCGACGGCGGCAAGGCGCGCGCCGGGGTGCGGAGCGCACGCGCCGCGTATCAGCTGCAATTCGCCACCTACCGCGAGAGTGTTCGCACCGGGATCCTCGAGGTCGAACAGGCACTTGTTCGGCTTCAGTCGGCGCGCGCCCGCGACGCCGATCTCGCGCGCGCGGCACAGGGCTATGCGGCCAACTACGCGGCGATCGACCGCCAGCGGCAGGTCGGTTCGGTCAGCATGATCGACCGCGAAAGCGCCCGCCGCAACGCGCTCGAGGCGGAGCGGACGCTGGTCAACCTGCGCCAGACCCAGGTGCAGTCGCTGATCGCGCTCTACAAGGCGCTCGGCGGTGGATGGGATGCCGGCGTAGTCTCCATTGGAATGACAAGATGATGCGATCCCCCTCTTCCGCCGCGCTGCTCGCCGGTGCGCTGCTGCTGGCCGGCTGTAGCGCCAAGGACACCGCGGTGAAGGAAACCCCGACCAGCCTGACGGTCTCGGTCGTGCGCCCGCAGCAACTGTCCTGGCCGCGACTGCTCAGCGCCAACGGCAATCTGCAACCCTGGCAGGAAGTCGTGATCAGTGCCGAGACCGGCCCCTATCGGGTCGCGACGCTCGACGCCGACGTCGGCGCGCAAGTGCGCAAGGGGCAAGTGCTGGCGACGCTCGCACGCGAAACGCTGCTCGCCGAGCGTGCCCGGCTGCAGGCGGCGGTGGCGGAGGCGCAGGCCAATCTCGCCAAGGCGGACAGCGACGTCTCGCGGGCACGGCAGATCGGCGACAGCGGCGCGCTCTCGGCGCAACAGATCCAGGGCTATCGCGTCACGCAGCAGACCTCGCAGGCGTCGCTCGCCGCGGCGCGCGCGCAGGTGCGCGGCACCGACGTGCAACTCGGCCAGACCAATGTGCGCGCGGCGGACGACGGCGTGGTCTCGTCCCGCACGGCGCTGCTCGGCAAGGTCGTCAATTCCGGGGACGAGCTGTTCCGCCTGGTGCGCCAGGGGATCATCGAGTGGCAGGCCGAACTCGATGCGCGCCAGATCGCGGCGGTGCGCGCCGGCCAGTCCGCGCGGGTTACCCTGCCCGACGGGCAGACCGTCGCGGGGGTCGTCCGTCTGGTTTCGCCAACGCTGACCAGCACGACCAGCCGTGGGATCGTCTATGTCCGATTGCCCGCAGGATCGCTGGCGCGGGCGGGCATGTATGGCAGCGGGGTGATCGCGGTCGGCGCCGGGCCGGTGCTGACCGTCCCTGACGCCGCGGTCGTGCTCCGGGACGGCAAATCCTACGTCTATCGCGTCGGCAAGGACAATCGCGTCAGCGAAACCACCGTTACCGCAGGCCAGCGCCGCGACGGCCGCGTCGAAGTGAGCGGACTTGCGGCCGACGCGCAAGTGGTCGCCGCGGGCGGCGCGTTCCTCAGCGACGGGGTCGCGGTGCGCGTCGTGCGGAGTACAGCCAAGTGAACATTTCCGCGCTGTCGATCCGGCATCCCGTCCCCGCCGTGCTGCTGTTCATCATGCTGACGATCTTCGGGATCATCGGTTTCAACCGGCTGCAGGTCCAGAATTTCCCCGACATGGACTTGCCGACCGTCACGATCACCGCCTCGCTGGAAGGGGCAGCCCCCGAACAGCTCGAGACCGAGGTCGCCCGCAAGATCGAGGATCGGCTGACCTCGCTGCGGCTGCTCGACCATGTTACCACGACGATCACCGAAGGCACGGTCAGCATCGCGGTGCAGTTCACGATCGACAAGGACGGCAACGAAGCGGTGCAGGAAGTCCGCAACGCAGTCGACGGCGCGCGGCAGGACCTGCCTTCTGCGCTGCAGACGCCGACCGTATCGAAGCAGACCGCCAACGCTTCGTCGATGCTGACCTATACGATCCAGGCGAAGAACATGACCGAGGAGGCCCTGTCCTGGTACGTCGACAACGATGTGACCAAGGCGCTGCAGGCGGTCCAGGGCGTGGCCAGTGTCGCGCGGGTCGGCGGCGTCTCGCGCGCGGTCAACGTCAACCTCGATCCCGCCGCGATGGCGGGCCTGGGCGTCGCGCCCGCCGACGTCAGCACGAAACTCAAGGCGATGCAGACCGATCAGTCGGGCGGGCGCGGCGACGTAGGCACGCAACGCCAGTCGCTCCGCACGCTGGCGGCGGTGCACGATCCACAGGCGCTGGCCGCGATCAGCATCCCGGCGAGCACCGGCCAGGGCATCACGCTCGGCCAGATCGCGACGATCGACGATGGCCACGCCGAGCGCAGCACGCTCGCTTATCGCGACGGCAAGCCGGTCATTGGCTTCACCGTGACGCGCTCGCTCGGCTTTGGCGACGCAGCAGTGGCGGAGAAGGTCCGTGCCGCGGTCGAAAGCTTCTCGGAGCAGCATCCCGAAGTCCGCATCACGGAAGCCAGCAACGCGATCACGCCGATCGTCGACAATTACGAAGGCTCGATGCACCTGCTGATCGAAGGCGCGCTGCTGGCGGTGCTGGTGGTGTGGTGGTTCCTGCGCGACTGGCGCGCGACGCTGATCTCCGCCACCGCGCTGCCGCTGTCGATCATCCCGACGTTCGGGGTGATGTATCTGTGCGGCTTTACGCTCAACATGATCTCGCTGCTGTCGATCGCGCTGGTGATCGGCATCCTCGTCGACGATGCGATCGTCGAGGTCGAGAATATCGAACGCCACATGCGCATGGGCAAGGGTCCGGTCGAGGCCGCCACCGAGGCCGCTGCCGAGATCGGGCTGGCGGTGGTCGCAACGACCTTCACGCTGGTCGCGGTGTTCCTGCCGACCGCGTTCATGGGCGGCATCCCGGGGAAGTTGTTCCGCGAATTCGGCGTGACCGCCTCGGTCGCGGTATTGTGCTCGCTGCTCGTCGCACGCCTGCTGACGCCGATGATGGCCGCCTATTTCCTCCGACCGACCGATCATGAGGACAAGGACGGCCGATTGATGCAGCGCTACATGCGCTTGATCCGGGCCACGCTCAAACATCGGCGGACGACGGTGATCCTGGCCGCCGTGTTCCTGCTCGTTTCCTGCTCGATGATTCCGCTGCTCCCCTCGGGGTTCATCCCGGCGCAGGACAATGCGCAGTCGAGCGTCTCGCTCGAATTGCCGCCCGGCAGCACGCTCGACGAGACCGCCGCGATCACGCGGCAAGCAAGTGCGATCCTTCGGAAGATCCCGGAAGTGACTCACGTCTTCGCGGCCGTCGGCACCGCCACCACCGGCGGCGGCATGGCATCGACCGAGACTGCCGCGGTCAACAGCGCGACGTTGACGGTCGACCTCGCCGAGCGTGGCGACCGGCACGACAAGCAGTCAGCGGTGGAGGCGAAGATGCGGGACGCCCTCCGCGCCCTCCCCGGCACGCGCGTCAGCGTTGGCGGATCGGGCAATGGTGAAGTGCTGCAGATCGTGCTCGCGGGCGACGACGGCGCATTGCTCGAACGCACCGCCGACACCGTCGAGGCGGCGGTGCGCGGTGGCGTTCCCGGCATCGGCAACGTCACCTCCAGCGCCGCGCAGCAGCGCCCCGAAATCCAGTTGCGACCAGACTATGCGCGCGCCGCCGCGCTGGGCGTGACCAGCCAGACGATCGGCGATACCGTTCGCGTCGCGACCTCGGGCGATTATGCCGCGTCGCTGCCCAAGCTCAACCTGTCCGACCGGCAAGTCGATATCCTCGTCCGGCTCGACCCCGCGGCACGTAGCGATCCGCAGGCCTTCGGGCTGCTGCGCGTCAACGGCACCAACGGCCAGGTCGCGCTGGGCTCGATCGCAGAGATCGGCTTCGGCAGCAGCCCGGCGCAGATCGACCGCCTCGATCGCCACCGCAATGTCACGATCTCGGTCGAACTCAACGGCCGCCCGCTCAGCGACGTGATGGCCGAGGCAAAGCTGCTGCCGTCGCTGAAGACACTGCCCGCCGGGGTGAGCCTCGTCGAACAGGGCGAATTGCAACGCACATCCGAACTGTTCGGCAGTTTCGGTCTGGCGATGGCGATCGGGATCTTCTGTATCTGGGCGGTGCTGGTGCTGCTGTTCCACGATTTCCTGCAGCCGGCGACGATCCTGTCGGCCCTCCCTTTGTCCCTCGGCGGGGCGCTGTTCGCGCTGCTGATCTGCAACATGAGCTTCTCGATGCCCTCGGTGATCGGGCTGCTGATGCTGATGGGGGTGGTCACCAAGAATTCGATCCTGCTGGTCGAATATGCGATCATGGCGCGCCGCGAGCATGGCATGTCACGCTACGACGCGCTGATCGATGCGTGCCACAAGCGCGTCCGGCCGATCATCATGACGACGATCGCGATGGCGGCGGGGATGCTGCCCACCGCACTCGGCTTCGGTGCCGATCCGAGCTTCCGCCAGCCCATGGCCGTGGTGGTGATCGGCGGTCTGGTGACCTCGACCGTGCTGAGCTTGCTCGTGGTGCCGGTGATCTTCACCTATGTCGACGATTTCGAGCAGTGGTTGCGAGGAAAGGCTCGGCGTCTTGGCGCACAGCATGGTCCGCAATCCGTCCTGACCCATGCACGATGATACAGCGGACGATCGCACGCTACGCGTCTTGCCCCGTGATCTGTCGTGCCAACCCGGCGCTGCGCCGGCGTAGCGAACTGGGTGATACAGGGCCGAAATTTCGGGCGAACGTTGATCCCTGGGTACGCAGGGACAGCAGATTGCGATGGCAGCCCCTTCCTTTGACGGGGTTAGGCCAGACACAGAGTGACGATCGAAAATGACAACCCTCTATTGCCAATCTGATGCCATCTTGCGCGAGAGGTAATAAAAAAGTTTCAAGCGTGCTGTGGGTTTGCCCAAGTCGAACGTCTTTGAACGGTAACACTTCGAAAAAGGGGCGGAAGATGGGGGCGATGCAGCGGGTGATTGTGGGCGCAAGCGCGTTGGCGATGGCAGCAGGGACATTGGTCATCGCACCACCGGCCTATGCCCAGCAACGACAGCTTTCGTTCGATATCAAAGCGCAGCCGCTTGGCCAGGCGCTCCGAGCGCTGGGGCGGCAGGCGCGGATCGAGTTGGTGTTCGACGAAGCGGCGTTCGGAACCCGGCACTCGTCCGCCCTGACCGGTAGCATGACGATCGACGCGGCGCTGGACCGGATCCTGCAAGGCACAGACCTGAAGGTCACCCGTACATCCAACGGCGTCTATGCAATTTCGGGGGCAGCGGCCACCGCGCCGGTTGCGACGATCGCCTCCCCGCTTCAGATGGACGCTCCGCAAGCCGAACCGGATGGTGGCGACCTGATCGTGACGGGTTCGCGGATCCGATCGAAGAATTTGGTCGAGACGGCGCCGGTCACCAGCGTCGGTCAGGCCGAGATCAAGCTGCAATCCGCGTTCAGCGTTCAGGAGGTGCTGAACAGGGTCCCGGCGATCAAGAACAACGATACCAATCTGTCGAACGGTAACGGTCGCCAGCAGTTCGACTTCCACGGGCTTGGCACGAACCGTACCCTGACGTTGATCGACGGGCAGCGGATCGGCGTGACCGAGGGTATCGATGCGTCGGTAGTCCCGGTCGGCCTGATCGAACGGGTCGATCTGCTGACCGGCGGCGCGTCCGCGGTCTACGGTTCGGACGCGATCGGTGGCGTCGTCAACTTCGTCCTCCGCAAGGACTTCGAAGGCATCAATGCCAACGCCAATTATGGCTTCTACAACACCAGAAACCGCGACAATATCGCCGCACAGGCAGCGCGCAACGCTGGCTTTAGCGTGCCGGAGGGGTCTGTTAACGACGGTGGTCGCTTCGACGCCAATATCAGCGTCGGTCACAATTTCGACGAAGGGCGCGGCAACATTTCGGTGTTCGGCGCCTATAGCAAGGTCAATCCCGTCCTCGCATCGGATCGGTCCTTCTCGGTCTGCCCGATCACCCTGTCAGGGCAAAGCGTGGTTTGCGCGTCGCCGTCATCGGCAACGCCGTCCGGCTATTTCCAGGCGCTATCCGGTCCCAACCAGAACGGGACGATTCTCAGCAATGCCCCGAACGGTAGTCGCGAGTTCGTGCCCTACAGTGGGGCGAACGGGTATAACTACAACCAGACCTTCTACTTCCAGCGCGAAAACACGCGGTACAACGGTGCCGTCTTCCTGAACTACAAGGTATCCCCCGGGCTGCAGCTATACGCCAACGGCCTGTACCTGAAGTCCGAAGCGGTGAGCCAGTCGGACCCCGCCACGATCCAGCCCGGGTCCGTTGCGTATGCCATCAACTGCGACAATCCTTTGCTGTCCGGGCAACAGGCACAGGCCTTGTGCGGCAGCGCGGCGGGCACCGCGACCAATGTCACCACCGACGTCCGGTACCGGTTCAGCGACGCACGAACGACCCGCTCGTCGAACGAAATCTACCGGGGCGTTGCGGGCTTCCGCGGCGATCTTGGCAGTGCCTGGCATTATGACGTGGGCGGCGTCTACTCGACGACGCTTTATCAGCAGCGCCAGAACAATCGCGTCGATCCGACCAAGGTCGCGGCTGCCTTGCAAGTCGTCGACGTGAATGGCGTGGCAACCTGTGCCTCGGCCGCAACCAACCCCGCCTGCGTCCCGCTCGACATCTTCTCGAGTGCTGGCCCAAGCGCCGCGGCGGTTGAAGCACTGGCCTTTGGCGGCGGCGGGGGCTTGTTTCGCGAACGGTATCAACAATGGGTCGGCAACGCGAACGTAACCGGTGATCTGGGCGAATACGGAATCCGCAGTCCGTTCTCGAGCAAGGGGATCAACGTCGCGGTCGGCGCGGAATATCGCAACAGCAGCTACCGATCCAATCCCGACGCCGCGTATCAGGCGGCGTTCGGCTCGACCCCGTCAAGCCTCTCGAACAACGCCAAGGACATCTACGGCGAAATCAATGTCCCTCTGGTCAGCGACCGGCCGTTCATTCGCGATCTGAGCGTTGGCGCGGCGATCCGTGGGTCAAGCTATTCGGGGGTCGACAAGATGCGGTCGACCTACAAGTTCGATGGCAGCTGGCGACCGATCCAGGACCTGCTGTTCCGCGCGAGCTACAACAAGGCGACGCGGGCACCGAGCATCTACGAACTCTCGTCGAATGCCGCGATCAGCTACGGGACGCTCGACACCAACACGCTGGGCGATCCCTGTGCCGGCGCCAATCCGGTCGCGAGCCTCGCTGCATGTCAACGTTCGGGGGTGACGGCGGCGCAATATGGTTCGATAGCGCAATGCCCGGACTTCCTGTGCACGGTACGCAATGGCTCGCAAGGGCTGGTTACCCCGGAAATCGCGCATACCTACACCTACGGCCTGGTGCTGACGCCGCGGATGCTGCGCGGTTTCTCGGCGACGGCCGACTATTACAGCATCCAGATCGAGAACGGGATCGGCTATTACCGCGCGATCGATTTCACGCAGACCTGCGCCAATACGGGCTATGATTTCTTCTGCGCGCAGTTGGTTCGAAATCCCGACGGCACCCTGTTCAGCAATGCCGGGGCGTCGAGCGGATACATCAACCAAGGCTACGCAAACCTCGGCAAGACACGCGCAGCCGGCTTCAATTTCTCCGCCAATTACGAGACCCGGCTCGGCCGCTGGGCCCAATTCTCGACCAGCTACGTCGCCACGCTCCAGACCGACAAGGGCGGCGATCTCGGCTTGCCGGATACCGATTTCAACGTCGTCGGGTTGTTCGGTCCCTATGCCGGTCAGGGGTATCGCCGGTATCAGCACAACCTGCGGACCACGTTCTCGTCACCCAGATCTGCCAAGAACCCCGCGCTGGTCTCGCTCAACTGGCGGCACAATTCCGGGCTGAAGAACTCCCGGCTTGCCGGCAACCCGATTTTCGGATCGGACGATGCAAGCGTTCCGGACCAGTATAAGTATCTGCCGTCCTACGACCTGTTTGATCTGAGTGCCAGCATCACGATCGCACAGAAGCTGACGCTTCGGGTCGTGTTGAACAACCTGTTCGATGCATCCGCGCCGATCCGGCCCAGCCCCCCGCTTGAGGCGGCGGAACGGGTGAATACATCGCCGTCGGTCTATGACGCGCTCGGTCGGTCGATCAACTTCGGGGCGTCGATCAATTTCTGAAACGGGCACCATTTCGAGCGACGCTGTCCTCGCAGCACCCGGCTTTCCGGACGCCCCTTCCCGCCGGGAGATTCTCGCGGCGGGGGGTGGCGCGATGCTGTTGGGGGTTGCCGCACAGGTGGATGCCGCTGCTGGCGGAGAGTGGTCTCAGGCGGACCGGCATCGCATCACGTCAACCTCGCCGGCAAGCGAGTGGCTGCTTGGGCATCCGGTCGGCAACGGAACCCTCGGCGCGATGATGGGCGGCGGCATCGGCGAGGACACAATCTCGCTGAACCACGACACGCTCTGGACCGGACAGCCGGACCGGGCAGCGGATCATGACGGCCGGGCGGTGCTGACGGCGGTGCGCGATGCTGCCTTTGCCGGGGACGGCGTCGAGGCCGATCGCCGGAGCAAGCCGCTGCAGGGAGCATTCAGCCAGAGCTTCGCGCCGATGGCCGACCTGAAGCTCGTCATGGACCATAGCAACGTCCCGACAGCCTATCGGCGAGAACTCGATCTCGACCGGGCGATCGCATCGGTCGCGTATCGCGTCGGTAGCGTCGGGTTCCGTCGGGAGCTATTTGCGTCGCATCCCGATCGGATGATCGTCCTCAGGCTGAGTGCGGACCAGGGCTCCGCCATTTCCTGCCGGATCGGACTGAGCACCCAACTTCGTGGGAGTGCCACCGCGGCAGGCAACGCTATCACGCTGATCGGCAAGGCGCCCACCCGATGCGAACCCGAGTATCGCAGGGTGCCCGAACCGATTGCCTATTCCGACAGGCCCGGTCTGGGCATGCACTTTGCGACGATCCTCAGCATCGAGACGACTGACGGCGCGGTTGTCGCTGCCGAGGACGGAGTGCAGATCACCGGGGCAAGCGAAGTCATCGTCCGCGTCACGGCCGCGACTGGCTTCCGCCGGTTCGATTGCGCACCCGATCTGGCGCCAGCTGTGATCCTCGCCGATGCGCGCCGAGATCTCGCAGCGGGTATGCGCCGTTCGTATCGTGCCTTGCAGGATCGCCATGTGAAGGATCACCGTGCGCTTTACCGGCGCACGGCGTTGGAGCTTCACGCCACGAGGAGCGACCCGGACGTCGCCCGCGCGGAACGCCTGTTTCATCTGGGCCGCTACCTCCTGATCGCAAGCTCACGCGCGGGAACCATGCCGGCCAACCTTCAGGGCATCTGGAATTCGACCGTCCGGCCGCCGTGGAGTTCGAACTACACCACGAACATCAACCTGCAGATGAACTATTGGCCCGCGGAAAGCTGCGATCTGGCGGAATGCCACTTGCCGTTGATCGACCATATCGAACGCATGGCAGTGAACGGCGCGCGGACCGCCAGCATCCTGTACGGCATGCCGGGCTGGTGCGTGCACCACAATTCCGACATCTGGGCGATGAGCAATCCGGTCGGCGGCGGGGACGGCGACCCGAACTGGGCAAACTGGCCAATGGCGGGGCCGTGGCTCGCGCATCATGTCTGGGAGCACTACAACTTCAGCGGGGATCTCGGCTTCCTCAAACGGCGGGGATTTGCGATCCTTCGCGGCGCGGCGGAATTCTGTGCCGCGTGGCTGGTCCGCGATCCGCGCGACGGCCGGATGACCACCGCTCCGTCGATCTCACCGGAAAACCTGTACCTCGACGCGTCCGGCAAAGCCGCAGCGATCGGTACCGGGTGCACGATGGATCTGGCGATGATCCGCGAACTGTTCGCCAACTGCATCGCAGCCGCCAGGCTGGTGGGCGACACCAGTGCGCTTGCCGGGCGGCTCACCAGGCTGCGCGATCAGCTCGAGCCCTATCGGATCGGGCGCTACGGACAGCTGCAGGAATGGTCGCACGATGTCCCCGAACAGGACCCGGGCCATCGTCACATCTCCCATCTTTACCCCAGCTATCCGGGAACCGAGATCGATCCGCACATCACCCCGCAGCTCGCCCAAGCTGTTCGGGCCGCATTGACGCGGCGAGAGGCGCACGGAGGATCGAGCACCGGCTGGAGCCGCGCATGGGCGACCGCAGTCTGGGCGCGGCTGGGGAGCCCCACGGATACGGGCCGGTCGCTGTCCGCTTTCCTGGCGCACAGTGTGGCGGGCAACCTTCTCGACACACACCCGGCGCAGCCGCGACCAGTGTTCCAGATCGACGGGAACCTCGGCATCACCGCCGCGATCGCCGAGATGCTGGTGCAAAGCCATGGAGGCGCGATCGCGCTGCTCCCGGCCCTTCCGCCAGCATGGGTAGCGGGAAGAATTACCGGCCTGCGTGCGCGGGGCGGGCACCGTGTTGCGATCGAGTGGACGGCAGCAAGCGTCACCGCAACGATCACGGCTGGCGCCGATACGATCACGATCCGGCCGCCGAGCGCGTTCGACACGATAGCCGTGCAGCACGCGGGCCGCGCGATCTCGCACACCCTCGACCGGGGTCTCGTGGCGTTCAAGGCAGCGCCTGGCAGGACCTATCGCATCACGCTGCAGAACCGAACCGCGGCACAGGTTTCGGCCTAGGCATCGTTGATGCGCCACGCCCAGATACGAGGAATACCTATGTCCGAGATGTCCCGCCGTACCGTCCTTGTTTCCAGCATAGCCGCATCCGGGCTGGCGATGATCGGAACGTCGAGCGCTGCTGCACCGCGCTCCGCTAAAGCCGGGGCGCCCGCACCCTGGGGTGCCACCCCCTCCCCGCGCCAGCAGGCGTGGCACAAGCGCGAACAATATGCCTTCATCCACTTTTCGATCAACACGTTCACGGATCGCGAATGGGGCTATGGCGACGAAAGCCCGAAGCTGTTCGATCCCAGCGACTTTTCCGCGGACCAGATTGTCGGTGCTGCGAAGGCTGGCGGATTGCGGGGGATCGTCCTGACCGCGAAACATCATGATGGCTTTTGCCTTTGGCCGACGACCCTGACCGAGCATTGCATCCGCAACAGTCCTTTCCGGCAGGGCAAGGGCGATATTGTCCGCGAGTTCGAACAGGCCTGTCGGCGGGCCGGTCTCGCGTTCGGGCTCTATCTGTCACCCTGGGACCGAAACCATGCCGATTATGGCAAGGCGGCCTATATCGATTACTACCGCAAGCAGATCGTCGAGCTCTGCACGCGGTATGGCGAACTGTTTGAATTCTGGTTCGACGGTGCCAACGGCGGCGACGGCTATTACGGCGGCGCACGGGAGACGCGGAAGATCGACGCCGAAGCCTATTATAATTGGCCGTCGATCGTTTCGCTGGTCCATCGGCATCAGCCGATGGCCTGCACGTTCGAACCGCTCGGCTCCGATCTGCGCTGGGTCGGGAACGAAGACGGCGTCGCGGGCGACCCGTGCTGGCCGACCATGGCCGACCACAAGCCCAGCCAAGCCGAGGGCAATAGCGGCCTGCGGAATGGCCCCTTGTGGTGGCCGGCGGAAACCAACACCTCGATCCGACCCGGTTGGTTTTATCATGCGGACGAGGATTCCAAGATCAAGACGCCCCAGCGGCTCGTCCGGTTATACGATGAGTCGGTGGCGCGTGGAACAAACCTGATCCTCAACCTCCCACCCGATCGACGCGGACGGCTCGCTGACCCGGATGTCGCGGTCCTGCAGTCGTTTGGAAAAGCCCAGCAAGCGACTTTCTCCACCAACCTGGCGGAAGGTGCACGGGCCACCGCCGATCACGAACGCGGCGTCGCCTTCGCAGCTACGAAGGTCCTCGACGGCGACCCCGACAGTTACTGGTCGAGCCCGGATGCAATCCACACCCCGCAGATCGTGCTCGATCTGCGTCTAGGACGTCCCTTCGATCTCATCAGGATCCGGGAATATCTGCCTCTGGGAACCCGCGTCACGCGCTTCGCGATCGATCTGGATACAGGTTCGGGATGGCAGGAAGCAGCAACGGGCGCCTGCATCTCGGCGCAGCGCGTTGTTCGTTTGCCGGCTCCGGTCGACGCCAGACGGCTGCGTTTGCGGATCGTCGACGCGCCGGTATGCCCCGCCATCTCCGAGATTGCGCTGTTCCGCCAGGTTGATCCGGCGGGGGTAGAGCTTCCTGCGGCACGACCGAACGATGTCCTGCCGCCCGAAGCGTGGTCGATCATTGCAGCACCGGCACCGGGTGCCGAGGCGCTGACCGACGATGACTCCGGCACCGTCTGGCGCGTCCCCGTCACCGACCCGACACAGGAGGTGTCCATCACGATGAAACTCGCGGTGCCTGTTCGCCTGCGGGGGTTCGTCCTGATCCCGTCACGGGCGGTGATGACCGATGCAGCGCCACCGAAACGCTATCGTGTCGAAGCAAGCATGGACGGAAAGACATGGACCACAGCGCGTACGGAAGAGTTTTCTAACATCGCGAACGCGTTGACACCGCAGAGGATCGTATTTCCAACCTCGTCCAAGGCGGCTTTCGTCCGGCTCACCCTTGTCGGCTTGGCCGCTCCAGCCCGCAATATGGCAATCGCGGGGGTTCAGCTGCTACGATGAACGGCACCCGTTCCAGGGCGACGGTCGGTCCATAATCGCACCGATCAGCACAAGGATCGCCGATGGTGTCGAGAAATGGCTCGGGCGGATCACTTTCCTCCCGAGCATCACAGGCGGTCCCGGGGACACGTGCATCAAGCCGCCAGCTCTGCCGGCAAGATACGATCGCCCACCACCGCAAAGGTATCGCCGTCGACGAGCACCTGTGGGCTCAGCGGGCGACAATTATAGCTCGACGCCATCGCTGCACCATAAGCACCGGTGGCATGGAATACCGCCAGGTCCCCGCGACGTACCAGATCGACGGTCTGCGCCATGCCGAACGTGTCGCCGGTCTCGCAGACCGGACCCGCGATGTTGGCCACCATGGTATTCCCGTCAGGGGTCACCGCAGCAAAACGGTGAAACGCGTCGTAAAGAGCTGGCCGCGCAAGGTCGTTCATCCCGGCATCGACAATAACGAACGGATGCGCAACGCCCGGCTTCACCCATATCACGCGAGTCATCAGCAGCCCGGCGAGACCCGCAATAACCCGGCCTGGCTCGAACGTGAGGCCAACATTCCACTGCTCGGTCACCCGGGAAACCATCGCGCCATAGTCATCGAACGACGGCATTGCGTCGCCAGACCGGTACGGAATGCCCAGCCCGCCGCCAAGATCGACACGCGTTATCGCGTGCCCGCGCGACCGCAGCTCGAACACCAGTTTCCCGACGCGGCGATACGCGGCTTCAAGCGGTTTGAGGTCGGCAAGCTGGCTGCCGATGTGCAAGGCAATGCCGTGGAGATCCAGCCCATCCAACCGCGCTAGGCGGTCAAACATGTCGGGCGCCTCGGCGATGGCGACCCCGAACTTGTTCTCGCGCTTGCCGGTCGAAATCTTGGCGTGCGTGCCCCCGTCGATGTCCGGATTGACCCGCAGAACCGCAGGCGCACGCACGCCGCGCGATCGGGCGAGACGCGCCAGCACGTGCCCCTCCTCTTCCAACTCGAGGTTGAACTGACCGATCCCGGCGTCCAGGGCGTCCGTAAGCTCGCGGTCGGTCTTGCCGACGCCGGAGAACACGATTCCGGAAGGCGCCACCCCTGCATCCAGCGCACGCCGCAATTCGCCCCCCGACACGATATCCGCACCATAGCCGCAATCCGCCAGAAGCCGGAGCACGGCCGTATTGGGGTTGGCCTTGACGGCAAAGGCGAACCGCGCCGACGGGAGATGGCGGAGCGCGGCCATGAAGCGGTCGGCAGTGTGTCGCAGGGCCCCGGCTGAATAGACATGAACGGGCGTACCCACCGCGTCTGCGATAACCGGCAGCGGTACGCGTTCGGCATGCAGGATGCCGTTGTGATATTTGAAGAAGGTCATGATGGTTCCTCAGCGTTTCAATGACCGAAGCCGTCCGTACCCTGCCCGCGTCGGCGCACACGCGCGGCATGGACGACGTCGACGGTGTGTCCGTGACCACGCCGTTCCGCACGAAACATCTGCCCCACACGTTTGCCGTGCAGCATCAGGGGCAGCCCGAGCAGCGCCAACGGAAAGAAGACGATCGTGAACGGCGACCCGTCGACCGCCACGCACAGCGCACAGGAGATCGCCGTCAGCGCAAAGCCTCCGCCTTTCCATTGCAGGTCGCGCCGCGTCATGCTGCCTGCCTGCGAACGGAAGTCGCTACCGGATCGCCAATCACGACCTTACCGGCGGCAGCGAGCAGCGCCGCAGCGGCGCGGTGATCGCTTCCCTCGTGACGGCAATGGAACAGTACGATGTCGGCGGGAAAGTCTGCCTCCCGTGCCAACGCCTCCGCCATGTCGGCGCATTCGAAGGTAAGGCCGATCGCAGGTTCCCGCAGCCTAGCTGCGGACGCCCGCGCGCGACCGATCAACGTGGGCGCACCATCGATGCCATGTCCCTCGATCGCGGTGAACCCGAGCCCACGCGCATAGCGCGCCGTCTCGATCAGCAGCGTTCCGCAAGCGCAATTTGCATCGACGATCCGCACCGCGTGGCGATGCTGCTCCCGCAGTTCGGCAAATGCAGCAGCGACAGACGGCCAGCGCGGATCGCTCTGCGCCGCGCGACCGCCCGCCGCCACGGACGTAGCAAGCCGCAGACGACCGGCCGCACCCGAGGGCACGCCGACCCTGTTCTGTATGGGTTCCATGTCGAAATGTCCTTCAGGCAGCGAGGGCGAGCGCGTAATCCGCTGCGGCAATCGGGCCGAAGGGGATCATCGGGACCAGCGGCATTGCCGCAATTTCCAGGCTCGCGTGGTAGATCTGGCATTCGCCCCTGGCGAAGCTCAGCGCCGCGCTGCGTGATACGAAACGGCCTTCCAGCTTTTTGCCGTTATCCTGGACGAGCCAGTGGCCCGCCTTGTCCTGACCGACGTAGATGACGAGCCCGTGTTCGTCGGGCTCCGGATTGGGTTCAGACGACATGTTCGCCTTCGTGCCTCTATGATCGGGCGTCCAAGCGCCCGCAGACCGGAATTACGAACCCAAGCATAGGGATTCGAGATCGATTCCTAGAAACACCATAGTGCAGCCGTAGCATTGGCAACGGCTCATCGCATTTGCGGTCGTCACCAGAGACCAGAAGCCCATTCACGATCCGGTTTTAAGCTCAAGAGAGTTTCGTCCGAGATGCCGTGGAGATCATGAGCAGGTGTCTGCTAACCCTAGTTTCGATGTGTAGTCAGTCGGATAGATACCCGCGAGCGAACGGCTCCGATGCACGGCAATCCGTCGAGCAACCTACGATGTTATGATCGATCCGGTCGGGGCAACCGCACGCCCGAGATAACGCGCAATATGCCCCAACCGCCGACATCAGAACCGCAGGCGCAACCCCGCGGTCACGCTCTCCTGGTGATCGTCGCGGCCGGTCTGCGACCCGACCGAGCTGAACAGGTCGAGTCCGCTCTGCAGGCGATAGGCGATGCCCGCCGCCGCCGTGCCGACCAGCCGCGCCCGTTGCGCGCCGAACGCTTCAAGGCCCGGGCTGCCGCCAGCATAACCGGCGACCGCGTCGGTCCGCGTTCCCTCGATCTGGTACCGCGCGCCGAGCGACACGAACGGACGGAACGGGTTGGTCGATGTTTCCGGTCGTGCAAACGACAGCCCGGCATCGGCGAAGCCCGCGACATGGCGGTCGCGTGCGACGGTCAGTGCGAACGGACTGCCGCCAGTTTCCGCCACGCCGTCACGCGTGGTGCGGACATAGGTGACGCCCGCGCGCGGGCGAAGCGTCCAGTCCGAGGCCATGGCGAACTCGTAGCTGACCGAGACGTCGCTGACCCAGCTATGGAGGTCGTAGCGCCCGTTCGCGGACGCCGCCCCCGGCAAGGCGCGGTCGGTCCGGGCCTTGCCACCATCGTAGAGGACTGATGCGGTCACGCCTAACCCCCCGGGGGTGAGATAGCGGCCATGGACACCCGCGACGACGCCGTCGAGCGTTGTCCGCGCACCCAATGCGTCGATCTGCTGGCGATCGTTGAGATAACCCGCGAACCCGCCGACGCTCCAGCGTGCGTTGCCGACACCCACGCCGCCCAGGAACCCATAGCTGCGGCTTTGCGCCATCGCAGTACCCGTGGCCGGGTCTCCGCCCAGCCGGTGCCACCCGCCCAGCGTCTGCGCGAAGGTGAAGGCGTGCGTCTCGTCTCCCGCGGTACCGAACGCCGCACCACGCGCGACACCCGACAGGGCAAGCGCGTTGTCGACACCGATCTGTGTTGCCGAGGCATAGGCCTCGGGCGTGATCTGCGCGAAGGCCACCGAGTTCGATGCGCCATTGGCGGTCAGCAGCGACGGCAGCGCGTCGAACAATGCGCTCGTCGCCGGCACCGCCGCGAGCGTCGCATTGGCATAGGCGATGCTGCGTGAGACCTGCGGCGAGAAGGCGGGATCGCCGAGGAACTGACCAAGCAGCTGGATCCGGTCGGCGCGCTGGACGACGAACCCAAACAGCGTGTCCGGCTTGACGATCGTCGAATAGCTGCCGGTGATCCCGCCGCTCGCGAGGATAAGGTCATAGGACGTACCGGGGCGCAGCGTCCCGCTCGGCGCAAGCTGCAGGGTCGCACCCGATGCGATGGTCAGCGTACCGTTGACGAGCAGCTTGTCCGACACCGTCGGGGTAATCTCGAACAGTGACACGGACCCCGACTGGAGCGCGACATTGCCGTTCACCGTCATCGTGCCAGGCGACGCGCCGGGACTGAGCGTGCCCGCGACGGTCAGATTGGCGTTAACCGTGCCGGCCGACCCGAAGGTCGCGCCCTGACGGACGAGGATCTGTGATGCGCCGATCGTCGAACCGGCAAGGCCGACAAGCCGCCCTCCGGTCAGGTCGACGGCGCCGAACGCCGCCGTACCCGACACCGTCGCAAAGCCGCCCGACATCGTGAAGGCATCGACATTGGCGACCGAGCCGAACGCGACCGGGGCAGTCTGGCTGCCCCCCGACACGGCGATCGTGTCGCTGCCCGCACCGCCATCGACCGACCCTGCGAAGGTGCTGGCGATCGTGAAGCGGTTGTTGCCCTCGGCGAACACGAGCTGCGGTGCGACCAGCGACGCGCCTGCCGCAATCGTCAGGTCGCCGCTTGCGAGCACACGGTCATAGGCGTGCGTGCCGGCCAGCGACAACGTGCCGGCGCCTTCGGTGGCGAGCGTCTCGAACCCGGTCAGCACCGCGCCGAGCGTGCGATTGCCCGCCAGCTCGATCGTCGCGGTGTCGGTTCCGGCTCCGCCGGCAACGGTCCCGTTGACAGTCCCGGCCGCGGCGAGGCGGAAACCGTCATTGCCCGCGCCAAGATCGATCGTGCCGGCCAGCGTGCCACCGTTGGCGACGGTGATCCGCTGGTCGCCGGCGCCGAACGCGAGCGAAGCCCCGGCGGTGCCGAGCGTGCCCGTCACGGTCAGTGCACCGCCATCCAGCACGACCTGCTCGAAGCCCGTCGCGGTCCCCGCGAGCGTGACCGGCGCCAGCGCACCGAAGCGCAGCGTGTCGGTACCCGCGCCGCCGTCGTAGCGGCCCGCGGCGCGCGTCGTGCCCAGCGTAAGGCTATCGTCGCCGGCATCGAGCGAGACGCTGGCGATATCGCCGTCGACGCTCAGCGTTTCAGCCGCCGCCGATCCGGTCACGGCCCCGACGGCGTAGCCGGCGAGGCCGAGGTTCAGCCCTGTACCGGCCAGCGCGATCTGGTTGAAGTTCTGGTCGAGCGTGAGCGACAGAGTACCCGAGCCCGTGACGCCCAGCCGCTCGAACCCGGTCCGCGCGCCAAGGCCCGCATGATCGCCGGCAAGGGCGATCGTGTAGAGATCGTTGCCCGCGCCACCATCGACGCCGCCGACGACACGGCTGCCGCCCTGTTCGACGAAGGCGTCGTCGCCATCACCGAGCGACACGGCACCGCCGACCTGCCCTGCGTTGACGAAGCGGTCATTGCCGCCGAGCAGCAGCACCGACCCCGCGATCGTGCCGTTGTTGTTCACCGTCTCGGCCGAGTCCGACCCCGTCAGCGTGACAGGTCCGTTGCTGGCGAGCGTTTCGCCCGCTGCGACCGTGACGGTCCCCAGCGACACGCCGATCGTATCGAAGTGGAAATTGCCCGAATAGGCGACGCTGCCCTGCCCGATCTGACTGAAGCGTTCGAAGTTGATGAACTGGTCGCCATTGACGGCACCACCGCCGGTCGCGTCGACGATCAGGCTGTCGGTCCCGGTGCCGCCGTCGACCGTGCCAAGCAGCGTCGCGCTCGCCAGTTGCAGGAAGCTGTCGTCGCTGGATCCGAGGAACACGTCGCCCTCGATCCGGCCGCGGTTCTCGATGGTGTCGTTGCCGGCACCCAGCGCGACCGAGCCAATGATAGAACCGGTATTGACGATCCGGTCGTCGGCGCTGTCGATCGTCTGGATCGCGCCGGCGACGTCGCCGGGCATGTCTGCCCACGCGCCTTCGCTCCCCATCCCGCCACGGATTGTGCCAGCGTTGGTGAGATCGAGGCCTGCCTCATAGGAAAGGATTGCGATTGACCCCGTGCCAGCCGCTTCGATCAGCCCGCTGCTAGCGTTGACGAGCGTCGCCGTGGCGGACGTGCTGCTGTTGAGCAGCAGCGCGATGCTCGTATCGCCGTTGGCGCGGATCGTGCCTGCGTTGACGACGTTGATCGTCTGGGTGGACGCATTCGACAGGCCCGCTGCATAGACCAGCGCACCGATGCTATTGCTACCGGTTGCCTCTATGGTGCCCAAATTGTCGAGCGACGCGGTGCCGCTATCGACCTGCAGATCGACGACAGCCCCTGACGTACGGGTAATCGTGCCGCTGTTGACGAGCGAAACCGATGCGGATGAAGGCGCGCTGTCTGACGGTCCGTAATCGGCATAGGACAACGCCAAGAGCCCCCCGACGAGTGTCCCACTGTTGGTCGCCGCGACCGAACCATTGGAATAGTTCAGCAGCGACACCGCCTTATTGCCGCTGCCCGCCGAAATCCGTCCGCTGTTGGCAAAGTTTATTGCCGAGGCATACACGGAGACGGTATCCGTGCTGCCGTCGTTCTCGAGCGTGCCGCTATTGTCGAAGCGCAGCGCGGACGACTGGTTGATCGATACCGCAGTGTCCGCCAGCGCAGCGGTTCCGATCGTACCGGTGTTGGTGAAGGATGCCGTCCGGAGCGAGGCACCTCCCACGATCGAGCCGGCATTAGTGATCGATACGAGCGTCCGGTCGGCAGGAAACAGCGGGTTGGCATTGAACGGATTGGACAGTGGATAGGGCAAGTCGGTAGTCATCCGGCCCGCGATCGCAGCCTGGTTCGCGACAGTGCCGTTACCTACCAGATACAGATTGCCCGCGAACGGGACCGATGCCGTTACCGTGGCGACCGTGTCCGCGCCCACTGCCCCAATCAGCGCATCCTCGAAGTTGCGAACTCCGGCGAAGTCGATCGCCATGGTACCGCTGGTGGTGAGCACGCGACCGTAAAGGTCATAACCCGCACCACCATCAACGATGCCCGAGACCCCAAGCGAGTCCCCGGTCTGGAGGAGCAAGTCGGTGCCGTCACCGAATAGCAGGTCACCTGCGATGGTGCCGCCGGCGGCGACGAAGGTGCTGCCGGCATTGGACCGCGTCGGCGCGCCAGCGTAGTACGGAAAACCATATCCCATATCGACGGTGCCGTTCACCGCGCCCGCGTTGGTGAAGGTGCCGTAATAGAGGCGCACCGCGGTTCCACCGGTGCCGGTGATCGTGCCGCCTGATTCGTTGGTGATATTGGCAGAAGCAGAGGTGTCGTTGCCGGAAATGGCGATGCCAGCGGTGCTCGACAGCGTGCCCGAATTGACGATCTGCCCGCTGTTATACGCGCTTACCGCGACACCGCCGACACGGATGGTCCCGCGGTTGTCGAGCGTTCCGTCGACGACGCCACGCGCGACCGCACCACCGTCGATCTGCGCGATGATACCGGTGTTGACGACCTTGGCGTTCGAGATGCCGATACCACCATCGAGCAGGATCAAGCCGGCGTTTGTAACGGTCCCGCTGCCACTGCTGATGCTGCCGACAATGCCGGCCGAGCCGCCGTTCGCGTTGCGATCGGCGACGGCGATCGTGCCGAAATTGGTGAAGCTGTCGTCGTAGCCGAGCCTCACGCCCGCACCCCAGCCATCGGAACTCCCGGTCGCGCGCGTCACCGTGATGGTGCCGTGGCTGCTGATCGCGAGCACGCCTGTCGGGCTGCCGTACAACGCCTGAGTCGCCAGGATGCTGTCCACGGCTAGCGCGGACGTCGCCGTGGTGGTCGCCAGGTCGGCGTAGAGGTCGATGCTGCCGGTACCGGCGACCAGCACCTGCTGCGTGACCGTCGCTGGTGCGGTCAGGCTCAGCGCTGCGCCCTCGGTCAATTCATAGGCGGCATTGGCAAACGGACCGACCGGACCCAGGACGGCGGATTGCGCGCCGGTCACACGGTAGCGCAGCTTCGCACCGCTCGCAGCGGTAACAGAGCCCGTGATCCCCGCGAACATCCCGGGGCCGGTGTTGACCAGATCGGTGAACAGGAGGCCGCCTGAGCCTAGCACGAGATTGCCGTTCAGCACGCCTCCGGCCTGCGATATATATCGCTGGCTGCTGCGACCTTCATCGGCATAGGTCAGCGAAACCTGGCCGTTGATCGTGCCAGCGTTGACGACAGTTTCGTTGAACAGCGTGCCGGTAATCGCTTGGCCGCCATTGCCGATGACTCCGCCTGCATTGTTGAACACCACGCCGTACGCGTCGAGTACCACAGCGGTACCGTCGCTGTTGGTCGCCGTGATCGATCCCGTGTTGGCCAGATACGCGCTAGTCTGCACGCCGGTCTTGGCACCCTGGATCGTCCCGCTGTTGGTCGAAAGGGTACCAACATTGCCGCTGAGCCGTGCGCCGATGCCTGCGGTCGACCGGATCGTCCCGCTGTTGGTCAGGCCGTTACCGAAAATCTCGACGCCGGTGCCCGCGACGGTGAGCGTGCCGGCATTGATAACGCTCGCCTGCGAACTGATTATGCCGCCGCCGGCCGACACGACCGTACCAGCGTTGACGATCTGCGAAAAATATCCGGATCCTCCGGTGATCGCATAGGCCGATTCGCTGCCGGTGTGGATGCTGCCCTCGTTTACGAAGCGTTGCACGCCGGGCGACGAAACCCCGTTCAGGACGAACGCCGTGCCGGTGGTCGCAATCGCCGCACGATTGATGAGGGACCCGGCACCGATGACCTGGATCGTCGTGGGCGCGACGAATCCCGCACCGAGCGTCGTCGTCACGCCCGTGTCGGTGGCGATGGCGAACTGCTGGAATCCGGTCAGCAAGGCGACCGGGGTAGCGATCGTCGTATCGGTGCCGATGGAGATCCGCTGCGTATTGACGCCACCGCCGGCATCGATCGTGCCGGCGATCCCCGTCACCGGGGTAGCGGTGCCGTCATAGCGAACCACCAATGTGTCGGAGCCTGCGCCGAACACGACCGAACCGTTGATCAGGCCCTGCGATGAATCGATCAGGCTGTTGCCGTCCCCCGTCACGACGTTACCGGTGATCGTCCCGCGGTTGACCAGATTAAGATAGCCGGTGCCGACAATGGCGGTCGCGCCGCCGCTGCCGATCTGCCCGCCCGCCTGGTTCTCGACGACCAGCGAAGACGATGACAATGCCGCGCCGGTACCCGCGTTGACGATCGTGCCGCCATTGATCAGCGTACCGATGGTCGAACTCACGATTGTTGCGGCGGTGCCGCTTGATCGGATCGTCCCATTGTTGGTCCATGTGCCGGGATAGATCGTGTAGGGATAGCGCATTCCCGCGTTGCCGCTGGTCAACGCGCTGCCGCTGCCGCCGTCGATGACCCCGGCGTTGTTCAGCGCCGCGACCGGGCCGACGATGCTGCCCGAGATCGTACCGGTCGCGCGGTTGGTGATCGAACCGAATGCGGACCAGGAAGTCGTGAACCCGTTGGTCGTCGTGGCAACGTCGCCGCGAAGCGCCACGCCGCTGGATCCGATGATCGTGCCTGCATTATCAACCGTAGCGAGAAGCTGGCCGTAGAGGCTGCCGGCAGTCTGCGCCATGACAAGGCCCGTAGACCCCGACAAGGTCGCGCCTTCCGTCAGGGTCAGCGCCAACCGCGTCATGCTGCCGTTATACGTCGACGCCGCCCCGGTCAGAAGCATGATCCCGCTTTGCGTGCCACCGGTCACCTTCCCGGATAGGATGACGGTTTCGGCGATCGTCGGAACGGTGTTTGGCACCTCGATCGCGATCGCCGCTCCGCCCGCATTGGTCACGGTCGCATCGCTGGCGACGGTGACGGTCGTGCCTGGCGTCGTCACCCGGATGCCGTCGACGTCGGTGCCGGTGCAGGTAGTGATGCCATCCACCAGCGTCGGATCGGGCGCGCATTGCGCGAAAGCGGGGGCTGCCAGCGCCAGCGTCATTACCAGAGCGCTCGTCTGCAACGCGCGCGCGCGCACGCGCCGCGCCGACGACATACCTTCAGCCATGTAGCATCCCCCCAATTCGCTCAAAAGCTTACTGGAAGAGGAATGCTTTTGTCTAGCAAAGTTGATGGCCGGACGCGCTTGACCGCAGAACCTGTCGGCGGTCCGTCCGCTCACTTGCCTGACGTCTTTGCCGTCGATCCTGACACCCGGACACTCAAGCGATAGAGGCTCGGCAACAGCAGCAGCGTCAGGATGGTCGAGGTGACGATCCCCCCGATCACCACCGTCGCCAGCGGGCGCTGGACTTCCGCCCCGGCCCCACTCGCGATCGCCATCGGAACGAAGCCGATCGCGGCGACGAGCGCGGTGGACAGGACCGGGCGCAACCGGTCGTGCGCACCTTGCCGCACCGCCGCGTCGACCGGCAGCGGATCGCCGTCGCGACCATCGCGAAGGCTGTTGATGTGATCCACCAGCACCAGCCCGTTGAGCATCGCGATCCCCGACAAGGCAATGAACCCGATCGCCGCGGTGATCGAGAACGGCATGCCGCGCAGCCACAAGGCAAGCACCCCGCCGGTCACCGCGAAGGGGATGCCGGTATAGACGATCACCGCCTCCTTGATGCTGCCGAGCGCCGCATAAACCAGCAGGAAGATCAGCAGCAGCGCGGCGGGGACGACGATGGACAGGCGCTTCTGCGCGGCCTCGAGCTGGTGGAACTGGCCGCCGAATTCGATCCGGTAGCCGGGCGGCAGCTTGACCTGCCCGTCGACCGCGGCGCGCGCACGCGCGACATAGCCCGCAAGGTCGCTGGTCTTGAGATTGACCATCAGCGCCGCGCGGCGGTTGCCGCTGTCGTGCAGGATCGGCTCGACCGTCCGCGTTTCACGCAGCCGTGCGACGCGTGACAACGGCACCATCCCATAGTCGCCGACCCGCAGCGGCAGCGCAAGGATCGCGGACGGATTTGCGCGCAGACCTTCGGCCATGCGGATCACGATCGCGTGGCGCGCCTCGTTGTGCGGGATGAAGCCGACCTCTGCCCCCGCCACCGCATCGGTGATTGCCTGATTAACCTCCGCCGTGCTCAGGCCAAGCCGAAACAGCGCGGCGTGATCGAGTTCGACGACGATGCTCTTGGGCCGCCCCGCGGTCTCGAACTCGACACTCTCCGTGCCGTCCTGCTTTTCGAGGATCGCCTTGGCCTGTTTGGCGGCGCGTTCGAGCACGTCGTAATCGTCGCCGAAGATCTTGACCGAAACGTCCGCGCGCACGCCCTCCAGCATCTCGTTGAAGCGCATCTCGATCGGCTGCGCGAACTCGAACGTCTGGCCGCGATAGACCTGCTCGCCGACCTTGCGGATCCCCTCCACAAGCGCGTCCTTGGTCGTGGGCGCGCCGTTCCCGGTCGGCCAGTCCTTCTGCGGCGCATAGAAAATGTAGAGGTCGTTCTCGTTGGGCGGCATCGGATCGGTCGCCACCTCGCTGGTGCCGATGCGCGAGAAGGTATGCGTCACCTGCGGGAAGTGCCGCTTGATCTGCCGCTCGGTTTCTTGCTCGATCGCGAGACTGCGTTCGAGCGACATGCCGACCGGTCGATAGACCATCGCGGTGATCGCGCCCTCGTCGAGCTGCGGGGTGAATTGCGAGCCGAGCGTCCGGAACACGCCGAACGTCACCGCCAGCAGCGCGACCGCACCGATCACGAGCAGCCACGGATGCGCGATCGCGCGCTCCAGTGCCGGCGCATAGCCGCGCTCCGCATAGCCGATCAGCCCCGTGTTCCGCCCGTCTTCCTTGTCGCTCGCGGGTGCGCGCAGCAGCCAGGCGGACAGCATGGGGACGATCGTGAACGTCCACGCCAGCCCGGCGACGATCGCGAGCATCACCGCCTGCGCCATCGGCTGGAACAGCTTGCCCTCGACCCCGCCGAGACTGAGGACGGGGACATAGACCAAAGCGATGATCGCGATCCCGAACATCGTCGGACGCGCGACCATCCGCGCGGCATCCGCCACGGTCGCGCGACGTTCCTCGGCTGTCAGATCCTCACCCTTGGCGCGGCGGCGTTCGGCGAGCAGCCGCAGGCTGTTCTCGACGACCACGATCGAACCGTCGACGATCAGCCCGAAATCGAGCGCGCCAAGGCTCATCAGATTGCCCGACACACCAATCGCGTTCATCCCCGTCACCGTGACGAGGAACGCGAGCGGGATGACCAGCGTCACGATCAGCGCCGCGCGCCAATTGCCCATCACGAACAACAGCACCAGCGCGACCAGCAGCGCCCCCTCCCCCAGGTTATGCTCGACCGTCGAGATGGTCCGGTCGACCAGCTCGGCGCGGCTATATTGCTGGTCGATCACCATGCCCTTGGGGAGCGCCGCGCGGATATCGGGGAGCGCCTGCGCGGCACGTAAAGCGACCTCGCGGCTGTTCTGGCCGACCAGCATCATCACCGTGCCGAGGACGGTCTCGCGCCCGTTCTGCGTCGCCGCCCCCTGCCGCGGTGCCGCGCCGATGACGACGTTGGCGACATCGCGCACCTGCAGCGGCAGGATGCCGCCTGCGAACTTGACCGGGATCGCGCCGATATCGGTCGCATTCCGGACGCGCCCGTTGGTCAGCACCGTAAAGCGCTCTGCCCCGCGCGCGATGATGCCGCCGCCCGCATTCTCGACATTCTTGCCGACCGCCGCAGCGAGTTCGGCAGCGGTGACGCCGTGCATCGTCAGCCGCACCGGGTCAGGCTCGACGACGAACTGCTGCTCGAGCCCGCCGTTGGTGTTGACGTCGGCAACCCCCGTCACCGCGCGCAGCATCGGGCGGACGGTGTATTCCTGCGCCTCGTACAGCTCCATCAACTGGCGCTGCGGGTCCATCCCCGGCGGCGGGCGCTTCCACTCGAGCGTGTAATAATAGATCTCGCCGAGCCCGGTGGTGATCGGCGCAAGCTGTGGCGAGGCGCCCGGCGGCAACTGGTCGCGGACCGCGTTCAGTCGCTCGGTGACGAGCTGGCGCGCGCGCATCTGGTCGGTGCCGTCCTCATAGATTAGCGTGACCTGCGACAGCCCGGTCTTGGTCAGCGCGCGCGTTTCCTTGAGTCCGGGCTGTCCCGCCATCGCGCGTTCGATCGGCAGCGTCGCCAGCCGCTCGATTTCCTCGGGCGCGAGCGACGGGACCATCGTGTTGACCTGAACCTGGACCCCGGTGATGTCCGGGATCGCGTCGATCCGGAGCGTCGCGAACGCCCAGATGCCGATCACGGCAATCACCGCGGTGACGGCCGCGACGACCAGCCGGTACCGCGTGACGAGATCGAGCAGCCGGCCGATCATCGGACGAGCGCGGTGCCGCCGTTGAGCGCGCGCAACGACAGCAGCGCCTCGAGCGCCTCGCGCCGGGTCGAGAGCAGCGCGTTGGTCGCCTCGACATAGGATTGCTGCATCTGCATGTACGTTGTCAGCGGGATCGCGCCGAGCCGATAGTTGCGGTCGGCATCCTCCGCCGCGCTGGCAAAGCTTTGCGACGACGTGCCGTCCCATTTGGTCAGCGCCTGGCGCTTGGCCTCATATTGCGCCGCCTGATCGAACACGTCGCGCGCGATGCGCCGTTCGGCGTTGATCAGCGTCGCGTTCGCCTGCGCCTGCCGCCCTTGCTCCACCGCGACATCGCCCGCCTGGCGATTCCACAAGGGGATCGTCGTCGACAGGCGCACGCCGTAATTGGTCTCGCGAATGTCCGAATGCGCGCGGTCGTAATAGGGCCCCACCCCCAGGATCGGGATCCGCGCCTTGCGCGCAAGGTCGACGCGCAGCCCCTGCTGCTCGAACTGCGCGCGCAACGCCTTGAGTTCGAAATTATTGGCACTCGCGCGTTCCGCGAGCAGCTCGCTCGATCCCAGCGCGGGCAGGCTCATGTCGGGGCGTACGATCCGGATGCGCACCGCAAAGGCGGCGCCGCGCAACTGGTTGAGTTCGTACAGCGCCGAATTCGCCTCGGCATCCGCCAGCGCTGCGGAGCGCTCTGCGCTGATCGCGCCTGCCTGCAACGATGCCGCCTCCAGCCGCGGCGCGGGGCCTGCGGGGTCGCGCGCGACGATGATCCGCGCAAGCCCGCGCATCCGCTCCGCGACGGTCCGCGCGACGTTCGCCTTCTCGTCTGCGGCGAACAGCGCATAGCCGAGCGTCCGCGCGCGCGCCGCAAGCGTCGCGTCGAACTGCTGCAGACCCATTTTGGCAAGGTCGACCTGTCGTTCCGCGATCGCGCGCCGCAACGCGATGCGCCCGCCAAACTCGACCGGCTGGACGATCGACACCGCATAGGTCATCCCCTCGCCCAGCGCCGCACCACTGGTGCGGTCGTTCGCGCTGCGCTGGCCGAATTCGACCACCGCCTCGGGGTCTGCCCACCGCCCGGCGGCGGCGCGCTCGACCCCTGCGGTCTCGATCTGCCGCTGGTAGAATTGCCGTTCCGGATTGTTCGCGACGACATCCTGCGCCAGGCGGTCGAGCGACATCGCGGTGGTTTGACCCGACACCTGCGCGCCACTGACGGTAGGCAGCGCGACGATCGCCAGTCCGATAAGCAAATTTCGCATTGGTGATCCCATGACTTCGGGTCGGCGTTACGCAGCCGCCTCGTCATCCGTCGACTAAATCCTGGTTCAGAGTCTGAACTGCTATTCAGTTGACGGTGCCGTCCATAACCGGCGAAGCGGACGTGTGACGCACATTCTGCTCATCGAGGACGACGCTGGCACCGCCAACGAGATTGCGCTCGAGCTTGGCGCAAGCGGCTATGACGTCACGCATTGTGCGCTCGTGGCCGAGGGGCTTCGGGCCGCGCGGGGCGACGGCATCGATCTCCTCATCGTCGATCGACAGCTCCCCGATGGCGAGGGTCTCGACCTGATCCAGCAGTTGCGCGGCGAAGGCCGGCGCACGCCTGCGCTTGTGCTGAGCGCGCTCGGCAGCCTCGACGATCGCGTGCGGGGCTTGCGCGCGGGCGGCGACGATTATCTGCCCAAGCCGTTCGCGTTGATCGAACTCGTCGCGCGGGTGCAGGCGCTGTTGCGCCGCCCCAACGACTCGCGCGACACGCGGCTGATCGTCGGTCCACTCGATCTCGACCTGCTGGGGGGCACCGCCACGCGCGCTGGCCGCGCACTGGATTTGCTCCCGCGCGAACTCAAGCTGCTCGACTATCTCGTCCGTCGGCCGGGGCGGATCATTACCCGGTCGATGCTGCTGCAGGATGTCTGGGGGTATAGTTTCGAGCCCAACAGCAATGTCGTCGATGTTCATATGGGTCGCCTGCGCCGCAAGGTGGATGCCGAGGGCGAACCGCAACTGATCCGCAACGTCCGGGGGCAAGGCTATGTCTTCGACACCCTCGGCTGACCCGCGGCGGCGCGCGACCTGGCGGTGGGGCGGCGCGATCGCGTCCCTGCTCGTCGCCCAGTCGATCGTGGTGGCGGGCCTGTTCTGGTTGCTCGCCTCTGGCGCCCACCGCCGTGAGTCGGAGCGCAGTTTCGAGCAGGATTGCCGCGCGTTCGCGCAGCTTGCCGGTACGCTGCGGCGGTCGGAACTGCGCGAGGCACTGACCCGCGACGTCCACCGCAATCGGTTCCTAGCACTGTTCGCCCGCGACGGGTCGCTGATCGCGGGCAATGTCGCGGCGTTGCCGGCGGCAACCGCGGTCGGCGCGGTGTCGTTCGTCGCGCCATTGCGGCCGACCGAGTTGCCGGGGAAGAACAGCGATGTCGCGCGGCTCGCGGTCTGCGCGATGCCCGACGGGACTCGCCTGCTGACCGGCGTCGACCTCGACGATTCGGAGGAAGCGCTGCGCGTCGTCGAACAATCGTTGCTGTTCGGCTTGCTGCCTGGTCTGCTGTTCGCGATCGGGATCGGGCTGTTCGCGGGACGCCGCGCCGCACAGCAGGTCGATGCCGTCCGTTCGCTGACCGAGCGGATCGTCGCGGGCGATCTCGCGCAGCGGCTTCCGGTGGGGGACAACCCAGACAGTTTCGGGCAGCTGTGCGCCCATATCAACGCGATGCTCGACCGGCTCGAAACGCTAGTGCTCGACGTGCGCGGGGTCGGCGACGATATTGCGCACCAGCTGCGCACCCCCCTCACACGCCTGCGCGCGCGGATCGAGCGCGGGTTGCGCGATCCCGGCGACCGCGCTTCGGTCGAGGCCACCGCCGACGCGGCCCTCGCCGAGATCGACCAGTTGCTCGGGATCGTCGCCGCGCTGTTGCGCATCCGCGAACTCGAGGACCATGCTCGCCGCAGCCGCTTCGCAACGGTCGACCTTGCCAGACTGGTGCGGGATGCGTGCGACCTCCACCGCCCGACCGCGGAGGACCGTGGCATCCACCTCACCTGTGATGTCCGCTCGGACGGCGTGGTCGAGGGCGATGCGAGCCTGTTGATCGAGGCGCTGTCCAACCTGATCGACAATGCGATGAAGTTCGGCCCCCCGGGCGGTCGCGTGACGGTGACGCTGGACCGGGAGCGGGGCTGTATGGGGATCGCGGTGGCCGACGACGGGCGCGGGGTCCCGGTGGGCGAACGCGCGCTGGTCACGCAACGCTTCTACCGCGGCCGGCATGATTGTGAGGGCGCCGGTCTTGGCCTCAGCCTGGTCAAGGCGATCGCCGAGTTGCATGGATTCACGCTGCGCTTTGCCGACACCGGCAGCGTGGTGTCGCTGATCGGTCCAGCCCGCGCGGTCTGAACCCGCATTATGACTGGCTGTGCTGTCGATGCATGTGGAGGCGTTCGGCCAGTTCGTGCGTTGCGGCGGAATGAGCACATCTTCCCACGACCGCTACGCCTATCGCCCCATCATCGGACGTCCCGACTATGACTGGCCCGATGGCCGCCGCCTCGCCATCTACCTCGGCGTCAACCACGAGGTGTTCGATTTCGCGGGCGGGCTCGGGCCGGAACTGGCGCCCGCACAGACCGAGCCCGACGTGATGAACTACGCTTGGCGCGACTATGGCAATCGCGTCGGGGTGTGGCGGCTATTCGACCTGTTCGATCGGCTGGAACTGCGCACCACCGCGCTGCTCAACGCCGATGTCCTGGACCGCTGTCCCGGGCTGGCCGAGGCGTGCCGCGACCGCGGCGACGAAATCGCGGCGCACGGCGGCAGCAACGCCAAGGCGCAGGGCGCGCTGTTCCGTTCGCGCGAGAAGCATCTGATCACCGACGTGACCGAGCGGCTGGCGGCGCTTGGCGTGCGCCCGACAGGCTGGCTTGGCCCATGGATCTCGGAAAGCCACGCCACGCCGGACCTGCTCGCCGCCAACGGCTATCGCTATGTCCTCGACTGGGCGCATGACGACCAGCCGACCCGGCTCGCAACCGCGCATGGCGGGCTGCTGTCCGTCCCGTATTCGCAGGAAATCAACGATTTACCCGCGATCATTGCGCGCAATCAGGAGGCAGAGACTTTTGCGTCGATGATCCGCTCAGGGGTGGAACAGCTGCTGTCCGAATGCGATCGGCGCCCGCTGGTCCTTGGCATCGCGCTGCACCCCTACATCATGGGACAGGCGCACCGCGTTCCCGCATTGGCGCGCGTGTTGACCGAACTGCGCGAGGCAGACGATCCACGCATCTGGTGGACCACCGCGGGAGACATCGCCGCGCATGTCGAAGCGCACGACCTCGCGGTCTGATCCGGGGTGCTCGAGGGACCACCCATTCCGCGAACCCGGTTTATTGCGTCCTCGCTCCATTCGCGCGGAACGGACCGGGCTTTGCAACGTCGGGCAGAAACCCGAATGAGTGAGGCTGCATGACACTACCGACGTTGATCTTCCTCCACGCGCTTGGCGCCAGCGCGGGCGAATGGGCGCTCGTGACCGACCACCTGCCCGAGCATGACTGCGTCGCGCTCGATCTGCCCGGGTTCGGCGACGCGGCGGGTGCCGGTTATGCCGATGTCGCCGCGATGGCGGACTGGCTGGCGGAGGAGATCCGCGCGCGGGCGCTGACCGCCTGCGTGCTGGTCGGGCACAGTATGGGCGGCAAGATCGTCACGCTGGTGGCGGCCCGCGCCAGTGCTGGCGAAGTCGGCATGTCGGGGGTTCTCGGCGTCGTGCTCGTCACGGCGTCGCCCCCCGCCCCCGAGCCTATGGACGAGGATCGCCGCGCCGAGATGATCAACTGGTGTGCCGATGGCCCGCCCTCGCGCGACAATGCCGCCACCTTCGTCGACGCCAACACCGCCGCGCCGCTCCCCGATGCGCTTCGCGAACGCGCCATCGGTGATGTGCTGCGATCGAGTGGGAAAGCCTGGCGCGGCTGGCTCGAGCGCGGCAGTCGTGAGGACTGGAGCGCCGCTGCGGGACAAATCCCCATCCCCGCCATGATCATCGCAGGTGCTGAGGACGGGGATCTGAACGAGGACGCGCAACGTCGACACAATCTCCCGCATTACAGCAATGCCGCCGTGCGGGTCGTCGACGATGCGGCGCACCTCATCCCCTATGAGCAGCCACAGGCGCTCGCCGCACTGATCGCGGAGCATGCGACCGCCGTGGCCGGCGCGATGCTGCCCGCAGACTTCGCCCGGATCCTCGGCTCCGATCGCGTCAGCGCGCGGACGCGCGCGGCGATGCTGGACAGAATGCGCCCCCCTTCCCCCGCAACCGACGCGTGGACACCCGACCAGCACGCCGCCGTGGCAACGCTGATCGCGCATGTCCTGCCCGATTGCGGGGCCGACCCCGACCTCGCGCGCCGCATCCTGGAAGGCGTCGCGCACGGCGGTGGCGACGGCTGGCGCTTCGCCGCCTTGCCGTCCGACACCGAGGCATGGCGCCGCGGAATAGCGACGCTCGACGCACTGAGCGGGGGTTTCACCGCGCTCGACCGCGACGGGCAAGGCGACTGGCTGGACCGCATCGCCAGCGGCACGGTTGGCCTCGCGAACGACCCCGCGTACCTTTCGCCCGAGCAAATGACGCTGTGGTTCGAGGACGTTCGCGCAGAGATCGTTCGGACGTGGATGGCGCTGCCCGCGACGATGGCAGCGATCGGCTATGATGGGTTCGCCGTCGGGGGCGATGGTCGCCGCAAGCAGGGCTATACCAACACCCGCGCCGACGATCCCGAAGCGTGGCAGGATCGCTCGGGAGACCGGTCGTGACGGCGGCCCGCTACGCCGAGACGGACAGCGTCGACGCCGTCGTCATCGGAACGGGTGCAGGCGGCGCACCGCTCGCAGCACGGCTTGCGAAGGCTGGCCTGTCCGTCGTCGCGCTTGAGGCTGGCCGCGCGTTTCGCCCCGACGATCACGTCCCCGACGAGACCGCCGCCGATATCTACTGGATGGAGGAACGGCTGAGCGGCGGGGAGACGCCGACCGCGTTCGGCGCGAACAATTCGGGCATGGGCGTGGGTGGGTCGACGCTCCACTGGGGTGCGTTCTGCCCCCGCCCCGACCCGCGCGACCTGCAGCTCAAGACGCTGACCGGCGAAGGGGCCGACTGGCCGATCGATCATGCCGAACTGGTCCGCTACATCGAGGAAGTCGAGCAGTTCACCGGCGTATCGGGTCCGACCCACTATCCGTGGGACGAAGGCCGCCGCTACGCCTATCCGCCGGTGGCGCGCAATGCGTCCGCCGATGCGATGGCGCGCGGCTGTGCGGCGGTCGGGATCACCGCGACCGATGCGCCCGCGGCGCTGGTCTCGCGCGATCACGACCAGCCGCATTGGGGACAGCGGCAAGCCTGCGTCAATTGCGGCGCGTGCCACCAGGGGTGCCGCAACGCCGCCAAGACGAGCATGGACACCACCTACCTGCCGCTCGCCGCAGCACATGGCGCCGAGATCCGCCCCGGCTGCCGCGTGCTGTCATTCGAGTTCGACAGCGCGGGGCGGATCACCGCCGTCGTCTACCAGACCGACGGGCAAGAGCATCGCCAGCGCTGCGGCGCGGTGTTCCTGTGTGCAGGCGGGATCGAGACACCGCGCCTGCTGCTCAACCTCGGGATCGCCAATACGAGCGGACAGGTCGGGCGTAATTTCATGGCGCATGTCGCGACGCAAATCTGGGGTCGGTTCGACGCCGACATGCGGATGAACCGCGGCTATCCCTCGTCGCTCATCAGCGAGGACATGATGCGCCCGGGGGATGCAGGCTGTGCAGGCGGGTATCTCATCCAGAGCCTCGGCGTCCTGCCGGTCAATCTCGCCACCGGGCTCGCGCGCGGTGCGGGAATGTGGGGGGAGCGGCTCCAATCCACCTTGCGCCAGTATAACCGGATGGCGGGCATCGGGATTAACGGCGAATGCCTGCCCCATGCCGACAACTTGCTCACATTGGCGGACGAGACCGACGCCTTCGGTCATCGCAAGGCGCGGATCGACTTCAGCTATCGCGCCAACGAACTGGCGATCGATCGCCACGCGCGGCGCACGCTGTCGGAGATCTGGCAAGCGGCGGGCGCGCACGACATCGTAGCGGTCGATCGCTCCGCGCACACGATCGGCACCTGCCGGATGGGGCATGACGGCGATACGGCGGTGGTCGATCCGGATGGGCGCAGTTTCGATGTCCCCAACCTGCTCATCTGCGACAATTCAATCTTCCCCAGCGCGCTGGCGGCCAACCCCGCGCTCACCACGATGGCGCTGTCGCTACGCACCGCCGACCGTTTTCTCGCATCGCATCATTGAGGAGTATGTCATGGATCTGGGTATCAAGGACCGTATCGCGCTGATCAGTGGCGCGGATTCCGGGATGGGCAAGGAGACCGCGCGCCTGCTGCTGGAGGCCGGGGTTCGTGTCGCAATCACCGATCAGCCCGGGGGCACGCTGGACGCGGCGCTCGCTGAATTATCGTCGCTCGGCGAGGTGATCGCCGTTACCGGTGACGTGACCAAGCCCGAAGACGTCCGTTCGATCTGGGCGGAGGTTCGCGAGCGGCTGGGCAACCCGGACATTTACGTCAATGCCGCGGGCGTGACCGGCGCGACGGGTGATTTCCTCGAGGTCGACGACGCCGGCTGGCAGCAGACGCTCGACATCAATCTGATGGGCGCGGTGCGGATGTGTCGCGAGGCGATCCCGGCGATGCGCGAGAGCGGCTGGGGCCGCATCGTGCTGTTCGCTTCGGAAGACGCAGTCCAGCCCTATGTCGACGAGCTCGCCTATTGCGCATCGAAGGCGGGGATCCTCAGCCTCGCGAAGGGTCTGTCCAAGGCTTACGGCGGCGACAACGTGCTCGTGAACACCGTGTCCCCTGCCTTCATTGCAACCCCGATGACCGACACGATGATGCGCAAGCGCGCCGAGGAACGCGGCGAAAGCTTCGATGCGGCAATCGCGAGTTTTCTGGAGGAAGAACGCCCGGGAATGGTGCTGAAACGGCGCGGACGTGCCGAGGAAGTTGCGTCAGCCGTCGTATTTCTGTGCTCGGAACGCGCGAGTTTCATTAACGGGGCGGGGTTGCGGGTCGATTTCGGGTCGGTCTTCACCATCGCCGGATAGGCGGGACATGTCGCGGGGTGGCTCCGTTGTAGCGGAGCCACTTCAAGCACTGGTGCGACTTTGATGGCAGGATCGCCAGGAGTGTTCCCGCCATATCGACGACCCATTCCAACGAACACAATGGACTGCGCAAAATACTCCGTAATTTACGGTCGTTAACCATGTTGTAATTCGCGTGTCACGCTCAGCGACGATGGCAGTGCAATCCACTCAGCCGAGAGGGTGTTGGGCCGTAAGTTGATACCGGGGTGGCTATGAAGACCAAGTTTCTCAGCGCGAGCGTCGCAATGTTCGTCGCATCTGTCACTCCGGCGCACGCCGCCAACCTGCTCGGAAGTTACGCCGTCAGCTACGCCAAGGCGATCGACACCAAGGAAGCCAGCGCTGTCGCCTATAATTGGGATACGCGGACGCTGATGGTCACCAACGATGAGGAAGACAGCAACGGTCGCAGCATCTGGGGCGAATATGATCTGAACGGCAACAAGACGGCGACCATTTCGCTGTCAGGCTGCCTTTCGCTGGGAAACGCTCAATGCGATCCGGAAGGTCTGACCTACGTCGGTAACGGCCAATATGTCGTCGCCGAGGAGCGGTATCAGGATATCGCGCGGATCAGCGAGATCGGTTCGGTGGGCGGCACGCGCAATTACACCGCCTATCCGGACGCCCCCACGGTCAGCGTAGGGCCCAATGCTGGCAACAGCGGCCTGGAAGGGATCGCCTATAATCGCGTTACGGGCAACTATTTCGGCGTCAAGGAAACGTCGGCGCAAACGATCTACAAGATCACCGGCGTCGACTTCGACAGTGAAACCGCCAACGTCACCACGCTGTTCAATCCGGCATCGCTTGGACTGGACCGTCTGTCCGACATCGCGGTTCTGTCGAACGGGGTGTTTGGAGCGACCGCCTTCGGGGACAATCTGCTGATCCTCAGCGGCCGGTCGTTCAAGTTGCTCGAGGTGACGCAGACCGGGTCCATCGTCAGCAGCTACGATCTGTCCAGCTTCCGGTCGCTGGTCGACCCCGCGAATGAGGGCGGCAAGTTCGAGGGCATGACCCTTGATGAATTGGGGAACATCTATCTGGTCAGCGACGATGGGGACGGGCCCAACCAGTCGTATCTCGTCAAGCTCGCCTATACCGGAGCGGTACCAGAACCGACGACCTGGACGATGATGATCCTCGGATTTGGCCTGATCGGTTCGAGCATGCGTCGTCGTCAGAAGGCCCTGCAGCCATCCCCCCAACGGTCGGTTTGAACCTCGGAGGGTAGCTTGTCCTGAGTTGGCAAACGTTGAACGCGAGCGCCCCGGTCATCGTCGAACGGCGACGTCCGGGGTCGTCGGCAATTGGCAGCGTTAGCGGAGGACGGTCGTGCCAATCGTGGCGGAGATGAGCAGCAATGGCCTCTTGGAGGCCAACTGCATCATCGATAGCGGTTCAAGGTAACGAAGCCGTCCCGCAGCGACGATGCCAACTCGGGCATCCGCGCTAGTTCCGCTATTTCCGCTGCGGTCGCCGCAGCACCATTCACGATTGCGACGAGGCGGGCGAACGGAAACGCCTGCGGACGATCGAGCAGCTGTACGTCGTCGCCCCCGCAGAGCGTACCCGCCTCGAGGACGCGGTAGTACCAGCCGGAACGACCGCTTCGCAAAAACGCGCGCGGCATCTTCGCATCGCCAAAATAGGCGGCCAGCTTGAAGCACGGCTGGCGCGGCTGGCACACCTGCACCGTAACAGTGCCAATCCGGTGCACATCCCCGATGCATAGATCCGCTTCGTCCACGCCGGCGATCGTCAGATTCTCTCCCATTCCGCCGGGAACGAGCAGGTTGGCATGCTCTGGGATTTCGCTGCGCCACGTGGCGTAGTGGCTCGCCGCATATCCGTACACGGCCTTGTCGGGGCCGCCGTGCACCGAGAGGTCAGCCTGTTCGTCACCCATCAAGCCGAGCGCTGACACCGTTACCGGTTCGACGCGGGTCTGTTTGACGTACCCGCTTGGAACTTGCTCCGGCCCCAAGGGGGTTACCCGGCCAACGCGAACTGCTTCAAGCCTCATCGCCATGGTGATACCCCTTGCCCCTCACCCGTCGCGTGTAATTGCGTAGACTTACTATGGGTCGGCGGTCGGAGGTCAATGCAGGATGCACGTCCTGACCTGGTTTGACGTCGCACTTTCCGCGCATAGGTCGGCGGCACTATCGGCATCCATTGGCACGTTGAAGAAGTACCCTTGCACGGCATCGCATCCACATGCAGCCAAGGTCTCCAATTGTGCCTGTGTCTCGACCCCTTCGCCAGTGGTGCTGACACCCAGCGCCTTCGCCATGTGAACGATCGCTTCGAGAACCGAGCGTGCCCCTGCATCGGAGGGCGCGGCCCGGACAAATCCCTGGTCGATCTTGACGCAGTCCAGGTGAAATTCTCGCAAATGCGCGAACGAAGAGTACCCCGTTCCAAAATCGTCCATCGAAACGCGGATGCCGGTGTTCCGCAAAGCCCGCAATACAGCAGCGATCTGATCGCTATCATCCACCAACGCAGTCTCCGTCAGTTCGATTTCGACGCGCGAAGGGGTAACGCCCGTTTCGGCAAGGATTGCAGACAGGTGTTCCGGGAACAGATTGTCGCGCAGTTGAACCGGCGAAACGTTGATGCAAACGCGAATGGCTTCGGGCCAGCGCGCAGCCTGCCTGCACGCCTCTCGACTGACCCATTGCCCGATTTCCCGGATCAGGCCGGTCTCCTCGGCGACGGGTATGAAATCCGCGGGAGACACAACGCCCCTTACCAGGTGGTGCCAGCGAACCAATGCTTCGAACCCGATCAATGCGCTGCCATGCCGATGGCCGCTCGGGTTGACGCGATAGATCGGTTGGAATGCCAGACGGAATTGTTCGTCTTCCAGCGCGGTACGCAAATCGGACTCGATCTGTACCCGCTGCAGCGCCGCTTCGCGCATACCGGCCTCATACCCGCGATAGTGGCCTCGTCCCAACGCCTTTGCCCGGTACAGCGCCAGATCGGCGTATTGGACGAGGAGCGACGGGCACGCGGTATCGAACGTCGAGGCATATCCGACGCTACAACCGACGATCACACTCCCCCCTGTCACTTTGATGGGCGCGGAGAGGTGGGAGATGATCCGGCGGCACAACGCCGTCACATACGCTCTGTCATCGGATAGCACGATGACCGAAAACTCGTCCCCAGCCATTCGCGCAACGAAATCCTCGCGTTCACACAAGGAGCGCAGGCGGTGGCCGATCGTCACCAGCAGATCGTCTCCGGCGCTATGCCCAAGCGTATCGTTGACGTTTTTGAAGTGATCGAGATCGATCAGAATCAGGAACGCTCCGATGTTCTGCAAGAATATGTCTTCGAGCGACTTTTGAAACTGTCGGCGGTTTGGCAAAGCCGTCAAATCGTCCTCAAACGCCAGCCGTTCGATCTCTTTTTGCGCACGGCGTTCCGCGGTTATATCATCGTACGTCAGAACGGCTCCACCGCCTAGAATAGGACGGCAAGCCACGCTCACCGTACGTCCATCATCAAGATCATGTTCCAGATACGTTACATCGGGCGCGGAAAACCACCGCTCGTGATTGGCTTTGACACGCGCCAGACGCGCTTCATTCCATCCAAGAACCGGTGCAACATTTGTCAGGTAGAGACGCCACGACATGCCGACGTGGATCACGCCGCTTTCCAGGCCAAATATCGCAAGCGCCCGGTCGTTGAAGAGCTGGATACGATCGTCCGCTCCGATGAAAACAAGTCCGTTGGACATGTTGTTAAGGGCAGTTGAGAGGAGGACCCGATGGCGCGTCTGATCAGCCAGTCTTGCTTGGTAATTTACGGCATATCCGGTCATGATGCACAGGATCAGCACGACGGCACCAATCGAAACTGCCAGCCAGGAATTGCTCAGGTCGTTGACCGACTGATAGCGCACGTGAATGTCGCTGACTGCAATCGTCCCGAAGTGAATGATGCATACGGCGATCGTGACCAGGGCGATCCTGAGGGCGCGCAAGTGGTCGGGGCGTATAGAGAACGCCAGGCCCATGACGACGCTCCCGAGCGCAGTCACCATCAGTGTTTCACCGAGCGATGAAGATATCGTGCAATTGGTAATTGCCGACATTCCGATGACGTGCATCGCGCCCACCCCGAAGCCACCCAGGGCACCGCAAATCGCTCTGTACACTGGCCTTCCGGTTAGCGCCGTCAGGGAGATGGGAACCCCGAAAGCCACCATAGCCGCAAGCGCAGACGTTATCGTCAGCAGCGGATCAAACGAAAGGGCGAAGTCCAGACGCAGGCCGAGCGTTGCCGTGAAATGGGTAGCCCAAACGGCAAGCCCTGCGACGCACCCTGCCCCGATCATCTTGCGCACACGCCGTTGCGGCGTCGCCAAGCGCGCCAGATCAAGCAATGCCAACATCAGCCAGGATGAAACGGCACAGACTGTCAATGCCGCCAGGATCAGCAGGAGCGAGTGCTCAAGAGACAAGTTGACCAGCACACCGACCATATTCAACCCCAATCGACGCGGGGTTAATTAGTACATTTAAACAAATACTTAAATGAGCCATTGATGGCATTCATCGTGACGTACGCGTAAAACCCGGCGGACTGCCTAACAAATGTTCAGCAAAGGATCGGTCACAGGATATTTTTCGCAGGAGCGAATGGGTAAAAGACGCGGGATATGGAAACGGTTGATCCGTAGGACTTATTTGACGGCGCCGCGATTCACGACCTTATCAGGCACCCCACTCGCTCCCCTCGTCGTCGGGATAGAATGCATCCGGTTCCGAAGCGCTTGGTGGGCGGCGATGACGCACGGACGCGGGGGAGACCTCCCGGGCGATCGTCGGCAATGTTGGCGCTCCACCGCCGAACCGCACGCGAATGAACGCCAATCCGCCATCCACACCTTGAAAGATCGCTTCGAGATCCTCGCCCCGGCTCATTCGCCCACCGATATAGGGGGCCCGCTCGGCGCTGAGGTAACCGATCTGCACGCCGCGCGGGCTGATCACCGCGATGGCGTTGCTATCGTGCTTGTTCTTCGGCTCGGGGATGAGCGCCACCGGTTCGCCTGGCAGCGTCATCATCGCCTCGGAACGCCGGTTGCTGCCGTCGCCGTTCGGAAAGTCTATGCCGACAACGGCGAGCGTCAGTTCCTGCATCGCGTTGATTTAGGGTCTTGCAGCAAGCCACGAAAGCCATAGGTTCAGGCCATGGCCGCATTCGACGACACTTTCGATCCGGAATTGGGTGCGGCGTGCAACCGTCTCGCAGCGTGGGTCGAACCCTTGCCGGAAGGCACTGTCATTGATCCGGCGTCCCGCCTTACCGAGCGCGACCTTGCGCTGATCCTGCGTCGTCTCCATGCGACCCGGATGGTGAGGCAGGACGACCAACATCCCGTCGAGGATCGATCACCGCCGGTTGGTCGTGCGTCGGTCCCGATTACCGTCAAAGGGTGACCGCATGGGTCGTGCGCCCACAGTGTCACCGCGTATGCGTTTAGAAAAATGGTTCATACTATGAGTTGCAAGCTCGATCGCCGTCACGCCGTGTTAGGGTCGCTCCATGGGTGACATCGAACGGCAAGTTCCGGCGGGATTAATTGAACAGTGGGCTGTTCATCTGCGGCGTCAACGATCGCGGGCAGCAGACACGATCTGGCTGCTGGATAACGGTTTCACGATCCACGATGGCCGCAACGGCGTGCCGACGGAAGAGGCGACCGCCCGGGTCCGGGCAGAGCAGCAAGCCGTCGTTACCGAAGTGACGGCACTGCTGGACCAGTATGACGCCATCAATCTGCGCGGGTCCCAGCTTGAACCGGATGCCCGCTGAGGAAGGGTCCGACCGTGGGGTCGCCATTGTCGGTGGCGACGATCTCGCCCGGCCCGTCCACCGCAAACCGTACCGCGCGGTGATCCGTCGGCACGAAGCCACCCTTCGCGTCGTTCAACGCAACGCTGACCTACACGAGATCCTTGCCGTCGTTATGCAAGGTCGACCGGTCGGCCACCGCGGCAATGCGCGCTGCCGCACCGACCACCGCAGCGGTAATGACGTCCGAAAGGCCGCCCCCACGCGTGCTCAAATCGCCACCCCGAGCGCTTCCGCAACAGTGAAGATGTCCTTGTCGCCACGCCCGCCCAGTCGTGCGGAAGGCTGACGGAGGTCCAGCCAGCATCGTCGAAACGGCTGCCGACATAGGGAACGTCGCCACCGAGATTGCCTGGCGGACGGTGATGCCGGCGCCCGGGATCACGAATGAAGGCATTTCCGCTTGGCAGGATGTAGGGGCGCAGGACGCCCTTGCGGACCATCGTGTCCGAATCATTCATGACGCCGGCATCGAAATCCGCGCCATCGGGTCGCAGCTTGAGTTCGGGAAGGACTTCGTAGCGGAGATCGGCAGTACCGGCGGGGTGATCACCGCGATGGAACTTCCACCCGTCGTTGATCGACGTCCGAACGCGTTGCGCGAGGCTTTGAGAGCTTACCAAAACACTCCACAATGATGCTCCGATCGTCAGTAAAACGACTGCTCGCTGCTGCTTTCTGCGCGCAAACGTCCTTGATTGGGCTGGAATTCGCTGCGGTTCGGTAAGAATTCGGCCGCCCTTTTCGAATCCGGTCAGGCCAATTGGCGAATTCTCCTACAAGCGGCAATGGTTTATCAAGAACGTCCCGCACAATCGTTTGCACTATTGGCCAGACAAAAGACAGTTGACCAATATCCCACCTCGCGATAGCACCCGTCTGTCAGATAACGGTGCCGGAGAGCATCGTTTCTTGGAGGGGTAAGAAATGATAGCGCTATCTAGGCTTCATCGGGTTGGTACGTGGTCGTCGCTGCTGATGGCCTCCGCGGCATGGCCCGCGATGGCGAGCGCCCAGGCGGCTCCCGTCGCGCCCAATCCATCCCCCCAGGCGGCCACCACCGCGACATCGCCAGCATCGAGCGCTGCGGACACCGCAACGACCACGGCGCAGGACGGCGCTGGTCAAACCGCACCGACGGCGATGGACGAGACGGGACAGCCACCGGCGGATCCGTCGGCAACCGGTAACAACGACATCGTCGTGACCGGCTATCGCGCGTCGCTGCAAAGCCAGACCAACGCGAAGCGCAATTCGATCGGCTTCACCGACACCATTTTCGCCGAGGACATTGGCAAGTTCCCCGACACCAACATCGCGGAATCGGTCAACCGTATTCCCGGCGTGACGATCAGCCGCGAAGTGACCGGGGAAGGATCGAACGTCGCCATCCGCGGCCTCGGCACCAACTTTACGCGCGTCCTGCTCAACGGTGCGCCCGTTGCGATCGCGTCCGTCCGCTTCGACGCGCAGAGCACCAACCGCGAAGTCGATCTGGACCTGATCCCGACCGAGCTGTTTACCCAGCTAACCGTCAGCAAGTCTCCGACGGCGAGCCAGATCGAGGGCGGCGCAGCCGGTACGGTCAACCTTCGCTCGGCACGGCCGTTCGACAACCCGAAGCCCTACATCAGCTACGGCTTGCAAGGATCGAAGGTCAGCAGCGCCGACCGCTGGGGCTATCGTGGCTATGCATTGGCCAGCGCGACCTTTGGCGACTTCGGCGTCCTCGTCGGCGGCGCGGCCGTCAAGAACCGGTTCCGGGTCGACGGCTTCGAGACGATCGGTTGGACCAACCCGAACCTTACCGCCGCGCAAAACACCGGCAGCACGCGCAATGCCACCGGCGGCGGCAACTTCTCGATCCCGGGTACCGTGCCTGCGAATGCCGGCAATGGCCTGACGCGCGGCACGGTCATCGATCAGGCGTTCCTGCTTGCGAACAACCCCGGTGCGAACATTACGCAGATCGACAATGGCCTCCTGCCCCGTCTGGGCCGTCCGCGTACCGAAATCGGCGAACGGACGCGCTATAACGGGCTGGTTTCGCTGGAGTGGCGGCCAAGCAACGCGTTCCACTTCTACCTCGACGGCATGTACGCCACGCGTGATACGGACTTTACGCGCACGTCGATGGCGTGGGCGGTCCGCAACGGTGCCTCCATTCCGCTCAACACTACCTACGACAAGAGCGACTGCACGAGCGGCTGCACGGTTACCGGCGGCACCTACGCCAATTCGCAGTTCTTCCTCGAATATCGTCCCTACAAGGACCGGCAGGACTATTGGGGCATCAACCCCGGCACCGAGTTCATCATCAACGATTTCATCAAGGGTGACTTCCAGGCCAACTACACCAAGAGCACTTTCCGGCGTGAGAGCCCGACTGTCCTGGTCATCACGCCGCCGAGCAGCGGCTTGACCGCGACCTACGCCAACGATGGCGGCATCCCGAGCATTACCAGCAACGTCGACCTCAACAATCCGGCCAGCTTCGGCTGGGCTGGCGGTGGCCGTGTCAACCTGAACGGTGAAGAGCGCGAGACCGAAACCCGCGGGATCCGTGGCAGCCTGTTGTTTGGTGACGAAAAGCGTTTCAGCGTTCGGGTCGGCGGGGCGTATGACGACACCAAGCGGCGGATCACGCCGTTCGACAATACGAACCCGTGGCAGGCCGCGGTCTGCGGGAACAACCCCAACGTCGTTCTGCCGGGCCCGAACCGGCAGCCGACCTGCGATGGCACCAATCAGCCGGGCACGGTAGCGCCCGCAGGCTACCCGACCTATGCCGGATACGGCACTGGTTTCTCGACCGGGGCCCCGCCCCTCGTTTACGGCGGCTCGATCGTCCCGACGTCCGCCCTGCCCAACTATCTGACGCCCGGGAGCAATGGCTACATCACGGTCGACTGGAACAAGTTCCGCCAGGCGACGGGCTATGACACGTTGCTCGCCGGCGCGACCGAAACCGGATCGGGCAGCAGCGGCGCGAATGGTGGTCTGATCCGCGAGAAGGTCACCGGTACCTTCGCGGAAATGAACGGCATTTTCGATATTGGCGCGGATGACACGCTACGGCTGAACGGCGGTGTGCGCTATGTCCAGACCACACAGATCGTGGGTGGCCGCACGAGCGTGCCGAACCCGCTCAACGTTCGTGGCGGTGTAACCTGCCCGGGATCGAGCCCCGGGTTCGCGCTGGACGGCTCCTGCTATCCGGTCCTGGTCAACTTCGCGGAAACGCGGCGCACCTATTCGAACTTCCTGCCCTCGGCGAGCATCGCCTACAGTTTCGGTCGCAAGGCCGTCGCGCGTGGCTCGATCTCGCGGACGATGACGCGCCCGGATCCCAACCAGCTGTTGCCCGGCGCGTCCTTCACGTCGCCATCGGCGGATGTCGGCACGCTCGGAAACAACGCGCTTGATCCGTATATCTCGGACAACATCGATCTCGGGTTCGAATATTATACCGGCGGAGAAGGCGTGATCGCCTTTGCGGCATTCCGCAAATCGATCACCGGGTTCACCATCAACGGCATCAATACCGTGCCCTTCTCGACGCTGGAACCGTTTGGCATCACCTTCGCGACGCTGACTCAACAACAGCAGCTGGCATTGCAATCGCGCGCGACCCCAGGTCAGGCGCCCGAGCAAATTCCGGTCCAGATCCAGCAGCAGGTCAATGCCGACGGCAAGCTCAAGGTCAACGGGCTGGAGTTCCAGATCACCCAGCCGCTCGACTTCGTCACCCGGTTGGTCGGCGTGAGCGGGTTCGGCGTGCAGGGCAACCTGACGCTGATCGATCAGCAGGGTCAGGGTCAGGTTCCGGCGGTCGCGCTGGGCGTCGCACCCGTGACCTATACGGCTACGGGCTATTATGAGGGCAATGGTCTGTCCGCGCGATTGACCTACACCTATAACGAGGGATCGGTGCAGTCCGGCCTGAACCAGAACGGCCTTCCCGCCGCGGCCATCATCGGCCGCGACTACGGACAGCTGGACTTCTCGGGCAACGTCGATCTCGGCAAGATCCTGAAGAACGACTATTTGCCGACCGTGGTGCTGAACGTGATCAACATCACCAAACAGGCGCAAAGCTCGTACTTCCAGTACCCGAATGCGACGTTCAACGAATATAATCCGGGACGCACCATATTGGTCGGTATCCGGGGTCGTTTCTGATCCCGGGTTGCTAGCCTGACGCACTCCTCCTTGCGCCGCTCCCCGAAAGGTGGGCGGCGTCTTCTTTTGGCACGCCAGAACCGCACGCTTTGCCTGCCTTGCAGGGATAATGCGATGATATGTACGATGCAATTCAATGGGGGTAAGCAGGCGGTCCGCGAGAGATATTCGGGAATGCCTGTCGGAAGGCCTTCTGAACCCCTCCGCGACGGTTGATAGTGGGTGAGATGACAGTTTTGAAAACGGGCCGCCTTTACGCGCAGGTCGCACGACAGATCTCCGAAGACATCACCGCGGGCCGGGTCGCGGTTGGAGCGCGATTGCCGTCGGAACGCGAGTTGTCCGAGCGTTTCGAAGTATCGCGGCCGACGGTTCGCGAGGCGCTGATCGCACTCGAAGTCGACGGTCTGGTCGAAATCCGCATGGGTTCGGGCGTTTACGTCACCGCGCGGACGCCGCTGGGCGGTAAGTTCTCCCCCATCGGGGTCGGCCCGTTTGAATTGCTGGAAGCGCGTCGCGCCATCGAAGGCGAAACCTGTGCCATCGCGGCGACCCGCGCCGAGCCCGAGGACTTGAGTAAACTCAAGCAATTGTTCGATAAGATGGCCGCGGCAGGCGCGAATGTCGCGCTGGCGGAGTCCTACGACCATCAGTTCCATGTCCATATCGCGCAGATGACCCGCAACAGCGCGCTGAGCGGCGCGGTCGAGGGATTATGGGAAGCGCGCATGGCGTCGCCGCAGGAAAAATCGCTGTCGCGCAAGGCGCATCTGGCCGGCGTAGGCCCGAAGATCGAAGAACATCTCCCGATCCTCGAGGCGCTGCTGGCGCACGATCCCGAGCAAGCCCGCGCCGCCATGCGCGCGCATCTCGACAACGTCCTGCGCGATCTGATCGTGGCAACGGAAGTGCAGGAAAGCGCCGCCTTCGACGCCAAACTCAACGCGCGCCGCAAACTGTTTCTGGGAACCGCCTGACCCCCCACTGGAGCCTTACGACGCCAGAACTGGCCTGACGGAAGTACCCCCTATTGGTTTGACAATTCGTGCAAGGTTTGCCCAAAGAAAGGCGAGGCATCGTCCAAAATGCCACGAGCGAGGGGTTTCGCCTAATGATCCGCACAATCCAAGCAGTTACCAGTGGTGGTGCGTTTCTGGTCAGCGCCCCCGCGCTCGCGTGCATGAGCCCCGTGTCCGTCTGTTCACACGACGTCTCGGGTGCCATTGCCCTCGCAAGCCAATCGCAACCCACGACAATCTTGCTCGAGCCCGAAGCCGATCCGGCTGTAGCACATGCAGCAAACGCCTTTGCCGAGGATGTTGGTCGGGTCTCGGGAAAATCTCCCGAACGGGTTCGGCAGATCGCCAATGTTTCCGGCAATTTGGTGGTCGCTGGTGTCCTGGGGCACAGCCCAACGATTGATCACCTCGTGCGCACGGGAAAGATCACCGCGTCGGACCTGGCCGGTCAGTGGGAAGCCTATCGCCAGATCGTCGTCGATCATCCTTTTCCGAACGTCGCACGTGCGCTCGTGATCGTCGGATCAGACCGGCGCGGCGCGGTCTTCGGGCTGTACGACCTGTCCGAAAAGATAGGGGTGTCCCCCTGGTCCTGGTGGGCCGACGTTCCGGTGCAGAAACGTGCCGCGCTCTATGTGACAGCCGGATCGCATCGGGACCAACCTAAGGTGCGCTACCGCGGCTTCTTCATCAATGATGAGGCACCAAGCTTCAGCACATGGGCGCAGACGCATTTCGGCGGCGCGAACGCCAAAGCCTATACGCATGTGTTCGATTTGCTGCTGCGGTTGAAGGGCAATTACCTGTGGCCGGCAATGTGGGCACCGCGCGCGTTTAACGATGACGATCCCCAGAACAAGGTCCTCGCGGACTCGTTGGGGGTAGTGATGGGAACCTCGCACCACGAACCCATGACTCGTGCGCAGGACGAATGGCATCGCAATACCGGTGCGGGCGTGACGGGCGGCAAGTGGGATTATGCGACCAATGCCAAAAACCTGCGGACGTTCTGGCGCGGCGGCATCCAGCGGATGATGGCGAAAGGTGACGGCACCCCTTACGAAAGCCTGGTCACGGTAGGCATGCGCGGCGACGGTGACGAAGCGATGTCGGGCGGCACCGCGATCAGCCTGCTCGAAACGGTGGTTTCGGCACAACGCGACATCATCAAGGATGTTACCGGAAAGCCGGCAGACCAGACGCCCCAAGTCTGGGCGCTCTACAAGGAGGTACAGGACTATTACGACCAGGGGATGAAGGTCCCCAATGATGTCACGCTGCTGTTTTCCGACGACAATTGGGGCCAGATCCGCCGCCTGCCCGCCGCGCCGGACTCGCGGCGTGGTGGCTATGGCGTCTATTATCACTTCGACTACGTCGGCGGGCCGCGCAATTACAAATGGCTCAGCACCAACCAGATCGAGAAGACCTGGCAACAGATGGATCTCGCTTACCAGAAAGGTGCGCGCAATCTGTGGATCGTCAACGTCGGCGACATCAAGCCGATGGAATATCCACTCAGCTTCTTCATGAAGCAGGCGTGGAACCCGGAGGCGATGACGCCTGCCGCCCTCGCGCGTTTCCCCGCGGACTGGGCTGAGCAGACGTTCGGCGCGGATCAGGCGCAGAAGATCGCAACGCTCGTCTCCCGCTACAGCGAGATCGCCGCCCGGCGGAAACCCGAACTCGTAGATTCTGCCAGCTTCACGCTCGGCGAGGTCACGCCCGACGCTCTGGACGGCGGCGACTTCGGCGCGCGCGTCGCGGAATGGGATGCACTCGACGTGGAGATGCGCGCGGTCAAACGCACGCTACTGCCGGCACAGCAGGACGCCTATTTCCAGCTGGTCGAACATCCGATCCTCGCGCTCGGCAACCTCTATCGCTTGTATTACGCGGTCGCGTGGAACCGGAAACTCGCCGTCGCGAATGACCCCCGCGCCAACCTCTTCGCAGATCAGGCCGAGGCGGCGTTCAAGCGCGACCAAGCCATCACGGAGACCTATCATGCGCTGAACGGCCGCAAGTGGGACGGCATGATGGCGCAGACGCATATCGGTTACACCGGCTGGCAACAGCCCGACCGGCAGGTGATGCCGTCGGTGATCCGGGTAGCCGGTGCCGCGAGGCCGGTGCGGTTCCGTCCGTTGCGCCCGCGCAGCGCGCCCGGTTTCAGCATCGATGCGGCGCGATATACCCGGGCGATCGGCGGCGGCGGACTGACGTGGCAAACGATCCCGTATCTCGGCACCACAACCGGCGCAGTCGTCGCTCTGCCGCAGGGGCGCAAGGCGACGGGCCGGGCCGACGGGATTCGCCTCGAATATGCCATGACAACGGCGTCGGCGGGTGACCTCGACGTGCAGTTGACGCTGGCACCCACCCTCGACGTGAGCGGAGCGGGGACGTTGCGCATCGGCGTTTCGATTGACGACGGCCCGATTCAGACGATCAGCGATCGGCTTACCCCTGCCCCCAACGCCGCGACGTCTCAGGCGCAACGCGACTGGAACAATGCGGTCGAGAACAACAGCCGCACTGTCCATGCCGTCTTCCCGGCGGTCGCCGTCGGGCGACACAGCATAAAGGTGTGGCGGATCGACGATAACGTCGTGCTTCAGAAAGTGACAGCAAAGCCCGCGTCAGGCGCTTAGTGCTGCACGCACCAGGACCACAGCCAAGAGCAATCCATCCGAGGATCCTACAGAATGCCCAAGATCGTCAACGCGCGCGTGATCGTGACCTGCCCAGGACGCAATTTCGTCACGCTCAAGATCGAATGCGACGACGGCACCACCGGGGTTGGCGATGCGACGCTAAACGGACGCGAACTGAGCGTGGCCAGCTATCTGACCGAGCATGTCATTCCCTGCTTGATCGGCCGCGACGCGCACCGGATCGAGGATCTCTGGCAGTATCTGTACAAGGGTGCCTATTGGCGGCGCGGACCGGTGACCATGTCGGCAATCGCCGCGGTCGACACCGCGCTGTGGGACATCAAGGGCAAGCTCGCCGGGTTGCCGGTCTATCAGCTATTGGGTGGCGCGAGCAGGGACGCCGTGATGGTCTACGGCCATGCCAATGGCACCACGATCGAGGACACGATCGAGACCGCCAAGACCTATCAGGCCGAAGGCTATAAGGCGATCCGGCTCCAGTGCGGCGTCCCGGGCATGGCATCGACCTACGGCGTGTCAAAGGACCGGAATTTCTATGAACCCGCCGACTCCGACCTGCCGACCGAAAACCTGTGGTCGACCGAAAAGTATCTTCGCGTAGTGCCCGAACTGTTCAAGGCTGCCCGCGCGGCACTCGGCTGGGACGTGCATTTGCTGCACGACATTCACCACCGCCTGACGCCGATCGAGGCGGGACGGCTCGGCAAGGATCTCGAACCCTATCGTCCCTTCTGGCTCGAGGATGCCACCCCTGCGGAAAACCAGGATGCGTTCCGCCTGATCCGACAGCATACGACGACACCCCTCGCCGTCGGCGAGATCTTCAACTCCATCTGGGATGGCAAGCATCTGATCGAGAACCAGTTGATCGACTACATCCGCGCAACCGTCGTCCATGCCGGCGGGATCACGCACCTGCGCCGGATTGCGGCGCTCGCGGACCTCTATCAAATCCGCACCGGCTGCCATGGCGCGACCGATCTCTCGCCGGTGTGCATGGCTGCCGCGCTGCATTTCGATCTTTCGGTGCCGAATTTCGGCGTGCAGGAATATATGCGTCACACGCCCGAGACCGACGCGGTCTTCCCGCACGAATACAGCTTCGATCGGGGGATGATGCATCCGGGGGATGCCCCGGGCCTCGGCGTCGACATCGATGAGGAACTGGCCAAGGGCTACGAATACCGGCGCGCATTCCTGCCGGTGAATCGGTTGGAAGACGGGACGATGTACAACTGGTAACTCGCTATCATTGGTCTCAAGATTGAGCTCAAACCCCTACGCGATCCCAAGCCGTCGGGGCTTGGAGGGTCGCCAATTCTCGAGCACCCTTGCTCGCGATCGCGTCGGGAAAATGCCGACGCGTTAGATCAGTTATAGGCCCGCGCAAGTTCGCGGCGCGCAGGGATCGGTATGGCTGCCAGGGTGGCCGCTACGATTGCCGAGCGACCGCCTGCGGTGGATAGACCGCACAGCAAGGCGGCCGTGAAACGCGCCGTGATCATGGCTTAACCCCCGCTGATCCGTGTCGATGCGTAGTGGCGCAGGATACCGAGCCGTTGCGCGTGATCCAGCAATTTATTGCCGCCGTCGACCATCCCGCGTCAGACGCTCCTATACCTATCAAACGTCAACCAGTCCGATCTCCGTCGCCCGGATTATACTTGATCGTCTGATCGACACTCGAACGTCTCACACAGAATTCAATGACACGCCGAATGTGGACTGAACAAAAGTCGAAAGGAATGGCACCAGTGCTGACGAATATCTTCGGCGTATCGTCGACCGTCGTATGTTCTGAACTCGCGCGTCTGGAGAGGGCGTTTGCTGAGGGTAATGTCTCGGAGCGTGCGAACCTGGCGCTTGCCAGGGGACAGACGCAGAACGTCCTCTTCGCCATCAATCAATTGCTCGACCGCGCGTTGCAACCGGTCGCGCAGCTGGGCGAGCGGATCGAGCAGTGGAGCGCCCAACACGACCGCGGCGACATCGACACCATCTTGCCGGTCGAGGCGTTCAACGGCGATTTTGCCATCATGGCGCAGCGGCTGAACCGGTTGGTCGACAGCCACATCACGGTGAAGAAAAAGGCGATGGCCTGCATCAAGGCGTTCGGCGAGGGCAATTTCGACGCGCCGCTCGAGCCCTTCCCGGGCAAGAAGGCCTTCATCAACGAGACGATCGAGACACTGCGCGCAAATCTCCAAGGCCTGATCGCCGAGATGAATCACATGTCCGAAGAGCATGACAAGGGGGACATCGACGTCTGGGTTGCGGCGGACAGGTTCCGCGGCGACTTCGGCGTGATGGCGCGCGGCGTGAACACCATGGTCGCCAACCACATTGCCGTGAAGAAAAAGGCAATGGCGTGCATCAAGGAACTGGGCGAGGGCAATTTCGACGCACCGCTCGAACAATTCCCGGGCAAGAAGGCGTTCATCAACGATACGATCGAGAGTCTTCGGCGCAACCTGCGCGACATTATCGGCGAGGTTCAGCGCCTCATTACCGCAGCGACTGCGGGGCACCTTAGCCAGCGCGGCGACGACAAGCGCTTCGTCGGGGATTTCGCGGCGATGATCGCCGGGGTCAACAACATGCTGGACGCAACGCTGCTGCCGATCGAGGAAGGCAACAGGGTCCTCAATCTGGTCAGCGTGGGCGACCTGCGACAGACGGTCGACATTGCGTGCGAAGGCGACCACCGGCGCATGAAGGATTCGATCAACGCACTGATCGACAATTTGCGCCTCAGCGCCAGCCTGGCGGACAAGATCGCCGATGGCGACCTCGGCGTCGCGCACCAGCCGTTGTCCGACCGGGATACGCTCGGTCAGGCGATCGTGCGGATGGTCGACAATCTGCGCGTGAGTGCCGATCTGGCCGACAGGATCGCCGACGGGGATCTGTCGGTATCGCATCAGCCCTTGTCCGATCGCGATATCCTGGGACAGGCGCTGGTCCGGATGGTGGAACAGTTGCGCAGCGTCGTCGGCAACGCCAATGGTGCCGCGGACAATGTCTCGGCCGGCAGCCAGGAATTGTCGGCAAGCTCCGAGCAGGTCTCGCAGGGCGCAACCGAACAGGCGGCAGCAGCCGAAGAGGCCTCCTCGGCGATGGAAGAGATTGCCGCCAACATCAAGCAAAGCGCGGATAACGCCGCCCAGACCGAGAAGATCGCACGCCAGTCCGCCAAGGACGCGGAACTGAGCGGCATTGCGGTGCAGCGCGCGGTCAACGCGATGCGGACGATCGCGGAGAAAATCGGGATCGTGCAGGAAATCGCACGGCAGACCGATCTGCTCGCGCTCAACGCAGCGGTCGAGGCCGCACGTGCGGGTGAACACGGCCGTGGCTTCGCGGTCGTCGCTTCGGAAGTGCGCAAACTGGCCGAACGCAGCCAGGTCGCCGCCGCCGAAATCGGTTCGGTGTCTTCGCAGACGGTGACCGCCGCGACCGAGGCGGGCGAGATGCTGACCAAGCTCGTGCCCGATATCAGCCGCACCGCCGAACTCGTCGCCGAGATCAGCGCCGCATGCCGCGAGCAGGACATTGGTGCCGCGCAGATCAACGAGGCGATCCAGCAGCTCGACCTGATCAGCCAGCAGAATGCGGGCGCCTCCGAACAGATCACGTCGACGTCGGAAGAACTGGCGTCGCAAGCCGAAGAGCTGCAGGCGAGCATCGCGTATTTCCGGACGGGTAACGGCCAGGACCCGGTCCATCGGCGGCACACGCCCGCCGTGTCACGCAAGCCGGTGACGCGTAGCGGCAGCGTGGCGCGACCCGGTGCCAAGACAAAGCGCGTCAAACCCAATTCGATTGCCGACCAGAAGGCCCGGGTCAGCGGCTTCGCGCTCGACCTGATCAAGGGCGGGACGGATGCCGAGGACGACAATTTCGGTACGCAGGCGGCCTGACAGGCGACACCGGCGAGACAGGCCACCGCGTGGTGGCCTGTCTCGCCTTTGGCGTTCGGCACCAGCACCGATCGTTTCGGACGACCGCGGGTCGCGCCGACCAACGCCGTCGCCTGACCCGCATCCGCGTTCCGGTTTTCAAAAATAAACGCCAGTCCGAGATCGGACGTGTCCTCCTTCTCTATAAGGTAAACCAAGACTTCCAAGGTTCGGAAGAGACAAGCCGCCGCATGGCCAAGAAGAGGGAAAGCATGACGCAGATGGTCCTAGTACCGGCAATCGTCACGACGGCGACGGTGTCCCCGTTCGCTGCCGAACTCGCCGCGCACCTCGAGCAAAACGACACCGTCGAACTCGATGTGAGCGAGGTTGCAGACGCCGACGTCAGTTTCCTGCAGCTCGTCTGCGCCGCCCGCCATCAGGCCGAGCGGGACGGAAAGGGCCTGCGCCTCGCCCGTCCCGCAAGCGACGCAGTGGCCGCACTGCTCGAGCGCGCCGGCTTCCTCACCGATATCGCCCCAGCAGATCAAATGTTCTGGTTTCATGGAGACCTGCCGCAATGACCGCATCCATTCTCATCGTCGATGATTCCAACAGCGTGCGGATGGCCATCCGTATGGCACTGACCGGGGCCGGCTATGCCGTCACCGAAGCTGCCGACGGCGCACAGGGCCTGAGCAAGGCCAATGGCAGCAAGTTCGATATGATCATCACCGATCTCAACATGCCCAACATGGACGGGCTGACGATGATCCGCACGCTGCGCAAGAGCCCGGCACAATGCGGCACGCCGATCCTGTTCCTGACGACCGAGTCCGAGGACGCTATGAAGCAGCAGGCCAAGGCGGCAGGCGCGACCGGCTGGCTGGTCAAGCCGTTCGTCCCCGATCAGCTGATCAAGGTCGTCCGCAAGGTCCTCGGGCGGTGAGCCATAACGATCCCGTCGCCGCGTTCCGCGTCGAAGCGGGCGAGTTGCTCGAGCAGGTCGAGCAAGGCTTGCTCGACCTTGGGCATAAGCTGGACGATCACGAGCTGATCGATGCCGTTTTCCGCGGCCTGCACACGCTCAAGGGCTCGGGCGCGATGTTCGGGTTCGATGCGCTGGCTAGCTTCACGCATCATTGCGAGACCGCATTCGATCGCGTGCGCAAGGGCCTCACGCCGGCGACGCCGCAACTGATTGCGGTGATCCTGTCGGCGCAGGATCATATGCGCGCGTTGATCGAAGGCGACGGTGCCGCCTGCGACGCAGAAGGCCAGGCGATCCTCACGAAGCTGCAAGCGGCGCTCGATGGGGCCCCGGCCCCGACCGAGGCACCTGCACCCGCGATCCAGCAATGGCGCCTGTCGCTTCGACTGCCGCCGGAGGCGATGCAGAACGGCATCAACCCGCTCGCGCTGCTCGACGAGCTGCGCACACTGGGCGAATGCCGGATCGTCGCCCGGACCGATCAGATCCCGTTGCTGGCCGACCTGGTACCGACCGAGTGCGCCATCGGCTGGGACGTAGAACTGCGCGGCGCGATGTCCAGGAGCGATATCGAGGACGTCTTCATCTTCGTGCTCGACGACATGAATCTGCAGATCGAGCAGCTCGACGGTGAGTCCGGTGACGACGCGCAGGACGCGCCTGCCCCGCCCCCGCTTTCTTTTTCGCCCGCCCCCGCTCCCGCGCCCACGCCCGCAACCGCGCCGGTCGATACGACCGCGGGGCCGGAACGCGAGCCGGCGGCGGCCCCGACCGGTCGTGGCGCGCCCAAGAATGGCGAGAGCGTCCGGGTGCCGGCCGAACGCCTGGACCTGTTGATGGACCGTGTCGGCGAACTCGTCATCGTGCAGAGCCGCCTGTCGCAACTTGCGCACAGCAGCGGCGGCAGCGCGGCGGACGTCGCGCTCCACTCGATCTCAGAGGAAATCGAGCGGCTGGCGAGCGAATTGCGCGATACGGTGATGGTCCTCCGGATGGTCCCGGTCGCGACGCTGTTCGGGCGCTTCCGCCGCCTCGTCCATGACATTGCGCGCGATACCGGCAAGACGATCGAGCTGTCGACCGATGGTGAAACCACCGAAGTCGACAAGACCGTCGTCGAGCGGCTGGCCGATCCGCTGATCCACCTGATCCGCAACGCTTGCGATCACGGGGTTGAACATCCCGAGCAGCGCGTCGCCGCCGGAAAGCCCGCCGCCGGGCAGGTGCGCCTGTCGGCGCATCAGGAAGGGGGCGAGGTCGTCATCACCATTCGCGACGACGGACACGGGATCGACCGGGAGCGCGTTCGGGCGAAGGCGGAGTCGCACGGGTTGATCCAGCCCGGGCAGGTCGTGACCGACCAGGAACTGCTCCAGATGATCTTCCATCCGGGTTTCTCGACCGCGCAGCAGATCACCAGCCTGTCCGGTCGCGGTGTCGGCATGGACGTCGTCAAACGCACGATCGAGAGCCTGCGCGGCACGATCGAGGTGGCGAGCGTGCTTGGCCAGGGGTCGACTGTTTCGCTCCGCATCCCGCTCACTCTTGCGATCATCGACGGCTTGCTGATCCGTGTCGGCGACGGGCGATATGTGATCCCGCTCGGCGTGGTCGAGGAATGTATCGAGCTCAGTTTGGAGGAAGACCTGCGGTCGCGCGGTCGCAGCTTCATCACGCTGCGCGATCGGCTCGTGCCGTTCGTCCGGCTGCGTGAGATGTTCGCCACGGGCACAAAGCCGAGCCTGCACCAGAAGATCGTCATCATCGCGACCGGCACCGAGCGGGTCGGGCTGGTGGTCGATCAGATCATCGGCAGCCACCAGACGGTGATCAAACCGATGTCGCCGGTGCATTGCAACGTCCCGACCTTCGCCGGTGCGACCATCCTCGGCGACGGCGGGGTCGCATTGATCCTCGACGTCGTCCAGCTCGTCGCGCTTGGCCAGCATCAGGAGGAGCGGCTTCGCGCCGTCGGATGACCATGGAAGAAACATCGCAAACCCAATGGGACGAGGATGGTCGGCTTGAAGTGCTGACGTTCGATCTGCAGACCGAAAAATTCGCGGTCGAGGCGGTGCTCGTCCGCGAGATCCTCGACCTGCTGCCCGAAACGGTCGTTCCCGGCGCGGACCGACTGGTCGCCAGCGTCGCCAACTTCCGGGGCAAGATCATTCCGATCGCCGACCTTCGGCTCGCATTCGGCCTGCCCTCGGCGGAGTCGACGATGGACAGCCGCATCGTGGTTGTCGAACTCGACGTAGACGGCATCCAGACCCAAATCGGCATCCGCACCGACAAGGTTCACGAAGTGGCGACGCTGCACCGCGACGCAAGCGAAACCCCGCCCACGGTCGGCCTGCGCTGGCGTCGCGATTACATCCGCGAGCTGGTGCGCACGCCGCAGGGCGTGATCGTCCTCGCCAATATCGCAAAGATCTTTGACCCGCTGCTGGGCGGTCGGGGCGCACCCGCCGTCCTCGCCCCCGCACTACTCTAGGCTGGAAGGGCCGCTATGAACGCTCTTGTCGAACGACGCTTGGCCGACACGCCTTCCGCAAGGCTCCCGGCATGACCGGCGCAGGCGAACTCCAGGCCGTGACCTTCGGCCTGGGCGCGGAAACCTTCGCGGTGCCGGTCGCGCTGGTGCGCGAGATCCTCGACTGGAGCGAGACGTTCCGCATTCCGAACGGCCCCGACTATCTGATGGGGCTGACCGATCTGCGGGGCGAAGGCATAACGACGATCGACCTGCGGCTGCGCCTCGGCCTGCCGCATGTCGCACCGACCCCAAGCACGCGGATCCTCGTGGTCGATGTTCCGGTCGACGGGCGCATTCTCGTGCTCGGGCTCGTCGTCGATCGCGTGCTGGAGGTCAGCACGTTCGATTGCCGTCACATCGGCGATGCGCCCGACATCGGGATCCGCTGGCCCTCGCGCTACATCGCCGGCGTGGTCAAGCGCGCCGAGGGTTTCGTCGTGCTGGTCGATGTCGCCCAGATCTTCTCCAGCGCCGACAGCGCAGCGCTGGTCGCCGCTGCCGCCGCGTGACGCGATCCGGTCGCCGAACCTAAACCCCGATGGTCCCGTCTTGCGAGGGGCCATCCGCTCCCTGGAGATGGCTCCCTTGTCCCTTGCCCCCCCGCCCCTGAAGCCGTCCGCCAGCAGCATGGACCAGATCAGCTTGCGCGACTTCGCGAGCCTGGCCGACTACATCTTCGATTATGCCGGCATCCGGATGCCGGTCAGCAAGAAGACGATGCTGGAAGGCCGCCTGCGCCGTCGTCAGCGCGCACTGGGGTTCGATACGCTCGACGCCTATTGCCGCCACGTCCTGACGGGCAACACGCTCGACGAGGAAGGGCGTCACCTGATCAACGCGGTGACGACCAACAAGACCGACTTCTTCCGCGAACCCGTCCATTTCGATTTCCTGCGCGACATCGCCCTCCCCACGTTCGAGGCGGACTATCTGCGCACGATCCGCGCGTGGAGTGTCGCCTGCTCGACCGGGCCCGAACCCTATACCATGGCGATGCTGCTCGACGGGTTCACCAGCGCGCGACGCGGCTTCACCTACAGTATCCTAGCGACCGACCTCGACACCGAAGTGCTCGAGACGGCTCGGCTCGGCATCTATCCGTCCGATCTGGCGGATCCGATCCCGGCGGCGTTGCGCCGGAAGTATCTGATGGAATCGCGCGACCCGGCGCGACGCGAAGTCCGCGTGGTGCCCGAACTGCGCCGTGCGATTGCCTTCGCGCGCCTCAACCTGATGGACGAGAAATATCCGGTGGGTGAGCCGATGCACCTGATCTTCTGCCGCAACGTCCTCATCTACTTCGACAAGCAGACCCAGCACGATGTCGTGTCGAAGCTCGTCCGGAACCTGGCGCCCGGCGGCTATCTGTTCCTCGGGCATTCGGAATCGATCGCGGGTCTCGACGTTCCGCTCGTCCCGGTCGCCAACACTGTTTTCAAGCGGAGCTGATCGATGGCTGGTCAAGGAAAGATCCGTGTCCTCATCATCGACGATTCGGCGGTCGCACGCCATGCGATGAAGACGATCCTTGAGGAGGATCCCAACATCGTCGTCATCGGGACCGCCCCCGACGCCTTCAGTGCCGCCAAGCGCATCCAGGAGGAAGTGCCCGACGTCATCACGCTCGACGTGGAAATGCCGCGGATGGACGGCATCACCTTCCTGCGCAAGCTGATGGCGCAATGTCCGCTGCCGGTGGTGATGTGCTCGTCGCTGACCGAACAGGGTTCGGACACCATGGTGCAGGCCCTTGAAGCGGGGGCCGTCGACGTGATCCTGAAACCGCGCGTCGGGCTGGCCGAGCATCTGAGCGATCACAACCTCCAGATCCGCGATGTCATCAAGGCTGCGGCGAGGGTGCGGGTCAACATGCGTTCGGCGAGAGCCGGGCGGGCCGGGCCGCCCGAGCAGAAGCTGACGGCAGACGCGGTCCTCCCGCCGCCCAGCGGCCGGGGCATGACCCGCGAGACCGAACGGGTCGTGTGCCTTGGCGCGTCGACCGGCGGGACAGAAGCGCTGCGCACGGTGCTGGAGGCGCTCCCCGCCACCGCGCCCGGGGTCGTGGTGGTCCAGCACATGCCCGAAAACTTTACGCGTGCGTTTGCCAATCGCCTGAACTCGCTGTGCGAAGTCACCGTAAAGGAGGCGGAGAACGGTGATCCCGTGCTTCCGGGCCATGTCCTCATCGCGCCAGGCGGCAAGCATATGCTGATCGAGCGACGCGGTACGCGCTACTTCGTGACGGTCCGCGACGGACCGCTGGTTTCGCGGCACCGGCCGTCGGTCGACGTGCTGTTCCGGTCGGCGGCGACGGCGGCAGGGTCCAACGCTCTCGGGGTCATCATGACCGGGATGGGCGATGACGGTGCGCGCGGTCTTCTTGAGATGAAGCAGGCAGGCGCCCGCACCTTTGCGCAGGATGAAGCGACGTCGATCGTCTTCGGCATGCCCAAGGAAGCCATCGCGCTGGGCGCGGCGGAACGGGTGCTGCCGCTCGGTCATATCGCGCGCGACGTCCTGTACGCCGCGACACAATAAGGGGTTGGGACGATGGAATGGGTCGAACAGGAGGCGTTGGTGCCTGATGTGGCAGCAGCGTTCGGGCCAGCCTTGAACGCGCTGGGAGCCGAACTCGACCTGGTCGCAAGCGGTCTCGACAAGCGCTTCGTCGATGCCGGGCACTCGCTCGCACACGCGTATGACATCGTCGAAAAGCTGATCGCCAGTCTTGACCACGTGACCAACGCGCTCGACCGGGAAGCCGCCGATCGTGCGATCGCAACGATGCGGGGCAATGCCGATCGCCTCGCGCGATTGCCAGTGGTGCAGGCCGACCGGCAGCGCTCGCTGGATATCATTCAGCAGGCGACCAGCACGGTGCAGGAGGAAGTGCTTCGCGTCGACCGGACGCTCGATTTTTTGCAGATCTGTGGCCGCAACATTAAGGTCGCTGCCGCGGGGGCACAGGGCTATTCCGATTTCGCCGATGCGATGATTGCGAAGCTCGACGTCAGCGAGCGGGAAATGCACCAGATCAGCAAGGAGGTTGCGCAATTGGCGACAACCGTCCCGTGCGTGGTTGAGGTCAATCGCGTCCTGGCATCCGAATGCGCGCATCTTTGCCCGCATGTCCCCGACAAGCTGGCCGCGGACGCGATCGGGTTGCAGAACAACCAGATCGATACGGCCGATCGCGCCGACAAGATCGCCACCGTCGCGCGTGACATCCGGGCGAAACTGTCGGCGTCGCATGGCGCAATGCAGATCGGCGACATCACGCGGCAGCGGCTTGAACATGCCGCGCAGACCTGTCGTATCCTCGACGCAGCGCTTGCCGATCCTGATATTGCGCCTGATCCGGTCGCAGCAGCCGCCCTCCAGGGTCGGGCAATGTCGCTTTTGGCAGCGCAGGTCGCCGACGCAACGCAGGACTTCCAGCACCAGTCGCGCCTGCTGGCCACGAGCTTCCAGAGCATCGGCACGCAACTTGCCGCGATGCTGTCGCTCAGTGGCGAGGGTGCTGCCGAACGCGGGAGTGACGCAGCGTTTCTCGAAGTCCTCGAACAGAGTGTTGCCGAGGTGGACTCCGTTACAGCGCGCTTGCGCGACGCCGATATCCGTTCGACCCGGCTGGGTGCTGAGGCATCCGTGACGGTCGAGCGCCTGGGCCAGCGGTTGACCACGATCTACCGCGTCACGAATGACGTCCAGATCATGGCGTGGAATACCGACCTGCGTTCGTTCCGAATGGGGCGCGCGGGCGATGGACTGGCCCGGATCGCCGCGGAGATCCGCGGCCTCGTCAAGACGCTGGAATCCGTCTCGGGATCGGTCGCCACTGCCTTCGAGAGGTTGAACTCGGCCGCAGACGCGATCAGTTCGGAGCCAGACGGCGAAACGTCTCAGGGCAGTACGCTCGAAGCGGCGTTGAACGTCATCCGCGCTGGTGCGCAGTTGACGCGGGAGGGTATGTCAGAACTCGATCAGAACGCCGTAATGATCCGTGACCTCGTCACGGAAATGATCGGGGCGGTCGAATGCGAAGCGGTCTTTTCCGACCCGCTGCTCGATATTATTGGCCGTCTTGAAGAATGGGCAACCCGCTACGCGCAGACGGACGCAGTATTGACCGAGCAGGCGTCCCGGGTTTTTGACGAGATCAGCCGCACCTATACGATGTCCAGCGAGCGACAGATCCATGGCAGGATTGTTCCATGTCCGAGCGGGCAGGACGGCCCAACCGAGGGTACGACTGATGTCGTAGATTGCGATGGTCTGTTCTGATCGCTGCCGCCTTCCCCTAAGATATTGAGACCTGTCACGCGCGTTCAGAGTGCAGCTTTCGCTCGTTTCTCGCGCTTTGGGGGGCAGCGTGACACCATTGCTGACGACCGAATGCGGCACCGCGCAATCGTGGTTCAGCCGAAAACCAGACATCCCGTGCAGTTCGAGCTCGTCAAGCCTGCCTGCCAGACCTCGCTCGCTTGTGTAGAGCAGTGTCCGTAAGGAACGTGGGAATACGCGTCGCTTACCCCTATCGTGCGAGAACGACGACCCCACTACCTCCCAGCAATCTGCTAATGCGAAACGATTGCAATTAGCTTGATATGCTTCTACCGCCTCCGCAAAGGGGAATAGAATGAAGATCGCATTGGGCATGATCGTCGCCAGTGTCATGTCGACGAGCATCGCGAGCGCACAGGAGATACAGGCCGCCAATGGTGCGGACGACACCCGACCGGAAGATATCGTGGTAACGGCTGCACGCACGAACCTGCCGGCCAGCGCGCTGCCCCTGACCGTGGACGTGATCGACCGCGAGACGCTGTCGCGTCAGGTCGCGGTGTCCGGCTCGGTCGTCGATGCGATCTCGGCGCTGCTGCCGGCCTTCTCGCCCACACGCGAGAAGATTACCGGCTTTGGCGAAACGCTGCGCGGTCGCTCGCCGCTCTATGCGATCAACGGCATTCCGCAGAGCACGCCGATCCGGGACGGCGCACGCGACGGCTATACCATCGATCCCTTTTTCATCGACCGCGTCGAAGTGATCTACGGCTCCAACGCCCTGCAGGGCATTGGTGCGACCGGCGGCGTCGTCAATCAGGTCACCGCGAGCGCGCCGAAGCAAAACGGCTGGAGCGGACGCACGCTGCTTCAGGGTAACAGCGGCGACGATTTCGCAGGGTCGTCGCTCGGCGGGAAGGTCGCCGGCCTCGTCAATATGCGCAGCGGCCGGTTCGATGCGACCGGCGGCATTGCGTTCGAGCGGCGCGGCGTCTTCGTCGATGGCCGTAGGCGGCGCATCGGCCTCGACGGCAACCAGAGCGAAATTCAGGATACGGACAGCCTGGCCTTCTTTGGCCGGGTCGGCGTCGACCTGTCCGACACCGCCCGGTTCGAGGTGATCGCCAACCGCTTCAAGCTGGAGGGCAACAATCACTATGTCGCGGTCGACGGCGACCGGACTCTGGGCATCCCCGCCACCAGCCGGCGCGGCGAAACGCCGGGCCAACCCTCCACAGGCCTGGCTGAGATGGTGTCGGCATCGCTGACCGACGGCAATGTGCTCGGCGGGGCGTTCACGCTTCAGGGCTTTTACAACCGGACCAGCGACACGTTCGCCGGTGGTGTCCTCGCGACGTTTCAGGATGCGAGGATCGCTCCGGTTGGCACGTTGTTCGACCAGTCGCGCAACGTCTCGCGCAAGCTCGGCGGTAAGATCAGCTATGAACGCACGGTGCCGGGGCTCAAGGCACTGACGCTGACCGCCGGGTTCGATGCGTTGATCGACCGCACCAAGCAGGATCTGGTGCAGACCGGCCGCACATGGGTTCCGCAAACCGATTTTCGCAGCCTCGCGCCGTTCGGCCAGGCCAATCTCAAACTGTTCGATGGTGTCGTCAGGGTCGCAGGCGGGGTCCGCTACGAGACCGTACAGCTCGATATCCCTGACTATACGACGCTTGCGAGTGCCAGCGCGCGGGCCGTCATTGGCGGCAAGCCGTCCTTCGACCGCGCATTGTGGAACGGCGGTGTCGTGCTGGAGCCGGTCAAGGGTATCCGCGCCTATGGCAACTATGCCGAGGGTTACACGATCGCCGACATTGGGCGTGTCCTGCGCGGTATCAGCCAGCCGAACGTCCGGATCGCCGACTTTCTCGATCTGACCCCGGTGATCTCGAACAACCGCGAGATCGGCGTCGAAGTGAAACAAGGGCCGCTGGACGCCAGCGTGACCTATTATTGGTCGTCGAGCGATCTGGGCCAGGTGCTCGTCCGCAGCAGCGACGGGTTCTTCAACGTTGCACGCCAGCCGATCGACATCGAGGGTCTGGAACTGAACCTTGCTGTTCGCACCCCGCTGCCCGGTCTCAAGGTTGGCACTGGTTTCAGCCATCTGAACGGGCGCACCGACACCAATGCCGATGGCATTCTCGATGCCGATCTGGACGGCGCCAACATCTCGCCCGATCGTCTGAACCTCAACCTGGATTATAGCCGCGGCCGCCTGAGTGCACGGGTACAGGGACGCTATTATTTTTCCCGCCGCTTCCAGGGACAGCCGATCGCCAACGACTTCGTCGGCTATCGGCTGTTCGACGCGTATGTCGCCTATGAACTCCCGGTCGGTCGCGCGATGTTGAGCGTTCAGAATCTCGGCAATACCGATTACGTCACTTACTATAGCGATACGCAGGGTCCGACCGACAATGCGCGCTTCTATACCGGGCGGGGTCGCAACTTCACGTTGAGCTGGCAGGCCGGCTTTTGATGCGCATCCTGTCCCTGTTGCATCGCTGGATCGGCGCGATCGGCGGCCTGCTGCTGGCGGTACTGGGTCTCACCGGTACGCTGCTCGTCTGGCGGAACCAGCTGACCTTCGTGGCGCACGCCGGCGATACAGTCCGTCCCGATCCGGGATCGCTGGCCCGGGCGGTCGGCGCAGTATCGCAAGCACCGTCCCCGATCGACCGCATCACCTTCGCAGGCGACGGTCTGGGCGTGCATCAGGTCCTCTTCGCAGACGGCAGCGGTGCCTATGTCAGTCAGGCCGGCGAGACGGTCGAACGCTGGTCCTCGTCATGGCAGCGACCGGAATTGTGGGTGTTCGATCTCCATCATCACCTTCTGATCGGCGATGCTGGCGAGACGATGACAGGGGTTGCCGGGCTGACGGGCCTGTTCTTCCTCATTACCGGATTGATCCTGTGGTGGCGGATGCGCAGCCGCTTCGGCCTGCGGCTATGGCCCGCAACGATGAAGCCCGGCGCAATCGTCCATCACCACCGGGACATGGGCGCCCTGACGGCACCGTTGCTGCTCGTGTCGCTGGTGACGGGCGTTCTGATGGTTTTTCCCGCGCTGGGCGGGCCCTTGCTTGCCGAAACACGGGCGCACCCACCCAAAGTCGACAGTGTCCGGGTCACGCCATCCACGCATGACCTGAAGCCGCTTTTCACCGCTGCTGCCGCGATGTTTCCTGGTGCCGAACTTCGCCGCCTGCAAATGCCGCGCAAGCCCGGCACGCCCGTCGTGCTGCGCCTCCGCCAATCGTTCGAATGGACACCGAACGGACGGACGTTCGTTTACGCCGATCCGGCTACGCTGACGATCGTGGCCCAAGACGATCCAGCGACCCGGGGAACGGCGGCATCGATCCGCGAGAAACTTTACCCGGTGCACGCTGCCAAGACCGGCGGCATTGCATGGAAACTCGCCATGACCGTGTCGGGCATCGTACTGACGCTGCTTGGTAGCCTGGCGGTGTATGGCTTCTGGCGGACGAGGTGGAACATCAGTCAGAGCAAGCGGCGGAAGCGAAAACTCCTGTAAAACATGGCGTTCGACAGAACGAGTAAGGCTCGAATGACCGGCTGGCTACGGGGCTGGGCTGCGACGCCCGTAGCGTACCTGCGCCAGACCACCAGAGGTCATGGCCCAAGTTCGGCCATGGCGGAGTCACTTACTCAATTTGATATAGGCAACCCTGTAGGCGCGACCCCGATTTCGCCGCCCTAACGTACGAATGTCGCCGTGGTTCCACCGTTGCGACATCCCTGCCCGCAATGTGCGTGGGCAGCGTTCGTCACCAAGGGAGAGTCGTCATGAAGAAAGCCATCATCCTCGCATCCGCTGCGGCTGCAGCATGTCTCGCCAGTGCGCCGGCCTTTGCCGAAAGCCTGACCGTTCAGGGCGTCGTCGCGCCCTATTGCAACGTCGCGCTGAGCAACGTGTCCAGCGGCACCGCCTCGATCGCCATGGCGAACCAGCAAACCGTCGCCAACTTGCGGTTGTCCTGCAATTCCGCATCCGGCACCAAGCTGATCGTCGGATCGACCAACGGGGATCTCACGCAGGTAGTCGGCGGCGTCACGCAGCGGATCAACTATGATCTCATCCTCGATTCCCCCAGCGACAGCGCTTTCGCGATCGCCGCGCATGACACCTTCCCGGGGACTGGACAGGAAAACGTCAACCAGTTCACCCGGTCGCGCACCGGCTATACCCAGGGGATCGCCAACGGGATTCCGCTGGTCCTGTCGCTCAACATGAACGTCGCGGCGGACACCAACAACACGCCGACGTCGCAGAACTTCTCGGCGAACGCTGCGCCCGCGGGCACCTACACCGAGACGTTCACCTTCACGGCAACTTCGGTCTGATCGGCTGATCGACCTGGCGGGAGCGGGGGGGTCCCGCTCCTGCCTTTGTCTCGTCGTGTACAGGGGGAATGATCGTGACCACAGCTTTCGTACGCGGGATCGCATCGCTGCTGGGCGTGGCAATGCCGGTCGCCAGCGTCGCGCAAGGATATCAGGTCCAGCCGATGCTCGCGACGATCGCACCGGCGGGTGCCAAGGCGCATCTGACGATGGCGATCAAGAATTCCGGGTCGGTGCCGATCACGCTCGAACTGACCGCGTTCCGGGCCACGGCAGACCGCGCGGGAACGCCGACTCGCGTGGACGAAGACAAGGACATGCTGGTGTATCCGGCACAAACCTCGATCGCGCCGGGCAAGGAACAGACCGTGCAGGTCCGCTACATCGGGGATGCGGCGTTGACCGAAGCGCGGATGTACGGTGTCCGGGTGTCGCAATTGCCGGTCGCCGCGCCGGGGGCCATGCTGGCGAAGGGCGCGTCGGGTGCCGCCTCGGACGTCAAGGTCAGCTTCAACTTCCTCAGCCACATCATCGTTTCGCCCGATGCTGCCAAGCCGGTGATCACCGTCGTGGATACCGGACGCGCGGCCAATGGCGACCTGTTGCTCAAGATCGACAACGAAGGCACCGGCATCGCGATCCTCAACGCCACCGATGTCAAGCTGACCGATACCGCCGGCAAGACCGTAACGGTCGCGTCGGACGATCTTCAGGTCGGCGGCTTTTCCGCGTTCATGCCGCGACAGTCGCGGGATGCCCGCGTTCTTGCCAAGAATCTGACCGGTCTCGTCGGTGCGATCAAACCGACCATCACCGTCCAGTGAGCCATGACATGCGCGGGGGGGTGTCGACACCCGGTCCAGCTTGCGGCGGCGCCGGCCATCTGCGCCGCCCTCATCGCCGCCTTCCCCGCCGGTGCCCTCACGCGCGATACGACATCAGCGGAACCCCAAGCGAACGGCGCGCCCAACGCGGCCTCCGCAGTTGGCCGGATCGGACCGGTCCGCATTCCGCTGGAAGTGTCGCTCAAGGTCAACGACAAGTTCCTCGGCACGATCAGTATCGCGGTCGATCCCAAGGGCGACGGCGAGATCGACGCGGCGCGGCTGCTGGCGTTGCTCAAGCCGGTCGTCGGCGCTGAACTGATTGCCGCGCTTACGGCAAGGATCGCGGGACGTACGAAGGTCGACTTCGCCGATCTGCGCGTCGACGGCTTCGCCATCGCGTTCGACAGTCTGGCACTCGAAGTCGTGGGGACGCTCGCCGCGGATGCGACCTTGCCGGCGACCTTGCGTTTCGGCGCGCAACAGGCGGTGCCCGTGCCCACCGACTTCGATCGCCCCGCGGGTTTTGCCGCGGGGGTCAACGTCGGCATGGGGCAACGCTATGTCTACGGACGGGGCGGCGGGCTGCAACCGGTACGCGCGGACATCGACGGGATCGTCAACGCCGGCGGGTTCGACGGCGTGACCTTCACCGGTGGCGCGACGTTTGACGGCGATCGCTGGCGCCGCCGCGAGTTTCGCGCGACGCACGACCTGTTCGACCATGCCGTCCGCGCGACCGTCGGCGAGTTCACCCCGAGTTCGACGTCGTTCCAGGGTTCGGGACGGATCCTCGGTATCGGCGTGGAACGCGCCTACTCCACGATCCGCCCGTTCCAGAACACCCGCCCGATCGGCCGGCAGCAATTCACGCTCGATCGCGAATCGAGCGTCGACGTGCTGGTCAACCAGGTCCGCGTGCAGACCATCCGGCTTGCGCCCGGACGCTATGACATCGGCGACTTCCCGTTTGCCAACGGGCCGAACCAGGTCCAGCTCGTGGTCGAGGATATCGGCGGAAAGCGCGAGATCCTAAACTTCGATGTGTTCAACACGAACACCCTGATCAACCCCGGGCTGACCGAATATGGCTTTGCCCTCGGCGTGCGCGACCGCGGTCAGCTTCGCTACGGCCTTTCGCCCGCGCTGACGGCCTATGCGTTCCACGGCGTATCCGACACGCTGACACTCGGGGCCAATGCGCAGGCGACCAGGCTGGGCGTTCAGGTCGGCGGGGTCGCGGTCCTCGGCACGCGGATCGGGTTCGTGCAGGTGGAAACATCCGCAAGCAAGGCGCGGCAAGGGGGCGGAACGGGTTTTGCCGCATCGCTCGATTACCGCGGGGAATTCTCGCTCCGCAGCAAGAGTGACCTGCGGATCGCCGGGTCGGCGGTGTACCGCAGCGCTGCCTTCCGCGATGCGTTCGCGCTCGACGTGCAGAATTTCCAGGCGCTGGAGGCGGGCCTGCAAGTGCAATGGATCGCACCCTTCGCGATCAGCACCGGGGTGGGCCTGGGCTATAGCATGGCGCGCTACGGCGGTGCCGACAGCTACCGCGTCGATCTGTCGCTGGGCCGCAGCTTCGGACGGCTGGGCGTCAACGTGACGGGGGCGCGCGTGGTGTTCCGCGACGGACGCCGCACCGACAACCGGGTCGCGCTCGGCGTCTCGCTGCGGCTGGGCCGACGCGATTATGCCACCGTCCGCTACGACAGTGGCACCGGTCGAAAGGAAGTCGAGCTCAGCCGCACCCCCGAGGGACGGCTCGACGAGCTCAGTGGCGCCATCCGCTATACGCAGGACCGGGACGCGACCGCGGTGTCGGGCCGGCTTGCCTACGTCAACAATCGCTTCGATCTCGTCCTCAACCACAACCGGCTCGAACGGAACGGTCCGGGCGGCGGCACCGTCAACGCGTCCGACTGGAACATCCGCAGCTTCGTCGGCTTTGCGGACGGCAGTTTCGGGGTCGGGCGGGCGGCGAGCGAAGGCTTCATCATCGCGCCGGTCCACCGGACGTTGCGCGGATCGCGCGCGGCGATCTTCTCGGGCGACCGGGTGGTCGCACGCTCGGGACTGTTCGGGCCGGCCGTGATCCCGATCGGGCGGGCGTACGGTGTCGGGCGCTACGACCTGCGCGTCGATCCGCTCCCGATCGGTTATGACCTCGGTCAGGCGACGATCAACGTTTTTCCGGGATATGGCTCGGGGTATCGCTTCCCGATCGGCAGCGACGAATCCCTGATCGCGGTCGGCTTCCTGATCGGGCCGGACGGGCCGGTCGCGCTTGCCGCGGGCACGATCGAGCCGATCGACCCGGCGCGGCGCAAGGCCTGGAAGGAGCGCAACTTCTTCACCAATCGCGGTGGCCGTTTCGTCGCCGACCGGCTCGCGCCGGGCCGCTATCAGCTGCTGCTCGGTGGAAATGCGGTCGCCGCGTTCGAGATTCGCAAGGGTACACAGGGGATGGTCGATGTCGGCAAACTTAGCATCGTACGCTAAACGCATCGCCGTTGCGCTCGCGCTTGCGGTGCCGAATGCAGGGTTCGCGGCCACGTGCGACGCGACGCTGATCCCGACCGCGTCGATGGCGCGGCTCGACTACGATCCCTTTGCGTTCACCCGTCCGGTCGAGCGGATCACGTTCGAGGTGGAAAACCGTGCAAACGCCGCCTGCGAGGTCGAATTCGTCCTGCTGGATCAAACCCGCACCGCTGTGTCGAGCACAATGATCGGCAGTTCCGGCGTGCAGGTCGGCTTCAGCGCCAGCACAGGCGATGCCGCGCTGGTCCCGACCGCCGTGCCCGGTACGTGGCGCGCAAGCCTGCAGCCCGGCACGCGGACTCGCCTCGCGATCCAGGCGATCGTCACGCAGGATGCGGTCGCATCCGCCGGCGAGCACGCCACGCCGCTGTCGCTGGAACTGCGCGACGTCGGCGCGCTGGCCACCACGGTCGCGCCGATGCCGGTCTCCGTCGTGCTGGCCGTGGTCCCGCGCGCGCAAATGAATATCGTCGGGGCGATCGCGACGTTCGGGCAGGGGCAAAGCGTCGCGCAGGTCGATTTCGGCGTACTCGCCAGCAATGCCACCCGTCGCGTCTTCCTGCAGATCCGCGCCGATACGACCGCGCGACTGACGATCGATTCAGCCAACGCCGGGCGATTGCTGCCGGAAGGCGATCTGCGCGAAATGGACAGCATCGCTTATTCCGCGGCGCTGAGCGGCGTTCCGGTCGACCTGACGCAGCATTGGGAAGACATCGTCGATCCGCCACGGACGTTGGCCGGCACGTCGCTCCCGCTCGACATCACGCTGGGCGCGCTCGGGCCGCATCTCGCTGGCACGTACAGCGACACGCTGACGATCGTCCTCAGCGCGCTCTGATGGGCATCGGCTTCAGGGATAGGAGATGTAGGGAAGAAGCTTCGAGAACATCGCCTCGCGCGAGTTGACGTCGACCTTGTTGTAGATGTGGCGGATATGGGTCCGCACGGTGCCGACCGACATGTGCAGACGGTCCCCCACCTCGTCCGCGGTTTCGCCCAGGAACAGCGACTCCAGCACCTTGCGCTCGGTCGAGGTCAAGCGGAACGCGGTTTCCAGCGCATCGCCGTACAACAGATAGCGACGCGTCGTTCGCCGCAGGGTCAGGCCGGTAAGATGCTGCGCGGATGTGCCGCGCACGCGCTGCCCGGTGAGCAGCAGATGTTCGCCAAAACTGACATGCAGACAGAATGGCGCGATCCCGTCCCCCGACCCCCGGACGAATTGCAGGAACGGATCACATAGTTCGCGCTTGGATATCCGCAACTTGGCGTTCGTGATCCGGATCGCGCTGGTATGCCGCAGGATCTCGTCGGCCGCGGCATTGATCCAATGCACCAGAAGGTCGTCATCGACGATCATCCGTGCGCAACTGTCTCGCTCCAGCCAGTTCAGGATCGGTTGTGTCGATGACGGACCCAGCGCATCGCAAGCGAGCATGGTTGCATTCCCCCCTGGCTGGCCCCCTGCCTGAAATGACGCGGAGTGCGACTAATGGTCGTCTATCTCCGGGACATTAGGACCGTTACGGCTTGGTTCGGGCATAATCCGCTTCGGACTAGGATGAAATGCGCGCTAATGACTACGCACTTTTGCGTAAGCCATCGAGTCTGATGGAACCGGCCGACGATTTGAATACAGCCGTTGGGCGACAACCGGTTATCCGTTTGAGATGGGGAGGAAAGATTGCGATGACACAGCCGCTCTGCGTCGTTGGCGGGACCGTTCTCGCTGTTGGTATCCGGCCTGGAACGCGCCGCTCGAAAGTGCTGTATCGGCGCACCCGTTTCGCAACAGAGGTTCGCTCAGCCGCGCTTGCGGTCGTGCGGGGATGATCAAGCCCGCCGTCAGCGATGAGTTCGTCGTTTGTGTCTTGCGGCGACAGCGTACCGTTGCAAACGCGGTAAAGGCGCTGATGACACTGGCGGAAACCAGTACCACGAGTACCAACCGACGACGCGGCACGCGGGCGGCAACCGACGGCGGGGCGATAGCCTCCCGGGGGGGCAGCCCGGGACGCCGGGCAACTGACCCGGATTTTCCCGGGCTGCAGTTGGAATGCTTGATTCTCGAGCCGACGCTGGCGGTCATCCTGCTGACCGGGGAAGAGATCTGGTCGGCATCGAAGCATGCCGCCGGCCCCGACCTGTTCGAATCCTCTGCGGAATTCGCCGCCCGCGACGCGCTGATCACAGCGATCCGTTCGGCGATGGTGCAAGCGCCAGGGCGTAGCGAAGCAGCGACGTCCGCCGCCGAAACCTATTTCCTGACGGTGCGCGAACGCGAGGTCCTCGAGCAGATGATCGCCGGTGAAACCAGCAAGGAAATCGCGCGCATCCTGCAAATCAGCCCGCGCACCGTACAGGTTCATCGCAGCCGGGTATTATCGAAACTCTCTGCCCGAAACGCCACCGAGGCGGTGCGGATCGCACTTGCCGCAGGCGAAAACGCCCAGCATGTCCGGTTGCCCACCGGATAGCCAGCCGCCCGCCACAAGGCGGAGCGCCTGCGCTATGCCGGATCGCCGTCGGCAGCCACATCGCGAGATGATCGAAATCCGTGCTTTCACAAAGACGATCAGCAGCAAAGCGCGAGGTTGTTATTCATCGTCCGGTCGTGGGAACAGCGTTTACCGCTGTAAAACTCTTTTCCTCCGGCCGTATGGCACTGACGTGGCATAAAACTAGTCATCCAAGCTCCCTTCCCCGCTCCCCGACATCGGAGGCCCATTCCTGATCGCACTTTGACGGCTTAATGCGCGCGCGTGCTGGTTGCGCGGGCACGTTATCTCCTGTGAGCCGTTTGCTGCTGACCCTACCAGCAGGAACCGATATGACCGACGATCCGCGCACGAACCAACCAACACGTTTCCCTGATGAGCCGCAGCAGCCACGGCCCGGCTTAACGACCAAGATGCGAACCAAGCCTGACCATGGCGAGAAGAGCTACGTCGGCAAGGGCCTGCTCAAGGGCAAGGTGGCGCTCATAACCGGGGGAGATTCGGGTATCGGCAGGGCAGTTGCGATCGCCTACGCCCGCGAAGGTGCAAACGTCGCCATCTCCTACCTCGCGGAAGAGCAGGTCGACGCCGAAGAGACACGGAATTGGGTAGAGAAGGCAGGACAGCGATGCGTCTTGCTGCCGGGCGATCTGCGCGACCGGGATCACTGCGCGACCCTCGTTAAACGGACGGTCGCGGAACTTGGCGGCATCGATGTCCTCGTCAACAATGCTGCCGCTCAGACGATGAACGAGGGGCTGGATAGCGTCGACGACGATGAGATGCAGGGCGCTTTCGCTGCCAACGTCTTTGCCATGATCCGTTTGGCCAAGGCGGCTGTTCCGCACATGAAGCCGGGCTCGGCGATCATCAACACGACCAGCGAGCAGGCCAAGGTCGCTGGCAAGAACATGATCGTCTATGCCGCGACCAAAGGCGCGATATCGAGCCTGACGGTAGGCCTGTCCAACCTTCTGGTGAGCGACGGCATTCGCGTGAACGCGGTGGCACCAGGCCCGATCTGGACGCCGATCCAGCCGATCGCCAAATCGCCGGAGGAATTGGAGACACTCGGTCAGAACACGCCGATCGGACGCGCCGGACAGCCGGGCGAGCTCGCGCCCGCCTATGTGATGCTTGCGGCAGCGGAGGGAAGCTACATGTCTGGCAACGTCGTGGCCGTTACCGGCGGCGTTCCGATTTCCTGAGCCCGATAAACCCGACCTCAGCCGATTGCATACCCGCAATCAGCTGAGGTTGGCTTTGGCGAAACTGTGCTCATTCGATGACGGCGCGAGGGGCTTGAGCTAAAAGCGCGCGTGATCGTGTCGCGTGCACGTCATCGCGCCATAGCCATTCGAGCGCGCCCGGCAATGTCTGGGCAATGACGTTACCATCAACATGCGCGGCATTCTCCGCAACGACATAACGATAGTCGTAGCCGTTGGCCCGCAACGCCGCCGCCATGCGATCGTTTGCCATTGGCCAATTGTGATAAGTCGATTCAGGGTCCTGCCAGTGCAGATCCTTGCTGCCTACCTCCATCCACATTCGGATTGGCTTGTGCGGGCTGTCTGGGATGAGCCGGGCGTGAAAGTCCCAGGCTCCGCGCGGCGACGCTGGATCGACCGGTGATGCCTGGTTCACGAATGTGCCCGAATAGGACAGCACCTTGCCGTACCATTCGGGGTGGAACCAGGCCATGGCGAATGCCGCGGACGCGCCGGAACTGCCACCCATCGCCGCACGCAGCGCCGGATTGCGGGTAAACCGCACGCCATACAAGGCGGTGACCCGTGGCAGCACCTCGCGCTCGACGAACTCGGCATAGCGGCCCGAGACCGTGTCATATTCGAGCCCGCGCTCGGACCCCTGCGCATCCCCGCCGCCCGATTGGATCATCACGGCAACGATCGGTGGAACGCGACGCGCGGCGATCAGGCTGTCGAGCGCAGCCGTGACGCGCGCGGCATAATCGCGCCCGTCCTGCACCACCAGCAGTGGCGCCACGGTGCCGTGACGATAGCCCGCCGGTATGTAGACAAAGACTTCTCGGCGATAGGATGCAGCTTCGGACGCCTCGTCCGCCGGTGCCGCGATGCGGTTGCCGTAAGCATCGCGTCGCTGCGTGACGGCGTTGTCGCGCTGCCGGATGCCGGGATAGATGCGGCTGTCGCGCGAGTGCATGATGACGCTGTGCAGCGTGCCGTGCGGCAAGGCGCGCTGCGCCGCCATTTCGGGCGCATCGAGATAGGGTGGCGCGATGCGAACGGTATCCGGCGCGCTCACGGCTGCGACGAGCAAGACTGACAGAGGCAGGGTCGTGATCCGCATTGGGGTTCCCCTTCATTCGGCAAGTGCCGGGCCATTGACTTGCCGCATCAACATTGAGACGCCAAGCACCTTGACCAGCAGCGCGCCGCGCGCGCGGGTACCGCCGTTCGATGCTCGCCAAACGCGCGGGACCGATCTACACCCATCGATGATAGCGCAAACAGCGCACGGAGAGGGGTGAAGCGCATGACAAGGCGAACCATAGCTCGCAGGAGCGCCGTGCTGGCGGCGCTCGTACTGACGGCGCCGGTCGTGGCGCAGGGCCCTTCCCGTCCGCCGCTGGCAAGCGTGTCGCACATCGCGGTCTACGCGCAGGATCCCGCGAAAAGCGAACGTTTCTACGTCCGTGATCTGGGTGCGGTAAAACTCCCCGACCCCGAACAGCCCTCGGGCGTGCGCTATTATTTTGCGCCGCTCCAGTTCGTCGAGGTGCTGCCGCTGCCCCCCGGCGCGCCTTCGATCAACCGCCTGGCGCACGTCGCGTTCAACACCGCCAACGCCGAGGCAATGCGGACATATCTCGCGGCGCAAGGCGTCGCCGTGCCCGAGACGCTGAAGTCGGCCGCCGACGGCAGCCGGTGGTTTTCGGTGACCGACCCCGAAGGAACGGTGGTGCAATTCATGCAACCGCCCGCCCGGCTACCCGCCATACCGCCCAACCCGCTTTCCAGCCACGTGATGCATTTCGGCTTCATCGTGCACGATCGCGTCAAGGAGGATCGCTTCTACAAGGCGGTCCTCGGGCTGCGGCCCTATTGGGAGGGCGGGATGCAGGACGATCATCCCACCTGGATCTCGCTGCAATTGCCCGACGGGCGCGACTGGATCGAATATATGGTCGTCGGGACGCCCGACACTAAAGGCATCCCGCCTGGAATGTCGGCCGCCAACCTCGGCGTGCTCAACCATTTCGCGCTCGGCATACCCGACACGCGCGCGGCCTATACGTTGCTGTGGAACGGCGACCGCCTGCAGGGGCAGGATCAGACGCCCAAGATCGGACGCGATGCCAAATGGCAGCTCAACCTGCTCGACCCCGACGGGACGCGTGCCGAGCTGATGGAGTTCCACGCGATCGGCAAACCCTGCTGCTCCCCCTTCCGCGCCCCCGATCCGCAACGATAAGCGGAGGAAAGCTCATGCAGAAACCGATCCCGTGGCTCGCCGCAGTAACGGTGACGATCCTGTCCCCGGCTTCGCTGGCGCAGGTGTCGCAGGAGGTTCCCGGGACCTCTGCCGCCAATAGCCCGCCTGGCGCACCGCTCGCTCCGGACTGGGCCTATCCGCAGTCAACCCAGCATAACCAAGTTGGACCGCCACCCGGCTTCCACCGCGATACCCGCGTGGAGAACACCCCGATCGGCGTGTTCGAAGGACAGGCCGACGTCGGGGGTGCGCTCGTGCCCGGCAGCGCGTCGTTGGCCGGCGGGACCTATACGATCCACGCGGCAGGCTATAACGTCTGGTACACCCGCGACGAGTTCCGTTTCCTGTTCAAACGGATGCGTGGCGATGTTTCGCTGGCGGCAGACCTGGCCTATCCTGACGGCGGCTTTGGCGACCACAAGGCGCTGCTGATTATCCGCCAATCGCTCGACGACGATGCCAAGGAAGCGTTGGTAGCGCTGCACGGCGACGGCATGATCCACCTCGCGCAGCGTCCCGCCCCGGGGCGGCGGATCAGCGACATGGAATATCGCATCGGCAGTCGCGGCGGCCTGCCTGGCGGCAAGTCGCCCGACAGTCTGGTCACGCTCAAAGCGAAGCGCATCGGCATCGAGAAGAAAGGTGACCAGTTCACGCTGTGGGTGAGCGAGCAAGGCGAGCCGATGCACCAGTTCGGCGCACCCATTACGCTCAAGCTGACCGCTCCGTTCTATGTCGGGATCGGCTTCACCTCGCATCTGCCCGGCGTGGCCGAGACCGCCACCGTTTCGAAGCTCGTGCTTGAGAACCGTGCTGGCCGGGTGCGCTGACGTATCGGGCTCTGCGGTTTGTGTTCAGCGCGTGCGAGCTTGGTCAGGTTGTTAGAATTGCCGCTGCCGGCATATCTCGTGCTCGTCGGCTGCCTGACGTCTCGCTACGGGCGCAGCGGCCCCCTTGCCAGCGCGGTTGCATCATAGCGAGCTTTGTCGGCTGAACAGGCTCCGTCGGGTGATGAGCGGCACGGCAGATCAGGCGGAAGGCGCGACCAAAGACCGCCATTCGTTCGCCACGCCCTGCGGCCAAGTAGAGCCACCCTTCGCCGGTCGCGAGATACTCAATGTCGGCAAGCCAGAGCCAGATCCGGTTCGGCGCGCTCGCCAGAAAGCTCTGCGCCAGCAGGTTCGGCGCGACCGGCAGATAATGACGACTTTCGGTTGTACAGAGTCGGAACCGGCACCCAGCCGGCGCGCGGATACGATGTCAGCGCATTGGCCGCTCGACCCGACCACGGCTACATCGATGGCCTTCCGCCCGCAGGGCGGCATGCAACCTCGGCGATCCGTATCGACCCTGATGCCGCTCTTGGAGCCGACGCATGTCGCGGAGTAATGCCAGGTTCGCTGTTGTACGCGCGCTCGGTGCCTGGTCGCGCCAATCGTCATAGACGCTGCGGGACACGCCGAGCATGCGGAACATGACACTCACCGGCCAGGCGGACGCATGCTGCTCGATAAGGGCGAACTCCATCGTGGCATCTCCGCAAAGATGCCGACGCTTTTTTTAATACATCGCGCTCCATCCGCGCCCGCTCAAACTCGCGGCGCAACCGCGCAATCTCCGACGCCTGATCCGCGGGCAACGCCATCGTCGAGACTGGCGGCTTCGCCGCCGGGCTCGCGACCGACACGCTGCTCTCCTCAAGCTTGCGCTGCCAGCGACGCAGCATCGTCGGCATGATCCCCAACTCAGCTGTTACTTCGCTCTGCAGGCGACCGCTCGTCTCCCACAGCACCACCGCCTCGTTCTTGAACTCGTCCGGGAACCGCCGCTTCGTCGTATTTGCCATCATACACCTCCAAGCTCCGCAGAGCCTATCATCGGCGTCCGTCAAATCGAGGGAAGATCACTTGGCTCAGATAGGCAACATCGGACGCAGCAAGGCCGAGCGCCTTGGCACCGCTCTGCGGCACGATGTGCGCGGAGTCACCCGAGAGGAACAGCCGACCGTAACGCATTGTCTCGAACATATCGGAGCGCAGCGGTGCGATCGACATTTTCGAACGCAGGGCCGCGCGTCACTGGCCCGGCGGCGAGCGGCGCAAAGCGGTCCTCGCTTGAACTGCGGTTTCTGGCGACACGGGCTGTTCTTGCCAGCGTGTCACGCCCAGGCGGAGCATAATCGTCGAGGAAGAGCGCGATTGAGTGAACACCGACGAAGCGACCAAAACGACCGACAGTGTGGAGAAGACACGGTCAATGCGACTTCGGTCAGTTCTGAAGGCCGTAGATTCTAATCTTCGATTTTATCGAAGACAATCAACACGATAAGGTGGTTTTGTATTAAGGAGGAAAGACCTACGCCAAGAGTTATCCCGTACATAACGATTAAATAATTGTAATCTTCGGTCACGGTCATGACAACAATCGGTCTCTTCCCATCATTCGCAAGACAATAATTCGTTTATGCTTTCAATGTTGACACATGGGCGGTTCCCATGTGACCGGGTTCTCAAGCATTCGTACCAATAACAAGAGAAATTCAGTGGCAATAAGTAAGGAGCGGGTAGCGACCGCGTGGCGTTGGCAGGCATTGCTTGCCGCGGCAGCGATACCGCTCGCACCGGTCGGCGCGCAGAGTCTCGGCGTATCTGCGACCAACCAGACGGGCACAGCGTCGGACAGCGCCACGAGCGCGGCGACAATCCAGACGCAAACGCTGCAAAGCCAGCGTCCGTATCGACCGGAAGACTCCAGATATCGTTCCGACGAAATCCGCGTGAGCGGCCAACGCACCTCCGATGAGGGCGATGCCGAGCAGAGCGCTAGCGAGACGCGCAATCGGACGAACGCGCGCCTTGCTGTGCCAAACGAGTTCGAGACCTTCGCCTCGGAAGTCGCCGACAAGCCGATCCGCCGCTTCGGCGCAAATCTGCTGGTCCCGAGCGCGCGCGATTTCACAGCACCGCCCAACACCACCGTTCCCGAGGATTACAAGATCAACGCGGGTGATCGCCTGGTGATCGGCCTGACCGGCTCGGCCGAGGCGGATAATCTGCCGGTCACGGTCGATTCCGAAGGTCGCATCTTCATTCCGCGCGTCGGCGCGGTGCGGGTCGGCGGTCTTCGCTACGGGGATCTGCAATCGGCAATTTCGGCGCAAGTGTCGCGCGTCTATCGCAACTTCCGTCTGTCGGTGTCGGTCGAACGGCTCCACGGCATCACGGTCTACGTGACGGGCTTTTCGACGACGCCGGGGTCGTACACGATCAGCAGCCTCTCAACGCTGGTCAATGCTGTGCTCGCCGCGGGCGGCCCCTCGGCCGGCGGCAGCTTCCGCTCGATCCAGCTGCGCCGTAACGGGAGGCTGATCTCGGACTTCGATCTCTATGATTTCCTGCTGAAGGGCGACAAATCGGCGGATGCGGTGCTGCAGAATGGCGACGTCATCTACATCGCGCCGGTCGGCGCGATTGGCAGCGTCAATAACGAAGCGATCTTTGAGGCGCGGCCGAACGATACGCTGACCACCGTGCTGTTGTATGCAGGCGGGGTCAATACGGTGGGAGACACCGGGCGGCTGCTCGCGCTCGACCCGCTTGATCTGAAGGCCGGGTGGCGGCAACTCACGCCGACCGAAGCGAATTCGCAGATCGCCAGCCGCGCGCTGATCCTGCGCGTCCTGTCCGATCTTGGCATCGCGCGCCCACTCTCCAGCCAGAATGTCCTGGTGACGCTGGGCGGTGAAGTCGTTCGGCCCGGCCGCTATTTCGTGCCTGCCGGGACACCCTTGTCCGCAGCGATCGCACAAGCGGGTGGCTTGACGCCGAATGCCTACGCCTTCGCCGCCGAGTTTAAGCGCGAGGCGCTGCGACAACAACAGCGGCAGAGCTACGATCGCGTCATGCAGGATGTCGAATTCCTGCTGTCGGCGACCCCGCTCACCTCGGCCCTGTCGACCAGCAGCGAGCTCGACCGAACCAGCCAGTTGAGAACGCTTATCGATCGGCTCGGCTTGCAGCGGCCGGATGGACGCCTGGTGCTCGATGTCGATCCGGAAACGACGACGCTGCCAGATGGGTTGGTGCTCCAGAACAACGATGCAGTGTACATTCCTGCGCGCCCGGTGGCGGTCGGTGTGTTCGGGTCCGTCGCCAGCCCTGCTTCTTTCCAGTTCCGCACCGGTTCCACGGTTAGCGATTATGTCGCCCAGGCGGGCGGCGTGCAGAAGATCGGCGACCGCGGTCATATCTTCGTGATCCACGCGAATGGATCTTCGGTCGGGTCCGGGCACCATAAGGGAGGCGGCAAGGTTCTGAATCAGCGGATCCTGCCCGGCGACCTGATCTACGTCCCGATCAACCCGGCGCGTGGCGAGTTCTGGCGCAAATTGAGTGCCCTTACATCGGGTCTCGTGGGCCTGGCGCCGCTCGCGTTGTTAGCGAAATGAGATCAGCTTTGTCGCTTCGTGGCGCTCCGCGCGACAATTGCTGTCGTTCATCGCTCCGATCATGGCGATGTCGCAGTGACGCGCGTGCATAACGCCATCCTTTGGGTGCAGCGCGCGCGCAATCGTCGCCTGGCCTATCTTGCACTGGCGCTCGTACTGGCGATCCTGTGCGTCGTCCCGCGCCCGTGGGTAGCCCGCGCGAAGTTGCTCCCGCAGGATTCGAGCAGCGCGGGCCTCGGCCAGATCCTCAATTCGTTGGGGGGACAATTGTCGAGCTTCGCCAGCCTCCTGAGCGGCGGACGTCCGCCGAATGACCTGTATCTCGTCATCGGGCGTAGCGCCCCCGTGACCACCGACGTGGTGAAGGCGTTGAACCTGGTCGGACCGGATCGCCGCTATGCAAGTGAATCCGCTGCGCGCATCGCGCTCGGCAACAAGGTCGACGTGCACTTGCTGCTGGGTGGCGTGGTCGAGATCCAGGCCCGCACGCGCGACCCGGAAGAGGCGCTGCACCTCACGACAGCCTATCAGAACGCGATCAGCGGCCGCATTGCCGCACTCGGTCGCGAAACCATGAAGCGCAAGGCGCAGATCGTCCGCGATCGTTTCAAGGATGCGTCGGAACGGGTAGCCCAGTCCGAGCGCACGCTCGACGAATTCCGCCGCGCAAACCGCCTTGCCGCACCCGAGCAGCAGCTTGGCAGCGAGATCATGCGGACGGCGAACCTGCAAGCGCAGATCCAGGCCAAGCAGGTCGAGGTACAAAGTCTCGCACAAGTCGCCGGGCCCGAAAATGTCGGGCTGCAGACCGCGCGGACGCAACTTGCTGCCCTGCAGGGCCAGTTGTCCGCGACGAACAAGCCAAGCCTGGACGCAGGCGGCCCGAACGTGTCGGGTCTGTCCCAACTGCAGAGCCGATATCTCAACCTGTATCGCGACTATCGTTTCGCGCAGGGGCTGTACGACGTGTACGCGCGCGCTTCCGAGCAGTCGGCGGTCGAGAATATCGTAGCCGAGAGCGCGACCTACATCCAGGTGATCGAGCCGGCCAACCTCGACGCGGAACGGCATTACAACATCCCGGCGGTCGGCCTGCTGGTGACGCTGGTCCTGCTGGCGCTGTTCACCGAGCTGTATGTGCCCGCGACCGGGCTGCGATGGAGCGATGTGCTCGGCAGGAGCGATGATGACACCCGCAAGTGAACGGCCGGAAATCTCCGTCGTCATCCCCTGTTATAACGAAGAGGAAAATGTTCGGCAGATCCACGCCGCGGTGAAAGCCGAGCTGGAGACGCACGCCCGCAGTTACGAAATCCTCTTTATCGACAATGCGTCGACCGATCGCACGCGCCCGATGATGCGCGAGATCGTCGCTGCGGACCCGACCACGCGCGTCATCTTCAACAACCGCAATTACGGGCAGATGCGGTCGCCTACCTACGCCATCTATCAGGCGGAGGGATCCGCCGTGATCGCGATGTGCGCCGATTTCCAGGATCCGCCGGCCTTGATCGGCCCCTTGATCGCGCAGTGGCGCGCCGGTGCCGAGGTCGTGCTCGGCCAGCGCCGCAGCGAGCGCGCGTCGTTTGGAACGCGGCTCAGCCGGAGCCTGGGTTATACCTTGCTCGGCCGTTTCGCCGACTATCCGGTCATCCCGGGCGCGACCGGGTTCGGTCTCTTCAGCCGCGCCTGCGTCGATACGCTGGCATCTTGGAACGAGCCGGAGCCCTTCTTTCGTGGCATGGTGGTGGAAAGCGGCTTCCGTCTGGCGGTGATCCCGTTCGATCGACCCGAACGGGCCGCGGGTGTCACCAAGAACAACTGGCGCACGCTATTTGATTTTGCGGTGTCCGGGCTGGCGGGTTCGTCGAAGGCGCTGCTCCGCGCGCCGTTGATTTTGTCGGTCTATGTCGGAGCGCTCGCTGCGCTATTGCTGCTTGCGACCCCAATCTCTGCGCTCCTGGGGGGCGGCGTTACCGGCCTGCTGCTGCTGCTCGGCGTTCAGACCGGCATGTTCAGCGTCCTGCTGCTGATCCTCGGCCTGATCGGCGAACAGGTCCGCGCGATTGCCGAGCGGACGCGCAACGTGCCGATGGTGATCGAGGACGAGCGTTTGGGCTTCCCGCCCGGGCGGGAGCGACCGTCGTCGCGTACCTTCGTCAAGCCAATCACGACAGACACGCTATGAGGATCGAGCGCACTCCGGGCGAATCGCGCCGCCGCATTCCTGAAATGGGCCTCACCCTGCTCGTGGTCGCCGGATTGGTGCACCTGGCCGTTCGCTTCACCTATGACGGGTTTCTGCCGCCGCCCTTCATCTTCGATACCAACGACACCTTTATGGACTGGTTCAACACCGCGTTCTGGGCGCACAATCCTGGCGCGTTCGATAATTGGCGCACGGTCTACCCGCCGCTTTCGTTCGTATTCCTGCGAATCTTCGGCATGCCTGGTTGCTATGACGCCAGCAGTTTTGTGGGACGCGATTGCGATTGGGTCGGCGTGACGGCAATTCTCTGCTGGTACGTGCTCGGCTCGGCGCTCGCGGCTCTTGCCTTCTGGCGTGCGGACGCGCGCACCGCGCCGTTCCGCAGCGTGTGTTTCATTTTCGGCCTTCCCTGGTTGTTCACCCTGGAACGCGGCAATCTGATCTTGCCGTGCTTCGTGTTCTTTACGCTCGCCCACGGCAACATCGTACGGTCGCCGATGATCCGCGCCTTGGCAGCAGCGGTGACGATCAACTTCAAGCCGTACCTCGTTGTCCCGACCATGGCTTGGGCGTTGAAACGGCAATGGCGCGTGCTGGAGTTGGCCGGCTTACTCACCCTGTTCGTCTATCTCGTCACGTTTGCCGCGTTTGGCGACGGCACGCCGATGCAATTATACGCCAATACCGTGAACTGGGCGCAGTACGTCAGCGGTTATGTCTACGAGTTCCTCTTCTACTCCACCAGCTACGCGCCCGTCCTGGATCTCGACAGTTACAAATTTCCGACCCGCGACTTCGTAGGGTCGAAATTCCTGGAACAGCTGGTTTTCTGGATACCGGTCGTCCTGCATATGAGTCAGGCGCTGGCGCTGCTGGTGTTTGTCGGCGCCTGGCTTCAACCGCGCGCGTTACCCACGTCGCGCGTCGCGCTGCTGGTTCTCACGATCTACCTGATGAACCAGAATCCCGGCGGGTATACAGAATCCTTCGTGGTGTTCCTGCTGTTCCTGGAACGCTGGGAGCGCGCTGGTCCCATGATTGCCATCACCATGGGGTATCTGTTGTGTGTCTCCTACGACTATGGCCTCGGTAATTTTGCGATCCTGTACAACACGTCCTGGCTTGGCAATCAGCCGGTTACGACGCCTGTCGGCATGGCAGCCGGCATGTTCCTTCGTCCGGGGTTCCTCGTCATCCTGTTCTGGGGGCTAGCGCTCGACAGTCTGTTACTAATCGCCCGCGCGCATCGCGAACAACGCCCGACCCTCGCCGTCGCTCCGATGCCGGTGCCCGCATGACCTGGGCGCTCGACGACGACCTCGCCGCGATCGGCTCCGCCCTGGCGGACGATTGGTCGCAACTCCGCGGCAAGCGGCTTTACATCACCGGCGGCACCGGTTTCATCGGCCGCTGGATGCTCGAGGCGCTGCGCGCGGCGGATCTGCGCTACGGCGTGGGTGTCGATGTCACGGTGCTGACGCGCAACCCGGCCGCCTTCGCCGCCAAGGCGCCGCACCTTACCAGCCATCCCGGCTTCCGTTTCGTCGCCGGCGATATCCTGACGCTCGAACCCGACGGTCAGCGCTACACGCATGTCCTCCACGCCGCGACCGAGGCGAGCGCGGACGTCAACATGAACCGGCCGATGCAGATGTTCGACACGGTCGTCGACGGAACGCGGCGCGCACTCGATTTTGCGGTCGCGGCGGGGGCGGAGCGGTTCTTCTTCCTGAGTTCGGGTGCGGTCTACGGCGCGCAGCCCGCTGCGATGACCCATGTCGGCGAGGACTGGCTGGGCGGCCCCGATCCGCGCGATGCGCGCAACACCTATGCCGAAGCCAAGCGCGCCGCCGAACTGCTCTGCGCGATCTACCGCAAGAGCCACGGGCTCGACACGATCGTTGCTCGGATCTTTGCGCTGCTCGGGCCTTTGCTGGGCCTCGACATCCATTTCGCCGCGGGCAATTTCATCCGCGACGCGATGGCGGGACGAACCGTGCGCGTCGAGGGCGCGGGAACGGCGGTGCGATCGTATCTCTACGCGGCCGATCTCACGACCTGGCTGTGGGCAATGCTGCTGCGCGCCGAACCCGGGGCGACGTACAATGTCGGCTCGGAAGAAGCGGTTTCGATCGCCGAGCTGGCGGCGCGCACGGCGGCGCTGCTGGGGGATGCGGGGCATGAAGTGCTGGGCAAGCCGGATCCCGGGTGGAACCCCGGCCGCTACGTCCCCTCGACCGCGCTGATCCAGCGCGAGCTTGGTGTCGCGGCAACAATCGGACTTGATGAAGCAATTCGCCGAACGGCGGCCTGGAACGGGTGGACGAGATGACCAAGATGAAGCTGTCGAACTGGCTTGCCGAGCAACTCGTGGCGCACGGGGTGCGCGACGTGTTCATGCTGACCGGCGGTGGGGCGATGCACCTCAACCATTCGATCGGCACGCATCCCGATCTCACCACGACCTTCTGCCATCACGAACAGGCGCTGGCGATGGCGGGCGAAGCTTATTACCGGCTCACCAACCGGCTGGCGGTGGTCAACGTCACCTCGGGCCCGGGCGGCACGAACACGATCACGGGCGTCTACGGCGCGTTCGTCGATTCGGTCGGGATGCTCGTCATCTCGGGCCAGGTGAAGATCGAGACGACGGTCCGCCACACCGGTTTGCCGCTGCGCCAATATGGCGACCAAGAGCTCGACATCGAGCCGATCGTCACGCCGATCACCAAATATGTGACGATGGTCACCGACCCGCGCTCGATCCGCTATCATCTCGAAAAGGCGATCCATCTTGCGACCACCGGACGCCCCGGCCCGGTATGGCTCGACATCCCGCTAGACGTCCAGGCGGCGCAGATCGACCCCGACGACCTCCTCCCCGGCTTCGACCCCGCCGAACTGGACGAACCCTGGACCAAGACCGACCTCACCGCCGCGGCCGCCGCGATCCTCGACCGGCTGGCCAGCGCCAAGCGCCCGGTGGTGTTCGCCGGCGGCGGCGTCCGCCTGTCGGGGGCGCATGCCGACTTCATCACGCTGGTCGAGAAGCTCGGCGTGCCGGTCGTGACGGGCTGGAACGCGCACGACGTGATCTGGAACGACCATCCGCTGTATTGCGGTCGTCCCGGCACGATCGGCGATCGCCCGGGCAACATGGTGACGCAGAGCGCCGACTTGCTGATCGTGCTCGGCAGCCGGCTCAACATCCGTCAGGTCAGCTACAATTGGGCGAGCTTCGCGCGCGAGGCGTATAAGATCTGGGTCGATATCGACCCGATCGAGCTGCAGAAGCCGAACGTCAGGCCCGACATGCCCGTCGTCGCGGACTTGAAGGACCTGATCCCTGCCCTGCTCGACCAGCCCTATGCGGGCCCCACGGCCGAGCAGCGTGAGTGGCTCGAATGGGGCAAGGAGCGCGGCCGCCGCTTCCCGGTGGTGCTGCCCGAATATGAGAATAGCGAGGTGTGCCACCCCTATGTGACGATGCAGAAGCTGTTCGCGCAGCTCGCGGAGGACGATATCGTCGTCACGGGCAACGGCAGCGCGTGCGTGGTCAGCTTCCAGACCGCCGACCTCAAGAAGGGCCAGCGGCTGTGGACCAATTCGGGCTGCGCGACGATGGGCTACGAGCTGCCGGCCGCGATCGGCGTGGCTGCCGCAACTGGACGCCACAAGCGCGTGATCTGCATTGCAGGGGACGGCAGCATCATGATGAACCTGCAGGAGATGCAGACGATCGCGGGCTACGGCCTGCCGGTGAAGGTGTTCCTGCTTAACAACAACGGCTATGTCTCGATTTTCCAGACGCACCGCAACTTCTTCAACGGCGTCGAAGTCGGCGGCGGGCCCAAGAGCAACGTCACCTTCCCCGACTTCAGCAAGCTCGCGACTGCGTTCGGCTTCAACTATGCGCGCGCCAGCCGCCACGACGATCTGGAAGACGCGATCCGCGAGACGCTCGCGGCGGACGGTCCGTCGATCTGCGAAGTGCTGATCGACGAGAACGTGGCCTTCGCGCCGAAGCTTGGTGCGAAACAGCATCCCGATGGCCGCATCACCTCGCCGGCGCTCGAGGATCTGTCGCCGTTCCTCGACCGTGAGGTGCTGCGCGAGAACATGCGCATCGCGCTGATTGAAGATTGAGGTCGCCATGCAACGCATTGTGGGTGCCGCGTCGTCTCTCGTCGCCCGTGGTGGGAAGCCGTTGCGGTTTCTCATCGTCGGCGGGCTGAACACCGCTTTCGGGCTGACCATTTACCCGGTATTACTGTGGTTCGTGCCGTCGCTGCGGATTCACTACATGGTAGCGCTGCTGGTCGCGCAAGCAGTCGCCACGCTGTTTGCCTTCACCACCTACAAGCTGCTAGTGTTCCAAACGCAGGGTAAATCCGGGCGCGAGCTCGTCCGGTTCCTTGTCTTTTATCTGGCGAACTATGCGGTGAACTGGGCGGCGCTGCCGCTGCTGGTCGAAGTAGCGCACATTCCGCCGATCGTCGCCCAAATGGGCTTCACCTTCGCCCTCGCGGTGCTCGGGTGGTTCTGGCACAATCGTGTGACCTTCTCCTCAGAGAGCACGCGCTAGGCACCCCTACGCCATCACCCCGGGCTCGTCCCGGGGATGCAGCACGGTTGGTGACCGAAGACTCCAGGACAAGCGGAACAGCCACCCCGGAATGAACCCGGGGTGGCCAAGAGAAACGCTAAATCTGGATAGAGCCCGACGCCTGAAGGGCGAGGACACGGTCCCCGCCCTCTGGCTCGGCACACGCATGCGTCAGGCGGCGAGTTTCGCCTGTTCCAAAGTCGGCAACAGCATTATCGCTGCGGCCTGCTGGAGCGCATGGCGGGTCTCCTCGGTGCGCGGCAGCAGGCGGCGCTCAATGCGCCCCTCGGCGTTCGGCAGGATGACCGCATAAAAGTCGCGGCCGTGCTTCTTGTCCGAATCGAACGCGTTCATCAGCACGTCGAGATCGACCGTCGCCAGCACGTCGTCCAGGCCGTCGACGCTGGTCAGCAGCGTGCCGATATGGCGGCGAAAGGCGGTGATCTCGGGCGTTTCTGCCTGCGGGTCGAGCGTGACCGCCATGTCGAGCGCCGCGAGCATGCCGAGCCCAACGGCGATGCCATGACTCACGCCGAAGTGGCTCGCCGCCTCGAGCGCATGGCCGAAGGTATGCCCGAAATTGAGGATCAGCCGTTCGGCGCGATCGAACTCGTCGACCTCGATGAACCACTTCTTGCCACCGAGGCTGAGCTCGACGACCTTCTCCAGATCCGCCGGGCTTGAATGAACGGACGGACCTAGCGCCATGTAGCGGTTGATGTCGGCGTCGCTGCGGCACAGGCAGATCTTGGCGGCTTCGCACAGGCCAGCCGCGACCTGCTCGGCCGACAACGTTCCAGCGAGACCCGGATCGACCACGACACGCTGCGGCGGATGGATCGTGCCGACGATGTTCTTGTACTTGCCGACATTGATCGACGATTTGCCGCCGATGCAGCTATCGGTCATCGAGAGCAGCGTAGTGGGAACATAGACCCACTGCAGCCCCCGCATATAGACCGACGCGGCGAAGGCCGCCGCATCCTGTACGACCCCGCCGCCGATTGCCACCAGTGTCGTCCCGCGCGTCGCCCCTCGGTCGCGCAACGCCACGATGAGGTCGGTCATCCGGTCCAGCGACTTGGCAGTCTCGTCCGCCGCAATGACGATCGGGTTTATTCCCGCCGCGACCACGCGATCGCGCAGGAATGCGTCGACCACGAAAACGCGGTCCCCATCCTGCTGGGCAAGCAGGGCATCGAGTGAGCCGATCGCGATGTCGACCGGATACCGCCCTGTCGAGGCGATGATGTCAAAGGAGGATGGCATTGCTCATTCCCAAATCTACGGTGATGGACTGACCGCTGATGCCGGTGTTTTCTGATGATGCGAGAAAGCAGATCATAGCCGCCAAGGTCGCAAGATCGGGCAGTCGCCCTAACATGGTCTTTCCGGCGACCGCCTCGATCTGCGCGGCGGAAAGATTCGCCCACGTCATCGGGGTGTCGAGCACTCCTGGCAGCACGCCGTTGACGAGATGCCCGTCGCGTCCGAGATCAACGCTCGCCGAGCGAACCAGCCCGCCGATCGCTGCCTTGGTAACGGTATAGGAAAGCTTGTCGGCCCGGGCGCGCTCCTGCCATATCGAACTGACCAGCACGAGCCGCGCCCCTTCGACGCGCAGCAGGTCGCGTTCGACCAGCATCGCCATTGCGCACATGATCGAAAGGCAATTCGCGCGATAAAGGTCGAGATGCTGCGCCGTGTCGAAGTTACGGACGGAGTCGGTCATGTTGGCGCCGTGTGCCCAGCACACCGCATCGAACCGCTTGTCACCGGCGAACACATCCCCATCGTCGTTCAGCGCATCATAGCTGCGCCAGACGTTCTCGGTACGGGGTGTGCGCGATACCGGTGTGACCGACCAACCGCGTCGGGTCGCCTCGGTCAGAACGGCATTGCCGATCACGCCCGAGGCGCCGAACAGAAGAAGCCTCCATCCAACGGTGCTGTCGGCTTCCACCATCACGGTAGCAGTCTCCTCAGACGGTCTCGAGCTGCGAAGCGCGCTGGCGTTTCTGCATCATTTCAATCCGCGGCTCGTCCTCTTTGGCGATCTGCATGTAGTAATCGCGCTTATTCTGGAGCCACATCAGCTCGAAATCGACTGCGTTGGCGATCCCGGCAACGATCTTGTCGGTTTCAATCGCGTTGCCCTCGAAGATGATCTTGCGCGTCTCGAACCGGTCGAGACGTACCTTGCGAACCTCCCGCAAGGCGTCGATCGCCTCGGCCGACACCGAACCGCCAACGACCAGCTCGAGATCGGCATCGCGGCATGCATGCGCGACGAGAAGCACTGCTTCGGTGATCGAACGCTCGTTGACCGCGCCGCGCGGCATGCCGCGCGAGAGCGTGAAATCGACGCGTCCAAAGACGACTCCGTCGACATTGCCCTTGGCGAGCTCGACCATCTCGTCGAGATTCTGGAGCGTCGTCTGGGTTTCGAGATTGAACAGGAACTGGGTCCGCTGGTTCTCGGGACCGTGTACCTTGTCCTTTGCTTCGATATACTTGGATAGCGCGTAGCGGGTTTCCACCATGGGCGCGATCACATGGTCGATGCCATAAACCTTGGTTGACAGAAGATCGCTGACTGCTTCGCAACCGCCGATCTTGAGTGCGACCTTTACATCGGCACGCTGTGCGATTTCGAGCAGACGGTGAAACTCGTCCGGACGTGTACCTTCGGCCTCGAATTCAGCCTTTACGGCTACAACACCATAGCTGTCGCGACCTTTCTTGAGCACATCCAGCATCTTACGTTCTAAAGAGTTCACGGAAATATTACTCCCTGCCGATTTTCATTATTTCGCTGCTGGCAGTACAATCCATTAGCTGTTCTCACACGCCCCGCCAGTTGACTGATCGACTCTCAAAATTCAAGGTCTAAACTTGGTGCGTAACAAAATTGACTGGTACCAACGCGTTGCGATCTTGCAGGCGCGGCGATGGTCGCAGTTGCCGGTACCGCCGCAGCGAGCGACCAGTCCCACGGCTTTCGGACGACGTGGCGCTTGGGTCTGGCGGGCATATGGTCGATTGCGATCGGTCTTGCGGCGGCGGCGGTTCCGTTGCGGATTGGCGCGGCGATCGCAGCGGCCCGGCGCGGCGGGGATCGTTACGGTCCCTTATCGTTTCCCGGCAAGCGTGATACGGGCGGCGCATGATATCATCCCTGATCGCCGTGATCACCGCCCTCGGGGTTTCGTCGGCGCTGCCGTCCGCTGCGGCGACGGTAGCGAAGACCGAGCCGAGCCTCCCCCGGCCTGACGGGACTGCGCCACCCCAGGGGCGCGCGCTGCCATCGGGCGGTGCTGATTTCGATACGACGATGCTGCGCTGGTCGCATCCGGCGGCAGCATCGTTCCAGGAGCGACTCGAACTGCCCGTCACCGTAACGCACCTGTCCTCGCGCTTCGGACTCCGCCGCGACCCGCTGCACGGCGACCTGCGCGCGCATAGGGGCATCGACATCCCGGACCCGGTCGGAACGCCCGTCCATGCTGCCGGCAGCGGCACGGTCACCTTTGCCGGATGGAGCCGTGGGTTTGGCAACATGGTTCGGATCGATCACGGCGACGGCAACGAGACGCGCTATGCGCATCTGCGGTCGATCACCGTCACCCCCGGCGCGGTCGAGCAGGGGGCCGTCATCGGGAATGTCGGCTCCACCGGCCGCTCGACCGGCGCGCATCTGCATTTCGAAGTGCGGCAGCGCGGCGCGGCGGTCGATCCGATGACGCAGCATGGGTTGTTGCTCGCCCGTGGTGAATGGGAGCCACCCGTCCCGCTCCAACTGCACTGGAGCGGGTACGATCCGGATGCGAGCGCGTTGCCGCAATCGCGCTTGCGCTGACGCACGGGCACCGCGCCCGCGCCGTTACGGTTCGACCCGCGCTCGATACGCAGCGATCTGGTCGAGCGTCGCCGCCCGCGCGTCGCCGCCCGCGCCGACCTGTTTGTGCCAGGTCACGATCCACGCGAGTGCTTCCTCGAGCCGTAGCGCCGGCCGCCAGCCGAGCAGCGCGCGCGCCTTCGACGTGTCGAGCTTGAGCAACCCTGCCTCGTGCGGCACCGCACCCGAGAAGGGCACCGACTCCGCGGCATCGCCCCCCCAGGCGGCGCGCATCGTCTCGACGATCCAGCCGACCGGGCGCGCATCCTCATCCGCCGGGCCGAAATTCCACGCATCGGCAAAGCCCGGCGCGCGCGCCAGCATCCGCTCGGCGAGGAGCAGGTATCCGCTGAGTGCCTCGAGTACATGCTGCCATGGCCGAACCGACAAGGGCGCGCGGATCTCGGGCGCCAAGCCCTGTTCGAACGCCCGCACCAGATCGGGCACCAGCCGATCGAGCGACCAGTCGCCACCGCCGATCACATTGCCCGCCCGCACCGATGCCAGCGCCATCGGGTCCTCGCCCGCCGCGCCCGTCAGATGGTACGACCGGCGATAGGCCGCGATCGCCAGCTCGGCGCATCCCTTGCTGCTGCTGTAGGGATCATGCCCGCCCATCGGGTCGCTTTCGCGATAGGGCCAGATCCACTCGCGATTCTCGTAGCATTTGTCGGTGGTAATGCAGACCAACGCCGCCACCCCGCCGATCCGCCGCGCCGCATCCATGACATGCACCGTGCCGAGCACGTTGGTGGCGAAGGTCTCGACCGGCTGCGCGTAAGACAGCCGAACCAGTGGCTGCGCCGCGAGATGGAAAATCACTGCGGGCCGGACCTGGTCGATTACGCGCTCGACCGCCGCCAGGTCGCGGATATCGGTGATGTGGTGATCGACCAGATCGCCGATCCGCGCCGCCTCGAACAGGCTGGGATCGGTCGCCGGCGCCAGCGAAAGGCCAGCGACTTCGGCCCCGAGCTGGTGCAGCCAGAGCGTCAACCAGCCACCCTTGAAGCCGGTATGACCGGTGACGAGGACGCGCCTTCCCTGCCAGCCGGTCATCCCGACCGCGCCGCTCACCAGACCTTCCACGGAGCCTCGTCGCGGCTCCACAGATCCTCGAGATAAATCTTGTCGCGCAAGGTATCCATCGGCTGCCAAAAGCCATCATGGCGATAGGCCATGAGGTCACCGGAGCTGGCGAGCGTCTCGAGCGGCTCTGCCTCCCACACCGTCTCGGACGAGGAAACGAGATCGAGCACGCTCGGGTGGGCGACGAAAAAGCCGCCGTTGACTCGCCCGCCGTCCCCCGCCGGCTTCTCCTTGAAGCCTGCGACCCGGTCGCCGTCGAAGTCGATCGCGCCGAAACGTCCCGGCGGGCTGACCGCGGTGACGGTGGCGCGGCGTCCGTGGCTTTTGTGGAAGGCGACCAGCCCGGCGATATCGATGTCGCTCACGCCGTCGCCATAGGTGAAGCAGAAGGGCTCATCGTCCTTCAGATGCGACCGCACCGCCGCGAGCCGCCCCCCCGTCATCGTCGTCGGGCCCGTATCGACCAGCGTGACGCGCCACGGTTCGCTCCGGGAACAGTGAACCTCCAGCGAGTTCTTGGACATGTCGACCGTCACGTCGGAGGTGTGGAGGAAGTAGTTCGCGAAGAACTCCTTGATGAGATATCCCTTGTAACCAAGGCAGATAACGAAGTCGGTGATCCCGCCGGCAGTGTAGATCTTCATGATGTGCCAAAGGATTGGCATTCCGCCGATCTCGACCATCGGCTTTGGCCGGACGGCGGTTTCTTCGCCCAGCCTGCTGCCGAGTCCGCCCGCCAAGATTACTGCCGTCGTCATATTGTTCCCCCCGCGGTGTCGCAGGAGGCGCTTCTATAAATAGACAAAGGCTAATGCTACTGCCAATCGCCTGTAATGAAGATGATGATTCAGATAATAATAGGATCCGAGCGACCATGGCGTGTCTTGGCGCTTACAGCTATTATAGCAACTGCCGTCGCTATGCGTCTGCCCGGGCTAGATTTTGGCCTTCCGGCGTTGCTTGATCCCGACGAGCCGATCTTCGTGCTGATCGCCCTGAAGCTGCTCAAGGAGCATACGTTAAACCCCGGGTGGTTCGGCCACCCGGGCACGACCACCATCTATTCGCTCGCACTGGTCGAGGCCGGCATCGTACTGGTTGGAACATTGACCGGACGTTTTCCCGACACGAATGCCTTCGCTAAGGCACTGTTTCACGATCCCGCGGTAGCTTTCCTCCCTGGCCGTGTCGTCATGCTGATCAGCGGCCTGATCGTTATCCTTCTGGCGTATCAACTAGCCCGACGGTTGTTCGATACGCGGGTCGCCCTGCTTACTGCGGCGTTGCTGGCGATCGATCCGATCCACATCCGCTATTCGCAGATTATCCGCACCGATATGCAATCGACCATCTTCATACTGTTGGCCTTGCTTGCAGCGATGCAGATCGTCGCGCGCGGGTCGCTGCGCACCTATCTCTTGGCCGGCATGTGGGTCGGGATCGCCTGTGCCACCAAATGGCCCGCGGGCACGGTAGCCGCTGGTGTCGCGGGGGCAGCGCTGCTTCGGATCCGGCTCTATCCGAGCGAATACCGCTTGGCGCTGCGCAGGCTCGGCTGCTGTGCGCTCATGGCCGTCGCCAGTTGCGTGATCGTGTCACCTTACCTGGTTCTGGACTTCGCGACCGTGATTTCGAACCTGCAGGGTGAAGGTCGAGCGGTTCATGTCGGTGCGACCGGCAACGGACTCCTGGCCAATATGGGCTGGTATCTGGGCAATCCGCTGACCAATGCGCTAGGATTTGGCGGCTTGGCGCTCGCTGCGGCCGGGCTCGTCGCGGGCGCGCGGCGCCAGCCGATCTTCGGCTACGTCGTCGGAAGCGCGATCGGCGTATTCTTCGTCTCGATCACCGTCCAGAACCTGATTTGGGAGCGTTGGGTGGTGCCGCTCCTTCCGCTGCTGACGATCGCACTCGCCTACGCCACGGTTTCTTTTGTTGATAAGGTCCGAAAGCATTTTCCACTGTTCAAGCTTCCGGCCGCAATCGCGATCACGCTCCTTGTCGCCGTACCGCCATTGCGTGTTGCCAACGCCCAGGCGGTCGAACGCGCCGTCGACACGCGTCGTCTCGCCACGGCCTGGGCCATGCAGCATATTCCACCGGGCAACACCGTCGCGATCGAATATCTAGCCTTTGACGCGTTGTCCGCGCCATGGCGCTTCCTGTATCCGGGCGGCAATCGCGGATGTTTCGACCCACGCACCTTTGTGACGCGGCAGATAACCGTCTCCACCGTCGGCTCGTGGCATTCGTCACGACCTATCGTCGATTTTGCTGACATAGAAGCGGACCGCACGGAGAGTTGTCGCGCTGACTATTTGATTTTTGCCAATTACGACCGCTATGTTGCCGCAAGCGCGCGTTTTCCGACCGAGATCGCCAACTATCGCCGCATCGCAGCGGGAGGGCATGTGGTCGCGGTCTTCAAGCCTCACCCTGGGAGCGTCGGTGGGCCGATCGTACGGATCATCCGCTTGCCGGCCTGTCGCGCTCAAACGACGCGCTCGAACGAGCCCCGCTGCCACTCCTGACAGGGGATGAATTTCGGGAACAGAGCAACCGAGCCACCTCCCAACTACGCTCGGAAAGCTAATACAGAGCGTCACGATCTATCGTGGGGGGAGCCCACCCCTGCGGCGGACGTCGTGGCAACAGTTGTTAAGCTCGGCACGGGCGCCATAGACGACAACGCCGCTCGTAAGGACAGCTTTGCCGTTTAGCATTTGCATGCTGGGACCCAATTTGACCCCTGTAGTTTGCCCCCTGTAGAACGTGTTTTCGGCTCATCGTCAGTTTCGGCTGTAACATCGCGTTGACACAATTTCGGCCTTTTGCAACTGGCCCGACAGCTCTCTCAAACCGAGCTTACGCTCGGATGAGCTGATCATCGATGCTCGTGAACACCCTTGACCGTTCTCGCTCGAGGCAGCAGCGCGAGAAATTGTACGACTGGCTTAACCGGAACCACTGTCGTCATACGCTTCAATTGCCGAACGCACCATCGATCGTATGCATCGCCCGCGTTACGAAGCTTGCCTCTGGTCCCGCCCGCCAAGCGACAATTTCCGAAACTTCCTTCAAACAGTTCCTGCCGCTGCCTAGTCGGCATCTATCCGGTGGTTAATTAATGCTACCAATTGTTCTAATGTACTCACCGGAACCTTTCCGGTCAATTAAACTTAGTCCCAAGAAGCGGTGGCATCTTTGCTTGACAGCGATCCCGCAGTTCTTGGACCAATGTTATTTACGAAACGGCGTGGCCAATTCGTTTAAATATCTCCATCCCTAAGGTTACACCGCACTGCATGCAACCGTTCGCTCACGCCCGTTTCTTGCGTCGCTTGCGCGTTTTGCGTAAGCTCAATAACTGAGATCCATCCGAAGCAAAGCCGCGACGTGCTTGAAGGCGCGTTCGGGGGCGATGTGATCCTCTTCCTGCAACATTTCATCGACAGCAAAACCAACCTCCTCCGCCAGACGGAGGCGTTGCCATAAATCGGCTCGATCTACGTGCGGCAGGTGCCGTGCATAGGCCGCGACGAGTTGATCGGTGACGTAACGGTGCGATTCGAGGCGGACATGGACCAGCTGCGGCGTGGCATGCAGCGCGCGGAGGACTCAGACTGCGCCCGGCTCGGACTGCGTCACCGCAGCGGTTTCGCGCTGCAATTCCTCGATCCCGTCGCGCAACGCGTCCACGCCGTGCTCGAATTGGCGCGCGACCCAGTGTTCGAGAACGATGTTCTGGCGTGCCATCAGACGCCGCCCAAGTGCCTCCAGCACCGCATATTTGCCGTCGAAATAACGATACAGCGCGGGCGGCGTCAGTTCGGCGCGGGCGCAAATCATGTTGGTCGAGATGCGGCCGATCCCGACTTCGTCCAGTAGCGCGCCCGCGACGTCGAGCAAGCGCTCGTAGGTCAGATGGGCGCGTTCCTGCTTGGGCTTGGAGCGCTTGGAGATAGCGGGGGTCGTCATGCGCCGACGCCATGGCGCGGCGAGCCCGCGCCCAACAGGGCCAACACCGCGGCAACGAGGCAAATCGTACCGAACAGCAGCACCGACGCGACGTTGCTGTCGGCGACCAGGGCGCTGGCGAGCAGCGGACCGAGGCTCGATCCCGTCAATTGCGCGCCCCCAATCAACACCGCTGCCCGACGGGTCGGATCGGCGGCGATGACAAGCGAAACTTGGAACGGCAGCGCGAACAGCCACAGGAAGCCGAACATGGCGATCGCCACGACGAACAGGCCGGATGGTGCTTCCGCCATAACCGCGAGCAGGCCGAGATTGAGCAGCCCCACGCATAGGATCGTCACGCGGGGCGGCAGACGCCCCGCCAGCACCGTCGCAGCGCCAGCGCCGATCACCTGCATCGCCAGCGAGAGCGGCACGATGAGACGTATGATCGGTGCCAGCACGCCGCGCTGACGCGCAAGCGGCTCGACATAGACCCAGATCGCAACGATGAACGCGAGGTAAAGCAGGACGCCGGCCAACGCGAGCAGCCCGCGCCCGTGCGGCAACGTGTCGCCAGCGTCTCCGGCGCTCGCCGCGTGCGCATCGGGCATCCACCGCACCGCGAGGACCCCTGCGAGCGTCACCGCCCCGAGCGTGGCGAACCCGCCACCGCTGCTCGCCGCAAACAATCCGATGAAGCTGGCCAGCGCGCATTGCGCGAGCGTTTGCAGTGCAAGATACAGTCCCGACCAGCGCTCGGGCCGGGCGGTGCCGACGATGAAGCCGATCGCGATCCAGATCAGCACGCCCTCCCCCACACCGGCGGCGACGCGGGCGACGAAAATGCCGCCACCGCCGCACAGCGGCGTGGCAAGATCCAGCAGCCCGGTTGCCAGCAGCGCGCACAGCGCGATCGTGCGCAACCGGTTCGCTGGCAGCACAAAGCTCGCCGCCGCCGCCGCTATCCCCATCGCCAGTAGCTCGACCGTGGCGAGGCCGCCCAGCGCCGCAACCGACAGACGGCCCTCCAGCGCCAGAGCGCCGAGCAGTTGCGGCTGCAATCCAGCGATCAGCACGCCAATCACGCCGACGACCAAGATGGCCGCGACGTGACCGGCGCGGGGCGTCACCGTGCGCGCCCGCGCGCGCTGACCGGCCAGATCTCGACCAGCGTTCCGCCCTGCACGACATGGTAATGGTCGTAGAGGTTCACCGTCGGGTCGCAATGCGGCACGGTCAGGCTTACCGCATCGCCGGGACGCAGCGCCTTGCCGATCCCCGGCGCGATCAGCGCGGCGTGTTCGTCGCCCATGAACACGAACATCGCGTCCGTCGCTGCGCCGCTGCGGACATGCGCCGCGCCGCCGTCGGTCGACAGCGATTTGAAGCCGGCGTCGATCGTCACCAGCGCATCGTGATTGGCGCTGACCACGCGCGCATCGACGGCGAGCGACGGTGCAAACGGAGTCGTACCGTCTCCGATCAAGTCGCAATCGAGATATTGCTTGTCCATGAAGACGTAGGACCCGACCTGAAGCTCGGTAAAGACACCAAGGTCGAGGTCTATGCGGTGCGTACCGGTGCCGGAGCCCGTCACGATTTCGGGTGGGTAGCCGGTATCGGTCAGCGCAGCGATGACGCTCGACAGATAGGCGGTGCGCTCGACGATCGCGGTGCGACGCGCGGCATAGTCTTCGATATGCTGCTGCATCCCGCAATAATATTGCACGCCGCGGAGCGTGATGTTGTCGCACCCGGCAATCGTCTCGGCGAGCGCGACCGCTGCCTCGGGCGACGCGACGCCGGTGCGCCGAATGCCGGGATCGACGTCGATCACCACGTCGAGCGTCGTGCCTGCTTCGGCCAGCGCTTGCTGGGTCCGCGCGACCACGCCGGGATCATCGACCGCCACCATCAGCCCCGCGCTGCGCCCGGCCAGCGCCGCCAGCCGCACGATCGCCGCTGGTGCCGCGACCGGCGAGGTAATCAGCAACCCGTCGATGCCGCTATCGGCGAACACCTCCGCCTCGCCGATCTTGGCACAGCACAGGCCGACTGCGCCGCGCGCGATCTGGCGTCGCGCGATATCGATGCTCTTGTGCGTCTTGCCGTGCGGCCTGAGCGCGACGCCGTGCGCGGTCGCCAATGCTTGCATCGCCGCGATATTGGCATCGAGCTGATCGCGGTCGAGCACCAGCACCGGCGTGTTGAGCGCGCCGCGCGACCCTTGCTGGCCGATCAGATGCTGATGCAGCTTGAGGTCATCCATCAGGAAAACAGCTCCGCCAAATGGGGGTTGAGGAACTTGCCCGACGGATCGGCGGCGCGGCGCACGGCGCGGTAGCGCTCCGCCATCGGGTAGAGCGCGTCGACATCCGCGCGCGCGAGCGTGTGGCGCTTGGCCCAATGCGGCCGACCGCCGCCTCCACGAAAGATCGCCTCGGCATCGGAGAACAGTGAGCGCCATGGCATCCTGGCATATTGGTGCATCGAAATCGCCGCGACCGGGCCAGCATTCATCGGGCTCATCCAGATATCGTCGGCTGCCACGACACGGAATTCGAACGGGAACGACACGGGCAATCGCTTGCGGCGAATCCAGCCGACCACCTCCTCCAGCACCTCCAGCCCAACCGCGCGGGGCATTTCATATTCCATCTCCTCGAACGGAATCGTGCGATCCGATGGGAAGATCGCGTGAGCCGGCCCGCGCCGGTGGCCGTCCATATTGGTCTTCATCATCAGCCGCTGGAGCGTCGGGATCAGCGGCGGCACCCACGCCCCCAGATTGAGCACGCGGCGGAACGTGGCCTCGTCCACATCGCTGGTCGATTTGGGCGGGTCGCACGGGTCGGTCAGTTCGAGCGTCTTCAGGATCACGCTGTCGGCGTGCGGGAAAAACCAGAATTCGACGTGGCGCTGCTGCGTCACCAGCGCGTCATAGCGTTCGCGGATTTCCCCCCACGGCTTCTTCTCGATCCGTTCGGACAGATGAAAGGCCGGCACCACGTCCACGACGATTTCGGTCGCGATGCCGAACATCCCCAGCGACAGGCGCTGCGCTTCGAACAGATCGGGATTGGTCGCGGGATCGCACCAGACCGCCTCGCCATCCGCCCCGATGAGCCGGAAACCCCGCGCGAAGGTCGACAAACTGCCGAGATCGCGCCCGGTGCCATGCGTTCCCGTCGCCATCGCGCCCGCAAGCGATTGCGGATTGACGTCGCCCTGGTTGGCGAGCGCGAGGCCCTGATCGAACAACGCCGCGGTCAGCCGCTTGATGCTCCATCCCGCCGGGATGCGCGCGGTGCGGCGGTCGGGCGCGACGGTCATCGCGCCCGCCATATCCTCCAGGCTGACGATGATACCGCTGGAATCGCACAGCGGCATGAACGAATGTCCCGTTCCGACCGCGCGCACGCTCGTCGCCGCGCGGATCGCCTTGCCGAGGTCCGCTTCGCTGGTCGGGCGCAAGACCGGCGCGGCGCTGCGGACACTGCCCGACCAATTCGACCAGTTCATCGCGCCGTAACCCGCTTGGACCCGTCAACCGCGTCACACGCCCCCTTCATCGTCGCGATGTAGCGTGTGATGAGGGCAAGTCCTTCGCCATGTGCCAGATCCCGGCCGAGTTCGGGCATCATCTCGCCCGGATCGGTACTGGCGAGCCGGTAGGTCAGGATCGAGCGATCGGGCTGCCCCGGCACGACATCGAAGGGACGATCCCCCGCGCCGCGCCCGGCGGCGACCGGGGGCTTGCACATGCCGAGCATCCGCGGGTCGACGGTTTTCGCATCGAGCCACAGGCCCGAAGTCCGCGCCGCGCCGACACGGTTGTGGCAATGGCTGCAATTGATGTCGAGATAGGCGCGGGCTTGCCCGATCGTGCCGGCCTTCTCGTCCTGCCACTTTGCATTGCCGGGCGGCACCTGGCCCGGCACGCCGGTGAGGTAGCCCAGCGCCACCAACCGGCGGAGCTGGTTGATCTCACCACCCTCGCCCGCAAAGGTCCGGTCGAGGTGGCGCGCCTTGAGCCCGATCGGGTTGATCGCGCGCGTGCGGAAATCCTGGGCATGGCAGCCGGCGCACTGGTTCTGGTTGGGCACGGTATAGCTGAACGCATCCCTATGCGCGCCGTCGACCAGGGTCAGCGGTACGTCGGCACCGGTACGCTCGAGCGTCGCATCGCTGCCATCGGCGTTCCAGACATAGGGCAAGGCGACCCAGCCGCTGGCGCGCTTCACCAGCAGCCGCGTTTCGATCAGCCGGACATGGCTGAGGCCCAGCCCCGACACCCCGGTCTGATAGGTGGCGGGCGTGACCCGGAGCACTTCGCCACTCGTTTGCGGTGCGGCTGCGTCGACCGGGGTCGAATAGTAAAACGTCTTGGTGACGATCGTGCCGACCGGAAAATCGAACCATTTTTCCGGATCGTATGTGGCATGGACACCTTTGGGCATCCAGATCGTCCGCCACTTCTGCGCATAGTCGCTGAACAACGGTGTGTTGAGCTCGTACGTGACCATCCCGTCGTGCGGTGCCAGCCGTCCCGCAGTGCGCGTGAACAGCCCCCATTCGGAAAGATTCGCCGGATTCTCGTCGGGGTGGAACGTCACCCCGCGCGGCGCGCCACCGCATCCGGCGAGCAGCAGCACCGCGAGCAGGATGAAGACAGTCACAGGGACCCTTCTCCAAATCGCTTCCCGCGCGAAGGCCGGGGCCCAGTCGCGGAACGCTAGAAAGGCAGCGTTGCGCCCGGCCTCATCAACCTTTCCAACTAGGCCCCGGCCTTCGCCGGGGAAGCGCCAAAGGGGAACGGCATACGCGAACACGCTCTGCGTCACGGCTTGCCACTGTCCTTCGTCATCGCCGGCGGGAGCGCGATTTCGGGGAGCCGGCTGGCAGGCGCGCAATCGACCGCGGGATCGATCCGCGCATTGGCGAACTTGCCCGGCCCGTCGACGTTCAGCAGTTTCGCGGTGCCGTTGCGCACGCAAATCCCGGAAGATTTCAGCTTGGGATTGACGAAGCCGTCCCACAGCACATCGGGCAAACGTCCACCGGCAAGCGCCTTCATCGGGACGAAGCGACCGCCGGGATCGTCACCACCGCCCGAGAAGCGGTTGTCGGTGACGAAGATATTCTCCGGGTACGGATCATAGGCCGCCGCGATCCCGCTCTTGGTGTCGAAGCCGGTCGAGAAGTAGCTCGAGATGATGACGTTGGCGGTCTTGTTGTCCTTCACGTCGTTGTCGAAAATCTCGACCTCGTCGTTCGAATTGACAATCACCCCCGACCCCGGCGGGACCGAGCTGACCGCGCTCCCTTTCGCGCCGAAATTGGCGTGATTGTTGGCGACGACGGTGTTCCGATAGACCCGCGTCATGCTGCCCGGGACCGGCAGGTTGGGCATGTTGAACACGAGAATACCGCCGGTATTGCCTGTCGCGGTGTTGCCATAAACGTCGGCATGGCTCGAATTTTCGATTTCAATTCCCGCGACATTGCCCTCGGCGCGGTTGTTGCGGACGATAATGTTGTTCGACTGGCCGACATAGATGCCGGCGTCCGACGCACCCTTCACCACCGAATTCTCGATCAGCACGTTGGTGACTTGCACCGGGTAAAGACCATAGGCACCGTTGCGGCTCTTCGAGCCACCGCTCCACGACGCGCGCACGCGGCGCATCACCGCATTCCTGGTGCCGTTGATCTTCAGCGCGTCGCCCTTGCTATCCTCGAACGCCAGATCTTGGATCGTGAAATCGTCGCCAGTGACGAGCATCCCCTCGGCGCCCGATGTCGCCTTGGCAAAGGACAGGATGGTCTTATCCATCCCCGCGCCCTTTACCGTCACGCCATTGGCGATGAGGCTGAGACTGCGGCTCAGCGCATATTTGCCCGCTGGAATCGTCACCACGTCACCGGGCTTCGCGTCGATCAGCTTGCCTTGGAGCGTCTTTTCGAAATCAGGGTCGATCACGAAGCCCTGCGCATCGGTCCTGGGCCCGGCACAACCGGCGAGCAATGCCAGGCTTACCGTGCCCCCCAGCGCCAGGAGTTTCCTGTGCATCTTTCTCTCCTCAAAAGCGAAAGCCCAATTCGACACCGTAGAAACCCGGCCGCTCCGCCCGGACATACGGTGTCTGAAAGATGTCGGCCGAGATCGTGTTGAGCGTGCGGTAATATCTCTTGTCGAGCAGGTTCTCGGCATAAGCCGAAATCGTCACATGGTTGCCGGGCAAGCGCCAGCCGACCCGCGCGTTGATGATGTCGCGCGCCGAGCGAAGCGCGCCGAGCTTGGAGAAATCGACGAATGGCGCGATCGCCGTGTCGATCGCGCGCGTCGCGTCGTTGATCCGCTGTTTCGAAGTGTAGCTGTAGCTCGCATCGGCGAAGAGGCTGCCGACGCCGAAGTCATGCTTGTAATGCGCGCTGGCGATGCCGCGGAAGCTTGGCTCGCCCGTCGGCTGCCGGGCAATATTCACGCCTTGCTCGACGCGCGTGACCCACGTGGAGCCAATTGCACCGGCGGTAAAGCTGACCGTCCAATCGCGCGAGACGACGAACTGGGTCTCGAGATCGGCACCATATGCCTGCGAATCCCCAGATCGTGTGATATATTGCGGCAGCGCGCCGCCGGCGTTTTCTAGGCTGATCGACTGGCGGTTGCGGTATTTGAAATAATAGCCCGAAAGGTTGAACCGGACTCGCCGATCGAAGAGCTCGGACTTAAAACCGCCCTCGAAATTCCACACCCGTTCGGGGGCGAAGAACGAGTTGATCTCGGTCGAATTGTAACCCCCGGCCTTGTAGCCGTGCGATGCCGACGCATAGAGGTGAAGGTCGGCGTTGAGGTCGTATTGCCCGACGAAGCGCGGCGACACGTCGTTGAAGCTCTCGCGCCGCGTGAAGGGCACCCCTTCCAGTGCGCCGACATCGAAGATCAAGCCGCTCGCGCCGACCGTCGCGCGGAAGAAGTCAGCCGCGCTGATCGATGCAGCGTCGGGAAAGGGCGATATGCCCAGGACTGCATCGGTGATGGCATTGTACAGTGCGCCCGGCGCGGTCAGCGTCTCCAAACCGGATGCGTCGAACCCGCCGTTGGTCCAGGTAAACTTCTTCAGATCGCGGGTGTAACGGATGCCCGCGGTCAGGCTCAGTCGATCTGTGACCTTGTAGGTCGCATCCGCGAACGCCGCCAAGGAATCGTTTGCGGCGCGGTTGTCCATGTCCTCCCGGAAGGGCTGGCCGAACACCGGCAAGCCGCCGAAGGTGTCGAGGATCGTGAAGACCGGAAAACCGGCCACCTGGTCGAGCAGGCGATCGACCGAATCGCTCAGCAAGGTCGCCGCACTGGTCTGCCGCCCGCGCTCGTGAAAATAGCTCCCGCCGACGATCGCGCTCAGCCGATCATTGTCGAAGTCGACGCGCAGCTCCTGGTACAGGCTGCTGTTCTTCTCGATATTCTCCGTGTCGAAATAGCGTGTCGGGTCGGCGGTGCCGTCCTCATCCTCGCGATTGTGCGTTTCGAAATGCTTGAACGAACTGATGCTGGTCAAGGTCAGCGGACCGGTGCGATGCGTCGCGGTGAACGAAACCGCGTTGAGCAGACGCGTTTCCTTGTCGTCGATCACGTCATTCGTATACGGCCCGTGCGGATCGGTGCTGAGCGCGCTGTCGCTGATGCCGATCGCGAACGGGCCGTCCTTGGCGGTGTCATCATGATCGTAAGCGAGCACGAAGTCGGTGGCGTCGCTCGGCGCCCAGCGTAAGGCGGCACGCCCCGATGCGTTGTTCTCGCGCTCGCGCCGCCGACCGGTCAGTGCGTCCCTGAGATAGCCTTCGCGGTCATTGGCGACGCCGTTCAGGCGCAGGAAGAGCGTATCGGTGAGCGGCAGATTGAGCGTCGCATCGCCGCGGATTTTCTTGAAGTTGCCGATTTGCACCGTGCCGCTCAGCGACCGCGTATCGTTCGGCTTGTTGGTGATGATCGAGATCGCCCCGGCCGAGGTGTTGCGACCGAACAACGTGCCTTGCGGCCCTTTCAGGACTTCGACCCGGGCGACGTCGTTGAAGAATATCAGCGACGACCCCGATCGCCCCGAATAAATGCCGTCGATGAAGATACCGACCGAGGGATCGGTGCCGATCCCGAAATCGTCGGTCGCCACGCCGCGCACCGTGAAGCTGGGCTGCGTGACCGACGTATCGTTGATTGTGAGACCAGGCGTGAAGGTGTCGAGGTCGCCGATCGATTCTGCGGTCAACGCGGCGATATTGTCCGCGGTGAAGGCGGTAACGCTGATCGGCACCTTCTGCAGCGATTGCTCGCGGCGCTGCGCGGTGACGACGATATCCGGCAGCCTTTCACTGTCGGACCGAGCGTCGGATGCCGGGTCGGCAGCGGTTTGCCCGCGCGGCGCTGCGGGATCGACTACTGTCTGTGCCGCAGCCGGATGGACGCAAACCATTGCCAGCCCAGCGCAAAGCGTCGCGTATTGCTTCATACTCATGCTCCCCAACATGGTATCGATACGCAACTCTATTACGAACCATAGCGTACGCTATATTCTGACGAAGTAAACATGAGGAAATAATAGATTAATAATTACCTGTCTGAAAGATTTTTATCGCCTTAGCTATATGCGAGCTGATCGCATCGCATTCAGAGACTCGGATACGAGCCTTGATGCTTGAACTCGTAGTCGGTCGTTCAAGACGCAATGCCGCACTGCCCAACGGCGGACGAGCAGACTGGCGCGCCAGCTCAGAGAGGCGGGACGACATAGTCGTGTGTTCCGATTTGGCGATGCAGCTTGAGCGCGCCATCGGCCTGCCGCTGCCACAGCCGGATGCCGCCGCCCTTGACGATCCCCGACTGGCCGCCCGCGGTCCAATCGACGCGGAATTTGGGATATTCGATCACCCACCCACCGTGATTTTCGAACGCCAGGGTCCACACCCGCACGTCGCGGAAGGTCGCGCCGCTCCCTGCTGCGGTATAGGCGGTCAGATAGGGGCGGATCTCGCCCATGCCGCGTTTGGGCGTATCGGCGAAGGGCATGAAGATGGCGTCGTCGGTGTAATCCACGAGTTTCGCCTCGACATCCTTGGTCCGCACAGCCTCGGCGTCACGGTCGTTATGCGCCCGCAGAAATTCGCCCAGGGGCCGGTCGGATGCGGCCGGCGGGATCGGCGAGGACGACGACTCCGGTATCGCGGTGAAGAAGCCCGCTGGATCGGCCAGAGGGCGGAAATAGCCCCAGGTGTCGGCCTTGAGCCTGAGGCTACCGTCGCGCTCGACGCCCCAGACATGGGCGTATTTTCCTCGCTCCTCGTCGGCGCGGTCGGACCAGCGGATCGTGAAGGTTCCAATCTCTACCAATGTGTCACCCAGGTCGAAGACTTCGCTCGCGACCGGCACATAATCGATTACCCGCCGCCGCTCGCGCATGGCGCGGTGATAGGCGGCAATCTGGCGGGTGCCATGCAGCACCGGTTGATATTCGGGCACGCTCAACGCATCGGCGCGGTAGAGCCGCGAGCGAGCGTCCGGATCGTTGGCGATCACCGCCCGCCGCAGCGCGCCATGTGCCACCGTCACCCGATCACGCAATTCGGTGGGCGGACCGAAGAGCAGATGCTGCGCGAAGAAGGGCAGCACATCGGTATAGAAGCGACCCCGGTCGCCCCAGTGCCGGTCGCGGAAGCCGCCGCTATGCTCTTCGGCCTCATGCGAAACTCCGAATTCGGCGAGGCGGCTCGCCAGCGCCTGCGCGCCGTAAATATGATCCACAATCGTGTCGGCCCGGCCCCAATCGAACTTAAAGCCCCGCAGCGACTTGAGATTGTCGGCATAGGAGGGAACCATCCCCGTCAGCACGAAACGCTCGTGGAACCGCGCAAGCACCGCGCTGTCCACCACGTTGCGCCCGTCCACACGCCGCACCGGCGGATCAAAATAGAGCGGCGGCCGGTCCGTATTGGGCGAGAATGCCTGGTAGATCGTCGTAAATATCCGCGAGAAATGGTCGTCGCCCAGATCCTCGAGCGACCGGGCGCGCGCGAGCAGTTCGAAGTTCGGCCGGCTGTGCGTCGGCTGGAGGCTCGCGCCGGTGCCAAGCGGCTGCATGCCATAGACCGCGCCGAACAGTTCGGGATGCCGCATCCCGAAGCGGATCGCACCAAATCCACCAGGACCGTCCCCCACGATACCGCGCGAATCCCGGCTTGGGAGCGTGCGATAGGTCGCGTCGACATGGGGCACCAGTTCGCGCACCATGAAATCTTCCCAATTCCCGGTGACGGAGGAATTGACGTACCAGGAGGTGCCTGCGGGCGTGCAAAAGTCCGCGGTCACCACGATCACGTCGCCGATTACCCCCTCCGCCATCGCCTTATCCAGCAGCGCCTTTGCGCCGTAGCTAGCGAAGGGCTCACGGTGATCTTCGAAAAAATAGTTGAGGAAATAGAGGACGGGAAAGCGCTTACGCGGCTCGGCGTAGCGCGGCGGCAGGTAGACCGTGAGGTTGCGCACCGGCGAGATGCCGATCTTGCTGGCGGCGAAGCTCTCGGACCAGATCTGCCCGGTCTCCAGCCTGCCTTGTGCCTGCGCTGTTGCGCCGAGCATGATGGCAAGCAACATCGCGATCAACATGTAACCCCACCGCATCGGCTAGCCCTCCCTCATAGTGCGGGGAGGAGACGCCCGTCGGGCGGTGTGCGGCAACGGGGTTTCGCCGGGCGGGACCGGCAGATCGCCGAACGGGATCAGCGCCCGAGGACTAGGCCAATCGGCTTGCGGTATCGCCGGCTGAACCTCAGTTCCGCGCCGCACATCAGCCGCACCATGCCGTCGCCGTGCGTGCCGGGCAGAATTTCAGCGAGCCGATCGAGCCGGACGATGGCCGAGCGATGGATGCGCGCGAATTCCGCACTGGGCAGCCGCGCCTCCAGCGATGCCAGCGATTCATCGAGCAGCATCGCGCGTCCCCGGCTATGGACTTCCGCATAGTCGCCCGCTGCGCCGATCCAGTCGATCTCATCGAGCCGTATCAGCCGGGCGGTGCCGTGGCCCCGCACCACTAGGCGGGCCTGCGCGCCGAGCAGGCGGCGCTGTTGATCGCCGGTGCCGATCTGTCGCCGCACCCGCTCGATCACGCGGGCAAAGCGCTGGTCGTCGAACGGCTTGAGAAGGTAATCGAGCGCCTCCGCCTCGAACGCGCGCACCGCATAGGAGTCGAACGCCGTCACGAACACGACCAGCGGCATCGCATCCACGCCGATCGCCTCGATCACGCCGAAGCCGTCCATCTCGGGCATTTGTACGTCGAGGAACACCAGATCGGGTCGCAGCATGCCGATTGCCGCCACCGCTTCCGCCCCGTGCCCCGCTTCGCTGACCACTTCGAAATCGCCAAGCCCTGCCAGTGACTGGCGCACCGCACGACGTGCCAGCGGCTCGTCGTCGATGATCAGGGTCCGGATCACCGCGGCACCAGGATGGTGACGCGGAAGCCCTCCCCTGGCGCCATGTCGATCTCAAGCGACTGGCGCTCGCCATGGAGCTGGCGCAACCGCAGCCGCGCATTTCCGAGCCCGACGCCCTCGCGGATCGTGGCCGCGCCCTTGCCGTCGTCGGCTATGCTGATCCGCAGCATGTCGCCTGCGGGCTTCGCCGCGATCGTCAGCGTGCCGCCTTCGATCGACGGCGCGATCCCGTGGCGCACCGCGTTCTCGACCAGCGGCTGCAGCAACAGCGCCGGCACCTGGACGGTCTCTAACCCGGGCGCGATGTCGCGGACGATCCGCAGCCGCTCGCCCAGCCGTGCTTCCTCGATCGCGAGATACGTGTCGGTAAAGTCGAGCTCGTCGGCGAGCGCGCTCCGCTGCGACCGGCGCTGGTCAATCGACAGCCGTAGCAGATCGCCCAGTCGCGCGATCAACCGCTGGGCCACGATCGGATCGTCCGGCACCAGCGCGGAAATGGCGTTAAGCGTGTTGAACAGGAAGTGCGGCTGCAACTGCGCACGCTGGGCCGCGGTTTCCGCCTCTGCGAGCTGCGCCTCCAGCCGCGCCTCCGCGACTTCGCGATCGCGCATCGTGCGATAGGCGCGCGCGCCGAGCACGATCGCGACAAGGATCGCGTAGATCATCAGATGGACATGGATGCTGGTCGCCAGCTTCGTGATCAGCAGCGCGTTGCTCCACGGCGCCCAAGGCGCGCGGAAATAGAGCATCGCGATCATCGCGCTGTAGAGCGCCGCGTGCAGCACCGCGAACACGAGCCCGAATGCCAGATGGATGGCGAGCAGCTTGCCCAGCCGCCGCTCTTCGGCGAACGCACGGGCCACCCTGACAACCCCGGGCGTCAGTGCGGCCCAGGCCGAGTACCAGATCAGCCCATTGACCAATGCCTGCCCCAGCGCGAGCCTGGGGCCGCCCGCAAAACCCGCGACGTAGGTCTGGAGCGCCGTCACCACCGCGACCGCCAGCCACGCGGCCCAAATGCCCAGATAGCGAAGGACGCCTTGTCGATGCGCTGGGGTCATGGCCAATCATGCACAATCGCCTGACATTGAACAGCCGTATCCCAGAGCCCGACCTTGACAGATTAGCGTAATGGAACGGCTCGACCGCCGTAGACTCAGCAGCGTTATGGTCGGTGCGTGGACAATCGAACGATGGCTTTCGGGTGCGCGTCGCCAAGTCCGTTATGCCCACGATTGTCGCGCGCGACGACAACTTCGGTGTAGCGGACACCCCAGTGCGACGCTGACGCAAATCTTTGACATTGTGCCGGATGAACTAGGCAGCGTCAATTACGACCAGTTTTTCGATTATGACGGAAGCGGCGCCGCCGGCATCTCGATCTACCAGTCCCCGGATGCCAATGCGTTGAGCACGACCGCGGCGGTGGTGGCAAAGATGAAGGCGCCGTCGGCCTTGATCCCCCGCGGTTTCGTCTAAAAGATCACGCTCGACACCACCGTGTTCGTGTCGCGATCCACGAGGTGTACAAGACGCTGGTCGAGGCGGGCATCCTCGTCCTGCTGGTGATCATGGTGTTCCTGCAGGATTGGCGCGCGACGCTGATCCCGGCACCCACCATGCCTGTCACCATCGTCAACGCGTTTGCGGCGATGGCGGCGCTTGGTTTCTCGATCAACTTGCTGACCCTGTTCGCGGTCATGCTGTCGATCGGGATCGTCGTTGACGACGTGACCGTCGTGGCCGAGGCGTGACGCATCATATCGGACGTGGGCTGTCGCCACGCGCGCCGGCCGCGCAGGCGATGAAGGAACTGCTTGGGCCGATCATCGGCATCACGCTGGTGCTGATGTCGATGTTCCTGCCCGCCGGCTTCATGCCCGGCGTGACCGGCGCGATGCACCGCCAGTTCGCGCTGGTGCGGCGGGCCTCAGCAACCAGATCGACCGATTACCAACCATAACAAACTGATTATTGGAATGTGGGTTTTCACGCTAAAGCCGGCTGACGCTGAAGGCACCGAGCCTAGAGACGAACAGCCGCGATGCAGGCGATCCTGCGCGAATGGCGAAGCCCTGGCTTAGCGACATTGTGATAGCGCTGCCTGCGTCCGAAACTCAAAGGCGGAAGCGCTTCCCCCCGCCCCGTAAGTGCTGCACGATGGCGATCAAAGGCACGTTAGATCCATCAGCGGAGCTTTCCGCGGTTCAGAGGTTCGCGGACCTGTCGACTAACTTAATCTAAACTAAGTTGGAATGCGCTCAATTGGGGCGTCCAGAAATACTCCCTTCACCTTCTGACCGTAAACCTGAAGGCGTGACGGACCCTGCGCGCATGACAGCTCATCCCTTTCCCGACGACATATGTGTCGCGCTTGTTGCTTGCCTCGATCCCGAGGGGCGCACTGACGATCATACCGGCGATCGCGATCAGGCCACACACGCCAAACTCCTGATCGACAAACTCGCCTCGATAGTTTGGGAGAGCGCACCGGATGGCATCGTCGAAACTGACAGTCCGACATGGCGCGCTTTCACCGGTCAAAGCTACGATGATTGGAAAGTCTATGGATGGCTGACTGCAATCCATCCCGATGATCGCTTGGTGACGATGGAACAGTGGCGGAACACCGTCCAGGACGAACGAGCAGTTAAGGCAGAGTATCGATTACGGAAGCAGGACGGTCAGTACCGGCGGATGCGTGTCCATGCCGTTCCCTCCCGCGATGCCCACGGGCAGATCATGCGGTGGTTCGGCATCAATATCGAGCTCCCTGACCATTTCGATTTGCCAGAGATTGCTGCCGAACGCGCTGTTCCCAAGTCTCGCCCCCAACAACAAAACGCGATCCTGGCGAACAGCGATGACGAGGCGGTCACTCACTAGAAACGTCACCCCGCTGATCGAATGATAGTTCGAGGGGCGGGGTTCTTGATGTCGCAAGACGACGTCGATGGACAGGGGGCAATGGCAAAGCGGTTGGTCGCTCTTGAGCGCGTGTCGGCGAAAGCCGCCCCCTGGTCGCGCGTTGGCCAAAGCCTGCCAACGATTCCATCACGAACGCCGAACGCAAACAACACTCTACCGGACGCGATGATCCCGTTAAGGCGCTGCTAACGTTCTACATTTAATAGATCCACGATGACCTTTGCCAGCTCCCTGAGCGACGCGTCCGAAGCGGCGCGCCTGACCGCGCTCTGGAGCATGGCGATACTCGATACGCCCGCGCAACGCGACTTCGATGAGGTCACGCGCTTGGCAGCACTCGCGCTGGGCGGCGAAAGCGCTGCAGTCAGCCTCGTCGATGACCGTCGCGCCTGGTTCAAATCCAGCGTTTGCATGCCAGCAACGGAGGCACCGCGGGAACATGCCTTCTGTACTCTGGCGCTGGACGGCATTGAACCGGTCGTCATTCTCGATACACACGCCGACCCACGATGCGTCGGGAACCCGCTCACGCTCGGGCCCGACGGCTACCGGTTCTATGCGGGGGCCCCCATCATTACCCGCGACGGGCATTGTCTGGGAACGCTATGTGTTCTCGATCGGCAGCCTCGCGACGAGGTTCCGTCCAATCAACTCAGGGCACTAGTCGATCTCGCCGGGATCGTAGTGGGGCTGATCGAAGCCAGGCGGTATCGTCAGATCGGAGAGGTCGCCACGCAGATCGTGGACGTCACTTCAGATGCCATTCTCTGCGTCGATGGCGGCGGCACCATCACGTTCTGGAACAGCGCCGCCGAGCAGATGTTCGGCTATTCCTGCGTGCAAGCGATCGGCCGTACGCTCGACATCATTCTTCCCCCGATCCATGCGGACGCCCATCATCGTGGCTTCTCGCGAGCTTCCGCGGGTGGACGGACCACCTTGGTCGGAAAGTCGGTCGAGTTGACCGCCAAGCGCTCCGACGGTTCGGAATTCCCGATCGAACTGTCGTTGGCGCGCTGGGGGTCCTCCGAAGGCGGGTATAATTTTGCGGGGATTATCCGGGACGCTTCCGCTCGCAAGATGCTCGAGCGGGAACGGGAGCAGGCGAAGGCGTTTCTGGATACGGTTGTCGATCACCTTCCCGCCATGCTGTTCGTCAAGGACGCGGACACGAGGCAGTATCTGCTGGTCAATCGCGCCGGTGAGGAGCTGACCGGCTGTTCCAGGCACGATATCATCGGGAAGACCGATCCTGAGCTGTTTGCGCATGGCGCAACCTATGAGCGGCGCGATGATGCCGCGGTCGCAGGCGAAGGTCTGTATGTGTCTGAAAGCGATTTTGTCCGACCCGGCAACACCACTGTAACGCTGCGCACCAAACGGCTCGTTGTCGACGGCCCCAGCCGCCCGCGCGAATATATCGTCGGCATGTCCGAGGATGTGACCGAAACTCGCAAGGCGCAGGCCGAGGTCCAGCGTCTGGCACATTACGACTCGTTGAGCGGTCTGCGCAACCGCGCGTCGTTCGTCGACGAGTTGGACCGGCTCATTGCCGACCAAACGCCTTTCGCGCTTGTCAGCATCGATCTCGACCGGTTCAAGGCCGTGAACGATCAATTCGGCCATCTTGCCGGTGACGCGGTGCTGGCGCAGATCGGCGATCGGCTGCGCGCGGTCGCAACGGCCACAACGATCCAGGCGCGTGTTGGCGGAGATGAGTTCGCGGTCATTGTCGCGGGCGCGGCACCCGGAGAGCAGGCACGTCAGCTTGCGGCGACGATTGCGATCACGCTGGCATCCCCGATCGTCACCCACTGGGCAACCGTCCAGCTGGGAAGCAGTGTCGGCATCGCGCTGTTTCCTGAGGACGCGACGACGACCGAAGAATTACGCCAGCATGCCGATCTTGCCTTGTATCGGGCAAAACAGCAGGGCCGCGGGATCGTGTGCTTCTTCAGCGCGGAAATGGACCGGGCGACGCAGGACCGACGGGAGTTGGAGCGGGATTTGTCCGTCGCGCTCGACCAGCACGCCATCACCCTTGCTTACCAGCCCGTCTTCTCAGCAGATACCGGGCAGATCACGAGTGCCGAGGCATTGGCCCGCTGGCATCATCCGGTGCGCGGACCGATCCCACCGGACGTGTTCATCTCGATTGCCGAGGAAAGCGGGCTGATCGGGCAACTGGGAACGCGGATCCTATGCCTGGCCTGCGAGGAAGCGATGACGTGGCCGCACCATATCAAGGTCGCTGTCAATATATCCCCTATGCAGATCCACGCAGGGGACCTTTGCCAGGTTGTTCGCCACGTCCTAGACACTACCGGCCTTGATCCGGAACGTCTTCAGCTGGAAGTAACTGAAGGGCTTTTCCTGCGCGACGTCGACCACACATTCCGCGAGCTTGCGCAACTGCGCGCTCTTGGGATTCAGATCCTCATGGATGATTTCGGCGTCGGCTATTCGTCCCTCAGCTATTTCGAACGGTTCCGGTTCGACAAGGTGAAGATAGACCAAAGCTTCGTGCGGCAAATGCTCTCGTCGCAAGCGTCATCTGCGATCATCCAAGCCGTTGTCGGGCTCGGTCGAAAGCTCGGTATGGGCGTGGTAGCGGAAGGGGTCGAGACCGCCGAGCAGATGTCAGCCCTCATGGAAGGCGGATGCACGCATTTGCAAGGCTATCTGTTGAGCAAGCCGCTTCGAAGCGATGAGATCAAGGCATACTTTACGAACGACGATCGACGTTTGGCGCATGTTTCCCTGCAAGGTCTGCAGGCGGAGGCGGCATAGTTCCGCCGTCCCGTAAGTGGCTTAGGTATTGTCAACCAGGAGCATGGTCTCAATCTGAACTTCGTACCACGGCTGTTGCAGGCGTTCGGTCGTGCCGAGTTCGGCGAGATCAGGGACACGACCGATCGGAGGCATTCTCTCTGATTAGGCCGCGTTGCTCGTAAACGGATCCTTGTTTCAGTCCGGAAGCAAACGCCCCCTCCCCCGTCTCGAACGTATAGCGTCGTCTCCACGCAGAAACCGATCGCGTGGATCGCTATCGCCACGTTGACGATCCTGTCCCCGCCTTCGCTGCACCGCGCGTGTCTCCGGTTCGAGCCGTTCGCCGGATCGACGTCAGCGGCGCAGCCTGACGCGGTCGCCAACTGCATCGCATGGGACGAAAAGAGCCCCCGGTTGTTGGTGACGGGCAAGCCGTAGCCGACCCTGTTTGCGGTCCGGCTACCTAAACGGAGACAGAATATGGGTAGAATGATCAAGGGTGCCTGGCACGCGGGCAAGGTGACGGAAGACAGCAAAAGCGGCGCGTTCGAGCGGCAGGATGCGGGCTTTCGTGACTGGCTCACCCCGGCGGGCGACCCTGGCCCCGACGGCCAGCCGGGCCGTCCGGCGACGCCCGGCCGCTATCACCTCTATGTCAGCTATGCTTGCCCCTGGGCACACCGGACGTTGATTGTCCGCGCGCTGTACGGTCTGGAGGAGGCGATCGCCGTCTCGGTGGTTGATCCCGTCATGCTGGAGAATGGCTGGACCTTCGGCACCGACCACGGCGGGAGCGGCGATCCGCTGCACGATTCCGAATTCCTGTGGCAGCTCTACGCCCGCGCACGGCCAGACTATTCGGGCAAAGTCACGGTCCCCGTCCTGTGGGACCGCGAGACCGACACGATCGTGTCTAACGAGTCAGCCGAGATCATCCGGATGCTCACCGCGTTTGGCGGACAGGGGCCGGATCTCTATCCCGCGGTTCATCGCGCCGCGATCGACCGGGTCAACGAGCGCATTTACGATACGGTCAACAACGGCGTCTACAAAGCCGGGTTCGCCACCACGCAGGACGCGTATGAAGCCGCGGTCCGCCCGCTGTTCGGATCGCTGGAATGGCTGGAGGAGATGCTATCGGGCAGCGACTGGCTCGTGGGCGATGCGATGACCGAGGCGGACATCCGCCTCTTCACGACGCTGGTCCGCTTCGACGCGGTCTATTACGGGCATTTCAAGTGCAACGTCCGCCGCATTGCGGACTATCCCGCGCTGGAGGCTTATCTCGAGCGGATGCTGGCCGATCCCCGCATCGCTGCGACCGTGCATCTGGACCACATCAAGACGCATTATTACGCCAGTCACCGCGACCTCAACCCGTGCGGTGTCGTGCCGGTGGGCCCTGACCTGCCTTGGGCGCATCGCACCGCGGGGGGCGACCAGCACCTCACGTGACGCACCCTGCGGGGTACCGGAATTTGCCCTCAAGAGGTCGGTTTGCCGGCGAGCAGGAAGCCCTCGTTTGGCGGCCGATTATATATTGAAGCGCTGGCAGTGGGGGATCCTCGCTACCCCACCGCCGTCCCCTGGCCGCCTCAAGCGATCCCTGGTGTCCACGGGTCGATCGTCTGACCGCCGAAGATCTGGGCCCGGGGCAGTCCGAAGATGAAATACGGGTTGAGCATCGGCGGCGCGCCAGCAGCATCGAGGCGCGCCTGCTGATCCGCGGTCAAGACAATGTCGAGGGCGGCAAGATTCTCGCGCAATTGCTCCGGCCGGCTCGCGCCGACCAGAACCGATGCAACACCGGCCCGTGCCACGACCCAAGCCAGGGCGACCTGCGCCATTGATCGCCCGATTTTAGTCGATACCGATCGCAAGACATCCACCACATCGAAGTTCTTGTCGGTGAACAGCATTCCGCCAAAGGGATTGTCGCCGTTCAGACGGTCATTGTTGCCGCTGCTCGTCGCTTCGCCGCCGCGGTTGGGAAGACTCCCCGCCGGGCCGGCATCCGCGATCTTCTCGCGCCCATATTTGCCGGTCAGCAGGCCTGCCGCCAACGGACTCCAGGCGACCATCCCCAGTCCGAGCGCCTGTCCCGCAGGCACCACATCGAGTTCGACCCCGCGATCGATCAGCGAGTAGGAATATTGCAAGCCGATGGGCTCGGGCAGGCCGTGCGCGCGGGCCAGCGTCGCGATCCGCGCGACGTACCACGCGGGCGCATTGGAGAAGCCGTAATACAGGATGTCCCCGCGCCGTACCGCATCGGTCAGCGCGCGCAGCACTTCTTCGGGCGGGGTCGTGCGATCCCACACATGCGTCCAATACACGTCGATGTAGTCCGTGCCGAGCCGACGCAGCGAGCCCTCGATTCCGTCGCGGATGTTGCGCGCGGAATTGCCCCCAGCCAGCGGATTGCCCGCGGTTCGCGGAAAGCCCGATTTGGTCGCGATCACCATCCGGTCGCGGTTTCCCCGCTCCGCAATGAATCGCCCTAGCATCTGTTCGCTTTCCCCGCCGGAATAGATGTCCGCGGTATCCGCAAAATTGCCGCCAGCCTCGACATAAGCATCGAAGATCGATCGTGCGGTCGCTTCGTCGGCACCCCATCGTCCGGCGCCGAAGGTCATCGTGCCGAGCGCGAGCGGGCTGACCGTCAAGCCGGAGCGTCCGAGTGTGCGATAGGTCGTGAGGGTCATTGCTGTAACTCCTAGTAAAGTCGCATCGGAGACTACATGGTGGTGGCGAACGGATAAGCCGCCATTCGCCGCAAGGCTTTGTGAAGGAAATGCAACAATGAAGCGTGGCGACCTGGACGACCTCGCTGCCTTTGCCGCGGTCGCACGCGCACGCAGCTTCACCCGTGCCGCAGCAGAACTGGGCCTTTCGCCCTCGGCGCTCAGCCACGCGATGCGTAGCCTGGAGGAACGCCTAGGGGTTCGGCTGCTGGCACGAACGACGCGCAGTGTTGCCCCCACTGCGGCGGGAGAACGCCTGCTGCGATCGCTCGACCCGGCGCTTGCCGAGCTTGCGCGAGGCCTGTCCGAATTGGCCGACTGGCGCGGCGTACCGTCCGGTGCGATTCGGCTGACCACCTTCGGCTACGCCGCGCGGACCATACTCGCGCCAGTTTTGCCGCGCTTCCTGCGCGACCATCCCGAGATTTCGGTCGAGGTCATCGTCGAAGACCGGCTGGTAGACGTCGTGGCCGGGGGTTTCGACGCGGGTATCCGGTTGGGGGAGACGGTCGATCGGGACATGGTAGCGGTGGCGGTCGGACCTGCGTTGCGCACCTTGGTTGTCGGCACCCCCGATTATTTCGCGACCCGTCCCCTGCCCGCGGTTCCAGCCGATCTCGAGGGGCACAATTGCATCAACTATCGGCTTCTCGGTGGCGGGGGGTTGCTCCCGTGGGAGTTCGAACACGATGGTCGGGACATCAAGTTTCGTCCACGCGGGCAATTGATCGTCAACGACGAGCAACTGGCGGCTGCGGCGGTCCGAGCCGGTGCAGGCCTGGGTTATATGCTGGACCACGATGTCGCGGCGGAGATTGCGGACGGCAGGCTGATCCAGGTACTCGATGCCTGGTGCCCGAGCTTTCCTGGTTGCTATCTCTACTACCCGAGCCGGCAGGTCACGCCTGCGCTGCGGGTGCTGATCGACAGGCTACGTTGGGCGCCTGCTGCATAGATGATGCCGTCGTCCCCCGGCATGGCTTGTGTGCATCACGACAGAAAGCCTTAACGCGTCGTCGGCGCGGCTATCGGCAGGTCGGCCAGACCGGCCGCCTCGTGATCGGCGCACGCGCGCGCAACCTTGCTCTCCTTCAATTCGCTGCCGATCGGATGCCCTCACTATTACCCCGTATCACCCCGGGCAGGCAGATCGACGACATGCCCATCGACGTTCCAAACGCAAAGATTCCAACCGTTTTGCGGACACGCGCGATCACCTAGGGGAACCGGCCATATTCGGACGAGACCGCAAGGAAAATGTCGGCCCGTTCGCGATGGGCGCGCGATGGTCGGAGCGCGAGGTGGTTGGCGTTGTGTCGGTATTGTTGCGCCCGGACTGTTTGCTTGGCCCGTTGACCGAAGGACGCTGGCGCGTGCTGCGACCGTAGAACAGCCCGATATGCTGCGGGAAGGTGAAGTCGCACCCGACCGATGCGGGCAGGATCTGCTGCGCAGCGGGGACATTGTCCCGGAAACCCTGACAGCCGATCGAGTTGAGATAACGTGTCTGCGTGGAAGACACATTCACCAGCGCGCCGATCTCGCCAATCCCGGTCTGCCAACGGTCGCTGATCAGCAAGCTGCCGATCGGGTCCAGTTTCGATGATTCCGTGTTGTAGACACTGCGCGCGGCGCACGCGAGTTCGAAGCCCTTGAAGTAGAACGGACGGCGCAGGCCGACGTCGATCAGGTCGGCGCCCCCCTTTAAGTTTGTCGGCAGTCGTCGCCGTGTAGACCTTGACGCACGACAATGCCTGCGCCGGGAAATCCTGAATCGAGACCGAGCGATGATCAACGGTAGAGATGTCGCACCCCAGCACCGTCGTCTGCTCGTTGGGCAGGCTGCGGATTAACAGGCCGTTTGCCTCATTACGCGTTGATGGGAGCACCATACCGCTGCCCGTAGAACGCCACAAAGAGAAGATAAATGCCCTTCCGGCTTGAGTTTCCTTACCGACAAAGACCGAAACCACGAAGAAGCTACCGACTTTACGGATTCAATAACGGCCATCCAAGCCGCCTTGACCGCATCCATACATGGGACCTTCGTGAACTCGCGTTTATCGTCAATTGCCGACGATGACGCATGACTGCTCCCGTTCGTGGTCGCAACGGGAGCGATGGCCCGACCAACCTCGGCCGCGCCATTCGCGTCATCGGATTCAAGCGCCGAAAGCGCCGTCGATCGTATGCATTGCCCCGGTTACGAAGCCCGCCTCCGGCCCCGCCAGCCAAGCGACCATGCCCGCGACTTCCTCAGGCCGTCCGTGCCGCTTGATCGCCATGAAGCCATGCAGCAGATCCTTCATCGGACCGTCTTCGGGGTTGGCATCGGTGTCGATCGGCCCGGGTTGAACGATGTTGATCGTGATGCCACGCGGCCCGAAATCGCGTGCGAGCCCCCGCGCCATCCCTTGCAGCGCCGACTTGCTCAACGCGTAGGACGCCATGCCTAGAATCGGCATCCGATCGCCGTTGACCGAACCGATGACGATAATCCGCCCACCGTCGGGCATCTGCCGTACCGCTTCGACCGAGGCATGGTAAGGCGCGTGGACGTTCACCCGAAATAGCCAGTCTATCTCGTCCGGGTCCTGATCGAGCGCATCGCCGAAGATGGCGAACCCGGAATTGACGATCAGGACGTCGAGCGGCCCACTCTCGCGCACCCGTGCGATGACCGCATCGCGGTCGGCGCTGTCGGTCTGCACCGCGATGCTGCCAGTGTCGGCTGCAAGCTGCTCGGCGGAGGCTCGCGACCCCACGTAGGTGAAGATCACGGATGCGCCTTCGGCGGCGAAACGCCGGACAACCGCTGCGCCGATCCCACGACTGCCGCCAAGGACTAGAACGGATTTGCCTTGAAACGAAGCCATGACCTGCATCCTTGAGATTTAATGTAGTGTGTGCTACATAAAAACCCGATTGGGCACGTCAAGGTATTTTGTAATCGTGACTACAGATAAATCCCGCACAAGGGGGCGGCCTCGGCGCTTCGATCCCGAGGAAGCCATTGGTACCGCACAGCAGCTTTTTCACGCCCATGGCTATGATGCGCTCAGCGTCTCGGACGTCACAACCGCGCTTGGGATCAATCCCCCCAGCTTCTACGCCGCCTTTGGCAGCAAGGCCGGTCTGTATGCCCGCGTGCTCGACCGCTATAGTGCGACCAGCGCCATTCCCCTCGCCAAGCTGCTGCGAGACGACCTTCCCGTGGGCGGCTGTCTCGCAGCGGTGCTAGAGGAGGCCGCCCGCTCTTATGCCGCTGACCCGCTTGCGAGCGGTTGCATGGTGGTGGAGGGCACCCGCTCGAACGATCGCGACGCGCGCGACGCCGCCTGTGCGCTCAGCCTTGCGGCCGAAACCGTGCTTCACGACTATATCGCAGCCCGCCATCCAGCAGATGCCGGGCGTCTGACCGACTTCGTCAGCACGACCATGTCAGGACTCTCCGCCAAGGCGCGCAACGGGCACACGTTGGATCAACTGCTCGCAACGGTGCATCTTGCGAGCTTGGCTTTGACGCAGACCCTTCCCAGCTGAAATTGCTCTAGCGATCTCGTTTGACGCTGAGATGAACCGAAACCAGATCGGCTAAGCCATCCCCGTAGCAGAGTTTGGACGAAAGCCTCCCCGCCACACTCACGCGACGGCCGCCGTGCGCGCTAAGGCGGTCGACCACAAGCCTACCTTTACGGAGCCGTTTGTGCCCTGCGGTGCCGGTCTGGCTCGGCAAAACCGCCTATCGTGGCGGGCGCGCCGTACATGACAAATATTTCACGTTCCACGTGGCACCGAACACCAATCGAGCGTTGTCGCCCTTCCTCATGGAACGGAAGAGCATGCCGAAAAAACTGACGATCGTCGGCATGGGCGCCTGCGGCGTGGCCGCATTCGCCGAAGCCGTGACGCGGCTTTGCTACGACCCGGGCGAAGGCTGGATGATCCATCTGATCGAGCGTGACGATGTCCTCGCGCGCGGATTGGCGTTCGGTACGGATCAGCCGGGACACCTCCTCAATACTGAATCCCGACTGATGGGATTATACGACAAGGAACCGGGTCATTTCCGAACCTGGCTCGAGGCGCGTCGCGCCGCGGCGGGCACGCCGCTTGATCCCGATGGTGTCGAATATCCCCAGCGCCGCGAATATCGCATCTACATGCGCGAAGTCCTCGACCGAACGCTCGATCAAGCCCGTACCGCTGGGATCGAGGTGCAGACCCACCACCAGGAAGCTGTCAGCATCGAAGGCGATCATGACGCGGCGACGGTAGGGTTCTCGGACGGATCGACGATCGCTACGGACATCGTCCTTCTCACGATCGGCACGCCAGATCCGGATCGGTTCGGCACCCTCAATGGCACGCTCGGGTACTTCGATTCCCCCTACCCCGCGCATCGCATGACAGAGCAGATCGATCGGGATCAGCCAGTCATCGTCCTGGGCAGCGGGCTGAGTGCGATCGACGCAGTCATGACGTTGCTCGACGGAGATCATCGCGGACACATCCACCTGATTTCCAAGGAAGGCATGCTACCGCGGGTCGAGATTCCCGCGCCCGAGACGGGTTATGAGCGACGGTATCTGACGCTGGCAAACGTCCACCGCCTGATCCGCGAACGCGGCGCGGCCTTCTCGGTCGTCGATCTGTTCCGTCTGTTCCGCCTCGAGGCCGAAGCGGCTGCCGGTCGACCGATCGATTGGAAGGCCGAAGATCGCTTCGACGGTGACGCCGAGGCCGCCTTGCTCCACGATATCGCGGCGGCGGAAGCCGAAGACGAACCGTTTCAACGCATTCTCACCGCCGCCCGGCATGAGTCCACAGCGATATGGAACCTGTTGCGCCCCGCCGACCAGAAACGCTTCGGGCAGTGGCTGGCACCGCATTTCGCCGCGGCGCGCTTTGTCACGCCAATGATCAACGCGCGGCGTATCGCCGATGCCATGACGCGGGGATTGCTCAGCGTCCGCGGGCGGGTCGATGAAACCGTCGCGAGCACGAACGGCCCCGGCTTTGTCGTACGGTTCGAGAATGGCGATACGCTCGAAGCACCGATCGTCGTAAACGCCACCGGCCAGGCCACGACCTTGGACGAGATGAGGGAAACACTGGTCAAAGATCTGCTCGCCAAAGACTGGCTACAGTTGCATCCGGCCGGTGGCGCGATCGCGCACAGGGCGACGTGTCGGATCATATCCGCCTCGCGCGATGCACCACGCCTGTACGCGCTCGGCCAATTGCTCAACGGCGAGTTGCGCGACACCAACGCGGTCTGGTTCAACGTCGAATGCGCCGGTCGTGCGATCGACGATATCCTGCGCCAGCAATGAGCGCGCTCGGTAACATCGCAGCGGCGCTGCTGCCGCTTTATGGCGTAATTCTGGTAGCGTGGGTCATTGGCGGACGCGTGCCCTGGGCAGCAAAGCTGTTTTCGACGATCCTCGTCTTCGGGCTCATCCCGGTATTGGTCATCGACAAGGTGCTGGCGGCGGAAGCGCGACAGCTGATGGTCATCCCACCGCTGATGTTCGGGGTTGCGGCACTGATGAGCATCCCCGCCTATCGGTTGGCCAAGCGGCTTGGCGACGATTTCGATCCCAAACTGCTGTCGGCTTCCTTCTCGTTCTTCAACGTTGCGTTCTTTGGCGTGCCGGTCAGCCAGGCACTCTTTGGAGAGGTCGGCGTATCGACCGTGATCTGCGCCTATATCGGCAGCGCGCTGTACGGGGACACGATCGGCTATTTTCTCATCGCCCGTACCAAGGAGGGTACGCGCAAGGCCGCGACCAAGGCGTTGCGTGTACCGGTCGTCTATGTCGTCATCGGCGCGATCATCGCCAAGGCGGCGGGCGTCACGATGCCCGAAGCGGCGGCTCCCATCGTATCCGTCGCTGGCACACTGGTGTCGGTTCTCGGCATGGCGGTGATTGGCCTCAACCTTGCCGAGACCGGCCGCGACGATTGGCGGCCGAAGCTCATGACGCGCATACTCGCGATGAGGCAAGTCAGCGGAATAGTGTTGATCGCCGCGGCACTCGCACTGGAGGCGGCATTCGTTGGCGTGTTGGGGCCGCGCGACCGCGTCATTGTCGGGCTCGTCGCCCTGTTCCCGATCGCCAGCAACGTGACCCTGTTTGCGACCCTGCTCGACACCAACCGCAAGGCGGCAGCGGTGCTTGTCGCGCTATCCAGTGCCGTATCGTTGGTGCTCGTCCTGCTGGTCGTCGGCGTGTTTCATTCGGCCATGCCCACGGGTTGATGCCGTAGGCCCGCAGCTCTCCTGGTTCCATCCGAAGGCCGCTGAGCGGACCTCCGACCTTCGGACGGTATCGCGGATCAGCCCAGCTCGATGACCGACAGCTGATCGTGTACCTTGCCCACGGCAAACTTGTTGCTGATCGCGTACGGCAGCCCCCTGCCACGATCCCGCATCAACGCGCCTGACGACCAGCAGCGGTTCGCGCAAAGCTATGCCGAAAGATGCGGGCTGGAGGTCATCGCCTTTTACGGCGACGATGGCATAACCGGCGCGACGATGGAGCGCCCGGGGCTAGAGCAGGTCCTGGAACTCATCACCAAAGGCCAAGTGCGCAACCTCATTAGCGAGGGTGTCGCTCGGCTAAGCTGCGACGCCGAGCATCTGCATTGCATGGTCAAGCTGTTCAGGCTGCACCAGGTCGCGGTGCACACGGTGGTGGCGGGCAAGGTCGACGACTTGGTGCTCGCCTTCAAAGCATCATCGGTGAGCAACAGCGGATGCGCATCGCCTACACGACGAGGTGCGGCCTGCGCGGCAAGGCCACGCGCGGCAGTGCCACGGGGGGACGCGTGCTCGGCTACCGACGTGAGATCACCGGTGAGGACGCGCAAGGGCGCGCGCTCGACCAACTCTCAATCGACGACGAGCAGGCCGAACTCGTCCGCCGCATCTTTCGCCTGTACGCCGATGGCTGGAGCCTCAAGCGGATCTGCAACGCCCTCAATGCCGATGGCATCCCCTCCCCGCGCGCCCGCGAGCGGGAGAAGTACAATGCCGGGGTCTGGAACCCCTCGACGTTATCAGTCGACGTGACGCGGGGTGAAGGCATCCTCAATAACGAGCTCCACATCGGTTGCCGTATCTTTAACCATCGCACCTGGGTCGAGGTGCCCAACGAGCGCTGCGGCTTCTCGCGTCCCCCTCGCCTCAACTTGGAGGCGGAATGGATCGTCCGCAACGACCCGCAACTCAGGATCATCAACCGACAGCCGTGGGAGCAGATCAAGGCGCTTCAAGCCAAAGCACGGAGCGCGCGCGACGCGAAGTTCAAGCTGACCGGCAATCCGCTAGCCTTGGCGAAGCGTCCTGCTCATATGCTCTCCGGGGCGGTGACCTGCGGCACTTGCGGCGCAACGTTCCTGGCGACCAACCCCGGGCGGTGGCGATGCAAGGGTCACCGAATGGGAAGATACGGCAACGGCTCGATCAGCGCCACCGAGTTGGAAACCCGCGCACTTGCAGGCATCCGCGGACGTCTGCTGACACCGGCGCTCATCAAGCGCTTCGCCGCGCTCCTCCAGCAGTAGCTCGCGGCCGCAGCGCAGGCTAGAGACGTCGAGCGCGCCACGGCCGGGCACAGACTGGCGGAGACCTGCGCCCGTATCGCCAACCTCGTCACTCGGATCGAGGAGGACAAAGACGACCCTCGCGCACTGACCACCCGTGTGAAGAATCTGGAAGCCGAAGAAAGCCGACTGGGGAAGATCATCGCTGCAACGCCAGCGCCGCAGGTCGTGCGCCTACCGGCGAATTATGAAGCTATGTATATCCGGGCCATTGCCGGACTTGACGTGCATTTGGCGTCCGAAGACGGTGCGGCAGCGCGGAACACAATCCGCCCGCTCATCGAGAAGATTGTGGTGCAACCAAGCAGCTCGCGTGAGGGCAACCGCCGCCTCATGCCGCTTCATGGTTACCTGTACCAAGTGCTTTCGTTCGCTGAGGCTTCGTATGAGCCGAACGCACAAAGCCCCCGTCTGAGCGGACAGGGGCTTTTGTGACATCGTTGGTTGCTGGGACGTACAGCCACTTTGGTTTGCTGACCTGCTGTGATGTTAAACCGACCTCCAAATGGCTGGAGAGGACGGTGAGGCCCCGGGCGGGTTTTGGGCGACCATTGATGGGATAGCCTCGGTCAGCGCGGCCGCGTATCCGGCTGGTGGCGACCAAGGCGCATCGGCATATACAGTTGTTGCAACAAGAGCACACGCGCAACATTAGATTACAATGTTGCTGCGGATGTATTGACAAGGGCTGATGCTCTGATAGCGATACCACCGGACCGGCACTAAATTCCAACAGGAAGTAGGCACCGGACGGCGAGAGCCGCGATACAACTTGGGGGGGATACCATGAAAGCTACCAATTTTCTCGTCACACTTGCACGCTCGACGTCCGGGCTAGCGCTGGCCGCGGGTCTTGCTTTGCCGGCCGCAGCGCAGACTGTACCTGCCGACACCACGGCCAACGCGCAGACCGCTCCATCGCCGGGTGCCCCTGCTGAGGTAGCCACGGAAGACCAGGACATCGTCGTCACCGGCATTCGCGCCAGTCTCAACCGCGCGATCGACATCAAGCGCACTTCTGCCGGCGTCGTCGATGCCATCTCCGCCGAAGACATCGGCAAATTCCCCGATACCAACCTCGCGGAATCGTTGCAGCGCATTACCGGTGTGTCAATCACGCGCGCCAATGGCGAAGGCTCGCAGGTCGCAGTTCGCGGCTTTAGTGGTGGTTTCAACCTTGTAACGCTCAATGGCCGTCAGCTCGCCTCGACCAGCATCGATACCAGCACTGGCAACGCCTTTGCGGTGGGTACCGGCCGCTCGTTCGACTTCCAGAACCTGGCGTCGGAAGGCGTCGCGACGCTGGAAGTCTACAAGACCGGCCGCGCCAACATCCCGTCGGGTGGTATAGGTGCGGCGATCAACGTCGTCACCCGTCGCCCGCTCGAGTCGCGCGAGGCCGGCCTGTCCGGCTCGTTCGGTGCCAAGGCGCTGTATGACAGTTCCGTCGAGAAGGCCGAAGCGGATCTCTCGAAGGTCACGCCGGAACTGTCGGGCCTGATCAACTGGAAGAACACCGACGAGACGTTCGGCATCAACCTGTTCGGAAGCTACCAGCTGCGTGAATCGGCTTCGGTTCAGTCGAACCCGAACTATTGGAACATCGTTCCTTTGGCTGATTTCCTTAACCCCGCGGGGACCTACGTTACGGCGGCGACGAACATCACCAATCGTCCCACCACGCCTTACGTGCAAATTCCGAACGACAGCCGGTATCAGTTCTCCGAGAACCGTCGCGAACGCCTCAACGGCCAGGCCAGCATCCAGTTCAAGCCGACCGACCGTCTGGAACTGACGTTGGACGGCCTGTATGCGCGCAACAAGCTGAGCGACGAGCGGAGCGAACAGACCAACTGGTTCCAGCGCCCGTTCAGCGACGTCACCTTCGACGATAACAAGCAGATGCAATCCGCGATCGTTCTGGCGGAGGCCAAACAGGCGGACAAGGGGTATGAACAGCAGCGTTTCGCAACCAAGACCGAACTGTACTCGGTCGGCGGCAACCTAAAGTGGAATTTCACCGACGCCCTGTCGCTGAAGCTTGACGCGAACCATTCGAAGTCGACCACCAACCCGGATAATTCGAACGGTACTTCGGCGACGACGATCTCTATCGGCGCCCCCGTCCGCGCGACCCACCGCGTCGATTTCTCGAGCGGCTTTCCACAACAGTCCGAAACGCTGAACGACTGCACCGCCACGAATGGCGGCCGCGGCGGCAATTGCAACAATCAGCTCGATATCGGCGACATGGGTACGCAGATCGCGCGGCAGATTTTCTCGCGGCAGGAAGCCAAGGTCGATCAGTTCAATGCTGAACTCGGCTGGGACCTTGGCAACAGAAGCCGGTTCGTGGTCGGCGGCAACTATGTGGATGCAAAGACTCGCTCGGCGAGTTCGAACACGCAGCAGCTTCTGGGCGACTGGGGCATTACGGACACCGGCCTCGTCAATCAGCTCGCCGGCAATCTAGTCGACACCTTCTGTCTGACCTGCAAATTCGATCGGTATAACCCCAATTCGACCGGTTCGGCGCTGGTCGCATTCCGGGGAGATGCGGTCGACTTGCTGAACGTGTTCGGGCCCTATTATGCCAACAACCCGAACTTTACGAACCGCGGCAACGTGTTGCAGGGCTCCTCTGACGACACGGTGGGCGAGAAGACGTGGGCGGTCTACGGACAGCTGGCCTGGGGCGGCGAGCTCGCCGGACGCCGTGCCAACGCGCTGATCGGGGTCCGCTACGAAAAGACCAGGGTCAATTCGATCGCCCTCCAGTCGGTCCCGACCGCGCTGGAATGGCAGTCGGACAATGACTTCGCCATCATAGGCGGACCGGCCGGCGGCGCGGTGAATGTCAAAGCGAACTACGACAATCTGTTGCCGTCGCTCGATTTGAACGTCGAAGTTCATGATAATGTGGTGGCACGCACATCGTTCAGTCGAACGCTGGCGCGCGCGGACTATGGCAACCTGTTCGCTTCGGTAACGGCCAACGCACCGAACCGTCCGACCGCGCTGGGGGCGGCACCCGCTCCCGCGTCGCGCCAGGATCCGGGGCTGTTGCCACTGCTATCGGACAATTTCGACGTCTCGATCGAGTGGTACTACAAGCCCACGAGCTTCGTATCGGTCGGCTTCTTCAACAAGAACGTCCGCAACTTCGTGGGCAACCAGATCACCAACGGCACACTGTTCGGACTGCGGGATCCGGGCGCTGGGACGCCTGGTTCGCGGTCCGGCACTGCACTCGCCTATCTGCGAACCAACGGGATCTCTCAGACGGACCGCAACCTGTTCGCCTACACCGCACTTCTGCAGCAAAATGGCGGTAATCAGGCAGCGGCGACGGCGGCCTTCAGGGGCGCGCTTGACCCCGCTACGGGTGAAGTGAACGAAGCGTTGTACGGTCCACTCGCGGCCGCCGTGAACCTTCAGGGGGATGCTGCCGATCCGCTCGTCAACTTCGCAATCAGCGGTCCGGTCAACAACCGCGAGGGCAACATCCACGGCTTCGAATTCGCCTGGACCAACTTCTTTGGCAGAACCGGCTTCGGGTTCGCGGTGTCGTACACCAAGGTCAGCGGCGACGTGAATGTCGATCCCTATGCCGATCCGAACGTGAATATCTTCGCGTTGACCGGCTTGGGCGACAGCGCCAACCTGACCGGTATCTATGACAAGAACGGCATCTCGGCGCGAATTTCGTACAACTGGCGCGACAAGTATCTCGCCGGCACGAACCAGGGTGGTAACCGTAACCCGCTGTTCACTGCAGCGTTCGGGACGCTTGATGCCAGCATCAGCTACGACATCCGGTCCAACATCTCGGTGTCGCTGGAAGCGGTCAATCTGACGAGCGAACCGTTCCGTCAGTACGCCCGTACCGAAACCAATCTGGTCTATGTCCAGGAGCTCAAGCCACGCTTCTATGTCGGCGCGCGCTACCGCTTCTGATTGCATGCGGGCGTGGGCCCTGGTCCACTCCCGGCAAGGAAGGGAGGCCGCCGCGGACCAAGCGGCGGCCTTTTCCTTTTGTCCTTCGTCGCTGCGCTGATAGACCTGACGCCACAACCGGACCGGAGCGGATGACCCCCGTACAGATCAACAATATCGACCATGCCGATTTGCGCGTAAGCCCCCGCGCGGGCCCGGCATTTGGGGACGCGGCCAATCAGGCGCTGGTGTTCCCGGCTGAATTCGAAGAGCTACAGCGCGAATTCGCCATCATTTTTCGCCGCCGCGACGAGGGCCTGCAGGCCTATGCCCTGCTGGGGCTCGACCGTGACGAGAATCTGTTTCTGTCCGGCGACTTTTGGACGAGCCGATATGTGCCCGCCAGTCACCAGCGCGGCCCCTTCTCCATCGGCATGGTCCGCTGCACGAGCGATGCCGTCAGCCAGCCGATGCTCCATGTCGACCGTGACGACCCGCGGGTCGGGGACGACGATGGCTTGCCGCTCTTTTTGGAACATGGCGGTAACACCCCGTACCTCGAGCATGTCACCGGCGTGCTGCGGCTCCTGTACGAGGGGATGGAAAGCGCGCCGGCCGCTTATGCCGCGCTCGATGATGCAGGCTTGCTCGCCCCCGTAACGCTGACCATCGATGTCAGCGAGGAGCGCCGCTACACCGTGCCTGACGTGCTCGTGGTGGACGTCGAACGGCTCGCCGCGCTGACGGGCGAACCGCTCGAGCGGCTGCATCGCTCGGGGATCCTCCGGCTCGCCATCCTCGCCGCGGCTTCGCTTGCCAACGTCCAGCAGTTGATTGCCCGGAAGCAACGGCTGCCCGGCACGACCACGTGACCGCGGTGCAGCGCATCTCGCGCCGCACACGCGTGATCGAAGCCGCAGACGCGCGGACACTGCCGATCGCCGCGCTGATCGCCGAGGGTCGCCCCGCGATCCTGCGCGGCATAGCAGCGCATGCCCCGCTGGTGGAGGCCGGCCGGCATGGTGCCGCCGCGGCGATTGCCTGGCTCAAGCAATTTGATGGCGGCCAACCCGTCACGGCCTATATCGGCGATCCGGTTATCGCTGGCCGTTTCGGCTATACCGGAGACGGCACCGCACTGAATTTTGCGCGCGAACGTGGATCGCTGACGGCCTATCTCGACCAGTTGCTGGCGAGCCTGCACGATCCCGCCGCGCCGGCCATCTATATCGGCTCCACCGATATCGATCAGTATCTTCCCGGGCTCAGGGCCGAAGCGGCGCTCCCCTTCGGCGATCCCGAACTGCTGGAGCATCCGCCGCTGGTGAGCATCTGGATCGGCAACCGCACCACGGCAGCGGCGCATTACGACATGTCGAACAACATCGCCGTCACGCTGGTCGGGCGGCGGCGCTTCACCCTTTTCCCGCCCGATCAGGTCGCCAACCTCTATCCAGGGCCGCTCGACCCGACGCCCGCTGGTCAAGTCGTCTCGATGGTCGATTTCGATGCCCCCGATCTGGACCGGTATCCCGGCTTCGCCGACGCGCTGGCCGCCGCCGAAATTGCGGAGATGGAGCCTGGCGACGCGCTGATCTATCCCGCTTTGTGGTGGCATCAGGTCGAGGCGCTCGATCCGTTCAACGCGATGATCAATTACTGGTGGAATGCGACGCCGCGCTTCATGGATACGCCACAGAATACGCTGCTGCACGGCCTGCTGAGCCTCCGCGACCGCCCGGCGCACGAGAAGGCAGGGTGGCAAGCGTTGTTCGACTATTATGTCTTCGGCGATGCGACACGCGCGGGCGCGCATCTGCCGGGCGTCGCGCGCGGTGCGCTGGCACCGCTGGATGCCACCGCGGCGCGCCGGTTGCGCGCCACGCTGCTGCAACGGCTCAATCGCTGACAAAGGACGGTCGATGAACACCTTGCCCAAGACCCGCGTGGTCATCGCCGGTGGCGGCACGGCCGGCTGGCTTGCCGCGGCGCTGCTGACTCGCCAGCTGGGCCAGCTGGTCGACGTCACGCTTGTCGAATCCGACGAGATTGGCACGGTCGGCGTCGGCGAAGCCACGATCCCCACCATCCGGGGGTTCCATGCCCTGCTCGGGCTGGACGAGGACGATTTCGTCCGGGCGACCGGTGCCACGTTCAAACTGGGCATCGCCTTCGAGGGCTGGACTAGGCCAGGCTCGCGTTATCTCCATTCCTTTGGAGACGTCGGCAAATCGACCTGGATGGGCGATTTCCAGCATTTCTGGCTGGCGGCGCGCGCGGATGGGAATGCCGGGCCGATCGAGGACTATTGTTACGAGGCACAAGCCGCCGAAGCGGGTCGCTTCGCCACAGGCACCAAGGCGCAACTCAATTACGCCTATCATTTCGATGCCGGGCGGTATGTGGGCTATCTGCGCGGCCGCTGCGAGGCAGCCGGGTTGCGTCGGATCGAGGGACGCATCGCGCGAGTCGAGCAGAATGCCGAGAGCGGCGATCTGGTTGCGCTGATGCTCGAATCTGGGGAGCGGGTCGAAGGCGATTTGTTCCTGGATTGCACCGGGTTCCGCGCCCTGTTGATCGGCGAGACCCTTGGGGTGGGCTATGAGGATTGGAGCTACTGGCTGCCGATGAACCGGGCGCTGGCGGTGCAGACGACCGCTGTCGGCCCTGCGCTCCCCTATACGCGCGCGATCGCGCATGAAGCGGGTTGGCAATGGCGTATTCCGCTGCAGCATCGCGTCGGGAACGGCATCGTCTATGCCGCCGAGCATCTCAGCGACGATGCGGCGCGCGCGCTCCTGATCGGGTCGGTGGCGGGCAATACGTTGACCGAGCCGCGGCTGATCCGCTTCACGACCGGCCGCCGAAAGCGCGCGTGGGAAAAGAACTGCGTCGCGCTGAGCCTATCGTCGGGCTTCATTGAGCCGCTCGAATCGACCAGTATCCATTTGATGATGATCGCGCTGACGCGCCTGTTGCAGCTTTTTCCGTTCGGGGGTGCGACGGCGGCGGTGGCGGATCGTTTCAACGCCATGGCGCAGCGCGAAATGGAAGGCGTGCGCGATTTCGTGATCCTGCATTATCACCTCAACGCACGCGACGAGCCGTTCTGGCGCCAATGCCGCGAAATGAGCATCCCCGACACGCTGGCAGCGCGCCTCGCGCTATTCGTCGAGGAAGCGCAGGCTTATCAAGGTGCGGACGAACTGTTCCGCGTCAGTTCGTGGCTTCAGGTCATGCTGGGACAAGGGCTTACGCCGCATCGCCACCACTTGATGGCGCGGATGATGCCGCCCGGTCAGTTGGCGGAGGCGCTAAGAAATCTTTCCCGCGGGATCGCGGCGCGTGTCGCCACACTGCCGCCGCATCAGCAGTTCGTCGACACGCTTGCTGGTGCCCGAACGTAGGTCTCTTTTACGCACCAAGCGGATCGTCCAAGCTAGCGTCTATCTTTCACTGGGTTCTGGAGACGGGGATGGTACGCCCGTATGCGAATGGTTGCGCGCGCGTACGGCGATGCTTGCGATGGGCCGAAATCGTCGCAAGTCGGCATCCCTGGTCAGAGAAAGCGTCGCTGGCGTTGGCCAACAGGCACGCGCCAGCGGGCGTCGCCGTCAACAGCACGACCATTGGCTCCGAATACTCCTTTACGAGCTACATGGTTTCTGACCATTTCGCGTCCGCGCGCTCACGTTCAGCATCGCGGTCGTCTCGATGCGTGGCGGCTTGCGCACGAGCAATTCAACGAGGTGAGAGTAGGCCGCTTGGGGTTTGTACACGACTTGCCCGAGCTGCGAGGTCATGCTGATGACCAACGGCTTGCGCAGATACTGATCACCGCTTGTTTGATCCGCGCCAGCCGCTGTTGCTGCGGGTCAAGGTGGGTCCATCAGGCGGTGAACTATCTATCTGAGCGGAACTGGTGCCCATCGGTCATCGAGGTCGCCAGCGCGGTGCCGACCGGGCCAATGCTGGCAATAGTCATCAGGCGTTCGGTAACGTCTTTCCGAGATATCCGGACGGGCAGATCGCAATTAATCTGCGAACCCGCAGGTGGAGGTCGCGCGCCTGCTGCAACGACGTGGGAAGGATCCGGCACATCCAACAGGCGACCTTCTTCGATTTCCAGAGGTGTGATCAGCGCGCATAGAACCCACACCGGACGCCGACCCTGACCTCGGTCAGAAGCTCGCGCATCACCGTAACCAGCTTGGTCCGTTGCCTGACCGGCAGGCCGCGTGTTTGATGCTCTGAGAACGGGCCAGTTGTAAGTGCGACTTAGAAGAAGTCGTCCGTGCATCGATGTCTGAGTCGATTAGGCTGATGAAGCAGAGGTGGTGGCGAATGTTTCTGAACTAGTTGCCTTCGCCACAAACGACAACGCCGCCCGTGAGGGCGGCGTTGTCGTTTAGCGTTTGGTTGCGGGGACAGGATTTGACCGCTGTAGAACTCGTTTCCCACTGCCATCTGGCACTATCGTGCAACCGAAATGACGACGAACCCACTAACCGAAAGCCCGTCGGCGCACTTTGCATCTAAGGACCAACACGTAACACCGCAAATCGCTCTACTGAACCACGTTCTTGGCCTATTATGGAGTGGCATCAGGATCGGTGCACACGACCTGTAGTTGTTCACTCGATGCCGTATCCACGTTTCCGGGACGTGGACATACGTTCAGTCGCCGCGACAGCGCTCGTTGGCCTGTGCAAACGCTCAGCCGTTATGGCGAGAACTGGAGACGTTGCTACCGCTTCTCGCGTTTTCGGCAGTGGGTTACCCTCCGGAGGACGCAGACCTGCCGGCGCTTCCTGGTGAACGCGGAGCACAAGCAGCAATTGTCATTAGCCGACCCCAGACAGCGAAAGGATACTTCGTTTGGGCGGAGGGGCGATGAGGGTCTACTCTAATCGCCCAACCAATCGGTTGTGATCTCGCCCGTATGGCCCTCCGGAGCAAGCATGCCACGCAGAGCTTCCAGCAGAGGTGGGAGCGCCTGCGTAAAGGCATAGGGCGGGTTAATGATATAAAGGCCTGCGCCGTTATAAATGCTGCTCTGATCGCGATCGTACAACCAGTGCTCCACCTGCAGAAATTTCGGGATGCCGAGCTTGCGTAACTGTTCCGTCCACCGCCAATGCGTGCCCCGGTCTTTCAGTGGATACCAGATCACCGTCACGCCATGCGCCCATTTGCGGTGAGCGGCCGCAAGGGTAGCTGTGATACGGTCACGGTCATCGGGCTGCTCGTACGGCGGGTCGACCACCACCACGCCCCGCGCGGTTCGCGGCGGCAACATTGCCAGCCAAAGCTCGTAGGCGTCACGCTCATGCACGGCGGCGGATGTGTCGCGCATCACTCCGCGCAAGGTATTGGCGTCCTCAGGATGTTTTTCGTTTAGGATCAGGAAATCCTGCGCGCGCAAAAGCTGCGCCAGTATCCGTGGCGAGCCTGGGTAAAAGTGCGGCTCGGCCCCGGCATTCACCGCCTGCACGACGGCGCGGTAGTCGCTCAGCAACGGGTTCGGATCGGCAAAGGCCCGCAGCACCCCCTGCGTGGATTCGCCGGTGCGTTGAGCATCCGCGCCCTCAAGGTCGTACAATCCGCAGCCGGCATGGGTGTCGATCAGGGTCAGCGCCCCCTGTTTTTGCTGCAAGGCCCGCACGAGAGCAATCAGTAGGCTGTGCTTTACGACGTCGGCACTGTTGCCGGCATGGAAGGAATGGCGATAGTTCATTGCACAAAATCCTGACGATCTACCTTATGCATGTTGCTGGGCACGGCTGCCGAGCGGGAGGCAACCGAAGTAACCGATCCCGTGCCAGTATAAAGTCGGGCGGAAACCTTCAACGCACTTCTGCGGGAGGCCTCAGGCGCGCGTTAGCGGTCGTCGCCAGAGACGGAGACGCGTGGCTCCGGGAGCGGCGCTGATCCACAAGCGGACATTCGAGCGCCCTTCCCCGTCTCCCACTTCAGCGGTTCGTTCATTTGGTTGGACGGCAGCTTCTCGGCGCGTGGACCAGCCGTCTATACGACCTAAACTGGCAGAAGTCGGACCGACTGCTTTCGGGAGGGCGGGTGGCGATAGCCGCCATTGGGCAGCTGCCGCCTATCCCGAAAAGGATCGAGAAATTTGAACACAACAACTTTCTCGAAACCCTCACGAGCAGAGTTCGAGCTTACGATCGGCCTCCTCCCCAATGCGCGTTTAACAGGATGAGAAAAATTGCCAGATCACCGCCACGACCGCTTGCGTACTTCGATCCATTTCGCGGCATCGCCAAGCACCTGATCCATGTGATCAGTGCCATCCGCCGTGCGCATGAAGTGGTCCAGCTCGGCGAACTCCCTATACTCGACGTTGGCCTTGCCCGCGTTGCGCACCATGCCGTAACCGATCCGTGCAGCGGACACGGATGATGATTGATCGCGAGCGCCGTGAATCAGGAGAACAGGCACGGTCGATTGCACCAAGCTTCGCGCGGGTATGATATCAACGGCGTCGTCCCACCAGCGATAGCTCAATCCTCCCCACCGCTGTCGTCCTGTCGGACGTTCGTGGGCCGCTGCGAAGACGGCAGGTGCCTCGGAAGCCATCGCCGGTGGCACCGCCGCGCGTATCAGGTCCCCTACCCGAACGCCGGTTCCCGACGACAGAACGATCACGGCCCTCGCTTCCGGCACCAGGGGGGCAAGCAGGGCTGCCACAGCGCCGCCCTCCGAACCGCCGAAGATCACGATTTCCCTGTTCCACCAAGGCTGTCTCCGCAGGTCAGCGATGACCCGCAGACAATCTTGGACACGCAAGCTGAGCGTATATTGATCCCAGTATCGCTGTGAGCAGCCATCGATAGCCGGCGTCCTGTCTTCGCTCCCTACGCCAACCTTGTCGATCAGCAAGGCGCGTGTGCCGGGCCGAAGTATCTCGGCGGCGTGACGCAAGTTCGGCTTGCTTGAAACGGCTTCGCATCCGGTTCCCTGCATGACCAGCACTATCCCCGAGGAACGACGGCGCGTTTCGCCCAACCAGTAGGTGATCCGGCTTCCATCGGGGCGTTCGACGCTATGTTGCATCAGCGGCGCGGAAATGGCCGACGGGACGGCCAGCGCTAGGAGAATGGCGGCAATCATATCTCACTGGTTCTAGCAAAACGGCGGACATCAAAAAAGTGGTAAGACTTCCCCATTGGGAATCATGGCGGACAATTGCCCGGGCAACCACGGCCAGAGCCGTCTGGGCCCCCTGGTTCCCAAAATCTGTTTCTTGATTGCTTTTTCCCGAACTGGCCTGTCGAAGGCGGAGAAACGGGAACGATCGCGCTTAACGAATGGCTGGTCTCGGGAGCCCCGAGCGCCATCCCAAACGTCCGATGGTGGGGGCTAGCCGTCGGTCCGCTCTGCGTCCGGCAAAACCTATTCCCGGTCACTCCCCAGCCGCTTCGCGAAAGTAGTCGCTTATTATGCACGTGGATCGACTGCGTTGGCCGCCTCAGTGCGGCACTCGGAACGGCCTAAGATGGGACAAAGCCGTCGTTCGAGCAATTGCGCGTGAACGGCGGGGTTCGGATAAACTGGCCATTCACGCGGCTTCCGAGATCTGCTGGGCAACGAGGCAACGTTCACGGTAGCTACTTCACCGAGATTAGATCTCAGGCCAAAATAGTAGCAGTCGCTCCCTTGGCGAAAACCCCGCCTCCAAGGTTGTCGCACTCTTTCTCAATTCGACAGGGTATCTCGGACAGTAGTTCGAATGTGGAGCACGTACGCCACCGCGCACGCCGCCATTCTGCAGAATTTGCGATGTGCTGCGTCGACAAACAGGTGTTTGTCGACAAGACAGCTGCGGCAGGCTTCGACGGGGATGCGACGTTCGATACTACAGGTACAAGCGATCGAGTTTTACAAAAACGGTCGACCGTGTCCGGCGAGAGTTCGGGAGGCGGAAGGTGACAAATGCTCCGTTCGAGACACTGGCAACCAAGGGGCCCCTTGTGCCCGCTCCAATTGCGACCGAGCTACGGCCTCAGGCCCCTGCTGTCGGACACCGGTATGCGGCTTTGTAGGTCTGCCCCCAACAGCGCAGGAAGCTATCCAGAACTCGAAGGTTCATCGGCCAGCGAACTGCTCGAGGTTTTCCATCTGCACCTACTGCGTTTTTCAGTTCCTCTGGCTGCGGCAAGGCCGCCAGCTTGCTGCGGGCGGTTTCGAGACCGGGGCGATCGTGCTTGAGAAAGGCAATGCTGCCGTCCACGTACAGGTTCCAGCCCCATTTTAGATCGTCTGCAGCCGGATGCCTGCCTGCTTCAAACAGTGTAATGGCATCGCCGCACTCACCTGCGTCGGCCCGAAGTTGGCCCTCATGCCACGAAAGAAGAGAATTGGCGGGGCCAACGCTCCCGTGCCTTTTGCGCCAGTCTCGGATGAGATCGGCAGCCTCCGCTGCGCAGCCTTTCGACTCTAGCGTCCGCCAACCACCATTCATGTCTTGGTCGAACGCTTGAAGTTCGAGCGCCAGCATCGCAGGCCGATCATACTGGCACTGGGCCCCGTCTTCTGAGGCGACCATCAACGAAAGAAAGAGCGCAGCACCAATCATCAGATGTCCTTTTCAACAATAAAGCCGCTCAGCCGGCTTCCGGTCAGCAAGAAGCGAAACGGTGAAATAAAGTATTAAATACCGTTAGCTGTCGACCGGAACATCGGTGCAGCCATCGGTTTTGCGGTTGGCTTTCTCTGCATATTCCGAGAGCAGACCCAAGCCAACGCCCCGCCGCAGCGAGTCGACCTTGAGATCATTTTCGATAGGCTGCGGGACATAATGACCGGCACGGCAGGTCAGTTGGGTCGCATAGCGTTGCTTGCCGACCAATTTCAGCATCACGCGGTCGTAGAGATATGCGTAACTTTTGGGACTAACCTGGCCCGTCGTGACCAACGGCTCCATCGAGCGCAAAACTCGAGCCTGAAACGCGGGATCGGCGTCGGCGTGCTGCACAAGGAGCCACGCGGCGCTTGATCCTGCGTCACCTACCATGGCGCGTGTAGGCCACCCCTGCGAAGCGACGATGCCTTTCAACCATAGGGTGTTGGCCTGATCCCGCGCCGCCATTGCCATGGCAAGACGGGATACAAGGATCCCTCTTTGCTGCGGTGTCAGCGCAGCGAGCTGCGCATCATCGGTTTCGCCGTTCGCCCATCCCAGGCCTCGACGCAGGACTTGTTCACCAACTACTCTGGCTTGAAGCAGGTCGCCAAGGGCTGGTGTCCGAGCCTCCGATGCTGCTTCACCGAATGTCACTGCTGCGAGAAAGCCCTGAGCGATTGGCTGAACCACGGCGACGTCTCGATCGAAACCCGTCCAGTCATGCAGGTTCAACGGTTCGGGCAATGAGGCGATCTGATTACAAAGCAAAGTACGATATGGGATCGAATTGAGCGATACTCCCGCGATCACGCCCATGGTTGCCAGTTCCGATCGCGTGGTCGCTAGATCGCTGGCGCGACATCGCTGTCGCCATGCCACGATGGCTACGTCAGCAGCTTTATCCGCTGCGTTTGCGCCGTCGAACGCGCCGCGGAGCCAATGGAAGTTGCCCGGTTCGAACGAGCCGTTTTGAATATAAGGCGTTAGGACGGCTGGTGGTGGGTTCGCCGACGGTTGAGGCGACGCCGCGATCAACAGAACTGCGCCAAGAAGAAGACAACGCATGGCAAATCCTTGAACAAGCGCGCGCCGTGGTGCGCAACCTAGTGTTTTACAAACCGATCGAACCAAGCAATTGAACGCTCCAAGATATCGCGCACGTTGGCGGGCGACTGCGCGAGACTGTGAGTCTCACCGCCGTACCGCACATATTGCGCGGTCTTTCCCTGTTCGTAGAGCCCCCCGAAGAACTGTTCCGCCTGTGCCTCGTTGCCACGGATATCCAGTTGGCCATGGATAATGAGGAGTGGCGTTGTGACGTTCCCGACGTAGCTTAACGGTGAGTTGCGCCTATAACCTGCGGCATCTTCTGATGGAGGTTTGATCAGGCCGAACTGCCCGGACATTTCCGGGTTGGTGCTTTTCTGATGACCGGTTCCAGGCCAGCCGTAACCCGTCGGATCGAAACCACGATAGTCTGTGGCCAGGTCACTGATACCGGCAAGCGCAATTCCGGCTTTAAAACGCTCCGTTTGAGTCAGCAGAGCAAACACCGTGTAACCGCCTCGGCTCTGTCCAAAAACGCCGAGCCGGGCCGGATCGGTTATGCCGAGCGCTACCAGCTTGTCGATCGCCGGCAAGATCGGCTTAAGCGCCAGCGCATAGGGTTGGTCCCGTAAGGGCGGCGATGGCATCGATGGCACAACGACAACGTAACCCCGAGCAGCGTAAAGCCGCAGGTTGTAGATGCCCGGCATATATGGATCGAGGAAGTAATCGTTCTCCAGCGTCGATACTCGATAGCCTTGATACACCCATAGCAGCGTCGGGTAACGTTTCTCCGGGTCATAGCCGGGGGGCAAGATCACGCTTGCCTTGAGCGGAGCGCCATCGGCGTCCTGATACTCTATCAACCGGGTCGTACCCCAATCGACGGAAGCCAGATGCAAATCGAGCTTTATCAGATCGAGCTGCATTCCTGCCGCCAGATTGACTCCGCGCAGGATAAGCCCGTCGCGCGCTCGCTCCTCAGTCAACACACGATCGTTATTCAAAGCGACGTCATGAACGTCGCCTGCAATCTGACGAGGCGGCGACGCAGCCTTACCTGAAGCAGCATCGATCATCCGGTACCCCCCAGTGGCCCCGTCACGCTGGTTGACCAGTAGCTTTGTGGACGGGGTCGCGGGATCGCGCGGCCAGACGATCATCGCGTCAGCTGCGATCCGAGTTACGGGCAGGAATGCCCCACGAACCGGATCGAGCCTTACGAGGTTGCCGCGCTGTATGGCCACGATCGCACCTGTGCCATCGCGCCGCAGTTGCTCGGGCGCGGGGCCGTCCCCATTCGCAACGCGCCGTTCGCTGTTCTTGCCTATGAGCGACCAGGATGGCGTACCTTTATTATCCCGCAGTCGTGCGAGAAGGTGGTGTTTATCCAGCCAGACGATCGGGCTTTCTTGCGTTGGCGCGGTACGGACGGTGTCGACAGCGACGGGGCCGCTGCCCACGCGCCGCACGCCACGACCGGAAAACGGAACGAGGTATAGTCGGGTTGTGTCGGCGAAGGGTTCGCCCCGCGCCCGAAGAACGATTTGGCGACTGTCGGGCGACCAGTGATACAGTTCAAGCGGAAGACGTGCTTCGTCCGGCAAAGCCGCCCAACGCAGCCCGGCGGTACTTTCGAGGTCTACGAAACCAAGGCGGCGTTCTACTGTCCACAGGTCATCATAGGGGAACGGACGCCGTTTTTCCTTGGCGGGCGGCAGACGCGCGGTCGTGGCTAATACACTGAGCCGACGCCCGTCCGGAGAAACCGACACACTCATTGATCCTAGCAGCGGGAAAGCCGGCACGTGCGCGACGTCGGTCGAACCGCCCGTTGCGACATTTACGATGCGCAGAATCGACTCTTCCGCGGGATCACCCCGCGTTCTTGCCGCCCCGCTGCCAAACACAACCCCAGTCGCTTGCTGCCCCTCTTGAAGACGCGCCGCATCGCGTACCGCGTCGTGGTACGCGCGCCCGTATTGATCGATTAAACCAGAAACACGCCCGGCAGGAAGCATCGCCGCAAGAATGCGATCGTTATCGAGCCAGAGGAACGGCGCATTCTCCTCTCGGCTACAGCTGTGCGGCAAAGTGCCGTGATCGGCCCCGCCACGCAGATCGGGTAGGGTCAGTGGACTTCCGTAGCGCGTCTGCGTCATGATCGCCGCGTCGCTTTGCCGCGAAATGCGTCCGCTCACGCGATCCCAGACATACAAGCGAACATTGTCACCACCGCGCGGTTCGGCCCCCGCAGGCTGCGTGGACAGCAAGGCAAGACGTCGACCGTCGGGGGACCAAGTCGCGCACCAGTACCCTGCCGCCGATGCCCGTCCGTCGGTTAGGCGCTGCCGCGCACCCGTCTTGCTCGACACGAGCCAAACGTCACTGCGTCCGGGATCGGTTTCGTAAGCGGTGCGACCATAGACCTCGCCAGCAACGGCCGCACGACGCACGACAATCGCCGCCCATTCTTGATCGGGGGAGAAAATAGCATTGTCGACGCGCTCCGTTGCGAGCACGTCATCGATAGTTATTGGGTGTTTGTCTGATGCATGGGCAAACGGTGATTCCACGGAAGAGAGGATAAGTGCCGCACAAAAAATGCCGAGTTTACGCATCCTAGCTCCCATCAGTGACGCAACACAGGCTCACCTGCAATTGCGGCAAAAGCACGGCCAAGCTTGTGCAGGTACGCCGCAATGAAGCGCCAACTCCAAACCGCGGCATGGCGTTTGGGCGATGGCAATTGATCACCCTTTGAGCTGGTGCAACTACGCCTGGCGTTGCTGGGCGACGGCAAATTGGAAGGGTGAAGTAAGCAGCGGAGCCTACGTCGTTTTGCAGTCAGCGTTTCGCCGCAATGTAACTGTTAACTTGTTCATCAAGAACATCTAGTGGTAAAGACCCATGAGATAGTACAGCCTCATGGAAGTCGCGAATGTCAAACTTTGAACCCAGTTCGCGCTTGGCCCGCTGTCGCAACTCCATGATCTTCAGTTCGCCAACCATGTAAGCGGTGGCCTGGCCGGGATCATTAAAGTAGCGGTCTACCTCACGGGCTATGTCGGTATCCGACAACGAGCTGTTAGTGTGAAAATAGTCTATCGCTTGGTTACGAGTCCACTTCTTTGCGTGGATGCCTGTATCCACGACTAGGCGGATGGCGCGCCATACCTGGAGCGATAGCATCCCAAACCGCGCGTAGGGGTCTTTGTAGATTCCCATCTCGTCTGCAAGGCGCTCGGAATACAGGCCCCAGCCTTCTCCGTAGGAGCCATAAAAAGTGTACTGCCGGAATTTTGGCATGTCTGCCAGTTCCATTTGGCGAGCAAACTGGAAATGGTGCCCAGGAGCGCCTTCGTGCGCAGCAATGCTGTCGACTTGGATCTTTTGAGTCTGGGTAAGGTCAACAAGATTGAAGTAGACGATGCCTGGTCGGGTGCCGTCCTCCGACGGCGGATTGTAGAACGCGGTTGTTGACGTCTTCTCCCGCCACTTTTCAACGGCGCGGACCTCCAGTGGCACTTTCGGCAAAACCCGAAAATAGCGAGGTGCTGCTGCCATTACCGACGCAATAACAGTGCGCGCATCAGATAGATATTTTTTCCGACCCGCCTCGGTGTTGGGATACTTGAATTGTGAGCCGGTGTCGCTCCGAACCTTGTTGAAAAATTGCTCGAGCGATCCGGAGAAGCCGATTTCGCGCTTTATCTCTTCCATTTCCTGCCTGATGGCCGCGACCTGCCGCAAACCCAACTTGTGTATCTGGTCGGCGGTAAGGTCGGTGGTCGTCCAATTTTTCAAGCGATCTGCGTAATAGGCTTCCCCGTCGGGAAGATGCCACGCCCCATAGTTGCCGGTCGACAATGGCTCAATGAGCGTGAGCGTACGCAGTAACTCGTCGTACCCCCGACGGAGCGGACCGGTGAGTGCGGCGGATGCATCCTCAATCAGCTTATTCTCTTCCGCGCCCGGGAGTCTGAGTGCTGTGACTTTCTTTCGAAAGTCCGCCATCAGTGGGGAGTCCGGGTTTTTGTCAAACGGGAAACCGGTGATGATCCGAAGTGCGTCATCCCTTGCCGGCGCGAAGTTCACTTTATTTGGTACGATCTTGGCAGCCGCCTGTTTGCGCATCGTGGCTGAGACCTCGCGCATGACCCGCTCAAATTCGCGAAGGCGAGCAATATAGGCGTTGGCATCGGCGACCGTGTCGATTTTATGGCTGTTGATCATTAAGGCTGGAATGTCACCTGCTGGGCTGCCGTTCGTTGAAACAGGAAAGCGTAGGTTTCGGAATTTAAGCGCGCTCCGACTACGCTCAACTTCATATTTGAACAGGCGGAAATTCAAGCGAGCATTTGCGCCCAAGTCCTTTTGTCGAAAGCGCACCTGCATGTTGCGCAACTGGTCATCCTTTAGATGCTGCAACCGTACCCTTCCTGCATCAGTGTAGTCGTCAAGCCGATCGTAGCCCGTCTTGACCCCCAACTCTGTCTCACCTTCGGGACTGAGCGCGATCTGGTCGTCATAAGCTTCGTCGAGAAAGCCTCTCAGCTCGGCATCCTGATCGAGGGTCGTCGGGGCGGCACTGCTCGGCAATGCACTGTAGGTCACGCCAAGGGGTGCGGTAACGAGCAGCAGGAGGGAGAGTTGAGGGCGCATGTTTCTTTCCGGAGGCGGCAGCGATTATCGAATTATGCGATGCCGGCCATGACGAATCAATTTCCACACCATTTGGGGCCACAAAATGGCTGGTGGGGAAAGCGGGAGCCATGTTCGTTCGCGATCACCCCCCTGCCCCGCTCCGTCAGGTTCTGCGTTGACGACATATCAGCTTCCTCGAACAACCTGGAGGCTTGTCAAACGGCGTATGAAACAACGATCACCGTCCTTGATGGCGACGGCTTGCAGGTCAGCGCGGATATGCACCGCTCGCCAGCTGCGGTGGCGGTTGACGCCTTGCCGATCATTCGCAGCGACCAACGCAAACGTCTGCTTCCAGCGGACCCAGTCATTCATCGGCAAGGTTTTAGTAACCGCCTTTGGTCGAGAGCTGCGGCCGGTTAGCGACCGATCAAAATCTGAACCGTTGATGGTTCAGATTTTGACCATCAAATTTGGATCCTTTTGACCCATAAGTGGACATTCCGGCGCCCTTCACCGCCTCCCACTTTCGGACATTCGTTCATCTAGTCGGACAGCCGTTTTTGGGCGCCTAAATCAGCCGCCTGTACGACCTAAACTGGTTAGAAAGTGGACGGGCTGCTATTGGGAAGGCAGATGGCGTTAGCGGACGTCGGCTGACACTGTGGCCTTTCCCAAAAGGGGTCGAATTTTGGGAATGACCGAGTTGGAAAGGAAATTGGCTCGGCTGCTCTTGGGGAGGCGGGGGCGATAGCTGCCATAGCGTCGATGGCAGCGCATATTAATGTCATGAATGAATTGTCATTAGCCAGGATCGGTGCTGACGGTTATCACTTAGCAAAGTCTGGTTCAAAAAAGGCGACGACAGTGATCGCACTTCTCAGCTTCGTTTCAGCTACCGCAACAGTGGCAAGCGCAACCGTCCCAATGTCCCCACCACAAGCAATAGCGTTGGCCGAAGCCCACCCTAACCGGGAAACTACGGGCGTTTTCGTGATGAAGGTAGCTGCTGCTGAAAGACGGCCAAACGCTCTATACTTAAACTCTGATGCTGATTATCGTTCGCCAAATGACATCACGTTCAACATCACGCCAATTGTAGCGAGGATGCTAGAAAAGCGTTTAGGTTCAAAACCGGAAACTGCGCTGATTGGAAAGAACATCACAGTCAAAGGTGAGCTTAAGCTTCTTCCAGTAGCCAACATGCTGGCGGGACGCCCACGTAGCCTCAATCGTTATCAACACACCGTTTTTGTGCACGACGCTAGTCAAATTGTTATTCAATAAGTCCGCGAGATGACGGCCTGCGCATGCGATAACGGCTGATCCACATGAACTGCGCGGAGGCCATGGTGGGTTATGAGCGCTTCGATCAACGAGCGCCGAGCGCAGTGTAAACGTTATGTTCTATTAGGGAACAGCTGTTAGCTTTCAGCCACCGTCTGGCAAAAGTGGCCAACGGCAGGGAACCGAACCTGCACCCGTCCCTGGGGCCGCCATAGCGACACGCCTACCAAGTCGGTCATGCGGTCACGTACAAGGTTCGTCCGAATTCCGTCGTTACGCAATTTCCGGTTTCGGGTGGCGCGGTTCGCTGGTGGAATGGCAATATTGGGCGTTTTTTGTCGTCCCCACCCTTTCCCGCAACCGAACGTCGGGCGAGAACCTCCCGCCTCGATCGCGCTGACGAACGCCTACGGGTTTCGCTTTCCCAAAATCTGTTCCCGATTGCTCTCTCCCGAAATGGCCAATCGGAGACGGAGAAACGGGAAAGATCGCGCTTAACGAATGGCCGTTATTGGGCGCCCGGATCGCCAGCCTGAAGGTCCGGGTTTGGGCGAAAGCGAACATTGCTGGCGCTTCGCCGGAACGGCTTGAGTTGCGTGAGAGCTGCCGCCGGTTAGCTACCGATCAAAATCTGAACCATTGATGGTTCAGATTTTGATCATCAAGTTTGGATCCTTTTGACCCCTGAGTGGACGTTCAGGTGCCCTTCCCCGCCTTCCACTTTCGGACATTCGTTCGTCCGGTTGGACGGCAGTTTTTAGGCGTCTAAATCAGCCGCCTGTACGACCTAAACTGGTGGAAAGCGGACGTTCCGCCTACGGGAACGCCGACCTGCATAGCCGACACTAAGCCAAGCTGCTCTCCCACAGACGATCAAGTTTTAAGAACGGCGGGCTCATTGCGCCAGCGCCTTGCTATAATCGTACAGCGTCCATTTTTGGCATCTCGTAGTCACCGTCCTCACCCGGATAGCGTAACAGCTTCTCGAAACGGCCATCTGCCTTCGCCAGCGACCAAACTAGGCTTTGCCCAGCGGGCAGCACGTCAGGTTCCATAGCGAGCACTGGAGATGCAAAAGCCGTCTTTGCGTCGGTGAGCCGCCAGCCTCGCTTACGGAACATCGAGAGCATATCATCCAGGAACAGGCCGGTGGTTAGCCGATGGTGAAGCAGGATCGTGTGATCGATCGAATGTCCAAAAAGCGACTGCGCCAGACCGTTATAGAAGGTCGCTCGATCCCAAATGTGGTCCAGATAGAAGCGTCGGTATGGGCCGATCTGAGCCTTGGGGTCAGCCTTGAGACGTGCTTTGAGCCGGTTGTCGATATACCAATCTGACGTGTCGATCGTGACATGGGCGTTAGCATACTCATGCTTTTTCAGGAGCGCACGCATTTGGTCCCGGCCTTCTGCCGTTTTTCCCTCGGCCAGAAATGGAAAACGAAAGAGCTTTCTGAAACCGGGATAGACCGACAGCAACGGCTCGCACTTCATAATATCAGACATCAGCTCTTCGGGGTTTTTGCCGCTGAAATACTGATGGGAGAAACTATGATTGCCGATGATATGGCCGCCATCTGACCAAGCAGATAGAATGCGTGGACTGAGCACCTTATCAACGTACTTTCCCGCGACGAAGCCGCCCGCCTTGATCCGGTGACGCATTAATGCTGCGCGAATGGCCGCATCGCGTTCCTGACCACTCATTAGAGCAGTGTCCGAGAGATCAAAGTCGTCAATCGTAACCGCGATGCCCGGCGCGCGCCCGCCTCGTGCCGACGCCTGTGTTGAATGTGCGTCAGCAAGTCCAAGCGCAGCAAGGCCCGCGAGAACGGAGCGACGATCAGGATGGATGGTCATCCCCGCCTTATGCTGCCTCGCTCCTCAGGCTACAACGCTACGCTGTAAATATCAGCGCTAATTGGTACGGTCCTGTCAGCGATAAATGGCACGGCGCAGAATTTCTCGGAATCGATGGTGTTTCGGGAATATCCGGGTTTGGTGGTAAGCTAACATTCCGACACGTCTATCGTTCTTCAACGCGGAAGCCGACGTAATTTGGGTAGAACGTGAAGATGTACGTGCTGTGTTTGCCGCGACGGGTCCAGCACCGCTCTACGACGTTGCAGTGCTCGACCTTGAATAAAGGATTACTTTTAATACGATTGCGAAGGTCCGTGACGCACCGCTGTGGCAAGCGCAGAGCCGCCCGCATCACGTGACTGTAGCGATTCCAAGAGCCACCTGGCACCTCGACACTCAACTCCGAACACTGGAAGCCGGGCACTCCCTCACTTACTGCGCCCCGAATCCGTTTCGGGCTCGCGGTCAATTCATGGCTAATGGCGATGACGGCGAGCGTGAGGCCAAACACTGTGAGCAACACAGCACTGCGAGGCTTAGACCACATGACGGAAACGGCATGCCTCAAAGACAGAACGTCCGCTAGTGGGCGCTTGCGGACTGGCAGCTTTCCCGCCCGATAGCTGCCGGTCGGCTGTCGGGCACGATGGACGTCCGCGAAGGGTCTGAACGGCAATAGGTGGTGGATTCCAGACCGACCGCTTTCGGGAAGGCAGGCGGCAATAGCCGACATTGCCAAGCTGCCGTTTCTCTCAAAAACGATTAGGAAATGGGAATGCGTGCGCCTTCTCAATCCCGTGATTGAACCGGATTGAAGAAGGGATGAGCCAGTCCCGGATCAATCCTACGGCGTTCTCAGCGCCCGCCTCTTAGATCGCGCCTCGGTCGGCGAAAGTACGAAAGCGAGACTCAGCAACTGTTCACGCCCATCAGCCTTCGGTTGGCTGGTCAGTTCACCCAGGCGGGCGAGAAGGGCGTTGACCTCCGCAACGTCTGCCGCTGCGAGCCATCCCTTGTTGCGGGAAGCCCAAAGCGTCCGTGCCGGACCGGCAACCACCGTGTCACTCAGCCCCAGCGCAGCTTGGAAGTCCCGATCAGCAATCTGCAACAATCCATGGATGAAAGCGCGCAGCTCTGCCGCATTGCCATTCGGGCCAAGGTCATAGGAAAGGCGTAGCGGGCCATCACCGCCGCCTACCAGGCGGAAGCGGCGCTCCCCGCCCTCGCTCGGCAGTTCCTCGACCAGCCCCCCCGCCACGAGCGCGCGCAGATGGTAATAGAGACCGTCGGCTGGTCGCCCGAGCTGTTCCGCCAAACTCGCGACGCCCGCCTCACCACCGAGCGCGGCAAGCGTATCAACCATCTCCTGTCGCACCCCGGAACTAAGAAGCCGCACCTGCGCCGGATCGCGGATTAGCCGCAGGTCATCACCTTCATCCACTAGCCTAGACTCCTGTTGAAACATGGCCCATATATTTCAACATGCCAATCCGGGGAAGAGACTCTGGCGGCGGTTTTTTTTGAATTGGGACGACTGTGACATCGCATATGGGAACGCTCCTCTCGGCCGCGTTGATCGCTCTTGCCTCGTCGGGCACCGCCCCTGCGCAGACGATCGCGCCGGGGGCATTACAGGCTGACCTCCGCTTCGGACTCGATACGATCGAACGTCAGCACCCCGACCTTGCCCACTCGGTCACGAAGGCGGCACTCGAAAGAGGGGCCGACAGGGTGCGAGCGCAACTCGATCATCCGATGGATCAGGCGGAAGCTTGGGCGAAACTGGCTCAACTCAATCCCGTCCTCGCTGACGGTCATCTGTTCATCGGCCTACCCGACTGGCGGGGGCAAGGCGCGCAAGCGGTTCGGCAGGGTACGGGCTTCTTCCCATTCGAGGTGGCGATTGATGCCCGAGACCATCCCGTCATCGTCTCGATGCTAGGGGGGGGATCGACACCGCTCGCAGGTCGCCGCATCCTACGGATCGGCGGGCATGATGCGCGCTACGTCGCCCGTTCGCTGCTGGCGCGGACGCACGGAGACACGTCCGCCTTCCGCAGAGCCCTGCTGGCACAGCGCTGGTGGCTGTTCCATGCGAAGCTTTACGGAACACCGGCCGACTACGACCTGGTCCTAAGCGGCTCCCGCAAGCGCCTGACTGTCCCGGCCGAACACACGCTTCCAGCGATTCTCCAGCGGGATGCCAACTTTGATCGGCTGTTCGCCTGTCGCATCGATACGGACAAATCGGCGCGCCTGACGGTCGCGTCGTTCGTGTGGGAGGACAAGGCGCGCTTTTTCCAGTTCACTCACGATTGCTTCGCCCGGATCAAGGCCGCCTCGGTTGATCGTCTCGTAATCGACGTCAGCGCCAACGGCGGAGGGGACGACGACATGTGGAAGGACGGCATACTGCGGTATGTAGCGACGCGACCTTACAAGCAGGGTTCTACCTACCTGAAGCGTGAGGGGAACAAGGCGGTGATCTCAGGCTTGATCGAAAGCGTCACCCAACCAGTGGCGGACGAACCGCTTCACTTCGCGGGGAAGGTGACGGTGGAAATCGGTCCGCTCACCTATTCGTCCGCTGTGCTCTTTGCCAACGTGGTGCGGGATTACCGCTTCGGGGTTCTAGCGGGGGTCGGCGGCGCCGCACGCACCCAACAATCAGGCGGCGTGCGAAGCGTCACCCTTCCGAACACGGGTCTGATCCTTTCCTATCCCCGCTTCGTACTCGATCCTCCCGCTGGCAGCGCCGTTCCCAAGCTCCTGCAACCTATGTTGGTGAAATGACGTTGAGCCGATTCCGGTTCCTACAATCGACCCCCTAGCGGGACAGTCACCCGGACAATCGCGCCGAGAGCCGTCTGGCGCACCTGCTTTCCCAAATCTGTTCCCGATCGCTCTTTTCCGAAATCGCCTCTCGGAGACGGAGAAACGGGAAAGAACGCGCTTAACGAATGGCCGTTATCGGGAGCCCAGATCGCTAGCGCAAATGTCCGGGTTTGGGCGCAAGCGGAACGGCAGCTTTACGGCCGAAAGGACCCAGGCCCGGACATTCGAGCACCCCTAGCCGCTTCCCGTTTTCGGCCATTCGTTCATCTCGTTGAACGGCAGGTTCTCGGCGACTGAGTCAGCCGCTCGTACGACCTAAAATGGTGGAAAGCGGACGTTCGGTGTTATTCCTCGGCAGCCAAATTGCCGATGAATGTGCCCGGTAAGGGTGGCTCCGACATGTCCACGTTCGCTGCCCGAAGAAGCGGTTCGACGTTTTCGTAGATCGACGGTTGGTGATGTCGATACCATTCAGGGTGCTCTGAAGAGGAGGCGATCAACGCGAATCTCCAACTTGTCCAAGCGTGCTGTTGCCGAAGCGCAGGCAACCGCGCTTGAATGTCTCTGACGATCAGTCGGTCAGCTTCTTTCCGGTACATCTCTGTAGATGTGGCAGGCTCTTCGAATGTCTGCAATTGGGCGTGAGCGGACTGGCAGCTTTCCCACCCGATAGCTGCCGGTCAGCTTTTAGGCGTCTTGGACGCCCGCGAAGGCTTTGAACGGCGATAGATGGTGGGAAGCAGCCGTCAGCGATGCATGGCAGAGCCAATAGCGCCCCATAGACAAAGGCCGACCCAAGTAAGGTTCCAAATCGCTGCGGACCAAAACCCAATCGGCTGCGTCTTTCGCTCGGCGGTGAGAGAGAGACCTTTGTAGATTGCCTCCATGCGTCAGATCTTTCATCGGACCGTCTTCGGGGTTGGCTTCGGTATCGATCGGCCCAAGTTAAACGATGTTGATCGTGATGCCGGAAATTGCGTGCAAGCCCCCGCGTCTAGGCAGCAATACCCCAGCAGCATGCAGCCAATTTCGGCCGAACAGCGTTAGCTACAACACAACACCACTTTGGATCAGTACCTTATGACCCTTGCACGTTGGCCGGCTCGTCTCTGGATTGTCCGCCACGGAGAGAGTGCGGGAAACGTGGCGCGGGACGCAGCCCATGCCACTGGAGCCGAACGGATTGAGCTATCGGGTCGCGATGTCGATATCCCGCTGTCCCCGCTCGGCGAGGACCAAGCCCGCGCGCTTGGGGCGTGGTTCGCGAGCGCGGCCCCGGACGACCGCCCCGACATTCTGCTGGTCTCCCCCTATGTCCGCGCGCGCCAGACGCTGAGCCTTTTTTATGAGCACGGGGGCGCAACCGGCGATGAACCGGTCGGTATCGACGAACGTCTGCGCGAAAAGGAGTTCGGCATCCTCGACGGCCTGACGACCAGTGGTGTTGCGTCGGTATACCCGGACCAGGCTGAGTTCCGGCGTATCCTTGGCAAATTCTATCATCGCCCGCCTGGCGGGGAAAGCTGGTGCGATGTCATCTTCCGCCTGCGATCGCTGATGGACACCATCGCGTTGCACTATGCCGGACGTCGCATGATGATCGTCGCGCATCAGGTCGTCGTACTGTGTCTGCGCTATGTCATCGAGAACCTGACCGAGGACGAGATCCTTGCCATCGACCGCGAGGGCGATGTCGCGAACTGTTCGGTCACCGAATACCGCTTTGATCCCGAAGGTCCCCAGGGTGGAGCGCTCGAGCTCGTTCGCTACAACGATCTCATCGACCAGGAAGGGTCTGCTCCGGTCACCACCGAGCCGGACCATACCACCGGAGTACGAGGATGACCGATACCATTCCGCTCGACAGCAACTGGATCGCGACCAACCCGCCCCCCGTGCACGGCAGCGGCACGACCAAGAACAGCCGCGGACGCGTGCTGGCAATCGGTGGCTCCGCGATGGTTCCGGGCGCGCTTCGTCTCACTGGCGAGGCTGCGCTGCGCGTTGGTGCGGGCAAGCTCCAGATGGCGACGATCGCATCTGCGGCGATCGGACTCGGCCTGCTTGTTCCGGAGGCCGGCGTTCTCGCGCTGCCGCAGGACAACGACGGAGAGATAGGCGACGCCGCCGGTCCTCTACTCGAGAAGTCGCTGAACAGTTGCGATACGCTGGTCGTCGGTCCCGGCATCGGATCCACCGACGCTGCCGAAGCGCTCTTGCGCCTGATCCTGACACAACCCTGCGACAAGGTAACGCTGGTCGTAGATGCGCTGGCCATAGGGTCCGCACGAGGTCTGCGCGAAGCGCTGGCGGCGTTCGACGGTCGAATGGTCTTCACGCCGCATCACGGCGAAATGGCCATGTTGACGGGTCTCGAGGAAGACGTGGTCGCGCAGTCTCCCGACAAGGTCGCGCGCGATGTGGCCGCGCAATACGGGGCTGTCGTGGTTCTGAAAGGCAGCGATACCGTGGTCGCGGCTCCCGACGGAACGGTGCTGCATTATGGCGGTGGCGGCACCGGGCTCGCAACCGGCGGTTCGGGGGATGTCCTGGCCGGGGCAATCGGTGGCCTGCTGTCCCGCGGCGCGGCACCCATCATCGCGGCCGGTTGGGGCGTATGATTGCACGGCCAGAGCGGACGCCGTGTTGCGACCACCCGCGGCCCCATCGGATTTCTCGCGCGGGAAGTCCCTGCCGAGTTCCCCCGCCTGCTTCCGCAATGACGACGGATCTTGTGGCGCGGGGCGCACGGCGCACTGCCGGTTTCGACCGCATCATACCGCACGCGCCGGATCGGCATAAGTTGAAAATAAAATCGGGCCAGCCGTCTCAAGTTTACGTCGGCTGGCCCGATACGATGGCGTCCTATTTTCAGGATATTGCGCGAGACGCAGCGCCAATCTCGGCACTGCGCGACCGCTTACATGCCCGACATGCTCCCCATCGGCTTGCCTGCCTGCATTTTCATCGCAACATCCAGATGCTGCTTCACGATGGGCACCGCAGCCTTGGCCGACATACGCAAGGGTGCCTGGTCTCCACCGGTCGAGTAGCTCTGGTTGAGATCCAACGCAGCCTGGTGCGCCGGAATTTGCTGCCCGATGTACATGCGGTCAAAGTCGGCCGCGGATGCGACCTGCAGTTCGTTAATCGATGCGGACGCACCGGCATCCAGCGCAGGCGGCGTCGGCGTCAGCCCTGCCTTGGCCGCTGCCTTCATGGTCGCCGCAGTCGTCTTCTGGTGATGTTTAATCATCATTGTAGCGAACTTGCGGATCGCCGGCGTCTGCGACTTCTGCAGCGCGACCTGACTGGAGTTGATCTCGTACAGGTCACTCATTCCGGCGGCCATGACATACGGCATCGCGGCTGTTTTCGCTTCGGGTAGCGGTGGCGGGGGCGGCGTCTGGGCAAATGCTGCCGTGCCGATCGTCGCTGCAAGCAACATGCTGATATGTCTGATCTTCATGGGTTCACTCCTGTTTGACTTTGAACTGCGGGTTGGCCGTGGTGGGGTCCGGCTATTCGTTCCAGTCGCTACGAACCGCTGCCCACGACCGACGACAATGATCCGTCCGGATTGCGACCCTCGCGCGCGCGAGCCGCATCCTGCTGCGCTTGCCGACTATCTTGCGGACTGCCCTGTCGCGCTGCGGGGACCGCGACTTCGGCAGTCCCTCCGGCGCCAGCCGCGCCATGCAGTGCGCCTGCGATCTCGCGATCGAATTCGCCGGCTTCGATCGCAACCCGCATGTTTACCAGGTAATCGGCGAAGCGGTCTCTCGGAATGAAGTTCGTCGTCTGTCCGTCGATGGTGAGGGGCGCCCCATTCCGGGTTGTGGGCGTAAACGCGACATGGTCACCGTCCCGGACGAACCAGGGACCCGACCGAACCCCGTCCGTCGCCCATGCCTTCTCGGCCAAATGCAGATCCTGCAATACCGCGTTACGGTCCGAAACCGGATCGGCGGATGAAGAAAGCGCATCCTGCAACGCGGATTTGGCCGCGCTAATAATGCTATCCAAGGCCACGTTACGTCTCCAAATACTTTAGCAGGAACGCGTTTGCTGCGGAGCGTGCGACTGCGCGCTCCGCAGCGTCACGCTCAGCCGATTTGCTGGTTCTGCGCACCACTGTCGGGTCGCGCTGGCCCCATCACCGGCTCGTCGCCAAGCGGTTCGTTCCGGAACACCGTGAACTCGCCCTTGCCGTCCATTGACGGGCCTGACGTCCAGCGACCTTCCGGAAACGTCCCGTCCACCGACGTCGCGTAGAAATTATAGTTGTTCTGCTGATCTTCCATATCCTGCGGGAAGCTGTTGGGGATCGGAAGGTTCATCGCTTCGGCCCCCAGCTCCTCGATGACGGCGAGCCACTGTTGCTGATGCATCGTGTCGCGCGCGATCATGTAATGGAGCATCTTCTTCATGCCCTCGTCATGCGCCGCATTGAACAGCCGCACCGCGAGAACACGGCCCGTGCTTTCGGCCGCGACGTTGCAATACATGTCCGCTGCGATGTTCCCACTCGCGTAGATGTGGCTCATGTTGAACGGCACGCCATCCGAATCCATCGGCATGGCTGCCATGCCGCCCGACAGTAGATTCTTGTGAATGATCCCCTCGATGCTCTGACGGGGGTTCTCGCCGCCCATCACCGCGCCGACGATGCTATCCTTGACGCCTTCCTCCTGCAGATGCGTCGGAGCCTTCTCGAGGTTCAACGCAACGGCCGTGGCCAGCATCTCGATATGACCGATTTCCTCGGTTGCGGTGTGCAACAGCATGTCACGGTATTTCGTAGTCGGCGCACGGTTACCCCACGCCTGGAAGAAATACTGCATACAGACACGGATCTCACCTTCGACGCCGCCAATCGCCTGCTGAAGCATTCGCGCAAATGCAGGATCGGGGTTCGTGACCTGGACCGGGTACTGCAGCTTCTTGTCGTGGTAATACATGTTCGGCTCCGCTGTGATGAGTATCGCCAAGAGACAATAAGGCCGAAACGCGCTTTGCCTCGGGTTGATCCACAGAAAACCAGGGCAGTTGATCTTGGTTAATGCATTCGCAAGTCAGGGTTCTGTTCTACATCGGTCATAGGCAACGATCTTACTGATCCATATTAGTCGGGGGAAACGATTGTGGATGACGCCTGTTTGCAACCTTGGCGTCGCGGTTTCGCAAGCTGACTACTGAGCCTGCAAGCCCACGACCCCTGGCAAACGCGTATTCGTTAGTCAGGCAGTTATGGCGACCTACGCAAGGGGCTAACATTGATCAGGATCCATCATCTGAACTGTGGAACATGCTGTCCGATCGGTGGGCGTCTGTTCGACGGCTACAGCCGCGGTCTATCGGCGCATTTGGTGTGCCACTGTCTGTTGATCGAAACGGATGCCGGCCTTGTTTTGAGCGATACGGGCTATGGCACCCAAGACGTGACCCGCCCGCGCGAACGGCTGTCCAACTTCTTCCGGGCGCTCAACCGACCGCAACTCCGGCCTGACGAGACGGCGGTAGCGCAGGTGCGCCGCCTCGGCTTTGAGCCAGCCGACGTCCGGCACATTGTTGTCACGCATCTCGATTTCGATCACGCTGGCGGGATCGAGGATTTCCCCAACGCGCGGATCCACGTCACGGCGCGCGGAAAGGAGGTCGCCGATCAGCGTCGCGGCGGTGCCTTCGTCTCCCGCAAACGCTATCGCCCGCAGCAATGGGACGAGGCGATGAACTGGTCGCTCTATCCCTTGGGCGGGGGCGAACGCTGGTTTGGCTTCAATGCAGTCCGCGACCTTGAAGGCTTGCCGCCGGAAATCCTGCTCGTCCCACTCGCGGGTCACACATGGGGCCATGCGGGGATCGCGATCCGGGAAGATGACGGCCGCTGGTTGTTCTATGCCGGCGACGCCTATTTTCACCACGCCGAGATCGACGGCGAACACCGCACCTGCCCGCCCGGGTTGCGCGGCTATCAGCGGCTGATGCAGGTCGATGCCGATGCGCGGATGGCGAACCAACGTCGCGTGCGGGCGCTGTCGAGCGATCACGGCGATCGTGTGCGCATCTTCTGTGCGCACGACCTCACCGAATTCGACGCCCTTACCCGCCATTCTATCACTTGAGGAGGACATCCATGACCACGCATCCTGACGACGTTCTACGCTCCGTTTTCGTCACCGGGTTGAAGAACGTACACGGCGTCGAACATCAGGCGCTTGCCCTGATCGACCGGCAGCTCGACCATTTGACGCATTACGCCGAGGTTGCCGACATGCTGCACAAGCACCGGGTCGAAACCGAACAGCAAATCGTCCGCGTCGAGGAGATCCTCGATGGGTTGGGTGAAAGCCAGTCCTGGTTGAAGGACGCGGCGCTGACCGTGTCGGGAAATCTTGCCGCGATCGCGCATGTCTTCGCGCCCGACGAGATCCTCAAGAACAGCTTCGCCAATTTCGCCTTCGAGAATTTCGAGGCTGCCAGCTACACCTCGCTGATCGCGCTTGCCGAAGCTGGCAGCTTCACGAGCGCGGTGCCGTTGCTTCGGACTTCGCTCACCGAGGAGCAGGCGATGGCTGCGTGGCTCGACTCCAACACCGCCGCCCTCACGCTGCAATATGTCGCACGCCGCGCGGCCGGCGAAACCGCCAGCCACTGATTGGGATAAGGGGAAGCTATCCAATGAACGTCAAGACGCGCCCCGCAGAATTGCCAGGGGTCAGCGCATCGGTACTGACGCTCAAGGCCGAACTCGACGCGCAGTAGATGCAGGCGTTGGGCACGCTCGTTCTGGCCGGGCGCGACGTGCGCGTGATGGCGGGGCGCGACGCGATCTGGGTCATCGTCCGACGCGATGGCCTGGGCGGCGTCGCTTTTCGGGCAGCGCATACACCCGGCGGTGCGACCGGGATCAAGACTCGGGTCGACCGCGCCGGCACCAGCCTGACGGTCACGATGCACACCGCACAGGGGCACCATTCGCTCCAGATCGCGACACACGAAACGACGCTCCCTACCCTGCGCTTCACATCGAAACTAGTGCCCGCGGCCCCCCTGCTGATCGCCTTCCAGCCGCGCGATGTTTATCCGCTAGGCCTGGGTGATGACCCGCTCGTGGCGGTGGGCGAGGTCGCGGCGGCGCAACGTGGGCTCAATTCGGGGCTGATCTTCTTCCATCTCGACGAACCGGCGTTTGGCAGCGTGCTGTACTTCCAGAACCTGACCGCGATGAACGACTATTTCGTCGCGACGAAGACGACGCCCGACACCGCCGTCGGCGGCGTGTGGCCCGAACTCGGCTATCTCCCCCCTACCCCGGCCCAGACCGGCACGCCGGCGGTCGATCCGTTGCCCGCGGACCAGGAAGTGACGATGTCCGACGCGATCATCGTCTTCCACAACGCCGCTACGCGCGACGAACAGGATTCAGGGCTGCGCTTCCTGCAGATGCAGGGCGCCGCCTATCGCCTGCTCGATCTGCCCAGGACCGAATATCGCGACTGGGTCACGCGCTCGGAAACGACGATCCGCGACCTCGACACCGCACCCGAAGCTACGATCAGCCATTATGGCCATCGCTATTTCCATCCCTACACTGCGACAGAATATCCTGACATCATGGTGCAGATGTCGCTGTTGTCGGCGATCCGCAATTATGCCGACTGGGCGGGCAAACCCGTTCCGCTCGCTGACGAGATTCAGGCCGGGCTTGGGAAATTCCACGACACCAAGCTCAAGACGATGCGGCGGTATCTGCCCAACGTCGGCAAGGACAAGGACAAGACCGCCGTCGACAGCTGGTATCTCTATCACCCGCTGCTCAATCTCGGTCATCTTGCGGTAGACGGCGATGCTAGGGCCAGGCGGCTATTCATTGGCTCCCTCGACTTTGCCATCCGCGCAGCGAAGCATTTCGATTATGCTTGGCCGATCCAGTTCAAGGTCACCGACTTTTCGGTAATCGTCGAAGCGCGCAACGACGATGGACTGGGCCAGACCGATGTCGGCGGACTCTACGCCTATGTCATGCTGCAGGCGTTCCAGCTGACGGACGACAAACGATATCTTGATGAGGCGCGCAACGCGATCGACGCGGCTCGTGGTATGCGGTTCGAGCTCAATTATCAGGCGAACCTGACCGCCTGGGGTGCCGCCGCGTGTATGCGGCTGTGGCGCGTGACGAACGAAGGCTATTACCTGCGGCAGAGCTACGTCTACCTCGCTTCTTTCTTCCACAATTGTGCCATCTGGGAATCCCGTATCAAGGGCGCCGCGCAATACAGCAATTTCCTTGGCGTCACTTGCCTGCACGACGGCCCGTACATGGCGATCTACGAATGCTTCGATAGCTTCGCCGCGTTCGAACGTTATTTGAAGGATAGCGGGCCCGACCTCGATCCTGCCGCCCGGATGCTGATCAGCGAATATTGCAAATACGCGCTATACCGGGCGTGGTTTTATTATCCCGATGCCTTGCCCGAGGCATTGCTCGCCGACGAGCAGCGTAATGGCCACATCGATCGCAAGCGGTCCTTCCCGCTCGAGGATATGTACCATGACGGCCAGCCGGCGGGTCAGGTCGGGCAGGAGATATACGGCGCGGGGGCTGCGATGGTGTTCGCAAGCCGCACCTGCCACGACATCGACGGCGCACCGTTCCGGATGTTCTGCGACCATTTCGTAATGACGATGGAGCGCAACGCAGCGACATCGGTCAGCTTCCGGCTCGACGGCGGCGACGGCTGTCTTGCCAGCGTCAGCCTGATCCGGACAGGTCGCCGTAAGCTACCCGGTTTTGTCGTTGAAACCGCGACGGGGGACCGCGTCCGCGCGCACCACACATCCGTCGATCGGATCGACTTCCATGTCCCCGCCTCCGGGGGCGTCACCGTTCGTTGGAAAGAGGATGCCGCGTGAACTATCCCGTCGATACGCTGATCCTGGTACCCGATGACATCGACCTGACCCGATCACCGCTCGCGGGACAGTTGGCGGAGGAAACCTACGTCCTTGGCGCATTCAACCCCGGGCTGACGCGCTTGCCGAACGGCAATCTGTTGATGATGGTGCGCGTTGCGGAAGCGCTGCGTACCCCCATTCGCGAAAATGTAATCCGCTCGATCCGATGGACAGACGAGGATGGTGCCGGTCGGTTTGTGCTTGATGCGTGGCCGGTCGAACGGACCGATACCGCAGATCCGCGCAAGTTCACCCTGCGCAGCGGGGGCTGGAAGATCATGGCACTGACCTCGCTGTCCTGGCTCCTTCCCGTCGAACTGACGCCCGATGGCACGCAACGTATAGCCATCCATTACAACAAGGCGATCGTCCCCGCGTACAGCTTCCAATGCTACGGCATCGAGGATCCCAGGATCAGCCGGGTCGATGGCCGTTACCTGATGACCACCTGTTCGGTCAGCCCCGAACGTCATTCGACCACGCTTTACACATCCGACAACGGGATCGACTGGGATTTCGCCGACATCATTCTCGATCACCAGAACAAGGACATGCTGCTGTTCGAGGGGCTGATCGACGGGCAATATTGGGCGCAGACGCGGCCACTCGGCGATCTGTATTTCGCTTATCCGCCGGGCAGCGAATGGCGCGCGGGACCATCGATCAACCTCGCGACATCGCCCGATGGCCTGCATTGGAAGCCTCACCGCCACCCCGGGATCCGCACACGCAACGAAACCGTCGCGACTGCGCGGATCGGTGCAGGCACACCACCGATCCTGACAGAACGTGGTTGGCTGACGCTATGGCATGCAGTCGAACCGCAGGAGATCGTCGGCATCTATCGCACATACTGGTCGATCCTCGATCGCGATGATCCGTCCCAGGTCATTGCGACGGACGAGGTCGCGATCCTCGAGCCGAATGTCGACCTGACGCGCGCGATCGAGCACCAGATGTATCTGCGGGACGTCGTATTCTCGACCGGCATCGCCGAACATGAGGAGCAGTATATCGTAGCGTCGGGCGAGGCGGATCTCGCCTGCCGGATCACGCACATTCCCAAAAGTGCTTTCGGACTAACGCGTTGATCTTCGATCGTGAAAATCCGAGTGCCCGACCGCGCACGCCCAATCCGCTATGCCTAGGGCATCGGACGGCTGAGAAATGCGGAACCCGCCATGCCAAAGCGCCACGGCGTTTCGCTGCCATGCCGTATTCCAATACGGGGGCCGGTCGCGACCGCAACCACCGCAGTGCCGCCGAAAAGTGCAAACGGCGGCGCTGCCAGGTCGGCCCCGTTGAAGGTTGCATCAACCGCCAACGCCTGAGCCAACTTTCCCGGGCCGCTGCATAGCGAAGGCAGGCTGTGCATCTGTCGGCGAGCCATCATTTCCTCGATCCCGGTCGTCGGTTGGATTGCGCGAATGAGCACCGCACTCCCCGGCGGGCCATCCGAACATACGAAGTTCAGGCACCAATGCAGCCCATAGATCCGATAGACATATGCCCGGCCCGGCGGACCGAACATCGGTGCGTTCCGGGGCGTCGGCCCGCGATAGCTGTGCGACGCCGGATCTGTCGCGTCGTACGCTTCCGTCTCAACGATGATCCCGCCAATACCATGTACCAGCAGACAGGTACCGATGAGCGCCGCAGCGACAGTCGGCGCATTGCGCGCGAAGAAGTCGTCCGGCAGGTTCGCCGACGGTTTGCAAGATGAACCCCACGACAACCCGTCCCTCAAATGTTGCGGCTTCAGCATGATGTGCGAACCTTCCGCAAGGAAGATGAGTTCCGCGCCGCACTCCTGTTGAACAAGTGCCGTGATGGAACGTTCAATCTACACCCATAGGAGCACGAAATGTCCACCAACCGCGCTAATCCTCCTGCCGCTTCGAAGACGTCGACAGACACGGACATTGGTCCCGACAACGGCGTGCGTCCGTCCTTTGCTACATCGATCGATGAACGACTGGGCGAGATCGGCACGGGCGATGGGTATTCCGGACAGGAGTATGACAGCGCCGGTCAGGCAGAGTGGCGGGCGGAGCAGGAACGCCGGAATGCGTCCGCGGATGGCGTCGTGCGGGGGAGCGGGGCTGGTGCGGCCGGAGGAAACCCGGGGGAAGATTTCGATGTCGCCACGCCCGGTGGCGCCGATCCAGAATAACGGGCGACTTTGGCACCCGGTCGCCCGGAAACCCGTAACAGCAGTACATGCCCCCGGATTCCGGGGGGATCATCGCGAACAGACCGAAATAGGCGAGGCGTCGAAGAATCTACTCCTTGGCGGCCCCTCCCCCTCCCGCGGCAGTTACGTCATCGACAGCAGCTACAGGACGGAGAAGGCTGCGCCGATCGCCGGGCTTCTGCCGCCAACCGTCTGCGTTCCGTCCGGTTCAGTGCGAGAGCCAGCGCGGACGTTCCCTGCAAACTTTTCAGAGTCGCGCCGTCCTTGTCCAACAGCGCGGTCAAAGCGCATCACCTTCAGCGATTGCCTGCTCGATCATGGCAGACCAGACCCGAACATCGCCCGCGACGGACATTGCACTGGACGGTTCGCGGATGGTGCGAAGAATAGCGTTGGCCTGTTCAAGATAACCGCGCCACGTCTCGTCGACGCTATTAGATGCCGACTGCTCGGTTCCGTTGGCGTTGGCACTATGGTCTGATCCCGCCAAGGCGCGCGCGATGCGCTCGGCCAGAGTTGTGGTCGCTACGTCCATGATCGACTCCCGTATTGAATGTCTAACACCGCTCGAACGGCGTGCGAGTTCCACGGAAAGCCGGGAATAGTTCAGATGGCGGCACTGTATAGTGCGCGCAGTTGTCCTGCAGCCTGATCTGCCGGCAAGATCGGAAAACCTGGTTAGCGGGTCAACGGCGGCGGGGCTGTCCACAGCGTGGCAACGCGGCTGCCGCACAACAAAAACGCCGACAAACAGGGCTTTTTCTTGCCCGCTGCGTTGGGCCCGCAGTGATAGTGGCGTCCTCGGCTCAAAGCAGGGAGAGTGGTGATGGCAGCGCAGTTGACGGTGCGGCGGTCCGTTGTGGTGATCAGCGACTTCGTCGAAGGTGTTGACGGCCCCTTCCCCGCCAAGCGTATGCCCTCAACGCCTGCGCATGCGAACGACCCCCATAGCTTTCCTTGGATCGGTGATACCGGCAAAACCCGCGAAGTCGAAGTCGCTGGCGGGTATCTGGAGCGGTTGCCGTTGGCACTGATCGCAGCCGGGATCGTCGAGCAGGCCGAGATTTGGCACCATTACCGTGGTGCGGGCGAACCACCCTTCCGCCGTGAGAGCCCGGAACTGGCAAAGCGCGCTTTCCGTCCAGACAGCGAAACCCCGCCTTTGGCATCTACAGAGATGGAAGACTTTGTGCGCGCCTTCGGCGCACCACATATCCTCGTCGTGCTCGGGCTCGGTGTTTCGCGCGAACTTCTCGCGCTCTGCGCCCATAGCGTCATCATCTACAATTCGATCGATGCGCCCGCATTGCGCGTACCGCACGAGGTCAGCGCCTGCTTCGATCTCGTTCTGACCGGCGCTCAGTGGCAGTCCGACGCGGTAGAAGCGGAGCATTCCGGCATGCGGACCGCGATCCTGCCGGTCGGCCCTGAATTCGCCGCGGTCGACCAGTTCCGCCCGCTCGGGACCGACAAGGATGTGGACCTGATCTACGTCGCGGCGGCACAATCCTATAAGCGCCACGACATCCTGTTCGACGCACTGGCGACATTGCCCCGCGACGTGCGGGCGCTCTGTGTCTTCGGCTATGGCGAAGATGCCGATATGCTCCGCCGACGGGCGCAAGAGCAAAATCTGTCGATCGAGTTCGTTGGCCCGCCCGGGGTGCCTGTCGACGAAGTCAATCGGCTGATGAACCGCGCAAGGTTCGGCGTGGTCTGCGGCGTCGATGACGGCGCACCGGCAATCCTGACAGAATATATGCTCGCCGGTTTGCCCGTATTGGCAAATACCGAACTGCGCTGCGGTTTGCAGTTCATCTTGCCGGAAACGGGGCGAACGGCGTCGGCGGACGGGTTTGCCGCAGCAATCCTCGACATGCGGGAGAACGCTTCACACTATAGTCCGCGCGAGACCGTGTTGGAACGATGGACATGGCCGCACAGCGTCGCGCGCCTCGGCTCAATAATTGAGCAGATACATGATTCAAAGCAATGACAATTGCATGGCGAGGTTGTTGGAGACCGCATAAGTTCGGTTAACGAGGCGGATTACCGCGGGTTCACGGAGTAGAAGTGCGTGCACGGTAGCGGACAGGATTACGGCCTTTCGAACGCAATCGACTCCGACCCGCCGCTGATCTGCTTCTCGCATCTTCGCTGGGATTTCGTGACCCAGCGACCGCAGCATTTGATGAAGCGGTTCGCGCAGAACCAAGCGGTGTTCTTCTGGGAAGAGCACATCCCCTGCGATCACCCTCTGCCGTATCTTGAACATCATCCATTCCCGGCGGACCGCATCGTCACGCTTCGTCCGCGCTTGCCGCACTGGTGGAACCCAGACCAGGTCGAGGCAGGGTTGCGCGAGTTGCTCGACATGTTCGTCGCGATGAGCGTTCGCGCGAAGCCGCTGCTCTGGTTCTACACGCCGATGATGGTGCCGTTCGCCGAGCATCTCGACGCTGCGGCGGTCGTCTATGACTGCATGGACGAACTGTCCGCGTTCCGCTTTGCGGACCCTGCCCTGCTGGAGCGCGAAGCGCGGTTGCTTGCTCTGGCTGATCTCGTCTTTACCGGTGGTTACAGTCTGTACGAGGCCAAGCGCGAACGGCACCGCGACGTCCACGCATTCCCCTCGGCAGTCGATGTCGCGCATTTTGCGCAAGCCCGTACGGGCGCTTTCGAACCCGAAGACCAGCGAGGCATTGGTGGCCCGAAGCTCGGTTTCTTCGGCGTGATCGACGAACGCATCGACTTGGCGCTGATCGACGCGGTCGCCGACGCCCGCCCCGACTGGTCGTTCGTGATGATTGGCCCGGTCGTGAAGATCGATCCGGCGCATCTGCCGCGCCGTCCGAACATCCACTGGCTGGGTTCGCGCCATTATGGCGAGCTTCCCGCATATCTGTCGGGGTGGAACGTCGCGCTGATGCCGTTCGCAATCAACGCCGCGACGCGGTTCATCAGCCCCACCAAGACACCAGAATATCTTGCCGGCGGACTTCCCGTCGTCTCCACCCCGATTGCCGACGTGATCCGCCATTACGGCGACGTCGCAGCCGTGGCGATCGCGGCTGACGCCCCGGCGTTCGTAAGGGCGTGTACCGACGCTTTGGTTCTCCCGCCTGAAGGCGCGTGGCGCGACGAAGCCGATCGCCTGCTCGCAACGCAATCCTGGGACCGGACTCAAACCGCAATGGCAAACGAAATCGACCGCGTCCTGCGTGCCAAACGATCGTACCAACCCAGCGTAAAACGCGAACGCTACGACACATTGGTCGTCGGTGCCGGTTTTGCCGGTGCAGTCCTCGCAGAGCGGCTTGCCGCGGACAGTGGCCAGCGCGTCCTCGTGGTCGATCGCCGCCCGCATATCGGCGGCAACGCGTTCGACGAGCACGACGAGGCCGGCGTGCTGATCCACCGCTACGGACCGCACATCTTCCACACCAATTCCGCCGACGTGTTCGATTATCTCTCGCGCTTTACCGCGTGGCGCCCGTACGAACACCGCGTGCTGGCAAGCGTCGACGACAAGCTCGTGCCGATGCCGATCAACCGCACGACGCTCAACGCGCTGTACGGCCTGTCGCTCGAAGACGACGCTGAAGCCGCCGCGTTCCTCGCCAGCCGCGCGGAGTCGGTCGACGCCATCCGCACCTCCGAGGACGTCGTCGTCGCTGCGGTCGGGCGCGATCTCTACGAGACGTTCTTCCAGGGCTATACGCGCAAGCAATGGGGTCTCGATCCGTCGGAGCTCGACCGCACCGTCACCGCGCGCGTGCCGACGCGCACCTCGACCGACGACCGCTATTTCACGGACACCTTCCAGGCGATGCCCGCCAACGGCTACACCCGGATGTTCGAGGCGATGCTCGATCATCCCGGGATCACGCTCGATCTGGGCGTCGAGTATCGCGACGTGATCGAGCGCGTGGACGTCGGGCATATCGTCTTCACCGGGCCGATCGACGAGTATTTCGACTTCCGTTTTGGCAAGCTGCCGTATCGCAGCCTGCAGTTCCGCCATGAAACGCACGACGTGGCGCAGTTCCAGCCGGTCGCCGTCGTCAATTACCCCGACGAGGCAGTGCCGCAGACGCGGATCACGGAATACAAACACCTGACCGGGCAATTCCACGCGAAGACCAGCATCAGCTACGAATTCCCGAGCGCGGAAGGCGACCCCTATTACCCCATCCCCCGCCCGGAGAACCAGGCATTGTTCAAGCGCTACGAAGCGCTGGCCGATGCCGAAGCCGGGGTGACGTTCGTCGGTCGTCTCGCGACGTACCGATATTACAACATGGACCAGGTCGTCGGTCAGGCGCTCGCTACGTATCGGCGGCTGGCCGCCAAGACGGCCAACGTTGCCGCTCCAGTTCTGGCCGCCGAATGACCCGCATCTGCCTGCTGACCGACAGCCTCACTCCGTCCGGTGTGGGCGCGCACATGATGGCGCTTGCCCAAGGGCTGCCTGCGGACGAGATCATTGTTGCGGCCCGACCTGGTTCCGGCCTGCTGGAGCGCGCCGCCGCCGCAGGTTTCGGCGTCAAGGCGCTCGACGATGATTCGCGCCTTGCGCACTGGTTTCGCCGGGCACGGCCCGATATCGTCCATGTCCATGCCGGTATCGGCTGGGAAGGGCACGCTGCGGTTCGCGCGGCGCAGGCGGCCGGCGTGCCGGTGATCCGGACAGAACACCTTCCCTATCTCCTCACCGATCCTGCACAACGCGACGAACACCGGGAGTCTGCTTCCATGCTCGCGCGGCTGATCTGTGTTTCGGACGCAGTCCGGGACACGCACCGCGCCGCCGGCGTGGACCCGGTTCTGATCGACACGATCCACAACGGTGTCATGCCGCATCAGCCCTCCCGATCGCGGGCGGTGCTGCGCGGCGAATGGGCCGTCGGCGATGCCCCCGTAATGCTGATGGTCGGACGTTTCGCGGAGCAGAAAGGCCATGCGCTGCTGCTCGACGCGCTTCCGGCAGTTCGCGCCGTGTACCCCGACGTGATCGTGCTGTTGGCGGGTGACGGTCCCCTGCTGATCCCCACTGCCCGCAGTGTATCCGCAAGGGGCCTTGCCGACAGCGTACGGATGCTTGGCAACCGTAGCGACGTCGCAGACCTGATGACGCTGGCGGACCTGTTGGTCCTCCCTTCCGCGTTCGAGGGCTTGCCGCTGGTCGCGCTCGAGGCGATGGCCGCCGGTCTTCCCGTCGTGGCGACCGTTGCGCCGGGCAATGCCGAAGCGATCGAGGACGGGGTCACCGGCCGCCTGACCGCTGCCGACCCGGCCAGCTTTGCCGACGCGATTGTCTCGATGCTTGCCGATCGCGACACGCTCGCGACGATCGGGACCGCGGCGATCGAACGCCAGCAGGCGCAGTTCTCGGCGGACCGGATGATCGCCGAGACACGCGCGGTCTACGCCGGCGTGCAAGACCAGACAGAAACAAAAGAAGGAGACGGTGTGGAGCGTACACGGATCGGGTTCATCGGCGCGGGCGGCATCGCACACCGGCATTTCGGCGTACTCGAACAGTTCGACGACGTCGCGATCGTCGCGGTCGCCGATGTCGACATGGCGCGCGCGACCGAGGCAGCCGCCCGGTTCGGGGCGCGCGCGTTCGACGACGCCGCCGCGATGCTCGCCTCGGTCGACCTTGATGCGCTCTACATCTGCGTGCCCCCCTTCGCCCACGGCGAACCGGAACGCCTCGCGATCGACCACCGCCTTCCGTTCTTTGTCGAGAAACCGGTCGCGCTCGATCTGGGCACCGCGGAGGATGTCGCTGCGTCGGTCGAGCGGCTCGGCCTCGTCACCGCAGTCGGCTATCACTGGCGGTATCTCGATACGGTCGACGAGGTAAAGGCACTGCTGGCGGCCACGCCGGCGCGCCTGCTGTCGGGCTATTGGCTCGATTCCACGCCACCGCCGCGCTGGTGGTGGCGCAAGGACGCCTCGGGCGGCCAGATGCTCGAGCAGACGACGCATCTTGTTGATCTCGCGCGCTATCTCGTCGGCGATGTCGTCCGCGTCTATGGCCAGTCGGGCCACGTCGACCGTGCAGCCTTCCCCGACCTCGATGTCGCGACGACGAGCACGGCGATGCTGACCTTCGCGAGCGGTGCGATCGCAAATTTCGCCTCGACCTGCCTGCTCAATTGGAACCACCGCGTCGGGCTCCACCTGTTCGGCGAGGGCCTCGCGATCGAACTCACCGACCGTGACGTCATGATCGACATCGGTCGCGGGCGTCCGGTGCGCGGAACGCAGAGCGATCCCGTCGTACTGGAGGACCGCGACTTCATTGATGCGGTCCGCGGGGGCGAGAACCGCATTCGTTGCCCCTACCCCGCCGCGCTCGAAACGCTCCGCCTTGCGCTGGCGATCGAGCGCTCCGCCAGCGAAGGCCGCGCAATCGACGTGCGCGAGCGGGAGGCCGCGCATGTCTGAGTGGCGCCACGTCCGCTCGCTCGGCGTCGAGCGCCCTGGGCAAGCCTATTTCTTCGGCTATGACGAAGCGCCCCCGGGGGACGGGCAGGTCAGGCTCGATCTGCTGTACACCGGCTTTTCCGCAGGCACCGAGCTCACGTTCGTCAAGAACAGCAACCCGTACCTTCATTCGCGCTGGGATGCGGGTCGCGGCGTGTTCGTCCCCGGCGAACCGAGCGCGCACTATCCGGTGCCGTTCCTCGGCTACATGGAATGCGCGCGCGTCAGTGACAGCCGCGTCCATGATTTTGCAAACGGCGACGTCGTGGGCACCGTGTTCGGGCACAAGACCGGCCACACCGCGGACCCTTTCAACGACCTGCTGACGAAACTCCCCGCCGAGATGGACCCCATCCTCGGCATCTACGTCGGGCAGATGGGGCCGATCGCCGCCAACGGCATATTGCACGCGGACGCCGAACTGCTCGGCCCCAATGTCGTCAACCTCGGCGACGGCATCCGCGGCCGTCCGGTGCTGGTGATCGGCGCCGGGATCGTGGGCATGCTGACCGCGCTGTTCGCACAAGGCAGCGGTGCCAGCGAGGTCGTGATCGCCGACCCCTCCCCCTTCCGCCGCCTTCGCGCCGAATGCCTCGGCATCACAGCGATGACCGAGGATCAGGCCTGGGCGCATGCCAAGGCCCGCTGGCTCCACGGTGGCGACGATCGTGGTGCCGACGTCGTTTTCCAGACCCGTGCCGATGCCGCGAGCCTTCACGCCGCGATGCAGGCGTTGCGGCCGCAGGGCACGGTGATCGACCTCGCGTTCTACCAGGGTGGGGCGGACCGGTTGCGGCTCGGTGAGGAGTTCCATCACAACGGGCTCAACCTGCGGTGCGCTCAGATCAACCGCGTTCCCCGCGGCCTGGGGTTCCAGTGGGACCGCCGCAGGCTCGCAAACGAGACGGTCAAGCTCTTGCTCGCGCGCGGTCCCGAGATCCGGGCGCAGTTGATCACGCACGTGGTGCCTTACGACGATGCGCCCGCGTTCATCGCACGGCTGGTCGGCGAACGTCCCGAATTCCTCCAGATTGTGTTCAAGGTCGGCGATTGAAACCTCTACCGATTTCCGACGCTCGCCCGATCCGCATCCTGTTCGTCTTTGCCTGGCTCGTCGTCGGCGGCGAAGAGACGGAGGTGCGGCTGCTCGCCCAGGCGCTCGATCCCGCGCGCTACCGGATCGAAGTCGTCGCCTGCTTCCGCAAGCATGGGATGCCCGAGCAGACGCACGCGCAACTGGAAGCGATCGGCGTTCCCGTCGACCGAACGCCGTACGCGCTCGGCTTCGACGAGACCGTGGCGTATCTCGCCAGCAAGATTCCCGGCTACGACATTGTCGTCTCCTGCCAGAACGTTGCGGATATCTATCCTGCGCTCGAACGAATCCATCTCCGCCCGCCGCTGATTGAACATGGCGGCCTCGTATCCGAAGCACTTGCCGGCCCGAAGCATTTTACCAGCCGCTACGTCGGTGTTTGTGCATCGATCCGCAACGCCGCTGCCAGCCATATGCCGGGCCGCGAACATCATGCGCTCGAGATCCCGTCGATGGTTGACACCCGCGCTTTCGATCCGGCTTGCCGAATGCCCGTTCGTGCGACACTTGGGATTGCGGACGACGTCCCGTTGATCGGATGGCTCGGTCGACTCGATCCCAAGAAGCGAGTCGAGGACTTTATCGACGCCGCGGCGCTGGTGCACCGGCGACATCCTGCCGCACGCTTCGTCATAATCGGCGGGCCGGACGCGTTCCTCCCCGATTATGCAGTCGCGTTGCGCAGCCGTGCGACGTCTCTCGGACTGGATGGAGCGCTCAGTTTCATCGGCGATCGGGACGACGTGCCCGACCTGCTTGTGGCACTCGACGTCTTCGTATGGCTGTCGCGCGGCGAAGGGATGCCGCACGTCATCGCCGAAGCCGGTGCAGCCGGCCTGCCCGTGGTAGCGACGCGCGACAACGGGTCCGAGCAGCAGATCGTCGATCAGGTCAGCGGCCTGTTCGTTCCGCACGAGGATCCGTCGGCGGTTGCCGCGGCGATCGAGCGGTTGATCGACGATCGGTCGCTCAGGTCCCGCCTCGGCCGCGCGCTGCGCACGAAGGTGGATGCGGAATATGCGGTCGGCGTCGTCGTCCCGCGGTGGGAAGCGCTGTTCGCCGAGCTCCTGGGGGACCGTACGCGCCTTCCCCGTGCGGCAGGACTCTTCCGGAGTTTCCTGCAAGGCGGCTTCGAATGCTCGACGCATCGACGGGCGCACGACCGGAAGCG
>JARUXA010000059.1 GCA_030433805.1 Sphingomonas sp. PsM26 | reverse complement strand
GGGCAACTGTCTCCGTCTGTACGGCAAGTGCCCGGTCAGTTGTTAGCCATTCCGACCAGTCTTCATACCCGGTCTCAAGCGTGGCTTCGGTCAGAAGTGCGCGGAAGCCAGTGCAGTCGATGAACAGATCGCCGTCGATCCGCTCACCCGATGCCAGGACAAGTGCTGCGATATCTCCCCTCTGACCATCGCGCTCGACCCGCTCGATGCGTCCCTCGACGCGCCGCACGCCCCAAGGCTCCGCCAACGTCCGCAGGAACTGCGCGTAGGCGGTCGCGTCGAGGTGATAGGCGTAGGCGAGCGAATGCCGCTCGTCATGACCGAAAAGGCCGGCGCCGGCTGCCTGCTGCTCGAGCGAATAGTCGCCGTACGCACCACCGAACCCTCGTTCGCGTGCCTCAAGCCAGAAATGCTGAAAGTCGGCGATCGCCACCGACCTGCCGACGCTTCCGAACGGATGAAAGTAGCCGTCGTTGATCCGGCGCCAGTTTTCGAACGCGATCCCCAACTTGAAAGTCGCCTGCGTGGCACGCATAAACGCGGCTTCGTCGATGCCGAGAAAGGCGTGGAAACTGCGCGCGGTCGGAATGGTGGACTCGCCGACGCCGACAGTGCCGATCTCGTTTGATTCGACGAGCGTCACATCGACCAGCGGCCCGAGTTGGCGAACGATCGCCGCAGCGGCGATCCACCCGGCGGTACCACCACCAGCAACGACGACGCGGGTACGCGGCGCTTCGATGGGTCCCGTCATCGGTTGAGCCGGTTTAGCAGATAGGCGCGCAACTGACGTGCGCCAGCCGCATCGAGCGGCGCGAGCGGGCCGTGTGCAGAAGCCGGCAAATGCGCTGCGACTGCCTCCGCGTCACCGAACACGTAGTGGTCGAACATAGCACGCCAGGCGCGCTTCTCTTGGGCAGGCCTGTCGCGCAGACTAAGGAATGCGTGCAGCATTGTATCCATTGGCGTATCCATGAACGTGGGAGCTGCGTTCCACCAGTAATTCACCAACACATTGAAGTCGTCCAACGCCTCGACATGGTGCCACCACAGCGCCGGGTAGACGAGGACGTCGCCCGCTTCCAGATCGGCTATTGACCCGGCAGCGACCGCCTCGGCGAAACGGGGATGCGCATCGAGGTCGGGCTCGGCGAAATCAACCATGCTGATCACCTGCCCGCCCGGCGTCGGTGCCAGCGGACCTGGGTAAAGGTTGGCAACCTGATCCGGCGGGAACAGCGTGAACCGCCGCCGCCCGACTGCGCAGACCGCCGCATTATTAGACATGTCATGGTGCGCGGACGCGATCGTGCGGTTGCCGATCCAGATACTGGCGAGCGGCGGATGACGGTCGAAGACCAGGCCGTGCGGCACCAGATCGTTCTCGGCGCGGAAACCCGGAAGATAGGTGTCGAGATCGGTTGATCCGACGTAAAAGGCCGGCGCCGCATCGTCACCGAGGTGGTCAAGCAGGCGGTCGAGGAAGTCGCCCAGCGCGATCCGCTCGGCCGTGAAGTTCATCGCCGTGGCGGTCTCATCATAATGAAAGCGCCCCTTGATCGCAGGATCGCCGACATAGCCGGTGACCGGGCGGCCCGCGTCGAACCGGGACAAATAAGCGGCGGCCTCTTGAGGGGACCTGCGTCCGGCTTGGACAAGCGGCCAGTCGGCGGCAAGCCCGCGCAGGATCACCGGCTCGTCGATCGCTAGCAACGCCTCCAGATCAAGGACATCGGCATCCTGGATCTCGCGCACCCGTCTCGATACGCGCAAGCGTTCAGCCATGAGTTTCCTTCCGGAGCTTCCGATCGATCAGATGGCGAAGGTTGCCGAGCGACGAGGCGATCCAAAACGCCGGACGCAAGAAGTCCCCTCGGTGGAGCCGTGCCAAAGCGTCACCATCGAGCGCTGCCAGCCGCCCCGCATCGACAGTGAAGCGATCAGGAATGTCGTACCGCCGCCCGTCTGCTAGATCGAGCTGCAGTGTGGCCGGTTCGAGCAAGCCAGCGGCGGCGAACGCGTCGAACATTGCTGTTTCGGTCGTCAGACCGACATAAATCCGTTGCAGCATCGCCGAAACGTGATCGAGCAACGGCCCGTTCCCGCCATGGTCACGAAACACCGGTTCTCCATCTTGGCCGATCCGTGGGTCGTCCAGATCGACATGGATCATCGGCTCCCCGTCAGCCACCACGCCGATCGAAAAGGGGCCACGCGCCCGCGCCGCCGGCACATATCGCGCGTCCCACCGTTCGCCAGCGAGGAACAGGTTTTCGTCAGGATCGAGGCCCAGCAGGACCGTTCCAAAGAATGCACCCCGTTCATCCCTGCGAACCAGGATCGCATAATCGCGTTGCAGTTCCTCGAACTCAGCCGGGAAAACCCGCGTCTGGTTGATCGCATCGCCGTAGCGCGCGTGATGTCCCACCGCGACACGCAAGTCACGGTGGTCGACATTGTTGAGCAATACCGGAGACGCCATGAGGAAGTCCTAGACAGAAAGGCCGCCGGGGTCAGCGGCCTTTCTGCCGATTGATCAGAAGCGGTACCGGGCACCGATCAGATATCTTGCGGATCCCTCCGCCAGGTACCAGATGTTGCTTTCGTCACGACCGTAAGACCGCACCCCCTCTTCGGTGAGGTTGATTGCTTCGAAACCAAGCGCCACACGCGGCGTAAGGTCGAAGTTCACCGACAGGTCGAGCTGACCATAAGGCGCAGTGAACACCGGGTTGCGATCGCCGCCGCGGTTGATACCGCTCAGGAACTTGTCGCGCCAGTTGTACGACAGACGCGCCGAGATACCGTGCTTATCGTAGATCAGCGTAGCGTTGGCAGTATCCGAGAGACCGACCAGCGCGAACGTGTTGACGCTCGGGTCTGCCGCAATATCGATGCCGATGTTCCCGCGGACCAGCGTGTAGCTGGCTGCCACGCCGAACCCCGTGTTCCCGAGGAAATACTGCCCGGCTAGTTCGACGCCGTAAATATGCGCGTCCTGATTGTTGATCGGCGTATTCACCGCGAAATTGAACAGCGGATCCTGCGCGTTGGCGGTGACGTCGTACTGGCCCAGGACCTGATCGACGAACCCTTGGCTCAATGCGCGGCTCTGCGTATTGTAATTGGCCCCGAACTGGGCGTTCGTCGCTGCAACGTTGCCCGCATTTTGCTGCAGCAATGCCGTGTAGGTGAACAGGTTCACGTCAGTGATGTCGGCATTGAACGTGCCCGCCAACTGCTGACGCGCGGTACCCGAGCGCGTGCCGGCCGTCCCCGAGGTGGGATCGCGCAGCCCAAACAGGTTACGGTTGACCACCGTCTGCCCGATGAAGTTGTGGACCTGCTTGTTGAAGAAGCCAGCCGACAGGAAGACGTCCTTGCGCGGATACCATTCGAACGAGACATCGATGTTGTCCGACGATAGCGGATCAAGATCGGTATTATGCGCGGTGCCGGTCGCTATGCCACCAATTGCCGTTGGACGGCCCGGACTGCCAACGTTGGTCGACGCGAACAAGTCGCCATAACCTGCACGCGAGATCGTCTTGCTGTACGAAGCCCGTGCGAACAGGTTGCGAACGACCTCGAACTTGGCATCCACCGACGGCAGCCAGTTGCTATAACCGCCACGCGAAGTGAGCGTCTGGCGACCGGACGTGTTAGCCACGAAGAAGTCGTTATCGGCAGTCCACACGATCGCGGTCGGCACCGGCTGAAGCGACACCGCGCGCACCTTGGTATTCTCGTACCGTACGCCAGCGACCAACTGCGCGTTGTGATCGAACAGCTTGCCGTTCCACGATCCTTGGACATAGCCCGACCAGATATTCTCGCGGACACGGTTGTCGTCGTTCGCATCGATGTTGTTGGCGTGGTTCACGCCGTCGTTGGTCACGCCCTGATAATAGTCGTACAGCGTATTGTAGAGCTTGGTGGCGTCCTGAGTGCGGAACGCGACCAGAGTATTGGCGTCTGGATTTGGATCATTGTGTTCGAATTTGCACACGTTGCAGAACTGGAACACCTGGCCGGGAGCGAGCCGTGCAATGTCAGGCGGCAGCGAATTGCCCCAGTCGCCCAGGACCTGACGCGTATTGTACTGCGTCTGCCGGGTATTCGTAGTGCGGTAATCGACGCCGGTGTCGAAGCGGAGCTGATCGTTCACCACCCAACCTGCATCAGCGCGCAGCTCTTTGACACGCTGCGTTTGATTGGACGCGAACTGGCGCTGCACTGCACTAGACAGATCGCCGAGATCGATCACGCCGTTGCCGTTGCCCTTGACAAAGGACTGGCCGGTCGGCGTCGTGCTGACCGAACCGTCGTTGATGACGAGGGTCTGCTGCGGGAAGCCATTCTTACCAAGCGTTAAAGAATGCGCGGCGACGACCGGGGCATTGAAAGCGACGGTGGTGGACGTCTGACCATTGGGATTGTCGGGAGAACTGTCCGCCTGACCGATGTGACCGTCGATCGCCAAAGTAAAGCGATCGGTCGGCTTCCATTCGATGTTGCCCCCGAAGTCGTACAGCTTGTTCTTCTGCGCACGATACGCTTGCTCGAACGCCTCGTCCTTCACACCGTTGATCGTTTCGGAGAGGAAGCTCGTCGTTGCGATGCCGTTGCTGGCGTCGTCGAACGTGACCACGCCGAACGGTCGATTGAACCAGTTCGACTGGGTCGAGCGACGTTCGGACTGTCGCAACTGCGCGTAGAGGCCGTCGGCGGTGAGGGTAAGCGTGTCGGTCGGGCGGAATTGCAGGACGCCCGATCCATTGATGCGCTCGCGGCTTGCCTCGGAGAAGTGGTAGCGTGAATCGTTCGGCACGGAGACCAAGACATTGCCGTTGGTCGGACGATTGTTGATGACCGTCTGAGCGTTGACGAAGCCGTTGCCGGGATTCAGGAAATCGGTCAGCGAGCGGATGTTCCAATTGTCCGGCGCGACGCTGGCGAAGCTGAAGTTGCGCTTCTGGTAGCTCCCGAAGAGCGAGACGCCAAAGCGCTGGTTCGGATCGCTCCAGCTGGCGGTACCCGACATTTCGGGCGTAACGCGCGAGCCGCAGTCGATACAGTCTGACGAGCTGTTGTCGTAGCTACCCTTGACGCCAAGCGAGCCCAAAAGACCCGATTCCTTAGAGTCGATCGGACGACGGCTGACGACGTTTACCGCTGCGCCAATGCCACCCGAGGGGATCGCCGCGCGTCCGGTCTTGTAGACCTCCAGCGTCTTTACGCCCTCCGACGCGAGGTTGGAGAAGTCAAACGAACGACCAAAGCCGCCGGCACCGTCGCCGCCTTGATCGCCGCCAACGGCGACGATGTTCGACGTTGCCAGCTGCCGACCGTTGAGCGTCACAAGGTTATACTGAGCGCCGAAACCGCGCACCGTGACGGTTGACCCTTCCCCGTTTCGGCGATCGATCGAGACGCCCGTGATACGCTGGAGGGATTCCGCAAGATTGGTGTTGGCGAACTTGCCGATGTCCTCGGCACTGATCGCGTCGACGACTCCGAACGAATCGCGCTTGATCGCAATCGACCGCTCAAGTGATGCGCGAACGCCGGTCACGACGATATCGTCGCTCGGAGGCTGGTCGGGCATCGCGTTGGTCGCGGTAGCGCCGGTCTCGGCCTGGGGGACGCCTGGCGACGTGTCCGCTTGCGGCGTACCCTGTTGGGCCTGAACTGGCGGCGTAGGATTTTGTGCTACCTGCGCATTCGCGAACGCGGGCATCGTCAGCCCCGCCATCAACGCGAATAGCGATGTCGAGCGCGCGAACGCCGACGGAATGGATCCCCTCATATTCATCCTCCCTGACCGGCATCTCCCTGCCGGTGTATGATAGTGGCGGTGTAACCCCGCGTAATCGCACCGTGCTTTCGTCCGACATCGATGTCAATCAGAGTGTGACGTTGACGTTTGTGATGCGCACAATTGTTTCAAGGCGTGTCAAATGCAGCACGCGCTGACGCAAGGCGTTGGTCAGCCAGACGGACCGTGCCTGCGGCGACCGTCGTTTGCGCGTCCGTTGCAAGGTTGAGCGCATAGGTTCCGCCCTTCACGTGCCAGCCAGTGGATTCCCACCGCGCCAGCGCGCGTGAATCGGCGGTGATCGTCACGGTTCTGGTCTCGCTGGCCTTCAGCGTTTGACGCGACCAGCCGACCAACCGCGGTGCGCCGCCGCCTGGCAATGCCGCGTATAGCTGCGGTACGGCGACGGCCGTGCGCACGGTCGGGTTGGTGACGGCAAACGTGACGCTGGCTTTCGTCCCGCCCGAAAACCGTGCGTTGGCAATCCGGGTGCTGGAATAACTCAGGCCGAAGCCGAACGGGAACAACGGCGAGCCCTTGCGTGTGGCATACCAGCGATACCCGACGTTCGCCCCCTCCTGATAGGTGACCGGATAGGATGGCAACAGACCGGCGTTTCCGGCACCGGCGTTGGCGGAGGCTTCGTTGTTCGTCGCTCTAGTCGGCGACGTGACCGGGCGGGGGCGCGGAAGCTGTTCGATGTTCCGCGGAAAGCTGATCGGCAGACGGCCTGATGCATCGACCTCCCCGAACAACACGCGCGCGATCGCCCCCCCGCCACGTTGGCCCGGATACCAGGCTTCGACGATCGCCGGCACCCGCATGGCCCACGGCATCAGAACCGGTCCGCCGGTCTCCAGCACGACGATGGTGCGTCGGTTGGCAGCTGCGACCGCGTCGGTCACCGCATCCTGATGATCGGGCAGCGAAAGCGATGGCGCATCCTGGGCTTCGGTCTGCCACTGGGTTGCAAAGACGATCGCAAAATCGGCGGCGCGGGCTGCCGCGGCGGCGGCGGCGGCGTCGGTGCCGTCGACGAACGCCACCCGCACGTTCGGTGCCAGCGCCCTGATCGCCTGAAGCGGCGATGACGAATGATAGGTAACCCGCGCAAACGACGCCGCCGCGCCACTCTTGAGCGGGATCTCGATCGGCACGCCGCCGACCGAGCGAACTTGCGACGAGCCGCCCCCGGACAGCACGCCGACGTCGGCATGACCACCAATGACCACGATCGATCGTGCCGACTTGGCCAGCGGTAAGAGACCGTTCTCGTTCCGGAGCAGGACGATCCCGGCCTCGGCGGCACGCTGTGCGACCTGGGCGTCCTGCAAGGCGGCTTCGAATGCTCGACGCATCGACGGGCGCACGACCGGAAGCGCGTCGACGTGGTCGCAGCAAGCCACCACGACGTGCTTGCCAAGCATGACTACGCGGAACTCGCCAAGCTGGGCATCCTGACCGTCCGCGACGGCTTGCGCTGGCATCTGATTGAACGCGAACCCGGTCGCTACGACTGGTCGAGCCTCGATCGCCAGCTTGCTGCTGCGAAGATGACCGGAACCGAGGTCATCTGGGATCTGCTGCATTATGGCTGGCCCGACGACATCGACATCTGGACACCGGCGTTCGTCACGCGGTTCGCCGCCTTCGCCGCCGCCGCGGCGCGACATATCTTACCGATCCGGGCCGCCCCCATGACGCTCCCGCCGCCGAAGGCCACCGCCTTGCGCAATATCAGGCATGGGACATGATCGCGGGGAAGGCCTGGCCACAGATCGGGGGCCGCGACGCATTGCTCGATATCGTCGGCGTGAACTTCTACCACAACAACCAGTGGATCCATGGCGGCCCGCCGCTACCGTACGATCATCCGCTCACTCGCCCGCTCCACGCAATTCTCGCGGATGCCTATGCCCGCTATGGCCGCCCGATCTTCATCGCCGAAACCGGGATCGAGGGGAGCGCTCGCCCTGACTGGTTGCGGATGATCCTGCGCGAGGTGAAGATCGCCCGATCGCTCGGCGTACCCGTGGAGGGGGTCTGCCTCTACCCGATTCTGGATCATCCCGGCTGGGACGATGACCGCTATTGCCCCAACGGGCTGCTTGCCTGTTCGGAACACATTACCGAGCGTATCGCGTTCGCTCCGCTGGCCAAAACCATTCTCGACGAAGGTTTGGTTCCGTCGAGCACGACCCTATCGGAGACCGCTTACCGATAGTGGCTCCAGCGTCTGGCGTTCCAGGCCCGGTGCTGCACCGTGTCGCCGAAGCGCCAGAACATGGTCTTGCGCTCGTGCGGACCGGCACGAACGAGCGTCCAGCTTTCTCCCAGCGGCAATGCCACGATCCGGTGAATGTGACTCGCATCAATCCAGTGCCGCGAGTGTGGGTGCCGCTCAACGAATGCGCTTCGCCACGCACCGTCCGGCTGGAAGGTGAAGACCTCTTCGATATATCCACCGGACAGAATGGTGGTCTCGAACGACCAGGGATGATCATGCGGATCGGCGTGCGGCTCAGGCCGAACGAACCGATGCAATACCCTGCCATCATCGAGATGATATTTCACAAATGCGGGGGACATTCGCTCTGCGCGAACGATCGACGTGCCCGGCGGAGCATGATTGCGGGCGACTGCGGGGATACGAATAGGCACATCGCGGACATGGTATCGCGCGTTGCTGCCAAGAAGACCTGTATCGATAAATACTAGGTCGAGCTTGGTATTAAGACCGGCAATCTTGCCCCGCGGTTCGGCGTTGAGCGTCGGACCCGGCGTCAGGTTTGATGACCGCCTCCCGGAAAGCGCCTTCAGCCTCGCAGTTAAGATTTTCTGCACAGTGACCATCTGCCGGCGGACTTTTTAGCGGCACCAGACGCCCCGTTAATCGAGGCGAGGTTCAAGCTTTCGATCTCGAATGCGTCGATGGCGGCCATCGCGTTCACTCAGGGCTGTCCTTGGCATTAAGCATCTCGGAGGAGCACGATTGGCTCCAGTTCCTGACATATTCGCTTCACGTCATCGACGGTGACGAACCGGTGCGCGTTGCAGACACATTGTCTCCTTGTCGAAAAGTGAACGAACGTCCGCTTACTGTAGTCGCGAACCGAAAGCGGACTGGCCGCTTTCCACCAGGAACCGGCCCTTCGCCACCCTGCCCCACCTCCTGAACGAACGTCCGTTTACGTGGATCGCTGCCCGATAGCTGAAAGGCCGCTTTCCACCCAAAAAAGCGGCTGATTGGAACCCTTGCCCTCCGCCTGAACGAACGTCCGGTTACGACGATCGTCACTCGAAAGCGGACCGACTGCTATCCACCCGTTGTTGGTCGTTGGGGCGGCGGCTAACTACTTGATAGATGGTCGTAGGCGGGAAGCTGGGAAGGGTGCTCGGATGCTTACTCTGGATCAGCATGCGGAAGCGATCGTAGTTTCATCGAAAGCACAAACTTTCTCGTTGAAACGACAGCTACCTCACGACTGACGCCGAAGGCTGATCTTCCGCCGTTGCCAGTCCTAGCCATGTCGCGCTGACACATTACCTATAAGCTTATTAACCGCCTGTCGGGTCACTTGGAACATCCCATACGAAGCGTTGCTCGGCCTCATTGCCCACCCCAAGATGAACTTCATATTTTTTGCCGGCCTCCAGACAGCGTATGTGCGCCAGAGCAGACGTGCCAAATATTCCCAACACATGCCACGGGACAATCCGTATGACGCCCCATCCTACGCACTCGATTTCTAACCTTGTCTCCTACCCAAGACAGTCTGTTGACGCAATTGGCGGGGTATCAACACCAAAAACCGACGGATCGCTTTATCATCCATTGGGCGACTGTCTGGCTACCGTTCAATCTAACGTTAGCAGTTCAGTGGACCGGTGAAATCGTCGCATTGAGCACGACCAGCAAAACTGGCATGTGCATAGCATTTACCCTTCTCCTTGACCACCTAGCTTATAAAACCGTTGTTTATGGAGCAATGCCACGACGACAAATGGCTTGTATGAAGCCTTACGCCGGCATCACGTTTACGTAGACGGCAACGGTAAAACCGTCGCCAGTGCTTACAATCTCACAATCACATGGCTCCCGTTTTGGCACATATCCGCGTTTGGGC